>NZ_CP012333.1:3945000-5145000 GCF_001263205.1 Labilithrix luteola
TGCACGGGTAGCCGTGTGGGAGAGTAGGACGTCGCCGGGATTATTCTTCCAAAAAGCCTGAGAGGTTTTTCCTCTCGGGCTTTTTGCTTTTTGTCTTCCGGATCTCGCATCTCGGGTCTGCCCTCGGCGCTCGCTGGACGGCTCCGTCCTGGTCTCGGCCCGGCGCTGGCGATTCGAGCTCATCCAACGTACGACCTGACGGCCGTGCTCGAGCGCACTGCCGCACGCACCGGTTCTCGGCGCTCCCTGCGCTCGAGCAGCTCGCGTTTGGTGCGCTTCGGCGGTCGAAGGATCTGCGATTCGCGCCTTCGGCGCACGGAGCGCGCTCGAGGGGCTCCCGCGGGTCTGTGCTCAGCTCATCGACGGTTCGGGTCGCCGGAGAAAAGCCCGTCGATCGCATCGCCGCGGACTTCATGGGTCTTACGTTCCCTGAGCGGGGAACTGCCATGGTGCTCGGCTATACGAAACCGCTCTGCATTTTGCCGTTCGACCATCGGGCGTCGTACCTGAGCAAGATGTTCGGGTATGCCGAGCCGCTCACGGCCGAGCAGCACGCACGAGTCGTCGATAGCAAGCGCGTCATTTACGAGGGATTCGTAGAGGCACTCAGGGCTGGGGTCTCACCCGAGACCTCCGGCATTCTCGTGGACGAGGAGTTCGGGGCGGCGATCCTGAGGGACGCGAAGGCGTCGAACTACATCACCGCGGTTTCGACCGAACGGAGTGGTCAGAAGGAGTTCGAGTTCGAGTATGGCGACGAGTTCGGAAGTCACCTCGCCGCGTTCCACCCGACCTTCGCGAAGGCCCTCGTTCGATACAACCCCGATGGCGATGCCGCGCTGAACGAACGCCAGACCAAAAGGCTCGTCGCGCTGTCCTCCTACTGTTCGAGGGCTCGCCTTCCGCTCATGTTCGAGTTGCTCGTTCCGGCGACGGACGCGCAGCTACGGAAAGTCGACGGCGACAAGGATGCCTACGACCTGAACCTTCGGCCGGCCCTCATGCGAGCAGCGATCGAAACCCTGCAGGACAAGGGGGTCGAGCCCGCCGTTTGGAAGGTGGAGGGACTCCTTCGAAGGGAAGACGGCGAACGCCTCGTCGAGACCGCACGTCGTCAGGGACGGTCCGAAGTCGGATGCATCGTGCTGGGTCGAGGAGCAAGCGAGGCGAAAGTCGAGAAGTGGCTCCGTACAGCGGCCAGCATCCCCGGGTACATCGGGTTCGCCGTTGGACGCACCACCTTCTGGGACTCGGTCGCTGACTACGAAGCCAAGAAGATCTCGCGCGAAGAAGCTGCCAACGCGATCGCCACGCGCTACCGCGAGTGGGTCGACGTCTTCGAAAGCGCCCGCGTGAACCCGGCGTAGCTCGATGACGGACGGCGGACGCTGTCATCCGGCGATTCAGCGCTGCCGACGCGAGGGCCCCTCGCGTCTCTCGACGGACATGCCATAGAATACGGCGTGAGCGCTCGAGTCGAACGAGCGCGAGGGGGAGTGGCGAACATGAACCAGCGCATCCGAGTGGCGGCCGTCGTGGCCTTTGGACTGAGCCTCGGCATCGCGTTGAGTCCCGCGGACGCCGCAAGTTGCGGGTCCGATGCGGACTGCGCCGGATTCGGGAAGTGCTCGAGCGGCAAATGCGGGGCGTGCGGCTCCGATTCCGACTGCAACGTCGGGAAATGCTCGAGCGGCAAGTGCGGGGCGTGCGGCTCGGATTCGGACTGTCGTGGCGGACGCTGTTCGAGCGGTCGCTGCTCCAACGCGACCAACTGATCCGTAGAACGCGCCCGTGCAGGCGCGTCAGTCGATGTTCGTGCGGTATTTCCGGCCGTGGGCCGAGCTCGTCGGGGCCGCCGTGGCCGAAGGCGTCGCTGCCATCCCGGCCGCGGTCGTCGCTTCCGTGCCGGCTGGGCGCGTCTGCTTCGCCACGCCTTCGCGCTTCGTGGGAGACGGCTCTTTCGCCGTCGCCGCGACCGCCGGCGGAGCAGGGGCCGCATCGGGGGCTGCCAGCGCGAGATCGACGATCTTCGTCTCCGCAGGCGGAGGCGCTGCCGTCGGTGCCGAATCGGCCGGCACCGCATTGGGCGAAGGATTCGACGGCGCTGGCAGCGCGCTCGACGTGGCGGCGCTGGTCGACGAAGTCTTGTCGCCACCGCGGGTCACGACCACGATCGCCGCGATCGCAACGACGGCTGCGCCGATGGCCCCGAGCATGATCGGCCGCTTTTTGGCGGGCGCTTGCGCAGGGCCGTGCGTCGAGGCCACGCCGGCGGACGTCGATTCGTGACTGACGCGCGAGGTCAGCGTGGGGCCGCTTGGCTCGAGCGAGAGCGAGCGATTCTTCGGCGGGTCGTCGTCGGACCAGACGATCGGCGTGCCGCTGTTCGGTGACGAGGGATCGACCGGCGAGGGGGCTTGAATGGCGATCCGCGCCAGGTCGTTGCTGACGGCAGTGGCCGGCACACCGCTCACCGCCGTGCGCGGCGCGGCAGAGATCTGCACGGGGCTCTTCGTCGAGCGCTCGACCTCGAGGATCTCCGCGCTCGCGAGAGGCCGGCTTCCGCTGCTCGAGATGGGCTTGGCTGCCGGCGCAGGCCTGTCGCTCGCCATCGTGGTCGCGAAGGCGAGGCTCTGCCGGCCCTGCGATTTCCCCCACGCGGCGATGAGCGACTGATACTCGCGTGCGTTGGGAATGCGCTGCTCGACGTCGCGATTGAGGCCGCGATGGACGATGGCGGCGAAGGTCGCGTCGACGTCGGGAACGATCTCGACGAGCGGCTTCGGATCTTCGAGGACGATCTTGAAGAGCAGCTCGTTCAGCGTGTCGGCTTTGTACGGAAGGATGCCGGCGAGCGCCCGATAGAAGATGACGCTGGCCGCGTAGACGTCCGTGCGCGCGTCGACATCGCGAGCGCCGCGCGCCTGCTCGGGCGACATGTAGAGCGGCGTTCCCATCATCGCGCCGGTCTGAGTCATCGTGCCGAGCTGGCCACCGAGCGGCTGGACCTTCGCGACACCGAAGTCGAGGATCTTCACGATCTCGCCGCGCCCGCCCGGAGACTTCGCGAGGAAGACGTTTGCCGGCTTCAGATCGCGGTGGACCACGCCCGCCGCGTGCATCGTGGCGAGGCCCTCCAGAAGCTCGAACGCGATCGGCGCGAGCTCCTGGGCGGTCAGGCTGTCTTTCGCTTCGAGCCGCTCCTCGAGGCTCGCGCCCTCGAGGTACTCCATCACGATGAATCGGTCGCCGTTCTCGAGATCACCCAGGTCGAGGACGTCGCAAACGTGCGGCGAACCGATGCGCGCCGCGGCCTGCGCCTCGCGCTCGAAGCGCTCGACGAACTCGGGCATCTCGGCGACCTGGGCGTGCAGCACCTTGATGGCGACACGCCGGCCGATACGAACGTTGACGCCTTCGTAGACCGCGCCCATGCCGCCCGACCCGATATGCCGGACGACGCGGTACTTTCCTTCGATGATGTCGTCGGGAGAGAACATCGGACGAGACCGATCTCCCAGACTAGCCGTTCTCGGTCCGAAGGACGAGAACCCGGATGAGTGACAGGTCGATGAGACGCGGATATCCCGCAGGGCTCGGCGCGCCGCGCGATTGCGAAGAAGTGTGAAGGTCGGGATGACGGTGCGGTGGTGGGCAAGGCATCAGGCGCACAGGCGCACAGGCGCATCAGGCGCACCAGGCGCACCAGGCGCACCAGGCGCACCAGGCGCATCAGGCGCACAGGCGCACTCGTCACGGAGGCGGGACGTCGGTGACTTGAGCGGAGGCCAGCTGGGGCAGGCTGAACAGGAAATCGAGGCCTCCCGCCGTGGAATCCTGCTGCACGCGATACGCTTTGATGGTGCTCGGCGTCGCGGCACCATCGTCTGTATAGACCTCGATCGAGTAGGTCACGCCCGACTCGATCATTCCCGGGACGCTCACATCGAAGCTGTCCCGGACGACCTGGGGGACGCGGTAGAGCGCCACAACGCGTTTCGAGCTCGCGTCGGCCACGCGGACCTCGACGCGCCGTCCCATGAGCTCGGTCATCCCCGAGAAACGGACCGTGGCCGCGTTGCCGATCTCGCGGGGTGGGGTGGGGTCGGCCAGGTAGGTGAACGAGGTGTTGTGATCGAAAACGACCTCCACGGCGCCCTGGTCGTTCGTGGTGTTCTCGTCGAGCGGAAGCCGCCAGGCGTGGTCGTTGATCTTGTCCCGGTCGTTGTCGTAGCCGCCAGAGTTGTCGTGGTCGGCGTAGAAATCGAGGTGGAACGGCCCGTTCTGCTTGGGAATGGCACCTCGGATGAACAGCGTGGCGTCCGGCTTTCCCAGAGGGAAGGCGAAGCCTCGGGACTGGATGATGTTGCTCGCGTCGACCACGCGGTATTCGAAGAGCTCCGTGACGTGCGAGGTCATGCCGCGCACGGTGAACCGGAGGTCGACGAAGTTCGAATCGCTCTGGGCCGGCTTTTGGAACCGGTCCAGATCCGTCACCGCGAAGCATGAGCTCGCTCCGCCGGCGAGCAGCAAGGTAGGGACGATCAGCCAGGAACGAAGACTGGAAGCCATCAGAACGTCGTCTCCCACGTAGCGCTGCAGCCGGTGCCGCTGCAGCCGATGGACGGAAGCTTTTTCGCCGTCGGTGTCGGCGCAGGAGCCGAGCTCTCGCTGCTGTTCGAGAAGAGAAGCCAACCGATGCCGCCTGCGGTCACGATGCCACCGCCGATCAGCAACACGTCGGTGATGCGCACGAAGGTCTTGGCGTCGGAGCGAGCACCGTCGAGGTCGAAGCTCTTCGGGCAGGTGTTGGACGGGCAGCGATCGGCGAGGTCGTTCGTCTTGCCGAGCGCCACGATGCCGGTCACCGAGCCGGCGATGAGCATGGCTGCGCCCGTACCCATGACCAGCCAAGGTCCGATGTTGCTCGACGATCGCGACGACGTCGTGCTGGCCGCAAGGGGCGCGACGCGCGGCGGCGGCTCGCGCAGGGTGAACGAATACTTGTCGCGCCCGCCGGCATACGCTTCGAGCTCCCACGTGGCGTCTTCGTTGCCCGGCAGACGTGCGGTAAGGACGTGGTGTCCGGGCCGCACACCGATCTCGATCTTCCCGTCGACCGGACCGTAGACGTTCGTGATGCGTTCGCCGCGCACCGGATAGCGTACGTCGACCAGGCGAACGCCCGGCTTGTTGACTTCGATGGTCAGCCTCGCCACGCCGACCGTGAGCGTCTCGAGGTCACGAACGATCTGCGCCCGCTCCTCGGGATCGATGTCCTTCACCTCGCGCAGGTACCGCGAATAGGCGTCGATCGCCTCTCCATCGCGTTCGAGGCGCATGGCGCAGAGACCCATGTTGCCGAGCACCTTCGGCGAACCGGACATCTCGTAGGCCGTCTTGAATTCGCGGTAGGCCTCTTCGACCTTCTCGCCGTCGGGATCTTGAAGCAGCGCGACGCCGGCCGAGAAGTGCTTGCGCGCTTGCTCGTTCACGGTGGGCGACGCGTCGCCTCCCGAAGCAGGGGCGGGCTCGTCGGCGCGAGCCACCGGCGCCAGGCCGACCACCCCCATCGTCAACGATGCCGCCAAGGCGAATCGCAGTCCGGCACGAAACATTCCAGGCAGGTTGCCAGGCCATCCGGCCCCCGGTCAACGGACGTGGCCAACCGATTCGACGACGTCCTTCCACCCCTCCCGGAGCGCCATCGATGCATCCGCGAGGACCCGCGCTCGGGAGTTCAGGGCGAGTTCATGGCTGAGGTAGCTTGGGTTATAGTTTCGCCCATGAAACGGCTCACCATCAGCGCCGACGCGTGCACCGAAACCCTCGCCCTGCTCATCACCATGGCCTGGGCAGACGGGGACCTCGAAGACCGTGAACGGCAGGGCGTCCGTGCGGCGTCCGAGATCTTCAACCTCACCAAAGAGCTGCGTGCGCGGCTCGATCAACTCCTCGAGCGTCCGTTGACGGTCGGTGAGCTCCTCTTCGACGCGCATAGCGCGCGCGACAAGTCGTTCGCGTTCGTGGCGGCCGCGTGGATGAGCGGGCTCGACGAGAACGTCCACGAGAAGGAGAAGGCCCTCCTCGACGAGGTCGCCACGCTCTTCGGTTTCACCGAGAACCGTAAGGCCGAACTCGTGCAGATCGCGCGCGATCTCGAGCCCCTCCGGAAGCCCGACGAGACCTGGGCCAACGAGCTTCAAGGCCATTCCTTCGCGCCTCGAAGGTGACGGCCGCGAAACGTTCGACGTCGCCTTCGAGTGACGCGCGACGATTTGCCGTTCGCCGCAGATCTCGCGCTGTCGATTGACGCCCGGGGTAGACGGGCGTTTTAAACCCAGATTCGCGTCGCGCGCTGGGCGCTGCGTGAGCTTGTTGGTCGAAGAGCGCCGATGCCCGAGTTTCTGAAGCGCCCCGAGTTTCTGAAGCGCCTAGTCTCGTCCGACGGCTTCATGCCGCACGGGCATTGTTACCTGTGGAAGCCGGAGCTCGTGTGGCTCCACGTGATTTCCGACGGGCTCACCGCCCTCGCGTACATCTCGATTCCCTTCACGCTCATTTACTTCGCGCGGAAGCGTAAGGACATCCCCTTCAACTGGATGTTCCTCTGCTTCGGCATGTTCATCATCGCGTGCGGCGCCACCCACGTGATGGAGATCTGGACGCTCTGGACGCCGACCTACTGGCTGTCCGGTTTGTTCAAGGCCATTACTGCCGCCGCGTCGGTACCGACCGCGCTGCTTCTCGTTCGCTTGGTGCCGAGAGCGCTCTCGATGCCCACGCCCGAGCAGCTTCGCAGCGCCAACGACGAGCTCGCCAAGACGCGCGCCGAGCTCGAATCGCGCGTCCGCGAGCGCACCGCGGAGCTCACGCAGAAGAATGAGGAGCTCGCCCGCGAGATCGTCGAGCGAAAGCGCGTCGCGGCTGCTCTCGTCGCGAGCGAGGCACGCTTTCGTTGCCTTTCGGAGGCCGGAATCATCGGCATCGTGACCGTCGAACTCGATGGGCGCATCCTCGACGCGAACGACGCGTTCCTCGAGATGATTGGCTACACGCCAGCCGACCTCCGCGCCGGGCGCCTCCGCTGGGCCGATCTCACGCCGCCGGAGTGGCAGGAACGAGACATGCGCGCGATCGAGCACCTTCGCCTTCGCGGCGTTGCCGTGCCGTACGAGAAGGAGCACTTCCGCCGCGACGGCACCCGCCTGCCCATCATGGTCGGCGCAGCGATGGTCGAAGGCCCCAGCGTGACGACCTCGCAATGCATCGCCTTCGTGCTCGATCTGACGGAGCGAAGAGAGGCCGAGCGCAAACGGAAGCAGAGCGAGGCTCGCTTCGCCAAGCTCGCGCAGTCGGGCCTCATGGGGATCGTCCTCACCGACGCGGACAACAAAGTTCGCGAGACGAACGACACCTTCCTATCCATCATCGGCTACAGCCGTGAAGAGCTGATGGATGTGCCGTTCGGCGCGACGCTGACGCCTCCGGAGTGGAAGCCCGTCGATCGCGCAGCGCTGGCGCAGCTTCGATTGCGGGGCGTCGCTCACCCCTGGGAGAAGGAGTTTCTTCGTAAAGACGGTTCGCGCGTGCCCGTCCTGATGGGCGCCACGATGCTCGACGCCGAGAGCTGCATGTGGATCGCGCTCGACCGGACGGAGAGCAAGCGCGCCGAAGAGTCGATTCGCCGCCTAAACGAGGAGCGCGCGGCCGACGCGAAGTTCCGAGCCCTTCTCGAAGCGGCTCCCGACGCGATGGTCATCGTCAACAAGGAGGGCAACGTGACCCTCGTGAATGCGCAGGCCGAAGCGCTCTTCGGCTATCCGCGTCGGGAGCTCCTCGACAAGAGCGTCGACATCCTCGTGCCCGAGCGCTTCCGCGGAAAGCATCTGCGCCACCGCGCCAGCTACTTCGCTGATCCTGGAGTGCGCGTGATGGGATCGGGACTCGAGCTCTATGGCCAGCGCAAAGACGGCAGCGAGTTTCCCGTCGAAGTGAGCCTGAGCCCGTTGCAGACCGAGCAAGGGCTTCTCGTCTCGAGTGCCATTCGCGACATCTCGCGGCGCAAGCAAATGGAGGACGATCTCAAGGTCGCCAACCGCGAGCTCGAGGCGTTCAGTTATTCGGTGGCTCACGACTTGCGCGCGCCTCTGCGTGCGATCAGCGGGTTCAGCACGGCGCTCCTCGAGGACTACGCGAAGGTCCTCGACGCCGAGGGCTGCTCGAACCTCGAACGCATCATGGCGGGGGCCGAACGCATGGCCGAGATCATCGACGCGCTCCTGGCGCTCGCTCGTCTCACCCGCACCGAACTTCGTCGTGAACGTGTCGATCTGACGCAGCTCGCGAAGGCCATCGTCGCTCAGTTCGAACAGGATGATCCGGCGCGCGGGAAGAGCACCGACTTCCTGGTGGCCGAGAACCTCGTGGCCGACGGCGACCCGCACCTCCTACGCGCGCTGCTCGAAAATCTCCTGGGAAATGCGTGGAAGTTCACCGGCAAGCGCGGCCATGCACGGATCGAGTTCGGCATGGAGACGCTCCACGACGTTCCCATCTACTTCGTTCGCGACAACGGGGCGGGATTCGACATGACACTCCACGACAAGCTTTTTGCGCCATTCCGCAGGCTCCACAAGGGCACGGAGTTCGAAGGCACCGGGATCGGTTTGGCCACCGTTCAGCGTATCGTGCGGCGCCACGGTGGACAGGTTTGGGGGGAAGGCGTCGAAGGGGAAGGCGCGGTGTTTCGCTTCACGCTCGTGAACGATCCGACACGTCGCGACGAGCTCGCGCACGCGCCGACCACCACGGTGACCAGTCTGACGCCCTCATCGAGCTCGCTCTGATTGTGCGGACCGTGCTACGACAAATCGTCGAGGGGTGGTCTTTGCGAGTGTCGGCGACCGTTCGGATTCGGTCTCAGGGCTCGCTCAGGGCTCGCCGAGGGCTCGCCGAGTCGTCGCTGCTCGCGGGGTGTGGTCGTTGACTCGCTGACGTTCGGGGGGAGCGCAGCCAGGGAATCCCAGGAGAAATGCGCATGGGTTCTGGCCGGGTGATCTTGCTCGTCGAAGACAACGAGGACGACGAGGTCCTCACGCTTCGTGCACTCAGGAAGAACAACATCGCGAACGACGTGGTCGTCGCGCGCGATGGCGAAGAGGCTCTCGACTACCTCTTCGGAACGGGCGCGCACGCCGGGCGTGATGCATCGATCGTTCCGCAAATCATCCTGCTGGATCTGAACTTGCCCCGCCTGAGCGGCCTCGACGTGCTTCGTCGCATTCGCGCCGACGAGCGTACGAAGCTTCTTCCCGTCGTCGTACTGACGTCGTCGAAGGAAGACGAAGACATCGTCAACAGCTACTCGCTCGGGGCGAACAGCTACGTGCGCAAACCGGTCGACTTCGCGCAGTTCTCCGAAGCCGTGAAGACGCTCGGCCTCTTCTGGCTGCTGCTGAACGAGGTGCCGTCGCCTCGTCGTTCGACGATGTAGGGCCGTCGGCCGTCGGCCGTCGTCTTCGATGCTCGCCTGTGCAGTGCGTCTCCGCGTGCAGTGTCGCGGGCGCCGCGCGGAGAAGTGCCACTGGCAGCGATGATGCACCGCGCTACGCTCAGCTCTTCGAATTCTCTCCGACGATGTCGCGATAACTCGCGGACGCGGACGCGACCACACCGTTTCTGAGATCGGCACCCGAACGGCGATAGACGCATCGGATTCGACGTTCACGAACAAGGGGGACACGATGGAGGAGAAGCGGATCGAACGCACGATCACGCCGGACTGGCTGGAGGTCCGCGAAATAAGGCAGCTCGTCTGTGACGAACTCTCGTATCTCGCTCCCGACATCCAGGACGCCGCAGCGATGGCCTCCGCGGAGCTCCTCGAGAATGCCATCAAGCACGGTGCCTCGATTCCGTCGCCCCTCATCTCGTATGCCCTCGTCCACTCGGCCAGGGAGGTGCGCGTCGAAACCAGGAATGCCGTTGCGTCGGAAGACGTCGCGCGGGCGCTACGCGAGAAGATCGGACGTATCGCCAAGTGTGGCGATCGCCAGGGACTCCACGTTCGACGGCTCGAGCAGATGCTCGCGGACTGCAACGCTCGCGCGAAGCTCGGGCTTCTCCGGGTGGCGTTCGAAGCCGGATTCGAGCTCCGCTACAGCCATGCGAACGAGTTCGTGACGATCACCGCCGCCCGAAAGCCGTCGTCGTGACTGGATGCGAAAGGCGAAGCGCGACGGTGGGTCGCCCTGCACCTCGACCATGATCCGGCCGGCAATGCGGCTGGACGGTAGGCAGGGGTGGGCAGAAAAAGCCCAATGACGGACGCAGTGATGAGGTTGGGCGCGCCAAGCGTTAGGATGGGCGACGATGTTTCGCGCCCCGACGCGCCCCAAAGAACGAATGTCCTTCGGAGTAATCCGAACGGCGTTTCTGGCGCGCGTGCGTGCGGTCCCTCGCAACGCATGGATCGCGCTCGGCGCCGTTGCCTTCGCCATCGTCTTCGCCGCCGCAGCGTTCGGGCCCATCGTCCGCGCCCGGATCGGCAGCGAGGCGGCCAAGCGCAGGCTCGAGGTCTCCGTCGGAGGGATTCGTCCTGGCTTCTTCGCCATTCGGCTGAAGGACGTTCAGGTACGCCTCGCGGGTGTCCAAGGCCTCGAGGTGAGACTCGACGACGTGCGCGTCGGGATTTCGGGCGGCCTCGGCCTTCGTGAGATCACGGCCCAAGGAGGCGGCATCCACGTCGAAGGCGAGCCCGAGGACCTCGTCGATCGTCTGCGCGCGTTCCGCAAGGATGGGCCGGCGTCTTCGGGCACGAGCGAAGGCTCGTCCCGAACGCCAGTCACCGTCGAGGGGCTTTCGCTCGCGTGGAAGATGCCCTCGGGAGGCGAGCTGAGCGGAGACCACCTGCGCTTCGTTCGCGAAGGGGATTCGCTTCGCCTCGCCGGCGCGCACCTCTCGGCGAATCACCAGCGGACGACGATTCGCGTGACCGACGGCGACGTCGAGCTCGGAACCGATGGCTCGCTCCGACGGCTGAATGCGGTTGCCATCGAGGTCGAGCAGGCCGGCGATCCCGCCGCGAAGCAGGCCGCGACCAAGGCCACGGCGACCGTCGAGCCTGCGCCGCCGCCGCTGCCGCCGCCGACTCCGAAGGGGAAGGGGGCGCGCGCCAAGCCAGCGGAGGTGGTCGCGGCGCCCAACGAGCCGGTCTTGCCGCTGCCGAACCTGCAGGCGTTGCGTGCGCGGGTGGCCACGCTGGCGACCTCGCTCGGCACGCGCGTTCCGGACGGCACCAAGGTGGACGTGGGCGGGCTCTCGGTGAAGCTCGACGTGGGCGGCGAGCCCTTCGCCTTCGGTCCGGGGCCCTTCGGCCTCGAGCGGCGCGGCGACCTCGTGCGGTTGAGCTTCACGAGCGAGAAGAACGACGCTGCGAAGGACGAGAGCGGACGCTCCGCGGGAACGCCCCTCTCGGTCGACGCCGAGATCCCGTTGGGGCGCGGCGACGTTACGGCGCGCCTCTCGGGAGGCCCGGTATCGCTGGCGCTCCTCGGCGTGCCCGAAGGCGCGAAAGGTCTCTTCGACGTCGGGCGTGGCACCGTATCCGGCAAGGGCCAGGTCGTCCTCGATGCGAGCGGTGAAACGCTGACCTTCGATGGGCAGCTCGCTCTTCGTTCGATCTCCGTCAAGCAACCGAGGCTGTCGCTCGAGCCCATCAAACGGCTGGATTTCTCGGCGGCTGCGCGAGGCGTTCTGGATCATGAGGGGCGTCTCCGAATCGACGACGCGCAGCTCGACATGGGGGCTCTGCACGTGCGCACGCACGGAACGCTCGAAGAGACCACCGACCACTTCGGTCTCTCGCTCGCCCTCGACGTGGCCCCTGCGTCCTGTCAGGCGCTGCTCGACAGCGCTCCCGAGGGCCTGTTGCCCACGGTTCGTGCCGCGCGCATGAGCGGAACGTTCGGCGCCACGGCGCGCATCGCGTTCGACACGCGCACCATCGACAAGCTCGCGCTCGAGTACGTCATCGACGATCGCTGCAAGATGACGGAGGTTCCCACCGATCTCTCGCACGAGCGATTCGAGAACTCGTTCACCTACCGCATCTACCATCCCGACGGGACGCTCGGCGAAGCCACGACCGGTCCGGGAACGCCGGCATGGACCGCGCTCGACGAGATCAGCCCGTTCATGGTCGCCGCGGTGCTGACCACCGAGGACGGTGCGTTCTACAAGCACCACGGCTTCAATCACTCGGCCATCCGCAACAGCGTGGCCGCGAATCTCAAGGCCCGGCGCTTCGTGCGCGGCGCGAGCACGATCACGATGCAGCTCGCCAAGAACCTCTTTCTGTCGCGCGACAAGGCGCTGTCGCGGAAGATCGAAGAGGTCATCTTGACGGACTACCTCGAGCAGGCGTTCCGCAAGGACGACATGATGGAGCTGTATCTCAACGTCGTGGAGTTCGGTCCCGACGTGTACGGCATCACGCAGGCGGCCGATCACTACTTCGGCCGAAGGCCCGAAGAGCTGAGTCTGCCTGAGTGCTTCTTCCTCGCGTCGCTCCTGCCTTCACCGAATCGCTACGGCAAGCTGCGCGAGAAGAACGCGCAGGTTCCCGACTCCTGGATGCACCACCTGCGCGCGCTCATGGAGATCGCCGAAAAGAACGGCAAGGTGAGCCATGCCGAGCTCGAGACAGGCCTCGCGCAGGAAGTGGTCTTCCACAAGCCGGGCGAGCCGACACCGGAGCCGCGCAAGCCTCTCAACACGAAGCGACGCGACCCCTACGAAGACGACGCGAACTGGCAGCCGCTCGACTGACCCGCCTACTTCTTCCCCTGCGCTCGTAGCGCGGCGAAGAAGCGCTTCAGTCGATCGGCGCAGTCCGTCTCGAGCACGCCCCGCGTCATGGGGAAGCGGTGGTTCAGCCGCGTGTCCTGTCCGATGGTGAAGAGCGACGTGCAGGCGCCGGCCTTGGGATCGTCACAACCGTAAACGAGGCGGCCGAGGCGCGCGTTGACCATGGCGCCTGCGCACATCGGGCAGGGCTCGAGCGTCACGTACAGCGTCGTGTCGTCGAGGCGCCACGAGCCACGCGCCCTCGACGCCGCGCGAATGGCGACGATCTCGGCGTGCGCGGTGGGATCCGCATCGGTCTCGCGCAGGTTGAAGCCCGTCGCGAGCACCGTCCCGTCCTTGCCGACGAGGACGGCACCAACGGGGACCTCGCCGCGCTCAGCCGCACGATCCGCCTCGGCGAGTGCGACGCGCATGAACGCCGCGTCGACGTCGGCCTGGTCCGTTGGCTCCAACACCGGATCCTGCATTGGAGGGCACATCTACGACGGGGAACG
Organism: Labilithrix luteola; assembly: GCF_001263205.1. GTDB lineage: Bacteria > Myxococcota_A > Polyangia > Polyangiales > Polyangiaceae > Labilithrix > Labilithrix luteola. The sequence goes on from NZ_CP012333.1 coordinate 3,958,365, forward strand.
CAAAACGCAAAATGCGCAAAATTGCGAAAGCCTCGAACCCGCGAGATGCGAAGGTCGAGGCTCATCAGAAACTCTAGCGCGCCCGGGAAGATTCGAACTTCCGACACCTGGTTCCGTAGACCAGTGCTCTATCCAGCTGAGCTACGGGCGCAACCGTCTGCGACGTTCAAGCCGTCGCAACGCCGCGCAACATACCCGTACCAGCGGCTGTGTCAACGAGAAGAATTCGTTCTTCAGCGGATTCTCTGCGTTTTCCTCTCCACCCCTCGCATTCTCGAGGTTTTCGTGGGGTCGGAACGCCAAGTCCCCTCCTCGACCCTCCGGCGGAAGAGTCGTGCCAACCTCGCAAAAAATACAGAGCGGCACCCTCATGCTGACCCGGATGACAGTGCATGAGCCACGTGACGCTCGCCTCCGCCGCTTTATGTCTCTGAAACCTAAAGAAAAGCGTCCTTGGCACGCATGGTGCTCTATGCCCCAGCGCTGCCGGCCGGCCCCTTTGGGCTTTCTTTCTTTTGGTCAGCCAGCGGCAGGTGACTGGCACGACGGTGTGAGGTGCGGGCTGTGCCTCACGTCGTCGTCCAAGCAACCTGGCAAGCGGTTCGAGCGTTTCGTTCTTCGTGCCGCTTCGCTGTGCAGAGAGTGCACTGCGCTCCGAGGTTCCCCGTTCTCCCTTCGGTCAACCTCTGGACGCCTGCGTGAACTGCACGAGTCCGTGGCCATCTCGCGCACGGGCTGCCTTGCTTGTCTTTCTAGTTTTGCGCGCTTCGCGCGCTTTGTCCCCTTCGGGGATGTCCGGTTGCTTGGTCCCTTCGGGGATTTCTTTTCCTGACGTCGCTTTCCTTCCCTCTTAATGCCTTGGGACCGGCATTCCGATCCCACCTTCGTTCCTTCTTGCTTGATTTCTTGATCTCGGTTCGCGAACCGCGGCGTTTGCGGACCCGAATTCGACCGAAAGGTCGAGCTTCCTCGTGGCGCTTCCCTCTCGGGTGGCGCCACGAAGCTTTTGTGGGTCAAGCTTGAGGGGATGAGACGTCTCCTCGCTGCCTTGGCCGTTTGCAGCGCTCTCGGCGGACCTGGCCTCGCCCAGGCCGCCGACTCGCCCGCTCTCGGTGCCGCCGAAGCCCTCGCGCCCCCGCCGTGGCTCGGCGTCCAGATGACGAAGGGCGGCGAGCCCGGGGTCGGCGTCGAGCACGTCGTTCGGGATCCCCGGCCGAGAAGGCTGGCGTGCGCGTCGGCGACCGGATCGTGGCCCTCGACGGCAACAAGGTGACCGACCCCGCGGAGGTCTCGCGCCTGGTCGCGTCTCGTCGGGCGGGCGAGAGCATCTCCGTGAGCCTCGCGCGGGGAGGGCGTCCAGTCACGGCCGCGGTGACCCTCGCGCGCCGCCCCTCGGGGGACGACATCCTTCGCATGGACCTCGTCGGCGCCTTTGCTCCCGCCTGGACCAACGTGACGCCGCTGTCGGGCGCGCCGGCGTCGCTCGACAAGCTGCGCGGGCAGGTGGTGCTCGTCGACTTCTGGGCAACGTGGTGCGGCCCGTGCCGGATGCTCGCGCCGAAGCTCTCGGCCCTCAAGGACCGCTACGGGGCGCAGGGCCTCAACGTCGTCGGCATCACCACCGACCCCGCGGAGAAAGCCGCGGTCTTCGCCGAGCGAAACCAGATGCGCTACGGCGTGGTCGTCGACAAGGAAGGCGACACGAGCCGCGCGTACGGCATCTCGAGCCTGCCGACGATGCTCCTCATCGACAAGCGAGGCGTCGTCCGCGAGGTCATGGTGGGCTTCGACCCGGGCGGCGACGCGAGGCTCGAATCGCTCATCAAGTCGCTCCTCGCAGAGCCTGCTTCCCAGGCGGCCGCTGCAGGGCGATAGTCCCCTTCGTGACCGAGGTTCGCACCATGCTTCGGGTGACGGACGAGCTCCTCTGGATGCTCCGTCGCTCGGGCTTCGCCATCGCCACGTCGCAGGCGATCGACGTCGTGCGTGCCGTTCGCGCCGTCGGCTGGTCGTCCGAGGAGGCCGTGCGCGAGGCGGTCGCCGCCGTGGTGGTGAAGCGTGCCCGCGAGCGCGTCCGTTTCGATGCGGTCTTCGATGCCTACTTCGCTGGGAAACCGCGTCACACGCTCTGGGAGCGGCTCGCCTCCCAGGGGCTCAGCGAGGCCGAGATCGATGTCGTCCGCGAGCTCCTCGAGGCGATGGCCGCAGCCTCGCCCGATGGTGCGCTGGGCCCGCTCGTTCAGCGGGGAGCCGAGCTCGACCGCCTGCTCCAGCTTGCCGGCAGTGCACGCGTTCTCGAAGGCATGCAGAGCTCGCTACAGTCCGGCTTTTTCACGCACAAGCTGCTCGAGCACGTCGGAACGTATCGCGCGCACAACGAGCTCCAGGCCCTGCGTGTACGTCTGATCGATGCCCTGGGGGACGAGCGCGGGGAAGCCGCCGTCGCCGCGCTCAAACGGGAAATCCAGATCGCGGCCGATGACGTCCGCACGTTCGTGAAAGACACGCTCGAGCGCCGTGACGTCGAGCGGTCTCGAACCGAAGATCGCGCAGCCGCTCCTTTCGAGACGTTGAGCGACGAAGAGGCTCTCGAGGTTCGTCGTGCGATTCGGGCCTTCGTGCAGCGCCTCCGAGGAGGGGAGCGCGTTCGCAGGAAGCGATCGCTTCACGGACGAGTCGATGCCCATCGAACGCTGCGTCGTGCGATGCGAACCGGAGGCGTTCCCTTCGTCTTGGCGCGCCGAGCGCGTCGTCGAGACAAGCCGCGTCTCGTTCTTCTCTGCGACGTAAGCGATTCGGTTCGAGCTGTCGCGCGGTTCACCCTCGAGCTGACGTATGCCGCGCAGGAGCTCTTCTCGGGAACGCGCTCGTTCGTCTTCGTGAGTGACCTGGGGGAGACTACGAAACTCTTCGAGGAGGAGTCGGTCGATACGGCCCTGGCGCGCGCGTATTCGGGCGCCGTCGTTCCGGTCACCCACAACTCGAACTATGGGCGCGTGCTCCGAGCCTTCGAGGCGCGGGTCCTTCCGGACGTGGATCGACGGACGACCGTGGTGATCCTCGGTGACGGTCGCACCAACTACACGGACGCCGCGCCCGAAGTTCTCGACGCGATCCGGGCACGCGCGCGCGCCGTCATCTGGCTTTGCCCCGAGCCTCGCGCCGCCTGGGCCACCGGCGACAGTGCGATGCCGCGCTACGCGTCGAAGTGCACCTCGGTGCTCGAGGTCCGCTCTGCGCGCGATCTCGAAGACGCCGCGCGCACGATGCTCTCGCTTCGCTAGATCCCGTCGGAAGGCACCCCGACGACCTGGAGCTTACCCTTCAGGCGATTGCTCACCCAGAGGTTGTTCTTCGCGTCGACGATCACGGCCCCGACACCGTCGAGCGACTCCACGAGCTTCATGCCCTTCTCGGGACCGAGGATGAACACGGCATCGTCGATCTCGTCGGCGACGAGTGCGGACTCGGCCCAGATGGTGACGCTGCGGCAAGCCGTGGCCGGTTGGCCGGTGCGCGGGTCGATGATGTGGTGGTAGCGCTTGTTGCCGATGACGTAGCTGCGTTCGTAGTCACCGGCGGTGCTGAAGGCGTGGTCGGCGAGGGGAAGCTTCGCGAAATACGAGCCCTCGGGGCCGCGCGGATCGCGAATACCGGCCTGCCAATCGGTGCCGTCTGCCTTCTTGCCTCGCGCGAAGAGATCGCCTCCGGCCTGGACGAAGAACGACGTGAGACCTGCCTGTTCGAGGACCTTCACCGCGCGATCGACCGCATAACCCTTGGCGATGCCGCCGAGGCCGATCTGCGTGCGCTCCTTGGCGAGCATCACCGTCTTCTTCGCTTCGTCGAGCTTGATGTTCTTGTAGCCGACGAAGGGAAGGCGCGCAGCGACGTCTTTGGCCGCGGGCGGATGCGGGTCGAGGTCTTCGTCGAACTTCCACAAACCGTGCAGCGTGTGGAAGGTGATGTCGAAGGTGCCCTCCGAGATCTCGCTCGCGTGGACCGACTCTTTGACGATGCCGAACGTCTCGTCGCCGACGGCCACGGCAGATTTGCCGGCGGCCGCGTTGATGCGCGAAATCTCGCTGTCGGGCTTCCACGTGGTCATCAGCGCCTCGACGCGACGGATCTCGGCGATGGCGGCGTCGAACGCTTCGCGCGTCTTCGCGGCGGAGACCTTCTCGGTCGTGAACGCGGCGAACGCGAGATGCGTTCCCATCGCCATGCCCTCACCCTGGACGCGCTCGGGTACGAACGCTCGGGCTTCGGATGGGGCGCCCGCCTCGGGCGTGCTCTTCGGCACTGCCGGCAGTTGCGGTTCGACGCTGTCGGGCCCCTTGGCCGAAGGCACCGGCGTCTGATCGCGACACGCGACGAGCGCGAGAATGGCAGCAGCGGCTCCGAAGCGAAGGACCCCTCTCATGTACGCTTGCTGGTCATACCAAGGCCTCTCGAACAGCACTACTTCGGCGTCCAGGCTCGGCCTTGCCAGCCACCTGAGGCGCGTGTACCGACGGGAGGCACCCATGCCCCTCTCCCTCGAGCTCTCCCAGGCCATCGACGCGGTAGTGGACCACGAAAAGCCTGCCCTCGCGCAGCTCTCGCGGAACATCCATCAGAACCCCGAGCTTCGTTTCGAGGAGCACAAGGCTGCCGCGTGGATCGCCGAGCTGTTGCGCAGTCGGGGGTTCGAGGTCGAGCAGGGGCTCGCGGGCATGTCGACGGCGCTCCGAGCACGCAAGGGCAAGGCGAGCGGCCCGCGCGTTGCCATCCTCGGCGAATACGACGCGTTGCCGGAGATCGGCCATGCCTGCGGTCACAACCTGATCGCGGCGAGCGCCGTCGGGGCCTTCCTCGCCGTCGCGTCGGTTGCCGACCGTGTTGGTGGCGAAGTCGTGTTTCTCGGAACGCCCGCCGAAGAAGGCGGTGGGGGCAAGATCAAGATGATCGACGCCGGCCTCTTCGACGGGCTCGACGCCGCCATGATGTTCCACCCGTTCGATCGGAACATCCTCGCGCATCCGGCGCTCGCGAATCTCTGGCTCGTGATGACGTTCCGCGGCTCGCCCGCCCATGCCGCTGCGGCTCCGCACGATGGCACCAGCGCGCTCACGGCGTGCATGGATACGTTCCGTCTCGTCGACGGTCAGCGCGTGCACTTCCGCGACGGTGTCCGCGTCCACGGATACGTCATCAACGGCGGGCAGGCGGTCAACATCATCCCGGAGCTCGCCGTCTGCGAGTTCAGCGTTCGCGCGCGTGACGTCGTCGAACTCGCGCGCGTGCGGGCCATCGTCGAGCGTTGCGCCAAGGGCGCAGCCATGGCGAGCGACGTGAGTGTCGAGATCGTTTTGCGTGAAGGTTATCGCGACATGCGCAACAACCTGGCCATGGCGCGACGCTTTGGAGCGCATCTCGCCGAGCTCGGCATCGAAGCTCGCGAAACGGACGACCGCGTGGGCGCGGGCAGCACCGACATGGGCGACGTCTCGCACGTCGTTCCGTCGATCCATCCGTGGCTCGCGATCGTCGACGAGAACGAAGCGCTCTGCCACCAGCATCGCTTCCAGGAGGCGGCGGGAAGCGAGCGTGGAATTCGCTCGGCGCTCGATGCGGCCAAGGCCATGGCGCGCACCGCTGTGGAGCTCCTCGGCGACGGTGCGCTCCGCGCGACGGTCAAAGAAGAGTGGCTCGCCCTGCGGTGATCTTCTGCGCGACCTCGTGACGCGTCGGATGCGACGTGATTCTCTGGTCGCGTTGCGATTAATCGCCCGAGCCCGAGCAGGAACGGGCCTCGTACGCGCCCGTGGGATCGTTAGACTCCTGGAGTGCGTCGTTGGTTCGTGCCGCTCCTAGGTTCGATCGTCCTGCTGGGATGTGCCTCGTCTTCGGGCGATGCGCCGCGCGGCAGCGAGGATCATGGCGCGACCGAACCCGCGCCGGCGTCCCAGTCTCCCGTTAGGACGGAGCCCATCGCCGACGTCGACGCGTCGTTCGCACCCTCGTTACCGTCGACCTCCGACCCGCCGCTTCTGCAGGGGGACTTCGAGGCGCCGAGCGCCGCATGCGATGGTTGGCGTGGCGAGGGAACGCACACCCTTCGGTCGGTCCCTCCTCATAGCGGCGAATACGCATGCCGTGTCTGCACCACGAGTGATGCTCCGGACAGCGCCATCGAGAATCGAGCGGGTCTCGTTCCCGCTGGGCGCTATCAGCTCACGGCGTGGGTGAGGGCACACCCGACGAGGCCGGCCCCCGAAGGCGCATCAGCGACGATCGAAGCGAGGACTGCGTCGGGAACGCGCGTCGTGACGGCGCCCATCGTCGTGGGGACCGACTACGCCCAGATCACCGTCACGATCGATCTCGAGGCTCCGGCCGACGTGCTGCGCGTGCGCGTAGGCGCTCTCTCTCCGGCCAAGGCCGAGCAGTGCATCCTGGTGGACGACGTCGTGCTCGAGCGCGTGCGCTGATCACGCGGCGCGTTTGGCGCCGAGTCGTGTGATCGTACGGCCGCGTGCTCCACCGATACGCTCGAGGAGATCGGCGAGCTTCTTGCCGTCGCGCACCTTCGGGAGATGCTCGTAGGTTCCGTTCCACAGCTCGAGCATCACGTCGTCGTCTGCGATGACGAGGCGATCGATCTGCGCCCAGTTCCACTTTCGGATGCGCGGAACGCCCATCGGAAGCAGGTAGCGCGCTTCCACGCCGTCGCCGGTGACGATGACGCCGCGGAGGCTCGCGCGCACGACGGTGGCGAGGGCCGAGCAGAACACGATGATCGTGAGCGGAATCGAGCCGAAGGGGCGATGCCGATCGCCCTCGACGATCCACGTGAAGAGGCGCGAGTTGCTCGAACCGTTGTAAGCGAGCAACACGGCGCCGGCGAGGATGAGCGCGAAGCTCATGTAGAGCAGGGAGCCGATGCGCTGCGAGAGGGGCGGCCCGAAGGCGAAGCGCTCCGGCTTGTCCGGGCTGTACGCCATTTCGAAGCGGGCGACGGTACCGTTCACGTCGGTGATCGAGGGCCGATCCCCGTCGTCGGCAGTTTCGATCATCCCAGGGAGTTCGGGCGGCGACTGACTCACGACGGACCTCACGACCATTTCCACATCGACACGCCACCTGCGCTCGGGCTTGGCGCAGGTCATCTCGATTTCGACGCTACGCTAGCGGTCCTCGTCGTTCTGCGCGAGGTCTCCGTGTGCGCGCTTGTACTCGCGCAGCGCGGCAACTTCGCTCTTCGAGGGGTTGATGACGAGCAGCCCGTGGTCGGCATCGAGCACGGTGACGTCGCCGTCGGAGGCCCAGCGGAAGAGCCCTTCGACGCCGACGATGGCGGGCACGTCGAGCAAGCGCAGGAGTGCGCGCGTGCGCGGGCCGCTCGCGCGATCGGTCAGGGCCACACCGACGGGCTGCGCGCGCGCGGAGATGAGCAGATCGAACACACTGAGCGCGTCACCGACGAGCACCGCTTTGGAGGGGAGCTCGGCGCGCTTGTCGGCGGCGGCGAGCATGGAGATCGCGTCGCAGAGGTCTTCGATGTCACGCGCGCGCTCTTCGAGGAAGGGGTCGCGCGTGATCGAAGCGGCCGTGCGGGTGACCTCGCGCGCCACGCGATTGAGGGCGCCCGCGATGCCGATGCCCTCGGCGACGAGCTCGTCGGCGCGCTCGCGGAAGCGCATGTCTTCGAGGATCTCGCCGTACGTCGAGAGGAAGGCCGCGTCGTTCCCGAGCTTGAGCACACGCGCGCGATCGAAAAGGGCGCGGATGGCCTTCTCGGCTACGTCGAAGGCACCTCGAACGAGGCGTCGCTCTTCGCGGGTATCGTGCTCCTCGCGGAGCTCCGTACGGTGACCGGCCGGACGGCGCAGCGCTGCGATGGCGCCGAGTGCACGCCCGGGAACGAAGGGCCGGCCCGTGAGCGTTACCTTTCGCGTGCCGCCGCCGGCTCGGCGCGCTGCAGCCGGGCGCTCCCGACGTGCGTCGATGAGCTCCGCATGGCGAATGCCTGCCGCGATGATGGCGCCGAGTGCCGCAAGCAGCTCGATGTCTCGTGCATCGAAGGCGTCCCAGCCCGGGCGTTGGATGACGAGCGCTCCGAGCGGCCCCGACTTTCCGCGAATCGGAACGGCCAGAAACACCGGGACCTGCTCTTCGCCGAGATCCTCGAAGTGCTTGTACGAGTGGTGAGCGGCCGCGTTCTCGCTCGAAACGGGCCTCAAGTACTCGACGGCTTCGCCCGTCATGCCCTCGCCGATCTGCAGGCGGACCTGCCCGATCGCCGTGTGAGCGAAGCCGATGTTGCCGCGCATCACGAGCTGATGCCCGTCGCCTTCCACGAGGTAGAGCGAGCACACCGGGACGTCGAAGATCGAGGCGATTCGACGCGGTGCCTCGTCGAGCAGGGTCACGAGGGGCATCGGCTTGGCCGCGAAGGCGACGAAGTCGAGGACGGCATCCAGCCGCTTGTTGCCGCGGCCATGGACTTTGGGCTTCGTCGCGGCGGGCATCGCTGAAACGATGGTCGCGCAAGCCGTGGGACGTGTCGAGCGCCGGCGTGGCCGGGGAAATTCGTGCCGTCGCGGTTGCTGGCACTCTGGCAAGCGGCAGTGGGCAGCGTATAAAGGCAGCCGCAATGGCATTCGACTTTCCCTCCCCCGAATGGGCGGCCGCCTACAAGGACGCCATCAACGCCAACCCCGAGTACAAGAAGGCCGGTAAAGACTGGACCCACGGCGTCGTGGCGATGGTCGTGAAGGCCGAGCCCACCCTCGGGATCGCCGAAGACATGGCGATGTGGCTCGACGTCGATCAGGGCGTCTGCCGCGATTGCACGCTGATGGTGGCACGTGAGGCGGAGGAGAAGGCGCCGTTCGTGATCGTCGCCAGCTATGCGCAGTGGAAGCAGGTCATCAAGAAGGAGATCGACCCCACCAAGGCGCTCATGCAAGGCAAGCTCAAGCTCACCAAGGGCCACATGCCGACCATGGTGAAACACGTCAACGCGTCGAAGCAGCTCGTCGAGTCGACGTCGCTCGTCCCGACGAAGTTCCGCGGCGAGTGAACTCGTACCGAGCAAGGCGACTTCGAGAAGTAACGACTTCGTCTTAGTCGCCTCGCTCGCCTCGCCTCGCTTGCCTTGCTCGCTCGCTCTTTCTGGGTCGAACTCCGACCCTTGGCCCTTGACCCGAACACCCGCGTCCTTCGATAGTAAACGCCATGTCCAGCCCGAACCCGCTCGTTCTCGTTGCCGACGATGAGCCCTCGATGCTCGAGCTCGTTGCACGTCACCTGCGTACGCTGAACGACCCGAAGGTCGAGGTGATCCAGGCTTCGGACGGCGAAGAGGCATGGGACCTCGCGCGCGAGCACCTCCCGGATCTCGTCGTCCTCGACGTGATGATGCCGGGGATGAGCGGTTGGGAAGTGTGCCGCAAGATCCGCGAAGACGTTGCGCTCGCGCACACGGGCGTCGTCATGCTGACGGGCATCGGCGAGAACTTGAACCAGATGACGAGCCCGCTTTACGGCGCGGACGCGTACATCGACAAGCCGTTCGAGTTCGAAGACTTCGACGACCGCATCCGCGAGACGCTTCGTGGTCGTGAGAAGCAGCGCGCGGGCGTCGTGCGGCCGGCCATCAACGGCACGGCAGGCGCGGCGAGGCCGGTCATCGAAGAGAGCCCTGCGTCGAAGACCAAGCCCGTGAAGGCGAAGTCTGCCAAGAAGAAGGCGGGCGCGAAGAAGGCAGCGCCGGCGAAGAAGGCTCCCGCAAAGAAGCCCGCCGCAAAGAAGACGGCAACCAAGAAGGTCGCCGCGAAGAAGGCTCCCGCGAAGAAGGCTCCCGCGAAGAAGACGGCAACCAAGAAGGTCGCCGCGAAGAAGGCTCCCGCGAAGAAGACGGCGACCAAGAAGGTCGCCGCGAAGAAGGCTCCCGCGAAGAAGCCCGCGAAAAAGGCCGGCGCGAAGAAGAAGCGCTGAGCCGGGCCTAGGCCCTCGCGCGATTCGCGGCGCGAAAGTCTCCGCGAAACCAATCCACCGCCCGCTCGATGGTCTCGTCGAGCGGGCGTGTTCGTATTCCGAGCTCGCGTTTGGCCTTGGCGTTCGAGAAGAACGCGCTCCGCTGCGTGTAGAGCATCGAGCGATACGTGGCCGTCGGCTCTTTGCCCGACACGCGGTCGGCCCACAGCTCCATGCCGAGCGCGACGCCGGCCACCATCGAGCCCGGAAGACGGAGCCACGGCATCGGAACCTTGGCGATTCGTGTCACGCGCTCGAAGAGCTCCTTCAGCGTGACGTTGTCCGACCCCAGGATGTAGCGCTCGCCCGCGCGTCCGTGCGCTTCTGCGAGCAGGTGGCCTTCGGCGCAGTCGTCGACGTCGATCGTGCAAATGCCGCCAGGCCCGTAGCCCGGCACCTTTCGTTCGAGCAGCGAAAGCACGATCGCGCCCGTCGGCGTCGGAGCCACGTCGCCAGGGCCGAAAGGGAAGGCGGGATTGACGATCACGACGTCGAGGCCGCTCTCGGCAAAGCGCTTGGCCACCCGCTCGCTCTGCCACTTCGAGAGGATGTACGGGGTGGCGATGTCGAACAGGTCGAACGCCGTATCTTCGTCGGCCAACCCTTTCTCCACGAGGCCCACCGCGGCGATCGAGCTCGTGTGCACGACGCGCTTCACGCGTGCTTTCTGAGCGGCGAGGAGTGTCGTGACCGTGCCCTCCACGTTCACGCGGTAGAGGAGCTCCGCGCGAGGGGCCCACGTTTTGTAGATGGCTGCGAGGTGGAAGAGTGTGCCCGCGTCTTCGAGAGCGCGACGCATGCCGCCTATGTCGTTCACGTCGCAGGTGACGCGCTCGACGGGAAGGCCCTCGAGGTTGTGCGTGTTCGCGCCGGGCTCCACGATGCACCGCACGTCGCGCTTCTGGCCGAGCAGCTTACGAACGACGGCGCTGCCGATGAAGCCCGTCGCTCCCGTCACGCAAACGCGGCCATCGTGTGCCATGAGCTCTCACGATAGCTGCGTCGGGAGCGCTCGTGACCGATGGATCGAGGGCGGTCGTGCGCCGCGCACGTGCTGGCGCAGGAGGCCACCTCTTCGGTGCGCGGATCACACGCAAATGCCGCTTTTCGAGCCCGCTTTTGGCGCCCGCTCACCCTTGCATTGTCAATTAGTTCGTGTACGAAATAACTCATGCCCAGTCCCTTTCGCGAAGAGCACGAGCACTTCCGCAACACGGTCCGGCAGTTCGCGCAGAAGGAGATCGCGCCCTTCGCCGACGAATGGGAGGAGAAGGAGCTCTTCCCGAACGAGCTGTTCAAGCGAGCGGGCGAGCTCGGTCTCTTCGGTGCGCACTACCCCGAAGAGCACGGCGGCGCGGGCGGCGATTACTGGTTCAGCATCGCCAAGGCCGAAGAGCTTCCGAAGGGAATGTCCGCCGGCGTGTCGATGGGGCTGCTCGTCCAGGGCGACATGGCCACGCCGTGCATCAGCGATCTCGGCTCGAAGGAGCAGATCGAAGAGTTTCTGAAGCCCGCGCTGCGCGGCGACAAGATCGCGGCGCTCGGCGTGAGCGAGCCCAACGCGGGCAGTGACGTCGCCGGCATCCAGACCTGGGCCAAGCAAGACGGCAGCGACTGGATCATCAACGGCGCGAAGACATACATCACGAACGGCACCCGCGCCGACTTCGTCACGCTCCTCGTGAAGACGAACCCGGAGGCGGGCGCGCATGGCTGCAGCTTCTTCCTCGTGCCGACGAGCACGAAGGGCTTCAGCGTCTCCAAGAAGCTGAAGAAGATCGGCAACCACGCGAGCGACACCGCGGAGCTCGCCTTCGAAGACATGCGCGTGCCCGCGCGCTTCATGCTGGGCGAACCGAATCAGGGCTTCATGTACCTGATGCAGAACTTCCAGACCGAGCGCCTCATCGCCTGCGCGAGCGCCGTCTCCGGAATGCAAGAGGCGCTGAATCAGGCGATCGAGTACGGCCGCGACCGCAAGGCGTTCGGCAAGCCGATCATCAAGCGCGAGTACTGGCAGCACAAGTTCGTCGATCTCCAGGCGAAGATCGAAGCGGGGCGCGCTCTCACGTACAAGGCCGCCGAGGCCTACAACGAAGAGAAGCACGTCAAGAAGGAGCCGCTCACGTTCGAGACGGTGAAGCTGATCAGCATGGCGAAGATCTTCGTCGGCGAGATCGGCTCCGAGGTCATCGACCAGTGCCTCCAGTTCCATGGCGGCGCCGGCTACGTCGAGGAGTACCCGATCGCGCGCGCGTGGCGTGACCAGCGCCTGCTCCGCATCGGCGGCGGTACCACCGAGACGATGCGCTACTACGTGGCCAAGCTGATGGGCCTCTAAAGAAGGAGGGCAGTGAGCACGTGGCCCACTGCCCATTCGAAGAAAGGGACGGCAGTGAGCGCGTAGCCCGCTGCCGTCGAAGCTTTGTGCGGCTTATTCCTGGCAGACGAGCTGGAGCGTGATGCTCTTTCCGTTCGGACCGGTGACCGAGTAGGCCGTTCCGCCGAGGAAGTCGATCGTCAGACTCATCGTGTCGCCGCTCTTCGTCTTGGAGAGGACGATCTCGCCGCTCTCGGGGCAGCCGAGCGAGCCGACGCCGCAACGCTTGTAGTCGGTGATGGTGCGTTCGTGTTCGCGACCACCGATCGTCGTCTGTGCCGAGCCGTCACGTGTGATGCACTTGGTCGAGGCGTCGTAGGTGGTGACGAAGTTCGCCTGGTGCGAGATGGCCTTGCCCTTCGCCGTCGTGCCCGACCAGTTGCCGGTGCGCGCCTTCGTGATCGTCGTGCCGCTTCGCGTGTAGACGACCGTGCGCGAGCCGCTGATCGTGGCGCCGTTGATCGAGAAGCCCTGCGCCTCGTGCGTGATGGTCAGTTTGCCGTCGGCGCGCAGGTAGGTCGACACGACGGTGCCGTTGAAGGAGACCAGGCCGTAGGGACCCGTGCAGCCCTTGAAGACGTGCGTGGCCGTGTTGCCGTCGATGGTGGTCGTGATGCAACCGGCCGGCTTGAAGAACTTGCCGGCGTTGGTCTTCACCTTGTCGAGGAGCTCGGCATCCGTGGCGCCGTCCGCGGGCGTTCCGGGATCGGTCTCGATCGCACCGCTCAGCGGCTCGTCGACGCCGGACTCGAGGTTCGAGTCGGTATTGTCCGCTTCTTGATCGTCGGCGACGAGCTGCGACTCCGTGCTGCCGAGGTTTCCATCTCCGCTCGTCTCGTTGGTCTTGGCTGCGCACCCCGTGGCCGTGAGGCCGGCGAGCGCGCCAAACGCGATGAACGTGGTCAACGAGGCAAGAGCGGTGGTGGCGAGTTTCATTCGAAAGTCCCTCCGTGGTGAATCGGGGTTCGGGAGGGGCTAGAGCACTCGTCGTGCCGTCTGGTCGCCGCCAAGGACGATCAGCCTTTTTGCGAAGTTCCGTGAAGATCGAGACTTCCCACCGAGGACGGTCACTCGTCCCGTGGACGTTCACGCGTCCACGGCGAGATGGTCGCCCTTCAGGCCGCGCGAAGCTTGTCGCTCTGACCGAGTTGGAAGAAACGCCTGAGCTCGCCCTGCAGCTCTCCATAACGAGCGCGTGACAGGTAGTCGCGTTCGAGTCGCGCGGTGAACCTGCGCGCGCAATCGTTGGCGAGCCGATAGCGTTCGCCTTCTTCCGAGCCTCGCTCGTGCTCGAAGCCCACGCGGTCGTACAAGCGTTCGCGCAACCGACGACTGGAGCGCTCGTCGAACGCGCGAAGCGAGGATGCGAGCACGACGTACTTGTCGACCTCCGCTTGCACCTCCAGCTCGAGCTGTGTGGTTCCACGGTTTTGCGACGCGCGATCGGCGAGGTACACGAAGTGCGAGACGCCCTCGATGATCTGGCAGATCGGATCGAGATCGTCGCCGTCCACGTCGGTCCCGAGACGTGGCAGCCGGAGGGACAGTTCGAGTACCCCGTCCTCGGCTTCGCGCACGAGAAGCGCCTCGCGTTCGCCGTCGCTCGCGTGCGTCACGAAGTCGTCGACATCCGCGGTGCGATCGAGTCGATAGAGTGTCTCGAGGCCACGCTGGACTCGGCTCGCGAGAGCGATCTCGCGGACGAGCCCAGCGCCGTTGCCTTCGAGGAGGCGACTCACGAAAGGATCATGCCGCCTCCTCGCGGCGGGACGAACCCGTGAGAGCTGAGTGCATCGGCAAGGCGATCGCTGCGCGTTTTGAGCCAGCGCTCGTACAGCTTCAAGAGACCACGTGCGTTGTCGACGCCGCGCGCGAGCGTGGTGGTGGCCACGTCGGCGATGATCTCGACCCAGCTCACGAAGCGGCGCGAGAGCTCACGGAAGATGTCGGGACCACTCTCTTCTTCGCTGCCCGTCCTCAGGAGCGAGCCGGCGTTGTCGTAGGCCGTGCGTCCAATGCTGATGACGTAGTTGGTGTCGACGCCGCGGGCCTCGAAGTGGTCGGCGAAGAATCCCGACGAGTAGAGGACCCCGTCTCCGAGCGTCCGTAGCCTCTCGAACCGGTCACCCAGGGCCGGGGTGTGCAGAGCCTCGTCGAGCAGAAGGGTGAGGGGCCGCTCGAGCGTGCGCTCGATGGGGTTGCCTGGCTTGGCTAGGTCGGCCAGGAGCGCGACGACGTAGTGTGTCTCCCCCTCCGAAGCCGTGAGCCCCCGCGACTTCATGGCGTCCTCCACGACTTCCTCGAAGAAGTCCGAGACCGACGCTGTGGCCACGATCGACATAGAAACCTCCCGAGCAGATGCCCCGGTGGTCCGAAGAAAACCGCTCTTTTGGACCTGAACCGGGCTCCTTCTACGGATCTATCGAACGGGCTTGGTCATCGCAATTTAAGTAGTCGAAGCGAGTACTTAGGAGCGCGACCGGAGCAGCACACGAAGCCCGAGAGTGCCAAAAGCGGCCGGGCGTGCGACTTGCTCTCCGACGCCGGAAAGAAAAGTAAAGTTTTCCGCGTTGTTACCCCGTGCGTGCGGGCGACGCAGAAGCTGGACCGGCGACCCTTGACGTCCTTCAGACCACGGTTATCTTCGCCGGCGTCCGTTAGCACTCACGATCGGTGAGTGCTAGCAATCGACCCGTACACGCTCGAAGGCCCCGCCTTCGACCGGTTGAGCTCTCGAACCTCGCGTTCGGGCGCGTCCGAGCCGGAAGCGGAGACGGGCCGACCGGGCAAAGCCTTCGCAACACCGCAATCGAACTCCACGACAGGAGCCACAGTCATGAACATCCGTCCCCTGCAGGACCGCGTCATCCTCAAGCGCGTGAAGGAAGAAGAGAAGACCAAGGGCGGCATCATCATCCCCGATACGGCCAAAGAGAAGCCGATCGAGGGTGAGGTCGTTGCCATCGGCAACGGCAAGGTCCTTGAGGACGGCTCGGTCAAGAAGCTCGACGTGAAGGTCGGCGACCGCGTTCTCTTCGGCAAGTACAGCGGCACGGAAGTGAAGATCGAAGGCGAAGAGCGCCTCATCGTCCGCGAAGACGACATCCTCGCGGTCCTCGAGAAGTGATCTCGACGCTCGCGTCCTGACGCGAGCCCCGTGCCTATCGCCCTCGCGCGTCGTCGCGGGGGCGTGAACGAATTTCAAAAGACTCAGAGGTAACGAAAATGGCAGCCAAGGAAATCGTCTACACCGAATCCGCCCGCAACCTGATCCTCGCCGGCGTCAACGCGCTCGCCGACGCGGTCAAGGTCACCCTCGGACCGAAGGGCCGTAACGTCGTCATCGAGAAGAGCTTCGGCTCGCCGACGGTCACCAAGGACGGCGTCACCGTCGCCAAGGAGATCGAGCTCGAGAACCGCTTCGAGAACATGGGCGCCCAGATGGTGCGCGAAGTTGCCTCGAAGACGAGCGACGTCGCGGGCGACGGCACCACGACGGCGACGGTCCTCGCGCAGGCGATCTACCGCGAGGGCTCGAAGCTCGTCGCGGCGGGCCACAACCCGATGGAGATCAAGCGCGGCATCGACAAGGCTGTCGAGACGCTCACGACCACGCTGAAGAGCATGGCGAAGCAGACCAAGGATCCGAAGGAGATCGCTCAGGTCGGCACCATCTCGGCGAACGGCGACAAGGAGATCGGCGAGAAGCTTGCCCAGGCCATGGAGAAGGTCGGCAAGGAAGGCGTCATCACCGTCGAAGAGAGCAAGACGGCCGAGACCACGCTCGACGTCGTCGAGGGTATGCAGTTCGACCGCGGCTACCTCTCGCCGTACTTCGTCACGGATCCGGAGCGCATGGAGGCCGTCCTCGACGACGCCTACATCCTCATCTCCGAGAAGAAGATCTCGAACATGAAGGACCTCCTCCCGGTCCTCGAGGCGATTGCTCGTCAGCAGAAGCCCCTCCTCATCATGTCGGAAGACATCGAGGGTGAGGCGCTCGCCACGCTCGTCGTCAACAAGCTCCGTGGCACGCTCCACTGCGCGGCCGTCAAGGCGCCGGGCTTCGGCGATCGCCGCAAGGAGATGCTCAAGGACATCGCGGTCCTCACCGGTGGTCAGGTCATCGCGGAGGAGCTCGGCCTCAAGCTCGAGAACGTCACGATCTCGGACCTCGGTCGCGCGAAGCGCATCTCGCTCGACAAGGACAACACCACGATTGTCGACGGCGCGGGCGACAAGGAGAAGATCAAGGGCCGTATCGCGGAGATCCGCGCCCAGGTCGAGAACACCACGTCGGACTACGACCGTGAGAAGCTCCAGGAGCGCCTCGCGAAGCTCGTCGGCGGCGTCGCGGTCATCAAGGTCGGCGCTGCGACCGAGACCGAGATGAAGGAGAAGAAGGCCCGCGTCGAAGACGCGCTGCACGCGACGCGCGCGGCTGTCGAAGAGGGCATCGTCCCCGGCGGCGGCGTTGCGCTCATCCGCGCGCAGGCCTCGCTCGACTCGCTCAAGCTGGAAGACGAGCAGCGCTTCGGCGTCTCGATCATCCGCCGCGCGATCGAAGAGCCCCTCCGCCAGATCGTCGGCAACGCCGGTCTCGAGGGCTCGATCGTCGTGAACAAGGTCAAGGAAGGCAAGGACGACTTCGGCTACAACGCCGCGACCGACCAGTACGGCAACCTCCTCTCGCAGGGCGTCATCGACCCGGTGAAGGTGGTTCGTACGGCCCTCCAGAACGCGGCCTCGGTCGCCAGCCTCATGCTCACCACGGAGTGCCTCGTTGCCGAGCGCCCGAAGGACGAGAAGCCGGCGGCGGGCGGCGGTCACGAAGGCCACGGCCACTTCTGATCGACACCTGACCTCTCTCTGAGAAGTCATTCACACGGCCTCTCGCTTTCAAAGGCGAGAGGCCGTCGTGTTTTGTCTCCACGCCGATCAGCCGGGCGGGGCACTCACGGCGACGAGGGGACGGAGTCGTGTGCGGCCGCGAGGTTACTGCGTGAGCGTGTAGCGCACGCGCTGTGACGTCGCATTGTTCGCGGCTTCGACAATCGACTTTCGTGTGCTGGCGTTCGCGTCGACCAGTTCGTCGACGGTCGCCTTCATGTGTCCGGTGCCGAAATCGATTTCGCTCACGCCTGGCGTGGGCCGGACCTCTAGCGCAGCCAGCGTGGTGAAGGACAGCTTGCGCCCCGTGGTATAGATGTCGGCGCCCGCAATTCGCACACTCGTGATTCCGTTTGGCGCTGTCTCCCACTCATAGCCCGTGGAGCCGAGAGAGAGAGTTTCGTCGAGTGTCGGCGTGATGACTCCCGGCACTTCGTCGAACGTGAGTGAGGCACTCGTTGTCAGCGACATCCGCGGACTGGTGACGTTGCTCGTGCGGAACTCGGGGGGTTCCCGTTCCTCGTTGACGATCGTTGTGGCTCGGGCAGAGACTTGGTAGGTCGCGCCCGGGGCATTCGGAAGCAAGAGATTCGAAATCAACGAAGAGTTCTCGCTGCGCAGGTTGAACGATTCACCCGATGCGAGCACCACGTAAGCGCTGGCCGCGCGTCTCCATTCGGCTGGTATTTGGGAATCATCCACCGCGACATGGGTCGAAACGGTGGGGATCGCGAGTGGAGTCATCTGTCCGGCGGTGACGGTTGCGCCAGCCGTTACCGTGAACGCTGCGGTCGTCTTCGTGTGCCAGTACTTCGAGAAGTCCTTTTCGAACGCGAGTATCTCGAGGTCGCCCGTCTCGGCGGCGCCGGCACTGGCCGGCGGGACTCTCCAGCCCAGGGTGACCATTCGCGACTCCGTTTTCGCAGCGCCGGACCAACCGAAGTCACCACGTCCCGAGATGCTGTGCGGCGATGACGCGCGGAGGATCATCGAGCAGTCCGTCGCACAGGCCGGGAGTGTGACGGACAAGTTGACCGTCGCCGTATTTTCGACAGTGGCGTCGTCGGCTCGGCGGCCGATCAGATAGAGATCCGTCAGCGTGACGCCCAAAAATACGGCGCGCGGCGGGGCCGCAGACGCCACAGTGACATCGTATGGGCGGGCGACATTTTCGAGCATGAACGTCCCGTCCGCGATTGTCTCGGCTTCATGTCGGACGCCGTTCGCGTCGACGACGAGGACGCGCTGTTTGTCGACGGGGATATCCGTCGAATCGACGACCTTACCCCTCACCGAGACGACCGGCGCGTCCGCAACGGCTCCGGCGTCCTGATGGATTATGGAGTCGCCGTCCGCTCCGGTCGCCATGTCGGCTGATGGGGAGTTGCAACCGGCACCGATGGCGAGGAACACCGCAAGCGATGCGCGGACGTACGTCGGTTGGCGCAGAAGCCCTTGTGCGTGGCAGTGGGGGTGTCGCGACATGGATTCCTTCCATCGTGTGACCAGTGCGAGCCGCGTACGCGTCGCCATGGTTGAGGTGCGGGGCACGAACGTGGCGTTCGTAATCTATGGCCGGCCACACGACCGATCGCTTCGGTTCAGAGCGGTGTTCGTTGGCGCAGTGCGTAAGTTCGCGAGCGCAGGCTACAAGCTCGTTATCTGGTTACAATTGTTACTGTTTTCGGTGACGGTTGCGTCCAGGCCACGTCTCAACGGTTCCATTCCGAAATTTTCTTCATGTGGCGGATTCAGATCCGCCATGTGACGAGGAGCACAACAATATCGGCGATTTGTGCGCAAATTGACGACGTAGATGGCGAAGGTGTGGCGGCGTGAGGGGTAGGGCGTGACTTGCGCACCCTGGTGCCACGCGCTAGAGCGCGTCGCCTCAGCACAGCAGTGTGCGTGGGGAAAAGGAGCGTCGCGGTATGCGTTCTCTCAAGTCTGGTCTCATCGCCGTTGCGGTTTCGAGCCTGTTCGGCACCTTGGCCATGGTTGGTTGTAGTGCGGATGGCAGCTCGGACCTTGGCGACGAGACCACCGACCAGAGCCCGACCGAGCCCACCGGTGGCGCGGTGCTCCCGCCGAGCAGTACCGGCGACGACAACAGCGACAGCAAAGGCACCGGCGCCAAGGATGCAGGCAAGAAGGACGCGTCGACCAAGAGCGACGCCGGCAAGGACTCCGGTCCGCCGGCCCCGAACGAGGGCGACCCGTGCACTGGCGCCACCAAGTTCACCAAATCGTGTGGCAACTGCGGGACGCAGGAAGCGTACTGCATTGGCGACGGCACGGACGGCGGAACGGCGGGCAAGGTTGGCAAGTACAGCGCGTGTTCCGAAGCTGCTGATGCCTGCACCCCGGGAACAACGACATCCGAAGCCTGTGGCAATTGCGGCACGCTTACCAAGACGTGCAGCAACCAGTGCAAGTGGACTTCGTCTGCGTGCAACGGTCAGCCCGCGCAATCGTGTGTTCCCGGAAGCGTGAAGTGGGATGCCAACTCCATGTGCGCAACCGGAACGTACACCTCGGCCTCGTGCACCGTTTCGTGTCAGTGGAGCTCGTGGTCGCCGACGTGCAGCAAGCCTGTGAATGACGTCGTGATCAACATCCCGACGTCAGTCTGGACGTCGACTTCGCCGACAGTAACCTCGACGCCGGTGACGTTCAGCACGGCACGCATGGGTGATCGCCTCGGCGGGTATTCGACGTGCCCGATCACATCGTCGCTGTCGTCTGGCGACTATCCCTACGGATACGTCGAAGTGAAAAACGCGACGGCCAAGCCCGCGACGGTCACCGTCTTCGCTTCGAAGGACGCCAGCGGACGGGTCATCGACACCATCATGGCCGCTTACGAGACACCTTTCCTACCGATCGAGGATGCTGCCCGCAAGAAGTGCAAGTGGGGTGTCAACGATCAGAGCACGTCGGACACCAGCCTGACCGGTAACGCCAACTTCTCGATTCTGAAGTCGATCCCCATTCCCGCCGGGACCTCGATCCTCGTCTATGTCGCGGCGTATAGCGAGTACGATGGGTCCGATCCCACCTCTTCGACCGGTACGTTCAACCTGAACGTTCGCACGGACGCGTTCAACTGATTCGAACCTGAGCAGCTCGCGCGGCGCGGCTCCTTCGTGGGCGCGCCGCGGCGCGTTTTGTACGGTCGCGTGCGCGGGGAGACGCAGTAGGGTTCTGGCGTGGCCGGAGCTGAACAGCGCGAGATCGCCATCGAGGGCGAGGTCGAGCGGGTCACGTTCGAGAATCGCGAGACCGGGTTTCGGGTCGTGAAGGTCGCCGTCCAGGGGAGGCGGGATCTCGTCACGATGGTGGGTGTGTTTCCGCAAGTCGCGGTGGGCGCGAAGGTGCGGGCGCGGGGAACGGTCGAGATCGATCGGCAGCATGGTGAGCAGCTGCGGGTCGCGAGTGTGACCGAGCTCGCGCCGACCACGCTCGCGGGCATCGAGAAGTATCTCGGCTCGGGGCTCATCAAGGGCATCGGTGAGCGGACGGCGTCGCGGATCGTCGAGAGGTTCGGGCTCGAGACGCTCAAGGTCCTCGACGAGCAGCCGCATCGCTTGGCCGAGGTGCCAGGGCTCGGGCGGGCTCGGGCGGAGTCGCTCGTCAAGGCGTGGCAGGAGCAGCGGACCATCCGTGACGTGATGGTGTTCCTCCAGGCGCATGGAGCGAGTCCTCAGCTCGCCACGCGTATCTTCAAGAAGTACGGGCCCAAGGCGGTGAGCATCGTCTCGGGCGACCCGTATCGGCTTGCGATCGACGTCTGGGGCATCGGCTTTCGAACGGCCGATCGCATCGCGGGGTCGCTCGGCATCGCCAAAGATTCGCTCGTGCGCATGCAGGCGGCGCTGTTGCAGGCGCTGCGCGACGCGACCGAGTCCGGCGGAAGCTGTTACGTCGTCACCGAAGATCTCGAGACGCGGGGGGCGCGTCTTCTCGCGGAAGATGCCGTGGAGGCCGCCGAGCCGAATCCGGACGTGCTCGAGCGCCTTCGCGAGGCTCTCGCAACGCTCGTGCGTAGCGGGTACGTCGTGGCCGAGCGCGCGGGTACCCTCGAACGCGCGCGCGCCGATGCGCTTCGCGGCGCGGCCATCTACGGCGTCGAAATGCACGCGACCGAATCGCGGCTCGCCGAGCGGCTTGCCAAACTCGCGGTCGTCGAAGGGGCGCAGCTCCCCGGCGTGGTCGACGCGATCGCGCTCTTCGAGAAGGACTCCGGCACCGTGCTCGCCGAAGAGCAGCGGCTCGCCGTCGAGAAGGCCGCGCGTTGTCCCCTGCTCGTCGTGACCGGTGGACCGGGCGTCGGCAAGACCACGATCGTCAAAGCCATCCTCAGCGTCTTCGATCGCGCGAAGCTCACCACGCGCCTCGCCGCGCCGACGGGCCGTGCCGCCAAGCGCATGAGCGAAGCGACGGGACGCGAGGCCGCCACGCTCCACCGCGTGCTCGAGTTCGATCCCAAGACGGGCTCGTTCAAGCGCGACGCCAAGAAGCCGATCGACGCCGACGCCATCATCGTCGACGAGAGCTCCATGGTCGACGTGTCGATGGCCGATTCGCTCGTCCAAGCGGTCGGCGATGGCTCTCGGCTCGTCCTCGTCGGTGACGTCGATCAGCTGCCGAGCGTCGGCCCCGGCTCCGTCCTCCGCGATGCGATCGCCTCGGACATCGTGCCCTGCGTGCGCCTGCTCAAGATCTTTCGGCAGGCCGAGCAGAGCCTCATCGTCCAGAACGCCCACCGCATCAACGCGGGCGAGATGCCGGTCATCCCCGAGGCGGGTGACTCGAATGCGGACTTCTTCGTCGTCGAAAAGAAGGAGGCCGAAGACGCTCGCAAGGTGATCCTCGAGCTCGTCACCCGGCGGATTCCTCGCCGGTTCGGTCTCGACCCGGTGCGCGACATCCAGGTGCTCACGCCGATGAACCGGGGGCCGGCCGGCACCATCTTGCTCAACGAAGAGCTGCAGGCCGCGCTCAATCCGAGCGGCCCTTCGATGACGCGCGGTCGAACCACGTTTCGTGTGGGCGACAAGGTGATGCAGCTGCGCAACGACTACGACCGGAATGTCTGGAATGGTGACGTCGGCATCGTCTCTGCCATTTCCGGGGAAGACGAGTCGCTGGTCGTCCGTTACGACGACGGACCCAAATCCGAAGGTCGTGAGGTCGTGTACGACGGCGCATCCCTGGACGAGCTCGTCCTCGCGTATGCGTCGACTATCCACAAGTCCCAGGGAAGTGAATACCCCGCGGTCGTCCTTCCGCTCCTGACCTCGCACTTCGTCATGCTTACGAAGAACCTCGTCTATACCGGTGTCACACGAGGAAAGCGGCTCGTCGTTCTCGTCGCCGATCCCAGGGCGCTGCGACTTGCCCTCGCGCAAGAGCGGCGCGAAGAGCGCATGACCAAGCTCGCGGAGCGGTTGCGCTCCGTCTCTTGCAGGGGATAGGTGGGCGAGTAGACTCGTTTCGAGACGTCTCTCCAAAGGACCGAATGCTCAAGCGCCTCATCGTCGGCCTCGTGCTTGGTACCGTCATCGGGGCGGTTGCGGCGGCTCTACTCGTCAAGGGTCTGGGCATGCCGTTCTTCACCACCGCCGTGGTCGCGTACCTCGCGGCCGCGGTGACGGGCATCCTCACCGGCCTCATTGCCGGGAAGCCCATCTGGTCGGCCGATGGAAAGATCGAAGCCGGCCTCAAAGCGTTCTTCGGCGGTGCGCTTGCCCTCGGTGGCATGTTTGCGCTTCGACAGTGGGTGCACTTCCAGGTCGACTTGCATCAGTTCAACGCCGGCGTCGGCGACCTCGGTGAGCTCCCGGCCACGTCGCTTCCGATCATCGCGGCGGTCCTTGCCGGGTTCTTCGAGCTCGACAACACCCCTCCGCCCGAAGGTGACGAGAAGAAGCTCGCCGGCGGCTCTGCCAAGAGCGCGGCGGCGGACAAGAAGGTTCGCGTGGTCGAGGCGGCTGACGAGGACGAAGAGGACGATCTCGAGCCCGCTCAGTCGAAGAAGAAGAAGGGGCGCTGAGGCCGACACGTCGTCGGTCACCACGCGCGTGAGAGCATGCCTCCGGCACGGATCGTCTTCTGGGCCTCGACGCTCGCGGGCATCGTCTTCTCGATTCGATCCGCCATCATCGGACCTCCCGCGCTGCCCATCGCGATCGCGTGCGCGCTGTTCTATCTCGCGCTTCTTCTCTGCGGCGTCTTCTTTCTGAAGCTCCGCATGTTCGTCGACGCCATCGTGCACGGCGATGCCGATGCGCGCGGGGTGGTGCTGACGTTCGACGACGGACCCGATCCCGAGCACACGCCCGAAGTTCTCTCGATTCTCGACAAACACGGCGCGAAGGCGACGTTCTTCGTCATCGGGCGAAAGGCCGAGAAGCATCCGGAGCTCGTGCGCGAGATCCTGGCGCGCGGCCATGCCGTGGGGGTCCACAGCTGGGCCCACGACAGGCTCTTCTCCCTCCGCGGCGCCTCGCGTGTTCGCGCCGATCTCGCTCGCGCGAAGAAGTCGCTCGAAGGCATAACGGGCAAGCCGGCCACGCTCTTTCGGCCGCCCATTGGGCACACGAATCCAACCATCGCGCGCGAGGCCGATCTCATCGGCCTCGAGACGATCGGCTGGTCCGTCGCCGCACGCGACGGGCTCGCCAGCACCAAGCCTGCCGACGTGATTGCGCGCATCTCACGAGGCCTGGAAGACGGCGCTATCGTCTTGCTCCACGACGCGCCCGAGCGCGGCACGAGGCGACCCGCGGGGGTCGTTGCGCTACCGGCCATCCTCGACCGAATCGCGAGCAAGAACCTCGTCGTCGCGCACCTGCCCGATTGGCTCAGGGACGAAGAGGAGCCGTCCGCGGCAGAGGAAGCTCGATGACGAAGCGCGCGCCGCTCGTGAAGCTCGGATCGACGTAGATCCGACCGTTCGCGCCCTCGATGATGCCACGACAGACGGCGAGGCCGAGCCCCGTGCCGGCGCCGACGTCTTTCGTCGTGACGAAGGGATCGAAGATGCGGGTACGGAGCTCCTCGGGGACGCCGGGGCCGTTGTCTTCGACGTCGATACGAAGCTTGCCTTCCTTCTCCTTCGCGCGAACGGAGACCACCTTGTCGTCTCGTCGTTCGGCGAGCGCGGCGCCCGCGTTGAGCAGCAGGTTCAGGAAAACCTGCGTGAGCCGCTGCGGTGAAACCGGGGCGCGCAGGCTCGAATCGACGTCGACCCGAATCTCGACGCCGCGCCATTCTTTCTGCGGCCGCACGAGTCCGAGCGCGTCGTTCACGATCTCCGAGACGTCGGCGGTGGCGCCTGGGCCCGACGTGGGGCCGTCTTCCGGTCGCGCGTAGTCGAGCAAGTCGCGAACGACGACGTGGATGCGCTCCGTCTCCTTGCGCATACGCCGAAGGAAGTCTGCGCGGTCGTCGCCGCTGATCTCGATGGCGTCGAGGAGATCGTGCATGCCCATGATGGCGGCGATGGGGTTGCCGATCTCGTGCGCGACGCCCGCGGCGAGCCTTCCGACGCTCGCCATGCGCTCGCTACCTGCGAGCTGCTCACGCGTTTCGCCGAGACTTCGCGTGGTGGCCGTCAGCTCTTCGACCTTCGCGCGCATGGCCTGCTCTTCGGCCCGGAGGCGTGTGGCCATCGAACGCACGCTTGCACCGAGCTCGCCGATCTCGCGTGCGGCCGAGGGGGGAAGGGCGAACGAGCGCGCCCCCGAAGCGACCTTGTCGGCGGCGCGAGCAAGCTGCTCGATCGGCTTCACGATCGCCCGCGTCAGCGCGATGTAGGCGAACACGAGGAGCGCGAGCGCGAAAACGCCCATGTACAAGGCGATTCCGCGTACGAGACCGGCGGTGCGCGCGGCGTCTTCTTCGGTTCGAACACGAACGAGCACGGCGCCATCGCCGGCGGGCAACACCACGTCGAGCGCGCGGCCGCCGCTGCGCGTTCGCGTGCGGGTGGTTGCTTCGCCGTAGGGCGGAGGCGGAGCGTGGAGCGCCTCGAGCTCGGGGCCTTCCCCTGCGCTCGCGGAGACGTGCCCGTCGCCATCGTAGACCGCAATCGCAAGAGCCCCGCCGTCACCGACGTGGGAGGTCAGCATGCGGCTCACGCCCGTGGGATCGGTGCGAACCATGTCCGACGTGTGTGCTGCCACCGCGCGACCGAGAGCACGTGCAGACTCTTCGCGATACGAGAGCGACGTGGCTCGTGCGACCTGCGCGATGGCAAAGAACAGCGGGACGTACGCGACGAGAATGACGCCGGCGAGCGCGAGCAAGATCTGCACGCGGAGCCCTGGCCCCATGCGGCGAGCCTTCGTCTCTCCTTCGGCTTTGGCGATCCCGCCTTCGATGATCACGCCTTCAGCGTAACCCGAATAGCCCGCTCAGCTGATAGACGAGCACGGCCGCGGTGTATCCGAGGACGTACGTGTACGCGAGAACGAAGGCCGGCCATCGCCACGAGCTCGTTTCTCGGCGAATCGCCGCGACGGTGCTCATGCACTGACAGGCGAGCACGAAGAAGGCGAGGAGCGCGAGGCCCGTACGCACGCCGTAGAGCGGCTCGCCGTCGGGGCGCTTGGCGTCGCGGAGGCGTTCGGTGAGCGGGGTCGGATCATCGCCGGCGTCCTCGATGCCGAAGATGACACCCATGGTGCCGACCATCACTTCGCGAGCGCCGAATGAGCCGATGAGGCCGACGTCAATACGCCAGTCGAAGCCCGCCGGACGCGTGATCGGTTCGATGGCATGACCGATGGTCGCCGCCACGCTCGCTTCGATCTCGTTCTCCGCCTGGCGTCCGGGCATCGGTACCGTGAGCAGGAGCCAGAGCACGGTCGACACGGCCACGATGGACGTGCCGACGTCGCGCAGGAAGCGCTTGGCCGCCTGCCATCCCTTGCGGGCGACGACGCGCGCTTGCGGCACGCGATAGGCCGGCATCTCGAGCACGAGCGGCAAGCTCCTGCCCTTCGTTGCCGTTCGCCGGAGCACCCACGAAGCGCACAGCGCGGCGAGGATGCCCGAGAAGTAGAGGCCCACGAAGAGGCCCGCTCGGAAGAGCGGCGAGCGATGCGAGAAGAACGCCGCGAGAATGAGACCGTACGTCGGCAGGCGCGCCGAGCACGTCATGAGGGGCAGGACGAGGATCGTCGTGAGGCGCTCGCGCGGATCGCGCACGACCCGCGTGGCGGAGATCGCCGGCACGGCGCACGCGTGGCCCATCAGCAAGGGCAAGAAGCTGCGTCCGCTAAGGCCTAGGACGCGCAGCAGTCGATCGACGAGGAACGCGCCGCGAGCCAGGTATCCGCTGGCCTCGAGGAGCTCGAGAGCGACCGTCAGGATGACGATCTGGGGCATGAACGCAAGCACGGTGCCCGCGCCGCCGAGCACGCCGTCGGTGAGGAACGACGTGAACAGACCCTTGCCGAACGAGCGCGTGAGCCCACCGCGGGCGAGGCTGAGCAGCTGATCCATCGCGGCGGCCGCGGGATCGGCGACGAGGAAGACAGCGGCGAAGAGCAGCGCCATCAGCCCGACGAAAAGGATGGGACCGACGAACGGATGCAAGAGCACGCGATCGACGCGTTCCGTGAAGCGACGTCGCGCGAGCTCACGATCGCTGCCCACGTCGCGCTGGACGCGCTTGGCGAGGTCGGCAGGATCGAAGTGCGTCGTGGTGCTCGTGTCTTTGCGCTCCCGCACGCGCTCTTCGACGGCCGCGAGAACCGCGCGCTTGGCGCCGGCGCGATCGCGCGCGTCGACGAGCACGACGGGCACTCCGAGATTGTCACCGAGCGCACGCACGTCGATCTCGCGGCCCTCGGCTACGAGGACGTCGCGGTGTGTGAGTACAAGGACGAGCGGGAGCTTCTGGCGAAGAAGCTCGCGTGTGAGTCGCAGGCCGAGGGCGAGGCGCGTGGGATCGACCACCTGCGCGAGAATGACCGTGCCGCTCTTGCTCGCGGAGGCATCGAGGAAGGCGCGCGCAACGCCTTCGTCGGTCTCGCTGTCGACCGTGGCCTCGACGGAATAGAGGCCGGGGAGATCGGCGACGACCGCACGACCACCCGAGGGCATGTCGACCTCGCCCTCGAGGATCTCGACGGTGATGCCGGGATAGTTGCCGACGTGCGCCTCGCCGCCCGTGATGGCGTTGTACAGCGAGGACTTGCCGGAGTTCGGACGGCCCACGAGGGCAATCGTCAGGTCATCCGCAGACACCTGCGCGCTACGCACCTCCGGCGCGGGATCGTGGCAAGCGGCACTCACGAAGTACTCCCGTTCTGAACGTCGTCGACGCCAATGGCCATCGCCACTTCGCGTCCCACCGCGAACTCGCCTCCCGACGCCGTGCGCACGTGGAGGGGCCCGCCGAACGCCGCGCGCCGGAGGACGACGAGCTCTTCGCCGTCGTGCAGGCCCACGGCCCCGAGCCACGCTGCCGCGTCGACGTCGAGTGTCACCGACGCGATGCGGACGCGCTTGCCGATTCCTGTGCTGGCGAGCGTGGCGTGCGTAGCCCTCATCCGCGCATCATTGGCCAAAGATAATGAAAGTCAATATCGTCGAACGGGCACGACACGATCGGGCTCTTCGAGAGCAGGAATGGCTGGAAACGTAGCCTGTACACTCGCGCTTTCAGCGGCCGAACGCGCGTGCGATCGCTTCGGCGATGCCGCCGCCCGTCGTGATCGTCCGCTCGAGCACGTCCGTAGCGGCCTTCTTCACTTCGTCGGGCGCCTGACCCATGGCGAACGAACGGCCCGCCGCTCCGAGCATGGGCAGATCGTTCATCCAGTCGCCGACGCATACGGTCTCGTCGACGCTGACGCCGTAGTGCTTTGCGATCCACTCGAGCGCGGTGGCCTTCGTTCCACCCGATGCGCGCGCGACCATCCCCCAGTGCTCGGCGTCGCGCCGGAAGGGGAACATTGCAACCTGCATCGATTCGGTGGTGTCACGTTGGATGTCGGCCACCGTTCGCCCGACGCTCGTTTCGTGACCGAGCGCCACCACGGCGGTCATGCCGTCTTTCGAATCCCAGAGCGCGTGCTCGGTGATCCGATGCGCGTAACGAAGGTCGGTCGACCACGTGCGCACGAAGGGGAGGTAGTCCGCGCCGCGTTCGTCGTGGACGATGGCGTCTTCGGCGAAGAGGAACGCGACGAGATCGTTGCGCTCGAGGCTCTCGCGAAGCTTGTTCGCCGCCCGGCCCCGGATGCCGCGATGGAAGAGCGTCTTTTGTCCGGCGACCCTCACGATGTGGCTGCCGTCGGCGCAGCCCACGGGGCCGTCGATGCCGAGAATCTCGGCGCTCTCCTTCGTTCCCGAATAAAGGCGGCCCGTGAGGATCGTGACCATGATCCCGCGAGCCTTGAGCTTCTTGATCGCGAGGATGTCCTCTTCGTGCGCCTCCCCCTCGTGATCGAGGAAGGTGCCGTCGAGATCGATCGCAAGGAGCTTGTACGGACCCTCCGCCGACTTGCGCTTGCGGCCGCCGAGCAAGCTGCTCTTGGCGACGCGGTCCTTCGAGTCGCGGGCCTTCGAGTGCTCGGAGGCCGACGCCTTGGCGACGCGGGCCTTCGAGACTGAGCTCTTGGAGATCGAGCCCTTGCCCGAAACGGCAACAGCGCTGACGGCGGTTGCCGCAGCGCTGTTTGCCTTGCTTCGCTTGGTTGTCATTGCGAAGCGTCCGTACGACTCGAGGGAGAACGACTCAGGAAGCCGCCGGGTAGACGGAGACCTTCTTCTTGTCGTTCGTCTTCCACTCGTACTTCACGACGCCGTCGACGAGCGCGAAGAGCGTGTAGTCGCTGCCGACGCCGACGTTGTTGCCAGCCGAGATCGTCTCGCCGACCTGGCGGATGATGATGTTGCCCGCGCGAACGACTTCGCCGCCGTAGACCTTTACGCCACGACGCTGCGCGTTCGAATCGCGCCCGTTACGGGTAGAGCCTGCGCCTTTTTTATGAGCCATGGTAGTGCTTCCTTGTCCTTAGACTCGCTTGCGCGATCAGCCGGTGATGCCCGTAATTTCCAGGGCGGTGAAGGGCTGACGGTGCCCGGTCTTGCGGCGGTAGTTCTTGCGGCGGCGGAACTTGAAGATGATGATCTTCTCGCCACGGTCCTGGGCGACGATCTTCGCCTCGACCTTGGCTCCACTCACCGTCGGCGCGCCGACCTTGATGCCTTCGCCCGTGCCAACGAGGAGGACCTCGCCGAGGGTGACCGCATCGCCGACGTTGCCTGCGAGCTTTTCGACGCGGAGCTTGTCGCCCTGCGCCACTCGATACTGCTTACCGCCCGTTTTGATGACCGCGTACATTGAAGAATCCCTCTTGGTGAGCCGCGCGCGTCAGAGGCTTCGAGACGAAGCCGGACCGCGTCGGCGGGGGTTTTGAGCCTTGGACCGGAAGACCGGGACCAGGGGACGCGGGAGTATATTGATCGAAGTCCACTTGTAAAGCTGCACAGGGGTGCACCCATTTTCGACCGAACCGGCTCGGGGGCCGGGTTCGCCCCCGCCCGCATGTACGTACGCCCGTCCGCCCTCCTCAATAGAAGGAGCCGTCGAGCCGTGCGGGGGGGCTCGACCTTGTGCATACTGATTGCACCGCGTCTGGCGGCGGAGGGGTATCGCCAGGTCGAAAAAGCGGGACCAGGCGAAGCGGCAGCGGTTCAGATCTGGGAGGAACGATGGATTTTCGCGGTGTTTGGCCCATCGTCGTGGCGTGCGCGGTAGGCGCTTTGGTTGCCACGGCCTCCTGTAGCGCACCGGATCCCGGACAGGTCACTTTCTCGGAGCGTCGATCCGGGTCGAGCGGTGACACCGCCTCGGGCGGCACGGCTTCTCCGAGCCCGAGCTCGACCGGCACAGGCCCGACGACCCCCCAGGGGGACCCCGTGTTCGGAACTACGACCTTCTCCGCGGGCACCCCGAGCACGGGCGCTCCGGCGAACGGCGCGAGCGCGAACCATGCGGGCTCGGTCGAAGGGAAGGACTGCTTCCAGGGCGGCTGCCACGGCAGCGCTGGCCCGGCGTGGGCCTTTGGCGCGACCGTTTACTCGGCGGCGACGGGCGGCCCGACCGTCTCGGGGGCCGAAGTGCGCGTGACCGGACCCGACGGCAAGGAGTACGCGCACGCGTACACCGACGAGAACGGCAACGTGTGGATCGACAAGCCGCTCACGGGCGACATCCCCGCGAACAGCCGCGCGGGCGTGCGTAAGGGCACAAGCGTGAAGACGATGGTCGGAACGATCGGCGGTCCGTCGGGTGCCGCGTGCAACAACGCCGGGTGCCACGGCAACGCCGCGCAAAAGCTCTATCTGAACTGACGTCAGTAGCGGTGCTGGTAGAGCACGTCGAGGATCGTCGTGCCCGAGAAGCCTTCCGTCAGGAGCAGGGACCACTTCGGAAGGAACTGCCAGTCGCCGAAGAAGTACTGCTTGTCGGGCTCGCGCAGCGTGGTCGGGTTGGGTGAGTAGCCGTATTGCACCTTGATGGTGCGCGTTGCGCGGAAGCCGATCTTGATGAGCTGACGGTTCGCGCCCGTCGTTCCCTGCTCCGTGTCGACGCGTCCGTCGGCCACCTGGCTGAAGGCCTGATTGAGGCCTGCGGATGCGAATCCGGCGCCGACGGTCGACGCCTGATCTTGCCCCGACTGCCGCGTGCTTGCCGTGGCCGAGTTCGGGTCGACGCGTCCGAAGAGAAGCAGCGAGAAGATCTCGCTCTTCGAGTACGCCGGTTCGGAGCGAAGCGTGATCGTGCCGGTCTTGACCGGGCCCACGAACTCGACCCACACCCGCGTTCCGTCGCCGGCGTCCCAGTAGGCGGCCGCGACGATCTGCGGGTTGTCCGGCGGCTCGCCGCTCGGGAAGGTGACCGTGCCGTGGTCGACCGTGAAGCGGCGACCTTGCACGTCGGCCGTGCCGCTCTTCAGCTCGAGCGACCCGCGGATGGAGGTCTCGTCGCCGGGGACGATGGCGAGCTTTCCGCCGAGATAGATGCGGAGGCTTTGTCCTTTGACGAGCACCTCGTTGCCGAGCGCGATGTTCAGGGTGGTGGTGCTCTTGTCCTTCGGCGTGCCGCTGGGGCTCGAGATCTGTGCACGCGTGCGGGTAGGCGCGAGGAGCGCGGTGACGAGCTCGCCGTTTGCCTTGCGAACACCGACGTCGATCGTCGTGTCAGGATCGAGTGACTGGAGCGACTGCGTGGGCCGATCGGGCAGCGTGACCTGGGCACGTGGAACCATGACGTCGATGACCATCGACTTGCCGTCGTCGCCGGTATGCGCCGCGACGCGCACTTGCCCCGTCGCCTCGGCATAGGTCGCGCCCTCGACGCTGATCGGGATGGCGCGTTTCTCCGGGATCTCGACGAAGAGGTCGGCATAGTCGAGCGACAGGCCCTTCAGCTTGCCGGTCGCGTACGCCGTGAACGATCCCGTTCCCATCTTTCCGGCGGCGTTTCGCACCATGAAGCTGCCTTGTTTGTCGAAGTGGGCGGTAGCGGTGAGCGAAGAGATCTCTTCGCCGAGCGCCGTGACGTACATCTGTCCGCCCTCGAGCGTGAGGCCGCCGTCGAAGACCTGCGACGCGCCGTCGATGCTGGCGCTGCCGCGCCCGTTGATCTTACCGTCGATCTCCTGCGCGAAGCTACGCACGACCGGCCGCAAGATGGCGAGCCGCATGCCACGCACGTCGTAGTCGAGTCGCGTCGACTTCGTGGCGTCCCATCCCATGACGACGCCCTTCCACGAGAGCGCCGTCGAAGCGATGCGCGCCTCGGCCGATCCGCCGTCTTGCTGTTTCAAGGTGACGTTCGCGGAGACGTTGCCGTCTTCGGCTCGGGCGCGAAGCTCGGTCGACTTCACCTTCACGCGTGCGACGGTCAGCCCATCGACCGAAGCGGTGGCGTCGAACGAGGCATGTTCGTTGAGGTTGCGGACCTTGAACCGTCCGGTCAGTGCTCCGCGGATGTCTTCGGGCAAACGAAGGGGCGCGAGCTCGAGGTTCTTCACGTCGAGCTCCGCGGAAAGGTTCCACGGCAGGTCCTTGTCGCCGAGGCCCGCGATGATGTCGCGAGCGTGCAAGCGCGCGAGCACGAGACCACGCACCTGTCCGGGCGCGCGCGGCTTCTGGTTCGGATCCTGGGGAGACGCCTTGGCATCCGGCGGCGGAGCGTTGCGTTCGTCCATGCGCATCGTCGCGATGACGCGTTCACCGTCCCATCGTGCGTCGAGCGCGCCGTCGACGGGCTGGTAGCTCGGCGCATCCCGCCGGAGCGTGGTCTCGCGAATGCCGTCGAACCGCGCGGTGGTCGTGACCTTGGGCTTGGAGAGGAGACCCTCGAGCTGGGCGCGCGCTTCCAGCGCTCCGTGCGTGTCGGGGGACCCGAACCAGCTCGGCAAGTCGCGGACGTTTCGTCGCGGAACGTCGACGATGGCCGAAGCCTCGAGCTGGCCGATCGCGGCTCGATCGAGGACTTTGGTGCCCGAGAGGATACCGACGAGCGGGATTCGGGCTTTGGCGTTGGCGCTCGCGACGAGGCCGTGCCGGTCCCACGTGAGGAACGTGAGCTCGGTCTCGTCCGTGGCCGCGTCGTACGCGGCATGCACCGCGCCGTCGACGCCGTCGAAGCGCCTCGACTTGCCCTTCTGATCGAGCGTGACGTCGAGGCCCTCCGTGCGTGTCGTCAAACGAACGGAGGGCAGTGACGAGGCATTGCCCCGCTCGATGCGCCCTTCGATCCAGGCAAACCCGGCGACTTGCCCGACGCCTTCCCCTGCGAAGAGCGCTGCGCCTTGCGAGAGGTCGATGCGTCCACGAATGTCGGCCGTTCCCGTTGCGTGCTGGAGATTCGGGAGCGTGGGGCCACCGGGGAGGTCGAGCTCGGCGTTTGGAATTTCGACGAAGCCCATGGGGCCCGCATCGACGCGCACGCGACCCGCGAGGTGCTTGCCCTGGAGAACGGCGTGAACCTCGGCGGAATAGCCATTTTCGGCCTTCACCGAGACGTCCACGTGTCCGTCGCCTCGATTGCGACCCGTGCGTAGTTCGATGTCGACCGTGGCGTGCGTTCCCGGCGGCAAGCTACGCAGCTGATCGAGCCCGGTCAGCTTGGCGGCGCGATCCATGTCGACATGGTCGCCTTTGGCGCGGATCGAGAGCTCGCCACCCGACGTCTGGGCGCTCACCTCGAGCGGCGCGCCGAGACCCGTCACGCGAGCATCGCGCACGGCGACGCTTCCCTTGGCGACACCGACCTCCCTCGCCGACAGGGTCACGGCGCCCGGCAGTCCATGTTTGCCGAGGTGAACCTCGACATCGCGCAGGCGCGGCGAGGGGGCCACGGTGACCTGCGCTTGCGCGGTCGCGAAGGAATACGTGAGGGGCTCTTTCCCCTCGGCGGTGAGTCGAATGTCGCGCGTTCTCGCTTTGACCGCCATGCGCGGTGACGTGAGCGGTCCGCTGATCTGCGCTTCGACGTCGGCCTGCGTGATCGCGGCTTCGGCGACCTCCAGGTTCTCGCCCTTCGCGGTGACGTTGCCGCTGACCGTCGACTTCGTCAGGTCGACCTTGCCGGTCGCTCGCGCCGACACGGAGCCTGCGATGTTCCGCGGAAGGAGCGACACCGTGCGAAGGTCGGACGATTGCGCCGTGACATCGAAGGCTACGACCTTCTTCCCGACGTCGAGCGACAGCTGGCCAACCGCGCTGATGCCGCGATCGGTTCCACGAACCTTGGCGGTCACCGTGTGCGGATCGAATCGACCGTCGATCGAGAGCTTGGGCAGTCGCTCGCGCGCGAACGTCGAGGCGCTGGTCGTGGCGGTGTACGTGCCGGACGGATTTCCCCCTGCGATCGTGCCTTCGGCGCGGATCTTCGCGGACACGTCCGATTCGGAAGCGCCGAAGGCGCGTGCGTCGACGTGGGCGAGATCGACGTCGGCGCGGAACGCCTGATTCTGGCTCAGATCGATGGCGCCCGTGGCCGACAAGCTTCCCTCGCCGACCTTGCCTTTGGCGGTGACGACGAGCTGGGGAAGCGTTCCCGAGACACTGGCCGACAGCTCGACGGGCTGCTTCACGGCGGCGGCGATGGGTAGGGAGCGCGCGAGATCTTCGGGCGACGTACGAGCGATGTCGACGTTTGCCTCCACCTTGTCGCCGTCGATCGACGCGTGGACGCGAAGGGGCACCGCGCCCGCGTGTCCCTCGAGGTCGGCGTGCGCCGCGATCTTCCCCGCCGCGAGCGGAAGCGACAGACCTCCCTCGAGCTTGGCTTCGAGAGGGGCCGAAGGCGGGCCACCTTCGGGCGCGGGAACGCTCGGCGAGCGGACGATCGCGTCGGCGTGCGCGACGTCGATCGTGAGAACGCTGTCGGCGATCCCGACGTGACCGTCGAGCCCGTTCACGTCACCGTCGACCGCCGGGGGAACGACGTTGCCGTGCACCTTGGCGTGCCCCACGTGCGCGCGCGCGACGTTCAAGAGCAGGTTCACGCCTTCGGGCTCCGGTTTCGCCGCCGGAGGCGCGGGATTTTTGCTGGCAAATGCACGCGCGATTCCGAGGTTGCCCGCCGCGTCTCGATCGAGCGCCACGTCGACGTCGTCGATGGTCAGCGAATCGATTCGGACGTTCGGTGCGTGATGTCGTGCGAGCGAGCCGATGAGTCGCGCGAGATCGATACGCACGTCGACGCCCCGGCCGAGCAGGACGCGCTTGCCGTCGGGATCGTCGATCTCGACGCGGTCCACGCGGAGGTGCGTCGACGGGCCGAGGTCGAGCTCCGTGATGCCATCGACGACGAGCCTGCCCGCGAATAGATCGTTCGTCGCCTTCGCCACGATCCACTGGACCGCGCGGCGTCCTGGCGGCGTGTTCACCTGCACGAGAACACCACCCACCGCGGTGGTGACGAAGATCATGCCCAGGCCGAGGGCCTGCACGGAGCGAACGAGCGCAGTACCGGTCCGGCGGAGGATCAAAAGGCCTCCCCGATGCCGAACGAGAGCGCGAGCGGCGCGCCGAACAAGGTCGCGGGCTCGACCTCCGAGCTGTCACCGCCCGGCGTCTGCAGACCCGGAATGCGGTAGCCGAGGTCGAGGCGGATCGGACCCACCGGAGTGTCGTAGCGCGCGCCGATGCCACACGATAGGTGAGGACGATCGAGTCGAATGTCCCCATTGTAGGGCGACACATCGGCCGCATCACAGAAGAGCGCCGTCGAGATCGGGCCCGACACGACGAAGCGCGCCTCGACGCTTGCTTCCCACAACGTGGTGCCGCCGGTCGGGAGGAGGCAAGACGGATTGGTGACGCTGCAGCCCGTGGCGCCTGTCGATTGTCCGGCCGGGCTCAAATACGGAATGAGCTGATAAGGGCCGATGCCTCGGATCGGATAGCCGCGGTTCGACGACGGGCCGCCCGCGAAGAAGCCGCGAAAGTAGAGAATCTGGTAGTCGCGGTTGAGCGCATCGAGCTCGTCCGGAGCGAGCTGACCCGTGGCGGGATTCTGCGCGTTGCGCTTGGCGGCCTCGCCGTAGTTCTGAGGGAACAAGAACCCGACCGACGTTCGCGCCGCGAGCACCACGCGGCGCGAGAGCTGGAGGTACCCACGGACCTCCGGCTGGATGCGGAGGTCGCTCGCGTTGCCCTGCAGCGGTCCCCCGGCGTACTGGAACTGATTGCCGATGTAGAGGCCCTTCTTCGTGTGCGTGGGGTTGTCGCGGAAGTCGAGCGTCGAGAACAGCGAGAGGTACGAGATGACGAGCGACGACACTCCTTCGGTGTGACCGAGGTAGTCGAACGGAAAGTTCGCCTGCGCGCCGTACGACGGATTGAGCAGCAGATGGTTGAAGAACTTGCGCTCTGCACCCAATGTGCCCCGGAGCTCCTGGTAGCCGACGACTGTGTTGGTGGGGGTGGCGTTCTGGCTCGGCGGCAAGATGACGGGGTAGACGCTATACTCGCCGCTCGCGAGGCCCGTCGTGCGCGACTCGATGAAGCCCGGCTGCCCGAGCGAGGCCGAGAGGCGCTGCTCGACGAGGTACTTCTTGGGAAGCACGAAGTCGTCGGAGAGGCGCGTCGGATAGAGCACGACGCCCGGCTTGAAGCGAACGTCGAACTTCCGGAGCCCGCCGAGGAAGTTCGCGCTCTGCCAGCCGATGAGGCCGTGGACGTCGGTACGAAGAGGATCGAATTCGACACCGCCGCCGAGCAGGATCGTGCGGAGCTTCGAGACCTCCGTTTTCACCGTCAGTGGGACGATGCGCGTGGTCTCCATGGCCGAGCGATCGGCCTCGACGTCGATCGACGCGAACACGCCGAGATCGAGCAGCGCTTGCTTCGCCTCCTCGATGTCGTCGCTGGAGTAGAGGTCGCCTTCTTTGAGCGCGAAAACCTGCCGGACCTTTTCCTCCGGCACGCCGGCGAGGCCTATGAAGTTCACCGGTCCGAGGTGCGCAACGAGACCGGGCTCGACCGAGAAGTTCAGTCTCGCGGTGTGCGTGGCCAGATCGACCTCGGCGTGGCGTGTGACCTTCGCGTTGGCGTGTCCGCGCGCCGTCATGGTGCTGAGGACGTTCTTCTCCGCCTCGGCGAATTTCTCTTCGTCGAGAGCGGCGCCGACCGGAAGCGCACGCGCGACGCTCCGCTCGATCTTGCGGCGCGCCTTCTCTTCGAGGCCCTCGTCGCCGACGACCTCGACCTTGTCGACGACGACCGGCTCGCCTTTCTGTACCTCGATCGTGACACGAACCTTGTCGCCGTTCTGCACGACGCGGGCCACCTGGACCTTCGCCTCGTAGTAGCCGCGCGCACGCATGTAGCGCTCGATGCGTGCGAGGTCGCGGCGCAGCGCGTACCGATCGAAGATCTCGTAGTCGTAAACGACGCCCTCGAACATCCCGAGGAAGCGCGGCGATTCGCGCGTCGTCAGCTTCTCGCCAACGTCGCCCTCGTCGAACGTGCGCGTCGCGACGCCTTCGATCGAGACCTTGGAGATGGCGCTCTGCCCCTCCGGGATGCTGTAACATCCCGTCGTGGTCCAGAGCCCCAAGACAGCGACGCCGGCGATCCAGGAGCGGGCAGAGCGGGGAGAGCTGGCTGACCCGCGGGGCGGCAAGATGAAGGCGGGCGAGCGCGGACGGAGGACGACCGGATGAGGTCTGTCACCGTCCTGGGCCGACATTGGGCGCACCATAGCCCAAGCGCGTGGGCATGCATCGTACTCGTCGCAGCCGCGCTCGCGATCGGAGCGGGCTGCGGGCGAGGAAAAGTCCCTCTGCCTCCACGCAGCCCGGCGAGCGTGAGCGATTATGTTGCCGTCCCCTTCCCTCCGCGGGCTCCGCAGGTGGAAATTGTCCCGCCGCAGCCTCGCTCGGAGGCAGTCTGGGCGGACGGGTCGTGGGAATGGGACGCCGACCCCTCCGACGCGAATGGCGGTCGCTATCGCTGGCAGCCCGGTGCGTGGGTAGTTGTGCCGGAAGGTGTGAGCTACGCGCGTTGGCTCATCGTCCGTCGGAAGGAAGACGGACAGCTCTTCTTTGCTCCTTCGAGTTGGCACGACGAAAAGGGACGTACGGTTTCGGCGCCCGAAGCGATCACGAGAGCGCAATCCGGTCGCTCGCAAGTCGAGGAGTAGCTGCCGTCGACGAGCCGAACCGTAGTGCCCGCGTGCGCGCGTCTGCTGAACGCCTGAGCCGGGCGACACATGCATCGCGGGCTGCGCCCGCACGGTCGAAACGATGACCGGCAAGGACGGCTCGTGTAATCTGAGATCGTGCCGAAGGACGCGAGTGACGCCAGACGCGAGCTGATCGAGCTCGACGATCCGACGAACCTCGAAGCGACTGCTGACGACGAGAAATCCGGCGCGCAGCCGATTCCGACGATCATCCCCGAGTTCGATCCGCAGCTCTTCGCCGAAGCGTCCGAAGTTCGCGAGAGGATGCCGACGCTCGTCGACGAAGAGAGCCTCGAGCAGGCACGTCTCGCCTCGCTTCCAAGCAACTTCCCGCCGCCGCTCTTCTCGACGTCGCCAGGTCCGATCGTCGTCGACGACGACGATTCGCTCGTCGAGATCGACACCGACGAAGCGGAGATCGACGTGTTCGAGGACGACGAGCAGGCGGCGATTCTGCGTGCACGCCTGACGCCGCTCTCGCGCGTTCCCACGCTCACGCACAAGCTCACCGAGCTCGGCGCGCTCCTCGAAGACCCGAAGACGGCCTACGTGCTCGGCTTCGTCGATGGCATCCTGCCGCTCGACACCATCATCGACGTGACCGGATTGCCCGAGCTCGACACGTTGCGCGTGCTCGATCGAATGGTCTCGCACGGCATCGTGATCTTCCGGCCGTCGCGCGCGAACGTGGCCGTTCGCAAGATCACCTGAACACGCTCAGTCGTGCGCGAGCGCGCGCTCGATGTCGCCGACCAGATCCGCGGTGACGTGCGCGAGCGATTCGACCGTCGCGTCGGCCAAGGCGAAACGGCGATCGTGGTTCGGCCAGTCGAATGGCACGGTAATGCACGCCATGCGTGCGGCCTTGGCGGCCACGAGACCCGTGAGTGAGTCCTCGAGGACCAGGCATTCGGTGGCGTGCACTTCGAGATGCTGCGCGGCGGTCATGAAGATGCCCGGATGCGGCTTGCCATAGGGCTCTGTTTCGGCGGACCGCACGACGTCGAACGTGTCTTCGAGGCCGAGCCGCTCGAGCGTGGCGCGGATGATGGTCGTGGGTGAGGAGGAGGCGAGCGCGAGGCGGCGGCCTTTCATGCGGGCGACCTCGAACGCAAGCGGTGCTCCAACGAGCGCTTCACCTTCCGCGCGAACGAGGGAAGCGACGCGTTCGATCAGTCGCGTTTCGACGTCCTTCGGCGTTGCGCCTTTCCAAGGGCGGCGCTTGAACCAGTAGCCGACGACGTCGTCCGTGCGCAGGCCCTTCGTCCGTGTGCAATCCTCCTCCGAGAGTGTCACGCCGACGTCACCGAAGACCTCGATTTCGGCACGAACCCAGAGCGGCTCGGAGTCGATCAAGAGGCCGTCCATGTCGAAGATCACCGCACGCAGCATCGGGAGCGGTCTTAGCACCTTGGCGCGGCGCTGCCGCCATGCCACGACGGGGCATGCGCTCCTCGACGCTCGCGCTCACGCTCGCAGCTCTCCTCGCTGCCCTCTCCGGATGCGGCTCTCCGGCTCGGCCGGAGTCGAGCGTAACTCCTCCTGTTGCGCGTGCCTCGGCCGTGCCGGCGCCTGCGCCGCCTGCGCAGCGGCAGAAGGTCGTCGTCGCGATCGAGGTCGATCAGCTCTCGGCGTGGGTTGCAGCTTCACGCTTCGGTGAGCTGCCGAAGACGGGCGGCTTCGCCAGACTGCTTCGCGACGGCACGTGGGTGAAGAACCTCCGTTACCCGTATGCAGTCACCGACACGGCGCCGGGGCATGCGTCGCTCCATACCGGGCGCGTGCCGGCCGAGTCCGGAATCTTCGGCAATGAAGTGCCGGACGCTTCGGGCAAGCGCATTTCCATCCTCCGCGACGACTCCGTTCGCGTGCTGTCGCCCGATGCCGTTCCGCCTGCTCCCGGGGCGTCGGCCGCGCGCCTTCGCGTGGAGACCGTGGCGGATCGTCTTCGTGCGGCGCGCCCCGATGCATTCGTGGTGAGCGTGTCGCTCAAGGACCGCGGCTCGATTCTCCCGGCCGGAAAGTCTCCGACGCACGCCTTGTGGTTCGACACCGGCGTCGATTCGTTCGTCACGTCCACCGCGTTCGGAGGGAAGTTCCCCGCGTGGGCCTCGAAGCTCGGATCGCACGACGAGGTCGTTCGCGCGCGCTCGACTCCCTGGACGCTCACCGATCCCGCATGGGTCAAGGCGCACGCGGCCGTTCCCGACAACGCGCCAGGCGAAGGCGACATCGACGGGATGGGCACGACGTTCCCGCACGTCGCCAAGTCGCCTGCGGGGTACCGCGCGCTTCCTGCGAGCGACGAGGCCATCCTCCAGCTCGCTCTGGCGGCCGTCGGTGCCGAGTACGATCCGGCGCGGCCGACCCTCCTATTGCTCAGCATGTCAGCATCGGACATCGTCGGGCACACGTTCGGTCCCGATTCGTGGGAAGCCTGGGACCACCTGCTCGCCCTCGACACGAAACTCGGTGCATTCTTCACGGAGCTCGAAAAGCGTGTGGGGCCGTTCTCCGTGCTCCTGTCGGCCGATCACGGCAACGTGTCGATGCCCGAAGCGCGTGAAGCACGCGCGAAGCTTCCGGCGTGCGGTCCAAAGCCCAACCCCGACGCCTATACACGTCCTTGCCAGGGCGGTGCGCGCCTCGGCCCCAACGCCCTGCGCGACGAGTTGAAAGCGGTCGCAAAGACCGCCCTCGGCGCTGGCGATTGGATCGCCGGCATGGCCGACCCCTACGTCTTCCTCACGCCCGGTGCTCGCGCGCTTCCCGCCGATCGTCGCGCCACGCTCGACCGCGCCGTGCACACCACGCTCGACAAGCACAAAGACTCCGTCGCCGAGGTCATCGACGTGCGTGTGCTCGCGGAGAAGTGCCCCAAGGTCCTCGCCGGCGCGCGCGGCATTCCCGATCGCGCTCTCCCCGGCGAAGACATGTTCACGCTCGTCTGTCGTGCATGGCCCGCGTTCCCCGACTCCGGCGCGGGCGACTACTACGTCGTGCCGAAGCCGGGCTCGTTCTTCGACGCCGAGATCGTCGTCGGCAAGGGCTCGAGCCACGGCACGCCGTATCTCTATGATCGCACGGTTCCGATGATCGTCGTGGGGTCGGGGATCGAAGCCGGCGCGGTGATCGAAGATCCGGTCGACTTCTCGGCCTTCTCTGCGCTCGAAGCCGCGTTCGTCGGTCTCGACACGCGAGCCCGAGCGAGATCCTCGGCAGTCTGCGCGCCAAGCCGCGCTGAGTGGCACGTTAGTCGTTTTCGACTTTGCGTCCGGGGACGGGCGGCTTCGTGAGCAGCACGACGGAGCCTCCGTGGTTGCCGGCCGGCGGCGGTCCCTCTTCAGGATGCATCACGCCGAGCACGAGATCGACGACGAGTCCCCACTGCACGCTGTCATCGGACGACACGGCCCAGACGGGCGAATCGCACGTGGCGAGCTGCTTGCGAACGCCCGCCGACCCGAGCGTGATGTCGGGTCCGGCCATGCCCTTGGCGTAGCGCTGCGCGGTTCCGCCGGAGACGGGCCACACGTTGATGGAAACGTCTTTGCCGATGAAGCCGACCACGGTGCAGTCGGGGCGCTTCACGCCGAGCGGAAACGTGATCTCCGCGTTCGAGCGATCGCGCTTCGGCGTGCGAATGCGGGCGCTCTTGGCCTTGGCTTCGGACAGCGCCGCGAACACGAGCGCGACCTGCGGCGTCTTGTTGTTGCGCGCGGCGTCGACCACGATTTCTTCGCCCGCGATGGGCTTGCCGGAGAGAGCCGCCGCGAGGCGACCTTTCGGATCGGGGGCCGTGAAGTCGATGCGCTCGCCGCCGACGGACGCGCCGCCCTCGTAGATGGCGAGCTGGGGAGGTGAGGCAGGCGCGGGAGGCGCAGCGGACGGAGGAGTGACCACCGAGGCGACGCTCGAGGCCGAAGCCGCGGGGGCCTTGTCACGCGAACTTGCCGCCTTGTCGTCGCACCCGCCGAGCGCGACCGCCGCGGCAAGGACGGGCAAAATCGGAAAACCGGAGAACTTAGCGAAGCGCGAGGTGGCGAGGCGAAAGACGGCGAGCATCGGCGAGGAGCCTACTTCCGCCCGAGCTCTACCGCGAGTCTCCGTTCGTCATCGGTCCCTTGGATTCCGGCCGCTGTCCTAAGGTAGGCTAAATCTCGAGATGTCTCAGCCAGAGACGGCTTTGCAGCGTTCAGCCGAGGAATCGTTCGAGGGGCAGATCGTCGGGGGGAAGTACCTCGTCGGCCCGCTCGTCGGCTCCGGAGGCATGGGTACGGTGTGGCTTGGTCAGCACTCGGGCCTCGGCACGCGTGTCGCCATCAAGTTCATTCGCCCGCAGTTCGCCGAGCGCGCCGATGCTCGTCGTCGCTTCGAGATCGAGGCGCGTGCCGCTGCGAGCGTCGACTCCAAGCATGCCGTGAAAGTCTACGACTACGGCGTGAGCGACGCGGGGCTGCCGTACATCGTGATGGAGTACCTCGAGGGCGAGTCGCTCTCGGAGACGCTCATCCGTCGCGGGCCGCTTCCCGCGGAGGAAGCCGCGCGCATCATCCAGCAAGTCACCAAGGCGCTCTCGAAGGCGCATGCCGCGAGCATCGTTCATCGCGACCTCAAGCCCGACAACATCTTCCTCGCCACGAACGTCGAGGCAGACGAAACCGACGGTCTGCCCTACGTCGTGAAGGTCGTCGACTTCGGCATCGCAAAGATGCTCGACGTGAACGTGGAGGGCGGTCGCGGTCTTCAGGGCCCGACGCAGGAAGGCTCGGTCATCGGTACGCCGAACTTCATGAGCCCCGAGCAGCTCACCGTGGGCGGTACGCCCGGCCCCCTCACGGATATCTGGTCGCTCGGCGCGTGTACCTTTGCGGCCTTCACCGCGCGCATTCCGTTCGAGGGCGACGTCCTCGGAGACATCGTTCTCAAGGTCTGCGTCGCGCCTCTGCCGGCCCCGAGTCAGTACAATCCCGACGCGCCCGAGGGCCTCGACGCGTGGTTCCACCGCGCCTGTCATCGCGAGCCGGCCAAGCGCTTCCAATCCGTCAGCGAGCTCTCCGAGCAGCTCTGCAAGGTATGCGGGCTCGGTGCCGTGCAGGTCGGCACGCTCGCCGAAGATCGCGTGACCTACCAGCTGAGGGCCGCCGAGGTCTCCGAGCTCGAGGAGCTCGCCGACGAGATGCCGACCGGCGGTATGAACGCGAAGACCGCGCTTCTCGCCGGCATCATCGTGGGCGTGACGCTCATGGTCGGGCTCGTCGGCTTTCTAGCGTGGCGCGAGAAGCAGGCCTCGGAAGAGGCGGACAAAGCCAATGTCGTCGCCCCGGCGCCCTCGACGTCAGGGGCGCATTGATCCGCGCGCGCGCTTCTTGATCTCGGCATAGGAAGAGCCCGGCGGCGTGCCGGTCTCTTTCGGCAGACCTTCGACGCGTGACCAGCCAGGCTCGGTGAGCTCGCCGAAGGTTCCGCGCGAGCCATCCCAGCCGGCGCGCTGGTCGAGCACGCGTGTGAACCCAGCATTCGCGAGCGCCGCCGCGGCACGAGCGCTCCGCCCGCCGACTTTGCAGCCGACCACGATCGCCGTGTCGTGAGCGAAGGCCTTCTCCATGATGGCCATGAACTCGGCATTCGGCTCCATGCCTGCTGCGCCGGTGAGCATGAAGGGCACGTTGACCGCGCCCGCTGGATGACCGCCCGCGAACTCCTCTTCGGTTCGC
This sequence comes from Labilithrix luteola, assembly GCF_001263205.1. Taxonomy (GTDB): domain Bacteria; phylum Myxococcota_A; class Polyangia; order Polyangiales; family Polyangiaceae; genus Labilithrix; species Labilithrix luteola. The sequence continues at coordinate 4,002,106 of NZ_CP012333.1, forward strand.
ACGTCGACGTACGTATAGCCCTCCGCTTTCATCTTGGCGTGGGCATCGGCCGGGGAGATGCGCTCGGTCATACGCGGAGTCTAATTCACTCAGCGGCAGGTGCCAGGCTCGCCGAGCGCGCGCTCCGCGGCGCGTCGAACCGGCATCCTCACGCCCTTTTCGCGAAGCGGCGCGAAGCGCTTTTCGAGGTCAGCCGGATGCAGCGCGCCGAGCGCTTCGATGGCCGCCATACCGATGCGCTCGTCCCTCTCGTCGACCGGCACGCGCGAGAGCATCGCGAGCTTGGTGAGCCGATCGGCCGCGCCCTGGATGCACATCGTGCCGAGCGTTCGGGCGGCGAGCGCACGAACCTCGGTGTCTTCCCCGGTGTCGTCCAGGCGGTCGCGTACGCGCGAGGCTTCCGACGTCGCGCGCAGCTTGCCGAGCGAGGTGAGCGCGGCTTGTCTCACGCGCGAGCTACCGTCCTCGAGAGCCTTGGCGAGCGGACCGGTCACGGCGGCCTCTTCCGGCATGGTGCCGAGAGCCTCGGCGGCGGCCACACGGACGAACGGCCATTCGTCCTTCGCGAGCGCGTTCGCCGCGGCGCCCTTTCCGGCGCCGGAGTGCATCGAGCCGAGCGCCTTCAGAGCGGCTTCACGCACGCGTGGCTGCGGATCGGCGACCGCTTCGAGCGTCACGGGGAGCAGGGGGGCGATGCCGGCCGACACCTCTACGGCGCGTGCGCGCACGGCCCACTCCGGATCGCGCTTCACGAGATCGGCGAGCCGCGTGAGCTCTCCGGAGGTCGCTTCCGACGAGCGCGCGAGGTGCGCGAGCGGCTGGGCGAGCAGGTAGCGCGTGGGCATGTCGGGCGATGCACGGAGCATCTCGGCGATGGCTGCGTCCGACTCGGGACGGAGCTCGGGGAGCTTGGCGCCCATCGCACGGAGCAGATCGAGTCGTGCCCCGACATCGGCGTTCGATTTCCCGAGGATGCCGAGGAGCTTGTCGCGGTTCGAGCCCGATGCCGCGCGCGCGAATGCGCTACGCACCGCGCGACGCGTATCGGGCGAGCCTTTGCCCATCTGCTCGGCGAGCGGCTCGAGCGCAGCACTGGGCGAGATCGCGGCGAGCAGCGGAGCCGAAGCCGCGCGCCGACCTTCATCATCTCCACGAACGGCGGTCGCGAGCGCGCCGGCCGAAGCTTTGCCGCAGCGCTCGATGCGTCCGAGGCCGCGCCGGCGGACCTCGATGTCCTTGTCTGCGAGCGCGCGCGTCACGAGGTCCATGGCCGCACCTTCGCAACTGCCGGTGCTCGCGGCGACGTCGACGGCGAGCGCACGTCCTTTGTCGTCGAGCGACCCGAAAGCGCCGGCTGCAGCCACGAGCCCGTTGTTGCCAGCGCGTCGCAACACCGCCGCGGCCTCGTCGGCGCGATCGGTCCCGAGCGCCTTGGCGACGTCCGAGAGCGACGCACCGTCGGCGTCGAACTTGGTGAGCGCGGTCATCTCGGCGACGGTTACGTTCGGCGCGGCCTTGCCTCGATCGAAGGCCTCGTCGAGGACGAGCGCGACGCACGTGGTCTTCACCGGCTTGGGCAACGCAATCTCGAAGCTCGCACCGGGCTTCTGCCAGGCGTCGTCGGGCATCGTGACCTGGAAGAGTTGCTCGTCGGTCGCGAGGAAGAAGGTTCGCGGTGCTGCACCGTCGGCCGGCGGCGGCTTCGGTGTCACGGTCACGACGAAACCGTGGATGGGCGCTTCGGACGGCGCTTGCATGGTGACGAACTCACCGTGTCCGTCGCCGGGCCTCTGCTCCGACCATCCTGACTCGACCTTTCCGTCGGTGAGGCTCGCGGCGCCCGCGGAGCTGCCGCCGGTGGCGAGGAGAAGTCGTGCGAGGGGCGCCTTGGCATCGTCGGGACGTGCTTTGGCCGTGATCTTCTCCGCGCCGTCACGCACCTTCTTGTCGATGCGGTGGAGTGTGGCGCCGCGCCAGGTCAGCGTCTTTGGATCGAGCCCGCGCGATCCGAGCGGCGTGGCCGCTTGTCCGCAGATGCGCGTGTCTTCGCGCGAGTCGGCGAGGATGAGGAACTTCGACGACTCGTCACGATCGTAGACGAGGACCACCTGGCCACGACGATCGCCATCGCTGCCCGACGTCCACCCCGTGAGACCCGAGAAGATCGGCTCGTCTTTCTCGGGCGAGAGGATCGCCTCGTACGCCAGGTCCTTTCGCTGCGGGTCGGGCACGCGAACCCGCGCGACGCTCTTGCCGTCACCGATGGGGAGCACGTCGATCGTGACCTTCGAAGGATCGATGCGCGATCGGTCCATCGGGATCGTCAGATCGCGGGAAGCCTCGTTGCACGCGACGCCCTTGCAACGTTTGCTTCGGATGACGCCGGCATGGGCATCGAGGGTCACGTCGAGGCTCGTGCCTCCGGATCCCGGAACCACCTTGTGGGGATCCTCCGCCCACGCGGACGGAGCGGCGAGCACGACAGCAAGGACGGCCCCGGAGAAGACGCGGCGTTGCATGGCAACATCTCGATATCGTTGAAGAGGGCCTCCGTCCACCGGCGTGGAAGGGCGGGACGCACGGGTGACGGGGACCGCCCTTTTTTTGCCCCCGCTTGCCGCCCCATGTCACACGGGGGGCCATGCGCCGCTCGAGGATGGTTTTGGGCGCCCTCGTTCCGCTTGCGGTCGTGCTTGCGGTCTATCTGGTCCGTAGCAAGGGCCATAAGGACGGCCCGGACGACGCGGCCTCGATCGCCAAGGTCGGAAACGTCGCGACCCCGCAGACGCCGCCGCGACCACTCCTCGGAGGCCTCGATCTCACGAAGATCACGGTCAATGGCGGCGTGGCGAGCGCGCAGCTCGAAGGCAAGCGCACCGCGCGTCTGACGATCGAGCCGCCGCTCCAGCGCGTTGCCCACGAGATCATGGCGATGCACCACTTGCCCGAAGCGGCGGTGGTCCTCATGGATACGGTGACGGGCCGCGTGCTCGTTTACGCGAGCCACGTCGAAAAAGGTCCCGCGCGTGATTTGTGCGCCGAGGCGACCGCACCGGCCGCGAGCGTGTTCAAGGTCGTGACGGGATCGGCGCTCGTCGAAAGCGCAGGCATCGGCCCCGATCATCGCGAGTGCTACTCGGGTGGCGAGCAGCGGATTCTCGAACGCGATCTGACGCCCGATCCCAAGCGCGATCGTTGGTGCACGACGCTCGCCGGCGCGATGGGCCGGAGCATCAACACGGTCTTCGCGCGTCTCGCGCTCCAGCATCTCAAGCCTGCGGTCCTCGAGGAGACCGCGAAGAATCTCGGCTTCGGATCGACGTTGCCGTTCGACGTGCCGGTGCAACCGAGCGCGCTCCGCTTCCCGGAGGACTCACTCGGCTTCGCGCGTACCGCGGCGGGGTTTTGGAACACCACGCTCTCGCCCATCCACGCGGCATGGCTCAGTGCGACGATGGCGCGAGGGGGTGAGCCTGTTCGTCCTCACGTGGTGTCGGACGTGATGGACGATGCCGGCAAGGTCGTCTGGACCGCGCCACAGGCCGTTTCGCAGCCGAGGGTCATCAAGGCCGCGACCGCCCGCGCCGTGACGACCATGATGGACGAAACCGTCTCCGACGGAACCTCGTACAAGGCTTTCCACGACGGCAAGGGCAAGGCCTTCCTCGCCGACATCCCCATCGCGGGGAAGACCGGCACCCTGACCGACGGAGCAACGCAGCGCTTTTACACCTGGTTCACGGGCTTTTCGCGAGCGTCCGAGGACGACAGTGACGACGTGGACGGATCGGGCGCGTCCAGTACGACGCATCCCGTCGCGGTCGGCGTTCTCGTCGTGAACAACCCGACGTGGACGATCAAGGCGAACGTCCTCGCCCGTGAGGTCCTCCGCGCGTACTTCGCCGAGCACAAGGCCGCGAACGTGACGATGCCGCAACTTCGCCTCACCACGAGCAAGAAGAAGACGGCCGCGCCGGCCAAGCGCTCGGGCAAATCGAGCGAGTAGGCCGCGTAGGCCGCGTAGACTGGCGTCGACACTCGAAGTGTCAGTGTCGCGCCAATTCGATATTGGCCGACGCGAAGAATACGGCTCTCGCGAGTTCGCCTGCTACCATCGAGCGGATTGCGTCGTTCCGCCAAGCAAGCGCTGGTGGTGATGGCTATCGCGGGGCTCGGGGCTTCCGTGGCGTGCAACGTTTTGTCCGGCGCCGACGAGCTGCGCTTGACCGCGACGGCGTGCGGTGACGCGTGCGGAGCGAATGCCGCCGCCGAAGTCGATCCGATGGATGCCGGAGCGCCCGACGTGAAGATCATCGTCACGTCCGACGGCGGCTCGTGCGCGTGCCTCGGCGCTCCTCCTCCCGGTTGGCAGGGGCCGATGGCCTTGTGGGTCGGAAATACAGAACCACCGGGGTGCGATGGCGACTATCCACTCAAGGTGCTCGACACGAAGAGCGCACCGACGGCGCCGCCAGCCTCGTGTGATTGCCAGTGTGGGGTCGTGACCGGGGCGTCGTGTCCGACGTCGTTCACGGTCGACGTCTTCGGCAATCCGCAATGTTCGAATAGCAAGTGCGACACGCTCACGCTCTCGCCGATGGCGTGTGTGAGTGCGGCCAACAAGTGCTTCTCGGCAAACGGCATCTCCGGCGCCCCGCAGGCGACGGGCGGATCGTGCAAGCCCACGATCACCAAGAACGTCCCTCTCGGCACCTGGGCGAACGGCGTTCGCGGTTGTGAACCTGCCGCGGCTCCGACGCGTGAATCGTGTGGCGAAGGCGAAGTCTGCGCGGCGCTGCCGGGGATGAAGATGTCGTCGCACCCGTGCGTGTTCGCCGAAGGCGACCTCGCGTGTCCGCTCGAGGCCGGATACACGGTGAAGCACCTCTACTTCGGCGGCGAAGACGACTCGCGTGGCTGTTCGGAATGCACGTGCGGTGCGCCTACGGGCATCGTGTGCACGGCGACCGTGCGCAAAGGATGCGGAGCTCAGGGAACGGTCACGCTGCCGACGGCATGCGGATCGCTCAACGACCCGATCAACATCCAGCTGACGGCGGCCCCCGTTCTCGACACTTCGGATGCAGGCTGCGCACCCGAGGGCGGCGCGCCGATCGGCGAGTTCAAGCCGACGCTGCCCACCACCGTGTGCTGCATCCCCTGACGCGGTTCGCCGATCAGCCGTCGACGACGCCCGGCACGAAGCACTTGCGACAGCGTGGTTCGTAGTCCGCCGCGCCGCCGACGAAGAGCTGGCCTTCCGTACCGATGAGGCGCTGCGAGCGACACGCCGGGGCCCCGCAGCGATTGCACACCGCGTGGAGCTTCGTCACGTATTCGGCGATGCTCATGAGGGCAGCCATGGGCCCGAAGGGGCGACCGCGATAGTCCTGATCGAGACCGGCGCAGATCACGCGCACGCCCTTGTTCGCGAGGAACTCGGCGGCGTCGACCACCGCATCGTCGAAGAACTGTGCCTCGTCGATGCCGACGACCTGTGCGGTGTCCGCGTCGACGAAGGAGAGAAGCTCCGCGGAGTTCGCGACCGCCATGGCCTCCGCTTTGAGGCCTTCGTGGCTGACGACCTTCACGTCGTCGTAGCGATTGTCGATGCGGGGTTTGAAGAGCAACACGCGCTGCTTGGCGAAGCGCGCGCGTTTCACACGACGGAGGAGTTCTTCCGTCTTGCCGCTGAACATCGAGCCGCAGACGACCTCGATACAGCCACGGCGCTCGCTCGGGGTTGCGGCGCGCATGCCGAACGAGAGGTGCTCCCCATGCGGTTGGGACGACATCAGCCCGACCGCATACTCATTGGGCGACGGGCGGGCAACACACACGCCCCACCCGCGTTGCGGAGGCAGACCGGCGACGCGAGGGTGAGGCGAGGGTGAACGACTGGTGTCGCGAGGTACCAGGTCGAGGGCTCGGACCCCCGACGGCGGCCAAAAGCCGGGGCGTTCCATGCACGTAGAAGCTCGTGATTTCGGGCAAAAAATTCTTGTCGTTGCGGGCCCTTGCCATCGGTTACTGAAGTGCCCCGAGGCCGTCTGACCCATGACGTCCTGCGTCGACCAGCCTGGCTGCGCATGCCTGGAAAGGTGGGGCATTTTTCCCGTTTTTCGGCGAAGTTGAACCCTCGCCGGGCGTAGACGCGCAATGCAGGGGTGCTAGATTGGGCGTGTGGAAGTCGTCCTCCGCAAGCTCGGGAAGGGGTCGCGCGCCGTCGCAGGCCGCCTGGTAAGAGCCCCGCGGAAAGGCTCCGTGGTCGTTATCGAGTTCCCCGACGGGATGCACGAATACGTCACGACACCGGTGAAGCGCGTGCTTCGCCTCGCGGGCCGCGAGGTCTTCTACATCGAGACGATCAACAGCCGCTATCGACTCGAAGTGCGGAGCCGCGAAGATGCGGTCGCCGAGAGCGCAGGCTAAGGGACTCAGGGCGGCCAAGGCGAGCTGAGCTTGTGTGCTCACGCGCGGTTGTTTGCCGGCCTCGAACTGCGGATGCGCTTGACGTAGCGCCCGAACTGGCGTTGTCTCCGCGCCCATGGGTAAGTTCGACCGCCGCAACTCGGAGAAGATGAAGCGCCGCAAGGCGCAGGTGAAGAAGAAGGCGCGCCTCAAGCGTCAGCGCACGGCCAGTGCGAAGCCGGCTGCGGCCCCGAAGAAGGCTGCGAAGAAGTCCGCTCCGCCGAAGGCCTGAGCGTCTCTTCGATCGCCTGCGCGCGGGCCGCTCGCCGAAGCGAGCGCTCGCGCGCTTTCCATTTTGTCGATCAGCGAGGCGCGTCGGCGGGCGCCGGTGCAGGCGCGGGAGCCGGATCGAACGCGTCCGGATTCTGCCCGAGGCGAATCGTCGGAAACTGGGTTCGCTTCGGCGTGCTCGGCTCGACAGCGGCCGGTGCAGGCTCGCCGAGAAGGCCCACGTCGCCATCGAGACGGCTCTCGTCGACGAGCTTCCAGTCGCCCTTGAACTCGTGCCACTTCTGCTTGAGCGTCGAGACGCGCAGGTCGCCTTCGTTCGCTCGGTACCAGGCGATCTTCACGAAGATCTCCGCGTCCGACTCGCCCTGCATCTTGAGGCCGGCGAGCTCGTAGTCGGCGATGCGGATGTTGCCGCCCCAGCCCTTGCGACGCTCGAAGAAGCCCTCACGGGCCTTTGGCGAAACGCCCTCGGCCGCCATCTCCATGCGTCCGAAACGGGCGTTGAGGTTCAGCTCGTTCGCCGCGTCTTGGGCGCGCGCGGGCGGTGGTTGATGCACCGCGGGGCATCCGCTGAGCGCGAAAACGAGCGGCAAGGCGAACACGCGCTTCGGCAGAACGAGCTTCGGCATGGGGGGACGGTAGGCATGGTCCCTGGGGACGGGCCAAGTTTCGCGCGCGATCACCCGCGCCGTGCGCGCGTCAGTAAGGCACGGCGGCCACGAAATAGACCTTGTCGATTCCGCCGCTCGCGAGGCCGCGCGCATAGCCCAGCCGGAAGGTGAACGGCATGATGTAGCCGAGGATCGTGTCGAACCAGAGCTCGCCACCGACGCCGCTCTTATACTGCGCAGCCTTGATGTCGTCGAACGCGCTGCCGTAGTCGAAGAACACTGCGCCGTTGATGCGGTTGAGGAAGACGGGCAAGGTCGACAGACCGCGATCGACGTTCACGATCGGGAAGCGGTACTCGAAGTTCGTCAGCGTGTAGCTGTTGCCCGCGAGAATGACGGGCGGATAGCCGCGCAGGACGATGCCGCCCTGGATGAGCGAGTTGCGGACGACGTCGATGATGGGCAAGTCGACGAAGCCGCCGACGAAGAACGCCCCTCGGCCGGGGAACGAGCCGCCGCTCGTACCGAAGCCACCGTGGATGGCGAGCGAGTGGTGCTTCAGCCACGGCATCAAGTAATAGACGGTGAGGTCCGCGTTCGCCGCGAAGCCGGAGAAGTCGCTGCCCAGCGAGGGGTCCGTCAGATCGAAGCCCGCACCCAGCGAGAAGCCTCGTTCGGGGCCGACGCTGTAGAGATAGCGCTCCGCGTTCGAGTAGCCGTATCCGAAGTGCAGCGAGCTCGCGAGCCCGCGATAGGGAATTTGCGGGGTCTCGTACGGATCGAGTTTGTCCTTCGGGAACGGGAGATCGATGCCAACGCGCGAGAGCGCATGCGAGATCACGAACGAGCTCGTGTCGTACTCGCGCACCTTCGCGTACGAGATCGACGTCGAGAAGCCCGTGTTCTCCTGGATGACTGTGGGCTTGAAGTTCCCGATGGCGAAGCCGCCGCGCGGCGTGATGGTGCGGAAGAGCGAGACGCCGAAGTCGAAGGGGAGTCGTGCGTAGCTGTAGGCGAGCGAGCCTTGGAGCTGGGGCTTCTCGATCTCCGTCGTGGTGCTCGCGCTCACGTTGTGGAAGCCACTGATGTCGCTTCCGGAGGCGGTGATGATGACCGCATCGCCGAAGTTGCCGGGCGTCACCTGGATGCCGTAACGGCGCGGCCAGAGCGTGGCCCAGGGCGAGTAGGGCCGCGACGCATAGCGCACGTGCGGAATGCTCGGCGTCGGCGGTCGCGTGTCGACGTAGGGCTCCGCCTCCGTCCACGTCCTCTCGTCGACCGGCATCGCGAAGATGTCGAAGCCGACTTTCGAGTAGCCCACGTACGCGAGCGTCTTGCCGTCCGGCGAAGGTTCGGGTGAATATGCGCCGGTCAGGACGTTCGACACCTGGAAGAAGCGGTTCGTCGCGACCTCCCAGGCGAAGATGTTCGAGATGCCGCTCGTGCGGTCGGAGTGGAAGTAGACGAAGCGTCCGTCGGGCGAGAAGACCGGGCCGCCGTCGAGGGCGCGGTCGGTCATCAGATCGCGATAGGTGCCGTTCTCGACGTCGACGTAGCGGATGTCGCGATCGCCGCCGTTCTTCCAGACGCTGTAGACGATGTGCGTTCCATCGGGCGACCAGCGCGGCGTGAACGCTTGCTCGAACCGTGCGCTCGGCACGAGGAAGCGCGGATTCTCGAGTCGCTCGTCACCGAGATCGGCGAGCTGAATCGTGCGCGTGCCGGCCTGGTTCACGATGTAGACGATGCGTCGTCCGTCCGGTGACACGTCGGGATCGGCCGCGCGAAGCGAGTTCTGGATGACGGTGCGCCCGCCGTCGGGCGTGCCGAACGTGCTTCGCTCGCCGGGAGCTGCGCGCTCGAGATCACCGTAGTTGAAGACGTTTTTGTACCACTCGAGCGAATTCCAAACGAGGCCGCCATCGGGCGTGAAGCTCGAATAGGCCTCGCCCGGCGCGCGAATCATCAGCTCTTCGTGCTTCTCGTCGACCTTGACGATGTTGCCGCGGATGTCGCGTTTGAGCGGCAGCGCGTAGAGGCCCGTGCGCGTGTTCTGGTCGTCTTTGTAATAGAGGAGGTCGCCTTCGTGATCGGACCACGCGCCCTTCGGGATCCAACGCGGATAGCGCGCGATCTGACCGTGGTACGTGAGGCGAACGCCTTCGCGAATGCCCTTCTTGCGCACGTCCGCGGCTTGCGCCTCGTAGCGCTTCTTCAGGTCGCCGATCCACGTCGGGTACATGTCGACGTACGTCTCGCCGGTCGCGCGCCGTATCGAGCGGTTGATGCCCCACGGAATGATCTGCGAGCCGTAGTCGGCAGCGACTTTGCGGAGTGCTTCGGCGCCGTACGTCTCGGCGATCCACTGCTGGAAATACGAGCCGTAGAGGTACCAGATGTTGCCCTGCGGCCAGCGGCGCGGTGTGTTCGAGAACACGTCGAGCGGTGCGACGTTGTTCTGGAGGACGTCGGTCCTCATGAACATGTCCCACTGCGAGTTGCGGAGGCGCCCGCCGCTCGTGCGAGTGCTCTCCCAGTAGACGGCGAGGCCTTCGAGGAGCCATCGCGGCTGCGCCTGGTTCGGCGCGAGCGTCTTGCCGAGCACCGCGTTGACGATCGCGGGCAAGCCTCGAATCTGGTCGGTGTGCAGGATGTGCGTGAACTCGTGCGTGACCAGCTCGAGGTACCAGTCGTCGACGTCGCCGAGGGGCGACATGTCTTCCGGCGCGGTCACGAGGAGGCGAATCGCGTTGTACGGCAGCGCCGTGGCCGAGCCGTTCGCGCTCTCGCTCGAGTCGATGAGCTGAATCTCGGTCCAGTCTTTCGGATCCCAACCGACGTTCGCGGCCATCGCGTCGTGGATGCCCTCGGCCACGTTCGCGACGCGCTGAGCGACCTCCTCGATGCCCGAGTGGTAGGTGATCCGGAAGTGTTTGGTCTCGATCGTGTACCACTTGAGCGAGGGATCGCTCGCGGCTCGGGCAGAGCGCTCGAAGCCGAGCACGCCGAGCAAGAACACGCCGAACACGAACAGGCGCAACAGCGCCCACACGCCGGCCCCTCGGATCGCGGTGACGGCGGGGTACTTCCTATGCACGGAACTAGCTCGCGACGAGCACGGCTCCGCGCGCATCGCCCGCCGGTACGCAGATGGGCTCGTGGTACTCCGGGGTGATCACGCTCGCCTCGGGCGCGCGCAAATACACTTCGGAGACGAAGCCCTCGACGTCGATGCCCGGCAGAAGGAAGAGGCCGCGTTCGAGCGGTGCAAAGAAAGCGTCGTGATGAGTCGGAATGACGAGGCGAGGTCGCAACGCTGAGACGAGACGCGCCACGTAGTTTTCAGTGCCTTTACGACCGGCAAGGCAGGCAAGCAGCACGTCGGCGCGTTCGCCGTCGAGCTCGGCGTCGATGAGGTCAGCGCTGCCGTTGTGATAGATGGTCAGCTCTGGCGTGCGGATAAGAATGCCGAACGCGCCGCCCATTCGGTAATGCCAGAAGTGCTGCGGGCCGACCGGAGGCTGACGCACTTCGCCGACGAGAGGCACGCGGCCGAGCGCGATGCGACCATGCTTGCTCGGTACGAAGCGCACTTCGACGTCGCCGAAGCGAACGACGGCGCCGGTGGGCGGCACCTGCACGAGCTTGTCTTCCCCGAGCCCTTCCGCGCGGCCCCATGCGCACGTCGAGAGCGAGCCGGCGAGCTTTGCTCCCGTGACCTTCGCGATGCGCGGCGCGTCGGCGACGTGATCGTAGTGGCTGTGCCCGCAGAGGATGGCGTCGACCTTGCGAGGGATGTGTCTCGCGATGGCGAGATCGTCCGGCACGATGCGCTGCACGAGACCGCCGAACGTGGGGCGGGTCACGAACGGGTCGACGAGGAGCGTGGTCTCTTTCGTCTCCACGACGAAGCCCGCAGTCCCGAGCCAGGACAGGCGGACCGACCACCCGTTGCCGCTACCCTGCGGACGAAGCTCACGCTTCGGACGAAATCGCGGAAAGAGGCGCTCGTAGAGAGCCATCGGCGCAAACTATAGTCAGGTTCGTGCGCCGCGCGAGCCCCATTGTCTATGCCCATCGAGGGGCCTCCCTCGAGATGCCCGAGAACACCATCGAGGCCTTCGAACGGGCATTTTCCGTGGGCGCGCAGGCCATCGAGACCGACGCGCACATGACCCGGGACGGCAAGGTGGTGCTTGCGCACGACGAGACCGGCCTGCGCATGGCGGGGGTCTCGAGGGCCATTCGCGACGTCACCTACGACGAAATCAGCACCTGGGACGTGGGGAAGGGATTTCGTGCGCCCGATGGTACCAAACCCGATCGTCCCTATCGCGTGCCGCTGCTCGAGGAGGTTCTTTCGACCTTCCCCGATGCATTCGTCAACATCGACGCCAAGCAGACCAAGCCGGACATGATGCCCGCGCTCGTCCGCATCATTCGCCAGGCGTGCGCCCAGGACCGCGTGAGGATCGCCAGTTTCTCTTCGCGAAACCTTCGCCACGCCCGCTCGCTCGGATACGACGGCGCGCTCGGAACAGCGGCGGTTGAGCTGGCGCGCGCCATCTTCGCGCCCCGCATCGTCAACCGCGTGCTGCCGCTCATGGGGGATGCCGCCCAAGTGCCGGAGCACGGGTGGGGCATCACGTTCGCCAAGCAGCGCATGATCGACCGCCTCCACGAGGCAGGGCTACGCGTCGACTTCTGGACGATCGACGACCCCGCCCGCGCCCGCGCACTCATCGCGATGGGCGCGGACGGCATCGTCACCAATGATCCTCGCCGGATCGCCGAGGCGGTCGGCGTGCCGACTCAGAAATCGTCGTAGAAGAGCGGCTCGCGGTTGCGCACGTAGCGATAGACGAGCTGCCGAGCTTCCGGCGCGATCTGCGTGAACTGAGCGCCGAAGCCCGGGGGGGCGTCGCCGCCTTGCTCACGCGTCCACTTCACGACGGCGTTCGCTTCGAACTCGTAGCCGCCTGGGAGGGACACCTTGAGGCGGATCGGCGTGCCGATCTTCGGCGACACGTATGTCGACACGAAGAGACCTCCGTGATCGATGATGTCGTTGCCCGCGAGGCCCTTGTAGAAGTTCGTCGGGCTGTGGGTGCCGAGGTCGGCCGCGAGCACCTGCAGGTTGCCTGCGGGCGGGGCAGGAACCGGCATGCTCGGCGTGGCCGGCTTCCCCTGAGGAGGCGGAGCTGCCGCCGGGGCGCCATAGCCATTCGCCGGCTGCTGCGGAGGCGGCTGTTGCGCCGGAGGCGGCGCCGCGAACGGATCACGCGCCACCATCGGCGGCTGCTGCGCGTGCGGTTGCATGGGAGGCTGCTGCATAGGCGGCTGCTGCTGCATAGGCGGCTGCTGCGGATGCGCGGCTTGCGGCGGAGGGAAGGCAGGCTGCTGGTGGTTCGTTGCCGGCGCTGCGGGTGCTCTTTGAGGCATCGAGGCCGTCCCCGCGTAGGCGGGAGGAGCTTGGTGCTGGGGCTGCGCCGGCGGAGGCGCCGCGACCGGTGCCGCGACGGGCGCGGGCGGAGCCGCCATCTTGCTCAGTTGGTGCACGAGGCTCAGCGAGTTGGCGACCGCTTCGAGCGCTTGATTGACGGCCGGGTGAGGTGTCTGCGCGGCCTGGAGCTTCGCGAGTGCGCCGCGAACGTGGCCCAGCGCAACTTCGGCATGAGGCGCGAGCTCGCGCGTGCGCTCGATCTGATGGAGCGCGCCCATGGCCTGCGCGATCGGAGCCGCGAGCTCGACGAGCTGCGGCGGTACGGTGGGATCCGCCTGCAGTGCATTGAGGCCTCGTGCAAGCGATTCCCGAGCGGTCTTGGATGTGGTGATGGGGTCGGTCAAAGGAGCCTGCGCTTTTCGACGGTGCCGGGCAGACGAGCTCGCCTGCGGATCGTGCGGAACGAACCGAATCGTAAATGAACGGTGGCGCCTGGGGGAACCTTCACGCGCAACCTGGGCCGGAAAATCGGGGATTTTCGGCCTTGATTTTGGCCGTTCGGCTCAGGTCGCACGATTTCGACCGGGCCCGTGACGTTTTTTTCGAGCGCCACGAGTCGATCGAAGACGAGGCGTCACGACGTGCGTTCGCGTTGCGTCTTCGTTCTCACACACGTCGCGTGCTCGCGCGCTCGATCGTGGGACGCGATCGCCGTCGTTCTTGCTGGCCACTCGAACAGGCCGAACGGAGTTTTTGCGCGAGAGACGAATCGTCGATGCGTGCGGTCTGCAACAACGTTCCTTTCCACTCCGGAAAGGCATTCTTTCCAGAAACGGCCCGGCACGGTCGTGCTCGCGCTGCTACTGCGAAGCCATGCGTCACGTTCTCTTCGGTTCGATCGTCACCGTCGCTTCTCTCGCACTCGTCGTCGGTGTTGCCGCGTGCTCTTCCGATGACTCCAGCACCTCCGGTGATGGCAGTTCCGGTTCGTCGGAATCGCCGAAGACTCCCGGCACGTCGGGAACCCCCGGCACGTCGGGCACGTCGGGCACGTCAGGAACGCCGGGTAGCTCCGGCACGTCGGGCACGTCGGGCACGTCGGGAAACAACGATGCTGGTCACGACAGCGGTTCGGACAGTAGTTCGGACAGCAGCACTCCGGCAGCCTTCACGAAGAGCGACCTGCAGAACCTCTTCACCACCCGCTGTTCGCCGTGTCACATCGGCAATACGTCGGGAGACATGAGCCTCGCGAACGACTTCTCGGCGAACACCGTCAACGTCGACGCGAGCGAGTTGAAGACGATGAAGCGGATCAAGCCGGGGTCGAAGGACGAGAGCTACCTCTATCGGAAGCTCGAGGGCACGCACGCCGCGAAGGGCGGAACCGGTGTTCGCATGCCGAAGGGAGGTCCGTACCTGAGCGACGGTGACATCGCGAAGATCGGTGCGTACATCGACGGACTCTGAGTCCTCCCGCTTTGCGGAGGCTCACGATTCGATGTCGCGTGCGGCGTGCACCACTTCCGCGAGCGCGCTGGCATCGAGCGTCGGCGCGTCGTCCTCGGCGTCGTCGAAGCGCCCCTCGAGTAGCTCCACCGCTGCATCCGACGTTCGCACGATCGCGATGCCGTCTTTGCGAACGAAGGCCTGACCCGGTGCGAGCGTACGGGGGTAGTTGGTCGTTGCGCGAGCGCGCGTGAGCACGAGGAGCTCGTCACCGATCTCGGTGAATGCTCCTGGCCATGGGCTGGCAGCCCGCACGCGTCGAACGACGCTTGCGGCGTCTTCCGTCCAGCGAAGCTCGAGCTCGTCGTCGCTCGGTTGGGGGCGTCGGTGGCGAGGCTCTCGTCTTGGGCGATCGTCTTGGGCGGCTGGCCTTTGGCGAATGCTGCGACGGTTTCGCGAAGGAGCGCCAGCGAAGGCCGATCGAGCTTCTTGGCGAGGCGCCACGCGTTCCACGACGGGTCGATCCGAAGCGAGCGCTGACCGAGCACCGCGCCGGTGTCGTACTCGTCTTCGAGCTCGTGGGCGCTGACGCCCGTGATCTCGTCACCCGCGTCGATCGCCCAGAAATAAGGATCCGGACCGCGATGACGGGGAAGCAGCGAAGGATGAACGCCGATCGCCCCGCGCTTGGACGTCGCGCGAAACGTGGCGGGGACCTTCTTGGTCCAGAACCAGCTGACGATCAGATCGGGCGCCAGCGAACGCACATGGGCCGTACGTCGCGCGAGGTCGGGAACGATCTCGACCTTGTCCTTGCCGAGCACGCGCGTGAGCCGCCTGGTGCCGAGGGCGCCTTTGCGGCACACCCCGGCCCAGACGATGTCATGGCCGTCCTTCGCCAGCAGGAGCGCGGCGAGAGGAAGGCCCACGAAAGCGATACGGAGGCTCAGCTCTCTTTCTCGACTGAGGGCTTGGTCAGAACGGGCGCGATCACGGGCGGACTCGGCTCTTCACCGAGCTGCTTGAGGAGCGCCTGACGTGCGGCGTGCTCGACGAGCGACCAGAGCTGGGCGCGGTCGGTTGCACGACCGAGGAAGCCGATCGGGATCTTGAAGCCGCCCTTGTCGCGACGGCCTCCGCCGTACGCGCGGCCGCGTTCGTCATGACCGAAGGCTTGCTCGAGCCAGACGGCCGGGTCGACGCTCGGCGAATGCGTGCGGAGCGAGCCCTCGATGAAGCGGTCGTTGACGATGCCGTAGACGACGACGGTGTCGATGTCTTCGCGGCGGATGAGGAAGTCGGCGGCTTGCGCGATCGTGTCGCGCTCGCTCTCGGCCACGAAGCCAACGCCGGCCATCGCGAAGTTGCGGCGCACGACGAGGGCTGCGAGCGCGCGGGCGATCACGTCCATGGCGCTCGGCGCAATGAGGCGACGCGAGAGGTCCTGGAGGAGGTCGCGATCGCAGACGTCAGCGAGTTGCGCGGCGGCGCGGAAGTCGGTCGCGCGGGCCAGGGTGAAGTCGTCCGTGTCGGTCGCGAGCCCATGCATGAGCGCCGTCGCCACCCGGCGATCGTCGTCCTGGTCGGGCGACATCGGGAACAGCTCGCTCAGGTACTCGACGAAGATCGTCGCGGTCGCGCCGACGTCGTTTCGCATGTCGACGAAACGCGCGCGCGGCGGCGCGTGAGCGCGGTGATGGTCGACGATCGTGAGTGTCTCGATGTTGTCCGCACCCGAGAGCTCAGGATCGACGTCGTGCGCGTCGACCAGGCCGATGAAGTCGACCTTGTCCACGTCGGACACGGTCTTCATCTTCTTCAGCTCGACGTTCAGCAGCTTCACGAGCGCTCGGTTCTCGCGATGGCTGAGCTCGTGGCAGTAGCCAATGGTCGTTTTGCCCACGCCGAGGCGCTGGGCAATGTGAGCCTGGGCAAGCGCGGACGCGATGCCGTCAGGGTCGGGGTGACCGCGTAGGGCGATGAGCAAGTGCTTGCCCTTCGCCTGGGTGAGCGCCTCCGCAAAGCCGCGGGCCCGATCGACGCGGTCTTGGTGGGGGAGGGGAAGACGACGAACGGGCTCGTTCATGGCTCGCTCCTGAAATCGCGCAAACGCGAAGTCGCGGTCGCGCGTGAACATGCCCCCAACGTGTGCCGTTTTGGTTCGGCCGGCACCACGCAGCCGTTGCGCTGGCTCGTCATTCCGTTCATGGCTCTTTGCTCGCTCCTAAGCGTCGATCGTCATAGACCCAAGTCAAGGTCGTCCGCTCGGCCGGTTTCCGGGGTTTTTGTCCGAACCTGGCGAGGAGCTCGTCGTTGGCTGCTCGGGGCGGATTGTGACCCGGATCCCGCGCGTTGGTCGAGCCCTACGCGCAGGCACGGTGGCACGGTCGATGCACGGATGAGGTCATCGAGGTGAGCTCGAGCGCCCGTCCGAGCCGTGGAACGGGCGTGGTAGCGTGGCGCGCCAATGGGCTCCTCTTCGGACGCGCGCGGCGCGCGGCGTTTCGACGCGCTGCGTGCACTGGCGCCCGGAATGCTCGTGGCGCTGCCCTTGTCGTTCGCCCTTCCGAGGGCGCTCCATCGTGCGTCATGGGCGACGCTCGGGCGCGACCAAGGGATCTTCCAGTACGTCGCCTGGGCGGTTGGACAGGGTGATCTGGCCTACCGCGATGTACGCGACGTCAACGGTCCCCTCGTTCCACTCCTTCACCTCGTCTTGTTGTGGCTCGGTGGTGACGACGAGCACCGCTTCCGTGTGCTCGACCTCCTCTTCACCGGCCTGACCGCAGCGTTCGCAGGCGCGACCTTCTGGACCCTCGCGCCGCACGCCGCCGATGCGTCGCGTCGGTTCCGCGGGGCACGCGCGATCTCCGCCGGGCTCGCCGCGTGGGGCGTCGTTTCGGCGCAGTACGTTGCCTACGGGTTCTGGGACTCGGCCCAGCGCGAGAGCTTCTTCGACTGGTTCCTGCTCGGCTCGCTCGGCTGCTTCCTGCTCGCTTCGCAGGCGCTCGCCGAAGCTCGTTCACGGCGCGGCCTGCTGTTTCTCGCCGCAGCCGGGGCAATGTCGGTCATGCCTTGGTTCGGCAAGCCGACGTATGCGCTCTTCACCGTCGCCGAGCTCCTCGTCCTGCTCCTCGATCGACAGCGGTTGTCGCGTCTCGCACGGGGGTTCGTGTTCGGCCTGGGCGGGGTTGCCGGCGCGCTCGTTCCCGTGCTGTTTCTCCTGGCCCGCGGTGACGTCGGCGCGTGGTTGCGCATCTCGTTCAAGGACGTGCCGGCGATGTATCGCTTCATCTGGCCGCGCACGCCGTCGGACATCCTCTTCAGCGATCTATCGAGGCTGACGTGGCTCGCGCTCGCGTCGAGCGGCGGCGTCATCCTCTTCGTTCTCTTACGAAGATTGCCCGTTCGCGCCCTGGTGCTCGCCACGACGCCTCTCTGCGGCCTGGTCTCGGTGGTCGCTCAGGCGAAGGGATTCATCTACCACTTCCATCCGGTCACGGTCGGTTCGGCCCTGTGCCTCGTGGCTCTGGCCCTCTCCGTCTGGGATTGGGCGGATTCGCGTTCGTCGCTCGCCCTTCGGGGCGTGTCGGCCGTCGTCGCTTCGGCGCTCGCTCTGGTCCTCGGGTGGCGCATGAGCCGTCTCGCGTGGCGGGCGCCCTATCCCCCGCACCCGAATCACACGAGGAAGCGTCGAACGCGGAGAGTCTCGCGTTCTACGATCGCGTCGACTTCTTTCCGACGGCCCTTCGTAACGCGGCGGCCTTCGTCGATGCGAACACGCGCGAAGACGAGCGCGTCCAGACGTACGGCATGGATCCGTACGTGCTGTTCCTGGCGCGCCGCAAGAGCGCGACGCCATATATCTACGCGTACGACCTCAATGCCGATGCCGCGCTTGTCGGTAGCTTCGATCCGGCAGGGGTCCACCCGACGCCCGCGCAGAGGGACGTGATTCGCGCGATGCGTGACGCACACGAGCAAGACATGCTCGAGCGGCTGAAGACGACTCCACCGCCGGCCTTCGTCTTCATCGGACGATCACCATTGATGAGCTTCGCGGACGCCGTGCAGGATTTCGAAACGCACTGCCCGACCGCGGCCGCGTGGGTGGAGAGCAACTACGTCGAAACGGCCGATTTCGAGGGGATCCGTGTGTGGCTTCGTCGGGATAGAGCCGCACGTGCCAGGCCGCGCTAACTTGCCGCTCCGACTTGTCACACACCGGCTGTGGGGTACCTGCGGTAGACTGAAACGATGCGTAGCCCCGGCGATTATGTGCCCGCCTCGTCGCCGACTCCACCGTCGGTGACGTCAGGCACGCCCGGTACCCCGGCTGTCGTACCCGTTCCCGTGGAGGCGCCGCCGGTTTCGACTTCTTCGGGCACCACGCCGAGCGGCGTAACTACGATTCCCAGCGGGAACGGTCCGAGCTCGGTCAACGGAAGCGCGCTCCAGAGCACGGGCCAGAGCACGGGCCCTTCGTCGGTCCAGCCGCCCCCGCCGATCAGCAGCGAGACGCCCGACCTTCGTGCGCCGGCCCTCTATTTGAATCGCGAGCTTTCCTGGCTCGAATTCAACGCGCGCGTCCTTGCCGAGGCTGAAAACGAGGTCGTTCCGCTCCTCGAACGCCTCAAGTTCCACGCGATCGTCGGCTCGAACGTCGATGAGTTCTTCATGGTTCGCGTGGCCGGCCTCAAGCAGCAGCTGACCGGCGAAGTCGGCGAGCTCGCGGCCGATGGGCTCACCGCCCACGAGCAACTCGTGAAAATCTCGCTGCGCGCCCACGAGCTCGTGGCGCAGCAGATGACCGGCCTCATCGGCAATCTCCTGCCGAGGCTCGCCTCGGACGGCACGCTCGTTCTCGTCAAACCGGAGCAGCTCTCGCCCGACGCCATCGCCCTGATGGACGAGCGGTTCCACACCGAGGTCTTCCCGATCCTCACGCCGATCGCGATAGACCCCGGCCACCCGTTCCCGCACGTCCGTAACAAGAGCCTCAACCTCGGCGTGATGTTCTCGCGTGAGGGCGAGAACGAGCCCGGCTTCGGCGTCGTCCAGGTGCCGATGATGCTGCCGCGCCTGCTCGAAGTGTCGGGATACAAGACCGACTCGGGCATGCCCGCGAAGCACGCGTTCGTCCTTCTCGAGGACCTCATCGCGCGTCACGTCGGCACCATTTTCCCGGGCGTTCGTCACAAGGGCGTCTACACGTTCCGCGTCACGCGCAACTTCGACCTCGAAATCGACGAGGAAGAGGCGCAGGACCTCCTGCAGACCATTCAGCAGGAGCTGCGTCGTCGCGAACGCGGCGCCGCGGTTCGTCTCGAGGTCGCCGGCGAGCCGAGCGCCGACTCGCTCGCCAAGCTCGTTCGCTCGCTCAAGCTCGATCCCGAACGCGACGTCTATCGGTCGGCCTTCCTCAACGTCTCCGACTTGATGGGCTGGGTTCCGCGCGAAGAGCGCCGCGATCTGCGCGACGACCCCTACAGCCCGCTCGTCACCTCGCCTCTGCGCGACACCGATGACATCTTCGCGACCATTCGCGAAGGCGACATCCTTCTCCACCACCCGTACGAGTCGTTCGACCCGATCGTCGAGCTCATCACGCGGGCCGCCGACGACCCCGACGTCCTCGCCATCAAGCAGACGCTCTATCGAGCCGGCGGCGACTCGCCGATCGTCAAAGCGCTCGCGCGCGCCGCGGAGACGGGCAAACAGGTCACCGCGATCGTCGAGCTCAAGGCGCGCTTCGACGAAGAGTCCAACATCGTCTGGGCCCGCACGCTCGAGCAGAGCGGCGTTCACGTCGTCTACGGCCTCCTCGGCCTGAAGACGCACGCCAAGTGCCTGCTCATCATCCGTCGTGAGCGCGGCGGCCTCCGCCGGTACGTCCACCTCTCGACCGGCAACTACAACACCACCACGTCCCGTCTCTACACCGACGTGGCGCTGCTCACCGCCAAGCCGAGCTACGGCGCCGACGCGTCGTCGCTCTTCAATCTGCTCACGGGATACAGCGCACCGGCGAAGTGGAACTCGCTCGTCGTCGCGCCGCTCGGCTTGCACGAAGCCATCCTGGGCCTCATCGCACGTGAGGCGGAGCACGCGCGTCAGGGCAGGCCGGCGCGCATCGTCGCCAAGATGAACTCCCTCGTCGACGAGGACGTCATCGAAGCGCTCTATCGCGCCTCGCAGGTCGGCGTGCCGATCTCTCTGCTCGTTCGCGGCATCTGCTGTTTGCGCCCCGGCGTGCCGGGCGTCAGCGAGAACATCGAAGTCCGCGCGCTCATCGATCGATACCTCGAGCACGGGCGCATCTTCCACTTCGCCAACGCCGGCAAAGACGAGGTCTACATCTCCAGCGCCGACTGGATGCCGCGTAACTTCCATCGCCGCGTCGAGGTCATGATCCCGATGGAGGACTCGGCGATTCGCACGCGGCTCATCGACACGCTGAACGTCTCCTGGTCCGACAACGTGAAGGGCTGGGTGCTCGAGCCGAACGGTGCTTACGTCCGCGCGCAGGCGCGGCCGGGGCAGCCACTCATTCGCAGCCAGGCAAAGTTCATCGAGCAGACGCGCGACAAGGTGAAGGTCGCCGATCAGGCGGCGCGCCCGTCGACGCGCTTCCACATGATGCCCACCGCGCAGCGCTCGCCGCTCGAAGGCAAGGTTCCGCGCCCGCAGCAGCGCCGTCGCGCCCGTCGCGACGAGCAATAGTCAACGTGCTTAGGCCGCGAGTGGCTCGGCGACCGCGTTGGTCAGCAGCCGAAGCCACGCGCGGATCTGGTTGAAGACGAGCGAGTGGTCGTAGACGCGTCGTTGGCCCGAGCTGCCCATCGCGTCGCGCATGTGTTCGTCCGCCAGGAGGACATCGAGGTTGTGTGCGATCTCGTCCGGATCGCGAGGATCGTTCGTGACGAGGCCGTCGACGCGATTGCGGATCTGCCGCTGGAGTCCGCTCGCGCTCGTGCCGATGACCGGAAGGCGCTTCCACATGGCTTCGGTCACCGTGAGCCCGAAGCCCTCCTCGAGCGAGTTCTGTATGACGACGGTGGAGCATCGCTGCAGTGCATTGACGATGAGCGCGTTCTCTTTGCGAGAATGCATCGGCAGCGTGAGAATGGCGACGTCGTTCCGGACCTCCGCGGGCAGCGTGCGATACGTCGCGAGGAGCGAGCGGAGATCCTCGTGGGCTTGGGGATCGTCCTGGATGCTCGAGGGATCGGGCCCGGCGAGGATCAAGCGGACGAGGTCGATGCGTCGCGCATGACGAGGATCCGCGCTTGCCATGTGCGAGCCACGAGTCTTGAGTCGCGCGAAAGCGAGGAGGAGGGGCTCCCATCCTTTGAGGAAGTCCCACCGCGAGATCTGCGTGACGATCGGCCGAAAAAGCAGGCCTAGATCTTCACAGCCGTCCGAGGGGCGAGTGCGCGATGCTCCGTCGAGCCGACTCACGCGATGTTCGAAGGCGGGGGTGAGCACCGGAGAGGTCGCAGACTGCAGGCCTGCGTTGCAGAGAACGCCCATCAGCTTGTGGGGGCGGAGCTCGCGATTCTTGTGACTCCACGGGTCGATGCCGGGTTGCATCGCGGTGACGTGGCCTTTCAGGTACTCCGGTGCATAGTCGGCGAACGTGAACACGCTGCGGTCACAAGCTTCGACGTACGGACGCAAGAACTCCCAAGCCTCGCGCGTCGGTTCGGGCGAGGTGGGAATGCCGATATGGCTGCGGAAGATCACCCGCACCGCGTGCTCGCGACGGAGAAAGGCACCGAGCCCCAACGGCTGGGGGTCGTGGATCACGATCACGTCACCCGGGGCGATGTGTTTGGCGAGCTCGTCGGCGTTCCGGCGGTTCACGCCCTCGAAGAGAGCGCGATCGTGCGCATCGAGCGGCCCCGACGCCTGCCCGTGAATCATGTTGTGGATGCGCTTCGTGAGGGCGAAGAACTCCGCGCGGTCGGCGCCGATGATACCCCATCGACACGGCACCCCGACCTCGTCGAGCAGGCTCACGAGCTTGGGCATCATCTCGGCAACGCCGCCCCCGTGTGATGTCGAGCTGATCATCCAAACGGTGCGCGGGCCGAGCCGAGGAACGAGCTTGGCCGCCTCCGCTCGAAGCTCGGAGACACGGCTCGTCAGGTAGGCCTCACGGTCGTACGCCTCGAGCGTGATCGGCTCTTTGACCTCGACTTCCTCGAACATCGCCCACCGCTCAAGAACCTAGGTTCGGGCGCGACCCCTCGCGAGCGAGGCTGGAGTCACGCCCTCGTCTTCACGAGGCGCATTCGATGCGATCACGATCGACCGGTCGCGCGCAGGAGTTGCGGGCGAGCGATGGGAAGCTCTTCCGTTCGCGAGCGCGGCCTTGGCGCCCGGGCCGAGAACGTGACCCTCGAACGGCAAAACCGGCCTCGGTGGCTGTTGACGGCCCATGCCTCGGAGCTGATACATCTGTGACCCTCAGTCGCATGCATGCGGGCGCATGCATCTGCAACGGCAGGGCAAATGAAAGAATTCGAGTTCGGCGATCCGTCTGTCTCCATCAGCCGAGCAGGCATGGGTCCGTTCCTCGCGGCCTTCGGCGCGTACCAGTCGCGCGGTGAGAAGGTCGTCAAGCGTCACCTCGGCGTCGAAGAGTTGAGCGCGGATCCCAGCACGCGCTATCCCCTCTCGGGCTACCTCTCCGCGATGCGCGAACTCCAGGAGCAGTTCGGCTTCTCGTTCATCCGCAAGATGGGAACGCTGGTCTTCGAGAAGGCGGTGTTCCCGCCTGGTCTCGACTCGGCGGCGAAGGTCCTCGCCTCGCTGAACCAGGCCTTCTACATGAACCACCCCAACGCCGAAGAGGGGAAGATCGGTGGCTACCAGTGGAAGGCCGACGGCGATGCGCGGGGCATCATGTTTTGCGACAATCCCTATCCGTGCTCCCTCGATACGGGGATTCTCGAAGGCATCACCTCGCGCTTCTCGGCGAACTGGAAGGTCTCGCACGACGAAGCGATGCCGTGCCGCGCCAAGGGAGGTGATTCGTGCACGTATGTCGTAGAGTGGTGAAATGGCACTGACGTTCGATCAGCGACTGGCCCGCGCCGAAGAGGTCCTCACTCGCGTCGCCGACGGCGACTTCGACGTTCGCATCGAGACCCAAGGGTCGACCGATGCGCTCGGCAGTCTCGAGATGGGGATCAACTTCCTCATCGTCGATCTCCGCTCCATCGATCGTTCGAACCGCGAGAAGGCCGATGCGCTCGCTGTCCAGCGACGGGAGCTCCAGGAGAAGCTCGTTACCATCGAGCAACAGGAAGCCTCGATCCGCAAGCTGACCACGCCCGTCATCGAAGTCTGGGACGACATCCTGGCGCTTCCGATCGTCGGCATGGTCGATCGCCAGCGCAGCGAAGAGTTGATGGAGAACTTGCTGAAGCGGGTCATCACCTCGCGCTCGCGCTGCGTGGTCCTCGACGTGACCGGCATGGACCTCGTCGACACGCAGACCGCGGACTACCTTCTTCGTATCGCGCGCACCGTCGCGCTCGTCGGTGCGTACTGCGTGGTCTCCGGCATCAGCCCGAAGATCGCCCAGACCCTCGTGCACATGGGCGCCGACCTTCGCGAGCTTCGTGCTCTCGCGACGCTCAAAGAGGCCATCAAGGACTGCATCGCGCACCTGGCGAAGACCGCCGAGAACCAGGCGTAGTCCGTCTCGAATCCGCTCGACGTCCTTCGCGGGCGCGTGAAGCTCCGCTAGCTCGGAGCATCCGCGCCCGCAGGCGTTTTGTCGATCAGGCGAGCTGGAGCAAGTTCCAGAGCGCGTGGACGGCGAACGAGGCGACGATGCCGCCCTCGGCGTAGGCGAGACCGAAGCCGATCCCGAGCAGCAGCGTCTGCCACAACGCGACCTCGTACACGCCGAGATGGGCGATGCCGAACGCGGCGGCCGACGCGAACAGGCCGTAGGACTTGCCGTACTTGCGAACGAGCGCGTCCATGAGGAGCCCGCGGTAGACACGTTCTTCGGCGAGCGGCACGACGGCGACGGTCATCGCGCCGAGCATCGTCGTGGCGCGCGCATCGGCGATTCGTCGCGCCACCTCGGCGGCTTCACGGAGCGAGAGCTGGCGCGCTGCGTCGTCGAGCTTTCCCGCGCACTGGGCGATCTGCGTTCCGGCGTCGATGAAGAGGCGGGAGCCTTGGAGCATGGCCGCCGTGAAGACGAGCCCGAGGGCAACGGCGAAGAGTGTCTTGGCGGGGGCTAGCTTGCCTTCGCGTTCGGGTGCCTCTCCGCTCGATCGGCGCACGAAGATCGGAACGATGACGCCATAGGCGAGGAGCCCGATGGATTGCACGAAGAGCCCCGCGCCTGCGTGACGGAGTGCGTAGAGAAAGAGCGGGAGCAACGACGCCGCGATGATGGCCCCGCCGAGGAGACGAGGCGGCGGCTCGGAAGGACGCGTGACGGCGTACGCCTCGGAGCGCGAGATCCCGAGCTTGCCGAGAAGCTCGAGCGCAGTCCGCTCGCGCGAGGGCGCGAAGGCGAGGATCGCGGTGGTCGCTATCAGGGCACAGCCGAGTCCGAGCCAGACCGTCCAATGCACCCCTCGCCAACAGAGCCGCCCGACGACGAGCAGCCAGCGCATCCCTACGGCGACGAGCGCAGCCGCAGCCACGCCTGGGAATCGCGGCGTTCGTCGTGTCAGCTCGAAGACGACGTACGAGGCGAGCAAGACATCGACGAGGGCGCGACCCGAACCAATGGCGTGCTTGAGCACGAGCTCCCGATCGAGCTCGAGCAAAAGGACGAGCGGGATGGCCGCGACCAGCGCCACGAGCCAACGGACGCGATTCCAGGCGCGAAGGCTCGGAATCGCGAGGGCGGCCGCGAACGTGTCGCGAAGACTGGCGTCGCGTTCGAGCGCGACCGGCACCGGCTCGAAAGGGCCGTGATCGCTGCTGGCGACGGGGGTTTCGGCACGTAGCTGAACGATGCCGCCCTCTGCCGCAAGCTCGCTCGGCGAGCAGGGTCGAGGGGGGCCTCCTTCATCGCTACGCACATGAACCACGCCGCCATGATAATAAGAGGACCGTGCTCTTCGGCCTAACGCGCGGCGAGATGATCCTCACGGCGTTCGTCTTTGCCCTCATTTACGGGGCGGGACTTCTGCCGAGGGTTGCGGCACGGCTCGGGGGAAAGGCTCCCACGGCCCCCAACACAAGCGACGACTGAAGGAACGACGGCGGGACGGGGATGGCGGGCGAGCCCATTTCACAGGGACTTGGGCATCCGAGTGCGCCCGGAAGCTCGCCGATCGTCTTCGTGACGGATGCCTCGGCCGAAGCGGAACGCATCGCCGACACGCTGCGCGTTGCAGGGTACGTCGTCGCCGACGTCCCTCGCGCCATGCTCTCGGCGCGCGTGGCGGCTCAGCATCCGAACGTCGTGCTGGTCGACATCGATGCCGATGGCATTCTGGGGGACCTCGCGCGTATTCGCCGCCTTCCGGGCTCGGGCGCGATCGACTTCGTCTATCTCGGCAGTGGCATTGGCCCGGTGAAGAATGCGGATGAAGCGCTCTCGGCCGATGGTGCAGCCTTCTTCTTGCGCCCGGTCGACATCGGCGGCCTCGTTCGCAAGATCGACGCGCTGACGGGCGGTCCCGTGCCTCGTCCGCTCGTACGGCCGTCCACGCCTCCGCCGTCGATTCCTGCCGGTCGCTACGGTGGCGGTCCGACGAGTGGTCGTGAGCCGGGCAGCGATCGCCCGAGCATGCCGTCGCTCCCCGCGCCGGGGCTTCGCACGCCGGGGCCGCCCTTGCCGATGAGCACCACGTCGCTCGCGGACTTCGTCGACCCGCCGCGTGCGCTCGCGCCGTTCGGCAGCGTCAGCCACGAGCTGCAGCAGCTTCTCGCCGATGCCGAGTATCGCGCGGAGGTCGCATCGTCGTCGTCTGCCGAGATTCCGCTGCCGAGCCCCGAAGAAGAGCTCGAAGCGGTGCTCCCCGCGGACGTGCTCGCGCTCCTCGACGAGCCGCTCGAGGGCGACGAAGACGACGTGATCCACGACGTGCGAAATCACGAGACGTCTTCCGGTCGCGAAGGTCGGGAGGGCCACGCACGGGCGACCACGTCGGGCGGCACGCGCCAATCCACGACGGGAGCGGGCTCGTCGACGGGGGCGAGCACGGGAGGCCGAGCGATCACGAGTGCGCCGCCGTCGCTCGCGGCCAGGCGAACCCAGGAGCTCGGCACCATCGAACGCTACGAACGTGCCGAGCCGGCGCCCACGTCGATGCGGACCGAGCCGCCGGCCAGGCCCTCGTCGTGGCTGCCGCCGCCGATGGCAACGCCCGCGGCACCGCCCGTCGAAGTGCGGGGACCGAGCCTGCAACCGGCCTCGGAGGTCGGTGCACCCGCGGTCGTTCTCGGCCGCAACGATGCGCGGCGCTTCTTCGCCGACGCCATTACGCGCCGAGCCACGGGCTCTCTCTGCTACGAGCAGGAGGGCGTCGTGCGCCGCGTGGTCATGCGGGATGGCGATCTCGTCGCGGCGGCCTCGGCCGACGAGCGCGAGTCACTCGTGCAGTTCCTCGGTGCGAGCGGTGAGCTCCCGCGCGACGAAGTGGAGCGCCTCATCTCGAAGGTCCCTCCCTACGGACGCCACGCCGGCGCTGCGCTCGTAGCGCACGGTTGGCTCGGACAGGACCAACTCTGGCGCGTGCTCCGCGCGCATGCGGAGTGGATCGCTTCGCGGATCCTCCTCCTCTCGGGCGGAACCGCGCAGCTCGAGCCCGAGCCGCCGGGCCGTCTTCGGTCCGAGCCGAGCGTGTTCGGTGCATCGACGGGCCCCGAGGTGTTCGTCGAGCTCGTTCGACGCGCGGTGACACCGGAGGAGGCGCTCTCCGTGCTCGGTGGCGAAGGAAGTCGCCTCACCGATGGCGCGAATCAGTCACTCTATGCAGAGTGCAATGTTCCCCCGCAAGACCTCGAGTTGCTTGCGCGCGTTCGTGGAGGCACGATCGGCGATCTCCTGGCCCGCGCCCCCGACGCCGAGATCGTGTCCGTCGTGCACGCGCTCGCATTGCTCGGCGTCATCGAGGTGGTTCCCGCGCCCGATTTCACGCGTGGCGCCGCCCGTCGCGAGCGCGATCGCGGGCCGACCGGCGTGGATGCCGATGCGCTTGCGATCGACGAGGATGCCGTCCGCGCACGCGTGCGTGCCCGGGGCGAGCTCGTCGACGAGGGCGACTACTTCGCGGTGCTCGGTGTCTCGCGCGACGCCACCAGCTACGAGATTCGCCGTGCGTACCTCGAGCTCCGGCGAACGTTCGAGCCTTCGAAGATCCTCACGCCGCGCCTTCGTGATCTGGAGAGCGAGGTCCGCAAGATCGTCGTGGTGCTCGACGAGGCCTACGAGATCCTGCGCGACGCCGCTCGCCGCGAGCGCTATCGCCGAGCCATCGAAGCGCGCCCCGAATAGGCGAACGGCTGCTCACTGCTCACTGCTCACTGCGCAACGAGCACGCGTGGTGTTCGCGACGAGATCAGCATGAGCATGTTGGTCGGCGGAGACCCGAGCGTCGCACACGTCTCGCAATCGATGGGGACGGCACGAAGCTCGTCGGGCGTGAGCTGCCCGTCGCCGTTGCTGTCGGCATCGGCGATGAGGTCGAACCTGCCGGCGTAGGGATCGGCTCCGGCGAGGAAGAGATTCTCGGCGGCCACGAGGAGTGGAAGGAGGGTCAAATCGTCTTCGCGGACGACGAGCGTATGCGTGCGATCGAAGGGAAGGGAGTTGGCGCCCGTTCCGAGCAGCCCGAGGTCGATCGCTAGCTTGCGATCGCCCTTCTCGGCGCGTGCCGAGACGATGAGCGCGGGGCCGTCGTGGTAGCGATCGTCCGGCCAGAAGGAGTTCTCGTCGTCGGCGGTGACGCGAAAGCGAGCGTCGATCGCGTCGTCCACGTTCACCCGACTCACGTTGTCGTGCTTCGCGACGGGGAGACCGAGCCCTTGGAGCGTGACGCTGATCGCGGCAGGGCCGATGCCGATCGCTCGTGCGAACGGCTCGGCGTGCATGGCTGCGTTCCACTCCCAGCGCTCGGCGCCTCCCGAGTACTTCGGGTTGGCCGAGATGGCGCTGATGTTCGCCATGATGGCGACGCGTGTGAACGTGATGGTCCAACCGTCATCGGTCATGAACGGCTCGCCGCGTGTCGGAGGCGACGGATCGCTCGCGAATCCGGCGGCACCTGCGGGCGGCGGCTTTTCCGACGCCGGGACGCAAGCTCCGAGAAGGGCGAAGGCGAGAGCGAGAGCGCGCTTCATAGCCCCGCCTCCACTCCGATGCTCGGAATGACGATCGGTCCAAACGTGTCGTCGCGGCACCCTGCGAGGTCGCACTTGGTTCCCACGATTTCCTTGGATGCCGTCACGTTGAGCCCCTCGAAGACGAGGGAAATGTAGCGCTCTTTCTGGAAGGACCAACGCTTCTCGAGTCGAACGTCGACCCTGTAGAACGGCGAGAGGCGGCCCGACGTCGTCATCACGTCTTGTTGGTCGGGCCAGCCACGATAGGTGAGAAAGCGGCTGGACGCGCGCCACCCGGCGCCGAGGTCGGCGGCCCCGCCGATTTGGAAGACGTACGAACGATCGAAGGGGCTGACCCGCTGCGGCTGGTAAAGCGTCGAGCCGAGCTCGCTTCGCGAGAGCGTGAAGCTCGAGAATGCCGCGAAGCGCTCGCTCAGTTTTCGTTTGAGAGAGACTTCGAGTCCGTATGCCTGAGAGGGCGATGCAGGGGCGGGCTGGGCCTCGTCGAGACTGAGATTCCCGCGGTCGCGCGCGAAGTCACGCAGCGCCAGGTACGTGTGGTGGTAGCCGATCGCCTTGAGGAGGAAGCGAAGCGGCAGCGCGACCTCGGCGCCCGCACTCTTCTGGTAGCCGTATCCGAGACCGCCTGGCAGGCCGCTGTAACCGACGGCGGGCACGGGGATGGGAAACGCAGGCGGTTGAGGGGCCACGCCGAGCGCCGCGAGGAAGGCCACCTTGGGTACGAGCGGTACGCGCATCGAAAGGCGCGGGCTCGGGCCTACGAGCGTCTTCCCCGCACTCGTGAACACGTCCGCGCGCGCGGTGCCGACGATCTCCCAACCGGTGAAGGGGCGATACGTGGCCGAGGCCCATGCACCACTCGCCAAGTCGGTTCGTGGGGCAAAGAAGGCCAGGGCTTGATCGTATTCCTCGCGCTGAACGGCGTACGGGCTCGGGAGGTCGCCGGTGTAAAAGTCGGCCTGGACGTCCGCGCCGAGCTCGAAATCGAGGTTCTTGGTGATGGGCCTTCGATGGCGTGCACGCACGCCGAGCATGATGTCTTGAGCGAAGCGCGCGCCTTCGATGCGCGTGCGGTCGATGCCAAGCGTGGTCGCGATGCGCGTGAACGAACCGCCGTCGCCACGATGATCGAGCCTCACGTCGAGGCGATGGAACTCCGACGCGAAGAGGACCTTCTCCTTCTCGTCTTCGATCGTCGACGTGTAGTCGAACGACCCGAACGCGAGCGCAGAGAGCCGCGTGCGATCGGACAGGTCGTACGAGACGCGCGCGTTGTAGTCGCGGTAGTCGACCGTGGTGTTGGGCGCGACGAGCGAGAGGATCGCGGCGGTGTACGAATAGCGACCGCCCACGCCTGCGGAACCGCGGCCCTCTGCGAAAGGCGCTTCGACGTAGGCGCCGGCATCGAAGATGCGGATCTGACCTTCGCCGGTGAGGTCTTTGGACGGTTCGCGCGTCTGTCCGGCGACGACGCCTCCTGCGAATCGACCGAAGCGCGCCGGGTAGGCCGCGGGGTGAAGAGCGACTTCTTCGATCAGCGCCGGTTGGATGACGCTCGGCCCCAGCCCGAAATGAAACAGGTACGGGACGCGGACTTCGTCGACGTAGTACCCGACGGCGGAGGGCGGGGCGCCGCGAATGTAGAAATAGGGCAGGCCCGACACGATCGGCACCACCCCAGGCAGCGAATCGATGGCGCGGAACGGGTCGCCGAACGCGCCGGGGATCATCCGGATCTCGGCGCGACCCAGGCGATGCTCGGTGGGCGTGCGTAGCTCGTTCCGCCCGAGCACGAGGACCTCTTCGATCTTCGATTGCGTGCTCGGCGGGGGCGGAGGGCTAGGACTCGTGACGACGTTCGGCGTGGCGCCTTCGGGAGCAGGCGGCCGCTCGGGCTCGGGCGGCGAGAACGCGACGCCGATGCGGATGCGTGCCCGGAGCGGCTTTCCCGCTCGCGTGGCAGGGGTGAAACGCCACGCGCCGATCGCTTCCTTGGCCGCTGTCGCGAAAGGCTCCTCGCCCTCGGCGATGGTGACATTCGAAACCGATCCGTCGGTCTCCACGACGACTTCGACCAGCACGGCCGCCGTGCCGGTGGCGCCTGCGGGATAGGTCGCTTCCTTCGTCTCGATGGCGCGGGGCGACACGACCGGAGCATCCGACGGCGGTGCCTCTTTGACATCGTCGGCTCGGGCCGTGCGCGGATGGACGACTCCAGGCCCAAGCGTCGCCAAGACGCTCAGCGCAAGGAGCAGGCCGAAGCGCTGCCGTTTGCCGCCAGATCCCATGCCCGTTCGAAGAGAGAAGAGCTCTGGGAAGTACCACGGCTCGCAGCTTTGTTTCGAAGCCTACTTAGGGGCTGGGCGCGAGTTCCATGCAGGATCCGGCATCCGGGAAAATTCGTCCCTTTTGTACGATTTTCTCCCGCTCGACCGGGCCCTCGTCGCTCCAGACGAGACACACCTCGAGGGGCGCTGTTCCTGTCACGCGGAAGGCTCCCGGAAGAGGCACGTCGTTGCCGCACTCGAGCTCCATTCGCGGCGTTTGCGGGTCGAGCGGGAAGCTGGCCTCGTCGTGCTCGAAGACGACCAGATCGAAGCTCGCGCGCATGCCCGGTGGACAGGTGACGAGGGCCTTGAAGCGCTCGCCGTTCTGATAGTGGGCGCCGCCTTCTTCGACGCGGCGCTCGTCTTCCCTCACGAGAGAGAACGCGACGTTGTTGCCTTTGACGCGCGTACCACCCGCGCCCGCGACGTCTCGCGGGAGCTTGGTGATCGCGAGCACGAGGACCGCCGCAGCCGCGAGTGTACCGGCGATGGCCGATGCGCGACGGAGCACGGTCACGTTGCTCTTCGTCTTCGCGGTCGCGGGAACGACGAGCGGCGGAAGCTCGCGCCCATCGGCACGGATGCGAGCGAGGCACGCTGTGCAAGCGGGGCAGCTCGAGAGATGCGCTTCGATCTCGGTCCGCGAAGCTTCGTCGAGCTCGCCGAGCGCATGGCGTTCGAGGCGAAGCCAGGAGATGGGGACGCCGGTGCAGCCGTTCATGGCGAGACCTCCGCGACGTCGGTGAGTGCTCGAATGGCCATCTGAATCTCCTCGAGCTTCTTGCCCACGGTTTTGCGACTGAGTCCGACGAGTGACGCGATCTCGTCTTGCGTCATGTCGTCGAAGAACCGGTAGAGCAGGATCTCGAGCGATTGCGCCTCGAGCCTGCGTGACAGTTTGAGAAGCACGTCCATGCCGATCACCCGATCGTCACACGTCGTGCGACGCGGCCCGGAGACAACCTCCGTTTCGGCCGCCAGGAGTCGCGCACGATTGCGCTCGTCGCGCAGGAACGTGAGGCATCGATTGGTGAGCGCGCGATAGTAGTAGGGCAGGTCCGTAGGGACGTCTTTGCCGAGCAAATCGACGAAGAGTCCTTGAACGAGATCTTGAGCGTCGGCGCGACTGCCCAGCATGCGCTCGGCTTTGCGCAAGAGCGCGGGTCCGTAGCGCTGGTAGCTCTCCATGGTGTGGTCACCGGCACTGCCCTTGACGCTGGAGGACCCAGGGACACGACGGATCATCCACGGAAGGCGTGCAGGCCGGTCCTGCGTCGGGGACGAGGTTGCTGATCGACGTCAGCTCCGCGTTCTGGCACGTGCCGCTCGTGCAGTCGGCATCGAACAAGCACGCCATGCCGCTCGCGCGATTGTGTGCGCCAGGGTTGCATTGCAGGATCGCGGCGGGCGCCCAAGCTCCCGGCGGAATGCTAACGGCCGTCTGCTTGCAGGTGCCGAGTCCGCACGTCGCGTCGGCCTTGCAGCACTCCGCGCAGATGCCACTACAGCACAGGGTCGACGCACACTGGTCGTCCGAACCGCAGGCCGTCCCCAGCGCCTGATCGTGGAGCTCCAGCGGAGATCCCGTGCAGCGCGTATCGGAGACTGCGCGGATCTCGGCGAGAACGGCGTGTCCGGTTCCTTTCTTCGAGATGACGAAGCGAATCGCTCCGTAGTTCAGCGGCGCCTTGATCAGGTTCTCGGACACGTGGAAGTCGGTTGCAGCGATGGGTTGCTCGACGTCGATCGTGCCATCGGCGTTGAAGTCGACGCCGAGCCACACCTGCGCGCTCGCATCGACGTCGGCCATGGTGGTGAACGCGATGCACGTCGGACGTGACGAGGACTTGGAGACTTGCGAGATCACGGTCGGCGTGTCGAGGAGCTCGACGCCGTAGTCGTTCGGGTGCCAGGTCGGCGCCTTGCGCACCGAACCTTGCTCCAGTGTCCAGGACGCGAGCTTGTCGCCGTCCCACAACCGGAACGTCGCGTCGTCGATGAGATCGTCGTCGCAGGCGGCGATCGTGCCTACGAGAAGAATGCCGGCGGTCGCGACGAAGATGCGTGAAGTGCGTTTCATCTCGATACCTCAGAAGTAGAAGCGAGCGCCGAAGGGCTCCAAGAACCAGCCGCCGACGCTGTGCGTTTCGCCGGTGAGCGACCGCATTGCGGGCGCGTAGTCGTACCCAGCTTGGGCGAACATCGCGAAGGCGCTCTTCCGTACCTCGAAACCCCCGGTTGCTCCGAGGAGCAGGCCGAACTCGGTCTCGTCGTGGCGTTCGGATGGCGCGCTGCGGGCGCTGGTGCTCAGCGTGGTTCGGGCCATGGCGATGCCCGCGCCGCCCTGCCCGTAAAGCGAGAGTGTCCACGAGTGGGCGCGGCCGACCACGACGACGCTGGCGCGCGCGAAAGCCATGGCGCCGTAGCCTGCCCAATCGAACTTGTCGACGTTGCCGCTGACGTTGCGCTCGTACGTGTCGGCTCCCAGCGTGTTCAGGCGAACTCCCAACGACACGTTTTCGGTGAACGCACGCGATGCGGCCGCGGAGATGCGGAAGGTCCCTGGGAGCCACGATTTTCCGCGGTAGCCGAACTCCTCGAGACGCGCGTTGTAAGCGTCGGTCGTGAGACCGGCGTAGCCTACAGTGATCTCCGCGCTCCAGGGCGTCTTCGCCGCGGGCCTCGTCGTTGCCGGTACGTCCGGGGGTTGCGATGCGGGCGATTCGACGCCCTCGGTCTCGCCCTCGCCATCGCCCTTGGCGACGCCGCTTCGTTTCACGTCGTCGCAGAGGCCGAGATCGACGGCCACGACACGATCATCGGCGAGCGCGAGATTGCACCGGAGGACCTTCCCGTTGGCTCGAATCGTGGCTTCGTAGGCGCCTGCGGCGAAGGCGAGGCGAAGCGGGGCCCCGGGCGCCTTCTGCACTTCGGCGGCGACGTTGCCGCTCGGCTTCTGCAAGACGAGGACTTTGCCGTCCATGGCCGCGGGGAGCTCGAGCTGCGAGCGCGCCTCGGCGGGGTACGTCACGGGGACGTCGCCCTGACCGGCCAGATCGATGTCGAGCGTGACGTGCTGGGTGCCCACCTGCGTCTGCGACGTCGACGAGAGCGTTCGCCGATAGGCGTAGCGATAGGCTTCGTCGAGCGAGACCCGACCGTCGCTGTCCGCATCTGCCGCGCCACGGAGCGCGGTGATCAGGTGATGGGTGAAGTACGAGCCTTTGAGCTCGTCGGATTCTTGCGAGAGCTCCTGCCCGGAGCTCGAGGCCATCACGGCGATGCCCTTCGTGGTGAGGCGTGACACCGAGTTGAACGAGAAGTCCGCCGCGGGCTCGGCGCCTTTGACGCGCGCGAACTGACCCGACTGACACGCATCGAGGATGACGAGCGTCAGCGTCGTCGGGATTTGACGGAGCTTGTCGCGCAACTGGGCGATGGCGAGCTCGTCGCCGCCGAGGCTGAACGAGTTCGCCTTCGCGTGTCCCGAGTAATAGAAGACGAGCACCGCCTGCTCGCCCTTGCGCGCGTGCTCCTGCATCTTGCGCGTGACGTCGTCGACGGCCGACAAGATCGCGGCGCTCGTCGGCTTGGTCAGCACCTGGAGATCGGACGTGCCGTAGCGACCAAGCTGGCGAAGGACTTCCGCCATGCGCCGCGCGTCGTCTTCGGCGTAGCGAAGGGGCTGTTGCCCGGCGCCACCGGCGTTGTTGCCGATCAAGATGCCGTACGCATGGGGATGCGGCACGCTGGCCGTCGCGGGAGGAGATTCCGCATGGGCCGGCCGGACCCCGCCGAAGAGCACGGCGCCCCGAGCGCGCACGCGCCTACCGTCTTTCGAAGTGAAGCTCTCATTTCCGTCGGGTCGTTAACTCGTGACTCGCGATCCTTGGGAAGGCGAGGCCGAGTTTTTCTCGGTCGACCGGTTTTTTTCGGGGCTCGCCGTCGTCGCCGGTGACCCTCGCCGTGCCATCCGCCCTCTGATAGGACCAGGCCATGATCGAAAGCGGCCAAAAACTCCCCGAGTTTTCCCTCCAGAACCAGGATGGTGTGACCCGCGACAACGCGAGTTACGCGGGCAAGTGGCTCGTTCTCTACGTGTATCCGAAGGACGACACTCCGGGCTGCACCATCCAGGGGAAGTCGTTCACGGCCACGAAGTCGGATTTCGACGCGGCGAACGCCGTGGTCGTGGGCCTGAGCGCCGACGACGTCGCCTCCCACAAGTCCTTCTGCAACAAGTTCTCGTTCACCATCGAGCTTCTCGCCGATCCCGACACCAAGCTGCTGAACACGCTGAAGGTCGGTCAGTCCGAGTGGAAGGGCACGATGTATTGGGATCGCTCGACGTTCCTCGTCGATCCGAGCGGCGTCGTTCGAAAGACCTACGCCAAGGTCGATCCCAACGGTCACGAGCAGACCGTGCTCGCGGACATCAAGAAGCTCTCTTCCTGATTCACGCGAGACAAATGCAGAAAGCCCCGCGAGCCACGAAGGCTGCGGGGCTTTTCTTTCAGGCGCGGTGAGTCAGCTCACTTCGCCTTGCGGAAGATCTCCATGACGTCCTGGAGGAGCTTCACGGCTTCCGCCTTCGGGCGCTGGAACGCGTTGCGGCCCATGATGGAGCCAAACGCGCCGCCCTCGGCGAGGCCACGCACCTCTTCGAGAACCGCCGGCGTGTCCTTCGCCTCGCCACCCGAGAAGATGACGATGCGCTTGCCGTTGAATGCGCTCTGCACGCAGTGACGGGTGCGGTCGGCGAGGGTCTTGATCGGGATGTTGTACTTCTCGAAGACCTTCTTCGCCTCGGGCTGCTCGAGGTGCTCCTTCGGCGGCTTGATCTTGATGATGTGCGCGCCGAGCTGCGCCGCGATCTGCGCCGCGTACGCCGCGACGTCGACCGCCGTCTCGCCGTCCTTCGAGAGGCCGGCGCCACGCGGGTAGGCCCAGACGACGGTGGGGATGCCCACGTCCTTCGCCTCGGCGATCAGCTCGCGAAGGTCCTCGTACATCTGGTTGCGGAGGCCCGAGCCCGGGTAGATCGTGTAACCGATGGCGGCGCAGCCAAGACGCAGTGCGTCTTGAACGGAGCCCGTCACCGCGCTGCACGGCTGGTCGACCTTCGCGAGCGTGTCCGAGTTGTTCAGCTTGAGGATGAGCGGGATCTGGCCGGCGTAGCGGTCCGCGACGGCCTCGAGGAAGCCGAGCGGCGCGGCGTACGCGTTGCAGCCCGCGTCGATGGCGAGCTGAACGTGGTAGTCGGGGTCGT
Source organism: Labilithrix luteola (assembly GCF_001263205.1). Lineage (GTDB taxonomy): Bacteria > Myxococcota_A > Polyangia > Polyangiales > Polyangiaceae > Labilithrix > Labilithrix luteola. Next base: position 4,038,241 of record NZ_CP012333.1, read on the forward strand.
ACGCCTCGGGGTTCGGCGCGAACGAACGCGCGGGGCCGTGCTCGAAGCCCTGGTCGACCGGCAGGATGACCATCTTGCCCGTTCCAGCGAGCGAGCCGTGGTTCAACATGCGGGCGAGGTTCGCCTTCACGCCGGGGCTGTCGGACCCGTACCAGGAAAGGATCTGCTTCACTCGGTCGGTCTGATGAATGGGCGCGGACATCGTGGCTACTCCTCGGTGGAACGGTAGGCTTCTGGGCCGTATGGGCGGTATGGGCCCGGTGTGGTCGTGGTTAGGCCGCGACGGTGACGGCCCGGAAAGTAGGGGGAGGCTAGTCGCCGTGCGGGGTGGGATCAACGCCCGAACGGTGTAGACGGCGGTGCATCTCTTCGCCGCGCCGGCCACAGCGCCGCAGAATACCCAATTCCGTCACTCCTAAATGAGTGTCGCGCTTGCAGCTTGCGGAGAGGGGCGCCTTCGACGACAACCTGCGGACTTCATCATGGCCGAAAGCAGCAGCATTCCGTCGATTCGTCCCGCACACGTCGTCGGCACAACGCTCCGTGAGCACGTGCTTCAAGACATGCACGCGGCGCCTGGCGCAACGGGCGAGTTCACGTCGCTCCTCAACCACATCTCGCTCGCGATCCGCATCATCAACTCGCGTGTTCGCGCCGCGGGTCTCGCGGGTCTTCTCGGCTACACGGGCGAGACGAACGTGCAGGGCGAGGCGGTGCAGAAGCTCGACGCGTTCTCGAACGAAGTCCTGCTCAACGTCCTCGATCGAAGCGGCCACTGCGGTCTCATCGGAAGCGAAGAGCTCGACGACGCGCAGATCAACAACAACCACGCGAAGTACGTGGTGCTCTTCGACCCGCTCGACGGCTCGAGCAACATCGACACGAACGTCGGCATCGGCACCATCTTCGCCGTCCTCCGTCGCTCGGAGCCGAAGCTCACGCGCCCGAACCTCGCCGATGCACTCCGTCCGGGTCGCGAGATCGTGGCCGCGGGTTACGTGCTCTACGGTCCGTCGACGGTCTTCGTGCTCTCCACCGGACAGGGCACGCACGGCTTCACGCTCGACCCGGCCATCGGCGAGTTCTTCCTCTCGCACCCCGACATCCGCGTGCCCGCGCGTGGCAGTTGCTTCTCGGTCAACGAGGGGAACTTCTCGCGTTGGTCGCCGGAGATTCAGAACTGGGCGCGTTGGATCAAGGGCGAAGACTCGACGGTCATCGTGCCCTCCGAAGGCGCCGAGCCCCTCAAGACGCCGTACGGCGCGCGCTACGTCGGCTCGCTCGTGGCCGACGCGCATCGCACGCTCATCAAGGGCGGCATCTTCGCGTACCCGGCGGACTCGAAGAGCAAGAACGGCAAGCTCCGTCTTCTCTACGAAGCCAACCCGATGGCGTTCCTCTTCGAGCAAGCGGGCGGTATGGCCACGAACGGCAAGGACCGCATCCTCGAGATCATGCCCACCGAGCTCCACCAGCGCGTGCCGCTCGTTCTCGGGTCGCGCGACGACGTCAGCGTGTTTCGTCAGTTCGTGACCGGCGAACGCGTCAAATAATTCAGGTCGCAAGCTCGTCCACACGCCCGGGACGGCTCTCGCCAGCGCGAGAGGCTCTCCCGGGCGAGTCTTTTGCTGCTCGGACGAAATCGCTACACTCGCGGGTGAGCGCGAGGCACGACACGTTGGTTCGATTCTTCGTCGTGCCCATTCTGATCGCGGGCGCCGGCCTCGCCGGTCTCCTTGGGGCGCAGGACGCGTTTGGCCAGGAGAATGCGCCGCGAACGGAGCAAGTGCCCATCGTCGTGCGGACGGTCGAGCATCTCCACGCGCGGTGCCCGACGAGTCCGCCCCTTCTCGAGCGGCTCACGGCGCGGCTCGATCGCGTTCGCGAGGCCAGGCCCGGTGAGCCCGCCGTGCGCGTCGAAATACGCGTCGAAGAACACGGTGATTTGAGCTCGGGAAAGCTCACGCTCGGCGTCGGCGCGGAGCGGGCAGAGCGCGAAGCGTCGTCGCCTTCGTGCGAGGAGGTCATCGCCGCGCTCGCCGTCATGGCGGCCATCGGTCTCGACGAGAACGTTCCTCCCGTCGAGGAGCCGCCACCTTCTCCGCCGCCGCCAACCGTGGCGATGCAGCCGAGTGCTGGGAAGGCGCCGCCGAGAGCGCCGGTTGCGGCGGAACCTCCTCGCGCCGCCGTGATGACCGTCTCTCTCGGAACGGGCGTCCAAAGCTCTACCAATCGCGCGCTCGTGGTGATGCCCACGCTCTTCGGCGAGATCGGATGGCGAACGGCCGTCGCGCCGTCGCTGCGGATTGGTGTAGGACGCAGCTTTTCGCACACCTTCTCGACGTCGCGCGGCGGCGCGAGCGTTCAGTGGACCGAGGCGATCGTCGACGCGTGCTCCGAGTTCCTTCGCGGTGGCGACTTCCACGGGGGCGTGTGCGCGACCGGTGAGGTCGGTCAGCTCCGCGCCGAGGTGGAGCCGCCCCTTCATTTTCCCGCTCAATCGCGGTGGTGGGTCACGGCGGGAGCCTCGGCGCGTGTCGCCTGGCAGTTCCATCCCCGCCTGTCGCTCGAGGTGAGCGGAGGCGCGCGGATGCCCATCGTCGCCGACCGCCTCTTCTTCGAGCCGAATACCGAGGTTTACGACGCTCCGGCGATCATCGGGTTCTTCGGGGCGGCGTTCGTCGCACGGCTGCGCTGATCGCGCGCGCCCGATCGAAGCTCGACCGCCTGACCACGGCGGCGCCCGGAAATGACTCAGCGCTCGTGGACGATTTCGGGATCGCGATGCGTCGCTGATCAGACGCCCTGCGTGTCGGGCGCCCAGATGTACTTGTGCATCTGGAGCTGCACGCGGACGGGCAGGGCGTCTTCGAGGACCCAGGTGACGAGCTGCTTGGGAAGCAGCTTGCCGAAGACCGTGCTCGCGAGAAGGTTCGGCGTGCGCGACGGCAGCTCGCGCGAGCGAATGGCGTCGCGCATCCACTCGTAGTCTTCGCGGCTGGCGAGCACGAACTTGATCTCGTCGCGCGGTCCGATGTGCTCGAGGTTCGACCAGCGATTCCGCTTCGACTCGCCCGAACCTGGCGCCTTGAGGTCCATGATCTTGTGGACGCGAGGGTCCACCTGCGAGACGTCGGCCTCGCCACTGGTCTCGACCAGCACCGTGCGCCCTGCATCGCAGAGCTCGGTCATGAGCCGGAAGACGGCGGGCTGGAGCAAGGGTTCGCCGCCGGTGAGCTCGACGAGCTTCGTTCCGGTGGCGAGGGCCTTCGCGAGCACGTCCGTGCGGGGCATGCGCGTGCCGCCGTAAAAGGCCTGGGTGGTGTCGCACCAGCTGCAGCGGAGGTTGCAGCCCGTCGTCCGCACGAAGGTGCACGGGAGCCCGGCGAAGGTCGATTCGCCCTGGATGCTCGCGTAGATCTCGTGAATGACGAGAGTGTCTTCCTTGGACAAAGCGCGCTGCATGTAGCACATCGCCAGCCGCTCCGCCGTTTTCGGGCGGCCGGGCTGCGGGCGGGCTTCGTGCAATCAGTGAGACGGCGCGGGCGCCGGATCGAGATCGGGCGCCGGTATTTCCGTGGGCGCCGTCACGGGCACGAGCATGGGAACGTGCGGGACCGTGTAGTGGCGCCAGATGGCGTAGATGGCCGCCACGACCGCGACCGAGCCGAGGAGGAACATGCGAAAGAGGGCGCCGTAGGGCACTCGCACGGGCTGGGCCACGATGGCCTTCTCGAGCCCCTTCTTTTTCCCCTTCTTCGTCACGCGCCGACTCTAGCGCGAGTCCGCGGGGAGGTGCCGATTCGGCTGCACGATTTCGGGCGACGGGGTCGGGTGGCGCGGCTCCTTCACCGCTACGGCAAGTGACGGCGCCTTCGCGACAGCACGAGAACGCCACCGAGCACGACCAACGCCGCGATCCAGCCATCGCGCGTCGCGGTCGAAGACGTCATGGCGCAGCCTCCACAGCCTCCTCTGCCGTGGACGGTCTCGACCGAGGCAGGTGTCGGCGCGCGCTCCGGCGGGGCAAGGGCAGGCGGTGTCAGGGCCAACGCGGCAAACGCGCACTGAGGACAGGCCTCGCGCACGCGTTGCGTGGCGACCTCGACCTTCGAGCGCGCGGTCGCACATCGCGGACCAGGATCGAGCTCGCAGAGTTTGTTCGCCGCGCGCTGGATCGACGAAAGCGCGCGGCATGCCGTGGCGCAATCCTCGACCGCGAGAGCCTTCGTCTGGTCGTCGAACGCGGCGGCAATCTCGCGTTCGAGGGAACCTGCGTCGGCCGCCGGCGCCTCCGCGTCGGCGGAGTCGAGCTCGCTCGCGGCGATCGCGTGCGGCGCGGCGAGCATGGTTGTCACCATCAACGAGAGGACCACCCGACCCCGCATGGGCATCATCGTGTCATTTCACGGGGAACAGGGCCGCCGAAAAAAGGCGCAGGTCCTGTAAGGCTGGGTTTCGTGGCTCGTTGAAGGGCCATGCGCAAGCTCGTGCCCTTCACGCTCTCGGCGTTCTTCGGTTGCCTCCTCGCATCGTCGTCGGCGCATGCCGCCGAGCCGTCGACCGAGGACCTGTCGATCGGCACGACGCCCGCTCGCTCCGAATCGGCGATGCCCATCGCCGTCCAGTCCGAGCCCGACAAGGGATCCTACGAGCGTGAGTCGACGCGCCACTACTACATGGCGACGGATCCGCCCGGTGATTGGGCGGTGCTGCATGCCGGCTTTCGCCCGCACCTCGGCACGTTCGGCGGCCTTGCCACCTTGGCCTTGGCGCACGAGCGAACCGAGCGGTTCTATGGCGGGTTTTCTCTCGCGATCGTCCGCAACGACGCGGGCACGCACGTCGGTCTCGCGCAGATCGCCCTCGGCAGGAACCTCGCCGATACGTTCGTCGGCGGCGTGCAGACGAGCCTCAGCGAGAACCGCGCGCGCGACTTCCTCGGCATCGGCCAGTTCACGCTCGCCTACAACCGCGCAGGGACGATGGGCGGCATCTCGCAGGTCGCCGCGTACAACCGCGCGCGCGTCTTCCACGGGCTCGGTCAGTTCGGTCTCTACAACCGCGCCGACCAGGACTTCACGGGCCTCGTGGAGGTGGGCGGCTTCAACCACGCGAAGCAGAAGTTCGTCGGAGCCTTGCAGGTCGGCCTCGTCAGCGTCGCCGGCGAAGACGTCCGCTTCGATGGCTCCGTCGGTCGAGGGAGCTTCACCGGGCTCGCGCAGCTTGGTGCGCTCGCCGCGACGGACGGCGACTTCGCCGGCATCACCCAGATCGGTGCCGTGAGCCAAGCATCGCGGAGCTTCACCGGCCTTGCTCAAATCGGTGGCTTCGCGCAGGCAGGCACGTTCCGCGGTCTCGGTCAGATCGGCGTCGTTGCACTCTCGCGCGAGTCCTACGGCATGCAGATCGGCGTCGGGTCGATCGCGATGCGCGAGCACATCGGCCTGCAGGTCGGCGCCGTCGCCAACCACGCTCGCACGATTCGCGGCGCGCAGGTCGGCCTCTTCAACAATGGCGAGCACGTGCACGGCGTGCAGATCGGCCTCTTCAACAACGCCACCAACCTGCGTGGTTTGCAGATCGGTCTCGTCAACCACGCCGAGGACGGTCTTCTCCCCTGGAGTGCCGTCCTCAACATGGGTTTCGGCGACGGAGATGGCGGTGGCCCGGCCTTCCAGGACGAGTACCGCACGGCCTATGCCGAGTGATTTTTAGGCGATTCGGCCGAAATTCGACCAAAACGCAAAATCGTATCGAGCGCGCGGATCCAAGCGCGGTCTGGCGGCCTCTTGAAGGGGAACCCTCGAACAGGAGACCCTTCATGTCCTTCGCCAAGACCGCCTTCTATGCCAAGAACGTCCCCAACTGGGAGCGCGTCCTGCGGATCGTCCTCTCGGCCACCGCGGTCGCGTTTGCGTTCACCCGCCTTGCTTCTCCCTGGAGTTGGGTCGCGGCTTTCAGCGCGATAGGGTTTGCGATGACCGGCTTCGTGGGCTTCTGTCCCGCGTGCGCCCTGGTCGGACGCCGTCTGCCTGGAAACTGACATGGGTGTCTCGCAACTCGGCCTCCCGCTCATCGACGCCGCGCGATCCGGCGATCCGAAGGCGCTCGAGCGTCTGCTCGTCGAGGCGCGGCCCGAGCTTCGTCGGTATGCGCAGAAGAGTTGCTTGCTGAGCGACGTCGACGACGCCGTTCAAGAGTCGCTTCTCGTGCTCATGCGGTACCTCTCCCAGCTTCGCCACGCCCGTGCGTGGTCGGGTTGGATGTTCCAGATCGTGCGTCGGCAGTGCCACCGGCTCGCTCGAGCGGCACTCCGACAGGACCTCTGGGAGGACGACCGTGTCGACGCATTCATGGCGCGGCGCACGGAGGACGAGCTCCGCGTCGACATCGCCGCGGCGCTGGAATCTCTGCCCGAGACGTACCGCGAGGTCGTGGTGCTCCGCGACTTCGAGGGACTCACGATCGGTGAGATGAGCCAGCGCCTTTCGCTGTCGCCTTTGGCGGTGAAGGGACGTCTTCACCGTGCGCGCGAGCTCACACGCGAATACCTCATGGTTCAAGGCGACCAGGCATGAGCGCATTGACCGGCGGGACTCGAGTCCCGCCGTTCGCCCTCAATGCATCTTGGCCGCGATGATGTCGACCATCTCGATCTTCGGTGGTGACGAGAGAAGCTCTCCGGCCTTGGCCATCAATGCGCCGGCCAACCGACCACTCAGGTGAGCCTGCCGTGCGGCGTCGTTCGGGAACGTGTCGAAGATCCCGAACGTCGTCGGGCCGATTCGGATTGCGAACCAGTCGACGGTGCCCGCTTCCTCGTTCACGAGGGTGAGCCCCGACGTCAGGAGCTTTTCGATCTCGTCCTCTTTGCCGGGTTTCACCTCGAGACGAACTGCCAATCCGACCTTGATCATGGTTCCCCCTTCGAAAGCCCGCTCGGGGCGCTGCGAGGTGTCGGAGCCTAGGGCCCACCGTGCTCGCTCGGGAGAGGCACGAAGCGCCAGCGACGGGTGCTTGCGGGGCCGCAAGCCGAAAATGCCGAGAAAAGAGCGATTCCGAGAGCTTCGTCGTGCTTGCGTTTCCCCGGAATCCCTCTAGATCCCCTCCGACTATGGCGGATCTGCCCTCAGGCTCGACCGGATCTACTCATCCGTACGCGGAGTTCGTCCACCGCGTCGAAAAGCCCGCGCGTTATCTCGGCGGCGAGTACGGCTCCGCCAAGCGCGAGTGGAACGAGTCGACCACGCGCATCTGCCTCGCTTTCCCCGACGTCTACGACATCGGGATGAGCCACCTCGGCTTCAAGATCCTCTACAAAATCCTGAACGACGACCCGCGCACGCTCGCCGAGCGATGCTTCGTGCCGTGGATCGACATGGAGAAGGAGCTTCGCACGCGCGGCTTGCCGCTCGTGTCCCTCGAGAGTGCCAAGCCGCTCCGTGAGTTCGACGTCGTCGGGTTCTCGCTCCAGTTCGAGCTCACGTACACGAACATCCTGACGATGCTCGAGCTCGGAGGCATTCCGCTTCGGAGCGCGGATCGAGCGGAATCCGATCCGCTGATCATCGCCGGCGGCCCCGTGGCCACGCATCCCGAGCCGCTCACGATGTTCGTCGACGCGATCGTCATCGGCGACGGCGAAGAGCGCACCACGGAGCTGTCGGTTCTCTGGACGGAGCTCAAGAAGAAGGGCGTGCCTCGCAAGGAGCGCCTCGCTGCGGTCGGCAAGCTTCGCGGCGTGTACGTTCCGTCGCTCTACGACGTCGCCGTCGACGCCGAGACGGGCTTGCAGATCGTCGACCGTGCTCTCGAGCCTGGGCTCCCGCTTCCGGTGAAGCGCAACCTGCTCGACGACCTCAACAAGTTCCCGTTCCCCGACAGCGGGCCGGTCGGCGGCCCCGAGGCGATCTTCGACCGTATGTCGATCGAGATCGCGCGCGGCTGCACCGAGGGCTGCCGCTTCTGCCAGGCCGGCATGATCTATCGCCCGGTGCGCGAGCGCGACCCGGAGCAGATCGTCGACACGCTCGTCGCCGCAGTGAAGAAGTCCGGTTACGACGAGGTGAGCCTCACGTCGCTCTCCACGGCCGACTACTCGTGCATCGCGCCGCTCATCAAGAAGGTCACCGACCGCCTCGCGCCCGAGAAGGTGTCGCTCGGTGTGTCGTCGCTCCGCGCGTACGGCCTCGAGGAGACCGTGCTCGACGACATCCGTCGCGTTCGCGCGTCGGGCGTCACGTTCGCGCCGGAAGCCGGCAGCCAGCGCATGCGCGACGTGGTGAACAAGAACGTCACCGAAGAGCAGCTGATGACCACGGCCGAGCGCATCTTCTCGCGCGGGTGGGACGGCATGAAGCTCTACTTCATGATCGGTCTGCCCACCGAAGAAGAGAGCGACGTGCGCGAGATCGTGAAGGTCGGCAAGCGCGCGCGTGAGGTCGGCTGGCGCGTTCGCAGGGAGACGAACCAGGGCGGTCCGCCGAAGGTCACGGTCAGCGTCTCCACGCACGTGCCGAAGCCGCACACGCCGTTCCAGTGGTGCGCGATGGACCGCGAGCAGCAGGTCCTCGAGAAGCAGTCGTGGCTGAAAGACGAGGGCCGCGCGGCCAAGGGCGTCGACATCCGCATGCACGACTCGCGAACGAGCTGGCTCGAAGGCGTGTTCGCGCGCGGTGATCGCAAGCTCGGTCTCGTGCTCGAGCGCGCGTACAAGGCGGGTTGTCGCTTCGACTCGTGGGAAGACCAGCTCAAGATCGACGTCTGGTCGGACTGCTTCCGCGAGGAAGGCATCGAGCCAGGGGCCTACCTCGGCACGATCCCCGTGAGCGCCCGCTTGCCGTGGGACCACATCGACGTGGGCCTCGAAGAGGGCTTCCTCCTCCGCGAATACCGCAAGGCGCTGAAGAGCCGCCTGAGCCCGCCGTGCGGAAAGGTCGCCGGCGCGTTCATCCATCACACGAACCTCGAAGACGCTCTCGCGGACGACAAGAAGCTCGTTTGCTACGACTGCGGCGTTGCGTGTGACCTCTCCGCGATGCGCAAGGAGCGCCTCGTGTATCTCGAGCGCCTCGGTGCGCAGACGAAGCGCGTGGCCGAGCCGAAGAGGCTGCCGGTCGTGAAGGCTGAGAAGCCCGGTCCGGCGCGGCATGGGGACGAAGAGGTCGTCACGGCGCCGGTCACGAGCGCGAACGCCGACGGAACGCAGCCCGAGGTCAAGAAGGAGCGCAAGGGCCCGAAGCCGCCGCCGCGCATCATCCAGGGCGAGCCTCGCCGCTATCGTTTCCTCTACGGCAAGGTCGGCCCCATGGCCTTCCTCTCGCACCTCGACTTGATTCGCGCGCTGCCGCGATCGTTCCGCCGCCTCGAGGTGCCGATTTACTACTCGTCGGGCTTCCACCCGAAGCCGGAGATGATGTTCTCTCCGGCGCTCTCGCTCGGCGTGGCGAGCCTCTCGGAGATCCTCGACGTGAAGCTCACGGTCGACATCGACCCGAACGAGCTGGCCGCGTCGCTCGCGCGCGTTTCGTCGGAAGGCCTCGCGTGGAAGGCCGGTATTCGTCTCGAAAAAGACGACACCAGCATCGCGCACGCCATCGACGCCACGCGGTATGCGGTGGCCATTCCGCGCCGTGCGCTCGAAGCCATCGGCGGCGAAGCGCGCCTCCACGAAGAGATCGCGCGGCTCATGGGCTCGCCGGAGCACAAGGTCATTCGTCGCTTCGAAAAGGGCCTCGCCAAGGCCGTCGACGTGAAGAAGTTCCTGCGCTCGCTCACCGTGAACGATACGCGTGCCGTGACGTTCCTCGAAGAGGCGCGCCTCCTCGGTGACTTCGTTCCGCTCCTCGCCGACGTCGACGTCACGCTCGAAGGCGGCGTGAAGATCTCCGAGATCATGGAGGCCCTCTTCGGCAAGACGCCGGAGGGCCTGGATGCCGTGCCGTACCATGCGGTCCGCGCGGAGCTCGGACTTCGTAACGGCGACGCGATCTCGTCGCCGCTCGAGCTCGACCTCCTGCGCGAACGCGCGGCCGTGGCAAAGGCTGCCAAGGAAGCGGCGAAGGCAGCCGCGGCCGAAGCCGCCGCCGCTGGCTGATGCTCACGTTCGGCACGATCACTCTTCTCGCGATCGCAGCGTTCTTCGCGGGCCTCGTCGACGCGATCGCGGGTGGAGGCGGGCTCATCACCGTGCCTGCACTGCTCGCCGCGGGGCTTCCGCCTCAGATTGCCCTCGCGACCAACAAGGGCCAGTCGTCGTTCGGAGCCGTCTCGTCGTTCGTCTCGTTCTGGACGCGCAACGGCATCGATCGCCGGCGCGTGCCGATCAGCTTCGTGTTCGGCATGCTCGGCTCCCTCGCGGGCGCGCGTGTCCTCCTGCTCGTGAAGCCCGAGCCGCTCAAGCCGATCGTGCTCGTCTTGCTTCTCGTCGCCGCGGGCATCGTCTTGCTCCCGCGCAAGCCCCCGCCGGCCGTTCCGCCCGAGCCGAAGACGCACTTGATGATCGCGCTCGTGCCGATGGCCTTCGGGTTCGGTTTCTACGACGGCTTCTTCGGTCCGGGCGTCGGCTCGATGCTCATCGTGGGCTTCGTCATGCTCTTCGGTGACACGCTGACGCGCGCTTCCGGCAATGCGAAGGTCGTCAATCTCGCCTCGAATCTCGCGGCCTTGGGGCTCTTCGCGATCAAGGGGGCGGTGCTCTGGCGCGTGGCTCTTCCGATGGCCGCCGCGAACGCCACGGGGGCCTTCGTGGGCGCGCGTTTGGCCGTCAAACGCGGCGATCGGCTGGTCAAGACGATGGTTCTCGTCGTCGTCTGCGTGCTCGTCGTGAAGATGGCGTACGACCTCGTCCGCTCGTAAGATGGGTGGTCCGTCGTGACCAACTCTCCCATCGCGAGCGAATCGGGCTCGGAAAGCCGGTCGGAAAGCCGGTCGGAATCGCAAAGCGAGCGCGTGACCTTTGGCGTCATCGCCCAGGCGACCGAGGGTGAGGTTGCCGAGCGCGTGGAGAAGCTCGTCGGGTGGATGAGCGAGCGCGTCGGGCTGCCCGTCGAGCGTCGCGCCGCCGGATCGTACGAGGCGCTGGCCGACGAAGTTCGTGCCGGAACCATCGACGTCGCCTGGCTTCCACCCATCGTGTTCGTTCGTCTCGGCGATGCCGTGCAGCCGCTCGGGAGTATCGTTCGCGCGGGCAAGGCAGCGTACGAGAGCGCACTCGTGATGCGCGCCGACTCGAAGATCGACTCGCTGAACGGCCTCGTCGGTGTCCGTGCCGGTTGGATCGATCCGTGGAGCGCCGCAGGCTTCGTGCTTCCGCGCATGAACCTTGCGCTGCGAGGCATCGACCCGCGACGCTGCTTCCGAACCGAGACGTTCCATGGCTCTCACCGCGCCGCGATCGAAGCGCTGGCCGCGGGCGCGTGCGACGTGGTCGGTACGTACGCGCGCGCGGACGAAGCGGGAGTCGTGGCTGGCGGCTGGACCGAGGTGACCAGCGACGTGCGGGTCCTCGCGACCTTCGGAGCCATCCCACCCGACGTCATCGGCGTGCGCTCCGGCCTCGCGGAAGACTTGCGTGAGAAGCTGCGCGATGCGCTCCGGTTGGCGTGCGCTTCGGACGAAATCCGTCCGCTCGTGCGTGACATCTTCGGCGGCGACGAGATGCGCGAAGGTCTCGCGCCCGGTTACGACGAGCTCAAGGCGTCGCTCGCGACCGCGTCCAGTCGCGGTATCTTCGACTGACGACGAGCCCTCGAAGATCAGGCAAGAATCGAAGCCGTTCTCCGCGATGAAGGCGGATGGAGAACGGGGCAGTGCGCTGCGATTTGCGTCAGTCGCAGCTCAGCCGATGACCTTGCTTGATGATCGAGTTCACGCGTGGAAACCTTGCGACGTGAGCTTCCTTCGTCGTGCGACGGTCGTCGCTTCTTCCATGTTCGTGTTCGGTGTTGCTGGTCTTGCGTGCTCGTCGAGCGACGATGACGCGCAGCCTCTCGACAACGGCGTCGACGACGTCAAGTTGGCCTGCGAAGCGCGCGCCTCGTGGACGACTCCCGCCGCCGAGAAGTGCGTCGCCTGCAGGATGATGGCGTCCTCACCGGACTGCGGATGCGAAGCCTTCAAGGGCTTCGGTGGCCATTGCGCCGCGCAGGGCGATGCCCGCCGCGCCGAGCCCACGTGCACGCAGCAGGTCGCCGATTGCCGAACGGCCTGCGCCGAGAACGACTGCGCGTGCCTCGACGGGTGCTATGCCGCGGCCGAGGCGTGCAAGAAGGCCACGGCGGCCGAAGACGGCTGCGTCGCGAAGATCTGCGAGCAGTACTGCAACTGACGCGTCAATGCTTGGCGACGCGCTTGGGCGCGCCGAGCAGCCGGAGCGCACGGCACGTCGCGTCGTCTTTGCACGGACCGACGGCGCCGCCGTGCGTGGGCCACGGCGTTTCGTCGAGCCTGGTCGCGGGATCGCGCAAATCGGGGCCGCGCCACGACGGTGCGCTGTGGGCGAGCTTGGCCTCGCGCTCGTGCACGGCAGGGCCGTCTTCTCCGGTGTCGGGGAAGGGGAAGCGAATTTGCGGAACGAGTCCCACGCGCTGGACCGGCGTGCCGTCGGGTAGTGCGTAGACGAGCGTGGTGAGGCGGAGCACGCCGGCGTGGGCGTCGTCGTCGACGTATTCCTGCGCGCAGCCCTTGCCGAACGTCGTCGTTCCGACCGTGACGCCTCGCCGATAGGAGGCGAGGGCGCCCGCAATCATTTCGGCCGCGCTCGCGGTCGTGCCGTTCACGAAGGTGGCGACCGGTCCGGTCCAGCGGTCGTGCTCGTGAGGCGCGGGAGCTCGGTCGATCTCGATGGTGCCGTCGCGGCGCTTCATCGAAAAGAGCGGAGCGGACGGCAAGAAGAGCGAGAGCGCTCCGAGTGCGCCGTCGGTCGAGCCGCCTCCGTTGCCTCGCAGGTCGAGCACGAGGCCGACGAGCTTGCGAGCACCGTGGTCGCGCTCGGCATTGATGAGGGCGGCGAGATCATCGCCGAGATCGTCGCGCACGTCTTCGATGCCCACGACGAGCACGTCGCCCTCGCCAAAAGCAATGCGCTCGGTCGGCAGGCCCTCGCCTTCACGGCTGGCCGTTGCGGGCTCCTCGGTCTTCGCGAGCTCGAGGTCGACGATCTTTCCGTCGCGCAGAACGACGGCCGTGAGCGCCGATTTCCCATTGCCGCGAAGCTTTGCGTTCGGCGTGCTCGCGGCGCCCTCGGTGGTCGCGAAGCCAAGCTGATCGACCTGCTCGAGGGGAAGTCCGGCGGTGGCTACGCGAGACACCTCGAGGACGACGTCACCTTCCTTGAGCGGCGGCGCAGCGAAGTCGCTCACGCGCACGCCGATGGCCGTGGGCACCGCCCGACCCCAGAGCTTCGACGGCGGACGCGAAGCGAGATCGAGCTCGTAGATGTGGGACTCTTCGTCGAAGGGGGCCCATTCGCCATGCGGATCGACGAGCGGCACGTACGCGCGCACGGCCGAGGCGAGCACGACGCGTGACCAGCCTGCCTTGTCGAGCGGCGGGAAAAAGCGCCGTCGAGCCTCGTCGCCGATGGCTTTGCCACGGTCACCGTGGAGCGCCTCGAAGGCGCCGACGCGCCGGCCGATCTCGAGCGCGATCTCCTTGGCGACGCCGGTAGGCGGCAACGGTTCGAGAGCCGCGGCGCGCGGATCGGCGCTGCCGGGGGCCTTGCGCCCGCGATCGAAGGCTTCGCGCAATTCCTTCGACCATTCTTCGAGCGCCGCGCCGGGCGCGAGGGCCGAAGAGCAATCGCGCTGACGGCGACCTTCGAGGTCGGCGAGGAGGTCGTTGGCGACCTTGCCGATCGCGCGCGACGTCGGCGCGTCTTTGGCGAGCGTCAACAGGCCGTGGGGATCGAGCCAATCCGCCGTGGAGGTCGCGAACGGCTCGGCGCCGATCCGCTCCGGGGCGTACGCGAGCCCCATGCGGACCTGCTCCACGATCGTGCGCGCTTCGTCGCAAGACAGAGCGGTCGGCTCGCCCGAAGGAATGCGAAAGACGTACGAGTGCTCGTCTTCGTGGTTGTCGTCGAGGCCCGACGGCGACGTGGTTTCGGCGATGGACGGTTCGCCCGAGGGCGCACCCGTGCCCGATGCATCCGCCGGGGGCGTCGGATCGTGCGGTGCGGCCGCGAGCCAGACGAAAAGCCCGATCGGCACGGCGGCCGCGAGGAGCCACCCTGCTCTGCTCGAGCTTTTGCGCGTACCGCCCTGGGTCATCCGGAGCTAGCTAGGCTAGCAGGGAGGGTCGGGAGACCGCGACAAAACGGGCTTTGGACGAAGCTGGTACGTGGCAGCATCGCTTCGCACCGACGTGATCGTGCGCAGCCGTCAAGGTGCACGGCCAACGGTCCCGCTCGTTCGTGGGGACGTCGCGTTGGGGCTTCCGATGCGTCCGGGAGAGCTTCCGATGCGTGTGGAAAGCTTCCGATGCGTCCGGGAAAGCTTCCGACGCGGGGCCGAAGCCATCGATGCGCGTGGGAGGCGTTCGCACGCCGGGTGGTGCGTGATTCTGCGGGGAAACGATGCGACATCCACGCGTCGGAGGGCACCGCCTTCGGCCGCGACGCGCAAACGGCGGAACGAAGGGCAGTTTCGAGACGGCGATCGTCTCCTGGGCGCGGCGGAGGCCTCCGGCTGAGCACCGAAGGCTTCGAGCCGCGCGCGGCGGACGAAATAGCGTCCGGACGGGCGATTCGTCGGCGGTGGTGTCCGCGGGCGCCCCGTTTACGACATCGCCTCCGGCGTTGAATGACGACTTGCGTGCCGCGAGCCCGAGCCGGATCCGATCGCTCCGCTTCTTGACCACCGCGCGCGGTTCCGTTGTCGCCGGGTCAGTCGTCGAGCCAGCAGTTGCCCTTGCCGTCGAAGCGAACGAAGTGCTTGCCGAGCTGGGCCCGCCCCGCTGGCACGTCCTTCACGGATCCGAGCGCGACGTCGGTGTTGCAGGTGGCGCTCGGGTATCACGTGAAGCTCGCGGTCCCGCAGTCGCTCGTGCCGTTGGCGTCTCGGGGACGGGCCAGGCCGCAGAGCGCGAGCGAAGCCCCGCCGTGCTCGATGCCCAGCTGGCAAGAGTCGACGTGATGGGGGGCGCTGTACAAGCGTCCGTGGTGACGATCAGGTTGTCGCCGTCGCAGCGGACCGAATCGATCTGGATCTCATTGCCAAAGGTGACCTGGTGGCTCTCGGCCTCTACGGAGCAGCCCGTGACGAGGATGGCGAAAAGCAAGGAACGGTAAGGCATGGCGGCTCGACGGTTCTCTAGAGATTTCCAGAAGAGAAGAGAACAAAAGTCCGACGGAGACCCGCAGACATGACTTCGACTTCGTTTCAGTCGCAGGGTCGTCTTCGGATTGCGCATGACATGCACTGTCCGTAGGTCACCCCGAGTCTCGGCCGCGCTTCGGATCGCAGAAGGGGCTTACTCTGCAGGCACGTAGATGCGTTCCGCCCCGCCGTTGGGGCCGGGCGACAAGAGCCGAAGATCGGTTGGAGTGACGGTGTAAAGATAGCCCGTGCCGGGCGCGCAGTCGGAGGAGGGCTCTCCACCGTACGTCGCGCAGACGCACGAATCGAACGTGATCTGCTTTGCATCGGAGTCGACCGTGAATGTGCGCTTCAACACGTTCCATACGCCGGTGCTGGTGCTCACGCTGGTTTCGAACGTCGTCCCGTGGATCCTAACGAGCTCTCCGTTGGCAACGGTCTGCTGGTAGCCTTCGTAGAGTTTGATCGTTGTGACCTAGCGATAGACGGCCCTTCACGGGGCGTATTCCACGAGGAATGCGCTCTACGGAGGAACGACGACTCTTTCACCGGCGTCGTGCGCGTGAGGTTCGCCCCGTCGCCGAGCCGGTAGGCGCTGTTCTCGGCCCTAGCAGTAGACGCTCCTGATCCTGAATCAGCGCGCGGGGGCGATGCTTCGCCCGTCCGCCTGCGAGCGTCTTGATTCGATACGAGATGCGGCCACCAGGAAGGACTCGCAGTCGATCGAGCGAAAACGGAGGCCGCGCCCCGTACCTGCACAACCGCTCCCGCCCCCGATCATCCTCGGCAGCGATGCGGACGGTGGCGTGCAGATTGAATCCTGCGTGCTCGAACGCGCCGCCTTCGCGGATTGGAGCATCCAAGTCACCCCCGATGGCGTCCCGCGCTCGGTTCGATGGATTCGACTCGCCTGACAAACGGGCTTTGGACGATTGGGAACACTGGAATGTCGACAGGTTGAGAAGGCGGCTCCGGCAGGGATTTTGGAGCAGGACCGGAACGACAACCAGGCTCAACGACTCGTTACGAGTGCAGCCGTAGAGCGGCGATCGGGCGCCGTCAGAGGCCGAGCCTCGCGCGCAGCGATGCTGCCATCCGACGGCTGACCGGCACGATCTGTCCGTCCTTGAGGCAGACGGAGTGCGCGCCGTCCTCGACGCGGAACGACCGTACGGCCGAGAGACGGATGAGCTCCGCGCGATGCACGCGCACGAATCCGAGACCCCCGAGCCGCTCCTCGAGTGCGACGAGTGGCTCCTCCGTCAGGAGCTCCCGCTGTTCCGATACGAACGCGGTGTACTTGTCGCTTGCTCGGAATCGCGTGATCGTCGTCGCGTCTACGAAGACCTTGGTCCCGCGCTCGTAGGCGATCACGCGAGGAGGGGCGTCCTCCCCGGGCCGCGCCGCGGAGCTCGAGCCCGACGCCTCCGTCGGTCGATCCTGGCGGCTGCGAACGCGCCCCACCGCCTCCTCGAGCCGCTCGATACGCACCGGCTTCAGCAAGTAGTCGACCGACGCGAGATCGAAGGCGCGCACGGCGTGCTCGGCATGCGCCGTGACGAAGACGATTGCCGGCACGCGCGCGCAGCGCTCCGCGAGCGTGAGACCGTCGATGCCTGGCATGTGGATGTCGAGGAAGACGACGTCGGGCGCGAGCTCCGCGATACGCGCGAGCGCCTCGATCGGATCCGCCTCGTCGGCCAGGACATCGACACCGGGGATCTGCTCGAGCATGCGGCGGAGACGACGGCGTGACGGGCCTTCGTCGTCGACCAGCATCGCGCTGAGCCTCGTCCCGCTCACGTGAAGAGCTGTCCGTCGAGCGGGAGACCGAGCGGGAGGCGGAGCTTCACTGCGTGCCCGCTCTTTGTAAGGGACGCGTGCCCGTCGGTCGCGACGGTCGCCGCGCCGCCGTAGAGGAGCTCGAGGCGACGACGCAGATCACGAAGCGCGATCCCGCTGCCCTGGCGCGACGAGCCTCCCTGACCAGGCCCGTCGTCTTCGACGTCCAGCGCGAGGCTCTCGGCCTGCTGACGGATCCGAACGCTGACCGTGCCGGATCCCTTCGCCGCGACGCCATGAAGGACCGCGTTCTCGACGAGTGGCAAGAGGAGCAGCGGCGGCGTGCGTACCCCGTCGAGGCCTGCCTCGACCTCGATCGAGTAGTGGAGGCGTTCGAACCGCGCACGTTGAATCTCGAGGTACTCGCGGAGTATCGCGACATCCCGCGCGAGAGGCGTCGACGCGCTTGTCGATGTTTCGAGGATGTAGCGGAGGACGTCGGCGAAGCGCAGGAGCGTCTCTTCGGCGCGCTGCGGATCCTCGGGGATGAGCGACGCGACCGTGTTGATTGCGTTGAAGAGAAAATGCGGATGCGCGCGCGACTGGATCGCGTAGAGCTCGTTCCGCGCCGACGCGTACTCGGCCTTGATTCGCTCGACGTCGATCGCGCGTGCGCGATCCCTCCACGCCAGCACGAGCTTCGCCGGGAAGACGAAGGCCCATGTCATCACGATGTCCGTCGCGAGGGCGCCCGAGAGCGGCGGACGCCGCCATCCGAGGAGCGCGGTGAACGACCATAGGATGACGCCCATGAGCGCGGCGGTCACGGCACTGACGATGACGTGCGCGAGCAGGCGTTGTCCGGACGATCTCGCGCGACGAAGCACGCCGGGCATGACGAAGCGGTAGACCGCGTGGACCGCCGCCGGCACGGCCATGAAGGGCATCGCGTTGCCGACGAACGCCTGCGTCTGCAGGTGCGCGGGGAGGACGAAGACGTTCCGTGAGAACACCGGCGTGGTGAAGATCGCGGCCGCCAGATACAGCCACGGCATGCCATCAGGCAGCTCTGCCGTGCGAAGGCCAAGCTTCCTCTCGAGGCGCTCGGCGAGGCTTCGTTCCATGCAGAGAAACTAGCACGCGCGCAAGAGCGCCCCGAGCAACGCGATCTCGCCTTCGGTGGAGGAATCGCCGTCCGTCAGGCGGGTTACGTGGGGGCGCCGCCGCTCATCCGGTGAGACCGACCGCCCATCGGGCGCTCGCACCACGAGCGAATCGCTCGGCGTAAGACGGACTTCTCGAGGAGGTCTCATGCAACGCCATTCACGCGCCTTGGCAGCTTCGTTGTTCTCGTGCTCGGTCGCGCTCGTCGGTTGTGGCGACGGCTCGCTCGATGGCAGCGGCGTTCTCGTCACCGATCAGCGTGCGGTCACCGAGTTCCACGCACTCTCGATCACGGAGAACCTCGTCGCCGAGATCGGCGTCGGTCCGTCGTCGGTCACGCTCGAGATGGACGACAACCTCGTGAAGAGGGTCGCCGCGCACGTCGAGGACGGTGTCCTCGTCCTCGAGCGTGGCGACGGCGAGCCGGAGCTTCGTCCGACGAACAACGCTCGGATCCGCATCACGACGCCCCACCTCGACGACATCTCTGCTTCGGGCGCCACCACCGTCCTCGCCAAGAGCGCGTCGCCCGCGGTCGCGATCTCGGCGACGGGCCGGTCGCACGTCTCGATCGCCGGCGCCGCGGTCGTCGTCTCGATCTCGGCGACCGGAGCCTCCGATGTCGACAGCCAGGTTCCGGCGACGCGCGCAGACGTCACGACCACGGGCACGTCGCGCGTCCGCGTCCGGGTGAGTGAGCGCCTCGCCGCGACGGCCACCGGAGCGTCGCAGATCACGGTCCTCGGCGAGCCGGCCGCGCGCGAGATCGTCACGACGGGGCGAGCCGACGTTCTCTTCTCGGAGTGAATGAATGGACACTCCGATTGCCATCGAGGCGCCCGCGCCCAAATCCGGATGGTTCGCCGACGTGAGCGCAGGTCCAGCGTTCGCCACGTACGGGGCGATCGACGACGCCGGGATCTCGGAGCACCTCGCGACTGGGGGCAGCGCCGTCGCGCTTGGAGCCGGCTACGGCTTCGACCTCTTGCCCTTCCGGCTCGATCTCGGAGTTCGCGTCCAGCACTACCGCTTCGGGGTGCGCGGATCGTACAACGCCGAGAAGCGGGACGACTCGTTCCGCGCCACGTACGACTACGTCTTTCCGACGCTGACCGCGACGATCACGACGAAGCTCCGATCGCGTGTGAACGTGCTCGGCGGCGTGTCGCTCGGGACGGCGACGTTCATCTCGGACCCGCAGGGGGGCTCCGTGCACGCGCGTCAGCTCCCCGTGTACGGGACGTTTGAAGCGGGCCTCGAGCTCACCGCGACGGAGTGGCTCGCCGTGCGCGCGGTCGTCGCATGGCTGCCGCCGTTCGAGGCGCTGAACGTCGTCTCCCCGACGCTGGGGCTGCGCGCTCGCTTCTGAGGTTTCGGCCCCGATCCTCGGCGCACTTCGGCCTCGGACGCGCGCATGAGGAGATCCTCCGCCAGGATGCGTGGCGGCGACGGGACCACGCCGTTCCCGCGATTCGTCATGCAACGAGTTCCGCGAGATCTTCGAGCTCGCTCTTCAGCTTCGTACGCGCTCGGGCTTCGATCTGGCGGACGCGCTCTTTGCTGACGCCGAGGTGATCGCCGAGCTCCTGAAGGGTCGGCGGATCCTCGGTCATGAGGCGCGCTTCGATGATCATGCGTTCACGCTCGTCGAGCTCTTGGACGGCGGCGCGAACGGCCTTCGCCGCGCGAGCCTTCACCTCGCTGCGGTAGGTATCGTCCTCCGGCGTCGGCGCATCGGCCGGCAAGCGATCGACGATGGGGCCGAGCTCGCTCGTCGTCGCGTCGAGACTCGTCTCTCGGCTTCCGATGATCGGAAGAAGCTGACGCACGCGCTCTTCACTGAGCCCCGACTCCTTCGCGAGGGCTGCGGGATCGGTGGACTTGGTCCGTCGATACGCGCGGAGCGCTCGACGTTCGCCCTTGGTCGTTCCGAGCCTCACGACGCGAAACGCGCGCACCACGTACTCGCGGATCTCCGCGCGGATCCAGTACGCGGCGTACGTCGCGAGTCGGCAGTCGCGCGACGGATCGAACTTCCCGGCCGCCTTCAAGAGGCCGAGGTTGCCTTGTTGGATGATGTCCTCGAGCGGCACGCCCCAGCGGCGGTACTCGAGCGCGATCGAAATCACGAACGGCAAGCAGCCCTCGATGAGCGCCGTGCCTGCGCGGTTGTCTCCTTTGCTCCAGCGGCGCGCCAGTTCGCGTTCAGCCTCGCGATCGAGCGTTCGCACCGCCGTCAGATTCGAACGATATGCAGCAAGTGACCCGCCTCCCCCCTCCGCCAAGTTGAAGGTCGAGCTCATGATGCCTCCTCCTGCCGGCCCCGTCTGCACGGGCAATGCCAAGGAGAGACCTCGGAATTCACGCTGAATTTGCATCGCAACGCAGTGGTTGCGGCGGCTCGCGCGCAAACGAAGGAGGTGGGGCCGTTTCATCGCGCAACGGTTGCGCGATCACGCTGGCGACTCTGCCGTTCCCGCGAGCGTCTTGTTCGCGCCTCGACCTCTACAGTGGGTCGACGCTGCGCGGAGCGCTCGGCGCCAAGCCGGCTGAGAGTTCGCCGCGTCTCAGAGTTCGGGCGCCAAGCCGGCTGAGAGTTCGCGCGTCTCAGAGTTCGCGCGCCAAGCCGATTCACAGCTCGATCGTGATGCCTTCGCGCGCGGCTTCGGAGTTCGGGAAGAGGGCGCGTGCACGACGCTCCTTCTCACCAACCGCGGGGTCCGCCTGCATGGGATCGTGATGGTAGAGCACGAGGCGCTTCGCCTTCGCGGCCGTCGCGAGTTTCGCGGCTTCTTCGAACGTGCTGTGACCCCAACCGACCTTCGGCCCGCCGGTGCCGGCCGTACCGGCGTACTCCTCGGGCGTGTACTGCGAGTCGTAGATGAGCAGGTCGACTTCGCTCGAGAGCTTCACGAGGCGCGGATCGAGCACGGCGTAGTGCTCGGTGTCCGTCGCGTAGACCATGCTGCGTCCCTGGTAGTCGACGCGGTAGGCCCAGACGCCGTTGGGATGGTTTCCTGGTGCGGCCGTGATACGCACCTTGTCACCGTCGCCCGCGTCCAACTCGACGGGCACGTTGTCGAGCACGTCGTGGAACACCATCTGAGCGCCCATGTCCGTGAGGTGCACGGGAAAGTTCGGGTGGTCCATCTGGCCCGCGAGCGTTTCCTCGAGCGTGCGCGAGACGTTGTTGCCGCCGTAGAGGTGGATGACGTTCCCCTTCACGAAGGCCGGATCGAAGAACGGAAAGCCCTGGATGTGGTCCCAGTGGACGTGGCTGAAAAAGAGGTGCGCCGTGATGGGCATCTCTTT
The DNA here is from genome assembly GCF_001263205.1 of Labilithrix luteola. Classification (GTDB taxonomy): domain Bacteria; phylum Myxococcota_A; class Polyangia; order Polyangiales; family Polyangiaceae; genus Labilithrix; species Labilithrix luteola. Next base: position 4,059,819 of record NZ_CP012333.1, read on the forward strand.
CAGGAGCTTCTTGCCGAGGAGGCGCAGGCCGGTGCCTCCATCGAAGATCACGAGCGCTTTGCCCGCACGAACTTCGACGCAGCTCGTATTGCCGCCGACCGCCACGGTGTCCGGGCCCGGGCTGGGAATGCTGCCCCGGACGCCCCAAAAGGTGATCCGCATTGCCCTCCTCGAACGGCAGTTCAAGGCAATAGGCCCTTTGCGAGGGGGGCGTCAAGGGTGGGTTTTGCTATGAACGCGTTCGGGTCTCGTCGATGTCGGTGATTTGCGTTCTCGGATGTCGTGCGACGAGCGCGACGCTTGCGCGAAGAGCGCGGGCTGCTGCCGAGATCTTCCACGCGAGGCGACCCGCGCTCGTGGTCGCGTGCGGTGGGCGCGCGTGGGATGGAATCGTAGAGGCGGACCAGATCGCCAAGATGCTCGTCGAGGGCGGTGTTCCGTCCGACATCATCGTTCGTGAGCGGTGCTCGCTCGACACGTTCGACAACGCACGTTTCGCGGCAGCGCTTCTTCGTCGGCGTGGGCTCGACGAGATCGTTCTCGTCACCTGCAGCTGGCACATGCCCCGTGCGGCCTACCTCTTCGAGCAAGCAGGGCTACGGGTCGAGGAGATGGGGGTACACCCGCCGGACGCGTCGCCCGCGGACTGGGCCTACTTTCGCGCACGCGAAGCGGTTTCGACCTTCTTCGACAAGCGGCGTAGAGTGAGGCTCGCGTGAAACGGAATCTCCTTCCGGCCCCGCTCTCGCTTGCTCTGCGGGCGGCGTGCGCGGTTGGACTCGGCGCACTGCTCGTCCCCGTCCTGGTGGCGTGCAAGAAGACGAACGGTGCGCAACCCGACGCGGGCGATGCGGGCGCAGCGAGCGTCGTCGCGCGGGCTTGGGTGGGCTCGATTGCACGCGCCGAAGACACGCGGCACGCCAAGGATGTCGGCGCGGAGCTTCGCACCAGCCATGATGTCGAAGCTCGTCGCGCGAGTGCTCGTGCGCTGGCGCGCATCGCCGATGGGCCGAGCCTCGAAGGCCTTGCCGCGCACCTCGCCGACGAAGACGCCGAGACGGTGGCCTGGGCGGCCTACGGCCTCGGATACGGCTGCAAAGGTCATGAAGACGCGCACGTGAAGATGCTCGCGGCACGCGCGGCGAGTCTCGACCTCACCATCGACCCACGCGGCGTGAAGAAACAGCGAGGTGTTGCGGAGATCGATCCCCACGTCGCCATCGCGCGTGCCATCGGTCGTTGTGGAGGAGGGCCGCTCGCCGAACAGGTGCTCGTGCCCTGGCTCACGGCCGGGCCGGCTTGGGAAGAAGCCGCCGCCCTCGGCCTCGGCGATCTCGCCACGCGTCGCAAGCAGCTCGGTGAAGGCGCCATGACTGCGCTCCTCGAAGCGGCGGCGCGAAGGGCAGGGCCCGGGGGCGACGGCGCACCGGTGGATGCGTCGTTCTATCCGCTTTCGCGTGTCGAGCCTGGAGAGACGTTCGGACGTCGCGTGGCCGACGCGGCGAAGGCAGCGCTGCTTCGCCCCGGTGATGGTCGCATCTTCGCCATCAAGGCGCTCGGCAAGAGTCGAGGCAACGAGAAGGACGTCGGGCCGGACCTCGTGCGCGTCGTCATCGACGCCAAAGGCTTCACGGCCGCCGAGCGCGCCGAGGCCGCGCGCGCACTCGGCAACCTCGGCGAGGTAGGGCAGCTCTTCGCGGCGGACGCTCTCGCGCGCCTCACGCCGGACAAAGATCCCGTCGCCATCGAAGCGCTCGGCGGCTCCGAATTCCACGTCCTTTACGCCTTGATCGGGGCGCTCGGGGCCGAACCGCCGAAGAAGGCGGAGCCGGCGCTGGGGGCGCTCTCGCGGCTCTCGACGTCGTCCGAGCCGAGGCCATCGCTCGCGCGAAGGCTCGCGGAGCTTCGTTGTTCAGCCGCGCTTGCCCTTTCGCGAGCGGCGAGTGACGCCGAGATTCTACGCAAGTGCGACGACGAGCGTTCCGCGATCTCCCAGCACGCACGGCTGACCGCACTTCTCCGCCGGCCGATCACGCACGAGCGAAAGAACGCGTTCCGGGCATTCTCGAAGAGCGAGCACCTGCGCATTCGCGAGCAGGCGGTGGACGCCATCGACACGCATGCCGAGCTCGGTGAGCTCGCAGCCACGGTGCTGGCCGAGGCGCTCACGTCGAACAAGGCTGGGCTCGTGGCCACGGCCGCCGAGGTGCTCCACTCGCATCCCGATCGGGCGATGGTTCTCGCCGAAAGCGAAAAGCGCGCGGCGCTCGATCCGCGCTCTCCGCCGCCGACCGACAATCCAAAGCAGGAGATCTCTTCTCAGGTTCTGAAAGCGCTGTCGGCCGCGCTCGCCACGAAGTGGCCGGAAGATCGCTTCGAGACCCGTATTGCGCTGATCGAAGCGGCGGCCAGCCTGCGTCATCCGGAGGCGAAAGCGGCGGCGATGGCCGGATGTTCGAGTCCGAACGTGGTCGTTCGCGAGCGCGCGACGAAGGCGCTGCGCTCTCTCGGAGAGAACGTGACGGCGTGCGAGGCGGCGCCCCACGAGCTCACGGCGGCGCCGGAGATCGACAAGGCCATCGGCAAGCCCATGCGCATCACCTTCGTGACCGACGCCGCGGAGCTCGGCGTGACGCTCGAACCGGAGCTCTCGCCCGTCACGGCCACGCGGATTGCGTCGCTCGCGCGTTCGGGGTTCTACAAAGGCATCGTCATCCATCGGGTGGTCCCTGGCTTCGTCGCGCAGTTCGGCGATCCCGACGGCGACGGGTACGGCGGCTCGGGAACGTCGCTTCGTTGCGAGACGTCGCCCGTGCCCTTCGCGCCGTTCGACGTGGGCATGGCCCTCGCTGGGCGTGACACCGGGTCGAGCCAGCTCTTCATCACGCTCTCGCGCACGCCTCATCTCGACGGCGAATACACGCGCGTGGGCCACGCCGACGGCGACTGGGCATCCGTCGCCGAGGGGGACGTCATCACCGACGTTCGGGTGGGCGAATAACCACATATTCGCTAACCTGCCGCCCGATGCTTCTCGCGATCGACGTCGGCAACACCAACATCGTCTACGGGCTCTTCGATGGATTGAAGCTCGTCCATCAGTTCCGGGTCGAGACGAGCCGCGGCCGTACGGCGGACGAATACGCCGTCATCCTTCGCCAGCTCCTCGCCATGCGCGACGTGAAGCCGAGCGACGTCGATGCGGCCATCATCGCCAGCGTCGTTCCTGCGCTGACCGATCCGATGCTCGAGCTCGTCCGGCGTGCCTTCGGCCGCGAGGCGCTCGTGGTCGGCCCCGGCATCCGCACCGGCATGGCCATCCTCTACGAGAACCCGCGTGAGGTCGGCGCCGATCGCATCGTCAACGCCGTCGCTGCGTACGAGCGTTTCCACGGCGGCCTCATCGTCGTCGACTTCGGTACGGCCACCACCTTCGACTGCGTCTCGCCGAAGGGCGAGTACATGGGCGGCGTCATCTGCCCGGGCATCCAGATCAGCGCCGACGCGCTCTTCGCTCGCGCGGCCAAGCTTCCCCGCGTCGAGATCGCCAAGCCCCCGCGCATCGTGGGGCGCAACACGCAGCACTCGATGCAGTCCGGCATCGTCTACGGCTACGTCTCGCTGGTCGACGGTCTGGCCGAGAAGCTCATCGAAGAGCTCGGCTTCCCCTGCACCGTGGTGGCGACGGGCGGTCTCGCGCGACTCATCGCGCCGCTCTCGCGCACGATCCAGGAAGTCGACGACGAGCTCACGCTCACCGGGCTTCGCATCATCTACGAACGCAACATCGGATGACCGGCGACCGCGCTTCGCGAGCCGGCGGGCGCCCATCGAACCGTCTCGTCCTCGTCGGCTGCGTCGTCGTTCTGCTGCTCGCGATCGTCGTCGGTGCGAGCTTCGGCACCGATCCGGTTTCGCTCGTGACGGCCGTGCTCGATTCCTCGTCGCGCGATCACGACATCGTGTTCGCCGTGCGACTCCCGCGCGTGCTCCTCGGAGCGCTAGCCGGTGCGGGGCTTTCCATCGTGGGCGTCGCGCTCCAAGGGCTTCTTCGCAATCCGCTCGCCGAGCCTTACGTGCTTGGCGTCTCCGGCGGCGCGGCGTTCGGGGCGACGCTCGCCATCCTCGGCGGTCTCACGGGAGCGACAATGCTCGGCGCGTCGCTCGTGCCGGTGGCCGCGCTCCTCGGCGGTCTCGCCGCCACGGCGCTGGTTCATGCATTCGCCGCGGCATCGTCGGGCGCGAGGAGCACGAGCTTCCTTCTCGCGGGGATCGTCGTGAACTCGATCGCGTCGGCGGCCATCACCTTCGTGAAGACGCTCATCGCCCCGGCGAAGGCGCAGGAGCTCCTCTTCTGGCTCATGGGCTTTCTCGACGTGCCGTCCCAGGCATCGCTCGTTGCGCTCGCTGTCTACGTTGCGCTCGGCTCCGCGGTTCTTCTCCTCGACGCCGCACGCCTCAACGTGCTTTCGCTCGGTGACGACGCCGCGAGCATCTCGGCATCCGCGTGCGCTCGGTGGAGCTCCGCACGCTCGTCGCGAGCTCGCTCGTCGTTGGCGCGATCGTGAGCGTGACGGGGCTCATCGGCTTCGTGGGCCTCATCGTGCCGCACATTCTGCGGCGGCTTCTCGGCGCCGACGCACGCGTGCTCATGCCGGCATCGCTGCTTCTCGGCGGCGCGGCGCTCGTTCTGTGCGACCTGATCAGCCGCGCATCGTTCCGTTTTCTGTCGACCGAGCCGCCCGTCGGCGCCGTGACGGCGCTCATCGGTGGTCCGCTGTTCTTGATTCTGCTTCGCCGTCGCGCAGTCTGAAGAGGCGCGCGACGAACGGAATCAGAAGCGGCCGTCGAGGCTGAGGCCCGACATGTTCGCGCCGGCCCACGGAGTGACGCGGAGAGCCGTACCGGTCTCGGTCTTCACCGGTCCGGTCGGCTCGACGAAGTGCCAGAGGAGGCCGATGGCCACGAGGCCGAGGCCCGACGCTCCGAGGACCGCGCCGAGGACCGGACGCGAATCGGCGTCGCCAGCCTTCTCTTGCGAGGCTTTGAAATCCGAGTCGGACATGCCGACCGGGTGCACGCAAAGCTGCGTGCCCTTGTCACAATTTGCGGGCCGGTCGGGCGAAGTCGCAAAGATGACGGCGCCCGTCGCAAGGGCGGCAACACCGACGCCGACGACGACCCACGGAAGCACCGTGTGCTCGCGCACGACCGCGGGCTGCGAAGGATTCTCGACCTTCGTGACCTCGGGCTCGCCACCCTCGAAGGTCACGGTGATGTTGCGCGACTTCTCGCCTTCCTTGATGACCGCCTGCTGGGTCACCGTCGGATAGGTCGGGTGCTCGAACTTGAACGTGTGCGCGCCGGGATCGACGTTCACCGCCTTGCCATCGAGCTTGTTGACGAGCACCTGGTCGTCGACGGACACCGTCACGTCGACGAGATCGCGATTCCCGCGATCTTTCGCGCCGAGAACAACGGTCGGAATCGAGGCTTGGAGGTCGGTCTGCCACTGCGTGCAGTCGTGACGAACGACCGACGGGCAGCCTTCCGCGCCGCAAACGAGGAACTGTTCGCGCGCCTCACGCAGCTTTCCAGCAGCGCGTGCGCGTTGCCCTTTCTCCGATGCCGCGAGGCACGCTTGCACGTTCGCTGCGTGCGCCGTTCGAGGCGTGGCGAGCGTGCTGACGCTGGCGATGGAGAACAGAGCGAGGCACGAAAGCAGGAGGCGAGAGGCCCTCATGCCTCCATCCTACGCTTTCATTTCTGCAGGCACTGCTCTTTGTAATGTTTGACGCCTTGCGCGTCGTACCAAGTCGGGTTCGAGCAGTCCTCGGCCGGGGGAGGCGGAGGCGGAGGCGGGATCGTCGGCGTGGCAGAAGCGGATGGCGCCGCCTTGGTGCCGCCACCCGCGCCACCGTTCTGTCGCGGCTTGGTGCCGCCCGACGACTTGGTGGACGGGGGACCGTTGCGATCGGTCACGTGATTGTTGCTGGCCGCGGTCGCGCTGGCGCTCGTTCCACTCGGCTTTTCGCTGCTCGCGGAGGTGGACGTGGCCACGCCGGTCATGTCGGGGCCGGGGGTTGCCGACACGACCGCCGTGGGATGCGGGTCGACCGGGGCAGCCTCACGTGCGAGCGTACGCTTGTAGACGACGCTCGTTCCGAAGGCGCCTGCCGTGAGGACGATGAGCGCGAAGGCGACGAGCACGAGGCGCTTTCCGCCACTCTTGGGCGGCGCCACCACGGCGCCATGCGTACCCGTGGCGACCGAGATCGATGACGGTTGTGTGACGGGCGGCCCGTCGATGAAGAGCGGCGACGACGTTCGCGGTACGCCATGACCGAACGAGTCGACCGGGACGATGCCCGACGTCGATGGCATCGATGCTGCCTGCGCGCGCATCGCGTCGGCGGAGGACGTGTATCCCGGCGCCGACCCGAGGCCTTGCGCCGCCATCATGGCGCTGATGCTCGCGGCCGTCGGCATCACGCCTGGTGGCATCGCGCCCGTCATGGGACTGCCCGACTCGAGGCGTGGAAGGCTCTCGGGGCCAGGTGCGGAGAGCACGCTCAGCACGTGGTTTTCAGGAGCGATCGAGATTGATGCGCTGCTCTCGATTTCGGCGATCAACGCCGCGCGTGAAGTCAGGACGTCTTTGGCGACGCTCTCGACCCAATCACCGATCTCGGAGGCCGTGGCGGGCGGGCAGCGGCGTTCGAGCTCGAGGGCCATCTCGCGCGCGCTCTGGAAGCGATCCTCCGGCTTCATCGCGAGCGCGCGGAGGATGACCGAGTCGAGGCTCTCGACCGACCGCGAGCCGGGCTTCGGCGGTGTGGGCTTCGCATTCAGCACCTTGCTCGGCGCTTCGATCTTTCCTTCGAGGACGCGCGCGACGACGACGCCTTCGTTGTCGCCCGTGAAGAGGCGCTGGCCGGTCACGAGCTCCCAGAGCATGACGCCGGCTGCGTAGATGTCGGTCTGACGCGTGACGACGGCGCCGCGGAGTTGCTCCGGCGGCATGTACGCGAGCTTGCCTTTGATCTGCCCTTCGCGCGTCGTCTGCATACGACCCGCGGCCTTCGCGACACCGAAGTCGAGGATCTTCGCGACACCGTCGGTGCCGACGAGGACGTTTTGCGGGGAGACATCGCGATGGACGATTCCGAGAGGCTCGCCGCGCTCGTCTTTCGCTTCGTGCGCGGAGTGGAGTCCGTGGAGGACGCCCGCCATGATGCCGCTCAGAATCCGGAGCGGGACGGTCTGCTGCTGCTCTCGCAGGACGCGCGCCAGTCGCGAGAGCGACTCGCCCGGCACGTATTCCATGACGAGAAACAGCTCGCCACCCGTGGCGACGACGTCCAACGTGGGGACGACGTTGGGGTGACGAATGCGCGCTGCGAGCCGCGCCTCGTCGAGGAACATCGAGACGAACTCGGGGTCGGAAGCGAACTGCGCGTGCAGTCGCTTGATGGCGACCGTTCGCGAAAAGCCCACCGGCCCCATGAGGCGGCCAAGATGGACCGTGGCCATGCCACCAGCCGCGATGGCGCCATAGAGGGCGTATCTGCCCACGACGCGGACGTCTTGAGTGGTCGGACCCACCGACTCGTATCGTAGCTGGGCTCTTTGCATTGCGCGTAGCAAAGATGGAAATGAAGAAAGGCACCGACACGGTAACACCGTGTGGGCGCCTTTCTTGTGCATTCTTGGTGTCGGGACGCAGTCGGGACGTGAGGTTCGAGTGACGCTGGGTCTGCTCGTTCTCCTGCTCGGCCCGTGCGGAGCGGCTCTCGGATTGCGGCTGTCTTCAGCCGCTTCAGCCCCGCCCGAATACCATTTTGCGTCGTAATTACTTTTGGGTCGCAGCTGCCGCGAGCGCCGCCTGCTGCTGCTGGAGCATCTGCTGGAGGCCGCGCGACTGCTCGATCGCGAACTGCTTCACTTCGCGGTTCGGCGAGGTGGCGAGCTTGTTCAGCAGGGCCGTGAGCTTCTGCATGTCACGCGCCTGGAACAAAGCCTGGAAGTAGTTGTGCGCGATACGGACGTCCTGCTGCATGAGCGCCTCGTGCGGGGCGAGCAGCTTGATGACCTCGTCGAGCTTGCCGCTCTGGCCGTAGAGGGCCGAGAGGACGATGAGCGGGATCGGGTCGGCCGGCGAGCGCTCGACGCCACGCTTGGCGAAGCCGATCGCCTTGTCGCGGGTCGTCTCGTCGCCCGCGTAGAAGCCCTGGAGGGCGACGAACGGAGCGGCGGTCTTCGCGTTGACGGGGACGTTCGCGAGCTCTTCGATCGCCGCCACGGCCTTGTCCTCGCTCTCCGACTCCTTCACGAAGTTGAAGAGGTAGGCCCAGGCGTCGACGTTGCCCGGCTGGATCTGGATGGCGCGCTCGACCGAGTCACGCTCCGCCTTCGCGTCGTTCTTCGCGTGGAACAGCTTCGCGAGGTGGAGGCTCGGGTACGGGTTGTCCTTCATCAGGTTCTGGGCGCCCTTGAGGGTGCCTTCCGCCTTGTCGAGCTTCTCCTGAGCGAGCTGCGCGACACCGAGGGCGAGCCAGTCGTTGCCGTCGCCACCGCGCGCCACGATCTTCGCGAGCACGGCCTCCGCCTTCGCGGGGAACTCGTACTTCATGAGCTCCTGCGAGTAGATGCGGCCGCGATCGAGATCTTCCTGGTTCTCGGTCCAGTGCTTCTCGAGGCCGGCGAGGAGGTCGTCGCGGCCGATGGCGATCGGGCGACCCTGATCGTCCTGCACCTGAACGGCGGGGCCGTTGAAGCCGAGGAGCTTCCAGACCTGCTCCATCGTCACGGCGACGGGGCCGTTGACGATCTCCTTCTCGACCTGCTGGCCGTTGGGGCCGAGCGGGATGAGAACGAGCGCGTTCGCGGGGACGCCATTCGGGAACGCCTGGATGGGCGCGAGAATGGCTGCGCCTCCCTGGATGGAGAGACCTCCGTCTTGGGGCGCAGGGCCAGATCCGGGGGCGTTGGGCTTCGGCGGGGCGTTCGTGGACTGGGTCATGAGAGGTCGCGGAAGCTAGCACGGAATAAGGGCGCGATGGATGGGCGCCCGGGCCGTTCCTTTGGGCGCCTTGATCCATCCTTGTCTCGTGCGTCGCATTCCCGTGAAATTCAGGGGTCAGAGCGGTGGGGAGGGGGGCTTGTCCACCGCACGCTGAGGAGGAACCTCCGCCCCGGGAGGGGATAATCGTAGAGGTCCCCAATGGGCTTTTGGACGGGCCCGAGCACGCCCGCATACTCGGCCACGCGCAGGTCGAAGAGGTTTCGGAGATCGAGCGCGACGTCGAGGCCGGGCACACCCGGCACGGAGAGACGAGCTCCCGCCGAATGCAGCGCGCGCGCCGGCACCATATTGTTTTCGTCGCCCTTCGCGTCCGTCTGGATCCCCGAGACGAAGTCGAAGCCGTAGCGCACGCGAACGGGACCGACGGTGTACGCGAGATCGAGCACGAAATCCTGCTCGGGGCGGCCCGGCAGCCCTGGCCGTTCACAAACCTGGTTCACGTAATGGCAGTCGCTCTCGTTCACCGTCGCCATCGACGTCTGCGAGACGCGCGCCTCGAACCCGGCGATGCCCGCGTTCACCTCGGCTTCGACACCATAGAGCCGCGCGCGGCCGATGTTCGTCGCCTTCGCGCGGCCGTAGGCGCCTTGCGGGACGAACACGATGAGATCGCTCGCCCACGTCGAGAAGCCCGCGACCTCGGCATGGAGGCGCAGTGGACCGAAGCGCCGATCGAAGCGTGCTCCCGCGTCGACCGTCGTCGCCTCCTCGGGACGGACCTCGGGATTGCCGATGAACGCGCCGCGCCCGAAGCGTTCGCTGAACGACGGTGGACGCGCGACGTAGCCGCCGTGCGTCGCGAGCGCGATGGGACCGAGCACGCTCTCGAGTCCGAGATGTCCGGTGGGGCGGAAGGAGCTCGAGCTCGAACCGTCGTCGCTGCTGTCGAACCAACCGTCGGCGCGTCCGCTCGCGGCGAGCACGAGAGGCCGCGCGACGCGCATCGTGCCGTCGAACGCGAGGCCCACGTTCGATCGCCTGGCGCCCGTGGGCTGAGGCTGATCGACCCATTCTCCCGGCGAGAATCGCTCGAGGCTTCCGTCGACACGCGTCTCGATCGTGCTGCCTTCGCTCGGGCGCGTCTTCCAACCGACGCTCGCTCCCGTGGCCAGGATGGCGTCGTTCGTGGACGAGGGAAGGCCGAACTTCTTCGCCTCCGAGCTGGCGTCGTGGTTCGAGGTGCCCTCGCGTCGGCCCCATCCGCGGACGCCGAAAGTTCCCGCTCCGAACGGAACGGTGAGCTCGATGGCCTCGAGGAGGCGGGTCGAGTCGAGCGTCTGATAGGGCGTGGGAACGGAGACGGTTCCAGGGATCTCCTGGTGACGCGCTTGCGCGAGCGTGGTGACCGTGAGGGCGCCCGTCTTGGTCGCGCCGAGTCGGACCGGGAGGCCGAACGAAACGATACCGCTCGCGGCGGCGTGCCCGGAGTTCACTCGTCGCACGGGTGCGTTCGAGTTCGGATCGACGTAGGTGAAGTCGTCGCCTGCGCGCGAGGCGCTGATGCCGGTGGCGATGCGAAAGCCGTCGTCTTCGCCCCGGACGTCGCCTACGCGAAGGCGTCGCGAGCCATACGAGCCGGCCGCGGCCCACACGTCCGTGGTCGTGGGCCCGCGTGCCGAAGGAGGGTCGAGCACGAGCGTTCCGCCGAGCGATCCTCGACCGAGCGCTGCCGGAGCGAACGAGCGGTAGACGCGCGCGCGGACGCCAGGCCAGAGAGGCAACGTCGCGAGATCGAGGGTGGGATCGGCGCCGCCGCTCAGCGGAACGCCCGCGAGGTAGATCGCGACCTGCGTCGAGCTCGTGCCGCGAATCGAGAGCGTGGCGAACGAATCGTCGGCGCCGAGGCGGCGCACGTGCACGCCGGGCAGGGGCTCGACGAGGCTCGCCGCGTCGGTGATCTCGCGCGGGCTGTCCTCGATGCGCGCCTGGGAAACGAAGCTTCCGGCTTCGCGCCCGCGGACGGTGACCTCTTCGAGCGAGCGCGGCGTTTCCACGCTCGAGCTCGATGCGACCTCATCGGCCGCGGCAGGTCGTGCGACGCTCGCGACGACGGCGACCGTGAGCGCGACGGGCGCAATGGCAAGGCGGGCGAGGCGGGAACGGCGGGAACGGCGGGAACGCGAAGCTACGGCGACGCTTTTTGCCATCCTCCGCGGGCGCCGCATTTCGGCCCACGCTCTACCATGGGCGACCTTCGCAGGTCCGTCGCATCTGGGCTAAGCTTCACCCAATGTCGTCCGTAGCGTACGCGATCGTCGCCATCCTCGGGCTCGCGCTCTTGATGGTGGTCCACGAGGGAGGTCACTACCTGGCAGCGCGGCGGTTCGGCATGAGGGTGACGAAGTTCTCGATCGGCTTCGGCCCCACGCTCTGGAAGCATCGCCCCAAGAACTCCGAGACCACCTTCCAGATCGGCATCATCCCGTTCCTCGCCTACGTGCAGATCGCGGGCATGAACCCGTACGAGGAGATCGACCCGAAGGACAAGAGCAGCTACGCGAACGCGTCGCTCGTGGCCCGCGTTTCGGCGATCGCCGCGGGGCCCCTCGCGAACTACCTCTTCGCGTCGGTGCTGATGTTCTTCGGCTTCCTCATCGGAGGAAACACCGTGGTCGACGAGACCACGATGCGAATCGCCGTCGACAAGGACAATGCCGGGCCGGCCGCAGTGTCGGGCATGAAGCGCGGCGACCGAATTCTCGCGGTGAACGGTGAAGCGATCCACGACTGGAAGCAGCTCCAGAAGGTCGTCGGCTCGCACCCGGGCGACAAGCTCGACGTCGAGATCGAGCGCGGTACCGAGAAATTGCACGTTTTCCCGGTTCCCGTCGCCGACGCTCCCAACAAGCCCGGGCGCATCCTCATCGGGCAGTTCTCCGAGGTCGTTCCGGTGACGGTCGGTCAGGCGGCCGTGCTCAGCGTCACCGAGCCGCCGAAGGTCGTCGTCGCGCTCGTCAAAGGGCTAGGGCGCATGCTGACCTTCAAGGAGAAGCCGGAGTTCAGCGGCCCGGTCGCCATCGGTCGCGAAGTCGCGGCGGCCGCCGAGGACGGCGTCCACACCTATCTCAAACTGCTCGGCCTCTTGAGCGCGTACATCGGCGCCTTCAACCTGCTGCCGTTCCCGGCGCTCGATGGAGGGCGCCTGCTCTTCCTCGGGTTCGAGGCGGCCTCACGGAGGCGCGCCGACGCGAAGATCGAAGGAACGGTGCACGCCATCGGCCTGCTCATGTTCCTGACGCTCATCGCCGTCATCACGTACTCCGACTTGCTGATGCCGAAGCACTGACGCCGTCGCGAAGCGAAACGACGCGAAAAGCGACGTTCGAACGCGTGTGAGAAGGGGAGCTCAACCGCCCGAGAGCCCTTCTCACGCACGACTTTGCGACTTAGTTTCACGTGCATGTACTACGCATCACCTCGTGAGCTCGAGCGCGTGCGTGCGCACGCCAACGACGCTCTTTGGATCACCTATCGCTGGATGACCCTCGGGCTCGCGACGACCGGCATCGTGGCGCTCTTGACCGCCAGCTCGCCGGCCATGCTGAATCTCATCTTCGGCAATCGGCTCGTCTTCTGGGGCCTGATCATTGCCCAGCTGGGACTCGTCTTCAGCTTCACCGCGGCCGCGGCGCGTGCGCGCACGGCCACCGTCGCGACGATGTTCTTTGCGTACGCGGCGCTGACGGGCCTGACCTTCGCGTCGCTGTTTTTGATTTACACGGGCGCATCGATCGCGAGCGTGTTCTTCATCACGGCGGGCGCCTTCGGCGGGCTCTCGGCGGTCGGCCTCTTCACCAAGCGAGACCTGAGCGCCATCGGCCGCTTCGCGATCTTCGCGCTGTTCGGCATCATCATCGCCTCGATCGTGAACATCTTCGTCGCGAGCGCAGGCTTCTCGTTCCTCGTGAGCATCGCCGGTGTGCTGATCTTCGGCGCGCTGACCGCGTACGACACGCAGAAGCTCAAGAACATGTATGCGAGCGGTGAGGTTCACGCGAACGTGCCGCTGGTCGGCGCGCTCGTCCTCTACCTCGACTTCGTGAACATGTTCCTTTTCCTGCTGCGCCTCTTCGGCAGCCGCAGGGAGTAACGCCAAGCGCGCGCTGCGCCTCGAGAGCGAGGGCGCACGCTCGGCTAGGGTTGCCGCATGGCGGAGAGGATTACTTCTTCTCCGCCATCTTTTTTGCCATCTGCTCGCCGAGCGCTTGGGCGCGCATCGTTGCGGCTTCCACGGCGTCGATGAGCGTGCGGCGGAGGCCACCCGATTCGAGGGTGTGCAGGCCCGCGATGGCCGTTCCGCCCGGGCTCGTGACCATGTCCTTGAGGCGGCCGGGGTGCTCGCCGGTTTCGAGCAGGAGCTTGGCCGAGCCGAACACGGTTTGCGCTGCGAGCAGGAGCGCGGTGTCGCGATGGAGCCCGACCTTCACGCCGCCGTCGGCGAGCGCTTCGATCATCAGCATCACGTAAGCGGGGCCGCTTCCCGAGAGCCCGGTGACGGCGTCGAGCAGCGTTTCGTCGAGCGTCACGACGCGACCTACGGCCTCGAAGATCGCGCGTGCGACGGCGAGGTCCTCGTCGGTGGCGTGTGTGCCTGGAGCGATGGCCGTGGCGCCTGCGAGCGCCGTCGCGGGCGTGTTCGGCATCGAGCGCACGACGCGCGTTCCGTCGGGGAGACGATTCTCGATCGCCGAGACCGGCACGCCGGCGGCGACGGAAACGACGAGCTGATCGGGCCGAATGTCTTTGCCGACGGCCTCGAGCACCTTGTCGATGACCTGCGGTTTGACGGCGAGCACCACGACGTCGCTCGTGCGTACGAGCTCGTGGTTGTCGGACGTGGTGCGGATGCCGTGCGTCTGGTGGAGGGAGGCGAGGCGCTCGGCCTTCACGTCGCTGACGATGATCCCTGCCGGCGGCACGAGCTTCGAATGGAGCAGACCCTTCACGAGGGCCGCGGCCATGTTGCCGGCACCGAGGAATCCAAGCGTCTTCTTCATCATGTCGTCTTTGCTTTCGTTCGATCGTCGCGGGGTGTCGAGAGACCCGTCTCTCGCTAATCGGCGCCCATGGGCCAAGCCGCAGGGGCCAGCACGTCGGTGAACCACTCGTCGACCGGGTGGCGCGCCTTGCTGCCGTCTTCACCCATATCGGCCGCCACCCGTTCGTGTCGGGCACGCAGGAGGGCACGTCGGGCGAGCGACGGATCCTCGTACATCGCCGCGGCCCACGTCACGCCGAGGACCATGAGCTTGTCGTCGGACGAGAGGTGCACGAAGCGCTTCGCGAGCACGACACGCGCACCGTGACCGATGGGGGCAAGCGCCTCTTCGCGATAGCGTCGAGGAATGAGGAGCGTTCCGGCCTTGGCGGCGAGCGTGACGCCGTGTCCGGGCATGCGGTCGGCGAGCACGTAGCGAATGGCGTCGATCACCGCGATGCCGCCCATGCGACGCATCTCGATGCGCTGCACGACGTCGTTGCGCATGACCTCCATGTCCATCGCGGGGATGCCGAGCTTGTTGGCGAGCACTCGCACCACGTGCTCTTCGCGCGGATCAATCTGGTCGCTGGCCGCGGCGAGCCAAGCTCCTCGCACGAGCGCTTTGGCGACGGCCGGTTCGATGTCTCCGTAGACGTCGAGCTGCTCGACCGGCACCGGGAGCTCGGCGTAGAGCGTCTGAGCGTCGGCGTCGGGCAGGCCGAGCGAGGCGATGACGCCTGCGATGGTGCGTGCTTCCTCGGCGTCGAGCGGGCCATCGGCGATGGAGACCGCGCGAAGCACGCGAACGGCGAGCGTGCCCAGGCGTTTGACGCGCTGGACGTCCTTGTCGCTGGGCTTCGAAGAGAAGATCGCGCGCAGACCTCGAGCGCCCGCTTCGAGCGTGACCTTCTCGCGGATGACCTCGCTCATCGGCATCCACGCCGGCGCATGAATCGGCGCCATGGCGCGTGTCATCTCGACCACCCACGGGTCGAACTCCATCGACATGGTGTTGAGCCGGTGACCTGCGAGAATCGCCGCATAGGCCTCGCCGCGACGCTTGCCGAGCCCTTCGAGCGCGATCGGGCCTCCGCCGCTCGCCAGCGCAAAGATGCCGTCTTCCGCGAGGGCTCCCACGAGCCTACCGAGCGCGTAGGTCTTCGGGTCGATCGACGGGGCGTACGCATCCATGGTCATGCCGTGAACGGTAACCGGACGGCGCGCGATGGCCCACGGAAAGTTGGCCGTCTCGATCGGGCTCTGACAGGGTGGGGCCTGCCATGGTCTCAGCCGTGAAAACGCGGTTTCGCATGTCGACGGCATCGCTCGCGACGGTGGCTGCGCTCGGCTCCTTCGCGCTCGGCTCGCTTCTCGGTGCGTGTGCGCTCCAGGATGCGCTGAGCACGGGCGGCGGCAGCAGCTCGGCGAGCGACGCGGGCGGGTCGGATTCGGGGGATGCCGGGCTCGTCGGTGCGGGATGTGGAATCGACACGAGCAGCGGAGCATCGCTCTGCCGCGCGACGAGTCAGTGCCCGAACGTCGTGGTCGACTCTGCCGCGTATCCTCACTGCGGCTTCCGCATTCGCGGGACCGTGAGCGAGCTCGTGTGCGGATGCGGAAACTCCATCTGCTCGATGGGGGCGTTCACGACGTGCGCGCAGGCCGCCCAGCTTCTCACGGCGCAGACCGAGCAAGAGGTCTGCGTGCAAGTCGCCGAGGAGCGCTGCACGACGAACAGGTCGACGGGTAGCAGCTCCAGCTCGTCGAGCTCCGGCTCGAGCGGAAGCTCGTCGACGTGCGATCGCCAGTGCCTCGCCGAGTGCGGTGGCGGCGCCGCGTGCGCGAGCGTCTGCAACTGTTCGTGAGAAAGCACACGAGCGTGCTCCGGCAAGCGGGGCACGCTCGTGATCGCGTTCGAGAAAACGTCAGACGATCTGCTTGGCGATCAGACGAGCCTCTTCGCGCTCCTTGAGCGACTCGAGGATGATCACTGCAGTCTCTTCGATGGCGCGGCCGGTGACGTCGATGACGGGCCAGCTCGGGTGCGTCGAGAAGATGCTCTGCGCGTATTCGAGTTCGGCTTTGACCTGGTCCTTCAAGCCGTAGTTCGCGTCGACGCTCATGCCGAGCTGGCGAAGGCGGGCCTTGCGGATCTCGACGAGGGGCTCGAGGCCGATCGTGAGGCCGACCACGCGCTCCTGGTTCGCCTCTTCGAGCTCCGGAGGCGGGCTCACGCCGAGAACGATCGGGAGGTTTGCGACCTTCAGACCGCGCTGGGCGAGGAGCGTGGAGAGCGGCGTCTTCGACGTGCGGCTGACGCCGACGAGGACGAGGTCCGCCTTCTTGAAGTTGCGAGGCTCCTTGCCGTCGTCGCTCTTGACGGTGAACTCCACCGCTTCGATACGGCGGAAGTACTCGTCGGAGAGCGGAAGCATCGCACTCGGTGTGTTGATCGGCTGGCGGTCGAGATAGACCGAGAGCTTTCCAATCAACGACCCGATGAGGTCGAGGGCTTCCACCCGAAGCTCGTAGCTCGACGCGTGAATGAACTCGCGTAGCTCCGGGCTGACGACGGTGAAGACGACGAGGGCTCCCTCACGGGCAGCACGCTCGAGGATCGGGCGCGCGGCTTCCTTCGTCCGCACGCGGGTGTGCAGACGGAGCTGAGCTCCCGAGTGGGGGAACTGGAGCATGGCGGCGCGGACGACCTTTTCAGCCGTCTCGCCCGTGGAGTCCGAAAGGACGTCGATGCGCTTGGCGTCCACGATGAAGGCTTGTGTACCACGCTTGCGGGACGCCTGGCAGACGAACCCGCCGGAAGCGGTTCTAAACGCTGGATCGGGGGGGAATGGACCCAGAGGTGGATCGCCGCTGATCCCGGCGAAATGCGACCGGCGGGCGGTCGGGTTCTTGCCGAGCCGTATTCTCTCGACCCGAGCCTCTCCTTCCCGTTGAATGGAGTTGCTCCGCGTGCTCGCTACCGTGAGCACGGAAGATGCAGAGGCACACTGCACCGGTTTCCACCCAGCGGAGAGCGGCGGGAATATTACAGCCATGTCAAACCGAGGAATGCTTCCGAAGTTTCGGCCGCTGAGCGAAGGACGCGAAGGTCCTGCGCGCCCGGCGATCCGTCCCGTGAAGCCCTCGCCGCCGCCGCCGCCGCCAACCCCCTTGCGCCGTACGTCCGACGTGCGCGTTCGCGAATCGCGTCCGCCTCGCTCGTATAGCGAGCTCGTCGACTCGGACAACGACACGACCGATCGCGATCCTCGCAAAAGCTACGACGAGCCCCCCACGCTCGATACGGAGCCCGCGACGCTCGACGGTTGCCCGGCGACGTCGCCGATTCGTAGCGTTGCGCCGTCGTTCCAGGTGCGCGAGATGCGTGAGCTGGCGCTGTCGTTCGACGAGGAGACGCAGGCGCGCCCGATCGACGATCATCTGCTCTCGAGCAGCCGAGACGACGCGCACGCCGCGTCCGATCTCGACGCGGCGCTGGTCTCTCTGCCTTCTCTCGAGGTTCGCGCGCCCTTCGATTCGTACGAGGCCGCGTTCGCCGAGCGCGATCCGGTCACGCTCCACGCCTCGCAGGCTCGCAACTCGTCGGACTCGTCGGAGTCTTCGTACGAGCCGTATCCGGCGCCGCCGCGTTCCTATCAGGAGGCGACCCCGCGCGCCCAGCGCCCGAACGAAGGCTCGGGACCGCGCGAGCGACCCGAAGCGCGCCCTGAAGCGCGTCCGGAGCCGCGTTTGGAGGTGCGCCCGCGCACGGCATCGTATGCTGCGCCTGTGCCCGCGTTCGACGACATCAGCGAGTCCAACCAGTGGGCGCGCATGGCGGCCCGCGGCCCTCAAAACATGCGTTCGGGTCCGTCCTATCCGCCGCCGCCTCCGGCTCCTGCCGCCGCCCCCGCTCACTACTCTCAGCCGCCGATGCCGCGGCCGATGCAGCTCACGCCGCCGCCGGACGCCTGGCAGCGCGCGCCGATGCACCCGCAGCAGAACATGATGACGGCGCCGATGCAGGCGGCGCCTGTGGCTCCCTACCGTCCGGCGCTTTCGTCGCCCGCGGCTCCGGTGAGCCCGTCGATGATCCTCCACCAGCAGCAGCTCGCGGCGGGCGTCGTCTCGGGACCGTATGCCCCGGTGGGCACCGTACGCGGGCAAATTGCGCCCATGCCGGCCGAGGCTCCGAAGCCTTCGCGCTTCGCGTGGTTCGTGGCCGGCGCCGCGTTCGGTGTCGCCTTCGCCTTCTTCGCCACCGGGGTGTTCTCGGGTAAGCGTCCTCACGAAGAGGCGACGAATGCTCCGGTCGGCACTCACGCACCGGTGCAAGTGACGGCGACCGCCCAGGGAACGATTCCGGTTCCCGTCCAGGTGGCCACGCCCGTCACGCCGGTCGTGCAGGCGCAACCCGTCTTTGCAGCGCCGCAGCCCGTCGCGGTCGCGCCGCCGGTTCAGACGGTGCAGGCCGTCCAGCCGGTGGCTCCGCGCGTTGCGGCCCCGGTCGTCGAGCCGACGCCGGTCTCGACCTTCCAGCTCGCCGACGCTGCGAAGTCGGCCCCCGCGCCGACCGTCGAAAAGCACACGGCACCTCCGCCCGCTCCTCACGCCGCTCCGCGCGCCACGACGGTCGCACGTCGTCCCGCGGCTCCCGCGTCCACGGGCGCTTCGGCCCCGTCGATCCCGAAGCCCATTCAGGGCGCGGACATCGACCCCGCCCCGAGCGGCGGCGGCGATAACTTCGGCGACCTCTTGGGGGCCGCTCTTAAGCCCTAGGTCCTAGTAGGGGGCTTTCCCCTCCTCGAATAGCGACTCGACAGTGGAGTCGCTGCACCACCATCGACTCGGCTGCACATCGCCAGACACGCGCCTGACAGCGACGCGCAACGCCGAGGAACTGCTCTCGCAGGTCGCCATAACGTGAGCGGCGGGTTCTTCGTCGCGCTCATAGCGCGACGCGCCGAAGGCGACCCGCCGCGACCCCCGGGGGAGGCTCGAGGCCGTCAGGCCTTGAGGGGGGCAGAGCCCCCTACCTGCCTAGTCTTGGATGAAGTCGGTACGTGTGTAGATTGCAACGAGTGGCAGGCCCGCGGCTTCGATCGCGGCGCGGCCGCCTTCGAGGCGATCGACGAGCGTGACCACGCCCGCGACCTTGTAGCCCGCAGCGCGGAGCTTCTCGACGGCCTTGAGCGTCGAGCCGCCGGTGGTCGTCACGTCTTCGAGGATGACGAGCGTGGCGCCCGGCGGGAGCTTCGTGTCGCCTTCGACGAGGCGCTTCGAGCCGTGATCTTTGGCTTCCTTGCGTACGTAGACGGCGTCTTTGGGCGCTCCGCGGAGGAAGCTCGTGAGAGCGACGGCGCTGGCGAGCGGGCAGCCGCCGAGCTCCACACCCGCGACGGCATCGCAAGGTGGAAGCTGGGCGAGAGCGTCGAGCATGAGCTCGCCGACGAGCACGTGGCCCTCGGCCGTCAGCACCGTCTGCTTGCAGTCGATGAAGAAGTCGCTCTCCTTGCCGGAGGCGAGCACGACGCGTTTGCGCGCGAACGAACGCTCGCGCAGCAGTTCGACGAGGCGCGAGCGTGCGGTGCTCATCAGCGCTTCTTCTGGACGGCCTTCGTGCCCTTCTTGAGGACAGGAACGACCGGAGGGGGCGGCCCGGGGCGAGCGCCCGCGAGCGTGCCGAGCGGCAGCTTGTTGGTCGCGCCGTTGGTGGGCTTCGCCTGGGGTTTCACGACGGGGGCCGGAGCCGGAGCGGGCGCGGGCTTGGCCGGGAGGGGGGCGGGCACAACGCGCGGACGCTCTTCGCGAACGCGCTCTTCACGAATTTGAGGCGCCACCACGCGAGCCGGAGCCGGCGCTGCGGTACGGGCGGTGGCGGTGCGTGCTGCCGGACGAGCCGTGCTGGCGGCGCCGGTCTGCACGTGACCGCGAACGAGACCGCCCTGGGCGATGGCGATGCGGGGCGCGCGGAGGTCGCCGACGACGCGAGCGCCGGCTTCGAGGACGATCTGCTCTTCGGCGACGAGGTCGCCCTTGATGGCGCCGCGGACGACGATACGGCGCGCGTTGATCGGGCCGGCGACGAGGCCGCTCGTGTCGACCAGCGCTTCGCCGGTGCAGGCGATTTCGCCTTCCACGCGGCCGGCGACTTCGACGTCGCCGCTTCCGTTGATGCGCCCGCGGATGAACGTGGCGCGGCCGATGACGGTCGGATCAGCCATGGATTCCTCTTACACGTCCATGTCGACGTTGCCCTTGAACTGGGCGCCGTCGGCGATGGTGATGCGCGTGGCCTTGACGTTGCCAACGACCTTCGCGCCGTTCTGGAGGTCGACGCGATCGCTCGAGGAGATGTTGCCCGTCACGATGCCGGCGACAGCTACGGGGCCGCTCGCGATGTCGGCTTCGACGATGCCGCCGGGCTCGATCGTGACCGCGTCCTTGGCCGTCAGCTTGCCGCGCAGGGTGCCCTGAACGAGGACATCCTCGTCGCTCGTGACTTCGCCTTCGATCGTGATGCCTGCGCCGATGACCGTGCTCGCCATGTCGTCCTCCGCCTAGGGGCTTATTTTCGAGAAAGCTGCGACGAACGCAGCGCTCAGCGGCGCCTTCCGGTGCCGGCAGTCCCCGTGAGCTCGGGGGGTAGATCGAAATCGGCGTCGAGACGCCCGTTGAACTCGGCTCCGTCTTCGATGGCCACGAGCTCCCCGCGGACGTCACCGTGGACGCGAGCGCCAGCCTCGATACGGACGACGCCGCGCGCGAGGATGTCGCCGTCGAGCTCGCCCTGGACGGTCACGGCCTGCGCCTCGACGTTCGAGGTCGCCCGTGCGCCGCCGATCAGCGTGAGGTCGCCACGGAGGGTGATGTCGCCCTCGATGCTTCCTTCGATCAGCAGATCGCCGTCGCCCGACACGCGGCCGCGCACGCGTGTTGCTCGGCCGATGACTGCTTCGCGACCCGCCTCGCCATTCGAACGCGTCGTTCTTGCCATCGTGCGATCGGCTACTAGTACAGGCGCCCCGTGCTGTCACCAGTTGAGGGGGCCCCGTGCTAAGCTGCGCGCGCTTTGAGCCGGGCTGGGTCCTTCCTTGCATGGGGGTTGTGTGCGGTGCCGCTCGTCGGCGTCGTGGAGCTCGTGCTCCACGCCAAGCAGACGAGCGGTGACGTCGTCACGGACGACCAATGGGTTGCCGCGCGCGATGCCGTGCGTTCCGAGGCAAAACCAGGCGATCTCGTCGTGTTTGCCCCCTTTTGGGCAGACCCGCTCGGGCGGCGCTTCTTCGGTCACGAGCTTGCGGGCATCAAGGGGGAAGCGCGACCGGACGTGTCTCGTTTTCCTCGGGCCTTCGAGGTCTCGATTCGCGGATCCCACGACGCCGAGCTCGCCCACTGGCGGAAGGTGTCGGAGCGCAAGGTCGGGCCGGTCTCGATCGGTCTGTACGAGAATCCTTCACCCCTGAAGATTCTGACCGACCTGCTCGAGCGTGTCGGTCCCGAGAAGATGACCGTCGCCAAGGTCGAGGGCGAGCACGAGCAGGCGTGTACGTGGAGCCACGGAGCCGGGCAGCCGGGTGGCCTCGGCGTTCCGCAAGGCCCCGCCATCCCTGGGGACAAGTTCAATTGCCCGAGTGGCGGTTACGTGGGCGCGGCCGTGCTCCATGCGCTCGACCATCATCCCCACCTCTGCCTTTTCGTGTCGTCGACCAGCGGGACGGTGAAGCTTCGTTTTGCCGACGTCGACTTCGGCGAGGCTCTCCACGGTCATGCCGGTGTCCAATGGGTGACGGACCGCACGCCGTCGGCCGAGGAGAAGACGAAGCTCGCCTTCTCGGCCTTCGATCGGCCGATCGGGCAACACGCCCATCGCATTGGCACCGGATGGGTGCCGTTCGAGTTTCCGACACCGGACATCGCGGGCAAGCGCGGTGAGCTCGTCGTCGAGGTCACGGGAAGCGGTCAAAGGCAGTTTTGCTTCGAGGCGGATACGCGATGAGCGAGGCAACCGAGCTTCCCCAGGGCGACAAGGCGACCGGTGAGGTTTCGGCGGAGACGTCGAAGACCGACCAGCACGACGAGCGCGCCGAGAAGGCCGAGCAGGCCGAGTCCAAGGCGCCGGAGAGCGCCGAGGCTCCGGCGTCTGCGGAGAAGGGCGACGAGCCTGCCGACTTCGGCACACGTGCCAAGGCGTGGGCCCGCAAGAACGCCGACCCGCTGATCGGTCTCGGGATCGCCGTCGCGTACGTGGCCTGGCTGCTCGGCACGGCGCGCACCCTCGGTTTCTCACGCGACGAGGGCTTCTACTTCACGGCGGCGTCCGACTACGAGCGCTGGTTCAAGCTGCTCCTCGAAGCGCCGAGCAAGGCCATCGAGCGAAGTGCGGTCGATGCGAGCTGGTCGAGCAACCACGAGCATCCGTCGCTCATGAAGAGCCTGTTCGCGGTTTCGCACATGCTCTTCCACGAGAAGTGGAAGGTCTTCTCCGACGCGAGCACCGCGTTCCGTTTCCCCGGCATGCTCATGATGGGGCTCGCGCTGTGGGTGACGTACATGTTCGCTGCGCGCGCCTACTCGCGTCGCGCCGGTGTCATCGCAGCGATCGCGCTCGGCCTGATGCCGAACACGTTCTACCACGCGCATCTCGCGTGCTTCGACGTGCCCATCATGGCGATGTGGGTCACGTGCGTGTACGTCTACTGGCGCGCGGAAGGTGGCGGCAACGCACCGGGAGAGAAGCCCACCGGCGGGTTCGGTTGGGCGGTTGCCGCGGGCCTCGTCTACGGTCTCACGCTCGAGACGAAGCACAACGCGTGGATGCTTCCGGCCGTCATTCTCCCGCACGCGATCTTCGTGCACGGTCGTCGGATCTCGCGCAGCGCCTCACGCGCTGGAAGCATTCCCATTCCTGCGTCGCTCGTGGCCATGGCGACGCTCGGCCCGGCGGTCTTCGTTCTCCTCTGGCCGTGGCTCTGGAACGACACGCTTCCTCGTATCCAGGAATACGTGAACTTCCACGTTCACCACGACTACTACAACATCGAATTCCTCGGCCGAACCTACTTCGGCCCGCCGTCGCCGCGCTCGTACATGCCGGTGATGATCATGGCCACGGTGCCGACGATCACGCTCGTGCTCTTCTTGGTGGGCGCCGTCGATCGTCTCCGCTTCCTCCTCGCCCGTGCCTCGGTGGGCCTCGGCGACTGGCTCGGCCGCGCGTTCCCTTGGCCGAAGGATGCTCCGGCGCGCGACCGCTTCCAGACCGATCTCCTCATCTTCCTCGCGCTCGCCGTTCCGCTCGGCCCCTTCGTCTTGCCGCGCACGCCGATCTTCGGCGGCACCAAGCACTGGATGCCCGCGTATCCGTTCCTGGTGATCCTCGCGGGCCGCGGCTTCGACCTCGTGTGGCAGCGCATCGAGGCGGCTCTCTCCTCGAAGGTGGCGCTCGACGCCACGAAGGCGCGCCTCGCCCAGGTCGTCGTCGCCGCGCTCTCGTTCGGTGGAGCGCTCGCCGTCACGATCCACTCGCACCCGTTCGGTCTCTCCTCCTACGTGCCGTTCTTCGGCGGCACGGCGGGCGGCGCCGATCTCGGTTTGAACCGGCAGTTCTGGGGCTTCACCACGGAGAGCCTCGCGTCCTACTTCGAGAAGAACACGAAGCCGGGCGATACGGTCTACATCATGGATACGGCGTGGCCTTCGTGGGTCCGCATGGTCGAAGAGAAGCGCGTGCCGCCGTGGCTTCGCGGCGTCGGCAGTCCCGCCGAAGCGAACTTCTCGATCGTGCACCACGAGCAGCACATGAACGAAGTCGACTACAACATCTGGACGGAATACCACTCGTCCACGCCCGACTACGTTCTCACGCACGACGGCGTCCCGATCATCACGGTCTACCGTCGTAACGCGACCCGCCCGTCGCGCTGATTCACACATTTGGGCGAGTGGCGGGACGTCGCCACGCCCGAGGGCGGCTCGAGCTGGCGTGGTGCCGTCCTTCTGCGGGGACGAGCCCCCGAGCTCGCGCGCACATGTCGGTCTTTGGCAATCGCGTTGCTTTTGCGAGCGAGGTTCGTTTCGCCACGCGAAGGCCCGATGCGACCGATACGACCGATACGACCGATACGACCGATACGACCGATGCAGGATGCACGCTCCGGTCGAGCCACGCGTGACTACATTCAAGATTCGCTCCGCCGGCGCTTGATTGGCACTTGGCGGCGAGGCTGCGCCCGATATCGTGAAATGGAATGCCTGCATCCATTTCTCGCTCGGGCGCCTTCCTCCTCTCGATGATCGTTGCTGGAGTCGTGGCAGCCGCGTGCGGCTCCGATCTGGAAGGAGAGGGCAAGCCCGGCACGCGCGATTCGGACGAAGCGGGGACGAGCAGTGGCGGTCCGTCGACCGGTTTTGGCGACACCGACGGATCGACGAACCCATCGTCGAAGCCACTCGACGTCCAGCCGAGCGGCTTGCAGACGATCCAAGCCGTGCTCGGGCAGGCGCCGCCGACGGTCGCCTTCACGGCGACCATGAACGATCAGCCGATAAATGTCGCGTGGGCCGTCGATCGTGGCGAGATCGCGTCGGTCGACGCCGGGCCTTCGAGCTCCGCGACGGTCAAGGCGACAGGCACGACCGGCGGTCTCGTCACCCTCTCGGCTTCGTTGAACGGGCAGGTCGTCAAGCGCGAGGTCCTCGTTCAAGTGACGGGCACGCAGAACGGCGTGAACGCGAACATCCCCGCGCAGGATGCTCAGATCGCACACAACCCCGCGGAGCTCACGGCGGGGGGCGGTGTCGGTGGCGTCGGTGGTGAAGGACTCGGCGGGGCCGTGACCGATCCGGCGACGGCGACCGCGCTCGGAGCGCCGAGCTCGGATGGAACGGCGAAGCACCTCACGCTCCTCTATCCGTACGACAAGACCGTCTTCCCGCGCGGCATGCTCGCGCCGCTTCTGCAGTGGAGGTGGGACGAGGGCGATGCCGACGCGATCGCGATTCATCTCGAGACGACGAGCAAGTCGTTCTCGTGGACGGGCACGTTCGGACGTCCTGCAATCCTCGGGACCACCGGAAAATACATTCGCAGTCCGATTCCCCAAGATGTTTGGGCCGCGGCGACGAACAGTGCGGGAGGGACGACGAGCTCCGGCCCCGACAAGCTGACGATGACGCTCGTCGTCGCCAAGGGCGGCGTTGCGTACGGACCGATTCAAGAGACGTGGACCATCGCTCCAGGCCGCCTCTCCGGCACCATCTATTACAACTCGTACGGCACGAAGCTGGCCGAGAATCAGGGAGATGCAGTTGGCGGAAACAAGCGGTTTGGCGGCGCCGTCTTGAGCATCCGCGTCGGAGACACTGGACCGAAGCTGACGGCAGGGACGAACGGCGGCGACGCCCAATGCCGCGTGTGCCACTCGGTTTCGGCCAACGGCGCGTCGCTCATTGCGCAGCTCGGCAACAACAGCGCCCTCAGCTCGCACTACGCCATCACGCCGACCTCGATCAACGAGACGCCGACATTCAACAGCGCATACCCGGCGATCGCGCCCGATGGAGCGTCGGCGCTCTCGTCGAATGCCGTTCTGTTCGCGCTGCCTGGAACGACCCTCGTGCCGACGACCGGTCTCACGGACTTCAGCAACCTCGGAACGCCCGCGTTCTCGCCGGACGGCAAGGCGGTCGTGTTCAATCCGATGGCGAGCTCCACGCTCGCGAAGCCGACGCAGAAGCTCGTCGTCATGGACTACGACGCGACCACGCACGCCTTCTCCGGGCAGCGTGTCGTGTTCGACGCGTCGGCGCTGGACGCCAAGGTCCGCCCGGGTTGGCCCGCCTTCTTGCCCGATGCGAAGTCGATCGTCTTCCAGCGCCAGTCCGACCCCGGGCTCGACGGCAACGGCCTCGGCGACTTGCGCACGCGAAAAGGTGCGTATGCCCAGATCTACTGGACGTCTTCCGCGGATGCGAACAGCGTCACGCCGCTCGACAACCTGAATGGCAAGGGCTACCTGCCGAAGCTCCCGGCGAAGACCATCATGAGCTGCACGGGCGACACTCTCCCGGTCGGCGATTACAACGCCGACCACGCGCTCGACGTCGACCAGAACTACGAGCCCACGGTCAATCCCGTGGCGACCGGTGGCTATGCGTGGGTCGTCTTCACGAGCCGCCGCATGTACGGCAACGAGGCGACGATCCCGCCGTTCTGCAGTGATCCGCGCGGCGTCGATCTCGTCCAGAACATCACGACCAAGAAGCTGTGGGTCGCCGCCATCGACCTCAACGCCCCGCCGGGCACCGACGCGAGCCACCCAGCCTTCTATCTTCCGGCGCAGGAGCTCCTCGCGGGCAACGCGCGCGGCTTCTGGGTTCTCGATCCGTGCCGCTCCGACGGCGAGTCGTGCTCGAGCGGCGACCAGTGCTGCAACGGCTCGTGCGGCGCAGGCGAAGCCGGCCTCGTGTGTGGTGCGTCTCCGCCGAACGCGACGTGCGCCGGTCACACCGACAAGTGCACGGACACGCTGCCGTGCTGCGATTCCCGCGACCGGTGCATCGGCGGCTTCTGCACGACGCCTGGCCCGCAGTGACCTGGCAGTTCAGTGCGCTTTCGGAACGATGGCGACGGCGCGGAGTGGACCGCCGCTACCGCCCTTGATCTTCATCGGTAGCGCAACGACGGTCGTTCCGGTCGCCGGCAGCTGATCGAGGTTCGCGATGTTCTCGAACGCGGGGACCTCGCGCTCGAACAGCCGCCGGTGCGAGTCGAACGTGGTGCTCGGTCCGTGATCGATGCTCGGCGTGTCGAGCCCGACGGCGTGGATGGCGCGCTTCTCGACGAGCCACACGGCGGCGTCGGGATCGAGGCCGGGGAAGTGGAGTTTCTTGACCGCCTCCGCGCCTCGCTCGGCCGTGCCCATGTACTTTTCGCGATCGGGCCAATAGCGACCAAAGCCCGTGAAAATCAGCACGATCGTGCCATTCGGAATCGTGCCGTGCGTTCGTTCCCACGCTTCGAAGTCGGCCACGTTCACGTTGTGATCGCGATCGCGCGCGCATGCTTCGGTCACGTCGACGACGACGGCAGGGCCGATGAGGCGATCGAGCGGGATCTGGTCCACCGTCGAATGATTCTGGGCGAAGTGTCGTGGCGCATCGATGTGCGTTCCACCGTGCTCGGGCGCCGAGAACTTGTTCGACGCGTAGTAGTAGCCGCCGGCCGTCACGCCATCGGCCTCCTTCTCGAGCACGAACCCGGCTTCGGTCGGCCAGTAGATCGTCTGCTCGTCGAATGCGTGGGAGAGGTCGACGACGGTGGAGCCCTGCGCGAGACCCGACGCGGGGAGGGCACACGTCGTGGACGCCTTTTGCACGGAGTCGCAGCCGTACGAACCCGAGGCCAGCATCGAGAGGAGCCCGAGGGCGGCGCGACGGTGCATGGCGGTCAACATGACCATGCGCGTCTCGACCGTCACCGTGTCATGCGGACGCGTCGAATCGAACGATGGCGTGCCGCACGCGGCGATCAGAGTCGCGCGTGCTTCGTCGCGATCGTGATGTCGCCTTCCTGGAAGGGCACCGCGACGCCTTCGAGCGCACGGCGCGCGTCGACGGCCTTTGCAGCAGGGGTGTCCTTGGGAACACCCGGCGTGACGTCCATGAGGGTGAGGTCGATGGGATCGGGACCATCGGCGGTCATGTCGACCTCGAGTCCTTCGGTCGGAATGCCTCGCAAGACGAGCCAGCCGCGGGACGACGATGCCACCTGGCCGTGGCTCGAAATGACGACGTTGCGTGGCGCCTTTCCGTCGCCGAAGACGAGGAGCAGTGAGGTGGCTCCGCGAAGCGAGCGGAGGCGAATCCTCACGTGGCGATGGCCATTTTCGACGGAGCTCTTCTCCACTTCGAGCGCCGGCGCGGCGACCGTGATGCGTGTGGTTTCCACGGATGGGCACGGCAGCGACACCGGGAGGGGCGCGCGAGGACTCAGCATCTCGAGAGGCCCCAGCGATTCGAGCATCGAGCGAGGAGGCGAGCCCCACTCGAGGGTGCCCCACGACGTCTGCACGTAGGCATGCGCGGCGTCTTCGTCTTGCCGAAAGAGAACGTTGGCACGCTGAGGGTGCACGGTCGAGAAGAGCGGCTGCAACGTCGCGACGCCGATCGCGGCGCAGGTCACGACCCCCATTCCGATCCATACCGCGCGCGGCAGACCTCGCAAGAGCGGAGGCAAGGCCGACAAGAGCACGATGGTCGAGATGGCGATGACCGGTGGGATGATGAATCCGATCGCGTCGTAGATCGGTGTGTCGAGAGGCAACCACAGGATCCCCGCGACGACCGCCGCGAGCCCACTCGTGATCTCGATCGGCAGCCAGGCGGTGAGACCGGCCGCGAGCGCGGGAACGACGAACAGATAGGCCGTGCCTGGTGCCACGTAGGCAGCGCCGACACCGAGGAGGCTCCACAGAATCCACGTTCCGGCCCACGTGCCGCGCGGTGTTGCCTCGCGCGTCGTCGCAGCGGCAACGGAGAGCCCTCCGAAGAGCGCGGCGCCGTGCAGGGCGGCGAGGGGAAACGCAGGATGCGCGATCCACGGAACGGCGAGCGCTCCTGAAGCCTTCATTGCGAGACCTGCCGCGACGGTGGCAAGCGCGCCACCGCCGAGCGTGGCGAGGCTCGCGAAGAGCCCCTTCGCACCGAACGCGCGCATGCGGATGGCCTGCCCGACCACGAGCGCAAGCGCGGCGAGTGCGAGCGGCAGCGTGAAGCCCGCCGGCCATCGAACGATGAAGAGCGAGAGCACGTCGAACCACGTGGCGTCGCCCGCCGGCGGGTGCTCGGCCTCGGTCGATTCGCCGAGTGCGCGCGCCATCGCCAACACTTGCTCGCCGTGGTGCTGCAGCGTGCCGATGTCCGCGTTCGCGATGGAGTCGAGCGGCGTGTGGTAGTCGTCGATGCCTGCGAGGTTCGCGAAGTTCACACCATTCGCGGTGGCCTTCATCACCGTGAAGTCGGTGTCGTTCGGCATCCGGCGGTAGACCTCGTAGAAGAGCGACGAGGAGACCGGTCGCTCGAGGTTCTTGGCCGCGAGCCCCACGAGCCAGGCGTTGTTGGTGCTCGTTTCGAAGAGGTTGCTCGGGCCGTGACTGCCTCGTGCGTCGACGTTGACCACCGAGCGAACGCTCTTCGCGAGCGGATGCAACTGCGCGAAGGCCTCGGCACCGAGAAGTCCGCTCTCTTCTCCGTCGGTGAGGACGATCACCACGGGGCGCCTTTGCGGTGGATCGTGCGAGAGCGCCCTCGCGGCTTCGATCACCGCGGCGACGCCGACGCCGTCGTCGCTCGCTCCTGGGCTCGCGGGGGCCGAGTCGTAGTGCGCCATGAGCGCCACGGCCGACGCATTCGGATCGCTTCCGGCACGGCGCGCCACGACGTTCTCGACGAATCCGCACGAACCGTGTCGCCCGCAGACGAAGGCGTGCTGCACTTCGGGATTCAGTCCTAAACGTGACAGTGCGTCGACGAGCTCGCCTTTTGCGCGCTCGTGACCCGGCGTGCCTTGTGCGCGCGTGACCACGCCGTCACCGGCGATCGCGCGTTGGAGCTCGCGCGCTCGTTCGGCGGAGAAGCGCTCCGGTGGTGCGCTCGCCGGCAAGGGGCGCGGCGGCGAGTAGCGAACCCACGCCGCCGCGAAGACGACCGCAAATGCGAGGAGTACTGCGCCGAGCGCTCGACTCATCAGGCGCGCGGCGATTCCGCCAGGCGTTTCGGCGTTCCGTTCTTCTTCGGCTGCACCTTCGGCGCGAGCAAGTCGCGGAGGAACTTGCCCGTGTAGGAGGTGGCGTGTCGCGCGACCTCTTCCGGTGTTCCGGTGCAGACGATCTCGCCGCCCTTGGCGCCGCCTTCGGGCCCGAGGTCCACGACCCAGTCGGCGCACTTCACGACGTCGAGGTTGTGCTCGATGACGACGACGGTGTTGCCTGCCTCGACGAGGCGCATCAGCACGGAGAGGAGCCGGCGGATGTCTTCGAAGTGGAGGCCGGTGGTGGGCTCGTCGAGCACGTAGAGCGTGCGGCCCGTCTGGACTTTGCCGAGCTCGCGCGAGAGCTTCACGCGCTGCGCCTCACCACCCGAGAGGGTGGGCGCGCTCTGACCGATCTTCATGTAGCCGAGGCCGACCGACACGAGCGTCTCGAGGATGCGGCGCAGGGCAGGGAAGGCCGAGAAGAGCTCGAGGCACTCGTCGACGGACGTATCCAGGATGTCGGCGATGCTCTTGCCCTTGAAGCGGATCTCGAGCGTCGCCTCGTCGTAGCGCTTGCCGAAGCACGACTCGCACGGCACGCGAACGTCGGCGAGGAAGTGCATCTCGACCTTCACTTCACCGTCGCCGCCGCAGGCTTCGCAGCGACCGCCCTTCACGTTGAAGCTGAATCTCCCGGCGTCGTAGCCGCGTGCGCGTGCGTCGGGCAGCTGCGCAAAGACCTCGCGGATCAAGTCGAACGCCTTCGTGTACGTGCCCGGGTTCGAGCGCGGCGTACGGCCGATCGGCTTCTGATCGATGGCGATGACCTTGTCGAGCTTGTCGATGCCCTTGATGCTCTTGTGTTCGCCGATCGACTCGGCCGAATCGTGCAGGTGCGCGCCGAGCGCCGGCAGGAGGATGCCGTTGACGAGCGAGCTCTTGCCCGCGCCGCTCACGCCGGTCACGCAGCACAGCACGCCGAGCGGGATCTTCACGTCGACGTTCTTGAGGTTGTGCTCGCGTGCGCCGACGACCTCGATGAAGGCCTTCGGCTCGCGACGCACCGCCGGAACCTCGATGCTCTTTCGGCCCGACAAAAAGGCGCCCGTGATGCTCTCGAGGTTCTTCTCGATCTCGCTCGGACTGCCTTCGGCGATGACCTTGCCTCCGAGGTGACCGGCTCCGGGGCCGAAGTCGACCACATGATCGGCGGCCCGGATCGTCTCCTCGTCGTGCTCGACGACCAGCACGGTGTTGCCGAGGTCGCGTAGGTGGCGAAGCGTGGAGACGAGGCGCGCGTTGTCGCGCGGGTGGAGGCCGATCGACGGCTCGTCGAGCACGTACATGACGCCGGAGAGCTCGCTTCCGAGCTGGCTCGCGAGGCGAATGCGCTGCGCTTCTCCGCCGGAGAGCGAGGGGCCGGGGCGATCGAGGGTGAGGTAGTCGAGGCCGACGTCGAGGAGGAACTTGAGGCGGCTTTCGATCTCGACGAGCGCGCCCTCGGCGATGCGCTTCTGGGCGGGACGCAGCGTGAGGCCGCGCACGTGGTTCACGGCGCCCTCCACGGTCATTCCCATCAGCTCGCCGATGTTCTTCTGCCCGACGTAGACCGCGAGGCTCTCGGGGCGGAGGCGGCGGCCCTTGCAGGCGCCGCACGGGCGATCGCGGAAGAATTTCTTGTAGTGTTCACGCATCGACTCGCTGTTGGTCTCGCGGTAGAGGCGTTCGAGGTTCGGGATGACGCCTTCGAACTTCACGCCGAAGGTGCCGTGGCTGTCGGAGCCTTCCTTGCCCCAGGAGACTTTGAGCTTCGAGTCGCCGATGCCGTGAAGGAGCTTCTTCTGCTTGTCCTTCGGGATCTTCTTCCAGGGCGTGGAGAGGCTCACTTTGCACGCGCGGGCTGCGGCCTCGGCGATGCGGAAAATCCAGCCCTCTCCGCGCGACATGGCCGACGCCCAAGGGAGGATTGCGCCGTCTTTGATCGAGAGATCGGGATCGGCCACGACGAGGCCCGGATCGACCTCCGCGCGGACGCCGAGCCCCTGGCACTCGGGGCAGCTGCCGAGCGGACTGTTGAAGGAGAAGCTCGGCGGGCTGAGCTCGGGATAGCTTCGTCCGCAGCACGCGCGGTTCGCGCTGAACGGGATGCGCTCCTCCGACTTGCCGTTCGCCGCCTTGCCGAGGTCGATGGCGCAAACGAGCTCGCCCTTGCCCTCGTTCAGTGCGCTCTCGACGGCCTCGGCGATGCGCGCAGGGGCAACGCTGCCGAGCACGATGCGATCGACCACGAGATCGATCGTGTGCTTCACGTGCTTGGCGAGCGTGGGCGGATCATCGAGCGAGTGCTGGTCGCCGCCGACTTCGACGCGCAAGAAGCCTCGCTGCTTGAGGTCCGCGAAGAGCTCGCGGTGTTCGCCCTTTCGGTGCGTGACGAGACGGGCCAGGATGCGGAGGCGCGTGCCCGAAGGGAATTCGGCGATCTCGCGCGCGATCTCGGCGGCGCTGCGAGCCTTCACGAGCTTGCCGCACGCGATGCAGCGCTGCTCGCCGACGCGGGCGTAGAGAACGCGCACGTAGTCCTGGATCTCGGTGATCGTACCGACGGTGGAGCGAGGGTTCGAAGCCGCGCTCTTCTGTTCGATGGCGATCGTGGGCGAGAGACCACGGATCCGATCGACATGGGGCCGCTCGAGCTGCCCGAGGAACTGCCGCGCGTAGGCCGACAACGTCTCGAGGTAGCGCCGCTGGCCTTCGGCATAGAGCGTGTCGAACGCGAGGCTCGACTTGCCCGAGCCGCTTGGTCCCGTGAAGACGACGAGGGCCCGCTTGGGGATGGTCAAGTGCGGAACGTCGAGGTTGTGCTCGCGCGCACCGCGCACCTCGATGGCATCCGGCTCGCGGGCCTGGTGTGTCATCGAAAAGGCGACCTCCGACGACGACCGAGCGAGCTTCTGAGCGAGACGGGAAGACGGCGACGGCATTGCGGCGGGCGGATACTAGGCTCGGTTCTCGGGACTCGCCGCCGCAAACGCGCTCGAGGTCGACCGCACCTCGCTTGTCAGATTGGCAAGGTGCCCCCGAAAGGGCCCGGCCGCGGGTGCCAGCTTGGCGACTCCGGCGGCTGTGGTCGTGAAATTTCCGTGTAGAAGCGATGTGGTCGCTCGCAAGCTTGCGCTGGCACGCGCTATGCTCAGCGTGCTCGCCAGGAGAGCGTCTTTCCCCGCCCCCGTAAGTTTTCCCATGCCTCCTTCAGCGTTCTCATCGCGTTCATCACGCTCTTCATCACGCCATTCGAGCGCGACCTCGGGGCGCTCGTCGTCGCGTTTCGCAATTCCCTCCGCGCGCGCAGTCGTTCGAGCCCTCGGCGCGGCGGCATTCGCGGTCGGCGTCCTCTTCGCACCGTCGGTCGCCCACGCCGTCACGCTCGACATCAGTCCGGCCTACACGGGGAACCCGCCGTCGCTTCCGCGCATCGGCCCCAACGGGGACATCCTTCAAAAGCGGCCGCTCACGCTCAACCCGGAAGGCGTGAGCCTCCAGGACTGCCTCGACGACCAGAGTATCCGCTTCCCGCTCGCCCTCGCGGACTTCGAAGCGAACGCCTCCCTGCAGGCGTGGGCGAGCACGGGCGCCGATTGCACGCAGCAGGCGAACCGAAACTCGAGCACTCAGCTGTGCTGGCAGGTGCCCAACGGCAAAGGCTTTCCCCTTACGCTCAATCCGAACATCGACATTCCGGTTCGGTCCATCATGTCCGGGGCCTTCGACCCGAGGACCCCGAACGCGACGGCGAGCATCTGCGGAACCGTCGACCTCACGACGTTCTCCGTTCAGTTTCTCTACTTCACCCCCGGCCAAATCGCGACGCCGGCGGTTTCGAAGAACTTCACCATCCAGGTCGACACCATCGGCCCGCCCGCGCCGACCGGCCTCTCGCACCTCCCCGGCAATACGCGCATTCGCGTCTCGTGGGACACCATCGGTGAAGGCGGTCTCGTCTCGCTCACCGGCGTGAACGTCTACTGCGATCCCTCGGTAGCCACGACCACGCCGCCGACCACGGATGCCACCACGCTCGTGTGCGATGGGGGCGATGCCGAGGCCGATGCGGAAGATGCCGATGCCGATCTCGATGCGGGCTGCGTCGAGGTTCCTGTCGAAGCCGGTGGCGGCACGACGAACGAGTGTTCGAGCCCGAACCTCGTGCCAGCGGATGGCGGCACGGTCCTGCCGGACAACGAGTTCAACAACAAGTTCCGCTGCGGCAGCCTCACGGGCAACACGGGCAGCTCGGTCATCGCCGACAGCGTCGCCGGGCACCCGCTCGTGAACGGCACGACCTACGCGGTCGCCATCGCCGCGACCGACCAGTTCAACAACGTTGGTCCACTCTCCAACGTCGTCTGCGAGACGCCCGAAGAGACGACGGACTTCTGGCAGACGTACAAAAAAGACGGCGGTAGCGCCGGTGGTGGCTATTGCTCGGTCGACGGCGTGGGCTTGCCGATGGGCAGCGTCAGCGTGCTCGCCGTGATGGGCGCGCTCGCTCTTTCGACGCTGCGCCGTCGTCGTGAGCGCGATCAGGGAAGCCGCCGCGACTCGGTCTCGGGTGACGAGAGGAACGATCGATGAAGCGACGGTTCTTGGCCCTGGCCGGCGTGGCCAGCGTGGCCTTCGTGCTTCCCATGCTCGTCACGAGCGAGGCGAGTGCATTCGAGTTCGGAACGCGCGGAGAGCAGCATCCGTATCGCTCTCCGCAGAACTTCGCGCTCGAGCTCCGCGTCGGTCCCTACAAGCCGCAAGTCGACCAGGACCCCGCGCTCGGTGGACGCACGCCCTTCGCGGACACCTTCGGTGGTGCGCGCATCCTGCCCTCGCTCGAGTTCGATTGGCAGATGTTCCGCATCCCGCACCTCGGAACGATCGGCCCCGGCATCGGTGTCGGCTTCACGACCATGAGCGAAGACGTGCTCACCGTGTCCGGTCGCCAGTCCGGTGACACGACGAGCCTCGACATCACGCCCATCTACGGCGTCGCCGTGCTTCGCGCCGATGTCTTGTGGCGCGAGATGAACTTCCCCTTCGTTCCGTACGGCAAGGCCGGCCTCGGGTATGCGCTCTGGCGCGCGACGAACACGGGCGGCACGTCGGAGTTCAACGGCGTGAAGGGCAAGGGCGCGTCGTGGGGCACGCAGCTCGCCCTGGGCCTTGCCTTCGCGCTCGACTGGTTCGATAAGGGCGCGGGACGCAACATGGACAACGCGACGGGCATCAACAACTCGTACGTCTTCGCCGAGTACTACTGGTTGTCGCTCAACGGCTTCGGCTCATCCGACACGCTCCGCGTCGGCTCGGCGACCTGGACGGCCGGTCTCGCCTTCGAGTTCTGAGCGCCGTGGGCCTCGCCGATCTTCGTCGGCGTGCCGGCGGCATCGTGCTCAAGAGCCTCTTCGAAGGCGGCGCGCGTCTCGGCAACATGTTGCCGGGCGCGCGTCCGTCACGGCACGGCGTCGAGGTTCTGCCGAACCATCGTTACTTCGAGGGGAAGGCGGCCGAGCACGTTCTCGACGTCTACCGCCCCATCGAGTCGAACGCCGTCCGTGCGCGCCGCCATGCCGGGCCGCCTTGGCCGGTCGTCCTCTACGTCCACGGCGGTGCGTTCCAGATTCTCTCCAAGGAGACCCATCGCATGATGGCGCTCCTCTTCGCGCGCCGTGGCTTCGTCGTCTTCAACGTGGACTATCGGCTCGCGCCGAGGCATCGCTATCCCGCAGCGATCGAAGACGTGTGCCGCGCGTTCGTCTGGGTCGCCGCGAATGCCGAGCGATTCGGCGGAGACCTCTCGCGGCTCGTGCTCGCCGGTGAGTCCGCGGGCGCGAATCTGGTGACGAGTTTGTCGATCGCGCTCGCCTACGAGCGTGAGGAGGCCTTCGCGCGTGCAGCGTTCGCCACCGGCGTGTCGCCGCGTGCCGTCGTGCCGGCGTGCGGCGTCTTCCAGGTGAGCGACATCGATCGTCTCCGGCGTCGCAAGCCGAGCATCGCGCCGTTCGTCGTCGATCGTCTTCTGCAAACCGAGCGCGGCTACCTCGGGCGCGGTCCACACGCGTGCTCGCTCGACCTTGCCGATCCGCTCGTCGTGCTCGAACGCGGCGAGGCACCGTCGAGGCCGCTCGCCCCATTCTTCTTACCGGTCGGAACGCGCGATCCGCTTCTGCCCGACACGCGTCGTATGGCCGAGGCGCTGCGTAAGCTCGGCGTCGTGGCCGAGGATCGCTACTACGAGGGAGAGCTCCACGCGTTCCACGCGCTTCTCATGCGCGATGCTGCGCGGCGCTGCTGGCGCGAGACCTTCGCGTTCCTCGAAGAGCATCTCTGACGAACGTTTAAGGCTTGCTCAACAATTGCTCACAAACAATTGCTCATAAACGTTTGTCGAGGCGTGCGGCCTGATGCCTAGCCACGCATGGATGTGCTCGATTTCACGCTCGAGGTTGTCGCGCGGCGCTCGTACTCTGTGTGCACGATTTGCTGCTGTGCAGGAGGCGGGCCGACGGGATTGATGCGAGGTCCCAAAATGCCACGACGGATCGTGTGGCCGCCGTCGCGCTCCTGACTTATGAAGCGGCCCATGGGGGCAGACGAAGATCGTCCCGTCGTACTCGTCGTCGACGACGACGAAGACCACCTCATGATGCTCGAGGCATCGTTCGATGCTGCCGGCTATGAGGTCCTCACGGCGGCGTCTTTCGCGGACGCGAGCAAGAAGCTCATGGAGAGCAGCGTCGATGCGCTCGTGGCCGACCTGACGTTGGGTGACGGCAGCGCTCTCGATCTGTTGCCTCCACTCGGAGATCGCAGGCCGCGTGTCGCAATCGTGCTCTCGGGCTTCGATCGCCCCGAGGACTTCGAGCGCGCGCGAGCAGCGGGCTTCGATGCTCACCTCGTCAAGCCCACGCCGTTCGATCGCCTCACGTCGATCATCGACGAAGGGCTCAAGAAGCGAGCGAGCGGCGTTCAGCTCGCGCGCCCGCGGCCAGGCAACGGCCCCAAGCGCGCGCCGTACTGAATCTCAGCGAGCGTTCAGCGAACTGGCGCCGGCGCGCCGGTGACCTCTTCGACCCATGCGTCGATTAGATTTCGCGCGATCGACAGTCGAGGTGGGATCGTGGGCAAGGCGTCGGCGCGGAACCAATTCGCCTCGGCGATCTCGTTGCCGTCGACGCGAATGTCTCCGCCCGTCCACTCGCAGGTGAAGCCGATCATCAGCGAGTGAGGGAAGGGCCAGGGCTGGCTTCCGAAGTAGCGAATGTTGCCGACCTGCACGCCCACTTCTTCGAACACCTCGCGCGCGAGCGTCTGCTCGAGCGATTCGCCGATCTCCGCGAAGCCTGCGAGCGTACTGAAGAACGCGCCGGGAAAGCGCGCGTTGCGTGCGAGGAGAGCCTCGTCACCTTTGCGCACGAGGACGATGATCGCCGGCGCGATGCGCGGATACGCGGACAGGCCGCAGGCCGGGCAACGCATCGAGCGTTCGCCGGATACGCGTTCGGTGGGCGTTCCGCAGCGGCCGCAGAAGCGATTCGTCGTGGCCCAGTCGATGACGTGGATGGCGCGACCGGCGACCCAGAACTGATCGGGACTCAGCGTGGATGCGAGCGAGCGAAGGCCCGCGGCGAGAACGAGGTCAGCCCCGAGCTCGGTGGCATCCCCCTCGAACGCCGCAGCGACCACGTGGGCATCGTCGAGCGATCCCAGGTGATGGGCGGCCGTGAGCTCGATGCCGAGACGCTTCACGTCGTCGTCGGAGGGAAGGACGAATCGCTCGCCCTCGCGTCGAACCACGAGGCCGCTTCCCTGGACGACGTACCAGATGCGACGGGTGCTTGCGGAATGGGGCGGCGTTTGGACGTGGGAGGGGATGAACGCCATGTGCGGCGCATCTTAGCTCCGTCGCGCGCCAGAGCGAGCGAGCAGCGCGAGAGCGTTACTCGATCCCGTGCTCGCGGAGTTTGTTGTAGAGCGTGCGACGGCTGACGTCGAGCAAGCGTGCCGCGAGCGTGCGGTTGTTGTTCGCGCGCGCGAGAGCCTTGAGAAGCGCTTCTTTCTCGGCCTCCTGCCGATGAGCTCCGAGCGACGACGCGGCGCCGCTGGGGGACGACGCCGAGGGTGAAGCTCCACCGAGCTCGCGTTCGACGTCGTTGCCGCGGATGACGAGCCCATCCGTCAAGACGACGAGGCGCTCCATCAGGTTCTGCAACTGTCGAACGTTTCCGGGCCACGCATGCGAACGCAAGGCGTGGAGCGCACCGGGCTCGACGGTGATGCCGGGCTTTCCGTTCGCCTCTCCGAAGACGCGTGCAAAGTGCAAGGCGATCGATTCGACGTCGCCACCGCGCTCGCGGAGCGCCGGAACTCTCACGGGGACGACGTTGAGCCGATAAAAGAGGTCTTCGCGAAACTCCCCGCGTTTCACCATCGCCTCGAGGTCGCGATGCGTGGCCGCGACGAAGCGAACGTCGACCTTGATGGTCTCGGTTCCGCCGACGCGTTCGAACTCGCGCTCCTGCAGAACGCGAAGCAGCTTCACCTGCACCTGCGGAGTGACGTCTCCGATCTCGTCGAGGAAGAGCGTGCCGCGGTGGGCGAGCTCGACGCGGCCGGGTTTTCTCGTTGCCGCGCCGGTGAAGGCGCCTTTCTCGTATCCGAAGAGCTCGCTCTCGAGCAGCGAATCCGGAAGTGCCGCGCAGTGGACGCGCACGAACGGATGGTCCTTGCGCGTGCCGCTCTCGTGCAGAGCACGGGCGACGAGCTCTTTGCCCGTACCCGTCTCGCCGCGAACGAGCACCGTGGCGGTTCCGGAGGCCACCTTGCGGATGGTCGTCAAGACGTCGTTCATCGCCGGCGAGCTACCGACGAATCCCGAGCTCCCCGTTTCGATGCTTGGTGCCTTCTCGGCCGCGCGTCGTCCTCGCGCCAGCGCCTTCTCGACGACGAACAGAATCTCGTCGCGCTCGAACGGCTTCAGCATGAAGTCGACGGCGCCGGCCTTCATCGCCTCGACCGCGAGCGGCACCGAGCCATGCGCCGTGAGCAAGATCACGGGCAGGTCGGGAAAGCGTTTGCCGAGCTCCGCGAGGAGCGCGAGGCCGTCCATGCCCGGCATCCGAATGTCGGAGATGACCACGTCGAACGGGCGGCTCTGGAGGATCTCCAGCGCGGCTTCGCCGGATGGGACGCGCACGGCCTCGAAGCGGCTTTGCTGCAGGAGCGTGGTGAGGACCAGGCCGACGGCGGCGTCGTCTTCGACGACCAGGACGGAGCTCTGCATCGGGCTACGAATCTATGTGAAGGATACAGCCAAGGGCAACGGACGCCCGAAACGTGGGATGTGCAATCCGTTGCACAGTCGTGAACTGCGCTTCTCGTTCGGCGAGGTCACCAGCGATCATCAGAATCGCAGGCGCCTTCGTTCACGCGGCGAGCGCCCGGTCAGCACGTTGGCGGCTCGGTTCTTGCGATGCGGGGCTCGTCGCGAACGAGAGCCTGCGATGGAATCCGTACGCGGCACCTCGAACTCCTTCATCCTAGGACACGCGCACGATGGACTTTCGGGAGTCGACATTCCTGATCGCGGCGATAGGGCACCTCGTGTTCGCCCTGCTGAGCATGTCACGTGCAGGAAGAAGTCCGTTGGCGTTGCCGCTGGCCTTCTTCGCGTTCGACTCGTTCGGCTGGACGTTCGCGTCGTTCTGCAATCACCAGTTCGGCAATCCCGTGTGGCGCGTTCTCGACGTCGTCTTCATGTCGCTCGCGCCCGCGGTGATCCTCCACGTGGTGCTCACGTTCGTGGGCCGGCTCCGCGCGTGGATGACACTGCTTCGGGCCACCTACGCCGGGTTCGGCGCACTGGCGCTCTCCTCGGTGACGGCGGCCTGCTCCTCGTGGGGAGTCGCGTGGATCGAATCGTCGGGCTGGGCGGTCCTCTTTCTGGTCGCGTGGCTACCGTCGCTGGTTTTCGAGCTCTGGCTGCTCCTCGCGCATCTTCGTTCGGGCATCGACGCCGACGAGCAAGCACGCACGCGGCTGGTGCTCGCCGCGCTGGCCATCGGCGGCTCGTTCGCCACGACCGATCTCTGGAGCGATCTCGGCGTGCCGCTTCCGTCGCTCACGCCGCTCGGATCCCTCTTCGGAACGGCGCTCCTCGCGGTGGTGGCCCTTCGTTTTCGCCTCTTCGATCGCAATCTCCAGGGAACGACGGCGCTCTACGCCGGCTCCGTGGGCGTCACCGCCGTTCTCGTGTACCTGACGTTGTTCCACGGCCTCAAAGGCAATCTCCCCGCGCTGACGTTCGGCGTCACCGTGGTCACGCTCGTTCTCGCGGTGGTCGTGCGCGAGGCCGCGAGCTCTCTCGCTTCGTATCGTGAACGTGTCGAGCGCCTCGCCGTGCTCGGGCGCTTCTCCGCGCAGATGGCGCACGACGTGAAGAATCCGCTCGCTGCCCTCGTGGGGGCAGTGCAGGTTCTCGAGGCCGGCGAATCGGACCCCCATCTCGATACGCGTGCGTTTCGATCCATGATCGTCGAGCAGGCGGATCGAATCCGAGCCATCGTCGAGAAGTACGATCGCCTCGGTCGCGTCGAGCCGGTTCCGACGCTCGTGCGCGTCAACGACCTCGTGACGCGCGTGGCTGCGCTGTCACGCTACGCAACGTCGCACGAAGTGAAGGTGTCCTTCGACCTCGACGCGCGACTCGGCGAATGTGAAGTCGACGCCGACCTTCTCTCCGGGGCCCTCGAGAACATCGTGCGGAACGCGCTCGAGGCCATGAAGTCCGGCGGCATGCTCGTCGTCACCACGCGCGGGCCGCATGGCCGCCCTGGCGAGCGCGAGCGTGACACGGCGCTCGTCATTGCCGTCCAGGACAGCGGCGAAGGCATGGACGTGCGCCAGGCCGAGCGCGCCTTCGACGACTTCTACACCACGAAGAGCACGGGCAGCGGCCTGGGGCTCGCCTTCGCTCGACGCGTGGCTTTGGCCCATGGGGGAGACGTCTTGTTGTCGAGCTCGCGCGGCTCCGGAACCCTCGTCGAGCTCCGGCTTCCTGCACGTCTCGTGCGCTGACGTTCGCATCGAGCACGACGCGCGGTAGCATGAGCGCCGCCATGCTCTCGCGTCGCGACGTCTTTCTCCGTGGTGCCCTCGTCGCCTTCTCGTTCGGATTCGTCGCGTGCAGTCGTCAGCAACCGGAACCGCAGAAGACGCAGGCAACGCCGCCGTCCTGGCCCCGGCGTAGCACGCACGAAGGGGTCGACTTCATCGAGCTCTTTCCGTCGAACGCCGACGAGTCGTCACCTATTCTCGTCGCGATTCATGGTCGTGGCGACCGTCCGGAGAACTGGATCGACACGTGGCGTGAATTCCCGGCACCGGTTCGCGTGGTGTTGCCGCGCGCGTTCGATCCCTTCGGCGACGGCTACACCTGGTTCCCGTTGCGAAGCACCATGTCGGACGAGGACTTCGGAAAAGCCGTCGGCGACGCCGAGGCGAGGCTCTGGAATGCGGTCTCCAAGCTCACGGGCGGCAAACGCGTGCTCGTGACCGGGTTCTCGCAGGGCGGCATCCTCTCGTACGCCTTCGCGGCACGTCATCCGACCGACGTGATCCATGCGTTCCCGGTGGCGGGCGCGCTTCCCAAGCCGCTTCTCCCGACGAACGGTGCGCACTCCGCGCCGATCACCGCATTCCATGGGACGGCGGACAAGATGATCCCCTTCGCCTGGGGCCGCGAGAGCATCGACGCGCTCGTCGCGGGCGGCAGCCCGGCGGAGCTCCACGAATACCCGGGGTCCCGCACGCGATCACCGCCCAAGAGCGCAGCGACCTCTGGTCGGCGATTCGGAAAGCGCTCTGAGCCACCTGGCCCGTAGCTCAGGTAGGCTGGGGCACGCCGTGGAGACGAGCGATCGAGGGGAAGGCGCGGACGTCGCGCGAAGCTCGAGGCGATTCCCCGTTCGGACGTGCGCTCTGCTGGTGTTCTGTGCGCTTACCGGTGCGCTTGGAACCGCGCGAGCCGAGGGACGTTCCGACATCCCGGTTCGTGTGGCGACGGATCTTCACGAAGGATGCCCTCGCACGCCGACGATGCTTCAGCGCCTGCACGCGCGCCTCTCGCGTATTCGCGAGGCGGAGGAAGGCGAGGCCGCGATCGGGGTCGAGGTCCGTGTCGAGCGTCGCGATGGGGTGAGCCACGGTACGGTCGCGCTCGTCGGAGAAGACGAGCGAACCGAGCGGACGGCATCGTCGCCATCGTGCGAACGCGTTCTCACCGCTCTCGCCATCATGGCCGCGGTCGGTTTGGACGAGGGCATCGCCCCGGTTCCTGCTGCTTCTCCCGACGCCGGTCCGGCGGAGGGACCCGCCGTCGAACCCGAGCCTCCTCCGGTTGCTCCATCGCCGCGTCCTTCGGGGCTGACGAAGACCGCCACTCCTCCATCGCCTCGCCACGCAACCCATGTCGGCGTCGCGATCGGGACGAGCTTCGAGATCTCGGCGAATCGAGCGGCGATCGTCATGCCCGGCGTCTTCGCGCAGCTCGTATTTCCCGTGCGCTTCGAACCGCTTCTCCGCCTGGGATTCGCCCGAAGCTTTCGCGACGAAGTCGCCTCCGCGCGAGGGAGCGCGGGACTCGCCTGGACCGAGGCGACCGTTGCAGGATGCGGCGATCTCTTTGGCAACGCGACCATTCACGCCGGGCCCTGTGTGAACGCCGAAGGGGGAGTCCTCCAGGCCATCGTGAACGAGCCGTTGCCCTCGCGGGGCCGCACGCGACCTTGGTTCAGCGCTGGCGCCTCGGCGCGATTGGCGTGGAGGCCGCTCTCGGCGCTGTCTTTCGAGATCGTGGGGGGCGTTCGGGTGCCGCTCATCCGAAACGAGCTCTTTTTCGAGCCGCTCAGCCTCGTGTACGAAGCTCCCGCGGTCGTCCCGTTCGTCGGAACGGCGGTCGCCGCGCACCTGCCCTGAAGGCGCAGAACGGTCGAGCTCGCACGTTCGTGTTCTTTTCTTAAAGATTTTGCCTGGGCGCCGACATCGCGCGCTTGGAACCAATTCGTCGTGTTCGCCGCGGAAGCCGAAAAACTCGAGACTGTCAGAGATCCGGCGCTCGACGCCCGTCTCCGGCAGCTCGCGATCGACCACTACGATTTCGTGTGGCGGTCGCTTCGTCGTCTCGGCGTGATGCCACCCGAGACCGATGACGCTGCGCAGCGCGTCTTCCTCACACTCGCGCAGAAGCTTCCGAACGTCGAGCCGAGCAAGGAACGGAGCTACGTGTTCGGCATCGTCGTACGCGTGGCGGCGAACGCGCGTCGCGGTCGTGCCACGGCGAGGCAGCGAGAGGTGCCGGAGAGTGACGTCCCCTCGTCGCTCGCGCACGAAGCCACGGCCGAGGCGGCGCTCTCTCGGGCCGAAGAACGCGTCATGCTCGACGAGATCCTTGCCTGCCTGCCGGAGGAGCGTCGCATCGTGTTCATGCTCTTCGAGCTCGAGGAGCTCACGCTCGTGGAGATCACGGAGCTGCTCGGCATCCCCATCGGCACGGTCACCTCGCGCCTCAGGCGCGCTCGCGAAGAGTTCGAGGCCGCTGCAGCCCGTCTCCGCGCACGGAACAAGGGAGTCTGACGTGGAGTCCTCGGATTTCGAACCGCTCGTTCGCGGTGGTACGAACGAAGCCAATCGTCGCTTGCTCGCGTCTGCGAAGGACGACGCTGCCGGCCCCGGCGCTCGTGACACGATGCTCGCTGCGCTCGGCGTGCCTGCCGTGCCGGCACACGAGCGCCTGGCCGTTCGCCTCGGGCGCGCCTTCGGTCGATCGGGCGGAGTCTACTTGCCTGGTGCGTTGCTCGTGGTCTTCGTCGGAGCGGTCACGAGCGGTGCCGTGATGCTCGGCGGCTCGCCTTCGAAGTCCTCGGAGCCGACCGTCGCGAGCCACGCGACTCTGGGCGCGGTCTCCGTGCCATCGGACGCCGATGGGAATGCCGCGGCAGCCGCTGCTCCCACGAGTGCGCCGGTCGTCACTCCGGACTCGCTTCCGAGCGCGCCAGCGACGTCGAAGCCGATGGCCACGCCCGCGCCGACCGATACGCTCGGACGCGAGAGCGCGCGTGTCGAAGCGGTTCGCGCAGCTCTCGCGCGC
Source organism: Labilithrix luteola (assembly GCF_001263205.1). Classification (GTDB taxonomy): domain Bacteria; phylum Myxococcota_A; class Polyangia; order Polyangiales; family Polyangiaceae; genus Labilithrix; species Labilithrix luteola. The sequence goes on from NZ_CP012333.1 coordinate 4,103,830, forward strand.
AACGATGCGGCTCGGGCGGTGACGCTTCTCGACGCCTACGACCGCGAGTTCTCTCCTGGTGCGTTCGCCATCGAGGTCTCGGTGTTGCGCATCGAGGCGCTCGCCCGTCTCGGCCAAACCGAGCGAGCGCGCCGCCTTGGGAAGCAGTTTCTCGCCGAGCACCGTCAGGGTGCGTTCGCGCGTCGTGTCACCGCCACGCTCGAGGCGCTGCCTCCGGAGTGAGGGCGCACGGCTAGGTCGTCGAACGCGCGACCCGGCTCGAAGGATTCAAAGGATTCGAAGGAGAGTCATTTCGTGAAACTTCGCCTCATTGGACTCGCGTCCGCGCTCGGTCTCGCGAGCCTCGCCGTGCAGTCGTGCGCCGATGCCACGTCGCTCGGGCGAGGCTTCGAAGATGACGCGGGCTCCCAAGCCGTGCCCTCGCTCACTCCCGAGGGCGGCACACCCGACGCTGCCAGGACGGTGGCAATGTGCTCGCGTGCATCGCCACCGATTGCCCGGCGCCGTACGCGACGTGCGACGCGAAAGAAAAGCCCGCCTACAAGTGCGAGACCGATCTCCAGCGCGACTCGAAGCATTGCGGCGCGTGCGGGAACGAGTGTCTCACGTACGAGCCCATTCACATGACTTCGCGCTGCCAAGAAGGCGCGTGCAAGCCCGAGTGCTACGCGAAGCCCGATGAAGCTGGCGACGTGGACTGGCGCAACTGCGACGGCGTCCTCGACAACGGGTGCGAGGTCGACGTTCTGAGCAATCCGAACAACTGCGGGGCATGCGGGAACGAATGCGCTCCCGGAACGCCTTGCATCGTCGGGCAATGCGGTTGCCCTTCGGGCCTGCTTCTTTGTGACGGCAAGTGCATCGATCCGCGCTCGGACGACCTGAACTGCGGCACCTGCGGAAACGTCTGCTTCCCGCCCGCCGACGGGTGCGTCCCCGTCCAGCCCAACACCCGCTTTGGCTGCAAGGCGGGGACGTGCATGAAGAGGTGCGCGAACAACGCGGCCGACTGCAACAACGACATGGAACAGTCGACGTGCACCGGCGACGGTTGCGAGGTCATCGGCCTCGACACCGAAGAGAACTGCGGTGGTTGCGGCATCAAGTGCACGAAGCCGGGCGAGCAGTGCGTCGACGAGGGCAACGGCTACGAGTGCGCGGTGCCCTGCGCGAAGTCCGGCAAGTCCTCCTGCAAAGGAAAGTGCGTTGATCTCCTCAGCGACGTGAGCGCGTGCGGTTCGTGCGGCGCCCCCTGTGATGCGCCGGGGCCGAACCAGGTCACCTCGTGCAACAAGGGCGTTTGCGTCTACGAGTGTGCACCGGGCTTCGGTGACTGCAACGGCAACACCCTCGACGGTTGCGAGACGAACCTTCGGCAGCACCCGAGCCACTGCGGTGCATGCGGGAACGCCTGTGACCTCGCTGCCGGGCAGCCGTGTATCGAAGGAGCGTGTCTGATGAAGGCGTGTGATCCGGATCCGGAGACGGCGAAGTGATGCGCGCGCGATACACGACAATGACGGTCCTCGCTGCGGGTGCTCTCGTTTGTGCGCTGGCGAGCTGTGCCACGACCGACGAGACTGCTCCGAACGACCCCCCGAAATCGATTCTCGACGCGAGCGCGCCGGATAGTGCCGATGCAGTGGCCTCGGACGCCGACGCCGAGACGCCGGTCTCGTGCGACGACGTCGCGTGGTGTCCCGTCGCCACGAACGTGAGCGCGGTCTACGCGCTGACAGCGGTGTGGGGATCGAGCAAGAACGACGTCTGGGCTTCGGGCTCCGGCGGGAGCGTGATCCACTGGGACGGCGCCGCGTGGATGCCGACGCCGCTCCCGACTTTGACGGGCGTGCCCGTCAAGAACACCTTCCGCGCGCTCTGGGGCAGCGGTCCGAACGACGTCTGGGTCGCGAGCGCGACGGATCTGATCTTCCACTCCGAGGGATTCAAGAACGGAACCGCCGGGTGGAAGGCCACGCCTGCCGTCGTGGCGGCGAGTTCGGTGCCCATCTACGCGGCGTGGGGAAGCGGGGCTGGCGACGTGCGTTTTGGAAGCCGCTCCTATTACTTCTCGTCGCCGGAAGCCGCGTTCCTCGCCAATCAGATCGTCAAGCAGCCTGCGGGCGCCGAGGCGGAATGGTCCGCGAGCGAAGGAACGGCGATCGTCTATGGCCTCTGGGGCTCGTCGGCCGACGATCTCTGGTTGATCGGCGACAACCGAGCCGAGCGCGCCTGGCAGCCCGGTCTCACCATGCACGGCACGCGGCAGGAAAAGGGCCTCTTCTGGACCGAGGTCGACAGCCGAGCGTCGGTCGTTCTTCGAGGCATCTGGGGAAGCTCGAAGAGCGACGTGTGGACCGTCGGTGATCAAGGAACGATTCGAAGGTTCGGACCGAACGCGACGGAGTGGGCGATCATCGAGTCGCCGACGAGGGAGACGCTCCACGCGGTGTGGGGAAGCTCGGCAACCGACGTCTGGGCGGTCGGCGAGTCGGGCACGATCCTGCACTGGGACGGCACGACATGGTCGGCGTCGACGGCGGCGTTCTCGAACGATTCGAAGAAGCCGAATCTCTACGGCGTCTGGGGCAGCGGCCCGAGCGACGTGTGGATCGTCGGCGAGGGGATTGCCCTCCACTACACGGGAAACGTTGGAGGTTCGAAGTGAAGCGCTCGCTCGCTCTCCTGAGCGCCCTCGTCCTCGCATTCGCCGGCGTCGCGGCATGCGCAGACTCCGATGAGGCATCTCCGTCGCCGTCGCCCGTCGATGCGGGGGATGCTGGAGACGTAACCTTGCCGAGCACCGATCTCGACGCTGCCGAACCGCTGCCGGAAGCATCGGTCGAAGCGGGACCGAGGACGTGCTCGTACCACGGCTTCTGCCCGACGATCCTTCCCGCGGCGCAGACGCTCGTCGACGTCTGGGGCGACGGCACGGGTGTCGTTTGGGCGGTGAGCGCAGAGGGGAGCGTCCTTCGTTGGGACGGCACGCAGTGGAAGATTCACGCGTCGGACCTCGGACCGCTCACGGCCGTGTGGGGCAGTGAACCGACCGACGTGTGGATTGGAGGCGAGAACGGAGTCTTCCACGGCAAGGGGGCGACCTCGGCTGCACTCGCGTTCACTCCGAGCTCCTTGCCCGAGCACGCCGTTCGCGTCGCTTCGATCTGGGGTCTCTCGTCCAGCGACGTGTGGGCCGTTGGAACGGGCGACGATCCAGACACGGGCATGTTCACGGGCGTCGCCGTCCACTGCACGTCGGGCGGGAATTGCGAACCCGTTCATGTCGCGTCGGGGACCCGGAGTTTCTCCCGCGTGTGGGGCTCCGCGAAGAGCGGTGTGTGGATCGCGGGGCAACGCCCGAATGCGGACATGCCCTGGATCGACGAGCTCGCCGCCTTCCGAAAGAGCGAGAGGGACGAGTTCACCGACGTGACCTTGCCTCCGGACCCGCACATCGGTTTGCCGCTTGGGGCAGCTGGCTTCGTGCGCACCGGTGGCTCCGTCTCCGACGGCGCGATCTGGCTCAGCGGCGGGAACACCGGGGGAGGGCCGCTCCTATGGCGAGGAACGAGCACGGACGAAGGCAAGACGTTCACCTTCACCGCGGCGGTCGACGGCACGCCGAATGATCCGCCGACCAACGCGCTCTTCGGTACGGCGGACGACGACGTTTGGGTCGCGGGCGAGTACGGGCAAGTGCGCCACTGGAATGGCACGAAGTGGATGGCGACGGCGGTCACGACGACGGACCTCCCCATCACGACCCCCTTCTATGGCGTGTGGGCACGAGGTTCCTCGGAGGTCTGGCTCGTCGGCAAGGACATCGCGCTCCGCTACGACCCGACGCAGAAGCAGGATGGAGGCGCAAAGTGATCTCGCGTCATGAACGGCGGCTCGCGGTTCGGCCCGTGCTCGCGCTGGCGACGACTCTCGGGACCGCACTCGGTGTTCTGTCGGCCGCGTGTGGAGACTTCGACGGCACGCCGGTAACCAGCGGCGCGGATGCCTCGCCCGATGCTCCGAACGTCTCGCCCGAGAGCGGGCCGGACGCGACGAATGCGATCGATGCGTCCGATGCATCTGACGGCGGCTCCGCGCCCGATCCGCGAGGTCCCTTCGATCCTGCCGACGTTCCGGTCGTGTGCGGCACCTCTCCGTGCGCGACGCAGATCGTCGCCGGCAACGATCACTTCTGCGCGCGCATGAGCGACGGCACGGTCCGTTGCTGGGGAGCCGAGGATATGTTCGGCGCCCTCGGCCCGAACTTCCCCGAGGAAGGTTCGACCGTTCGCGCCATCGCCGATATCGAAGGCGTCAAGCAGCTGAGCGCGGCGGGCGCGACCATCTGTGCCTTGCTCGACAAGGGCGAGGTGGCGTGCTGGGGTGACAACCGTCGGGCGCAGCTCGGGCTCGAACTGGAGCCGCTTGCCGACGAGGGGGCGCATCCGACTCCTATGCTCGTTCCGCTCGATTCGGCGGCGACGCGTGTCGACGTCGGCCACGGCGTCGTATGCGCGCATCTCGCGTCGGGCAGACTCTCGTGCTGGGGAAGCGACGATCAAGGGCAGCTCCTGCGCAACGCCAACGACGGCGATCCTTATCCGGATCGCATGCGCAGGCCCGGCCTCGCCGTGACCGATCCGCTCTCGTTCGCGCGCGTCGCGGCGAGCAACTACAGCATGCTCGGCATCGCCGCCGATGGAACGGCGTGGAGCTGGGGAGCGCTCGCGGGCGATCTCGGAACGGTCTCCGGCCGGCTCGGATCCATCTCCCCGAGCCTGACGCCGAAGCGTCTCGACGGTCTCTCGAACGTGACGAGTCTCGTCGCGAGCGTCTGGATCGCGCGTGACGCCCCGTCGGGAACGTCGAGGCCGGCGCCGGGCGGTGACACGCCGAAGCTGCCGCCGCAGGCCCACGCGTGCGTCATCGCCGACGGCGAAGTTCATTGCTGGGGCCGGAGCTATCAAGGTGCGCTCTGCACGGGGGTTCGCGACGACCAGTTCGAGCCCGCTCGCGCGCCGCTTCCGAGCTCGGCGAAGACGTGGGCCCAGCAGCTCGCCGTCGCCGACGAGATCACCTGCGCACGCACCACCGACGGGAGCGTGTACTGCTGCGGAGGCGACGAGCACGGAAAGCTCGGGACGGGCGCCGTAGGAATTCTCTCGGCGTCGTTCATCAAGGCCGACGCGTTCAAGGGCCACGCCGTGCAAGTGGCGACGAGCAACCACGCCGTGTGTGCGCTCGTCGTCGACGGCACGGTCGAGTGCTGGGGGAGCAACGAGAGGGAGAGCTCGGCCAAACGCCCGACGTCCTCGACCATCCGTCTCCCGTGAAGATCACCTTCTGAAAGGCCTCGCAACATGCTCCGCGTCCGCGTCCGGGTTCTCGCTTCGGTCTTCGCGCTCATCGTCGTAGGGGCTTCCGCGTCCGTCGGGTGCAGCTCCGATCGCGACGGCTTCGAGGTGAAGGCGACGCCTATCGTTCCTCCCGACGGCGGCGAGCCCATCGAAGCTGCGGCGTGCGGCTACCGGTGCTCGCGCGATCTCAAGCAGGTGCTGGAGGTCTGCGAAGGCGAAGAAAAGGTCGCGAAGGTGTGCCCACCGGGGCAGGGCTGCGGAATCGACGATTGCGTCGACGCATGCTCGAGCGCCGCGCTGTCGAAGGGATCGATTGGCTGCTCGTTCTGGACCGTCCCGCCCGACGACGCACGCTACGGAGCGGGCTCGTGTTTCGCGGCCATGATCGCGAACACGTGGGACGTGCCGGTCACCATCAAGGCCGGCTACGGGGCCGATCCGCTCGACATCTCGAAGGCGACCTACACCGCAGCGGTGCCCGATGGGAGTGCAGGTCCCGTCTACACGCGCCTCGACGGTCCGCTCGCGCCGGGCGACGTGGCGATCGTCTTCCTCGCGCAGGCCGACGTGCCGGTGTCTCCCGATGCCGTGGCATGCCCGGTGGGAACGACTCCCGCGCTGATGGTCGATCCCATCCGTCGCGGCACGACCAAGACCAAGGCCTTCCACTTCGAGACGGATGCCCCCGTCGCCGCGTACTCGATCTTCCCGTACGGCGGAGCCCCGAGCAAGATCCCCACGGCGACGCTGCTCTTGCCGGTCTCGTCGTGGGACGAACGCTACATCGCCGTTTCGACGGCGAAGTTCCGGAGCAAAGGCGAATTCCTCTACGATCAGCGGACGCTCCAGATCGTCGCCAACGAAGACGACACGAAGGTCGCCATGCGTCCGACCGTCGAGGTCTTGCAAGGCGACGGCGTCGAGCCGGGCGCCGCGGGCGAGCCCGTCGAGTGGACGCTCTCGAAGGGACAAGTTCTCCAGCTCACTCAGTTCCAATCGACCTCGGGCAGCCCCATCGAGGCGAACAAGCCGGTGGCGGTGTTCGGCGGCTCGCCCTGCACCTACCTGCCTCTCGACAAGCAATATTGCGATCTCACCCAGCAACAGATCGCGCCCTTCGCGCAGTGGGGCACCTCGTACGCGCTCGTCCCGTACCGACCTCGCATCGATGCCCTTGCTGGCCCTGCTCGCGAGACGGTGCTCTGGAGTTTCGTCGGCGCCGTCGATGGCACCGTCCTGACCTACGAGCCCGCCAGGCCCCCGGGCGCCCCTGCCACGCTCTCCGCCGGTGAGGTCGCCGCCTTCGAGACCGACGCCATCGTGACCGTGAAGAGTCAGGACTCGAAGCATCCGTTCCAGGCATCGGTCTACATGAGCAGCTCGATGAGCGGCGGCGGCTCACCATCCGGCGGTCGAACGCTCGGCGATCCGGACTTCGTGACGATCGTCCCGTCGGACCAGTTCCTCGATCGCTACGTCTTCTTCGCCGACTACACCTTCCCCGAGACGTCGCTGACTCTCGTGCGCCGCAAGACCAGCACGGGCTTCAAGCCGGTGACGCTCGCGTGCGCCGGAGAGATCACGGGCTGGGAGCCGCTCGGAACCAGCGGCGAGTTCGAGTTCACCTGGGTCCACTTGACCGCCGGCAGTCGAGCTCAGACGTTCGCGGGCGGCGCCTGCGGCTACGGCCGCCACGAAGCCGCGAGCGAGGGCCCGTTCTCGGTCACCGTCTGGGGCATCGGCCGCGACGCCAGCTATGGCTATGCAGGCGGCATGGGCAGCCGCCCCATCAACGACGCGCCGCCCCCGCTGGTGAAGTAACGCCCCCATTGCGCGCGCTAGTCACCGCGTGTAACGTCCGTGCCGTCTCTCAAACGCGCCCGTAGCTCAGCTGGATAGAGCGTCGGCCTTCGAAGCCGAATGTCGTAGGTTCGACTCCTACCGGGCGTGCCACTTCCAAGAAGTCGATCGGCATCGACCGTCACCGTGGTCCGGACCGCCCCAAGGTCGATCGGTATCGAGCATGACCGGGGGCCGGACCGTCCCAAGGTCGATCAGCATCGACCGTCACCGTGGTCCGGACCGTCCCAAGGTCGATCGGCATCGAGCATGACCGTGGGCCGGACCGTCCCAAGGTCGATCGGCATTGAGCATGACCGGGGGCCGGACCGTCCCAAGGTCGATCGCAGGGCCGACGCGCGCGACACGGGCGGCGTGCCCCTCTTCCAAACGGGCGACGTCGGCGTCCTCGTGTCGGTCGGAGAGATCTGCGCGCTGCTGCCCGAAGCGTGGCGCGTTTACGGCGCGGGAAGACAGGTCGGCGATGGGCGTCGCAGAGACTCGTTGATACGGATCAGCTGACGCGCGAACGTGTAAGAAGGCGGCGGGCGGCAGTCAGGAGCCCGTCGCCGAGCGCGGCATCCGCGCCGGCCGAAGCGCCCAGCTTACCGAGTCGTTCGAGGATGATCTGGAAGATGATGCCGTTCGGGATCGCGCTCGCGCTGAGCGTTGTCAGACGGGCATGGTTCGTCCCGTAGACGGAATACCAAGCGCTCGGACCATCCGGTTCCCACCGAACCGCCGCGACGATCTCCCATGGATATGCGGCCTGGGCCGTGTGGAGACCCCAGCGGTCGATCCCGACGGGGCCGAAGAAGATACGCTCTCCCCTCATGAGAGCCGCCTCGTGACGGGGGAGCATTGCTTCGCCAGCCGCGTCACGTATGACCGCGGCGAGCTCGACATGCCTAGGGAATCGCTCGTCCACGACAACGTGCTTGCCGAAGCGCGGGACGATGGTGAGTTTCGCAGTGCGGTGTGTCGTGACTTCGAGGCCAAGCGCGACGTCGGTCCGGTGTGAGAACTGTTCCCAATACACGGCCGTGATGTCCTCCCAGAGGAGCGTCTGCCCACCCCTGTAGTTGGTGAAGACGACGCCGCGCTCGAAGAGCTCCATGCACAAGATGCGGCCGCGAAGGCCCTTCACAGTGAAGATGACGCCGAGAGGGACGAAGAAGAACGCCACCACAAGAGGGCCAATCCAGACGTTGCTCGCCGGGGGAGTCCTCCTGAGCTGGTCGATGACCAACGCCATGCTGAGGCCCGCCCACGCAACGAGCAACATCACGCCGACCGAAAGGACAACCCATCCCCCGACCACGCTTACCTTCGCGCGGTCGACGAGTCGTCCCATGCCGGACGGCGGACTCTGGGGAACCTGCGGAGGAACAAACGACACGTGAGGCGCCATGGCTAAGAGAGCGCCGCGATGGCGAGCTCGCGCCTATTCTGGTCCGCGAACCTGAGACAGGGGGGGCTTGTCAACGCCTCCCCTCCGGACGGAATGTGGCCGTGCGGGCTGGGAGGAAGACCCTGTTGCATGGTTCTCCGTACGTCTGGCTGGAGCGAATCTTCCTTGAGCCGGATCACGCCAGCGCCGGGGCAGGGAATCACCACTTACGGCGGCCATCCGACTCGCGTTTGGCGATCTTTCGACCGCGTGCGCCTTGTAGTGGATGATTGCCGAGACGGAGCTCTTGGAAGGTTGACCGCGGCGTCGACGATGGATGGTCAAGCTAGGATCCCCACGATGCCGATGCTCCCGCCCTACATGCCTGCCTCGCTTCAGGGCTCGCCGGTCGACTTCGAGTGGCAAGGTTCCCTGGCCCACATCGGCCCCGAAGGCGCGGTCACCCCGCTGCTGAAGAAGCTGGACGGATTGACGACCTGTGGCCAGCTCTCGCTGTGCGCCGGCCTGCTGACCTGGGCGGCGTGGCGTCTGAGGGACGAAACCGAGGAGGCGCTGCCGGCGCTCGAGCTGGCCGAGGCGGCGTTCGCTCACCAGGTCGACTGGCGCTACGTGGACCGCGACGCCGGTCATGTGCGTGCGGTACCGGAGGAGCCGGCGGCGTTGTCGGCCCTGCTGCAGGTCTCCTTGTTCATGTGGGAAGGCCTGAGCGTCGACTGGTTCTGGGACAGCTACTACGCGCCGATCTCCCAGACCTTTCATGCCGCGCACATCGTCCAGCACATCATGCCCAAGGCCCACCGGCCCGCCATGGTCCGCTGGCTCGACGCGGCGATCGAGCGATTGCAGCTCCACGCCAGGGCGCCGGACGAGCCGTTCCGCAAGCAACGAAGCTTTCCGAGCCTCGACGAGTGGAAGCGGTTCGTCGGCCGACATCGCGGCCAGCCGTTGCCGCCCTGCATCCTCGACCTCGAGACCGATTACCAGCCCACGCAGCGACAGGCGCTGGTCACAGGCTTCCTCGAGGGGCTCGACTGGGAGCGCAATCGCTTTCTGCGGTCCCCAAAAGCCATGCTCGCGTTGGGCTTCGAAGGCGAGCCCTACCGCGGCCCGATCCTCCAAGGCGACACGGCATGAGCGCGGTGCGCAAGCTTGCGCAGGCGGCGCGCATTGCCAGCCGGGACCTGTCGTTCGAATGGGATGAGCGGAACGTCATCGCCTACTACCGCTACCTCGACGAAGACGTCTTCGAACGCATCGATCCCTTGACCGGCAAGGCCAATCTCGGCCTGACGATCGCCGCCGCCGAATGGCTCGTCGAACGCTTCAGCGCGTGCCATGCCGACGTCATCCCCCAGAACTACCTGGCGGCGGCCTGGGCGGGGGCTGCGCATCCGGCGTATTGCGCGTACATGGAAACGTCCGACGACGATTGGCGCGGCCCCGTGCGCGGCCCGCTGGCGATGGCGATGTCCATCGTCAACGACGCGATGTACGGCCTGAGCGACCACCCGAACGTCGCGCTCAGGGCCTGCTGGATGCACAACCTGGTCACGCACGTGCTGCCTGACACCGAGGCCTTCGAGGACTGGTGGGAGGCCTGTGTCGATCGCTTGGAGCAAGTCCACGCCATCGATGTCGAACTGGCCGGTCGTGAGCCGGATCTCTTCGACAGCTTTCCGGATCAGGGGGCCGCCGTGCCGCCGCAGGCGTTCGACCCTGCTCAGCCCTACCATCCCTTGCAGGCGTGGCGGCTCTGGGACGAGTACCTCCAAGCGTTGGCCCCCGCGACCAACCCGACCCTGCCGGATCCCACCGCGCTTGACGGCATCGGCGACCTTCCCGGGCCGCCCTATCGCTACCGACCTGGGGCGGGGCAATCGCGATGAGCGAATGCGCACACCCGCTCGGACTCCGAGCTGCTCACCCAGGACGATTGCGAACTGGAGGCCAACGGCAGATCATGCCCTCGGCCCGTCTCGCGAGCCTCGCGTCGTCCTCATCACCTTCCTTCGGATGCTCCTCCCCATGTTGAAACGTCCCGCGCACATTCCCGCCGCCGTCACCCAGGCCCCGCTCACCTTCCCCTGGAGCAACGAGATCGCGATGCGTCTCGACGACTTCGACGGAGTGCCGCCGCGGCTGGGGAGGGCGCTGGCGAAGGTCAACTACAAGGGCAAGATGGCCTTCGCTCTGGGCTGTCTGGAATGGGTGGTCTGGCGCCTATCCGGCTTCACCGATGTGCAGGACGCGCTGCAGCGGATCGAGGCCGCCTGGGCTTCTCAGGTGTCCGAGGCCTATGCGCGCAGCCTGGACCTCGACAGCGTGCGCGATGACCTCACCGAGCCTGGCGATCCCGCCGGCCCGCTGCAGGAGGCGCTGATTCACCTCGAGATGCTGCATCTGATGTATCTCAAGGGCAAGCCGGAGATGACCACCAAGGCCGGCCTCTGCGCGCTGCTGGCCTTCCATGTGCTGCCGTCCGATAGCGGCTTCGAGGCCTGGCTGGAGAAGACGCTGATCGCGATGGCCGTCACCGATCCGTGCGGTCCCGACTTCGACCGCGACGCGATCCGGTTCGACTACAGCGGCGAAGCGGCGGTGCCCCGCGCCTGGCTCGATGATCTGAGCGTGCCGCGCGAACCGGCGGCCGCAGCCGCCGACTGGAACGCCTTCTTCACGGCCGCCGATCCCGCGAGCAATCCGTTCCTCGTGCCTGCCGACGAGATGCGCGCGCAGGGCTTCCCCGGCGAGCCCTACGTCTTCGCCTGATGTCTCGTCGCGCGCCGCCGCGGGACCGACCGGACGCACGACGCCCAGCCCCGACCTAGCCATGAGCCAACCGATCCATTCGTTCGCCGACCTGAACGGCTATGACCGTCAGGGCATTCGCTATCTCTGGAGCGATGCCCGTGCGAGCAAGGACTTCGCCTGGCCGATGGACGAGGTCGAAGCCCTCGCGCTCCGGGCGGAGCCCGCCAGCCTGCGATCGCGATTGGGCCTGTGCATCGCGCTTTACGAGGTGGTGGTGGCCCGGCTGCGGGAGCTGAACGACGATCCCTATCCCGCCCTGGTCGTCGAATCGGCCTGGCTGAGCCTGGCCGATCGCCGCTACCTGGAGTTCGACGAGCGCGCTCGCGACGAATGGCTCGGGCCGGTCCGCGGGCCGCTCTGGTGCGGCTTCACCTGGCTGACGCCGGCGCTGCACGAGGCGGATGACTCGCCAGCGGACTGGGAGTCGGCCTTCGTCTATCTGGCGCGGCTGGCCCACCATCTGCTGCCCGAGTCCGCTCATGCCGCCTACCGCGCCTGGCTGGAGGGCTGCATCGACCGGATCGTCCTCCATCATCCAGCGCCGGTCGTGCGACCGACCGAGGATCTCTTTGGTCGATGGAAGGAATGGCGGCGCGGCCCCTATGTCACCGCGGCCTGCTTCGATCTCGGGACGCCCTACGATCCCACCGCCGAGCACGACCGGCTGGAGCGCCTGCTGCAGTCCACGGACGTCGCCGCGAACCCGCTGCTGAAATCACCCGAAGCGCTGGAGGAGGAAGGGCTGGCCCATCCCTATCAGGCGCTGGCGCCTTACGACTCATTGAAACGCTGAGTCGCGCGCCTGCGAGCCGTGCGATCGACCGACGGACTAGAGGGCGCCGCCCGACGCCGGCGACGCCGTATTCGCTCCGTGCGTGCGCGCGCAGTAGGTGCCGTTGAAGCGGGCGTCGGTGCGCTTCACTTGCGGGGTGCGGTTCGGATCGTCGGCCTTGGCGACGGGGCACGCCCAGGCGCGCATCTCGTTGGCGTCCCAGGTGCCGAACACCTTCACCGGCTTGCCCTCGGGTAGGGCGGGCACGCTCGGGTCTTTCGGGTAGTCGACGTCGACGATCGTGCCCTCGAACGTGTCGTACTGCGGCTCGTCGAGAACCGTCATCTTGATCGGGATCCACTTCCCTTCGACCTTGTTCTTCGGGTCGGGCTTGTTCGTCGCTGTCGTCCAGGGCTTGCTCATGTCGAAGCCGAGCATGTTCGTGAGCTCGAGGACGTGCTCGCCTTGCATGCGCTGACAGCCGGCGGAGATGCGACCGCGGACGAGGCGCCAGTCCTGCGCTCCGGGTGTGGCGCCGGGGAAGTCCTCGGTGAAGTCGATCGGGCCGTGCATCGCGAAGCGGCGTGCGTCGTGGTAGTTCAGGAACGGAAAGCCACCCCAGTGCTCCTTGCCGAGCTGCGCGGGATCGTTCGGCCGGAACGGACGCACGTTGAGGTGATCGTACGAGCCGGGAACGTTGTTCCACTTGCCGTCGATCATCTTGCCGGTCGCGACGGGATAGACGACGTGCACGCGCGTGCGATCGGCAACGCGCTCGGTGACGGCATACCAAGGCAGCTTCGACGTGTCGTACGTGCGAGGCAGAAGGCCAGTCACGCGCAACGTATGACCGACGATCGACGTGACGATCTCGGGCGACTCGAGCGTCGGCATCGGGCCCTCGTAGAGCCATGCCGGTGAGGTCTCTCCAGGCTTGGTGATGGCGTCGGCCGAGTCGTCGCTCTCCTCGGTATGCGAGGCGCACGCGACGGCGAGAGCGGCGAACGAGGCGAACGAGGCGGCGGCGAGGAGCGGGCGCATGAACGTCCGCGCCTAGTTCACGGATCGTGCCATTCGCGTCGGCGCCGTTCGCCCTACGATCTCCGGGAAGAACTGGCACCGATCGGCGCGTGTCGCACCGCGTCCCGAGATACCGGTCCATGGACGATCCACGCTCTTGGCCCAGGAAATGCCATCTCTGCCCGAACGTGCAGGCACGAGACCCGATGGGGCACGTCGATGCAATCGGCATTGGCGTACGCCATACTTCCGATTCACGGCGTCACCATGTTCCGACGTTGCCGCCTTACGTCCAGTTCTTTGGGGCTCGCTCTCGCGACGCTCGTCGCGGCCTGTCGCACGCAGGCGTCGCGTGCCGATGCCGATGCGGCGCCTGCCCCACGCGTTGCCGCCTCGGATGCGAGCGCCGGGAACAAAGCGTTCGAAGCCATCCCACTGGGAACGCCCTATATCCCGCCGCAGTGCTACACGAAGACGAAGGACGAAGACGGGCGCGTCCACAATCCTTGCTTCACGTGTCACGCCGATGCCTTGCCGCCGAACTACACGGCGGACAGTTCACTGCAGCTCGCGTACGAGTTCGGTCCCGCGAGCCGCGTCAATCCGTGGACGAATCTCTACGTCGATCGCCGCTCAGCGATCGCTCGGATCTCGAACGACGAGATCGCGACGTGGGTGCGCCACGACAATTATCGCGCTCTTCCGGAGCGGCTCCGGACGACGCCCGCCTGGGATCGTGACGGCGATGGTGAGTGGTCGGGCTGGATGCCTGACGTCGCCTTCCAGTTCGACGAGGCCGGTTTCGATCACACGAAGGACGGCGCTTACACGGGCTGGCGCGCCTACGCGTACTTCCCGGTTCCCGGGGGCTTCTGGCCGACGAACGGATCGTTCGGCGATGCGATGATCCGCCTACCGGAGGCCTTCCGCGAAGACGCGCCGGGTCACTTCGATCTGCGGGTCTACAAGGTGAACCTCGCGACGGTCGAGGCGTTGATCGCACGTCGTGACGTTCCGATCGAGCCCACCGACGAAAAGGCACTCGGTCAGGATCTCGACGGCGACGGCAAGCTCGGCGAGGCGCGGGTCCTCAAGTACCGCTGGAAGCCGGGCGACGGCAGCATGCGCTGGGTCGGCCGCGCGATGGCGCAGCAGAACGCCGACGCGGTCCATCTCGCTGCGGGCCTCTTCCCCGAAGGGACCGAGTTCGCGCATTCGCTCCGCTACCTCGACGTCCAGGACGGCCGCGTGCGCATGGCGCCGCGAATGAAAGAGCTCCGGTACATGAAGAAGGAGGTCTGGGTGACCTATGACCGCCTCGAGCTGATCGCCTCCAGCGAGGCCGCCGAAAAGGACGAATCCCCCACGAAGAAGCGACCGACGCTGGCCTCGTCCGAGCGCGGCATCGGCAATCGCGCAGGTTGGTCCATCCACGGATTCATCGAAGACGCCGAGGGCGAGCTCCGCCCGCAGACGGCGGAGGAACACGGCTTCTGCATCGGATGCCATTCGGGGTCGGCGTCACCGACGACAGCATCTTCTCGTTCGGTCGCAAGCAGACGTCCGCTGCGTTCCAGCGCGGCTGGTCGCATCCGACGCAGCGCGATCTGTCGAACATCGGCGAGCCTTTGCGGGCCGACGGACGCGGCGAATACACCCACTACCTCGAGCAGAACGGCGCCGGCGACGAGCTCCGCGCCAACGATGAACTGCTCACGCGTTTTTTCGACGGTCACGGCAAGCTCGATCCGCGGAAAGCCGTTCGTCTCAAGACCGACGTGAGCACACTTCTCGTCCCGAGCCCCGAACGCGCCTTCGCTCTCGACAAGGCGTATCGCGTGATCGTCGGCGAGCAGAGTTTCGTGCGCGGCCGTGACGCCACCATCGCGCCAGCGCAGAACGTCCACCGCGAGCTCCCCGCGGGAGAGAACCTCCCGACGGGCGTCACCGAAGCCATTCCCGATCGACGCGCACGCCTCGCGGCACGCTCGGGAAGCGGTTCTCCGAAGGCCGCTCGGTAGAACGGTCAAGTCTCTTCTTTCTGCGGGCTTTCGTGACGGAGTGTGGACGCGCGGAGAGTAGCGATCGGGGGAATTTGCAGATAACCACGACGGCGCGATGCCGATCCGAGCTGCCAATGTCCGGGCCCTCCTCTCCGCCTTTGGCGTGTCGCTCGTTGTCGCGGCGTGCGGCCTCGACTCGTCCGGCGAGATGGTCACCACGCAGGACGCGACTCCGCCTGCGCATCCACCGGCCGAAACGGGCACGGGAGCACCTCCGGCGACGAGCACGCCTCCCGCGAAGGACCTCGGCGACGTGCGTGCGGGCGTCGCGACGGTGGAGACCACCCCGGCAATCGGCGTTCCTCTCGCCGGCTACACGGGGCGCCGTCGAATTCTCCCGGACCTCGATTCGAGCACGCCGAGCATGTACTTCAAGCCGTCGACCGGCGTGCGCGACGCGCTCCATGCTCGAGCACTCGTGATCGAGAGCGCCGGCAAGCGCGTGACGTTCCTCTCCGTCGACGCGATCGCAATGCTCGGCTCGCTCGTCGACGACATCGTCGCGGCCGCATCGGCGCAAGGTTCGCCCATTCAGAAAGACGACCTCGTCGTGTTTGCGAGCCATTCGCACTCCACTTCGGGCGCGCTCACGAACCTTCATTTCTGGGAGCAGGCCGCTACCGACGCGCTTGTTGCCTCCGTCCACGACGACTTCGTGAAGGCATGCGCGACGGCTATCGTGACCGCGGAGAAGGGGCTCGCGCCGGCGCACGTCGGCTTCGGTTGGGGTGAGCTCGCAGGCGCCACGAAGAACCGTCGCGCGGGCATCTCCAAGGTGTTCACCGAGGATTCGGTCGACAAGACCATGGCTGTCCTTCGCGTCGACGACGTGAACGACAAGCCGATGGCCACGCTCGTGAACTTCTCCATCCACCCGACGGCCCTCGGCGCCGACAACTTCGCATTCTCGGCCGATCTTGCCGGCGGTATCGCCGCGTACGTCGAGAAGGCCACGGGCGTCCCAATGCTCTTCGCGCAAGGAGCCGAGGGCGACATCGCCCCCGCGCAAGGCGGCGACGCGGCCATCGACTCGCTCGGAGCCATCGTCGGACACAAGGTCGTCGAGATTCGCGATGCGACGAAGACGCGTGATCACCTGCGCCTCGCCACGGCAAACGCCGTCGTCGACTTCGGCAAGGCCACACTCGTCGCGCGTCCGGATGCGCTCTCGACGCCGGCCCTCGACCTCTCGATCCTCGCGCCTCTCGGTTCGATCGAGCTCGGTCCCGACTTCGTCGACCACAAGTTCCGCTTCCAGGCGATCCGCATCGACGACGACGTCATCGCCGCGATCCCCGGCGAGCCGATTCACACGCTCGGCCTCCGCATCCGTGACGAAGGCAAGAACGTCGGCTTCGAACACGTGCTCGTCTTCGGCCTCTCGAACGGACACATGTCCTACGTCACCGACGCCGACGAGTACGACGCCGGCGGCTACGAAGCGGCCGCTACTCTCTACGGTCGCGACACGGGCGACCGCCTCGTCACGGCCGCCCTGGATCGGCTCAAGGAAGTCCTCGCCAAGTAGGCGTTACGGCTTCTTCGTCGGAAGGGGCGAGGGAAGGACCTTCACTGGCGCCGGCTTGTTGATTGGAGGCGACTTCGGAGCGGTCGTTCGTCGCCAGGTTGCGACGAACTCGGCGGCCGACCGCATGACGGGCTCGATCGAGACGCTCTGCGCCATCAGGTCCCCGAGGAAGTCGGGGTAGAGGCCGATGTGCGCGAAGCCGTCGACGTTGAAGTCGAATGTTCGCTGACCGCTGACCTGCTTGTCGAACATGCCGAAGCCCGGGATCGTGACCGGGTAGGCGAGGCGCGTCGTCTGCGAGTTCTTCTGCGAGGCCTCCCGTCCACAGGCCTCGTCTCCGAAGCGCGGGCCGACGTGGCCCGCCATTCCATTGAAGTCGCTTCCGAACGCGACGACGCCCATCTTGCCTACGGCGTAGTTGTAGTTCTGGGCGAAGCTGACCGAAGAGTTCTTGCATCGGGTCTGCGCCGGCTCGAGCTCGTCCTCGGTCATGACCGACACCAAGGATCCGAACTTCTTCAGCTGGGCGAGCTGCGCCGCCGTGCGCATCCGTTCGTGGCGATTCTTCACCTTCGACGTGTCGTAGACCTCGTTGAAGAGCCCGTGGCCGACGAAGAACGGATAACCACCGCGCTTGTCGGCGATCGCGAAGGTGTCGTCGATCATCTTCGAGGACATGTGATCGATGTCGATCATCATGCCGAGGTCCATCAGCTTGTTGATGAGCACGTTGCCTGCGCCGGGTGACAGCCCTTTGACGTTGCAGTTGAGCGTGCCCAGGTCCGAGATCCCGGGGCACGGCGCGCTGATGAACGGCGCTCCTGCAATCTTCACGTTCGCGACACCCAGCAGGTTGATGAAGAGCGCGGAGCCTCCCATCGCCGTATCGAAGTCGTGGATCGGGAACATGTAGCGAACGCCCTTGCCGTAGTACTTGTCGACTTGGGACGTGATGTACGCCGGCGTGCAGTGTTGGGCGTTCGGCTTGCAACCGAAGAGCGTGTCGGCCTCGATTCCGAGCACCACGGCGAGCTTGCCGGCGCGGATGGCCTGCTCGGCTTCGTCCGGAGTCCGCACGATCTTGAACCAACCGCCTCCCGGCTGCGTGTTGAGCCAGGTCTCGAAGGCGATGGCGGCATCGAGCTGCTTGTCGACGCTCGCCATCGAGTCCGTGCATTGCGTGCCGCGAAGATGCTTCGAGAACGTGCACGCAAACTCGTTGGCGACGGCGAGCATGACCATCACCCGCATCCCGCCGCGCCAGGCTCGCTCGAGCCATTTGTAATAGACCTGCTGATGGGTCTTGGAGTGCCAGGTCGGCCATCCGGTGAAGATCGGCGCGCCGAAGTAGCTCTTCGAGGCGTCGCCGTTCACGCCCAGGAAGTCGTCGATGATGGGGATGTGGTCGCCGTGCATGACGTTCGCCCCGCAGTTCGGAACGAGCGGGGGGCAGATGCCGACACGTTGCTGGTTCCCGGCCGGCAAGACGAGATCGAGGTCGGTGCCAAAGTCGGCCCTGAGTGCCTTCGCAGCACCGCCGACCGGATCGTACGCCGCGCCCGCGAGCGTGCCGCCTCCGAACGCGAGGTTCGCGAACATGTGGACGTGGAGATCGGCGAAGCCACGCATCGGATCCGTGACGGCAGGCGCGGGCGTTCTCATGTTGATGTCCGGCTCGGTCATCGGCAGGTTCTTGTTGAAGCACATGCCGCTCGAGCCACGGCATTCGCCGTTGCATCCCGGAGCCTCGTCGAGGCCGGGGTCGCACGGTCGGTTTCCGATCGCGGCGCGCTCGACCAACGTGCACGCGCGCTGGCCCATGCGACCACAATCGAGCGAGGCGCGGTCGACGCAACGGCCGCCGACCTCCGCCATGCCGACGTCACACGAGGTGCCGAAAGGCCGCTCGGTGACGATGTTGCACGGCCGCTCGTTGGCGCGCCCGCACGCAGGATGAATGCACATGGCCGGGTTGCCCGGGCGCTCGGCGAGGTTCTTGTTGTTGCAGCTCGGAACGCGCTCGATGACGAGACACGCGCGCTGGTTCTCGTCACCGCACACGCCGCGCTTCAAACATTTGCCGGCCAGCTCGACGAGGCCCGCATTGCACGAGGGAACTCGCTCGAGCGGAACTGCAAGGCAAGGTCGCTGGCCGTCCGCCCCGCACGCGCCCTTCACCTCGCATTTGCCCTGATAGAGGATGAGGCCGGAGGCGCAGTCGGACTTGAACACGCCGCAGCCGGCCTGCCCGACGCCGCCACAATTCGCCGCCAATGCATCATTCGAAATGACCATTGATGTGGCGGCGCTGAAGCCAAATAGCGCGAAAACTGCACCAAGCGCTCGTCCGCGCCCTCGTCGAGAGTTGTCGAACATGCCGCGAGATTAGTGAGAGCCGACGCGCAGTGAGACGCTTTGCGCAGCGTGGCGCGCTGATGAAATGGAATGGCGCGAGCGCGACGGACGGTTGTACGTTCATGACGTGGGGCGACGCGAATCGAACGAGGCCTTCACGCTCGTTCCCTCACTCCAGGAATTCTTCGGGCCGCCGGCGCGACGCTACGTCTTGCGGCGCTCCTTCGCCTACTGGCAGGCGGAGCGCAGGGTGTTCGGCATGATGATGTGGGGGCGTCCCGAAGAAGCGGACGTCCTCGAGATGGTCGAAGCGTACGAGGTCGGCGCGAACCCGCTCTTTCGCGGTCACACGTCGCTCGTCGACGTGCGCGACCTCGAGTCCGTCGACCTCATGTCCTTCGAGACGATGCTTGCGCACCTGAAGCAGCGTCGCGATGCGTGGTCACCGAACGTTGGGAAACAGGTCGTCCTTCATCGAGGAGGGTTTGCCCATGCTGCCGTCGTGGGGATGTTCCAATTCTTGAAGCCCGCCCACCCGGTGGAGTTCTGCGAAGATCCCGGCGCGGCCTTCGAAGCCGTGGACGCGGTCGACGTCCGTGATGAGGTCGAGGCACTGAAGGCACGTCTTCTCGGGCTTCCAGAGCCCGTCCGGCGCCTGCGCGCGGCACTCGATGCACTCCCGCCCGATGTCGCTCCGGCGGCCATCGCCAAACATCTCGGCACGAGCATACGGTCGCTGCAGCGTCGGCTGACCGAGTGCGGGACGTCACTCCGCGCCGAGAAGCAGCTGCACATCCTCCGAAGCGCGGAACGTCTCCTCGAGACGACGGAGCTGGACCTCGATGCGCTCGCGGCAAGAGTCGGTGCGAGCTCCGGATCCCATCTCGTCACGCTTTTCCGTCAACATCACAAGACGACGCCGGGGGCATTTCGGATCGCTCGTCATCGCGCTCAACGACCGCACGCCGGGGAGGAGCCGGCGAAATCGAAGTCGCTTCGGTAACGCACGTCGCTGGCGTTTCGCTTCCTGCCGCGCTAGCAGGAGCGCATGCGTTTCTCGGGGCGGATTCTGGTCTGCGCGGCGCTTCTCGCGCCGTTTGCCTGGCTTGCATGCAGCGACGACGACTCGGCGGGCAACCCCGCATCGTCGAACGCCGGTGATGGTGCGGCCCCCATGCCGACCACGACGGCCAGTCCCTCCTCGGACTCCGGTAGCGGTGACTCCTCGACGCCGGGCGATGGCGGCATTCAGCGTGGGCCGGTGACGCTCGACTTCGATCCGTCCGGCAACGGTGATCCGATATCGGCCGTCTGGGACGACGCCAAGAAGACGCTATTCATTGCGGACAATCGCAACAATCAGATCTGGTCGTGGACGGATGCCGACGGCTTCAAGAAGGTCGCGACCGTGCTCGACGATCCCGCGGCCGACGACGCAGGGCGCACGAATCTCGGTCAGCTCGTCGAGCTCGACGACGGAACGTTGGTCGTCCCGCGCTTCGGCATGGGCACGGTGGGCGCGATTCTCTACGTCGACCCGACCACCGGCGCTTCGACCGCGGTGCCGAACATCGCGGCAAATCGCAAGCGAACGGCGCTGGCCAAGTCGCCCGACGGCAAACTTTGGGGCGGGTACTTCTTCCAACCCGGGGACGGGAAGGGCGTCGTCACCCGCATCGAGCTGGATGCCGGAGAAGTCGACTACGCCGTCGGTTTCGAGAAGCCGGTGGCGGCGCTCGTCGTCGACGGCAAGCTCCTCGTGAGCGAGCAGTCCAGGAGCGGCGGCATCATCTATTCACTTCCGCTCGACGGAACGTTCGAGGAGGGCGAGCCCTACGACGTGTTCGCGATGGTGCCCTCGACCGACGCGTTGACCGAGGGGCCGAACGGGTCGGTATTCACCGGCCAGTTCAAGCCTCTCGCCGATGGTGGCGCGATTCAGATCCGCCAGGCATTTCCCGATGGCGGCGTTCGGGAGCTCTTTGCCGACGCGCAGCTCGCGAAGGCCCAGTGCGTCGCCTACGACAAGACGAACAAGCGACTCTTCGTCTGCGACAGCAACGGGTCGACCGTTCGCACGATGCGCATCTTCCCCATCGACTGACGCGCGATGGTTGGCTCCCCCGCTCGCCGCGCTTCGCTCGTAGCCATCGTGGTGGCTACGGCGTGTAGCACCGGCGAGCCGGCGTCGGGGCCGAACACCGAAGCCCGTCCTACGTGCGCCTCATCGTATCCGTCAGGCGCGTACGGAACGACGACCGGCGCGACCCTCGAGGACCTGTCATTTCCAGCGCTGCTCGCCGACGGGACCGCGGCGACCTTTTCCATGCATGATGCATTGGAGTCGTGCGCTGCCGAGCCGAGAATCCTGGTCCTTCGCATCCAGGCCGGCTTCTGCGGAACGTGCCGCTGGCATGGGGCGCATCTCGATGGATTGTTCGGCGCGCCGTCGCGTGTACGGGTGGTCGACGTTCTCGTGCGTGACGACGACGGCTCACCTGCGTCGGAGGCCGACCTGGCGACGTGGCAAGAGCGGCAGGATCAAAAGACGATCGTGGCGCTCGATGCGAACGCACGCTTCGTCGTTCCACAGACTGCGTTGCCTCGAATCCTCGTCGTCGACCCCCGCACGATGCGTATTCGCGCGGACCTCGCGAGCCCGGGCCCCGAGTTCTTGGCCGAGGAGGTCGCTCGCGCCGTGGCCGACGTCGATGGCGTGGCCGCGCCCACGTCCAACGAGCCGACGAAGGTCGACGGCCGCTTCGACCGCATGCAATGGGACATGATGCGAGGAATGTTCCTCGGAAGCGGCGGGCCTCCGAAGGATCCGACGAATCGAGTCGCGGACGACGTGCCCGCTGCCGCGCTCGGCAAGCTTCTCTTCGCGGACCAGTCTCTCTCTCCGTCGGGCCTCGTCTCCTGCGAAGGCTGTCACGAGCCGAGCCGCACGTTTGCCGACAATGCGGAGACGGCTACGCGAGGCATCGGTGGGGTGGAGCGCAATACGCCGTCGGTCGTTCTCTCGGCGTGGTCACGCTGGCAATTCTGGGACGGGCGCGCCGATTCGCTCTGGATGCAGGCGCTCGGCCCCTTCGAAGCTCCGGCGGAGTTCGGTTCGTCTCGACTCTTCGTGGCTCACCGAATCCATGATGTCTACAAGGATGCATACGAGCCCATCTTCGGGCCCCTACCAGACCTCGCCGATACGTTGCGTTATCCGCCTTCGGGTGGTCCTGGTGCCTCGGCATACGACGCGATGCCCGAGTCCGACCGCGACGCCGTGACGGCGGTATTCGTGAACGTGGGGAAGGCCATTGCGGCCTACGAGCGAAGCTTCCGAACGTACGGGACGGCGCTCGATTCCTATCGCAGCGGCTACGCCGATGCTCTCACGGACTCCCAGAAAGACGGCCTGCTCGCGTTCTTCACGACCGGCTGCGCACAGTGCCATTGGGGGCCACGCCTCACCGATGACGCGTTTCACGTCGTGCGCTTTCCGACGGGCCATCATGACGGCAGCGCGGACCCGGGGAGGAGTGAAGGGCGCGCTGCCTACGAATCGAGTGAGTTTCGCGTCGATGGTCGCTGGAGCGATTCACCTGCTCCGCCACGGCGAGTCGTCCACGATGGCGAGCTCGGCGCCTTCAAGACGCCGCCCTTGCGCGGTGTCGTGCTCACGGGCCCCTATGGCCACGGCGGAAGCGTGCCTCTCTTGAGAATGGCCGTCGATCTGCATCGAACGCTCGGCATGCCCCAAGGCAGCACGATGACCACCGGTGACGTCGATCCGTGCCTCGTTCCTTTCGACGCTGCACGCGTCGACGCGATCACGAGCTTTCTCGGTACCCTCGGGCTCGGCTTCTCGAGCACGCTGTAGCAGCGCCCAGAAACACGAAACCCCGGTCCCGCGCTCGGCGGAATCGGGATCGTTCTCACGTGAGGCGCGGGATCAGGCGTTCTTCCAGCCCATCTCGATCTTGAAGTCGGGAACGTTCGGCCTCGTGACCGCCCACTCCGTGATCTTGTACGAGGTGACCTGCTTGCCCATCGACTCGAGCGCGAAGTTCATCCAGCCGGCCGACATCGCCGCGAGGTGATCGAAGCCCAAGGTGTCTTTGAAGTGCGCGACCACGCGGTCTTCGGTGACGTCGACTTCGACCGTACCCTTGTTGTTGTCTCGCGCGTAGAGCGACGGCAGCTTCTTTGCGAAGAGCGTGGGCGTGAGCACGCGCATGACGAGGCGGAGGAAGGTGTTCGACGCGTCGCGCGCGGCGAAGATTCCGCATCCGATGAGGTCTTGCTCGGCGAGCTTCATGTCGCCATCGCAAGCCGCGATGACCGCGTTGAACATCTCGGTCATCGGGACCGTGGGGTACCACTCCGCCGACTTGAGCGATTCGATGTAACGAATCGTCTCCGGTGAAATACTGGCGATGACCTTGGGGCGTCGAGCCGGGTCGACGCCTTCGCGGCAGTACTTCAGCGCGGCGGCAATGCCGTAACCACGAGTCTTGAATTCCGTCATCGAGGCCTCAGGGTCGCATTAAATCCGGGCGAAGGTCCACCCTCGTGGCCTTCGCGCTTCGAACAAAATCAAGGACCTGAACGCGTGATTCGCGGGGACTACGTGCCCGTACGCACTTTTGGAACCCCCGCAATTCCGTATCCTCCCTGGGTAGGAATACCCAGTATTCGGTCCAGCTTGGGCGGCGGTCAATTGATATCCTCCCTGGGTAGGAATACCTAATTTCCGTTTGGGGCATTTTGCGCCAGAACGCGAAACAGCCGGCGTGGGGAGATCCACGCCGGCTGCTCGAAGATCCAAGGGATCTCGTTCGGTTACAGGATCTGAAGGAACTCGAGGAGGTCGGAGCGCTCCTTCCGACTCATGTGAATCGGGAAGTTCTTGCCGTCCGCCGAGCGGTTGTACTCGTCACTGTTGAAGTAATCGACCACGTCTTCCAGCGTCGCCATGCTGTTGTCGTGGAAGTACGGGCCGGCGTCCTTCACGCCACGAAGCTGCGGGACGGCGGGTGCGAACGTTGGGAAGTTCGGCGGCCGCACGCCGTTGCCGAGAGCTTCGGTGTTGGTGAGGTTGTTGAAGACGTTCGGCGTGTTGTGACACGTCATACAGTTCTTCTCGAACACGTCGCGGCCGCGGCGCTGCTCCTTCGTCTGCGCGTTCACGGTGTAGAACGCGTCGTTGACGAGCTTGTTGTGGAGCGGCGCGTTCGGATCGCGGAGGTCCGCGAGGCGCGGGTCCGAGAAGATGCTGAACTGGAACGCCTGCATGTCGTTGCCTTCACGCGTGGTGAAGAGCTCGTCGAAACGTTCGTCGGTGACCTGCGTGTGGCTGAAGACGGCGCCGCGATCGACCTCGAAGAGCGAGCGCCCACGACCGAATAGGACCTACCCCTCCCAACTCGGTAGCGTCGCGCCTGAATGCGAGTCGCGTGCTTGGCGAACGGGTGGCGATCGCCATTGCCCGCCGAGGGCGACGACTCCGGGGCGGTACTGACAAGTGCTCCGACGGTCGAGCTGGTGATCTCCCGCGGAAAGCGATCTCCCCGCGATCACCGGCTGCGACCGCGGAGCATTCCCCTACGTGAGAGCCGCGAGTCCGCGCAGCTCGGCACCGGCCCCTATCCATCCTCTCCGACCGATCGGCACTGATTCAAATGAGACAGTTGTCTCATATAGATCAGTGTCGATTTTTACGACGTTGGGGCGCTCCGACAGAAGGTCCGGCTGCGCACGAAACCCGAATTGTTGGATTTGAGACGACTGTCAAAGTGGCTCAAATGGCTGAGCTTTCAGTCCAGTTCGGTAGGAAAATTTGGACTCGATGAAATCGTGAGACTTGTTTTTATGGATTTCCAAATACGAAGTCATGCAGGGCACTATGTCATTTGGGATAGTGCTGGGGCCCGATGTCGCGGCTGCTGGTCTTCGGATTAACCAGGTGATTCCGGAGGGTTGACGGCTGTCTCATATGAGACAGTGTCTCAAATGAAGTAGTCAAAATGTACTGCCGCCAACTTGTTCGTGCGCTACATGCGTATTCGTCGGTTTGCCAAGTTCGGTCGAATGTCAGTAAAATACCGCGATAACCAAGTCTCACGCTTGTTCTCCGATATCGCCGCTCTGATCGCGGATGGGGTGGGGGACAAGGAGGCGCTGAGCTCGCAATTGAACGAGCTCACGGCGTCGAACTCGCCCGAGGTCGCCGACTACTGGCGGCGCACCAACCGGGGAATGGGCGTTCCGGATGTGGCTTTCCGAGGACGTTCGCCCTACCTCTTCCCCGAAGAGGCACCGGCCCGAACCTTCCGCACGAGTGGCACGTCCGGCCAGGAGCGGGGTGAGGCGCACTACAGCGCGCGCGGCATGGAGTTGATGGACCTGTCCATCGTCACCAATGCGCGCCGAAACGTCGTTCGTGGCTTGGAGCGACCGATCATCCTGCGCTTCGTCCCTCCGGAGGCTCTCGCGCCGGAGATGGTGATGGCGCACGGCATGGAGCTCATCGCTCGAACGTTTGGTCACCCCGAGCTGAGCGCGTGCCTGGTCTCGCCCTCGGGGGTCGACTTCCCCCTCCTGCTCTCGCGGCTCGACACGGCGGTGTCGCATGGCATCCCCGTCGTGCTCATCGGTGGCTCGTTCGCGTACGTCAACGTGTGCGACGCGCTCGAAGGGATGGGCCGCTCCTGGGAACTGCCCAAGGGGTCTCGCATGATCGACGCGGGCGGCTTCAAAGGCCGTTCACGTGTCGTCGGTGTCGACGCACTTCGCAGCATGGTCGGCCGCACCTTCGGCATCGCTTCCAGCGAGTGCACGAACCTCTTCGGCATGACCGAGCTCGCGAGCCAGCTCTACGACGCGGCGGACGTGGCCGTCGGACCCATCGGCGAACGACCGAAGGGCTCCACCTCGTTCGTGCAGCCGCGCGTGCGTGACTCGCTCGACCTCTCGCTCCGCACGGAGGGGAAGGGCCTTCTCGAGGTCGCCGATCTCTGCATTCTCGATCGACCGCACGTCGTGCTCACCGGAGATCGTGGCGTTGCGCGTCCGGAAGGCGTCGCCATCACGGGACGAATCGAACGCGGTCAGAGCCGCGGCTGCTCGCTCACGCTCGACGCGATGACCGGAGGTGCATCATGACGTCATCGACTGCCCTCGCCGCTTGGATCTCCTGGATGCCGAGCTGGGTTCCTTCTTCGTCGCTCGGCCAGTTCGAGGTCGCTGCGAGTGGGGACCGAACGGCGCCTTGGCGCTGTGCACGACCTCCGGCCGAAGGTTGGGCGTCGCTCGGAGAAGGCCTTCGCATTGCGCAGAAGAAACTTCGCGCGATGTCCGTCGCGGAGATCGTGGAGGCGATCGACAAGGTCGCCAAGATCTGGACGGACCGGACTTCGCCGATTCGCCTCGAGGCGCGCGCTCGCGTCGTGGCGGCCACGGGCTTCTCGCCAGAAGCCGTCGACCGCAGCTTCGACGTCGAGCTCAAGAACTACCGGGCCGATTCGCTCGAGCGCGTTCTGCGTCGTGAGCTCGTCGACCCCAAGGTGCTCGACGGATTCCAGCCGGATGCGGAGTTGAAGGGCGCCACGCGTGCGATTGGACCGCGCGTCACGCTCGTCATTCTCACGGGCAACGTCCCGGCGCTTCCAGCGCTTTCGATCGTCCGTGCGCTCCTCGTGAAGTCGGCCGTCATCGCGAAGGTCGCGAGCGGCGAGCCCACGTTCGCGGCGCTCTTCGTTCGCTCGCTCGCCGACGTGGTTCCCGCGTTCGGAGAGGCGATTGCGGTCACGTACTGGGATCGCGACGACGAGACGTCTCTCAAGGGCGCTCTGAGTCAGGTGGACGCCGTGATTGCGTACGGTGGTGACACGGCCTGCGCGGCCATTCGGGCGCACGTCGGCGCGCACCAGCGCTACATCGAACACGGTCACAAGCTCTCGTGCGAACTCGTCTCGAAGCACTACCTCGAGGAGCTAGGTCCTTCGGAGGTGGCGCGTCGAATCACCGAAGACGTTTCGACGTTCAACCAGCATGCCTGCATCGCGCCTCAGGCGGTCATCGTCGAGGGCGACACGGAGACCGCTCGTCGCTTCGGCGCCGAGCTTGCCGTGGCGATGGACGCGTATGCCAAGGAGTGCCCGCTCGGCACGCTCGAAGAATCGGATGCATCGTCCCTCCAGGTTCGTCGACTGACCGACGCCTGGAACGCCGCAAGCAACGACAAGTGTGACCTCTGGAAGGCCGCTGGGCTCGACTGGACCGTCACACTGGGTGAAAGCCTGGCCGGTATCACCGGTGCGGGTAATCGCATGATCCGGGTGATCCCGGCGTCGAGCATGTCGAACGCCATCGACATCGTCCGCCCGATCGCTCGCCACT
The DNA here is from genome assembly GCF_001263205.1 of Labilithrix luteola. Taxonomy (GTDB): domain Bacteria; phylum Myxococcota_A; class Polyangia; order Polyangiales; family Polyangiaceae; genus Labilithrix; species Labilithrix luteola. The sequence continues at coordinate 4,131,386 of NZ_CP012333.1, forward strand.
TGCAGAACGTCGGTGTCGGCGCGAACGGCTCCGAACTCTGGACGACGACCGAAGAGCTCGCGCTGCTTGGCGCGTGTCGGGTCAGCGAGCCGGGGCGGATGGCCGAGCCGAGCATGATCTGGAAACACGACGGCATGCCCTGCGTCTCGCAATTGCTGCGCTGGTGTGACGTCGAAATGCATCGAGATAGCGATCCGTCGAGTCGTTAGGAAGAGGGCGGGTAGTCATGAGTGGAAGCTTCTTTCGCACCAGCCATTCCGGAGCCAAGCCGCAGTACATCGAGGTCATCGACTGCACGCTTCGCGACGGTGAGCAGACGCCTGGTGTTTGGTTCACGCTCGAAGAGAAACTCCAGCTTGCTCAGCTTCTCTCCAACGCGGGCGTCGACATCCTCGACGCTGGCTTCCCGGCGTCTTCCGCGGCCGACCGCGAAGCGCTCCAGGAGATGCGCAAGCTGAGTCTCAAGGCTCGCATCGGAGCCACCGCTCGCCCACTTCCGCGCGACGTCGCGGCGGCGGCCGAGGCGAAGGCAGACGAGGTCTTCCTCTTCATGCCGACGAGCGATCTCCGTCTGAAGGAGACGCTCAACATCACGCGTGATCGCGCCAACGCCATCTTCCGGGCCGGTGCGGAAGACGTGATCGCGCGCGGCATGGGCCTCAACCTCGTCTTCGAAGACGCGACGCGCGCGGATCCCGACCAGATGATCCGCCTCGTCAACGAGCTGCGTCCCATCGTTCCGATCTCGCGCCTCTTCATCGCCGACACCGTTGGTTGCGCGACGCCGTTCACGATGAAGCAGCTCATCCAGACGCTCGACGATGCATTCGACGGCGAAATCTCGCTGGCGATGCACGCGCACAACGACTTCGGTCTCGCGGGCGCAAACACGCTCGCCGGTATCGAGGGCGGCGCGCGCGCCATCTCCTGCACGGTCAACGGCATCGGCGAGCGCGCCGGTAACGCCGACCTCGCGGAGTGCGCCGCGGGCATGACGCACCTCCTCGGTGTGCAGCACCGCATCGACGGCAAAGCGCTCGTCGAGCTCTCGCGACTCGTCGAGAAGCTCAGTGGCATCCACACGAGCCCCACGAAGCCCGTGACCGGCTTCAACGTGTATCGCCACGAGTCGGGCGTTCACGTCGACGGCATGCTCAAAGACCCGCGCAGCTACGAGTTCCTCTCGGCCGCCTGGGTCGGTCGCCAGAGCGAATACGTCCTCGGCAAGCACAGTGGAACGTCGCTCATCCGCCGTCTCATGGCCGAGGCGGGGATCCCGTGCGAACTCGAGACTGCGCAGAGGCTCCTCGACGAGGTGAAGCAGGACTCCGAGCGTCGCGACAAGGCCGAGCATCGCCGCGCGTTCGAGCGCAAGGAAGCGTTCGGTCTCCTCAGCCTCTCGGGCATCGATCCGGCGACGATTCTCGCGCGCCACAAGGCATCCCTTCGCAAAGCAACGGGCTAATCGAATGAGCGGTAGAACCATCAGCGACAAGATCATCGACGCGCACGCGATCGACGACGATGCCGGAGCCGCGTACCGTCGCGTCCGCATCGACGCCCTCCTCGGGCACGACGCGACCACGGCGCTGCTCATCGACGACTTCGAGAAGCGCGGCCTCACGATCTGGGATCGCGAGCGCGTCATCCTCACGAACGATCACTTCTCGCCGCCGGCGACGATCGAGCGCGCGGACATCTCGAACAAGTTCCTTCGATTCGCACGCGACAAGAAGATCAAGAACCTGATGCTCGACAAGGGCATCTGCCATCAGCTTCTCGTGGAGAGCTCGCTCTGCCAGCCCGGAAGCCTCATCGTGGGCGCCGACAGCCACACCATCATGGGTGGTGGCGTCGGCGCATGCGCCACCGGCATGGGCTCGACCGACATCCTCTTTGCGCTCGCCACGGGCACCACGTGGATGCGTCGCCCCGAGACCATTCGCGTCCGTCTCGTCGGCACGCTCTCGCCGGAATGCAGTGGTCGCGACATCGTCCTCGCCATGTTGCGCGAGATCGGTGAAGCGGGCGCCCAGTACCGCGCCATCGAGCTCCACGATCTCGCGGAGCCACGCCTCTCGCAAGACGATCGCTTCTCGATCTCCAACATGGCGGTCGAGCTCGGCGCCAAGTTCGGTGTCTTCGTGCCGGACGAGATTACGGTTGCCTACTGCACGAAGCGCGATGGCGTTGCGCCGACGAACCTCGTGGTTCCCGATGCCGACGCGGTCTACGAGCGAACGGTCGACATCGACCTGTCGAAGCTTCGTCCGCTCATTGCCAAGCCGTGGTGTCCGGGCAACGTCGTGAACCTCACCGAGGTCGACGCGCTGCCGATCTCGGTGGCGTTCCTCGGCTCGTGCTCCAGCGGTCGTCTTACCGACCTTCGTGACGCGGCCGACGAGGTGCGCGGCAAGTCGATTCATCCGGACGTCCGCTTCGTCGTCATCCCCGCGTCGGTGGAGGTCTTCAAGCAAGCGTTGAATGCGGGCTACGTGACCACGCTGACCGAGGCCGGAGCGATCTTCAATCATTCGAGCTGCGGCCCTTGCGGCGGCATCGACAAGGGCGTGCTTGGCGCCGACGACGTGTGCATCTCCACCTCGAACCGCAATTTCCGCGGTCGCATGGGGCACTGGGAGAGCCGCACGTTCCTCGCGAGCGCGCGCACCGTGGCGCGAGCGGCGGTCCGCGGAAGCATCGGCCCTGATCTGTACGAAGAGGCGCAATGAAGACCATCAAGGGCCGCATTTGGGTGTTCGGTCACGACGTGAACACGGACGTCATCCATCCTCCGCAGTTCTTCAGCCTCGATCCGGCGAGGGTGAAGTCGGGCCTGTTCCACGGGTACGATCCTTCGATTCAGCCGGCGCTCCAGCCGGGCGACATCTTCATCGGTGGCCACAACTTCGGTTGTGGCTCGAGCCGTGAGACGTCGATGCGCTCGCTCAAGTTGAACCAGGTCGGCGCCATCGTCGCCCTCGACTTCGCGCGCATCTTCTTCCGCAACGCGACGAACAACGGCTTGCCGTGCCTCACGTTCGCCGACCCGGCGGACCGCGAGAAGTTCAAGAAGGGCATGCTCGCGGAGATCGTTCCGGCCGAGGCGAAGATCGTGTCCGAGGTGGGTGAGATCAAGCTCGCTCCTCCCGGTGCGTTCATCCAGGAGGTCTGGGCGGCTGGCGGCCTGCTCGAGCTCCTTCCCAAGAAGTCGAACGTGGCGCAGGCGTGAGCGTGCAGCCGGGCGCAGGGGGGAGAAGAAGCTCGTCGTCCTCTCCTGGGCCGGAGGCTGGGGACGCGCGCTACGCGAAGCCGTATCGGATCCCTTCGAGCGCGCGACCGGCGTGCGCGTCGTCCACGAAACGCATGTCGGTCTCAAGCTTCCCGCCGCGCTCACGTCCGCGCTCGCGGCTGGGGAGCGTCCGCCCGTCGACGTGGTTTGGTGCAATTCGGTGCCCGCTCTGCTCGCGGCCGAGCGCGGTGACTGCCTGCCCTTGCGCAAAGCGGACATGCCGGTCCTCTCGGAGCTCGCGCGCCGTGCTTGGCCCGACGGCGCTCCCGTCGACGCGACGGCCACGCCCGTCGTGCATCCGTACGTCGTCTACTACGTGCTCGCGTATCACGACGAAGTCGTTTCGCAGCCGCTGACGTCGTGGCGTGACCTGCTCGACCCTCGCTTCCGAGGAAAGCTCGCCCTCTATCCGGGCGGCAACGGCTTCTATCCCATCGCGCAGATGCTCGGCGGAGGTCGTGTCGAAGACATCCCGTCGGACATGACGGCATGTTGGTCGTTCTTCGAAGAGCTCCGATCTCAGGTCAGCGAGCTCGACTACAGCATCGGGATGGAGGAGCGTCTCCGGCGTAAGGATCTCCACCTTTGCTTCCGCGCGCTCACCAACGCCCTCGCGTTTCGAGCCGCGGGCGTGCCGATTTCCTGGTGCATTCCCAAGGAGGGCACGACGGACACCGTCGATGCACTCTGGATCCCGAAAGGCACGCCGCAGGCCGAGCTGGCGCGTGAATACGTGGCCTTCGCGCTCCGGCCGGACGTGCAGGAAGCTTGGTGTGAACTGCTCGGCGCGATGCCCGTTCACCCGCGGGCCGCGGTGCCGAGCGCTTTGCGCGATCGCGCCGATCTCCCCTCGAATGCCGACGACGTCCGCGGGATTCTCCATGTCCCCGAGAGCCTCAAGGTAAAACACGAGCACGAGTGGGAAGCTCGTTTCGGCGCGGTGTTCGTCCGATAGACGAGAGAGGCGCTCGCGGGGTACGCCAGACTGGCGCCGCGAGCGCCGTCGCCCCCTAGCCTCGTCGCCACGACCTCAACCGTAAGTCGTGCATGGATGCATGCGCTGGAGCGGTCACCGCGCGCGGCACGGCCGTGAGCACGGGGCGTGGGTCCGTCGCCACTCGCTCGGACTTCATATCAGACCGCTGTCTCATATGAATCAACCGTTGATAGGGCGGGCTCCTCTGCTCGAACGTCAGCTCAGTTCGGTAGAAAAATCGAAATCGATGCGTTCGGGGACGCGATTTTGTGGAGTCGTCGAATACCGAATCATGCGAGCGACTGTGTTAATCGGGATAGCCGGTGAGACCCCATGTCGCGGCGGGCAGTGATTCGGATTAGCCAGGTGATTTCGGAGGGGTGGTGGGTGTCGTGTAGGAGACACTGTTGCAAATGAATTAGTCAAAATGTGCTCGCGAAAGCTCGATTGTGCGCTACATGCATATGTGTCGTTTCTAGTCTGGGGTCAGCGAACGTCAGTGAAGTGCTGAGATGCCCAAGCTTCGCGCGTGTCCTTCGATATCGCTGCGTTGATTGCGGATGGGGTGGGGAGCGCGGTGAGACGATCCGTGCGTCAGGAATACGTTGAACTGCCCGTGCGCTAGAACGGGCGAGGGGGAAACGATGCGGATCGGTCGACCGAGGTAACAGCGACCGGGGGCATGGTCCAACCGTCGGGCGCGATCAATTTCGCGCGCCGCGGAGCATTTGCTCTCGCGGGGGACGCGGCGCCGGAGATTCATGTCTCTGCTGCTGCGATTGGGATTCATCGGTAGAGAATCGGACGACGCGTCTTCGGACGGCGCGTTGTTCGGACGCGCGAGTCAGCGTGATGGTCGCCGTGCGGCCAATGCACTCGAAGCATCGAGCGAGGGATAACCCGCAAGAAGTGTTTCGGTGACGGACGAGTTCGTCGTCATCCATTGCCACGAATGTTCCGGCCGATATTCGGCCATTGGAGGTCTCATGCGTGCACTCAAGAAGCTCATCGCCACCCATCAGAGCCACCTTCGCAAGCACGAGCTGCTCACGCTGCTTCGTACGACCAACTCCGTCACGACGCTCGCGAACGTCGCTCGTGCGCTCGCGTGGTGGCCGATGGTGTTTCAGGACGTTCTGCGTCTCAACACCGAGTGGGTCCGAGGAACGGAGCTCGAACGATTCGCCGAGTATCACCGCGTCGAAGACTCGGGACACGATCGCTGGTACCTCGATGACCTCCGCGTGCTCGGCGTGACGGAGCCGGGGCTCGACGAGCTCTTCAGCGGAGGCTACCAGCCCATTCGCGACGCTTGCTACGAGCTCATCGCCGAGATCCACCGCGAGCAGACCCCGGCTCAGCGTGTCGCGCTCCTCCTCGCGCTCGAACCCACGGGGCACGTGTTCTTCGAGACGATTTCGTCGGCGGTCGAGCGCGTGTGTCCGAGCCTTCCGCTTCGTTACTTCGCGCGCTTCCACCTGGGCGTCGAGAAGGATCACGACCTCTTCACGGAGTCGACGGATGCCGAGCTGGATCGCCTTGTCCTCTCCGACGAAGAGCGCGCCCAGACCGAGGCGTCGGTCGCGCGCATCTACCGAATCTTCAGCGACGCGTTCTCGTATCTCGCCGAGAAGGGAAACGAGCAGCCGGACCAGATGACCTCGGTCATCCGCGAACTGGGAGGTGCGGACACCAACGCAGCACCGGTGCGAGATGTCCGCGCTTCATGATCTCGCCGTCCGCGCCGCGTGCGACGCGGGCGTGAGCTACTACGCCGACGCCCTCACGCGTTCGGCGGCCGAGAGGGACTTCGGCGGGGTCATGCAAGGGCGTTGCTTGCTCGTGGCGGAGCCGAACAGCTCCGCGGCGTGCGAAGCGCTCATCGGCGCCCTCAATCATCGCGGCGTCCCCGCGACGATTCGAGGTACGGGCTATGGTCAAGGCGGCCAATCGGTCGCCCTCGACACGGTGTCGATTAGCACGCGGCGCATCGATCAAATCGGCGCCGTCGATCCCGCGACCCAAACGATCACGGTCGGCGCCGGTGCCACGCTCAAACGGGTGCTCGCGGCTCTCGAGGGCACCGGCCTCGCGCCGCCGGTGCTTCCGCTCAATCTCGACATGAGCATCGGCGGACTGCTGTCGGTCGGCGGCATGGGATGCACGAGCCACCGCCAAGGGCTCGTTGCCTCGAACGTCGCTCGCGTCGAAGTGGTGACGGCGGGCGGTGAGCTTCGCACGTGCGATCGAGAGCGGAACGCGGATCTCTTCCAGGCCGTCCTCGGCGGCGTCGGACAATGTGGAGTCATCACGCAGGCGACGCTCGAGCTGTGCCCGGTGTCGCCGCGGATGAAGGCCGCCTCCTTCTTGTACGACGATGCGAGCCTCTGGCTTCGCGATCAGCTCGTTGCGAGCGACGTGGACCCTCGGCTCCATATCGAAGGTTCGTGCTGGGTCGCGGCGAGAGGAATGCGCGCGACGCCGAACGGTCCTCAGCCGTACACGTATTGGACGTACGGTCTCCACCTCTCCGGCGACGTCGAGTTGATGAACAGCGCGTCGGTTCGCAACTTGATCGGCTCGCTCGGAGCTATTCGGCGAATCGACGAGCACGAGGCGGACTTCTTCTCGTTCCAGAAGCGCATGGAGCCTCGATTCCAAGGGATGGTGAAGACCGGCGCATGGAACGAAGCCCACCCGTGGGTCGAGGCGCTCATCCCCCTCGACGGCGCCGAAGCTCTCTTGCAGCGGATGTTCGACATGCTCCCGGCGGAGGTCGGTGATGGTCACCGCTTCATGATGGTCGACCCGCAGCGCGTGACCGAGAACTTCATGTGTCCGCCAGGACGCCGCGTCGGGCTTCTGGGGATCTTCCCGGTGGCATTCGCGCGGAGCTCACTCGACGGCGTGATCCGAGCGCTCGATCGGATCACGGGACTCACCCTCGAAGCCAAGGGACGTCGCTACGTCTCCGGTTGGCTCGGTTCCGACCCTGCCGGGTATCTACGCGCTCACTTCGGTGAGCGCTATGGCCAGTGGCTGGAGATGCGCCGGCGCTACGACCCGCAGGGCATCTTCCGCTCGAGTCTCTTTCCGAACGGCAACCGCGCCTGACGTGGGCCGACGACGTTTCCCGAAGCACGTGGCGTGAGTTTCACGAATCAAAAGGCGGCAACATGGACAAGCACGAAAACGGCGCCTCGAACGGAGCGGGCGCGCGCACGACACGTCCTCGTGTGGTGTTGGTCAACACCAACCAGATTCGGCCTAGTGTCGCACCCATCGCATTCGACTACCTCCACGAGCCGCTCGTCGAGGCCGGCTTCGAGGTGGACCTCCTCGATCTCTGCTTCGCCGAGGATTGGGAGGCCGAGATCGACCGATATTGCCGACTGCGCCGCGTCGACTTTTGGGGCGTCACGCTTCGCAACACGGACGACGTCTACTTTTCGAGCCAGCACTCGTTCGTGCCGGTCGCCCGCAAGATGATCGACGCCCTCCGGCGGGGGAGCCCCGTGCCCGTCACGATGGGGGGCGTCGGTTTCTCGATCATGCCGCAGAAGATCCTCGAAGCTTGCGGAGCCGACTTTGGCATCGTGTGCGAAGGCGAGGTGGCCTTCCCGGCGCTGCTGACGCGGCTTCTCAACGGGCAGGCGGTCGATGATTTGCCCAACCTCGTTTACCGCACGGACAAAGGAATCGTGCGCAACGACGTGCAATTTGCCGACCTCGGCAAGCTGTCGTCACACGGTCGACGTCTCATCAACAACGAACGATACTTCCTTCACGGCGGTCAAGCCGCGGTCGAGACGAAGCGTGGATGCAACCGTCGCTGCATCTATTGCGTCGAGCCGCTCACGAAGGGCCGGAAGCTGCGCCTTCACACGCCCGAGCAAGTCGCCGACCAGGTTCAGAGTCTCGTTGAGCGTGGAATCTACACGTTTCACGTCAACGACTCGGAATTCAATCTCAGCATTCAGCATCCAATTGCGGTCTGCAACGAGTTGATCCGTCGCGGTCTCCACAAACAGATCGAGTGGTACGCGTACGGCATGCCTGCGCCTTTTCCGGACGAGCTCGCGGCGCGCATGCGCGAGGCGGGGTGCGTGGGCATGAATTTCGGAACGGACTCCGCAAGCGAGAAGATGCTTCGCATCCTTCGCCGGACGTTTACCAAGGACGACATCCGAACGGCCGTGGAGACGAGCCGTCGCCACGGGTTCAAGTACATCATCGAGCTTCTCTTCGGTGCTCCCGGCGAGACGGGCGAGACGGTGAAAGAGACGCTCGATTACATGGAGGAGATCGACGCGCACCGCGTCTCGGTCACCGCCGGGCTCCGCATCTTCCCGGGGACGGAGCTCGAGCGCATGGTGCGGGCTGAGGGACTGAGCCGCGACAACCCGAACCTGTACGGCCCCATCGAGGGGAACGAAGATCTCATCCAGCCGCTCTTCTATCTGCCGACCACGATCGCCGAGAAGCCCCTCGAGTACATCGACTCGCTCACGAAGGGGAAAGAGCGGTTCTTCGGCGTCAATTCGGATGGCTTCAACTACAACGCGAACGACCTGCTCGTCGAAGCGATCGACAGCGGCGCGCGCGGAGCCTACTGGGCGATTCTTTCGGAGACGGTCGACGCCCGCCGCGCGGCCCTCGCCGCAAACCCCGTCTATGCGGGCGACAACTCGCGCCAAGGCTCGTGCAGAGGTGGCCCGTCCCTCACGCAACTGCGTTCTCCCGCGGCCCTGAATGCAGAGCGAATCGTGCGAAAACAGTGGGAGACCCGGCGCGCCTCACCGAGCGAACGTCCGCGCACCTGGAGTTGGTGAACAAAAGAAAAGCTGCGCGCGATTGGCTCGACCGCGCGCAGCGGTGCACGCTGGAATGGCTCAGTTCTCCCAGTGGACCTCGAGCGTGAACGTGGCGGGGCCGGGCGTGGCGATCGACCAGCCCTGAAGGTCCGTCTTCGTGATCTTCTTGCCCATGTTCGAGAGGGCGAACGTAACGAACCCGACCGCGACCGGCGCGATGTGATCGAAGCCTTCGATGTCCGTGAAGGTGTTTCGGATCTTCGTGTCCTGAACTTCGGCTGTGATCTTGCCCGCGGTGCAATCGCGCAGCCAGAGGTCAGGGAGCTTCTTGGCGAACATCGTCGGCGTCAGGAGCTTCATGACGAGGCGGAGAAACGTGGTGCTCGCTTCACGCGCGGTGAAGTTGCCGCACTCGATGAGGTCGGCGCGGACGCGGTCTTCGACGTTGTCCCTGACGGCCGCGATGGCGCGATAGACCTCGGACGTGTGAGAGGACGGGCACCACATTGCCTCACGCGCGGTCTCGATCGAGTTCCGCGCCTGGGGTGAGAGCCTCTCGATGATCTGCCCGGACTTGTCGCCCGCAGTCTTGCGAAGATAGCTGACGGCGCTCTGGAGGATGTAGCCACGGACCTGGGAAGAGTTCATTCGTTGTCCCTTGCTCGCGCACTTGCGCAGTGCTCTGTGACGATGAGTCTGGTCGCGGCGATGCTCAGCGCCCGCCCGCACGACGTTGAGTGATGAAGTGTTGGAGCGCGCTCCTGAGCGAACGGTGCGTCACGACACCCCCAAGGTCGACCCCCATGTGCACGATCGTCTGCGCGATGGCGGGATTGATCCCGGTGAGGACACACCGCGCCCCGAGCAAACTCACCGCTCGGGCCAGTCGCATGAAATTGTCTGCGGTCGCCGTATCCATCACCTGGATTCCGGTGATGTCGATGATCGCCGAGCTCGCCTTCTTCTGGACGATGTTCGAGAGCAGCGATTCGGTCATTTCTGCGCTTCGTGTGCTGTCGAGAACGCCGACGACGGGAAGGCAGAGAATGCCGTCCCAAACTTCGATGATGGGCGTCGAGAGCTCACGAATGGCCACGCGCTGGGCGTCGATCGTCGCGAGCTTCTCTTCGAGTTCCTTCTGATACTGAAGGCGCTGCAGCTGGGCCTCTTCCAGCGAGCTCACCATGGTGTTGATCCCCTCGTAGAGGAGCGTCAAGGCATGGTCGTCGGGGAGCTCACTGTGCAGCCGCAAGTACTCGCCGCTCCCGATACCGGTGAAAACGGCGAGCATGTCGTCCATGCGGTTGACGATGATCTCGGCGGTGTTATCGACGTATTCGGTCATCGACGCTCTCGTTCGTTCTTCTCTGGGAGTCCGTGAGCGCGCTTTCCCCGCCGTGGGCGCGCCGACCTTCTCCGCTCAGGAAGTCGCGCTACTCGTTCGATCAAGATAGTTGGTCAGCGCGTTTCGCAAGCTTCGGTGGGTGATGACCTCGCTGAGGTCGACGCCCATGTGGACCATGGTCTGGGCGATGTTCGGATGAACGCCGGTGAGCACGCACTCGGAGCCGAGGAGCTTGACGGACCTAGCCATGCGAAGGAAGTGATCGGCGGTGGCGGTGTCCATGACCTGGATGCCGGTGATGTCGATGATGGAGCACCTGGCCTCCTTCTCGACGATGGCGGAGAGAAGGGCCTCGGTCATCTCCGCGCTACGTGTGCTGTCGAGGACGCCGACGATGGGGAGGCAGAGGATGCCTTCCCAGACCTCGATGATGGGCGTCGAGAGCTCGCGGATGGCGGCACGCTGCGTCTCGATCATTGCGACCTTCTCTTCGAGCTCGAGTCGATAGGACGCCGCCTTCTCCTGCTCACCCGCCAAGGAGTCGATCATCTGGTTGACGCTCGACGTGAGCGTGCCGAGCGGGTGGCCTGCTGGGAGGCTGCTCTTGACGCGCGTCGTGTAGTCACCCGAGCCGACGTCGGCGAGGACGACGAGGACATCGACGATGTGGTCGAAGAGGGCCGCTTCCGCGTCCTCGGTGTTCATGAGTTCGCTCATTGATCAACCAGCGCTTCCTGCGCCGGCGAGAAGCTCGGCGAACGACTTTGTCGTTTCCTTGTTGAGGCGACCGATCCCGAGCGAGGCGAACGCCTCCTCGAGCGTCAGCGACGTCTGCACGCCCGCCATGTCGAGCTCGAGCAACCGCTCCGCGACGGCGTCCGTGATCTGTCCCTGCAGAGGGACGAGGATCTGATTCCAGACTTTGATGATGGGAAGACGATCGATTGCTTCGGACATCGTGCGCCGTGGTTCGTCTCGGTTCTCGTCATCCCCCGTGTTCGCCATCGTCAGCGTCGCGTCGTCACGTGAATGGCGATGCTGCCGAAGATCGCACGACGCGCTTCGGGGGTCGAGAGCTACGAAGTCTCCGGCAGGTCGAATCGCCCCAGGTCCCATCCGAGAAGATCGCCGCCTGGTCGTCCTTGAGCCACCGCATCTCCTCGTTCCCGACACTGCACACCTCGATGACCGATGACGCAGATCAGGACGCAGACTCCGCACCACCACGGTGTCGTCGCATACGTGTTCAACCTCGCGCGGCAGGATGCGATTTGCTGATTTCTCCGATTTCCCAAATGCGCTCGTCGAGGCCATATCCTCCCTGGGGAGGGTGCAACTCTCGATTGGTCCGTTTCGGCCGCCCATGCAGACCGTTTCGCCATGTGGTTAATTCGTACGTGAATTCCACTATCTGACAGGAGGGGCGGTGAGCCCTGAATACGATCGAGGGTGGTCGTCAACGGTCGAGCGCGAGATGAAGGCGGCCGCGCTTCGAAAACGGAGCCCGCGCCGCGTCACATTCGGCGTGCCTCGGACGATGACAGGAGGATGAGTTCCTCCACTCTCACGACCGCTTCGTTCGTGCTCGGCTCGATCTTGGCCTTCGTCGCTGGCTGTCACCAGGAGAGGAAGGTCGTCCCCGATCCGGTTCCCACGAGCGGAAGGCCGGTTACCACGGTTGCGGTCGCGTCTAGGCCCGAGCTGGTCAAACCGCCGCCGCCGCCGCCGGTTGCGGTTGAACGCGTGCGCGTGCCGGGCGACATGGCAGCATCGGTCATTCGACCTCTCGATGCGAATCCGCCACATATCGTCTTCTTGCCGGGCATCTGCTCGAACGCGCTCGGGTACGTCCAGGCGTTCGGTGAAACCGCTCGTGCACACGGTGGAGTCGTTGCGCTGGACGGCGATCAACCTTGCGGTAGCTCCAAAGACTTCCACTCGTTCAGCTGGGATGCGGGGCGACAGCACGCACGCATCGAGGCGGCCTTCGCGGCGGCCGGGATGTCCGAGATTCCGGCGGGCGGCATCACCATCGTGGGCTATTCGCAGGGGGCGTCGATCGCCGAGCAGCTCGTTCAGCGCTGGCCGGAGCGCTACACGCGCGTCGTTCTGATCGGGGCACCGACGGATCCCCGTCCGCAGCGCTTCCTTCACGCGCGTGGCGTGGTGACGATGTCGTGCTCACTCGACGTTTCGGGGCGCATGCGCGAAGCCGCGCGCAAGATCAACACCGCCGGTGTGCCGTCGACCTTCGTGGAGATGCCTGGCTGCCGTCACGGGCAGGTCGCCGAGGGCGAGCGCGTCTTCTCTGAAGCGTTCGATTTCCTCGACGACCACTCACGTCCGGCGGCCGCCGGTTCGACGGCCGTGCCGATCTCCGGTGTGCTCTGACTCAGCTCGGCTCGAGACCCGTGGCGCGCTTGACGACGCCCTTCACCTTGTCGGCGTTGAGGCCGGCGGCCTTGCCGATCATCTTGAGCATTTCGGCTTCCGACTTCTCGACGCCGTTGGTTGCGCGCGCAACGAAGGCGGCGACGAGCAGTCCCGCTTCGGCCTGATCGAGCTCCTTGAGCGCGGCCCCGACCTTCTGGGCGCGTGCCTCGGCGCCGTCTTTGGTCGAGTGAGCTTTGCATTCTTCGAGGAGTGCTTCCGTCTCCCACTCGAGAACGAAGCCTTCGCTGAGGAGCTCGACGGCGCGCGCGAGCGTCTGGCGCTCGGAGTCGTCGACATTTCCGTCGGCAGCGGCCGCGAGATAACCGGCCTCGACGGCGGCCTTGAAGACGTCGCTCTGGCGCGGGACGTTGAGCTCCTGACGGATCTGCGCGGCGTGCTCTTCGAGCGAAAGCTTGTTGGACATGCGCCGAGCATAAGAGTGGTCACGCGCTAGCTCCACCCTGGAAGGGCTGAGCCATCGAAGTCGTGCGCAGGGTCCGCGGGGCAGTGTACAAACGTGGGCATGCACGAACGCCGTGTGCGCAGGCATCTTCGTTTTGGATCGACGAGCTTCGTCGTGGCGACCGCCGCGATCGTCGCGGTCACCATCGTGCCCTCGCGTGCGTTCGGGTCGGACGACGATCTCACGCTCGACGTCGCCGGCGCGCCGATCGCATTGCGACGGGTTCCGAAAGGCACGTTCGTGGAAGGGTCGCCCGCGAGCGAAGCTGGGCGCGAGACGGATGAAGCGAGTCGGCCCGTCGCCATCAGCCGCGAATTCTGGATTGGGAAGTTTCCCGTCACGCGCGTGCAATTCGCGAAGTTCGTCAGCGACGCTCACTACGTCACCGAAGCCGAGAAGGGAAAGAGCGGCGGCTACGGATGGGATGGGCACGGCCTCTCGCAGAAGAAAGAGTTCAACTGGCAAAACCCCGGCTTTCCCCAGGCGGACGACCACCCCGTGGTCATCGTCACATACGCCGACGCCACGGCGTTTGCGACGTGGGTGGGAACGAAGACGGGGCGCCGCGTTCGCCTTCCGACGGAGGCCGAGTGGGAATACGCGGCGCGCGGCGGAACAACGACGCCGTGGTACGGGGGAAGCACGGCCGACGAGGCGTCGCGCACCGGATGGTTCAAGAACAACTCCATCTGGACCACGCATCCCGTCGGCCAGAAGAAGGCGAACCCCTTCGGTCTCTTCGACATGGCGGGCAACGTCGCGGAGTGGTGCCGTGACGTGTATGCGCCGTACGGCAAAGGCTCGGCCGCGGATCCGGAGTCGACGACGGCGCCGCAAGGCGAACCCGAACGGCACGTGCTGCGTGGAGGCTCGTGGCTGAAGGATGCGAACCGCGCGCGGAGTGCGGCGCGCTTCAGGAGCACGGCCGGGACGCGCAACGCGGAGATCGGGTTCCGTATCATCGTTGCGCCGGACGACGCGATGGCGCTCATGCCGGGCGCGCTCGGCCAGGGCAGCGACTTCGCTCCGGCGGGCCCGGCCACATTGGGAAGCGCACCCGTGACCGGTGGAGGTGCGCCGGGTGCGTTGACCGTGGCCGGTGGGGCGTCCGCTCGAGTCGAGTCTGGGGTCGTTGCGGACAAGTCCGGCAGCGCGGCACCACCGGCGGAGAGTCGATCGCTAGGCATGCTGATCGGCGCTCCGCTCGCGGCGGCAGCTGCCGTCGTCGGGTGGATGCTGCTTCGCAAGAAGGCCGGCGCCTCGCAGGGGGGCTTCGGGATCTCGACGAGACCTGGCGACGATGGCTTCTGGATGGATGCGCCTTCGCTCGCCGCCGGAACGCGCGTCCGCTACGAGTGCGTCGTGTCGGGAACGACGATTTCGGACGTCGTGCCGCTCAGCGGGCCTTCGACCTTCGTGTACACGGGCGGTCGGCCCGGGGCGATTCGCATTCTCGAGGTCATCGCCACGCAGCAGGGCGGATACCGCGCAGGCGAGCGTCCCTCCGCGCCGTTCGCGCAGCCCCCGCCGGCACGCGGGTCGCGTGGGCCGTCCACGTCGTCGACGTCGTCAATGTCGTCAACATTGATCAATGATGACCAGCCAATCAACGTGGTCAACGTCGTCAACATGGTCAATGCGAGTCACACGTCGACGCACGAGACGTCGTCCACGTCCTCCGCCGACGGCTCGGGGGCCACGACCTCGTGGGACGACTCCGCGCCGCTCGGTGATCCGCGTGCCTACTGAGGCCCTGCAAGCGCTCGTCGTCACCTCCGACTCCGCGCCGCCGTTCCTCCTCGCGCGCACGCTTCGCGCGCTCGCTTTCGTCGGCATCCCCGTCGAGATCGTCACCACCGCCGAGCTTCCGGCGAAGCTTCGCAACGCTCGCGCCCCGCTCTGGATTCTCCGTGCAGGAGCGTGCCCGACCCTTGCGCCTCGCATGCCGCCGCGAAGCGCGACGGGCCTGCCCCTGCTTGCCATCGGCGCGACGCTCGGCGACGTCGACTGGGAGCGGACACTCTCCGCGACGGGCGGCGATCTCACACGCGTTCGCGCGTCGGCGATGCGCATCGACAGCGTGTTCGTCGAGGCGCCGGCGGACTTCGCGAAAGCCATCGAAGGGCGCGTGGCTTCGTCGCCCGACGTGCTCTCCGCCGCCTGCGCCGTCCTCGTCGCGCGCGGCGAGGTGAGGGGGCTTCGTATTGCAGCGCTCGACGTCACGTTCCAAGCTCGCATGCACGTCTTCGAGGTGGTGACCACGCTTCATCGCGGCGGTGCCGAGCGCGTCGTCCTCGATCTCGTCACTGAGCTGCGCCGTCTCGGGCACGACGTCACTCTTGCCGTCCTCGACCGGTCCACGCGCACCACCTTCGAGCCCCCCGAAGGCACGCTCTTCGTCCACGAGCTCGCGAAAGACCGGCGAGGCCGCATCGAGGCGCTCGTCGAGCTCGTCCGGGTGAGTGGCGCCGACGTCGTCCACGCGCACCTTCTCGATGGCGACGAGATTCATGCGCTCGGAGCCAGCGGCGTTCCTGTCGTCATGACCGTCCACAACTCGAAGGCCGGCTGGCCTGCGCGGCTCGACGCCATCGCGCCCGGCGACGTCGACCTCTTCCTCGGCTGCAGTCGCGCCGTCTCGAACGAGCTCTCCGCGGCCTTCGGGGATCGAGCCCCCGTCCGAACGGTGTGGAACGGCATCCAACCGAGCGTCGTCGGCGAGGACATGCAGGATGCACGTGAACGCCTGCGCTCCTCGCTCGGCCTGCCCGAGGATGCCTTGATACTGCTCGCCGTCGCCAATCATCGACCGCAAAAGCGCCTCGAGCTCCTGCCCGCGATCGTCGCCGAGCTGCGTTCACGCGGCCGCGACGCGCATCTCGTGCTCGTCGGCGAGCCCGTGCGAAAGGATCCCGAGGCTCTCGCGGTTGCCGAATCGGTGCGTGCGGCCTCCGAGCGTCACGGAGTCGACGGCGCCATTCACTTGCTGGGATCCCAGGACGATCTTCGGCCGTTCTATGCCGCCGCCGACGTGGTCGTCTCTACGAGTGCCTTCGAGGGCCTCAGTCTCGTGCACCTCGAGGCGATCGATGCAGGCCGCCAACTCGTCACCACCGCCGTGAGCGGGGCCGAGGAGCTCGCACGCAAGCATTCCTCCGTGCATACGGTCGCCGTCGACGCGACCCCTTCGGACATCGCCGTGGCGGTCTTGGCGGCGATGGCGGCCCCCGCGGGAACCGGCCTCGCGCCCGACTTCAGCGCGAAGAAGATGGCGGCGCGACACGCGGATCTCTTGGCGCGCGCCATCGTCGAAGCGAAGGCAGCCAAACCGGAGCGACGCGGTCTCGTGCTCGTGACGAACAACTTCTCGACGGGCGGCGCTCAATCCAGCGCGCGTCGGCTTCTATCCATGCTGGCAGCGTCGGGGCGGAAGGTTGCGGCGTGCGTGATCGAAGAGCAGCGCGACTTCCCGACCAAGGGCCGAGCCGAACTCGAACGAGCTGGAATTCCGGTCTTCGCTGCGCCGCGAGCGGGCGCCGTCGATCCTCTCGTGACAGCCCGGGCCGTCGCCGCGTTCGTCGATCTGCGGGCTCCGGAGGCGGTTCTCTTCTGGAACGTCATTCCGGAGCACAAGGTGCTCGTCGCCGATCTCCTGCTCGACGTTCCGATCTGGGACGTGAGCCCCGGCGAGATGTACTTCGCCTCCCTCGCTCGGTACTTCGAGAACCCGCGGGTCGGCTCGCCCTACCTCGCGCCAGCCGACTACGCGCGGCGACTCCAAGGGGTCATCGTGAAGTACGAAGCCGAGCGAGCTCGTGCTGCGGAAACCCTGAAACCCGAGGTCTTCGTCGTTCCCAACGGCGTCGACGTTCCCGAGCGGCTCGCACGTCGCTCCGAATCCAAAGGCCGCGTCGTCATCGGCACGCTGGCACGTCTCAGCCCTGACAAGAAGCTCGAGGAGCTGATCGACGCCGTGAGACACATCGTCGACGACCTCGATGCCACGGGCCTCGAGCTCCGGATTGCCGGAGCTGCCGAGCGTGGGTCCGAAGAGTACGAGCTCGGGCTCGTGGCACGCGCACGCGGGCTGCCCATCGTGTTCTGCGGAGAGCGAGACGCTTCGAGCTTCCTCGCCGAGCTCGACCTGTTCGCGATGATCTCCGAGCCGAGCGGCTGTCCGAACGCCTCGCTCGAAGCGATGGCCGCCGGGCTTCCGGTGGTGGCAACCGATGCGGGCGGCGCGCGCGACCAAATCGCCGAAGGCGTGACGGGCCTCGTCGTTCAACGCGGCGACTCGCGTGCGCTCGGCGAAGCCATCTTCACGTTGGTGCGCGATTCCGAGCGTCGAACGGCGATGAGCGCCGCCGCTCACGCACGTGCGCGCGAGCTCTTCGACGTTCGCCGTATGGCCGAAGGCTACGCGCGCATCTGTCTCGACCGTTCCCGCGGACTGCGCGGTTCAGGTTCTTCGGCCGCGGCCGAGTGAGGTCGTCAGATCTTGCCGAAGGCCGATTCGGCGCGCAGGCGCCAAACGACACCGATGGCTTCGACGAAGATCTTCCGGCTCATCTTCGAGGCGCCCGCCGTGCGGTCCACGAAGACGATCGGCACTTCCTTCACGCGCATGCCCTTGCGCAGCGCGCGGTAGGTCATCTCGATCTGGAACGAGTAGCCGTTCGAGTGGATGCTCTCGATGTCGATCGCTTCGAGGGCACGGCGCGTGAACGCCTTGTAGCCGCTCGTGAGGTCCTTCACGTTCAGCCCCAGGATCGTGCGCGAGTAGAGCGAGCCGCCCTTCGAGATGAAGTGACGCCCAAGACCCCAACCCTCGACGCCGCCGCCGGGGATGTTTCTCGAGCCGATGACGACCTCGGCGCCGCCATCGAGCGCGCGGACGAAGTCCGGCAGGTACTTCACGTCGTGTGACAGGTCCGCGTCCATCTCGAAGAAGCGGTCGTACCCGTCGGCGAGACCACGCTTGAACGCCTGGATGTAGGCCGTTCCCAGCCCGAGTTTGCCGGGACGGTGCATGACCTTGATGTGGTCGTCTTTGGCCGCCATCTCGTCCGCCATGCGACCGGTACCGTCCGGCGAATTGTCGTCGACGATCATGAGATGCGCTTCCGGGAACGCGGAACGCACCGCGTCGACGAAACGCGGCAGGTTGTCTTTCTCGTTGTAAGTCGGGGTGACGATGAGGGTTCTGGGCATGGCAAGCGCGACCTGGAAAAGAAAGCAACGCTATACCACCTTTTGACGTAGCGCGGCGGGTCGCGAACGAGAGCCGTAACGGACACAAAACGGTTTAGAATCAAGACGTGGCTCTGAAATCCCAGCGTCCGCCGCCGGTTTCGCCGGAAGGTAGGAGCTCGGCCGTGCCGTCGGCACGGGCGTCTTCCCCGTCGATCGAGGTGGGCTTCACGTCCCATCGTCGAGCCGCCGGCGGTCGCCACCGCGAAGACGAGGGCCGCGAAAACCGCGAGAGCCGCACGGAGCTGAGCGGGCCGGAGGCCCGAATTGCCCGGCTCGAGGAGGAGCTTGCCCACGAGCGGCGCATCAGCGTGGCGCTCCGTGAGGTCGGTCTCGCGCTCGGGAGCACCACGCTCGATCTCGAGCAGCTCCTCGAGCTGATCCTCCACAAGATCAACGAGGCCATCGACGCCGACCGCGCCACGCTCTACTTGCTCGACGAGCGCACCAAGGAGCTCGTTTCGCGGATTGTCCAGGGCGACGAAGTCCGCGCCATCCGCCTCAAGGTCGGGCAGGGGATCGCCGGCCAGGTCGCGCAGATCGGCAAGCCGATTGTGGTCAACGACCCCTACGAGGATCCGCGGTTCAATCCCGAATGGGACATGACCTCGGGCTACCGCACGCGGTCGATCCTCGCCGTTCCGATGAAGAACCACATGGGGCGGACCATCGGCGTCATCCAGGTGCTGAACAAGCAGCACGGATCGTTCTCCGACCACGACGCCGTGGTTCTCACCTCGCTTGCCACGCAAGCGGCCATCGCGATCGACAACTCGCGGCTCTTTCTCTCGGTCACCCAGAAGAACACCGAGCTCCTGGAGATCAAAGAGCAGCTCGAACATCGCGTGCGCGATCTCAAGCTCCTGTTCGACCTCGAGAGCGCGATGGGCCGCGCCACGTCGCTCGAGGAGCTCTTCACGGGCGTGCTCACCGAGGCGCTCCGCACGAGCGAAGCGTTCGCCGGTGCCTTCGCGCTCAAGACCAACGGCCCGGGCGGCACGCACCTGTATTTCATGCGCCGCGACGAGGGCCGCCTCGTTCGCGCCGAGGTTCGCGGGGACAAGGGCTTCACGGGCGCTGCGATGGCCCACGGCGAGGTCGTCTTCACGAACGATGCGCAGCGCCACGCGTCCCACGACCCGGAGATCGAGAAGCTCCTCGGCGAGCGCTGCCACGCCTGCATCGCCGTTCCGCTCGAGGGCGAAGACGGCGAAGCGATGGGCGCGATCGCGCTCTACAACAAGACGTTCTCGGCGCCCGGGCAGGCGCGGGCGGGCTTCACCCAAGAAGATCGGGCGCTCTTGCTGCTCATTGCGGCGAACGCGTCCACCGCCATCCAGCTACAGCTGTCGCGTGAAGCGCGTGAGCGCGAGGAGCGGTTGACCACGATCGGCCGCCTCCTCTCGGGCGTCATCCACGATCTCAAGACGCCCCTCACGGTCATCAGTGGCTACGTGCAGATGATGCTCGCTGCCGACAAGCGCTCGGTGCGCGAAGAGTACGCCGATCAGGCGCTCAGGCAGTTCGAGCACATCGGCGCGATGCAGCGCGACGTCCTCGAGTTCGCGCGCGGCGAGAAGAGCATTCTCATTCGCAAGGTGTACCTCGCGAAGTTCTTCGCCGACGTCAAAGAGCAGCTGCAAACGCAGCTCGCGCGCTCCGGCGTGGAGCTCGTTATCGAACTCGCGGACAAGGGCACGGCGCGCTTCGACGAGGGCAAGATCCTCCGCGTCATCCATAACCTCGCGCGCAACGCCACCGAGGCCATGGCCCCGCGCGGTGGCAAGTTCACCATCAAGGTGACGCGCGACAAATCGGGCGGCGACGAGTTCCTCGTCATCACCTTCTCGGACAACGGCCCGGGCATTCCGAAGGAGATCGAGCATCGCCTCTTCCAGTCGTTCGTCACGAGCGGCAAGAAGGGCGGTACGGGCCTCGGCCTCGCCATCACGCGGCGCATCGCGGAAGAGCACGGCGGCACCATCACCGTGCACTCCACGAGCAAGGGCGTAACGTTCAAACTGAGGCTTCCGCAGGGCGAATGAGCCGCTTTCGCGTGTGGTTGCGCGCGGCCCAAGTCGCGGCCCTCGGACTCGTGAGCGTCTTGCCGGCCCACGCCGACGAGATGCCGCCCTGGAACGATTCCGGCGACGTTCCCGTTCCTACGTGGATGCGCTCGGTCGCGCCCAACAAGCTCGACGCTGCGATCTATGCCGAGCCGGGCAAGCTCGAAGCGCGTCGCGGAAGCGCGCAGCTCGGTGCTCGCCTGCCGCTCTACGGAACGCGGCGTGCGAACGGGTGCCAGGGCCGGTGGCTCAACGTCGGCCCACTGGCGTGGATTTGTTCCGACGTCGCCGACTACTCCGGAGACGATCCCGCCGCGCTTCTGCTCGGCGTTCGACCTTGGGTGCTTCCTTCGGGCGACGGCGTATGGCCCGAACGCCCCGGCGCGCGCTCGCTTCCGCCGATCGAGCCCACCCAACAGGGCGACGACGGCCTGCCGTATCGCTATTTCTTCGCCGGAGGCGACGGTGCGTACGGCTACGCGAACCTCGCCAACGCGCTCGACGATGCGCCCGATCAGGAGCTCGAGCAGGGCTTTGCGGTCGCCGCCATCGAAGAGAAGGCGGAGCACGGCGAGAAATGGATTAAGACGAAGAAGGGGCGTTGGATTGCGCTTCGCGAGCTCGTGGCTGCGCGTCCCTCGCTCTTCCACGGTGAGCTTCTCGACGGAAACGCACCCGACTTCGCGTGGATCTCGGCGGACAAGGCCAACGTCTACCCGACCGAGAAGCCCGACAAGACGGCCGGGACGCGCGTTCGCTTCGAGCGCGTGAAGGTCTACGAGGAAAAGCCGCCGGCGACGCCGAAGGGCGAACCCATGCTCCGCATCTCGGCCGACGGCGATACGCCGGCTCAGTGGATGCGCGCACGCGATCTCTCACGGCCGCGCCTCGTCGCGCCTCCTGCCGAAATCGGCGGCGAGAAGGCCTCGGAGCGCTGGATCGACGTCGATCTCGCGCAGCAGACGCTCGTGGCCTATGAGGGCACGAAGCCCGTTTTCGCCACGCTGGTGTCGACCGGCAAGGGCCCTCCGAAGAGTGACACGGCCACGAACCCGGGCGTCCACCGCATCTGGGTGAAGATCTTCACCACGAAGATGGACAACCTCGCCAAGGACGACGTCGAGAGGCACTACGCGCTCGAAGACGTGCCCTGGGTGCAGTTCTTCGACAAGGCGATCGCGCTCCACGGCGTGTTCTGGCACCGCGACTTCGGCCACGTGCACAGCCATGGCTGCGTGAATCTCGCGCCGCTCGACGCACGCTGGCTCTTCGCCTTCACCGGTCCGCACCTGCCCTCGGGCTGGACGGCCGTGTTTCCAACCAAGCTCGAGCCCGGCACGGTCATCCGCGTTCGCTAAACCGCCGTTCGCGATCTTCGATCGCGAACAGCGTTTAGCCCGTTCTCGTGGGGACCTTCCGGTCCCCCTCGAAACCTCCGGTTTCGAGCCTCCCCCGAACGCCTTCGGCGCGTCGTGCTTCGCACGACTTGGGACCTCGTCTGCCCTCACGGCTTCCTAATCGTGGCGAGAATCGTGCTCGCTCATTTTGTTGGAACGAGGTGGTAGGATCGACCCGTGATTTCGGTCGTGTCGGCAGTGCGGGACCTCGGGCGCGTGAGAGAGATCACGAGCGTGCTCGTGCGCCATGGCTTCGGCGAAGTCGTCGCGCGTATTGGCTTTGGCAAGAAGCCGCGATCCAAGGGCCAGTCGAGTGACGCGCCGCCCGTCTCCGGCGTTCGCGACGACGCCCTCGAGATGTCGAGCGACGAGCTCGAAAAGGGCGAGGAAGAGAAGAACCGCATCTCCACGGCGGAACGCATTCGCCTGGTTTTGCAGGACCTCGGGCCGTCGTTCATCAAGCTCGGCCAAATCGCCTCGACCCGCAACGATCTCCTGCCCGCCGACGTCATCGCCGAGCTCCGCAAGCTGCAGGACAACGTCCCCAGCGTTCCGTTCGAAGAAGTGAAGGCGGTCATCGAGTCGAGCCTCGGTGAGCCGCTCGACAAGCTCTTCGTCTCGTTCGACGAAAAGCCTCTCGCCACCGCGTCGATCGGACAGGTTCATCGCGCCACGCTCGCGACGCCCGACGGCGAGGCCAAGGTGGTCGTCAAAGTGCAGCGTCCGAACGTGGGTGAGACCGTCGCCCGCGATCTCGAGCTCCTGCACATGATGGCCGCCGCGCTCGAACGGACGATCCCCGAGACGCGCATCTATTCGCCGATCGGACTCGTTCAGAACTTCGATCGCTCGATCACCGCCGAGCTGAACTTCACCATCGAGGCCGAGAACAGCGAACGCTTCACGCGGAACTTCGAAGGCACTCCGCAAGGCGAGCTCGCGAAGTTCCCGAAGGTCCACAAGCAGGCCTCGAGCAAGCACGTCCTCGCGCTCGAGTTCTTCGACGGCGTGAAGATCGACAAGGCCGCGGCGGCCGGCATCGACACGAAGAAGGTCGCCAAGAACGCCGTCGGCGTCGTCATCAAGATGGTCTTCGAGGACGGCTTTTTCCACGCCGATCCTCATCCCGGCAACGTCATCATCATGCGTAGGCACGGCGAAGGGGGGCCGCCCGAGGAGGGCGAGCCCGTCATCGGCCTCATCGATCTCGGCATGGTCGGGCGCCTCAGCCCCGAGCTCCGCGATCGCACGATCGATCTCATGGTCGCTGCCGTGCGCCAGGACTCCTATGCCGTCGCCGACGCCCTCTTCGCCATCGGCCGGCCCACGAAGAAGATCGACATGCGCGAATATCGCGCGGAGGTCTCGCTTCTCGCCGAGAAGTACATCGGTCGCACGCTCAAGGAGATCGACCTCTCGGCCATGATTCGCGACCTCGTGCAGGGCGCGATGAAGTACGGCATCGAGATCCCGCCCGACTTCATGCTCGTCGGCAAAGCGCTGATGACGCTCGAGGGCATCGCCAAGGAGCTCGATCCCGAGCTCGACGTCTTCGGCGAGGCGCAGCCCTACTTCGTCGACCTGCTCAAGAAGCGGTATTCACCGCAGCGACTCGGCAACGAGCTCATTCGCGGCGTCGAACAGCTCTCGCGCGCGGGCTACGACGTGCCCCTCCAGGCCCGCGAGGTCCTCGAGGATCTCCGGCTTGGGCGCTTGGTCATCAAGACGGAGGACCCCGCTCTTCCGGCGGCTACCGACAGGCTCGGTCGCCGCCTCTTTTCGGGCATCGTCGTCTCGTCGTTCACCGTCTCGGGCGTCCTCGCGCTCTCGTCGGCGAAGATCGTCGGAATCGTCCTCCTCGCCATCGCGGGCATCATGTTCTTTGCCCACGTCCTCAACGACCTGCGCCGCGCCCCCCGTCGTCGTTAGAGCAGCGCGAACTCCGTCCAGAGCGCGCGCTCCTCGCCGGGCGGCACCACGAGGAGGTGGTCGCCCGTATTCAGGGCGTTGGCGGGCGAGGTCCATGGCTCGAGGCAGACGAAGTCTTTGCCGGCGAGCGTCCACACCACCCAGCGACCGAACTCGGGTGAGGCCGAGACGATCACCTTCGAGCCGTCCCCGAACTCGAGCGTGGCGCGGTTCCCGAACCCGCCGGGCGGAGCGTGGTCGAAGAGGTGGAGGTCGACTTCTTTGGCCGTCAGGTCGATGGGTGCCTTTACCTCGACCTCGCGCTTCTGCACGTTGTCCCAGCCGCGCGTTGCCTTCGTGGGGATCTTCGCGGCGCTCTTCGCGGCTTGCGGCACGTAAAAATAGGGGTGAAACCCTGCCGAGAAAGGCATCTCCGCCGCGCTCTGGTTCTTGTAGCGCTGTTCGATGCGGAGCTTCGGGCCGTCGAGCCGGTAGCGGAAGCGCACCTCGAAGTCCCAAGGGAACGCCGCGCGCGTGCGCTCGTTCGAGGAGAGCACCAGCGTCACCTCCTGCTCCTTGACCCCCTCCACGGTCCACGGTTCGAGACGCGCGATACCGTGCTGCTTCATGCTCCCGCTTCTCCCGTTCCAGGTGAACCGGTCGTCGGCAAGAGGGCCGGGAGAGGGGAACAGAACCGGATTTCCGCCGCGAACGTTCTTCGTCTGGTCGAGCAGCGTGGCTTCGTCCAGGTAGAGAACACGGAGCTCGCCGACGTCGAAGCGCGTGACGATGCCGCCGCGGGCGGGGGCGATGCAAACGCGCGACCGGCTCACCCCGTCATGAAGGGCGTCTTCCAGAGTTATCGTTTCGAGCGGGGTGATCTCGGGGAAGGCCATGGCCCGCTACTGTAGCGCCAACTTTACGCACGCGAGCGTTCGTGTCAGTGATTCTGGGTCATGACCGAGCTCACGCTGCCCGCCGCCACCATCGCAGCACTCCGAACGCGTCACGTGGCGTTCCTCGCCGAACGCCTCACCGACGAGCGCGCGCACGGTGACTTCGTCCGCTCCTTCGAAGGGGCTTACGATCACATTCTCACGCAGCGCATTCGTGACGTGGTGCAGCCCGAGGTGTTCGTCTCGGGGCTCGTGAAGATCCTGAGTGAGAAGGGCGTGAAGGGCTTCGGGGCGCCCATCGGTCACGACATCCACCGTCGCGTTCTCGCCTCGCTGCGCACCCACGACGTCAAGCTCGGAGCCTACGTTCCGGGCGAGGCGCGCACGGCGATCGATTCGCTGATCGCGCGGCCCGACATCGTGCCCGAGGCCCTCATCCGCCGCGTCATCGAGCAAGAGGCCACCGAAGAGATCCTGCGCGACGTCCTCTACGACGCTCTTCGGGAGTTCAACGACAGCGTGAATCCCTTCTTCGCCGAATGGGGATTGCCCGCGCTCCTGAAGCGCGTCATGCCCATCGGCTCGGGCACCGTCATCAAGTCGATTGGCGCGATTCGTGGCGAATTCGACAAGCGACTCGAGCCCGAGATTCGGAAGTTCCTTCTCGTCTTCTCGCGGAAGGCCAAAGGCAAGATTGCCGACTTCGTGGTTTCGAAGACCAGCGATCCTACCTTCGTGGCCCTTCGCAAGAACGTCGCCCTCTTCTTCTACGAGCAGACGCTCGCGGACGTCGTGGTGGGCGTGACCGAGGAGGTGCGTGGCGATACGGACCGCGCCGCCGACGCGATCATCCTCGAGGTGATTCGCCACGAAGAGCCCCGCAAGCATCTGCAGGCTGCCCTCACCGCGTTCGTCGAGGAGAATGGCGACAAGACGCTCGGGGAGTGGTTGACGAGCATCGGCGTGACGGAGAGACCCGAGCTCGAGCCTCTGGCGGAGCTGCTATGGCCCCACGTCCGTCTGCTCCTCGAGAGCCCTCCGGCGCGAGCGTTCTTCGAGCGCGTTGCGTGGGACTTCTACGCCACGCTCGAAGCCAAGGACTGAGCGCGGCTACAAGTCTTTGCCGAGATTGTCGACCGCTGCATCGAGCGAGTCGAGGGTCGTCTCGATCGACTGCTTCGCGCTGTTCCAGCCGTCATTCGTCACCCGCGGGAGGTTGCCGACCTTGGTATCGGCATCGCCCTTCTGCACGACGTACTTCTGCCAATTCGTCGTGAAATCGGCCTTCTTTTGGGCGGTGAGCTTGCCGGACTTGGCCTTGAGCTCCTTGGCCTTGGCGTCGAGCTTCGTGATGCGTTCCTTCGACTTGCTCTCGAAGTCACGCCGCTCCTGATCGAGCACCGCGCCTTTGTCCATCACGTTGGTCTGCGACGACGAGATCATCTGCTGATCGTCCGATCGCTGTTCGGCGCGTTCGGAACGCTGCTTCGCCTCGAGCTCGGCGCGCTTGTCCACGTCCATGCTGCTCTGCTGCGCCTTCACCTGCTCGTCCGCTTGCTTCTGGTCGAGCGCGGTCTGGGTCTGGTGGGCTCTCATCTCGTCGCTGCTCAATTGCGCTTCGGCCGCCTTCGCGTCCTGGGGCCGGTCGTGCGAACACGCCGCGAGGCCGACGGCGACGATGGAAGCAACGGCGAGACTGTGGAGGTTTCGGCTCATGAGGTCACCTTTTCTGGATGGGTCGGTTCGCACGTCTGGAGTCGCGTGCAATCGATGCGTCCGGCGCTGCAGCGATCGGCACCCAGCGATGGCCGCCGTGCGAGTCGGCGACGTCGCGGTCGAGGGCCCATCGCAACGCGCGTGCCGACTCGTCTCGCGTGTTCGTTTCACGAGCGCGCACGTGCTCCGCGCCCCTGGATTTTAGGTCGATCGCGTCAGGCTCGAGAGCGCGTCCGTAGCGATTCGATGCACGATGGCGCGCGATCTCGGACCGGGACACGAGTGGCAACACGTGTGGCCACGAGTCCCGCGCGGGACATCGGGTCCCTCTTTCGTGCTCAGCCGAGGACCAGGACGCGCGTCGAAGGCGGATCCGCGAAGAGCTCCTCGACGTCGGCGCGGCGCCGTTCGAGACACGCGTGCTGGTTCGTGTAGCCCTTGTCGGTGATCTCGCCGGCGTCGCTGCTGGGCGGTTCACTCAAGAGCAGCACGCGTACGATCTTCATCGAGCCGCCGGGATTGTCGGCATTCCACGCTGCAAGAACCTCGTGGACGCGACGCAGGATGGTCTCCGACGTCGAGAGCTCGCCGAGGGCGCGTTCTCCTCCGACCACTGCACGACAGCCGACGATGCTGGGCCACGCGAGCAGTCCGAGCGACTCACGATCGTGCCCGCACACGACCACGTCCGTCAGGAGCCCGCCGGCTTTTGCCACGACGCCCGTGCGCACGTGCGTGACGCTCACCCACGTTCCGCTCGACAGCTTGAAGTCTTCTGCCACGCGTCCATCGAAGGCGATCCCCGCCTCCGGCCGTTCGGGATCGACGAACTTCACCGCGTCGCCCATGAGATAGAAGCCCTCGTCATCGAAGGCGGCTCGCGTAAGGTCCGGTTCGTCGAGGTAGCCGGGCATCACGCTGGGGCCCTTCACGCGCACCTCGACCTTGTTGCCGCTCGGAACGAGCTTCAGCGTCACGCCGGGCGCCGGAAGTCCGATGTTCCCCGCCGAAGGAACGTGGAAATGCGTCGACGTCGCCATGGGTGACGTCTCGGTCGAACCCCACGCCGTGGTCATGAAGACCTCGCGTTCGCTCCACTTCGCGGCCAGCGTGGTGAGGCGCTTCCAGAGATCGGGCGGAAGCGCCGCCGCGGCATAGAACATGACGTCGAGGCGCTGGAAGAACGCACGTGCGAAGGCGTCGTCCGATTCGAGCTTCGGAACCAGCGCGGCATATCCCGCGGGTACGTTGAAATAGAGGGTCGGCGGGAGCTCACGCAGGTTGGCGACCGTCGCATCGATCCCCGCCGGGGTGGGGCGTCCTTCGTCGACGAGCAACGTCCCGCCGTGGAAGAGCACCATGTTGAAGTCGTGATTGCCGCCGAAGGTGTGGCTCCACGGCAGCCAGTCGACGAGTACCGGCGGCTGTCCCTCGGAGAGGAACGGCCAGCATTGCGCGATCATCTGCTGATTCGAGCAGAGCATCCGATGGGTATTGAGGACGCCTTTCGGGAATCCCGTCGAGCCCGAGGTGAAGAGGATCTTCGCCACGTCGTCGGGCTGGATCTCGGACTCACGTACGCGTAGCTCGCCGCCGGCGCGACGAGAAGCGAGCGGCCGTAGATCGTGAAGAAGCGTGGCTCGTTCGCGAAGCCCAGACCTTTCGATGGCCCGCTCGAACGACTCAGGGCGATCGACGAACACCACGCCAGGTTTCACCACATCGAGCACGACGCGAAGCTTCGCGAAGTCCTGCGAGAGCAGAGAATACGCCGGAGAGATGGGCACGAACGGCACCCCGGCGAGGTGGCAGCCAAGCATGAGCAGCGCCAGGTCGACGGAGTTGCCCGAGAGCGAAGCCACCCGCACGTCACGTGGTTGCTCTCGAACCAGCCAGTCCGCGATTCCTTCGGCCGCCTCGAGCGCCTGCTTCCACGTCGTTCGGTGAAGAACTCCCGTCCGACGCTCGACGAGAAAATCTCGCTCGGGCGCCCTTGCCGCCGCGCGCCGGAGGAGATCTCCCAGCCGCCGCGGCGGTTCGTGGAGTTCCTGCGGGGACGAGAGATACCAGACGTCTCCCTTGCGCTCGGCGCTGACCCGTTGCGGAGCAAGCTTCAGCGGCATGGCATCGATGATGCCACGGCCTCGTCATCCTCGCGACTGTCGGCCGGATGGCTCGTTGCGTCAGCGTGCTGTCAGGTCTGCCGTTCTCGAATCGCGATTAGTTGCATTGTCCATTCTGGCATTTCCCGCTGCTGCAGGAGTTGCCGCACGCTCCGCAGTTCGCGGCGTCGAACTTCGTATTCACGCAGGCAGTGCCGCATTTCGTGAGGGCAGGGCCGCAGCTGCACGTGCCGTTCGAGCAGATTTCATCGGCTTCGCAAGCGTTGTCGCAGCTCCCGCAGTCGACGGGGCTTGTCTTGAAGTCCGAGCATCGTGCCGACGGACCAGGATTGCATATGTCCTGTCCAGCGGGGCATGCCTCGCATGCACCGTCGACGCAGCGCGCACCAGGGGCGCATACGTTGCCGCAGGCTCCACAATTGCTCGGGTCCTTCTTCCTGTCGACGCAGGCGCTGTTGCAGTAGGTGAGGCCGGTTGCACAACCGCAAGAGCCGTTGTGGCAGCTGAGGCCCTTCGCGCACTGTGTTCCACACGATCCGCAGTTGTCGGAATCGAAGGCGAGGGTCGAACAGGTCTGGCCGCACGGGACCTGGCCGATCGGACAGTTCTTCCCGCAGTGGCCCCAAGCGCACACCGTGCCTTCGGGGCAGACGTTGCCGCAGCCTCCGCAGTTCTTCGGATCGGTGGCGTACGAGACGCACACGCCTCCGCAGACCGTTTGAAGAGCCGGCACTCCCTCGCCTACCGATCCGGTGCACACGACGGCGCCGTCAGCGCTGGTGCTGGCGTCCGTACCGGTCGAAACTGTTCCGCCGTCGCTCGTATTCGAATCGGCGTTGCTGGCGGCGCAGGCTGCGGCGAAAGGCACGCCGAGCGCCGCCGCCAGCACGAAGAGCTTGGCTCGTTGCATCCACGCACGCGACATCGTGAGTCCTTCGTTCGAGAGAATCAGTGGCACTCGGAGCGGGAAGCTCCGAGGTACACTTTGACTTGGTTGTTCGGCAGATCGACGGCGAGGATGTCCTGCCGTCCGTCGCCGTCGACGTCGGCAACCGTGAGTCCGCCCGTGCCGCCGGGAAGGATGACGGGCGGAAAGTAGCTGCCGTCACCACTGCCAATGCGAACTTCGAACGACTTCGTGCTCTGGTCGGCCTTGGAGCGTCCTCCGGCGAAGATGAGATCCACGATCTTGTCGCCGTTCAGGTCTTTGGCGATGACCGTTGCGGTGCCGACGGGCACGTAGAGTTTGGAGCCGCCTTTGAACGTGCCGTCGGCCTGTCCTCGGAACACCTGGGCGCTCGACCAATCGACCGTGACGATGTCGAGCCTCCCGTCGCCATCGAGATCGGCGACGGCTACGGAATAGCCGGCGGGGCCGCTCACGTACGATTGGCGCTTTTCGAACGTGCCGTCACCGTTGCCGTGGAAAATCTCCATCTTCGACGGGTCGTCCGAGTAGTAGAGCGCCGTATTGTTGGCGATGACGAGATCGAGCTTGCCGTCACCGTCGAGATCGACCGGATCGGCATACATCGGAGCGACCGAGCCGCTCATGACGTTGACCGGTGGTGCGAAGTTGCGATTTCCCTGATTGAGAATGACGGCATAGCCGGGGAGAAACGGGTCGCTTACGACGATGTCGACTTTGCCGTCGTTGTTCACGTCCGCCGTCGCAAGGCCGCTCGCATAGGCAGTTCTGTTCTGGACGACGGGCCGAGACAGACTCGTCAGAGTCGGGGCGAACGTGCCGTCGCCGAATCCAAAGAGAACGAGGGTCGCGAGGGCCCCGGGATTTGCGGTGTCCGGCCCTGCGACGGCGACATCGAGCTTGCCGTCGCCGTCGAAGTCCGCGACGCCAATGTCGGCCGCATTCATGCCTGTCCCGGCGACGCGTTGAATCAACTCGAAGGTGCCGTCACCGTTGCCGCGAAAGACGTCGAGGCTGACCGACGTACGCACGAGCATGTCGACTTTGCCATCGCCGTTCAGGTCGGCGGTGGTGATTCCCACGGGCTTGGGACCCGTGGCGACGTCGTGGTCATTCGTCCACGACGCGCACGCCATGCATGCGCCGCTCGTGCAGTAGAAGTCGGGTCGGCATGCGACGCCCGCCGAGCCCCGGCCTTCTCCGCAGCCCTCGGTTGCCCCGCAGTGGTTCTTGTTGGTCTGCGGATCGGTGCAGACCCCTCCGCAGGTGATCGAGGCTCCGGGGCAGACGCAGCTTCCACCGAAGCACGTCTCGTCACCGTTGCAAGCGTGGCCGCACGAGCCACAATTCGCAGCGTCGGAGCGCACGTTCGCGCAAGTTCGCCCGTTCGGACCGTCGCACGTGGCGAGACCCGCGCTGCATGTGCATTCGCCGGCCGTGCACGTCTCGGATTCGCCGCACGTCTTTCCGCACGCGCCGCAGTTGAGTCGATCCGTCGCGGTGTCGATGCAGCTCGATCCGCATGCGGTCTTACCGGCTTCACAAGTGTTCGCGCAGTTCGGACCCGTGCACGACGGTTGAACGGCGGCGTCGCTGCTGCACGCGGAGGCGAGAGATGCAGCGGCGAACAATGCCAGTGCACATGCGAGTCCGCGACGGAGGGGATAGGAACGCATCATTGGCACTCGGGGCGCGCGGACTTCTGTCCGGTAAGAACGATGACTGAATCGTAGGAGCTCGAGATGATGTCCGTGATCCCGTTGCCGTCGAGGTCGGCCGTCGTCAGGTACACGCCGGCGACGTCGGTAGAAAAGTCGTATTGCTCCTCGGCGACGAACGTGCCGTCACCACGGCCGCCTCGCACGTAGAGATGCGAAGGATAGCCGCCGCCAACTCCGACGAGATCGCGGATGCCGTCGCCCGTGACGTCCGCGAGGGTCACGTTGAAGGAGCCGCTGAAGAGGACGAGTGACGGATACTTCCACGTCCGACCCCCGTCGCCGGGCGCGAGCCACCACTGGTTGGCGACTCCCGATCCACGCCAGAAGACGTCTCTTTTGCCGTCGCCGTTGAAGTCTGCAATCACGAAGCGATCGTAGCCACCGATGCCTATCGGCGCGCTCCATGAGTCGCCGAACGTGCCGTCGCCTTTGCCGAACAGAATGGTCGTCGGGGAGAAAACGAAATCGGCGTGACCGTCTCCATCGACGTCGGTGATGGCGAGGTCGGTTACGGAGGCGCTGCTGTTGATGTCCGTCAGCTGTTTCGCGAAATTGGCGCCGAGCGCGAACGCGCCGTTGGCCTTCGCGACGTAAACCCGCACGTCTTCGGCCCCCCAATCGCCGCCCGTTGCTAGGAGGTCGTCACGCCCGTCGCCGTCGATGTCACCGGCCGCCAACGACTCCACGGCGGTCTCGCGATCGATGCTCGCGCCAGCGGCGAACGTTCCATCACCGTTTCCATGGTAGACGACGAGGTAGTCGAACGCGGGGGGCGCGGTGAGTCGGCGATTGCCGACCGCCAGATCCTTCTTCCCGTCGCCGTCGTAGTCCAGCACGACGAGTTGAATGGGGGAGCTCCCGACCGCAAACGAAGTGCCTGCGCGGAATGTTCCATCACCGTTGCCGAGAAGGATGTCCAACTTCGCATTCGCGAGGTCGAGCACCGCAACGTCGAGCTTCGTGTCGTTGTTGAAGTCGGCGACCGCCGCCCGAAGACCTGCCTGGTTGCTGATCGGCGTCCGTTGGAACGTCCACGTCTTGGTCCATGCTTGGCAAAGGTGGCAATTGCCTTCCGAGCAGTATCCATTGGCCAGGCAGGCCGACCCACTCCATCCGGTGTTGAATCCACACCCCGGGGTCGCCCCGCAGTGGTTCTTTTCCTTTTTCGGATTCAGACAAATGCCGTCGCACGAAACGAGGTTCGTGTCCGCGCAGGTGCAGGCGCTCGCGTTGCATGTCTGTCCGGCCGGGCAGACGTGTCCGCACGAGCCGCAGTTCTGTGCGTCGACCGTCGGATCGATGCACTTGTCGCTACACGAGAGTTGGCCTTCCGGACATGGATTGACGCAATTGCCATTTCGGCACTGCTCGGCCGCGCTGCAGGCGTTGCCGCAAGTACCGCAGTTCTTCGAATCCGAAAGCAAGTCGGAGCATTGGCCATTGCAGTTCTTGAGGCCGTCTTCTTCGCAGGTTCGGCACCGCGCGCCTCGACAGAATCGGTCGGCAGCACACACCGTGGTGCAGCTTCCGCAGTGGTCGTGGTCGCTTTTGAGGTCGACGCATTCCGTCCCGCAATACAGATGATCGGAGGGGCACGTGTCACCGCCCCCATCCGCGCTCGAGGAAGCGTCTGCGGCGGCGGGATGCGTGTCATCTGGCGTGCTGTCGCTCGAACACGCGCTGGCGGTCATGGCGAGAAGGAGCGCGCTGCAGGCCGCCAGCGGGAAGAGGACTCTCGCACCCAGCCTGCGCGACGGGGTCTGGCTTTGGTTCATCGAGATCATGGCTCAGAACACCGTGCTGTTGCAGCCAACGACGAGCTCCACGCGTGGAGAGATCGTGTCGCGCAAAGTGTTGCAGGTCTGGGGGCAGAAAATGACCTTCGTTGGCTTGGCTGCGTTGTCGTAGAACCAACCGCCGGCCGCGTCGCAGGCCGGTTGGGTCACGGCGGGGATGACGCTTCGATCGCCCGTGGCGGAAGTGATCTCGACGCTCAGCGTGGACGGATCGAGCGTCCTTCCGGCCGGCGCCACGGGGAGCGCGTACGCGCAATCGAGCGCGCCCTTCGTGACTTCGAGCATGGCGTCGAGCATGCCGGCGCTGGTGGTGTTGGACGGTTTGAACGCCGCGCCGCCACCGGCTTTCGCGATCTCGGACATGAGTCCGAAGTTCTGATCGTCGAGCGCGACGGCAAAGGTGCGCACGCCGTTGTACCGAAGTGCGGAGTCTGCGAGCGCCGCGATAGCCGCGGAATTCGTCGTGTTCGACCCGTATTCGTTACAGGGTAACGGAGCGCCGTTGCCGACATAGACTACGACGACCTGGTGATCCGGGTTCTCGGCTTGAGCTTTGGTTGCCGCAAAGTACGTCCCCTGGAGCGACGCGTAGATCGGGCTCGTGCGTCCGTAGCCAAAGCCTGCCGAGAGCAGCGCGTTGGCGATGGCAGATTCGACCGGAGCTCGCTGGACGGAGACGTCCGCCATGGGGACGACGAAGTTTTGATAAACGCGATATTGGCAGAAGTCGATGTTCGCTCCCGTCTGATCACCCCAAACGTCCTCGGGGGCCGTGTAGGGGACGAGCGTCAGCGCCACCTGCGTTGGGGCAGGAAATCCGCGGCTGATGAAGTCGAGGAGGGCGTGGGAAGCCGCATTCCACTTGTCGCCCTTCATGTAGAGCGAGCGATCGAGGAGGAACACGATGTCGAGCGGGAGGGTCTTTGCCTTTTGACCGCTCTCGGCGCACGTTGCGCTCGCCGAGGCGTCCACCCCGCCGTCCGTCGAAATAGAGCTCCCGTTATTCGTGTCGAACTTCTGGAGCGAGTCGTTGCTGCAACCGTAGCCGGTAACGGCGACGAGACTGCCCGTGAATAGCGCGAGGCACAGCGATTTGTAGGAAGACGAAGATCGCATCTTGGTCACCATCACGGACACGACGTGCTCGTAATCGAAAGGTCGTCGATGGACCAGCCAGCCTTGGCGGCCGCCACCTTCACGGCCAGGCCGAAGCGCACGCGCAACATCGAATTCCTGTAAGCGGTGAGGTCGATGGTGACGTGCTTCCAGACCTGCTCGTACGTGATCATGTCGACGCATTTGAAGGTCGAATCCTGGTTTTCCCAGACGCGCACCCAAGCCGTGCCGTTCCAAACTTCCATCACGGCTTGCTGCCACGGCGGCGTGAGCCACTCGAAGAGCTGGTAGAAGGAGAGGTTGAGCGTGCTCGACGCGCTGGCGTCGACCGCCGGACTGGTCAGCCAGGCGAAGTCGCGTGGTTGCGTGCCGTCGTCACCCCAAAGTGATGTCGAGGCAAGTCCGCTATCGCCGAACCCCGTGTGATCGTCGAAGGCCTGGCACCAGAGCGACGCCGCATGCGGGCTGCTGATGGCCCACGGTGCGTCCATGGTCCAACCGTTTGCGTTGCTGGCGAACGAGTCCGCGAGGAGGACCCCGGAGCCGCTGCCCTGGCACTTGCCGCTCGTGCAGAGGTCGTTCGTCGTGCACGAGTTGCCGTCGTTGCACACGCCGCCTTCGTTCTTGGCGGTGAGCACGCAGCTGCCCTTGTCGTCGCAGACGCCCTTGTTGCAGGCGTCAGCCTTCGCGCACGCATTTCCGGTGTTGGCGGGCGCGCGATAGCAACCGGCATGAGCGGCGTCGCACTTGCCCACGTTGCACTCGTCACTCCAATCCCTGCAGTTGCGCGGGCCGCCGCCCTGGCACTTGCCACCTTTGCATGTCGCGTTGACGGTGCAGGGATCGGCGTCGCACGGCGTACCGTCGGGCGCAGGATCGAAGGAATCGCACGCGCCCGTGGTGGGATTGCACTTTGCAACCTGACACGTGGGAGCCTCGGTGAAGGAGCACGTCTTGGGCTCCGCCACGCAAGCACCCTTCTGGCACGTCGCGAAGACGCTGCACGCTTCGGTCGCTTGGCAGTAGACGCCGTCGATCTCGCTGGCAATCGAGCAGGTACGCTCGGACTCATTGCAAGCGATCGTCTTGCACGTAGGAGCGTCGAGTCCGCACCGATTGGGATCGCCCACGCATTGGCCGGCCGCGCAGTGGTCGTTGACGGTGCAGAATAGGCCGTCGTCACAGGGGGCAGAATCGACCGGGACGATCTCGCATTGACCGGTTTGGAGGTTGCACTGCGAAGTATGGCAAGCAGGGGCCGGAATCGCAGAGCAGTCTGCCGTGCACGTCGCGAACGTCTCGCGTATAGGGGCGGTGTCGGACGAATCGCTGCTGCAGGCAGGCGCGAGAACGCCGACCACCACCGCACATGCCGCGGCCAACACCGAGCGTTTCGAGCACACGGTTCGCCAGAAGGAAGAGGCGTTCATCAGCGCGGGCCCTCCGTCTGGCAGCCGAACGTCACGTCGATTTTCGGTTCCTTGCCGGCGACGAGGAGATCGCACGAAGCCGGGCAGAGGCGAACCGTCGTCGGTGTCGTGGGATTGTCGTAATACCAACCCTCACGATTGGCGCAGGTCGCGCGCTCGCCTGTCTTCGGCAAGTTGCGCGGAACGTCGCCATCGGTGACGACGACGTTCACGAGTGACGGATCGACAACACCGCCGCCCGGTGCAGTCTTCGGAATCACGAATTCACAGCCCACGGCGTTTGCTTGCGCTCGGCGCAGCTGCACGGTGAGCTCCGACGGATTGTTCACGTTGAGTGCCTGCCCCGTGCCGCCCGCCTTCGCGATGTTATTCATCAGTCCGACAGGCTCGATACCGATTCCGATGGCGAACGTCAGTGTGCCGTATTCGGTATTCGCGCTTTGCGCCATGGCCGCGAGCACCGAAGGATCCGGCGTGCAGGTCGTCGGTACGCCGTCGGATACGAGCACGAGGGCCACCGTCCGATCCGCGTGCGTGCGCTTGTAGTCGACCGCAGTTTCCAAGGCCCCGCGAAGCGCGGCTGCGGTGGGCGTGCCGTTGCCTTTCCCATTCGTCCGATCGAGCGAAGCGGCGAGCTCGGGCGCATGCGCAGGGAGCGGTCCGAGCCCGACGGCGAACTGCCGATAGAAGTCGAGCACGCATGTGGAGACATTCGTGTCCCCGTCGTTCGGGAAGTAGTTGAGAGCGGCCTGGACGTCCG
This sequence comes from Labilithrix luteola, assembly GCF_001263205.1. Taxonomy (GTDB): domain Bacteria; phylum Myxococcota_A; class Polyangia; order Polyangiales; family Polyangiaceae; genus Labilithrix; species Labilithrix luteola. The sequence continues at coordinate 4,167,816 of NZ_CP012333.1, forward strand.
AGACTTGCGGGTTCGCGAAGAAGTCCTCGAGTGCACCCCGAGCGGCGTCCCACGGCGCGCCGTCCATGCTGAGTGAGCGGTCGAGCAGGATGAACAGATCGAGCGGGCGATGGCTCGCGCCGAGAGACGTCCCCGTGCACGCTTGGATCGTGGCATCGGGTTTCGGCGTGCTGGCATCGCCCAGCGTTTGCGTCTCGCCGTTGTCGAACGAGCGATCGGAGCTACTGCATGCCAGCGCGACGCTCAGCAGCGGAGCCAGGAAGAGTGCGCGGCGAAGCCATTCAGTTCCCGCCATTCGAGCCTCCCTGCGCCGTTCCGGGCGGTGCGCATGACTGGCTGGCGACGATGACGTCGTCGACGAAGAAGGACGTTCCATAATTGTTCTGCTGGGGATCGCCGACGTCGATGCCCACGCGAATCTTGAAGTTCGCGTTTTTGAACCGCGTTACGTCGACGGTGATGGGGTACCAGGTGAAGTCTTGCGAGGCGTCGCCGAAGGGCGTGCTCCAGACGACGCGCCACTTCGTGCCATCGAACACCGAGACGTAGGCCGAGCTGTCGTTTACGTGCTTGACCGCACGCCACAACGTGAGCCACACCCTGTCCGAGGCCCCCTCCAGGTCGATCGGCGGTGAATCGGCGTAGGTGCCGGGCTGGCACTGTTTGCAGAGGAGCATGTTGCCATCTGGCGACGGCGAATGGTCACGCTCGGGCTCGAATCCGTTCTGCTGCCGCTCGATCGACGTGGCGGGCCTCACGGCCCACGGCGAGTGCATCTCGTCTTTCGGCGTCCATCCCGCGAAACCGGCGCTGAAATCGGTCTTGTAGTAGACGGTCACGCCGCTCTTGAGCACGCCGCTACACGTGCCTTGATGGCAGGTCGATGCCATCGTGCAGAAGTCGCGCGTGTCACACGCCGCGCCTTCGTTCGTGGCGGTCGGCGCGCATGAGCCGTTCTCCGCGCACGTGCCGACCGTGCAATCGTCGGCGGCCGTGGTGCACGGGGCACCGGTCTTGATGACGGTGTCGCAGATGTTGCCGTCGCGGCAAAGGCCGGTCATGCACTCGAGATTCGCGCCGCTCGCCGTTGTCGGAACGCATTCACCGCCGACGGGAACCGTCTTCTCGACGCGCGAACCATCTTTGGGATCGCACGAGAGGATGTGACACACGCTCTTGTCGGTCGAGTACCACCAGTTGGCCGTGCTCTGTCCGCCGACGCATGTGCCATGCAGGCAGGTCTGGTTGTGGAAGCAGAAGCCGTTGCCGTGGCACGGTTCGCCATCGTTGCCGGGCGAGAGCTCGCACGCGCCCGTCTTCGGGTTGCACGCGCCGACGTGGCATTCGTCGATGTTCGGGTCGAAATCACAGCTCTTCGGCGTCCCGACGCATTCACCGGCTTTGCAGGCGGCGCCGACGACGCAGAGATTGTCGGGAACGGAGCACGGCGTCTCGTCGGGGCGAGCGATGAGCTGACAGCGATCCTGGTCTTCGTTGCAGATGCCCGTTAGGCAGTCGTTCGAACCGCACGGATTCGGCTTGCCGTTTCCGCAGACACCCGCTTTGCAGGTCTCTCCGACGGTGCAGAAGAATCCGTCGTCGCATTCGGTGCCGTCCGTGGCTGGTTGTATTTTGCATGAACCTGTCGCCGTGTCGCAAACGCCCACGAAGCAGTCGTTGGCGATGGCCTTCGAGCAGTCTTCTTTGCAGGGCGAGACGATGGCCGACGAATCGGTCGCGGCGACGTCCGTGCTTTGAGCGCACGCCACTAGTGCAACGAGCGCGACGAGCGTCGCCCCCGCGAGGGTTCCCAAGGTCTTCTTCATCGTGCTTCCAGACGCTCTCGAAGGATTCGGACGCGTGGCGCTTGCGGGCTCGTCGGATGCTTCGCCAAGAAGGCATCGGCGAGCGCGCGGGCTTCCTGCGAGTGGCCACCGGCGACGGCGGCTTCGATCGCGAGCGCGTCTGCCTCAGGCACGAGGGTGCCGTGAGGGAAGCGCTTGGTGTACGCATCGAGGACGTTTCGGGCCTCGTCGGCCTTGCCTTCGCGGAGGAGCGTCCGCGCTTCGCGCAGCGCGGCGAGCTCGGCTTCGATCGATGCAGGTTCTTCGATCTTCGGCGATGCAGTGGTCGCCGCGGCCGGTGAAGCGTTGTCGCGAACGACCTTCGACGGTGGGGCGGCGGATGGCACGGCGGTCGGCAGATCGGTGACCGAGATCGTCGGCTCGTCCTTGGAGCTGGGCGACGGCGGCGCTTCCACGGCCGTTGCGGCCGGCGCCGCGATGGGGGCTGTCAGCGTCGGGGCAGGGGTAGTCGTCGCGACGGGGCTCGAAGCGTTCATCACGACGAAGGCGAGGCTGCCCGCCGTCACCGTGAGAGCGGCGAGCTTCAGGAACGTGCCAGTCGACGTGGCTGCCGGCGGTTCAATCCGCTTCGACGGAGCTTCGCTGCTCGCGGCGCTCGTTGCGGCCGACGATGCGAGCACGGCGGAGACGAGCGCTGACGCGTGCTTCGGTGCAAGACGATCCCCGCGCGCAGCAGAGAGTAGCGACCGGCCGAGCGGATCCGACGAATCCGCGGAGTCGAGGAGGCGTCGCGGGACCTTCGAGTCGCTCATCGTCGTCCTCCCGGAAAGGCCTGAGCGGCGCGCAAACGGACGACGGCGCGTTCGTACTCCTCACGCGCCTTGCGCAGGCGCGAAGCGATGGTGCCGACCGGTACGTCGAGTCGGCTGGCAATCTCGTGCACTCCAAGCTCCTCGATTTCGTAGAGGACGAAGACGATGCGACGCTCCTCCGGCATCGCTCGAAGGATGGTGTCGAGCATCTCGAGCGCGCGCTTCTGATCGACCGCGACGTCGGGGCCCGGTTCGTCGAGAACGGGTTCGATTTCGAGCGTGCCCGTGTGGGCCTGAACGCGTCCACGTCGCCGCGAGAAGTCGATGGCAACGCCGCTTGCGACCGTGCAAGCGTAGGCGCGGAGCTCGTCGGAAGGCAGCTTTCCGAGGACTGCCCAGCGACCCCAGATCTGCATGAGCACGCTCTGGATGCCGTCTTCGAGCTCGTTGGGCTGCACGCCGAGTCGGCGCAAAACCCGAAAGACGGACGAGCTCAGCTCTTCGAGGGCCTCGCGCGGTTCACGAAGCTCGCGCTCGGCCGTGACCTGGACGCCACTCGCCGCCGGCTCGTCGACTTCGTCGGTCACGGCCGCGACCTTCCGCTCGTTTCGAGCGGCTCGCGTGAGAAGTGTCTCGCCGAGGGCGCGAGACGGAAGCGAGCGTAGTGCCACCACGCTTGTGTCATCGATGGGGCGTCTTCAGATGATCACGGAAAGTGCACGGCGAAGAAACCGGCCGGCCGCACGGTGACGGGCGAGGTGCGATGAACCTCCCCGAGGGAGATCACGTTCCACGTCGCCGGCGCCAAGGGAAATCCTAGCTCCCCCTCGACGCCCGCCCGAAACCTTCGTTTGGGGCCGAACGCCACCCCGCCGAACCCTCCGACCGTCAGGCTCGGGATGACGGTCGTCGTGCTCGCGACGAGCTGGAAATCCCGCGCTTTCGTGAAGACGACGTCGACGCTAGCTCCGCCGCAGCCGCCGAAGACGAGGGTGACCGAACGCGAACCCGGCGCCGGTTCGGGGGAGACGCATACGTCCGCCCTCGGCCGCACGTCCCAGAACTCGACCGTACCGCCCGCGACGGTCTTGTCGGTGGGGAGGTACACCCCGCCGCCCAGTCGGAGTTCGACCGGGGCGCGGCGAAGTCGGGCGACCCCTTCGAGATCGATGCCGCCGGTCACCCCGGGTTGAATCCCGACCAGCATCCCTGCCGACGCGCGAAGACCAAAGACGACCGGACCTTCGTGGACGGGCGGCTTCGGCGCGGGCCGCTTGGCGGGCGTCTGCGGTGGTTGGGGAGGTGGGGGAGGTGGGGCAGGGGGCGGCTCGGGGGTAGACGAGAGATCGACGGGCGCCGCAAGAGGGTGGATGCTCGTGACGAGGACGAGAGCGATCGCTTCGGCCGCTTCTCGACAGGTCGCTCCACGGACCGAACGTTCGAAGCTCGTTTCGCCGCCTTCGGGGCGCGACACGAGATGCCCAATTGCACCTTCGGGTGTGCTGGTGACGTCGATATCGAAGCGCGCCGCGGGCGGAGGCTCTTCACCTGGAGCTGCGGCCAGCGAAGCGCGCACCGCGTCGAGAAACGCTGTTTCTGTGGGGCAATGCGGATCGTCGGACGACCCGATCGTCACGTCGACGGTCGCTGGCCCGAACGTCGTGCGCTCCGTCGCCGCCGCCGTCCTCGCGATGAGGAGCGCCGTCAACGCGCACGCGAGCCTTCCTGACCTCCTCCTCATGCGACGATCTAGGCCCGCGAGGCGCCCAAGCGGGCGCTACCGCGATCCTACACGTGCCCGCAAAAAAAAAGAGCGGTCAGAGCATGGCAAGGTCAGCCGATCGAGTCACTTGATGACGGGGACGCAGACGCCGTTCTTGCAGGCCTCGCCGCCCTCGCACACCGAGCCGTCGACGCAACCCTTCCGAGCGACACGCGTCACCCATTGCGCGATGTGGTTGCCGCTCGAAAGCTCCTGGAAGGGAAGCCAGAAGGCGGAGAGCGAGGGATCTTTGCCCTGCGCCGCCGCCTCGGGGTCGAAGGCCGCCATCCAGATCTGGGCATTGTCGCCCACACCCTTGCGGAGGCCGTAAGCGCGGCGGCTCGAGAAGGTGAGCCACATCAGCTTCTTGCCCCGATAGTTTTGATCACGCTGCATCCACTTCGGCCACGAGTCGCCGTTGGGCGAGCCCGCGTTGGCGAGCGGCAGCACCGCTCCGCCCGACCGCGACACGACCGCGAGCGAAGCGTCCGGCGCGTCGTACGAGCCTTTGACCTTGTCATCGGCGGTCTTGCCGATCGAGGCTCGATTGAAGAGTACCCAGCCGCCGTCGGGCGAGTAGCTCGGGTAGTAGTTGTTCTGGCCGGTCGTCGGAACGAGCTCGGTCGGCGCGCTCCACCCGGATCCGACCTTCGTGAGGACCTGGAGCGAGGCCTCGACGACCCCCGTCGAACTGCAGATGAAGCCGATGCAGGGCACGGCCTGCTTCGGGCGTGCGAAGACGATGTTCGCGCCGTCGGGCGACCAGTCGGGCATCGCTCCGTCGGTCACCTTCTCCTGGATGGCGGCGCCCGTGGTCGCGTCGCGAAGGGAGAGGTTGACTCCGTTCGACACCATGATTTGCGACTTGTCGGGAGAGAACGTGAAGAAGTTCGCTCCGCTTCCGCCCATGGAACCGCCCTGGCCGAACACCATGGACTTCGAGTCGACGGCGTAGACCTTGTAGGCCGCCGGCGCGGGCATATCGAGGCCGACCGAAATGCGCTCGCCGTCGCGCGAGAGAACGTGGCAGCCCACGCAGGTGAGCGCGCCGGCCTTCGCTGCGTTCATGTACGTCTCGGCCTTCTGCCCGCTGACGCCGAACTCGTAGCGCATCGTCGCGCCGGCTCCGGCGTTCCAGTAATAGAGACCGCCGAGGATGTCCTCTTCGCCGAAGGCGATGGTCTGCGAGGAGGACGCGCCGACGCTTCCACCCGCGCTGCTCGTCCCGCGAAGCACGTACGTGAGCGGATCCTGTCCGCGGCCCGCCGACGAGAGCATGCCCCACACGGCAGGCGAGGGGACCCACCCGCACCCGTCGCCGAGCGCCGTGCAGCCGAAGTACACGCGCAGGTCGAGGAGATCGCCCTTCACGCCGAGCTCGAAGAGATCGTTTCCGCTGCCTGCGCGGTAGTGGAACTCGAGCTCGTTCATGTTCGGCGGCACCATCACGCCGTCGTTCGGATAGACGATGGAGGGCTTGCGCGCGGGATCGACGGCGCCACCGAACTTCGATGCGGCGTCCGCAGGCGCTCCGGCGAGGACGACCACCTTGGTGAGCTTCACGGAGAGCGCGGCGTCGGCCTTCAGCGTTCCGAGCTCGGCATGCACGAGCGTCTTGCCGACGCCGTTCGGTGAAGCGGTGAACGTGCCCTTCGAGAAGGTGCCGAAGTCCGAGTTCGCAGGTTGATCGAGATAGAGGTTCACGTTCGACGTGACCTCGTCACGCGAGTTGTCCTTGTGGATGAGGAACGCGTGGTAGTCGACCGTCGGAAGCGGCTTGCCATCCTGCACGTCGAGGACCACGCTCGCGGGCTCGAGCGTGAGCGTGTCGCCGGGGGCCGTTCCCGGCGTCAGGGCGGGACCAAGGCCATTTCCGTTTCCGTCGCCATTCGCCGCGCCGTTCTCGTCGTACGTGGGTCGGCTCTTCGATCCACAACCTGCAATCAGCGCGAGCACGAGCCCGATGGCGAAGGTCTTCCGCATGGGCGGCTTATGGACCGAACGCGCTTCGTGGGGGCGTCTCGCTTGGGTCGCGCGTTGGGCAAACCCGTGACGGTGATGCGGCGCGAGAAGCAGGCGGTGGATCGTGCGGGGCCCACCGATCCAGCCATGAGGCCGGCAGGCATCACGAGGAGGCTCATTTTTCGGTCTCGGCACGCGGGGCCTACATGGCATGTCGTGTGCGTATGAGCTGGCTTCATGCGCGTCCTGCTCGCCGTCGGCCTATCCCTCGCCCTCGCGGCTCTGACCGCGTGCGCGCCGGAGTCCGACGACGAGGAGGTCGCGGACGGCAGCGATGCCTTGGCGGCGTTCGCGGTCGAAGGACTCGCGCCGATCACGCCGCCCGAAGCACGGGTCAGCACGTCGGCGATCGCGGCCACGTTCGGGCAGGCCATCGCGTCGGGTCGTACGCTGCTCGTCACGAGGCGCCTGACGGTTCAGGGCATCGATGCGCGGTTCGTCGTCGACGCCGCTTCGTACGAGACGTCGGTGGTGCCCACCGCAGCACTCGAAGCGAAGAGTCGCCCCGCGCAGAGCGGTGACCGCGTCGGCGAGACGCCCTTCGCCAAGAGCCTCGCGACACTGGCCGCGTCGCACGAGGCCCTGTCGCACGTCTCGAGCGATGCGCCGAATCTCGGTGCGGCCGAGCCGTTCGCGCTGACCATCGACATGTGCCAGTCGAAGAAGCTCTGGGAAGAGAGGCTCTTCGATTGGGCGGTGAATCTCTCCAGCGTGCGATCGAAGCCGACGCCCGTTGGAATCGCAATGACGGGCGTCTGGGCCAAGGCCCACCCCGACGAGCTCGGCCGGCTTCTCGAGTGGGAACATGAAAACAAACTCGCGATCACGTGGATCAATCACTCGAGTACGCACCCACTCCACTGTCTCGACCAGTCGTGCCGCAATGCGGAGTTTCTCACGGCGTCGTCGGTCGATTTCGAAGAAGAAGTTCTCGGTCTCGAGCGCGTTCTTCTCGGTCGCGGCATCGTTCCTTCGACAATCTTTCGCTTCCCCGGATTGATTCACGACGAAGAGCGCCTCGCGCAGCTCTCGAAGCTGTCCGTCATGCCGCTCGACGCCGACGCCTGGATCGCGAAGGGGCAGCCCATCAAGCCGCGCGCGGTCGTCCTGGTGCACGGCAATGGCAACGAGCCGGAAGGGATTCGCGGCTTTCTCGACGCCGTGGCGAAGCCATCGCGCGCGCAGGCGCTGCGTTCGGGCCAATCGACGCTCGTGCCGCCGATCTTCGTCGCGCCGATTCCGCCGCTCTAGAGCTGAAGCATCTTGCGCACGCGCGCGGCGTGCGGGCTCGAGGGCTGTGAACGAATCAACGCTTCGCCTCGCGAACGAGCCTCGTCGTTGCGACCGGCCTGCAGGAGCGCCTCGACGGCGAAGACCTCGCGCTCGAGCGCGAGCTTTCCGTTCGGAAACGCGCGCGCGTGCTCGGCGAAAACGGCGAGCTTCGCGTTCGGATCTTGGCTCGCCCGTGCGCGATCGATGAGCGCGACTTCGCGCGGGAGCGTATCGACGTCTTCACCCGAGGCCGTCGGTCGCGCCGCGGGAGAATGCTCGCGATGCGCGGGCGCCGCCATGGGAAGGTCGCTCACGGAGATCACCGGCGCGGTCTCTCCTGCCGCTGTGGATACGGATGACGGAGTCTCGTTCGTTGCTTCCTGCGCGGCCGGTACGACGACGGCGTGGGGGTCGCTCGACGACGGCGTCGTGGCGGTTCGCGAGCGAATGGCAAGCGCGATTCCAAGGATGCCGAGACCACCGACCACGAAGGCGGTGACCTTCATCCAGGGAAGAAGCGTGGCGGCCGGCGCGGGTTGTGTGGGGAGCGAGTTCAGGATCTTCGCGCGAGCCTCCGCCGACATTTGCGGGGTCTTCATCGACTTCGCACCTTTGGCGAGAAGGCGACCGACCTCGTCGGGCTCGGGCGAATGGCGAAACGGAACGAGGGGGCTGCTCACGTCGATCTCCTTGTTCCGGCGTTCCCATCGCGCATGACGCGTGCAACGGCGCTGCGAAAGGCGTCACGCGCACGGGACAACCGCGAGTGGACCGTACCGATGGGCAAGCCCAGCGAGGCCGCGATTTCCTTCCCCGTCAGGTCGTCGATTTCGAACATCACGATCATGAGGCGCTGCTCGGGCTCGAGTCTGGCGAGTGCCTCGTCGATGACGGCGCGCGCCTCGTGCTCGGACAGCTGCTCTTCGGGGCCGGGCTCCGAAGTCGCGAGTGTGGCGCTGACCTTCTCCGCGTCTTCGTGGGCCTGAGGGCGGGTGCGTCGTCCACGACGGTAGTTCGACGCGACGCGAAGGCAGATGCCGTACACCCAGCTGCGGATGCTCGCGCGCGCTTCGAACGTGCCGAGGCGCTTGTGGATGACGAGGAAGACCTCCTGGGTGCAGTCGTCCGCGTCGGACGGTTGCACGCCGAGCCGCACGAGCGCGCTCCAGACGAACTCCACGTGCTCGTCGTAGAGCTGCCTCAACGTCGGACGCTCCCCTCCAGGGAAGCGGTGGCGAGTTGGGCGTCGGCGATCATCTTCATCCTACGTGTCGCCACCTCGGAAAAGCTTCCAACAATCTCACGGGAACGCGAGGCCGAGACCAAGCTGAGCTTGGCCGGCGACGAGAGGCTGCTCGAAAACCACGGAATCACTGCCTCCCACCACGTTCACGAACTGATATCGGAGCGCATTCATCACGACACTCGCTTCCATCGAGAGTTCGAGCGGACCCACGATGGGGACGCGCACCCGAGGCCCCGCCGAGATGCCGAGCCAAGCCCGTTCCCCGGGTCGAGAGGGAGTGAGGCCCGAGAAGACGACCGCGTGAACGACGCCGACGTGCAGGCCTCCGCACAAGTCGAGTGTCACGGCCGGGAAGGCCTTCTCACCGCAGAGAGCGCCTTTGGCGGCCACGAGGCCGAAGCCGAAGCGCTCGTCGTCAGCCTTCGTTTCGGCGAGCCAATAGCCCCCGACCTCGAGGCGAAGGGGCCTCGCGAGCAATCGCGTGACGAAGACTCCGGCACCGATGCTTGCCGACGGCAGCAAGCCAACAGCGCCTACGGCCGAAAGCTCGAGCTCGGTTCCGGGCGCAACGGCGCGCTCGGGGAGCGGCGCAGCTGCGTCGTGCGTCTTGCGCGGCCTCGGCGGTGCGGGAGCGCTGGCATCGCTGGCGTCGATCTCGGCGTCGATGCCTGCATCGCGCGCGTCGACATGCTGCTGAGCGGCCTCCACTTCGAGAGCGAGGAGCGCGGTCACGGCAAGAGCCGCCGCTTGTGTTGCGGCCTGGCAATCCGGCGACGTACTGGCGAGCTCGCGTGTCCAGGCGACGGCTCCGTCCGCATCGCGAAGGACCAGTCGCACGCGATAGGATCCGTCGCGTCGCTCGATGAACCCCTCGAGCGACCGCTTGCCTTCGGCCACGAAAGGAACGACGCCGAGGCGTTGACCGATCTCGGTGGTCATGGCCTCCGAAGACGCACACATGCCGGCGCTGGTGTCGCGTGACCAGTGAAAGCTCACGCCCTCGGATTGGGGCTCCGCGAACGCACCGCGCGCCGCGAAAAACAACGCCGCCGCAACGACGCAGGAAGCAAGAAGGAGCCGCCCCAGCCCGAGACGCATCGAGCGGCGTAAACGGGCTTCACGGGCCCGGCGGCTTGGAAAAGAGCCTTCTTCGTACAAAGCGACGCGATCGGTGACGGTTTCGGGAAGTTTCTGGAAAGGGGCGACACCCAGCTTATCGGGAAGCAAGAATGTCGACGAGAACCGTCACCGTTGCCGTGTTGGTAGCCACGCTCGTGCTTGCATGCGCCCAGCGCGCCGAGCTCGCCTACGAACCGTCGGAAGACGCCGGGCCCTCCTTCACGGGAGGCGATGCGGAGGTCGACCCCGCGTGCGATGGAGGGACCTGCCCGGACAGCGCGCCCGCCCAGAAGCTTTGCATCGCCACGGAGTGCCCCGCGGGCTACGACACGTGCCCTGCCAAGTTCGGCGCCACGTATCGATGCGGCACGAACCTGATGACGGATCAGGACAATTGCGGCGCGTGCGGGAACGTCTGCCCGTCGTTCCAGCCCATTCGCATGATCACGCGCTGCGTGCAGGGCGGGTGCATCCTGGAGTGCTACAGTCCGCTCCGGCCGACGCCGACGGGGAATGCGCCGACGGAGTACCACGACTGTAACGACTTGCTGGACGACGGCTGCGAGTCCGACGTCTTGCTCGACCCGAAGAACTGCGGTGCGTGCGGGAACGCCTGTGCGCCGGGCCAGAGCTGCCACGAGGGCAAGTGCGGATGTCCGAACGGCCTCACCGACTGCGACGGCTCCTGCGTCGACCTGCAGAACAACGACGACAACTGCGGGCGGTGTGGCGACATCTGTCCTCGGACCGACGACTCCTGTGCGGATGCCCCGCGCAATACGCACTTCGGCTGTCGTGAGGGTAAGTGCGGTGCACTCAAGTGTGGCGGCACGTCGGAAGACTGCAATCACGACCTCGACAACAAGAAGTGCGCATCCGACGGGTGCGAAATCGACGACGTTTTCACCGACCTGAACAACTGTGGCGGATGCGGGATCGTCTGCGGTCCGGGCGAAGAATGCCGTGACGAGGGAAACGGTCACGAATGCCTGATTCCGTGCAAGAAGTCGGGCACGGTTCTCTGCGACGAAGTCTGCATCGACATTCTCAACGATCCAAACAACTGCGGAGAGTGCGGTCTGGCCTGTCCCTCGCAAAGCGATAATCAGATTCGCTCCTGCAAAAAGGGCATTTGTCAGGTCGACTGCGCGAAGGGATATGCCGATTGCAACGGTGACCCGAACGACGGTTGCGAGACCGACCTTCGCGTCCACCCGGGAAATTGCGGTGCGTGCGGTCACTCGTGTGACATCGCCGACGGCCAGCCGTGCGTCGAAGGTCAGTGCCTGATGGCCCCGTGCAACGGCGAGGTGACGAAATGATTCGCCAGCGATACGCACTCGCCTTCACGGCGTTGTCGCTCCTCGCGCTGTCGCTCCCCACGATCGCGAGCTGCGCGGATTCGGATTCGGCTTCGCCGCCGAGCGACTCTTCGACCGTCCTCGACGGGGGCGATGCTGGGCTGGACGCGAACGCGCCGGAGGCAAGCCTCACGGATGCCACCGGGAGCGCGTCGTGTGACGCCGCCGACCCGTCGTGCGTCTCCGTTCCGCGCGATTGCGCCGAGGTCGATTGGTGTCCCGTCTCGACCGGGATCGACCCTCGATTCGCCCTGACGTCGGTGTGGGGCTCTTCGAAGTCCGACGTGTGGGCCGTCGGCTCCGGTGGAACGATCGTCCACTACGACGGCAGCAAGTGGAACGCCGTGCCCTCGGGCGTCCAGAGCACGCTCTACGCGGTTTGGTCGAGTGGACCGAAGGACGTGTGGGCCGCAGGGTCGTCGAAGGTCGTCTTGCACAGCACGGACGCCTCGACGTTCACGCCGGTTCCGGTCTCCGAAGAGGGCGTGGGACGGGTCTTCGCGATGTGGGGCACCCTTCCAGGCGAGCTGTTCGTCGGGGGGGAGCCCCACGAGCAGTTCAATCCCGACCTCGAGGCGCTCGTCTCCAGCAACTGGTTCCGTCGCCCGAGCGGCGATGCCGACTCCGCGTGGGAGCTCCTCCAGGGATTCGAAGGCCAGTGGCCGGCGGCCACCATTCGCGCCATCTGGGGGAGCTCGGCGAACGACCTCTGGGTTTCTGCCGACAACAGCACGGAGTTGCCCTGGATGCGTGGAGTCCTCATGCATCGCGACGGCGGCGGCGTTTGGAAGTCCGTCGACAGTCAGTCTTCGCGTGTCCTCGAGTCGATCTGGGGCAGCTCGGCCAACGATGTCTGGGCGGTCGGCGACGAAGGCACGCTCCGTCACTTCACCGCCGGTGCCGAGCGCTGGGCGGTCGTGACGCCGCCTTCGTCGGCGGCCCTCCACGCGATCTGGGGTAGCTCGGCGAACGACGTTTGGGCGGTCGGCGACCTCGGCACTGTCATTCACTACGACGGAACGTCGTGGACCAATTCCAGCGTTGCGTTCCCGATTGGCAAGAAACCCAACTTGTACGGAATCTGGGGAAGCTCCGCAGACGACGTGTGGATCGTCGGTGACGAGCTCACGCTCCATTTCACGGGTTCCAAGCCCGGAGGCGATCGATGAGGGCGGCGCGTTTGGCTTGGCTCGCACGGATGCTCGTGGCGTCCACAGGCGTGGCAACGGTCTTTGCGTGTGCGGGGAGCGACGAAGGCGATCCCGCGGTCACGTCGCAGCCGGCCGGTCCGAGCGTTCCGGAGGCGAGCGTCGCCGAGACGGGCACCGACGCCGAGGCGCCGGATGCGAAGGACGGTGCTCCGCGCGAAGAGCGCACGTGCTCGGACGAGGGCTGGTGCCAGACGGTGGTTCCCGACGGCCTCTCGCTGCATGGCGTGTGGGGTGATGGGACTGGCGTGATCTGGGCCGCTGCCGACGATGGCTCGGTGCTGCGCTTCGATCAGAACACGTGGTCGGTGCACGCGAAGCTGTCGGGGCCGCTGACGTCGATCTGGGGAAGCGGTCCGACGGATATCTGGGTTGCCGGACGAGACGGGATCTACCACGGCACAGGCACGAGCTCGTCGGCTCTCACGTTCGAGCCAAACGAAGTCCCCGGTGATTCGTCGCTCGTGATCTCCTCGATTTGGGGAACGGGGCCGAAGGACGTCTGGGCCGTCGCCGGCAAGTTGCTCGACTGGCAGACGCCCGTGAATCGCGTCGTACATTATTCGGAGGGTGCGGGGGGTATGGCCGCGTGGTCGCTCGACGAGGCGTCGAGTCTCCCGTACGCCTTCACGAAGGTCTGGGGGACGGCGAGCAGCGGTGTTTGGATCGGAGGCAGCGGAGCCCCCGAATTCATGGAAGCTGCGGTCTTCCGTCGACCGGTCGGAGCAACCAACTTCGAGAACGTCGGTCTGCCCGATGCACCGAACAATCCGTTCTCGGGGAACCTCGGTGTTTTCGAGACGGCCGGGACCAACGGCGAGGAGGTCTGGATCGTCGGGCAGACGGCCGGGGCGAGCCGCGAATACATCTACGGCAATTCGACCGATGGCAATCATACCTACACCTGGAAGTTCATCAGTCGAGACGACAACGATCAAAGGATGGAAGCCATTTGGGGACCTGCGGGCACCGGGGTCCTCGCGGCCGGCGATTACGGTCGTTTCCGACGTTGGGACGGGGTGGAGTGGAAGCAGGTTGCCTTCATGACCGGCCTCTTCCCGATCGTGAAGCCGCTCCACGACCTGTGGGGAAAGAGCGCGTCGGAGGTCTGGGTCGTCGGTGATGGAGTCGCGGCGCACTTCGACCCCACCAAAGCAAAGGCGAAATGAGAGTGCCAGTCATGCAAAACCGTATCCGCATGATGCGTTGGGCCTCCTCGCTCGCGCTGGCGCCCGCGGTGCTGGCCGCGTCGTCGCTCGTCGTCGTTGCATGTAGTGACGACAAGACCGAGAGCTTCGATCCCACACCCGACGCCTCGGACGCGTCGGTGGCCAATCTTCCCGAGGCGGCCGCGCCCACTCCCGATGGCGGTGCCGACGTGGTCGATTCGCGCGCGCCGTTCGACCCCACGGATCAGAAGGTGGCGTGCTCGGGAGCGAAGTGCGTCACGCAGCTCGTGGCTGGAGACCACCACTTCTGTGCGCGCTTCGACGACGGAACTGTCGAGTGCTGGGGTGGTGACGATTCCGGCGCACTCGGAAGGGGCGACGATCCGGAGCCTGCCAGCAAGCGCGTTGCCGGGCTCGAGCAGATCACGCAACTCAGCGCCGCCGGCTCTTCGACGTGCGCGCTCTCGAGCGCGGGCAAGGTGTCTTGCTGGGGGTCGAACAGCCACGGACAGCTGGGCCAGCCCACCGACCCGATCTTCGACGAAGAACGCCATGCCACGCCGCTCGAGGTGGCTCTGCCGGGAGCCGCGCTGCGTATCGACGTGGGTTCCGGAGGCGCGTGTGCCGTTCTCGCGAGTGGCACCCATTGCTGGGGCGACGACACCTACGGCCAGCTCGCGCGCCAGGCCTTCGGTGCGATCGAGTCTCCTGGTCCCGCGGAGCTCGGAGGTTCTCCGATCGCCCGCACCGCGATCGGTCCCATGACCGGCTTCGCTCTGACGACGACCGGCGACCTTCGCTCGTTCGGTGCCCTCTCGGGCTACGAAGGCGAGCAGTCGGGGCGCATCTCGTCGATCAGCCCCGATCCCATCCCCGCGACGATCCTCGCAGGGGTGTCGAGTTTCTCCGTCTCCTCGCACGCGTGCGCCATCGCGAACGGCGTCGCGCACTGCTGGGGAAGGGACGGTCGAGGTGCACTGTGCACGGGTTTGCCCGACCCGTTCGAGCAGAAACCACGCGTCGCAGCCACGACCGGAGTGGCGTATCCGCAACGCATCACCACGTCGGGCAACACCACGTGCGCGCGCATGACGGACGGCACAGTGCAGTGTTGCGGGAGCGACGATCAGGGGCAGCTCGGTCGCGGGAAAGCGGGCGAGTTCTCCACCTTCTTCGTCGCGGCGTCGTCATTCACGGAGCAGGCGGTCGATGTCGCCAGCGGCCTGACGACGGTTTGTGCGCTCGTGCAAGACGGCACGGTCGCTTGTTGGGGCGGGAATGGCGCGGGTGAGCTCGGCCAGGGAACGTCGGACGACTCGGCCCATCCCACACCGGTGAAGGTCGCGTTTTGAGCACGCTCATGAGAACCACGAAGTCCTTGTTCGGCAGCATCGTCGTGCTCACGTTGGGCACGATCGCGTTCGCGGCGTGCAATTCGCGCGACGGATTCGAGGAGGACAAGGCGCCCGGCCTCGGAGGGGATGCGGGAACGCTGAACCAGTGCACGTCGTTCCGCTGTTCGCCCGACCTGAAGAGCGTGCTCGCCACGTGTGACGGCGGCGAAGAGGTCGTGCAGACCTGTCCCGCCGAACAGGGGTGTGGCGACGGCAAGTGCGTCGACGCGTGTGAGAGCGCGAAGCTGTCGAAGGGGTCGATTGGCTGCTCGTTCTGGACCCTCCCTCCGGACAGCGTCATGGAAGGACGAGGTGCTTGCTACGCCGCCATGGTGGCGAACACCTGGGACCGTCCGGTCAACCTCTCCGCCGAATATGGAAATGCCGCGCTGGATATTTCCAAATCAATCTATACGGCCGAGAAGTCGGGGCAGAATACGACCTATACGCTTCTCTCGGGGCCACTGCCTCCTGGGCAGGTCGCGCTCGTCTTTCTCTCCCAGGCCGAGAGCTCGACGGAGCTACGGTTCGCCAAGTGCCCCGATGGCGTCGTGCCCGCGATCAAGGCGGACCCGATTCGCCACGGCACGACGTCGCGTTCGAGTGCGTTCCACCTCGTCGCCGACGCGCCCGTCGCTGCCTATTCGATATTCCCGTACGGCGGCGCCGACAGCATGTATCCGACCGCGACGCTGCTCTTGCCCGTCTCCTCGTGGGACACGCGCTACATCGCCGTCAGCACGAGCAACCTGACGCGTCAGGGGACTCCCGGCACCGAGCCTCGCACGTTGCAGATCGTCGCGAACGAGGACGCCACCACGGTGACGATCAAGCCCACGGTGAGCATCCTCCAGGGAGAGGACGTCGCCCCCGCACGCTTCGGTGAATCCGGCTCGTGGACCCTCGCCCGCGGTCAGGTCCTCCAGATCTCCCAGGCCGACAACACGAGCGGGAGTCCAATCCTCGCGGACAAGCCGGTCGGTGTCTTCGGCGGCTCGTCGTGCGCGTTCCTTCCCGGCGAAACGATGTTCTGCGATCTGACCCAGCAGCAGCTCGCGCCGTTCTCGCAGTGGGGAACGCAGTACGCGCTCGTTCCGTACGAAACGCGCATCGTGGGGTTGCACGGCGAGACTCCCGCCGAGCAAGTGGCATGGGGCTTCGTGGGCGCTGCCTCGGGCACTGTTCTCACATACGAGCCTTCACGACCGCGCGGCGCGCCCGAGACTCTCGAGGCCGGTCAAGCGGTGAGCTTCTTCACCGATCAGATCGTCACGGTGAAGAGCCAGGACGACAAGCACCCGTTCCATGCCGCCGTCTACATGACGGGCTCGCAATTCAACGGAGGCCTCGAAGGCCTTGGCCGCACGCTGGGCGATCCTGATTTCGTGAACGTCGTCCCCACTGACCAGTTTCTCGACCGCTATGTCTTCTTCACCGACTACACGTACCCGGAGACGTCTCTCACGGTCGTCCGTCGCAAGACGACCTCGGGCTTCTTGCCCGTCGAGCTCGACTGCGCAGGCGAGATCAGCGGCTTTCAGCCTCTCGGAACGAGCGGCGAGTTCGAATACGCGTGGGTTCGTCTGACGAGCGGCTTCTCTCCCCGAACCTTCGCGAAGGGCACGTGCGGCTACGGCCGTCACGAGGCCAAGAGCCAAGGCACCTTCTCGCTCACCGTTTGGGGCACGGCCCGCGACGCCAGCTACGGCTACGCCGGCGGTATGGGTAGTCGTCCCGTCAACTCGGCGCCTCTCCCGACCGTGAAGTAGTCGTCGCGCGACGCGACGGACTGCTGGGCTCGCGCGGCGAAGGCTGCGCGGGCGCCCTCCCGTGGCGGTTCGTCGGCGCGGTGAACGGTACGGTGCTGACGTACGATCCCGCTCCGCCGGTCGGGGCGCCGACGAAGCTGGGGGCAGGGCAGGTGGTTTCGTTCGCGACGTCGGACGTCGTCACCGTGAAGAGCCAGGACGCGTCGCATCCGTTCTATGCGGCGGTCTACATGACCGGCTCGATGTACAACGCGAGCACCACTCCACCGAACTCGCGTACGACGGGCGACCCCGACTTCGTGAACGCGGTGCCGTCGGATCAGTTCCTCGACCACTACGTGTTCTTCACCGATCACACGTATGCCAACACCACCCTCACCATGGTGCGTCGAAAGACGAGCAAGGGCTTCTTGCGGGTGACACTCGATTGCGCAGGCGAGGTCTCCGGATGGGCACCCATCGGCACCAGCGGTGAGTATGAATATGCGTGGGTCCAGCTTACGAAGACGTTCCAGTCGCAGGCCTTCGCGGGCGGCTCCTGCGGCTACGGCCGCCAGGGGGCGAGCAGCGACGGCCCCTTCTCGATCACGGTGTGGGGGACGGATCTCGATGCAAGCTACGGCTTCCCGGGCGGCATGGGGCTCCGCCCGATCATGCCGGTAACGGTGACCGTTCCGAAGTGACGTCGAGCACGGCTTTGCACGCCACGTGCGCAAGGCTCTGCACACGGATTTCGTAAGGCCGCGAAGGCCCGTCTGCCACGGGCTGGAATGACGGTTGCTGAAGGGCGGGCATGAAGCCGTTCGTGCTCGCCTCGACGATCCTTGCCGTTTCGCTCAGCGTCGTCGCCGCCCGTGCAGACGGCCCGACGGGAGAGGTCACCGAGTCCGAGCTATCGCATGCCGAAAAGCCGGTTCAGATTCATGTGGACGTGGGCGCCGGTGCCTCGACGTACGGCATCAACCTCGGGGCGATCGGTCTCGTAAAGCTCGGTGCTTTCGAGCTGGGACCGGCGCTGAACTTTTCGGGTCTCTTCGACTCCAAATTGGGAGGAGGAGTCGCTCTGGGTGTCGGTACGCAGGGCTGCTGCGTCAACGTCGACGTCCTCGCCGAGCTCGGCGCGAACGGCTATTGGCTCGCGGGGCCTTTGCTCAGCGACGAACCCGCGTCGTCGGCGACGATTCCGTATGCAGGTGGGCGCTTCGGCATTCGCTGGACGCCCCCGCGACCGAGAGTGGTTCGTTTCAGCCTCGGCGCGTGGCTCTACGTGCAGTACGACCTGGACAGCACGAACAAGCTCGAGACGTATTCGTCGACAAATTGGTTCTCCGGAGCGACCCGCCAGGAGACCACCGTGAAGCACTTCGGAGGCCAGACTGAGGTTGGCGCCCGCCTCGCATTCGGGTTCGACGTCTCTCCCTTCTGAGGAGAACTCAGGTCGACGATTCGCGGCAGCCCTGTTCGTGACGCTCGCCTTCGAGCACGTCGCGCCCGCAATGTGAGCAGAACCCGAGGAGATTCATGGTGCGCTCGGCGTAGCGCGCGTGTTCGGCGGCGAGGTCGCGGGCGAAACGGTCGCGCTTGCGGTCACGAATGGCGGCGTATTGCTGGTAGCTCAATCGCATCAGAGCCTCCGGGTCGATCTTCAACTTCGACCAGAGATGCTCCGGTGGGTGGTGCGCCGATCACGTGCGATCGAACTTTTCCGTGATCAGGGCTTCCACCACAAAAGGCTGGTGGCAATCCCAAGACGCGGGGCAGGGAAGACGTGTTCGACGATGTGCTCTTCGTCGTCTTCGATGTCTTCGATCCAAGCGCTGGCGGAGACCGTTTGCGGTTTGTTGGAGACGCGTCCTTTCTTGAAGAAGGAGTGCATCTCGGTCCACTCGCCGATGCGGTCACCGCGCCTCGGGCGCGTACCGAAGTCTTTCGTTCCGGCAGACCAGAGCACCTTGCCGTTTTTCGCGCACACGATGGCCACGCGCTCCTCCGTATAGGAGATGAAGCGCAGCGCGGCGGCGGTCATCGAGACGTCGAATTCTTCGGCGAGCGCGTGAACCGGCTCCCACGAGACCTTCGCGACGTCACAACGCTTCGCGAACAAGTCTTCCGGCATCAAAAGCTCGGCGGCGAAGGCGTTGGCTTCCGGCTCGCGACCGCTCGCCTGGTAGGCGGGGAGCATGTCCGTGCTCGAGCAGAGCCCGAGGAAGCTGATGCCTGCGTGCGCTTCGAAGTGACCGAGCTCGTGGGCAATGGCCCAGCGCCGTTCCGTATCGGTGAGCGTTTCGGCGACGGCGATGATCCCTCGTTCGCCGACGCGAAGCAGGTTCGCGCGTGCTCCATGAGCAGGAGCCGTTCGGACGAGGGCCCCGCGCATGTAGGCGAGTACCTCGATCTCGAGCTCCGTCGGATGGACGTAGCCGATGGCGCTACGCACCTTACGAGCGGCCTCGATTCCGATACCGAGCACCGGCGCGCGCCGGCGCATTCCGCTACTCGGGTTCATCCTCGCCGAGAAGATGACGGAGCGCCCGGATCAGTTCGGCGAGCTCTTCGTCTGTCGCCGACTCGTACTTGTGGAAGTGAACGGCCACCTGCTGCGGGGGCACCTTGGAGAGGAGCGCCCGGAACATGGTGAGCTGCTCGTCTCGGGATTGGGTGGCAGAGATCCTTCGGCGCTCGAGCGCTTCGACCTCGGCCGCGTAGGCTTTTCGTGCTTCGTGGATGCGCGTCTCTCGTTCGCGCGCGTCGGCCTGGGCAACCTGCATGCGCAGCCTGCCAGCCAGCTCGCTCACGTCGATTCCGAGCTGCGACACGGTCTCCCGCGCCTGCTCTTCGTCGATGGGAGCGTCGTCGAGCGCTTCGATGAGAGCCTCGATCTCTCGTCGACTCTTGCTCATGAGATCCTCCTTCGCCGCTCACGCGCCTCACCGAACCGATCGGGAGCACGCTTGAGAAGCCGCCGCTGGAGCTTGATGCGCGCCGCGGTGACGCGGTCTGCGCTCCAGCCGAGCGTGGCTGCGATGTCTTCGCGTTTCGTGTTTCCGTCGAGGATGGCGAGATACAGATCCCGTAGATCCTGGTCGTCGGTCGTGCACCCCTCGATCAAGACGAGGAGCTCTTGGCGGCTCTCTTCCTCCATCGCATCGTCTTCCGGCGAATCGACGGGGGCAAAGTAGCGATCGAGCTCCGGCTTGGCGTCCGTCTTGGATCGCACAGCCTTCTTCTTCTCGGACGAGGTCAAACTGCGGATGACTCCGCGAAGAAAGCCGCCGAGGTCCACTGCTTTCGGGTCCCAGGTGCGGGATCCGTCGAGGCAATGCTCGACGGCCGTCTGGACGAGCTGCTCGACCGAGAGCTTGCTGGGCTCCTGGTCGCGCCCCGAAAGCCATCCCACTCGCCGAAGGCGATTGGCAGCGTAGGCGAGCAGATTGGGAAGCAGGGCCTCCCAGTCAGCGTCACGTAGCGCAGACTTCAGGTCGGATCGTTGGTCGTTCACGTCTCCTCCCCGAAAGATGCTCCGCCCGACATTTCGTTGATCACAAGCACGACAAAAAAGTTGACGCCCATGAACCCGGGCCTCCCGGTGTGGCGGGAGCATAGCCGGACCCTGGGCCAACGCGCGAGAATCACGGCACAAGATCGTCGTTCGATGTCGGCACAAGTGGCCTATGGGCCCGCCGCAACAACGCGTCGAGGAGGGCGGCGACGGCGAGGGTGGGGGCGACGATGACCACGACCAGGTGCAGCACGATGAACGCTGGTCCGAGGATGGGCGAGAGGTTGCTGAGCGGCATGCCGGCGACGACGCTCGTGTGATCGGCCCAGCCGAGGGCGCGAGCGGCGCCGTGGAGGAGCACGATGAAGCCCGCGGTGCCGACCAGCCAGAGGGGGCGCTTCATCGCGCGCCTCCCGCGCCGGAAGCGAAAGCGACGCGCGTCGTTCGCACTCTCTCGAGGAGCGGGCCGAACGAGAGCGCGTAGCCGAGCACCGCGTCGCCGACGTCGTTGCTCGCGCGGTAGTGTCCGGTGCGTTCGTCGCGAAAGGCGGTGAGCTCGAGCGACGAGAGCAGGTTTCCGAACCATTGCTCGTCGCGAAACGCGCTGGCACCGAGGAGCGCGAGACCACTCGACCCGGCGCTCGCGTCGAGGAGTGGAACGATGGGCCCCGAGTCGATGTCGGGCCTCGCCTGCGAGCTCGCGGGCCATTCGCGCGCCCAGCCGAATCCGAGGAACGACGCGCCGAGCTCACGGCGTGCGCGGTCGTACTGATCGCGGGCAAACGCTTCGTCGACGAAGAGCAGATTGTGCGCGCTCATCCAGATCGACGAGCCCTCCGCGCCATCGAGGACCTCGCCATCCCACGTGTAGCTCGACACGAGGATGCCCGTCTTGGGATCGACGAGGTGCGCCTTGGCGTGTTCGATCCAATCGCGTGCGAGGTCGTCGTGATGAGCGCCCGTCGCGCGATCGAACATGGCGAGGCCGGCGAGCGCGGTGGTGTTGCAGAAGGTCCAACACTCGTCGGGATAGCTCTCGCCCGAGAAACTCGGGCTCGCGCGCATCGCGCGCTCGATGCGAGCGGCGCGCGTTTCGGCTTCGTGCCGCGTGGCGATACGAGGCTCGACCAGATCACGCGCGGCAATCATGGCGACGAGCTCACCGTCGATGAAGAGGCTGTGTGCGAACGGATCGCGAAAGGGACCGCGCTTCGCATAGGGAAGCATGAAGTGCTCGTCGCCCTCGTGGCTCGCGAGAGCGATCGTCGAATCGACGATGGCGTCGATGGCAGGCAGCAGACGAGGTCGCTCCTCGGGCTTGGCGATTGCGCGGTTGGCGAGCGTCAGGACCACGAACGTACGCCGCATGAAATCCCACTCGGGATTGACGGCGCGCATGACGTCGGCCCGAGGAACGGGCTCGGCCACGGTATGTTCGACCAGCTGGCCGGCAATCGTCTCTCGCTCGGCGGGACCGACTCGGTGAAACAGCTGAATGGCGGGCAACCACGCGCAGCCCGCGACGAGGAGCAGGAGAGGGAGCGGCAATCGCATTTCTTCGAAAAGATGCGCCTTTCGAAGCTCCCTGCAGCACGCGTCCGCGCTGACGGTTGCGCGAGCGCGGCGAGCGGTCGGAACGCGGACGTGAACGGCCGCTTGCCTCGCTTCCGCGTTCGCTTCCTGAGGTTGGCACCTCGAGCGTTGGAGGGCCGGTCACCTCGCCCCCCTGACAGGGGAGCTGGGATGCGCTAGACATCGAGCGTCTGACGAGACCGTCATGAGTTCGAGCACGAAGAGCGCAGATTACTGAGCCGCAACGACTGCCTTCAGTTGTTGCGGCGCGTATCGACCGACGCTTGCCCACGTTCCCGCATGCTCGCTCGGACGCGGCCGCCATCCTTTCGACCCTTCGAAAAGGAGGCGCCGTCGTGCGCACTCGACCCCAAAATCAGATTCAGATTCGACGCTCGTGGAATTTCTCCCTCACGGCAGCGCTGGTGCTGCTGTGTCCGTTCGACCTCATCGCGTCGCTCGGAATGGATATGTATTTGCCGGCGGTTCCGGACATGCCCGGAATCCTCGGAACCACGCCCGAGCGCGTTCAATTCACGCTCAGCGGCTATCTCGTGTTGCTCGGCATGGGGCAGCTCGTCTTCGGACCGCTCTCCGATCGGCTCGGCCGTCGTCCGGTCCTTCTCACGGGGGCCGTCGCGTACACGTTCGCGTCATTGGCTCTCGTGTGGACGCACACGTTCTGGCCGTTCGTTCTGCTGCGGATTGGCCAGGCCGCGGGTGGAGCGGCGATGTTGGTCGCGACGTTCGCCACCGTGCGGGACGTCTATGCGGACCGGCCCGAAGGCGCGCGCATCTACGGCGTGATGAGTGCCATTCTGGTGTTCGTCCCGGCGTTCGGCCCGCTGCTGGGCGCCGGCTTGTACGAAGTGGGTGGCCT
This sequence comes from Labilithrix luteola, assembly GCF_001263205.1. Lineage (GTDB taxonomy): Bacteria > Myxococcota_A > Polyangia > Polyangiales > Polyangiaceae > Labilithrix > Labilithrix luteola. The sequence goes on from NZ_CP012333.1 coordinate 4,190,706, forward strand.
GCGTGCCATCTTCTTGCCGTTGGCCCTTCTCGCGGCGATGGCCGGATTGCGTGCATTTCGAGTGTGGCCGGAGACCAAGCCCGCGGAGCACGACGATAAGGGAGTCCAACTTCGCTCGTTCGGAACGGTCCTTCGGAATCGCGACTTCTGGCGGTACACCCTCGGCTACGGCGTCGCGATGGGATCATTCTTCGTCTACTTCTCCATCGCCCCGGCTCTGCTCGTTCACCATTACGGCTACTCTCCGCTCGGGTTCGCGCTCCTGTTCGGCACGGTCGCGTTGGTGCTCTTCGGCACCTCGCGATTCTCGAATCGGATGATCGAACGCCATGGTCTGGCGGGCTGCTTCTCGCGCGGCCTGCGTCTCGTCGTGCTCGGGGCGCTGCTCCTCGTCGTGCGTGAGGTGGCGTTCGACCACGTCGTCGCGTTCATGCTGCCGATGTGGATCATCGCCGTCGGAATCGCGCTGATTGTCTCGGTCGCCGCCAACGGCGCGCTCGTGGCATTCTCCGAAATCGCCGGCACCGCCACCGCGCTCTACCACTGCGCGAGCAGCCTGTGCTTCGTCGCCGCCGGCACCGCCGCCGTCGTGCTGCTACCAGGCGAGAGCGCGTGGCCACTCGTGGTCTACGGCACGCTCGGTGGTTCGTCGGTTCTGCTGCTCTCGTCGCGAACCGCCCGCGAGCGCCGGGGCTGAGACAATCGTGACGGCATGTCGCCGAGCGTCATCGACGGGCGCTCGGCGACGGCCCTCGAGGTTCTCCAAGCCGGCGTGCCGCTCGTTGGCTCTCGTGCGATGATTCGCGACGAGGAGCTGGACGATGGCAACCACGAAGAGCTTCGACGAACGCTTGGACAAGGTCCGGTACAACGAGCCCTCGCTCGCGACCGCGCAGTTCTCGCGAGACGAGGTCGTCGCATACATCGAGGCGAAGGCGCAGGAGAAGACGGACTTCGGGTATCCTTACAGGGACGTTCTGAAGCTCTTTCCGCGTGATTGGTGGCTTCCTTCGATCGAGGCCATTCTGAAGGCGCGTTGGAATGCCGACGGCGCGCGATGTTTCGTCGACGCGCTCTTCCAAGCGGAGCCGAGTTACTTCGCGGATGCGCCGCACGAGCTTCTCGACTGGAACGTCGGCTTCGCACGGACGATGCGGATGCTCCAGGCTCGTCCAGATGTGGCGCGCGAGGGGCTTCGTCGGATGTTCGAGACGCGCGATGGCTCCGATCGATGGCGTGCCGCAGCGCACCTCGCCTTGCTCGATGCGTCAGAGGAACCATCCCTCGGTCGGGCGCTTGCAGCGGTCACGGTGCCCGATTCGTCCGACGATGCCGCGAAGAGGTCGATGAGCATCGCCCAGTGGGGCCTTCGCGAGTATGGCTACGAGCTGCGTGGTGACACCCTTCATCGCGCATGGCCTCGCGCCGCGTTTCATCTGGCGTTTCCCCCTGGCTATCTCGGTGGCCGCCCCAAAGAAGCGCTGGAGTTTCCGCCAGGCGAAGCCTTGCCGTCGACGTTCGCCTTCGGCGGCGCGATCGAAGGGCGGAACGCCGAGGGCGGGCGCGTGCGTCTCGAGCATATCCTCACGCTCGACCCCGTCCCACCGGGCTTGGGAGTCTCGGCATCGCGGCTCGTGCTCGCCGCGTCGCTTTGGATCTTGGAAGACGAGCGAACGGAGAGCTTCTATCGACACCATCCCGACGGAACGATCGAGACCGAGAGCGACGAGGTTCGACCTCACCCGGCATTCCAGTCGACGCAGGTAAGGCTCGTTCGCTCGCCCGCGACGAAGCGCTTCCAATCATGGGGAGAGGGAACCGACGAAAATCTCTATCGTCTGGGCGGATATCCCGTCTTCGTTCAGTCGCCGAGTTATCCGAATTGCATCGGCTGCGGCCTCCGCATGTCCCATCTCCTCTCGCTCGACTCCGGTTTGCCGCTCGAGGAGCCCCGTCACGGAACGACCGAGCATGCGTGGGGCTCGGGAGGCGTGGCCAATGGCTTCTGGTGCGACGATTGTCGAATCAGCGCATGGAGCTGGGACTGCACATGAGTATGGTCATGCGCGGTCAGCGCTGGTGCGCGGCGCCCGTGGCAGGAGCCTTGGTGCTCGTGGCTTGCCACCGTGAGACGTCGCAGGAGAGGCGCCGGGCAACCGTCGCCTCGGTCACCGATGTCGATGCTGGTGGTCCGCTCCCGATCCCGTCGTCGCCGAGCGCACCGATCGACGCGGGGACGCAGGCCGACGCCGCGTCGGCCACGCCGGACCGCCCCCAGAAGGTCGAGGTGGGCGGCGAAAGCACCTTGGTTCGCAGCATGTGTCTCGTCCAGGCCGCTTGCGCGAAGGCAGGACGGCTCGACCGAACGGCATTCGTCGACGTCGAGCCGGGAGGCGGTCAATCGTGCGAAGAGTCTCGCCCGACGGTATCGTGTGGCGTGCTCGCCGAGAGCGGCATTGGAAAAGGTTTCCTCGAAGAAGCCGGCTTCGGCCCCGTATGTGCGTGCGGCGTCACGCGCGCGACGGACGTGCCTCGCGAAGGTGGCGGTCGCCCCCGCGGCGAAGCGAAAGCAGCGATTCGAACGCTTGCGGGAAAAGGCCCGGTACCGTGCGCGAACTTCGAACCCGCCGCGCGTCTTGCCTATCAGATCTGGTGCGATACCTATCGCGGGGACGGCACGCTCGAAGAACGCTCCTACTTCGGACAGGTGAACGGCGGCGGCGAACGCGTATGGTTCCAGAAGCTCGATCGCTCCGGCAAAGCCACCGAAGAGTTCCGCGACTGCGATTCGGGCCATCACTGAGAGAAGCACTCGGAACGGTGGGCATGCCCACCACGAACCTGTATCTCTTGTCGACCATGCCTTCCTCGGAGTGCCGAAAGATCGTCGTCCATACCCCCGGCGGCCATGATCGACTGAAGCTCGAGAGTCACCCGATGCCGTCGCCGGCTCCGCACGAGGTGCGCGTGGACGTCGCGGCGATCGGCGTGAACTTCGCGGACACCATCGTGCGGATGGGACTCTACGAGTCGGCGAAAGAATACGTGGGTTGGCCGATCACGCCGGGCTTCGAGGTTTCCGGCGTCGTGGGCGCGGTCGGCGACGGCGTGGACGATCTCGCGGTTGGCGACGAGGTCTTTGCCGTGACCCGGTTCGGTGGCTACGCGAGTCATGTCGTCGTCGACCGGAAGTACGTCTACAGAAAGCCCCGTCATCTCAGCCACGAACAAGCGGCCGCCCTCCCTGCGGTGTACATGACCGGGTGGTATGCGCTTTGTGAGCTCGCCCATCCGCGGCGCGGGCAGAAACTCCTCGTGCATTCGGCGGCCGGTGGCGTTGGTGGCCAGCTCGTGCAAATCGGCAAGATTCTCGGTTGTGAGGTCGTCGGCGTCGTCGGTTCGAGCCACAAGGTGGCGAGCGTTCGGGAGAACGGTGCGGATCACGTCATCGACAAGTCGCGGGAGAACCTTTGGGTAACGGCCGAGCGCGTCGCGCCCGAAGGGTACGATGTCGTGGCCGACGCCAATGGCGTCTCGACGCTGCGTGAGAGTTATGGACATTTGCGGCGGGCCGGAAAGCTCGTCGTCTACGGATTCCACTCGATGATGCCGAAGTCGGGCGGACGTCCGAACTGGCCGAAACTCGCGATCGACTTTCTTCGCACTCCGCGCTTCAGCCCTCTCGCCATGACGAACGACAGCAAAAGCGTCATGGCCTTCAATCTCAGTTATCTCTTCGACCGCCTGGATCTCCTCACGGAGGCGATGACGCAGCTCTCCACCTGGCTCGCGGAGGGAAAGCTCCACGCGCCTCCGGTCAAGACGTACCCCTTTGCCGACGTCGCACGTGCCCACGCCGACCTCGAGTCCGGCCAGACGATCGGAAAGCTCGTGCTCCTGCCCTGAAGTGCGCCGCTCTCTCTCGCAGGGTAGCGAGGAACGATTTCTGCATTTCGCCTGAGCGATGGGAGCGATCGGGCGTCCTGTCCGTACCACCCTTGCGAAGCTCCGACAGCGCTGGCGTTGGCTTCTCGCTGCGTTGACGGTGACCTTGTCCATTGCGCTGCCGCTTGGGCTCCGGCCCGCGAGTGCAGCGCAGGACTCGGCGAATGGTGCGAGCGCCGCCCGCGCCGTTCCCGTTTTGTCCGTCGACGGCGTGGTCGATGTCGTTTCGGCTCGCTACCTGACCCGGGAGCTCGACCGAGCAACGGCCGAGGGCGCGCCGCTCGTCGTCGTTCGGCTCGACACGCCCGGTGGAACCGACAAGTCGATGCGCGAGATGACGCGAGCCCTGCTCGGCGCGCGTGTTCCGGTCGCCGTGTACGTCGCTCCTGCTGGGGCGCGCGCAGCGTCCGCGGGCACGTACGTCACGATGGCGGCCGGTGTCGCCGCGATGGCACCGGGCACCGAGATCGGCGCGGCGCATCCCGTCGAGCTCGGCGGACGCACGCCCGATCCGCGCATGGAAGACAAGGTGGTGAACGACGCGGCAGCGCTCGCACGATCCATCGCGACCACGCGGCACCGCAACGCGGCATGGGCTGAGCAGGCGGTGCGCGAGAGCGTCTCGCTCACCGCCGACGAGGCCGTGCGTGAGGGCGTCATCGACCTCGTCGCGACCGACGTTCCCGATCTCCTACAGAAGCTCGACGGCCGCAGCGCGCCGACCGTCGAGGGCACGCGCACGCTACACACCGCCGGCGTCGCGGTCGATGAACGCTCCATGCTCCCGACCGAGCAGGCGCTCCAGGTCCTAAGCAACCCGAGCGTCGCATATCTACTCTTCCTGCTCGGACTCCTTGGCATCGTCGCCGAGGTCTATCACCCGGGGGCCATCGTTCCCGGCACGCTTGGTACGATCGGCATCGTTCTCGCGCTCGTCGCGTTCGGCAACCTCCCCATCAGCTGGGCAGGCGTGCTGCTCATCCTGCTCGCCATCGGCCTCTTCGTCGCCGAGATCCATACGGCGATGGGCGTACTCGGAGCGCTCGCCCTTGCCGCGCTCGTCGCCGGATCGCTCTTGCTCTACGGCCGGCCTGGGGCGCTGACGCCGGGTGCTCCCGCTTCTGCGATTCGAGTGAGCCCATGGCTCATCGCCGCGATGTCCGCGCTCGTTGCTGCGTTCTTCCTCGGCGTGGTGCGCGCGACACTCCGTGCTCGCCGCCTCGCCGTACGCACGGGAACCGCAGCGCTCGTGGGACGTTCCGGCGTGGCTCTCTCGGAGCTCTCACCGACCGGAACCGTGCGTGTCGACAGCGAGGTGTGGACCGCGGCGACGGAACCCGAGGACGAACCCATCCATCAAGGCGAGCACGTCGAGGTGGTGGGGACGAGCGGCGTCACCCTGCGGGTCACGAAGGCGCTGCACGTGACCGATCTTCTGAATTCGTGAATTCGTCATTGCCGAGGAGAATGCCATGCCTTCCTACATCGTCGACGTCGTGGTGGTCGTTCTCCTGGTCGGACTCGCCGTGACGATGCTGGTCAAAGCCATCCGCATCGTGCCCGAGTACCAGCGGCTGGTCGTCTTTCGTCTCGGCCGTGCGCTCGGTGCAAGGGGGCCCGGGCTCGTCCTTTTGATCCCCTTCGTGGATCGTGGCGTCGTCGTCGATTTGCGCGAGCGCTTCTTCGACGTCACGCCGCAAACGACCATCACCGCAGACAACGCGCAGCTCGCGATCGACTTCCTCGTTTACAGCAAGATCGTCGACGCGCTCTCGAGCGTGCTCAACGTCGAGAAGTACGAAGGGGCGTCGCGCGGTATCGCGATCACGACTCTCCGTGCGGTGGTCGGAAGCATGCTCCTCGACGACGTCCTCGCGAAACGCGAACAGATCAACGATACCTTGCGCGGCAAGCTCGACGAAGTGACGAACCGCTGGGGAATCAAGGTAACGGCGGTCGAGATTCGAGAGATCTCGACGACGCGCGAGATTCACGAGGCCATGACGCGCCAGATGTCGGCGGAACGTACACGGCGCGCGATGGTCACCGAAGCCGAGGGCCAGCGTGCCGCCACGATTCGCGTCGCGGAAGGAAAGAAACAAGCGACGATCCTCGAAGCCGAGGGCGCCCGCGAAGCGGCCCTCCTCAGGGCACAGGGCTTCGCATCCGCCCTCGACGCGATCTTCGCTGTCGCCCACACGATCGACGACAAAACGATGAGCCTCCAATACCTCGATATGCTGAAATCCATGGGAGCGAATCCAGCGACCAAGATCGTCGTCCCGCTCGAGCTCGCGAGCCTCGTCCGCCCGTTCGTCGAGCACATCGCCGGAGCCACCGGGCCCCGCGAGGAGATCCCGTTGGCCGAGAGCCGCCACTGAGCGCGCTCTCGACGGCACGCCTCACTGCTTCGCAGCTTGCTTCCTTGAGGCGGTCTCCCTCATAGCAGTAGACGTAGTCTGCGTTCACGGCGGGTGTCTGACTTCCTCCTCCGAAGATCGAGGGCCCGACCACCTTCGCTTCGAGCTCGTTTTTCAGATTTATCGCCGCGAGTGGTCCGACGCTCCCATTCGTCGATACACGATAGAGGAAGTACACGTTGTCGCCATTGGCCGACAACGGTGTGTAGTGTTGCGGGACCGCGCCCGTGTCCTTCACGTCGGAAGGATTCGCGAGAGGTGCGACGAGGATCTTGTCGTCCGGCGACATGCAGGTGAGGTGTCTCCCGCGATCGCCAACCCGAAGACACTGTTGTCGACGATGCGCGTGGTCGACTGTTCGTTCACGGCGAAGACGCCTGTCTTGCCACTCTCGAGCCAATGACCGACGACGTAGGCAGTTCCGCCCGCGCGTCCTCGTCCGCATCCTCGTCCTCGTCCGCACCCACTCCACTGGGCCGATCGGGGACTCGCCGGGATGGATCAAGCCGTGTTTCTTCCATCCGACGCGTGCCAGCCACGTTCGTGGGGGCTCGACGGGCGAGGGTTGTGCGGGGAGCGGACGTGACTGAATCCAACCGCTGAACCACTGCGAGGACGAGCGCAGATCGATGCGGGGCTCTCCGTGTGTGATGCGGAGGTGCTTTTTGAAGTTTGCGAGCACATAGACGAGTGCGTTACGGACCTGGCGGGGGCTCGTCAGATCCCGACGGTGGTAGCGATCGGCCCATAGCTTGGCTCGTCGGACGCCGAGGAGCTTCTTCACTCGCTTGGTGATGCGGGCGATGAGGCTCTTCAGTCCTCGTTCGAGCGACCGCTTACCGTCTCCCTCGACCAGCGTGTGGACATGGTCGTCTTGTACCGAGAACTCGACGACGCGGAAGTCGTCGCGACGCGTCGCTCGAATGGCAGACTCGACGGCCCCATAAAGCCTCTCGCTGCGAAAGCTCGGTAGGCCCTTCGCAATACGAAGCGTCACATGCACCGGATGCCGGAAGTCATGGTCAGGCCGACGCCGATGCGCGACTCCCGGGCGAACCCCATCACGTGACTTTCGCCCTGCGCCCGGTCGCTGGCCACCCCAACGCGGTGGCTCCGGCAACGCCAACTGCGTTCCCCTCATCGATTCCCCCTCCGTTTCACCACGCAACACGGTTCGTCTGCTGCTTGGTGCTGACGCGCGAGCCGCCAGGGCAATCAACATAATGGCTGAGTCGAGGTTGGCAAGTTTGAATGGCGGAGTTTTGTAAACGCGGCGGTTTGCAGTTGAATCTTGTCTTGATTGGGCGCTTCTCCTCGACGGCTCGTCGAGCCGGAGTCTCCGGAGATGTCGAAGAAGCGCCAAATCAAGTGCTCGTCCCAGGTCCAGGACCGACGCGCAACGATGAGGAGAAGTCGAGCCCGCTCGTGCGCATCGCGGGCGCGCTGGATTTTCAAAGGGATCGCTTCCCGGAAGATCCAGGGAGAGCTGCAGACGCTGATCGAACAGGAGCTGCGATTGAGCTGGAGCCCAGAGCAAATCAGTGGGCGGCTGCAGTACGGCCTCGGCGGGCCAACGAACGAGCGGAGATTGGCCATTGGGAGCGCGACTGCGTTCACGGGTGAGAGGTGGCGAGCACGTTGCGAAAGAGACCGTACGAGCACTCGCGCCTCACAAGGCGCTCACAAAGACGATGACGAACGACAATGGGCTCGACTTTTAACGCGACGAACTTCTCGCGAACGAAATCGGCGTGCCCATCTTCGTCACCGACCTAGCGCGCTATCCCGACTGGACGACGACAGCGCTGGAGGAGACACGAAACTGTCGACCGCGGAAGGTGCTCGGCTTCAAGGCACCTCACGAGATCTTCTACAGAGAGAAGCTCACAATGATGGGGAAGCCATTGCGGTTGGGGTTGGAATTCGGCGCGAGTTCTTGATTGGGCGCTTCTCCTCGGCGGCTCGTCGAGCAGGGGTTCCGGAGATGTCGACCGACACAACCAACTCTGGATATGTCTCGCGTTGCGCAGCGAAGCGCCCAATCAAGAACTCGCGTGCCCCTTCGTAGTCCGCCGGCCCGCCGCGCATCGCGCTCTCCAACCGAAAAGCGCCCAAGCATGTCGTCGCCCCTCGGCGCTGGCACATTCATGCCGATCCGGCCGATGCTCGGCTATCTGCGTGTCAGCGTTGAGAGGTGCCGGGCGAGAGACGTGCGGTGCAAAGCCGCCAAAGTTCATCAGCTACAAGCCGTTTGCGGCGGCGAAGCATGGCTCGTTGTAGTCTGAGACCGTCAGGGGGAACGTGGACGATCAGACCAAGAATGTCTTCGACGTCGTGTTCACGGCGATCGGCCTTTTGGGCGCAGCCATCGGATTCGCGAAAGCCATTCACGAGTGGCGCGAGGGGCAACGATGGAAGCGCTCCGAGCGCCTCGATAGATTCGTCGAGACGTTCGAATCGACACCTCTCCTCAAGCTCGCCTGCACGATTCTCGATTGGACGACGCGACAGGTGAAGTTCGACGGACGTGACGTGCTCATCGAAAATCGCGACGTCCTTCTTGCCCTTCGCAATCACGCGGAGGAGCCCGCGGGCACGGTCTTCACGGGCGAACAAGCGCTCATCCGCGATGCCTACGACGCATTTCTCGCCTTCTTCGCCCGACTCGAGCTGGCCATCGCGACGGGCCTCGTCGAAGCAGAGCCGGCGAAGAGCGCCTTCGCCTATTGGCTCGACCAGTACGCGACGATGAAGGTGCACCCGGGAGAAGCGAAACTGAACAAGGAGCTTCGCGCACGAAGCCCCGCGCAGATGGCCGTCGTCTACCTCACCGCGTACGGCCAACCGCTGCTCATCGGGGATCTCTGCGAACGTTTCGACGTCGTCCTCTGGTCGGGGAAGCCGAAGGAAGCGCGGAAGAAGACCACGCGCACGTCGGACCCGACACGGACCCGTGCTGCATAGTCGGCGAAGCGCGTGCACGTATCATGGATCGAGAGCGCGCGATTCGGCGAGGGACTCGGGCGAAGTGAGCGCAAGACGGACGGCGCAAGGCCGGCTACACATCGACCTGATGGCGCGGGATCGAGGGTTGGAAGAGCTGCTCAACGACGACCTTGCGGAGGTGCCGAAGCTCACCTCCAAAGCCATGTTCGGCGGCTGGGCGTGGCTCGTGAACGGGAACCTTCTGTGCGGTGCGCGTGACGATGGGATGCTCGTCCGGCTCGGAAAAGGCAACGATGGCTGGGCGCTGAAGATGGCGGGGGTCGAACCGATGAGGTCTGGGACGCGCCACATGGACGGCTGGGTACGAGCTGCACCCGAAGTTTGGGGCAACGACGCAGTTCGCCGGAAGCTGCTCGAAGCGGCGCGCGAGTTTGTCCGAACGCTGCGTGCGAAATAGGTCCGACGAGAAGTCACCGCGTAGCCGGCGCCGCCAATCCGCTTCGATGCCTGAGGACCGAAGCCGCCGCGGTCCATTGCGGGGCTTGCGGAAGTGCTGGGGGACGTCCGATGTGACATTCGAGCGAAGCTGAAGGACGGGGAGCCCCGGAGGACGCCGAATTCTTTGGTACCTTTGCAAGCTCGATGAGCGCGCGAACGAGAGGGACCCTGACAGGCGCGCTCGTATGCGTGCTGGGGCTCACCTCGTACGTGCCCGGGGCACTCGCCGATCCGGCGCCGGCCCATGCCCTCGAGGCGACCCGCGTATGGCTCGATTGGGAAACGGGGCCCGGAACGGAGGGGTGCATCTCGCGCGACGACGCGGCGAAGGAGGTCGAACGGACCCTCGGCCGGCGGGTCTTCGTCGCTCGTGAGGAGGCCGAGCGAACGCTTCACGTCCAGCTCGAGCGAGCCGAGACCCCCTCGCGCTACTCGGCGCACATGACGCTGCTCTCCGCGCGCGGCACGCCGCTCGGCGAACGTGACATCACGATCGAGAGCACGTCGTGTGCGGGCGCGACCGACGGCATCACCTTGGCGCTCTCGATCATGGCCGACCTCGCGCGCACGCGTGAGGAAGAGGAAGAAGCCAAGACACCCCCGGCCATGCCGCCGTCACCCCCGGTTGCGACCACTCCTCCTCCGGTGAGGCCTCCTCCGCGACCTGCCGAGAAGCGCAACGAGCGGCGCTGGCAAGGCTTCGTCGGGTTCGGTCCCGCGGTGACCTTCGACGGCAACGCAGATTTTGCGCCCGGCCTCCACGTCTTCGGTCTCGTCGATCCCCCAGGATTCCTTCCGCTCGCTCTGTCCGGCCTCCAAACCGTCCGTCCGTTCGACACGCCGCAGGGCGGCACCTTCTGGCAGTCGACCAGTCAGATCGATGCCTCCGTGTGCGCACCTTCGCTCCGGCGCGGGAAATTCGAGCTCGACGGTTGTCTTGGGCCACAGGCGACCCTCTATGTGGCGTGGGGCTCGGGCCTCATGGAAAACCGTTCCGGCGTCTCGGCGACCTTCGGCGGCGCGCTACGCGTCTACGGGACGGTCGCCGTGGCGCGTGGCGTTCGTCTCTTCGGCACGCTCGGGCTGTCGGCAACGCCCCAGCGAATCGACATCAAAACGCTCGACCTCAACGGGCAAAAAATGTCGATCCATGAAACCTCGACCGTGACGGCCGTCTCGTCGATCGGAGTCGCCCTCGATATTTTTTAGGAACAGCCCAGGGTCGGCTGCATTGCATGAAAGTGACGTCACTTGCGGAGTCATTGGCCGCGGGGTTGCGCCGTTTCGAGAAAGACGACGCGGCGACTCTCGTCATGCCCCCGCGCGAACTGTTCCAAGCTTATGCCGGCTTCGTCTGGCGCACGCTGAAGTACCAGTCCGTCGCGGAGCGTGATCTCGACGACCTCAGTCAAGAGGTCTTCCTGATCATCTTCAAGAAGCTGCCCGAGTTCGAACCACACGGGTCGCTTCGTTCGTGGATCTACGGAATCTCGATTCGCGTCGCCGCGGGTTACCGCAAGCGTGCGCGCCATCGCATGGAAGTCCTCGTCGACGAGACGCCGGAGTTCCGGACCGATCCCAGCGCGCCCAACGAGGCGGATCGTCTCTCCGACAAGCGACAGTTCACGGCGCTCATCGCGCGGCTCGACGAAGAGAAGCGCGCGGTGTTCGTCCTCCACACGATCGAGAACCTGCCAATGGCGGAGGTCGCCGAGATCGTCGGCGTGCCGCTCAAGACGGCCCACTCTCGACTCGCCACTGCTCGAAAGCAGCTCCTCGAGATGCTCTCCAAGTCGAACCGCTCGGTGAAGTGACGATGGGAACGCTACCCGAAGACGAAGCCCTGCTCGACGCGCTCGTGCAAGGCGAACGCGAAGATCCCAGCCCGGGGAAGCTCGAGGCGCTCGAGCGCCGGCTCGAACCGTTCATGTCCACGCCGCGTCCGCGAGGCTTCTTCGCGTCGGTGGGAATGCGCAACACGCTGCTGGCCGCCCTTGGCCTCGGCCTCCTCGCCGCGCCCCTCTATGTGATGAGCACGCGTTCGAACGCGCCGGTCAATGCGACGCCCGCGCCCGTCGTGGCGATGCCGTCCGTCGCCGAGCCTGCGTCGCCTTCACCGTCGACCGAGTCGTCGGTGTCCGTGCTCGACCTTCCTGCTGCGCCCGTGGAGCCCGCCGCTCCGAAGAAGGAACGCGTGGCCGTTGCTCGTCCTTCGGCGTCCGTGGTGACCACGACGACGCCCAAGGTCGAAGAGCCGTCGGAGAGCGAAGGCAGCTTCCTCCGCCGTACGCAGTCGACGCTCGTCTCCGATCCGGCACGCGCGCTCGCGATGACGCGCGATCACTCGTCTCTCTATCCGCGTGGCGTCCTCCTCCAGGAGCGTGACGTCATTGCGATCGATGCTCTCGCGCGCCTCGGACGCCTTGCCGAAGCTCGCACGCGCGCCGCCGAATTCCGCGCGCAATACCCCAAGTCGGCGCACCTCGCGCGCATCCAGACGATTCTCGGAGACGAACGATGACTCCCCGCGTTTCTTCCCTTTCCCGCATCGGGAGCCTCGTTGCGCTGCCTGCGGCGGCCTTCGCGTTCCTCGCGCTCGTGCCGTCGGGCTGCGCCAACTCCATCGACGTCGGCGTCGAAGGCCACGACGCGGGCGTCATCGATGAGACGCCGACGTTCACGCCTCGTCCGGATGGCGGTGATGCGTCGACCGACGTCTTCACCCCGACGCGCGCCATGTGCATGGCCACGAGCTGTCCCGCCCCGTACGCGTCGTGCGGGGGTGACTATCTCTGCCAGACGAATCTCTCGAGCGATCCGAACAACTGCGGCGAGTGCGGAAGCGTCTGCCCGGAAACGTTCGGCTATCTCAACATGACGTCGAGCTGCGTGAACGGCGCATGCGTGCCGGCATGTGGCAAGACGCTGGTGAACGGCGGCTTCAACAATTGGGCTGACTGCAACAAGATCCTCGAGGACGGCTGCGAGGTCTCTCTCTCGAGGGACCCGAACAACTGCGGCGCCTGCGGGAACAAGTGCCCCGACGGCGTGAACTGTCTCGATGGCAAGTGCGGATGCCCCGCCGGTCTCATCGAATGCGAAGGCTCGTGCATCGACGCTCGCAGCGACGAGCGGAATTGCGGCGCCTGCAAAAGCTTTTGCCAGACGACGCCGTCCACGCTGGCCCATATGGAAAACGCTTGCGTTGACGGCGAATGCGGGAAGCCTCGCTGCAAGAAGGGCTACTCCGATTGCGACAAGGATCAGTCGAACGGCTGCGAGGTCCTTACCGGAATCGACGCTGGAAAGATTGATCGGAACAATTGCGGTGGCTGCGGGATCAAGTGCAAGGACAGCGAGGTCTGCTTCGACTCGAATTACGACGGCGTCCCCGAGTGTCTTTGCCAGAACCCGGCGGAGACGCTCTGCACCGACGGCTACAACTACGCGTGTCACGACCTGCTGAGTGATCTCACGAATTGCGGGACCTGCGGCCACGATTGCACGTCTTATCTAGAGAACGCAGCTGGCGCATGCCGAAAGGGCATGTGCGAAGTCGAATGCAATCCGGGTTGGGGTGATTGCGACGGCGTCCCGCAGAATGGTTGCGAGACGAATCTGATGGTGAGCAATGCCAATTGCGGCACCTGCGGAACGCGTTGCGATACGCAGGCTGGTCAGCCTTGTGTCGAAGGCAAGTGCGCAATGGTCGAGTGTGATGCGGGAGTTCAGCCCCAATGAAAACTCTCTATCCCGCTTCCGTCCTGGTGCTCGGTCTCGCCGCCCTCGTCGTCGGCTCTGCGAGCTGCGCAGAATCCAACGACCAGAACAGCACCGCGCCTGACGCAACCACCATTCCCGGACCCTCCACGGCCGACGCGGGGGCATCGCCCGACGCCTCCGTCGACATCGACGCCGCGTGCGCCGATGCTGGTGATGGAGGCTGCACGACCGAGGTGCTCACCTGCGACGAGGCCGACTTCTGTGCGGTGCCGACGAACGCGGATGATCGCTATGCGCTCACGGGTGTTTGGGGGAGCTCGTCGAACGACGTCTGGGCTGTGGGCTCCGCCGGAACCATCGTCCACTGGGACGGTGCGGCGTGGTCGCTGATCCCGTCCGGCCACAGGGACACGCTCTTCAGCGTGTGGGGCAGCTCGGCGAACGACGTCTGGATCAGCTCGTCGCGTAGCGTGATTCTCCACAGCACCGGCCTGCAGGGCGGTACCGCATCGTTCACGCTCGAAGAGCCGCTGGACCCGGGGGACCCGACGAACTGGATGGGGATCTCCGTGACGAAGGTGTGGGGGACGAGCGCATCGAACGTCTTCGTGGCAGGGCCCCCCGGGTCCGGATGGCCGCCGAACTCGCTCTGGCGTCGCCGCGTGGGCTTCGGCGGAGATCCCGGCGCGAATTACATCTGGGACGAAGCCTCGACGTATTGCCAGGACTACAGCGTCGCGTGCCCGGACGCGAACGGGATCTGGGGCGCGAGCGAGGACGACCTCTGGGTCGCGAGCAACGACGGCAAGATCCTTCACTCGAACGGCCCTGTCGGCAACGGCGGAAGTTACGAGCAGTGGACCACGCTGAAGACGACACTCACGACCAAGAACCTTCTCGGGGTCTGGGGCTCGAGCGCTTCGGACGTCTGGTTCGTCGGCGACGAAGGCACGATTCGTCACTGGTCGAATGATCCGAAGCAGCGCTTCGAGATCGTCGAGTCGAACACGACCGAGAAGCTTCGCGCAATCTGGGGAGCCTCCGCGAACGACGTCTGGGCGGCCGGCGACAACGGCACCATCATCCACTGGGACGGTACGTCCTGGACGAACGCCACGGCCACGTTGCCGGCCGGTCCGAAGCCGCGTCTCTACGCGATCTGGGGCAGTGGCCCGAACGACGTGTGGATCGTCGGTGAAGCGATCGCTCTGCACTACACCGGTCCGAAGAAAGGCTCTCGATGAATCCGCGCGTGAAAGTCCTCGGCGCGCTCACCGTCACGCTCCTCACGTTGGCGGTCGCTTGCTCGAGTGGTGAAGATACCTCGGCGCCTGGCACGCCCGCGGACGATGGCGGCGCTCCCGATGCGCCCATCTCGACGAGCGACGACGCGACGACGACGGATCCCGGCACGCCCGACGCGGGCGACGACTCCGCCACGGTCGCCAGGATCTGCTCGGACGACGACGTTTGCCACACCGTGCTTCCGCCGAAGTCGCTCGTGCGCGACGTGTGGAGTGCGGGCGACGGAATCGTCTGGTCGGTGACCTGGAGCGATCAACAGCTCATCGCGAGCCCAGGCTCGATCCTCCGCTGGGACGGGACGGCCTGGACCGAAGTCTACAAGGATCCGCTTCGCCTCCACGCCGTCTGGGGCACCAGCGCGACGGACATTTGGGTCGGCGGCGACTCCGGCTTGTTCCACGGAACCGGCCCATCGTCGGACAAGCTTACGTGGAAGAAGGTGCTGAGCGGCCCCATCACGACCATCTGGGGAACCAACGCCAACGACGTCTGGGCCGCTGGCGGGACCCTCACGTACATCTACGAGTACAACGGCAAGGTGTTCCACTATTCGGGCACCGGCAGCGCCGACAGCAGCGATGCTTGGGAGCTCGATCCGATCTCGACCTCACGGCCGCTGAGCGGACTCAAGATCTGGGGCTCGAGCAAAGACGACGTTTGGCTCTCGGCGGTCGAGACCAACAACTGCTCGTTCTGCAACGGGGGGACCCACGGGCTCCTCTACCGCCGTCGGTTGCAAGACGGCGTCATGACCTTCGTGCAAGAGAGCGCGGTCGAGCTCGGCGGCAACGCGTCGTCGACAGGGAGCTTGATCGCGTCGGGAGCATCGTTCGGTCCCGACCATGTGTGGTTCGGTGCAAACATCGCGGTCGACTGGGATCCCTCGTACGACGCGCTCTTCACAGGCACCAAGAAGACGGACGGGTCGGGTGACTTCGACTGGAGTCACAGTTCGTTCAATACGTGCCGTAGCTCCGATGGGCGCACGGGATGCAAAGGCATCTGGTACACGCGCGCCATCTGGGGCACGTCGGCGAACGACGTCTACATCGCGGGTGATGGCGGCCAGCTGCGTCACTGGGACGGCACGAAGTTCTCGTTCGTGAAGACGACGGTCCAGCAGATCCCTGAGGCCACCAACTTCAAGGCGATGTGGGGCTCGTCGAGCGACGACCTCTGGATCGTGGGGGATCAGATCGCCCTCCACAAGATCGCCCACAAACCCTCTGCGAGCGCGCAATGAAACGGCTCTTCCTTCTCGGTGCAGCACCGATCTCCGCTGCGTTCGTTCTCGTCGCCTGTAGCGACGACGGGAGCACGCCGCGCTTCGACACGCCTTCTTCCGACGCCGCGGTCGAATCGAGCGCAAACCTCCCCGATACGGCACCTCCCGTGAGCGACGCGGGTAGCGACGTGATCGTCGATGCCCAAGCTCCGTTCGATGGATCCGACGAGCCGGTCGTTTGCAATACCCAGCCGTGTGTCACGCAGCTGGTCGGCGGAGGCAGCCACTTCTGCGCGCTGCTCGAGGACAAGACCGTGCGCTGCTGGGGCTCGGGCTACATCGCGTTCGGAACGTACGACGGCGGAACGTATACGGACAAGCCCACCCCCATCGATATGGGGCTCACGGGTGTCGTCCAGCTGGCTGCCGGCAACGGAACGACGTGTGCACGCTTCGGCGACGGCTCGATCGGGTGCTGGGGCTCCAATCAGGGCAACGAGCTCGGTCACGAACCGCCGGGCTCGGATTACGTGCCACACGACTTCGCGAAGATCACACGTGATGGCATCCCGCTCACCGGATTCCGTCACGTCGCGGTCGGCTCGTTCGGGCTCGTCTTCGCCGTGAAGGAAGACGGCACGGTCTGGTCGTGGGGCGACAACGGTTCGCTCGGGCTCGCTCGTTCGGCGGAGCAAGGGCCGTACATGGCTCCGGGGCCGGCCACCGATCTCGCCGGCATTCAGGTACGGACTGCGGGAGGGTTCTCGTCGTCGAACTACAGGAGCATGGCCTACGCGGTCGCCGAAGATGGGCGCCTCTACCAGTGGGGTAACGAGGCTCAGCTGGTCAAGTACCCCGGCATCGTGCCCATGCCCATGGCGGGGCTCGAGAACGTGAGCAGCGTCTCCATGATCGCGGCCAATGCCTGCGCCGTGGCGAACGGAAAGCTCATGTGCTGGGGCAACGACGGTCGGCTTGCCTGCTCGGGCGTGAAGGACCCGATCTTCGAGCCGCTCGAAATCCGAACCCATGGCGAAGGGCGCGCTCAGCAGGTCTCCGTCAGCTATTCGAACGTCTGCGTACGCAAGACGAACGGCACGATCGAATGCTGCGGCTCCGATGGCTATGGCCAGCTCGCGACGGGCGTTCCCAACACCGCCACGCCGAACGCAGGCGATCCGCTCCAGCCGCTCCTCTCGGAGGCCAAGGGCTTCAGCGGTCATGCGGTCCACGTCTGGGTCGGTGCCCGTACGGTGTGCGCGCTGATGCAAGGTGGAAGCGTCCAGTGTGTCGGCGGCAATGATCAGGGCGGCCTCGGTCAAGGCACGATCGACCAAGAGCGCCATACGACGGCCGTTGTCGTGAAGTTCGATTGAGGTAATTGCCGTGAATCGTTCGACCCTTGGCTTTATGCTCGCGTGTTTCGGCGCGCTCGTTCTCTCCTCGGCCTGCAGCAGCTCGGAGAGAGCGTTTGCCGATGATCAGCCCATCGCGCTCGTTCCGGAGGAGGCTGGAACACTGCCGCCGGTTTCCTGCTCGGGCAAGATCTGCTCGCGCGACATGAAGAAGGTGGTCGACGGTTGCACGGAAGCTGTCATCGAAGATTGCGGGCCCCAGAAGGGCTGCGCGAACGGCACCTGCGTGGCCCCGTGCGACGCCGCGGCTTTCGCGCAAGGCTCGGCCGGTTGCGGGTTCTACACGCTCCCGCCGGATGACGACGTTTGGTTCGCCGGCTCGTGCTTCGCAGCGATGATTGCCAATACGTGGGACACGCCGGCCACCATCGAGGCGCGTTACGGAACGGACCCGCTCGATCTCGGCGCCTCCATCTACACGGTGGAGATGAACGGGACCGAGCCCGTTTACACCAAGCTGGAAGGTGCTCTTCCACCCGGGCAAGTGGCGATCGTCTTCCTTTCGGAGATCCGTCCGCGGCCCGACCCGACAGTCTACCGAGACTTCTCGGCATGTCCGCTAGGGACGCTCGGTGCCTACAACGGCGACCCGATCAGCCACGGCACGGGCAAGACGAAGGCGTTCTCGATCAAGACCGACGTGCCGGTGAGCGCGTATTCGATCTTCCCGTACGGCGGGGCCAAGACGTTCTTCCCGACCGCCACGCTCCTCCTGCCGACCTCTTCGTGGTCGACGAACTACGTCGCCGTGAACGCCTGGCAGATGTCGAAGGATCCCTACTTCCGCCCCCTCGGTGGCCCCTCGATGCAGATCGTCGCGATGGAGGACGACACCGAGGTTCGGATGAAGCCCAAGGTCGATCTCTACGACGGCGCCGGTGTTACCGGTAGTGCGGCCGGCAAGATCGCTACCTTCAAGCTCAATCGCGGTGAGGTCGTCCAGATCACGCAGGTCGACGAACTGTCCGGTAGCCCCATCGCCGCGAACAAGCCGATCGGGCTCTTCGGCGGATCCAAGTGCACCGACATTCCCGAGACGATCGCCGCGTGCGACACCCTCCAGCAGCAGATCCCGCCCGTCGCGCACTGGGGCTCGGAATATCCGCTCGTGCCTTTCCGCAGCCGCATTCAGGGAGACAATCCGAAGCCCGAGCGCGTTCCGTATCGCCTCGTCGGCGCCGTCGACGGAACGGTGCTCACGTACGATCCCGAGCGCCCGCTCAACGCCCCGGAGACCCTTTCGGCGGGCCAGCTCGCGACCGTCTGGACCGACAAGATCCTCAGCGTGAAGAGCCAGGACAAGGACCATCCGTTCTACGCGTCCGTCGTCATGACTGGCGCACTCTTCAACGACGACAGCGGGCAGGGCTACAAGGCCACGGACGGCGACCCCGATTTCGTGAACCTCGTCCCTGGCGATCAGTTCCTCGATCGCTACGTGTTCTTTGCGGACTACACGTTTCCGGAGACCTCGCTCACGATCGTCCGCAAGAAGGACCAGAACGGCTTTCATCCCGTCGAGCTCGATTGCCTCGGCGAGGTTCCGAACTTCAAGTCTCTCGGCAAAGGCGGCCAGTACGAGTACGCGTGGGTCGATCTCACCCACAGCTTCTCTCCCGCCTCCGGCACCTGTGGAGCCGGCAGGCACGAGGCAAAGAGCGACGGTCCGTTCTCCCTCACGGTCTGGGGCATGGGCTACTGCGCGAGCTACGGCTACGCGGGGGGCGCGGGAAATCGTCCGCTCACGCAAGTCACCATGCCGGTGAAGTGACGCTCTGAAATTCCACGGTCGAAACTGACCGGTGCCCGGCGTACGAATCGGCGATATCGTCTTCCCTCGTGGGAGGCCTTCCGATTCGTGCGTTCGGGCTGATGAGCATTGCCGGTGCCGTGCTGGCAGGCTCCGCGTTCGTGGCGTGCTCGGAGTCGTTCCCGCAGCCGCTCGGATCCGAGCCGGAACCCGAAACCGACGCCGGAGCAAGCGACGCATCGGACGCTGACTCGGACGCGACGACAGACGCCGATGCCGAGGTAGACAGCGGCGTCATCGATTGCGCGAAGGACCGAGGAGCCGACGGCCTTGCGACACACCTCTCGTGTGCCGGGCTCTATTCGAACATCGCCACCAAGACGGTCGACGCGAATACGCGCGAGTTCACGCCTGGCGTGATGTTCTGGAGCGACGGTGCCGAAAAGCAGCGCTGGGTCTATCTCCCGCCATCCACGAAGATCGACATTTCGAACTTCGACGAGTGGACGTTTCCCCAAGGCACGCGCTTCTGGAAAGAGTTCGAGCTCGAAGGCAAACGCGTCGAGACGCGTCTCTACGAGAAGACCCTCAAGGGGTGGAAGCACACCTCGTATCGTTGGAATAGCGACGCGTCGGAGGCCATTCGAAACGACGCGGGTGAGGTGATCGCCCTCGCAGGCCGCACGCCGTACCAGATCCCCACTGCCAACGAGTGCAACGAATGCCACGCGGGCAGGGAAGAGCCGGTGCTCGGGTTCGAGCCGGTGAGCCTGGGCCTCGCCACCGCGAAGGGCGTCACGCTGGCCACGCTGGCCGTGGAGGATCGGTTCTCGGCGGCTCCGCCCGCGAGGCTCTTCACCATCCCCGAAGACAAGACGGGCATCGCCGCTCCGGCGCTCGCCTGGTTGCACGCGAACTGCGGCCATTGCCACAATACGAGTCCGAACGCCGGCGCGGTCGGCTCCACGCTGCGCACGCTCATCCGGGCCTCTGATCTCCTCGCAGGTAATCCGTCGGCCGAGACGCTCGCCACGTGGACGACGGGCGTGTGCAAACCGTCGGAGCGCGACGCGCCTGCAGGCGGCAAGTATCTCTACATCGCGGGCGGTGCGCCGTCGGCGAGCCTTGCGTCGCTTCTCCTCGGCGCCCGCGCAACGCCCGGCACGGAGAGCATCATCAACCAGATGCCGCCCCTCACGAGCCACATGGTCGACAAGGCAGGTCAGAAGCTGGTCGACGATTGGATCTCTGCGCTCGAGCCTTGCCCGTGAGCACCCCAAGGAAGTCCGCATGAAGTCTACTTGGACGCACGCCCAGAAACGTGAGGCGGTGCTGAACGCCCCACTCGGCCCCGGCTTCTTCCGCGAGGACACCCAGCAGATCCTCCGTGAAGGATGGGTTCAGCTGATCACGCCGTCGGCGCCCTACTTGAACGAGGTTTCGTTCTCGATCGTCGCCGAAGACGACGTCGAACGCGTCATCGACGAAACCATCGCGGCCTATCGCGCGATTGGCAAGAACGTGAAGTGGTATCTGGGGCCGGACTCACGTCCGCTCGACATGGGGCAACGACTCGCGCGTCGCGGATTTCGTCGGTCCGAATATCTCGGCATGATCGTCGAGACCTCTCGACCCGTCGAGCGAGGAGCAGACGTGCACGTCGAGCATGTCGAGGCAGCGTCGGTCGACGCGTTCGTTGCGGCGACGATTCGCGGTTGGAGCATGGCAGCCGACCAAGTGGAGCCCGAGCGCGCCGCGCACCATCGTGCGCTCGCCGAAGTCCCTCGAAGTTCGCATGCGTTCCTCGCCACTTTCGACGGAAAGTCCGTGGGCACCGCCGGTATCCTCATGCGCGAAGGATATGGCTACCTCGTGGGCGGCCAGGTCTTCGAAGAGGCCCGCGGCCGGGGCGCCTATCGCGCGCTGGTCGACGCCCGACTCCAGTTCCTGCGCAGCGTGCATATCGACTACGCGGTGACCTTCGCACTCGAGACGACCTCCGCGCCTATCCTCGAACGGCTCGGCTTCGAGACGGTGGCTCGCGTCGAATGCTGGGTTTTGCAGCACTCGCCCGGATAGGCGGGATTTGTAGACCGAAGTCTGCATATCGAATCACGCATGGCCCGTCCGCTCGGAAGGGCGCGCCGAGAAAGGCGTCCCTCGCGGTCGTCTGTCGTTTCCGACACGATTTTGGCGCGAGGTGGGAACTAGGTCGAGCTGGCGCTCACGTTCGTCGGGTGCTTGATTCGATCGAAGGGGAGAGATGGGCTTCGTAAGGAAATCCTGCCTGGCGCTCGTCGTGGGCGGGATCTGGGGGTGCTCTGCGCTCATCGACACGAGTGGCCTCGCGGTAAGCGACGCGGAACTAAGGGATCCGTCGTCGGGCGAGGGGGGCAATCAGAACGGCCGCGATGGCTCCGTGGGGGACGGATCCGTCGGAGCCGACGTGGATACTGGCTTGGTCAGGGGGCCTTGCCCGACCACGCCGCCGTCGATGGTGCGCGTCCAAGCAAGCTCGCCGTTCTGCATCGATTCGACGGAGGTCACGCAGGCGCAGTACCAGGTGTTCCTCGATGCGACGGCGGGGATCGTCTCGCAGCCGTCCGCGTGCGCCTGGAACTTGTCGCTGGCGCCGACGCCGAGCTGCTTCGACCCCGTGAAGAAGCCGAACGTTCCCGTCGTCTGCGTCGATTGGTGTGATGCGCGCGCGTATTGCGCGTGGGCCGGCAAACGCCTCTGTGGTGCCCTCGGCGGAGGCGCAGGCGGTGGCAAACCCCTCGAGAAGCTCGAGTGGTACATGGCCTGCTCGAAGAACGCCACGCGCGTGTATGCGTACGGCGCGACGTACGAACAGGGCATTTGCAACGACGCGTCCAGCGGTAAGAATGCACTCGTCGACGTCGCCTCCAACCCGAAGTGTGTTGGCGGCTTCGATGGCGTGTTCGACATGAGCGGCAACGCCACCGAGTGGGTCGACGTTTGCGACGACGACAGCCCGAACTCCTCATGTCAGGCTCGCGGTGGGACCTTCGACGAGAAAGACCCGGCGGTCGATCCCACGCGTGATCTGGCCTTCGCTCACCTCCGCTGCAACTCCGGCGATCAGTTCCATCCGCCGCGCGGCAGCTCGGGCGAGTCCCTGGGCTTTCGCTGCTGCAGCGACGTGTTCGAATAGCCAGAGCCAGCCAGAACCGCGAGCGATGACGCTTCGTGCACGACGCGCTAGCTTGGTGGCGAATGAAGATTCCCGCGAGCTGGCAGACGCGTCTCTCCAAGGAAGTCGACGCGCCCTACTTTCGTGAGCTCGCGTCGTTCTTGGAGAACGAACGCGCGAGCAAGCAGATCTTCCCGCCGGAGGGCGAGGTGTTCCGCGCGCTCGAGCTGACGCCACCGGAGGCGGTGAAGGTCGTCCTGCTTGGCCAGGACCCCTACCACGACGACGGCCAGGCCCACGGGCTCTGCTTTTCGGTGAAGCCGCCGACCACGCCGCCGCCGTCGCTCAAGAACATGTACAAGGAGCTCCAGGCTGACCTCGGTATTGCGCCGCCGAATCATGGCGATCTCACCGCGTGGGCCGAGCAGGGCGTCCTCCTCTTGAATGCCGTCCTCACCGTCGTGGCGCACGAGGCCAATTCGCACAAGAACAAGGGCTGGGAGCAATTCACCGACGCGGTCGTGAACGCCGTCAACGCATCGGAGACCCCGGTCGTGTTCTGCCTTTGGGGCGCGTACGCGCAGAAGAAGGCGAAGCTCGTCGATCGCGCACGTCATCGCGTGGTCGAGTGCGCGCATCCGTCGCCGCTGTCGGCGAAGAAGTTCTTCGGCTCCAAGCCGTTCTCCGCCGTCAACGCGAAGCTCACCGAAGTCGGCCGCCCCCCGGTCGACTGGGCGCTCTAGCTACGTGCAATGCCGTTCGGATAGCTGATCGGTTCAGCTCGGCGCGCTCGAGGTTTTCGTCGACACGAATCGACATGATTCTGTAGGACGGATGCAATCTCGTTTTTTCACCTTGAGGGTGCGTCACGCGAACTCGGCGTGACGTGCAGCAAGGAGAAAAGACATGAAAGGTACGTCGGTTCTCGCGGGGCTCGTGCTCGTCGGCGTGACGAGCTGCGGTTCGGCTCCGACCAAGGCAACGGAGCCTCCCAAGGCTCCCGTCTCGGCCGACGCCAAACCGCACAATGCGCTTGCGGCAGGCATGACTGCCCCGGATTTCGTGGCTCCCGGGCACGATGGCCAGCGCGTCACCCCGTCGGGCTATCGCGGTCGCACGCTCATCCTTTTCTTCTACACACGCACGGGCACACCGAACGACACGCGCGAGGCGTGTGACTTCCGCGATCGAGCGGCAGAGCTACGCGAGCGCGGGATTGCCGTGGTCGGAGTCTCCACCGACGACGTGGACGCACAGAAGTCGTTCGCCAAGCTCCACCGGTTCCGTACGAGCTCGTGAGTGATCCCTCGGGCGTGATCGCGAACGCCTACGGCGTGCCGAACGCCTACGGGATGCTCGAGCGGCGCACGTTCGTCATCGGGCCTGATGGCACGATCGAAAAGGTGTTCGAGACCGTCAACCCGACGAAGCACGTCGACGAGGTGATCTCGGTTCTCTGATCGGTCTCGGTTCTTTGGCGTGACCCGTTCAGAGCTTGTCGACCACGACGTCGTCCACGTTGGCCGAGAACGTGGCCGCCGAGGTGGGCTGGTACAGGCCCACCATGAGATTGGCAGCTTTGGACGTGGCTTTCGGAACGGAATAGAGCCCGATCGGCTTGTCCGAATCGAGCGAGACCTTCGCCGTGCCGTTGCCGAGATCCAGGTCGAGCTGGATTTCGTGGAAGCTCTCCCACGTCGAGGAGAGGACCTGCTGCCCAGGCACGGAGCCGTTGTTGATCTCTTCTCCCCACTTCAGGCCGACGACGCCGAGCGAACTGGCATAAATGCCCACGTAACCCGATTCCGTGGAGAGATTCTGCGTTCGATATTTGAACATCATCACGTCGACGGAGCCCGCCACCGTGTTGTCGACGAGCGCCGACGGCGTGACACGCAGCTGCATGGTCACTCGCAGCTTCGTCTCGGTGAGTGCGTATTGGAAATACGACTCCGCGTTCGACGGAAACATCGATACGAGGAGCGATGAGTTTCCGGCCGTCAGGTTCGCGGCGTCGAGGGCGAGCTCCTGCGGCGCAGCGCGAGTGCTCGTGGTCCAAGGCCACGCGCCGTTGTCGAGCAGACTGGGGCCGTCGAATCCTGCGCAGAAGAGGTGGTTCGGATCGATGCACCGGCTTCGAGCGACGGGCTTGCTCGTGTCGGTCGTGGCATCTGCGGCGTCCGACGTGGCGCCGTCGTCGGTGACGCCGCCATCGTGGCTACCGTTCTGGGTGTCCGGCCCCGCCGGAGACTCGGCGCGGTCTGGAGCGTCCCCCGACGATGCTTCCCCGAAGTCGTTGCAGGCCGCGACGAGCAAGGGAACGCTCGAAGCGAACGCGATGACCCCCCAGGACCATGCGCGACGAACACTCGACATCGCGAGAGAATCTACGTGCCGCGCGCTCCGCACGCCAGCGCTCGATCACGCGGCATCGACGGTCTTTCGACGACGTCGCGCGACCATCACGCCCGCCGCGAGCACGGCGAGAGCGCCCGTTCGCAGCGCGCCGGTGTCGTGGCCAGGCACGCTGCATCCGCAGCCATCGTCGCTCGAATCGGCAGGACCCGTCGCACCGACGACGGGGGGCTTTCCGTCGTTCAAGTCGACGAGCAACGTGTCAGCCGCGATGTTGCCATTTGCATCGAGTACCTCGACGCGAGGATTCATCCGTCGCGTGTCTTCCGTCGACGGCATGTCGATCTCGAGGCCGCCCCATGACGTATCGGGAACACCGTCGTAGTCGAAGTCCCAGCGCGCCGTGAGTTTGTCGGGGCTCGTGCCATCGAGGATCTCGACGGACAGCTTCACCGGCGTGCCTGCATAAGCAGGTGTCACCGCTTTAATGCGAACCTTCGGCGGCGCGCCGTCCGCGATGCTCAGCTCGGCGGCCTTCGCGAGGTCGAGCTTGCCTTCGCCCCAGAGCGTCGCGTCCTTGACGAACGAATCGCGTCGCCCAGAGGAGAGGATTCGGTTCTTTCGCACCTCGGCGCGTTCCGTCGGATAGAGCTGCTGCAGCAGAGCAACGCTCGCGGCGACGTGCGGGCCCGCGCCCGACGTTCCGCCGAAGGGGCTGTATTCGACCTCCACGCCGTTCGCGGATGGCGGGCTCAGCGAGATCGGATTCTCCGGAGCTGCAATTCCCAGCTTCGGTTCACCGTCGATGCGCGGGCCTCGCGACGAGTACGAGGCGAGGTCGCCCTTCGCTGCCGTCGCATAGAAGGAGGGCTCGTCGTGCAAGACGTACGCGCCGACGGAGATGGTCTTGTCTCCCGTCGACGGCGAACAGATCGTTCGCGCTGGGTCGCCTTGCTCGAAGGTGATGCCGGCTTGCCAGCTCGTGCGGTCGTCACCCGTGTAGGCGTCGATTTCGACCGGGGGCCCGGCATCGACGGTCGCCGTCACCGTATACGTGCCCTGGGGGAGGCTGCTCTGCGGCGCATAGAGGAAGACGTGGGATTCGTTCGTGCCTCGCGGCGTCGTGTAGGGGTACGAGAGGAGCTGACGACCATCACCGAGGTCGATGCCATTGGTGCCATCGGCCGGCACGTCGACCGTCTTCCCATCGGGCGTCTTGACCGAGAGCGCGATCTTGCGCGGTGCTCCGCGCTGGTGCAGCGAGAGCTGGATGAGCGTTGCGCCCTGGAAGTGCTTGTCGGTGAGGAGGGTGATCGTGTTCGTTCCCGCTGCGAGCGTGAGCGAACGATGCTTCTTCGACGTGGCGAGGTTGCCGGCCGGGCTCACGATGACCGTGCCTTTGGCGAGTGCACCGTCGTAGAGGCTGTCTTCGTTCGACGAACCATCGAGCGTCACGCCCGCATACGGCGCGTACTCGGTGAGGATGACCGCAGGCTTCCGCGCGAGCGCCCATTGAATGGCCGCCGAGGGCTCCGAGCTGGAGGTGGCCACGTAGAGATCCGCGTTTGGCGCGAGACCGAGCCAGCGCGAGACACCGGGCACGCCGCCGACGAGAATGCCCGCGACCGCCGTACCGTGGCTTGCGTCCGACATCTGAGCCGCCGACTTGAACTCGTAGTTCACGAGTCCGGAGCCCTTCATGTCGCCGCGCGTGTACGTCTTCGTTCCGTCGCGAAGCGCAGCGAGTTTGCTCGTCTTGAGTCGAATGAAGCGTTCGCTCGGCCCGACGGCTCCGTCGGCATTCGCGTCGTCGACGACGAAGAGCGGTTCGCCATAGGCGGGCGTGTCCTCGGTGAAGCCCGCGCCATAGTCACGCGACCCGTTGCCATTCGTGTCGCAATAGAGGAAGTCGAGCGCGGGCGTGAAGCCGACGTCGCGATCGAGCTCGGGCCCATACGCCGAGATCACGCGCGACGAGAGCACGTGGAGGACTTCTTCCTTCGCGATGGCGCCGTCACCGTCGAGGTCGACACCGTCGACGTCGGGATCGAACTTGCCGTTGGCGTTGACGTCGATCCACGCGCTGTAGCCGCCGTCACCCCGGAAGAGGGCAGGGTGGAAGAGGAACACGGTGGTGTCGATGTCGACGATCGAGGTGCCGGTACCGTCGAGCGGCGTTCCGTCTTTCAGATTCACGCGTGCAGCGCGCACGGCTTGATCGACGCGCGTCTCGATGCGCGACTGATCGAGAGGGAGAGGACCTTTGACCCGCACGTCGGGATCCACCGAGGCGACGTTCGGAGCGGCCGTGAGTGCCCGCAGGCCGTCCGCCGTGATGCGTGCGAGGAAGGTCTTGTCGGCGACGGCTGCGGGCCGCTGCTCGAATCCCGCACCCGACGCACGGAGTGCCGTGAGCTCACTTGCCGTTGGCTCGTGCGCGAAGCGCACGACGACGGGGAGGAGGCCGTCGGCTTCGAAGGCTTCGTTTCGCTCGAGCCAGGGAAGCGTTTTTCCCGTCGACGCTCGATGCGCCAGCATCATCGACGCGAGCGGCGAGATCCGCGTCGGCTTGATGCGAGGCGGAGGCGCCTCGGCGGCATTGGCCGTGGGGGCGCCGAGCGTGGCGAGCAAAGAGAGCGAAACGACACCAAGAGAGACGCGAAGCGCGCGCAGCATCGAGGTGCAGCTCAAGCACGTGTTGTGCCGCGGCTTTTCCGCAATGAAACCGCGTCGGGGTCACGCCCGGCATCGAACTTGGCGATACAAAACGAACGCGCCCGCGCGACCTCCGAAGAGGCGATGCGCGGGCGCGGACCTTCTTCCTGGATCAGGAAGAAGTCAGGTCACTGGCCGCCGGCCATGCCCTGGAGGAAGAACGCGATGACGAAGCTGAGGAGGACGAGCGACTCGATGAGCGCCAGACCGAGGATCATCGGGGTCTGGATGCGCGCAGCGGCGCCGGGGTTACGCGAGATGCCTTCGAGGGCAGCGGCGGCCGCCTTGCCCTGGCCCATCGCGCCACCGAGAACGCCGAGGCCGATCGCGACACCCGCGGCGGCCGCAGCCCACATCTTCACGTCGAACTTGTTGGCGCCGACGTGCGTTTCGTCAGCGGCGAAAGCGGCGACGGGGACGACAAAGGCGGCGACGAAGGCGAGGGCCGCGGGACCCAGCTTGCGGATGCTCATCGGGACAGACTCCTGTTGGTAAAGCTCTTGAGGGATCGGGATGCCCAATCTTTCGATTTGGGCGCCGTCAGGAACTCGGCCCGACGGGGAATTTGTTGGCGCGCTCTTAGCTGCTTTTCGAGGGGTTGGCTAGAGATGTGTTGCCAATCTTTTTGCCGACCAAAGACTACTGATCAGGCGTGCGCCTCTGCGTGACCTTCTTCGTGCCCATGACCCTTGCCGTGGCCTTCGCCATGGTCGTCATGCGTCTCGGTGGCGAGCGCGATGTAGATCGACGTGAGGAGGCAGAAGACGAGGACCTGCACCACGACGACCAGCGAGCCGAGGATCATGATCGGAATCGGGACGAAGAGTGCGAAGGCCCCGAGCGCGATCGAGAGCAGCAGGTGGTCGACCGCCATGTTGAGCATCAGACGGATGCTCAGCGTGATCGGGCGGATGATGAAGGTCGAGATGAACTCGATGGCGAAGATGAGGATGTTGATGGGCAGCATGGCCCAACCCATCCACGGGCCGGCGAGGTGCGTGATGAAGCCGATGCCCTGCGCCTTCAGACCGTAATAGGTGAAGGTGCCGAGGACGACGAGGGCCGAGCCCGCCGTGATGTTCCAGCTCGACGTCGGCGGCATGAAGCCGGGGATGAGACCCAGCACGTTCGAGAACAAGACGAAGACAGCGGCGGCGCCGACGACGGGGAAGTATCGCTTCGCCCGGGTCGGACCCATCATCTCCTTCATCATGTTGTAGAAGTAGCCGATGACGATCTCGAAGAACGTCCGCAGCGAGAGCTTCTCGTCGGGAATGACGGACTTCTCGTAGTCCTTCACCTGCGAGCGAACCCGCAGCGCGAGAAGGATGACGAGAGCCGCAACGAACACGCTCGCGACCAGCGGTTCGGCCCCGTGCGCATCGACTGGCTTGTGGCCAAGGAACGACGCGCCGAAGTTGTGCATGTTCTCCCCGAGGGCGGGAAACAGTGCGATCAGGTAGCTGAAAAACGAGGTGTGCTCGGGCATCTCGGCGGCACGCTCCATAACACGAAGCGCGATGGAAAGGTCGTCTTCGTTGAAAATCTATAATTGCATGAAATGACTTTAGAAAATTGGAAACGGTGGCGCTTGATTCGGAGCGAATGCAGTCAGCGGCCGCGCTTCCGAGGGGGGACGGGATTGCGTACGAATGCACTGGCTGCGATCCCCAACGGCAAGACGCCGTAGCCGACGACGAGCGGGATAGGGTCAACCATCCGTTTCGTCAAAAGGACCCAGATTCCTCCGAAGAGGATGAAAAGCTTGAAGAAGGCGAAGATCCCCCACAGGGTGCCGCCTCGTTTCCCATCTTTTTCGCTGCTCGCGCTCTCGCTGCTCGCGCTTTCCTCGTCCGCACTGCCACCGTCGCCGACGTTGTCGGTCGCGAGGGTTGTCGGCACATCCTCCGGCGTTTCCCCCTCCGGTAGCTCGCCCTCCGGCGGCGGGCGAATGATCGAGCGCACGATGGCGCGCATCATGAGGAGGTTGGCGACGGCGATGAACGTGCCGACGGCCACGGAGATTGCCGTGCGCCTTCCGTAGGTTCCCAGGGCACCGAGCGTCAGCGCGAAGCCGAGCGCACTCGCACAGACCGCGGCGATGGCTGCATCGTCACGGTCGTCGGGACTTTCCGCCATCGGGGCTCTCCTTGTCGTCGCGGGATTTCTCGTCGAGCTCCAGATCGGAATCCCGCTCGGGCTCGGCCCACGGATCTTCGCCGCGCTCGAGCCGTTCATCGCGCTCGATGTCGAGCGACATCCGCTTGGCAGCAATCCAGAGCGCACGGAAACCGGCGTAGCAACCGACGAGAAAGCCCACGGCCGCAAGGAAGTGCGTTCCGAGCTTTCGATCGCCCCAGCGACCAAGGTAGTAGCCGATGGCCATCGAGAGGAGGAGCTCGAAGCCGAGCGAGCCGTAACGGCCATAGGCCTTCATTCCTCTCATCGACGCCATGGCAGTGCTTTCGATCCCTTCAAGCATTGTGCCGCGAGGTCGTCAAATGTGACGGGCGCGGGTGCGGCGCTACCGCTGTACGGGTTGTGCTCCTATCATGACGTTCAACATGCGCTTTCCCTTGCTCTGCCTTGCTTGCGCATCCTCGACGTTCACCTCGCTCGCGCTCGCCCAGGAGCCCCTCCCTCCGCCGGCTCCGGCACCGCCCCCTGCGCAGTACCAGCCGCCTCCGACCTCGGGCCAGCCGCCGCCCGCGAACTACGCTCCGCAGGGCGCTTATCCGCAGCAGGCGCCCCCTCCCGGGTATGGCCAGCCGGCGTACGGCCAGCCTCCTCCGCAGCCGTATCCGCAGGACGGACGGCCCGCTCCCGACGCCTACGTCTACACGCCTCGCCCCGCGGTCTACTCGCCCTACTCGGAGGCGGAGCCGCCGACACACGCGCCCAAGTACTCGTTCTGGGTCGGCCCGCGACTCAGCTACATGGGCTTCGGTTTCAGCTTCTTCGAGAACCGCAGCGGGCACTCGGAGACCACGGGCAACTTCGTCGGCAACGGTCTCGCCCCGCAGATCGACATCGGCGCGCGCATCTCGCGTCGCTACATCCCGTTCCTCTTCTGGGAGCACGGCTTTCTCTCGAAGGGCCACCGCTTCGACGGCGACAGCGCCTCGGCGTCGACCGACTACTACGGCATCGGTTTCCGCTCGCTCAGCGGCGACGTCGACTCGGTCGCGTTCCTCACCGAGATCTCGATCGGCAAGCGCGTCATCAGCGTCACCAACAACGGTGAGACCTACAAGATGAGCGGCCTCGAGTTCTTCAAGCTCGGACTGGGCGCCGAGATTCGCGTTCAGACGCTCTTCACCATCGAACCCGTGTTCAGTATCGCGACTGGCACCCTGAACGACACCGAAGGCTCGGTGAGGTTCAGCGCCGAAGGCTCGAAAGACGGCATCACCCAGCCGGCGTTCAGGAACGGCGAGACGATCGAGAACCCGCGTGCGTACGTGGTGCTGAGCCTCGGCGTCGGCATTCACTTCGATCTGTTCGGCAAGTAAAGGGGCGCGTCCGTGCGGATCGTGGCCGATGCGCGCATGCGGGCCGACGTCTTGCGCCCATGGCCGCCTCTCCTCGCGACGGCAGGGCCCGGCTCGGCCAGCGCCATGCATGCGCATCACGCGATGCATCTCATCGTGGCGCGGTCCGGCACGCTTCGCGTGAGGCAGGGCAAGGCGCGCGCGAAGGCCCGCTCGGCGGCCGGCATTCTGACTTCGCCGGACGTTCCGCACGCCATCGATGCTTCGGGCGTCGAGGTGGTGCTCGTCTTCGTCGATCCGGAGAGTGACGTCGGCGAGCGCCTGCTTGCCACATTCGACGATCCACTTCGTCTCGTGACGGAAGGCGAGCGCGACGCGCTGCTCTCCGATCTCCCGCGTGGCGCGACGCCCGACGCGATCATGATCTGGGCCGAAGGCGCGATGGCGCGCTTCGCTGGAGCTCCGCAGACGAAGAGGCGGATGCATCCGCGCGTGAAGACGCTCCTCGCGCGACTACGCACGATGCCCCTCGACGCCGACACGACGCTACCGGCGCTCGCGGCTTCGGCCGGTCTCTCCGAGAGCCGGCTCTTGCACGTCTTCCGCGAATCGGTGGGCATCCCGATTCGGCCTTACCTCTTGTGGCTGAAGGTGCAGCGCGCGGTGACGAGCTTTGCGGCGGGAAAGTCACTCACGCAGGCCGCGCACGATGCCGGCTTCGCCGACGCGGCACACATGAGTCGAACGTTCCGCCGGATGTTCGGAATGCCCGCTTCGGAGCTGAAAAAGGGAGTGGTTTCCGCCGCGCGTTGACCCGCGAGCCACCCGCGAACAAGGCGGCAGGTACGTTCAAGCGGCCCGGGCGGGCAGGGCGCATCTTGGTGCCCATGACGACCACGAACCTCGAATCCTCGCCCTGGAACGCCTACCGCAGGGTTCACCGGAGCCGAAAGAACCTGCTCGTCCACCTGCTGGCCGTGCCGGTCTTCATCGCCGGCACCGCGCTCGTCGTTTTCGGATTGGTCGAGCTCTCGCCCTGGCCCGTGCTCGGTGGTGTCGTCGCGATGGCCCTCTCGATGGCGGTTCAGGGCGCGGGGCACGCCACGGAGGCGTGCAAGGTCGAACCGTTTTCGTCACCGTTCGGCTTCGTGCGGAGAATCTTCACCGAGCAGCTGGTGACGTTCCCGCGCTACGTCCTGTCCGGTGAGCTCGCGCGCGTGTGGCGCGAAGCAGGCGACCATCGCGCGAGCGCGTGAGTGCGCGAGCACGCGAGCACGCGAGTACCTGAAGCGGGTCGGGTCAGCCGCAGACTTTGCGAATCGCTTCGTCGCGCTCGGCCAACACCTTCTCGATGACGAGCCGCATCTTCGCGAAGGCCTGCGCGCGGTGCGAAATGCGGTTCTTCTCGTCGTCCGAGAGCTCCGCCATCGTCTTCTCGGAGCCGGAGGCGACGAAGAGCGGATCGTAACCGAACCCATTCGTTCCACGCGGCTGCGTCGTGATGGTGCCTTCGCAGGTGCCGTCCACGACGAAGGGCTCGCCGTTCTTCACGAAGGGATCGACGAGCGCGAGGACGCAACGGAAGCGAGCCTTGTACGGCCCTCTCCCGCCGACCGTTGCGTGCGCCATGAGTGCGGCGACGAGCGCGTCGTTGTTTTGGGCGTCCGTTGCCTTCTCGGCTGCGTAGCGCGCCGAACGAACGCCCGGGGCTCCGCCGAGCACGTCGACTTCGAGCCCCGAATCGTCGGCGAGGGTCAACATGGTGGTGGCGGCCGCGACTGCACGCGCTTTCTTGAGAGCATTCGCTTCGAAGGTGGCGCCGTCCTCCACCACGTCGAAGGGTCTCTGGATGACGTCGCCGAGGCCGAGAACCTGGATGTCGAGGCCGCGCAGCAGTGCGCGCAGCTCTTCGATCTTTCCGCGATTCTTCGTGGCGAGCACCAGCGCGTGCGTAGTCATGGTCGTTACTTTTCGATGAGCATCGTCTCGAGCGAGATTCCCGCCGAGGCGAGCACCTTCTCCTGGATGCTCGTCAGGTCGCGAATGCCATTGAGCGCGAGGTCGATCATGCGGTCGATCTCGCGACGCGGCACCGGCGCGCCTTCGGCGGTGCCCTGGACTTCGATGATGGCGCCCGAGCGGGTCGCGACGAGGTTCAGGTCGACTTCGGCCTTCGAGTCTTCGAGGTAGACGAGGTCGAGCGCGAGCTCCTCGTTCAGGTAGCCAACGCTCACCGCCGCGACCGGCTCGCGGAGAACCGGGCCCTTGAGGTTGCCCTTCTGTTCGACCTTGGCGAGGGCGAGCGCGAGGGCGACGAACCCGGCAGTGATCGAAGCAGTGCGCGTGCCACCGTCGGCTTCGAGTACGTCACAGTCGATCGTGATCTGACGCTCGCCGAGCTTCTCGAGATCGACTGCGGCGCGCAGCGCGCGACCCACGAGACGCTGGATCTCCTGCGTGCGGCCGCTCGGTGCCTTACCGCGTCCGTCGCGGTTCTCGCGGCGCACGGGGTTCGAGCGCGGGTGCATCTGGTACTCGGCCGTCACCCAGCCCTTGCCCTTGCCCTCCATCCACGGCGGAACCTTCTCGTCGACCGAGGCGGTGCAAAGGACGACCGTCGATCCCGCACGATAAAGGACCGAGCCCTCAGCCATTCGTTGGAAGCCAACCGTCATTTCGACGGGGCGGAGGACATCGAGAGCACGGCCATCGGGACGGGGACGGGTCATGGGGCGCTTTGTTACCAGGTTTCCGGCTCCGGTGCGTCACCGCCGGTCTCGCTTTCGCCTCGGGTTGCGCGGAACGCGGCCTTCTTTTGCCCTCGAGCACGCGCATGGCGGCATGTCTGCTGCATCGCGGCACGCCCATGTCTCTGCACCACCCGAGCAAGCGCAGCGACGGCAGGCCCGACGTCGTGTGCCTCTCCCACTTGCGCTGGAACTTCGTCTACCAGCGGCCCAACCATCTCATGAGCCGCTACGCACGCGAGCATCGCGTGTTCTACGTCGAGGAGCCGATCTTCGACGAGGCGCCGGAGAGCGCAGGGAGGCTCGAGTTCTTCGAGACGCGCGAGCCATGGCTCGAGATCGTGGTCCCGCATCTGAGGCCCGGTATGCCTCTGCAGGAGGTGGACGCGTCACTGCGTCAGTTGCTCGATCAGCTCGTCGAGGCGGCTCGCATTCGCGATCCCTTGCTCTGGCTCTACACGCCGATGCTCTTCGAGCCGACGAAGCATTTGAGGAGGAGTGGTCTCGTCTACGACTGCATGGACGAACTCTCGCTGTTCCGTCATGCCCCACCCGAGCTCGTGACGCGTGAGCGCGACCTCATCTCCTCGGCCGACGTGGTGTTCACCGGCGGGCATGGGCTGTGGGAGGCGAAGCGGCACCTTCATCCGCGGATTCATCCGTTCCCGAGCAGTGTCGACGTCGACCACTTCGGCCAAGCGCGCATCGCGATGAACGAGCCCGAAGATCAGCGTGTGATCGCGCGCCCGCGTCTCGGCTTCTTCGGCGTGCTCGACGAGCGGCTCGATATCGAGCTCTTGCAAGGAGCGGCCGAGCGAAAGCCCGACTGGCAATTCGTCATGGTCGGGCCGGTCGTGAAGATCGATCCGGCGACGCTGCCGCGGCGGCCGAACATTCACTACCTCGGTCCGCGCAATTACGAACAGCTCCCGAGCTACCTCGCCGGCTGGGACGTCACCATCATGCCGTTCGCGCGCAACGAATCGACGCGCTTCATCAGCCCGACGAAGACGCTCGAGTACCTCGCCGCCGGCAAGCCCGTCGTCTCGACCTCGATTCGTGACGTCGTCCGACACTTCGCCGCCGAGCAACTCGTGCGCATCGCCGACTCGGCGGCCGACTTCGTATCGGAGGTCGAAGGGGCGCTTTCGGAACGCGATACGCCGCGCGGGACGAAGCGCCGTGCGGACGCCGATGCGATGCTCGCGCGTACCTCGTGGGATCGAACCTGGTCTCGCATGCGCTCGCTCGTACAGTCGGCTCTTTCTCGCCGTCATGCCGACACGACCGAGGAGGCCGCGCCATGTTCGACTATCTGATCGTCGGCGCTGGGTTCGCGGGCGCCGTCTGCGCCGAACGCCTCGCGGCGCGCGGCAAGAGCGTGGTCCTTTGCGATCGTCGCCCTCACGTGGCCGGCAACGCCTACGATCACTACGACGACGCCGGGATCCTCGTGCACCAGTACGGCCCGCACATCTTCCACACCGATGGTCGGCGTATTTTCGATTATCTGTCCCGCTTCACGGCGTGGCGTCCTTACGAGCATCACGTGCTCGCCCACGTGGACGGCCAGAGACTGCCGTTCCCGATCAACATCGACACGGTCAATCGACTCTACGGGCTCTCGCTCGACGAGAACTCGATTGGCCAGTTCTTCGCCGAGCATGCGGAGAACATCGGGCATCCGAAGACGAGCGAAGATGCCGTCGTGGGCAAGATCGGTCGCGATCTCTACGAGAAGTTCTTCCGCAACTATACGAAGAAGCAGTGGGGGCTCGACCCGTCCGAGCTCGACGCCTCGGTGGCGGCCCGCGTTCCGGCTCGGATGAATCACGACGACCGCTACTTCACCGACCAGTTCCAGGTGATGCCGGCGCGCGGTTACACGCGCATGTTCGAGAACATGCTCGACCACCCCAACATCTGGCTCGTACTCGGCGTCGACGGAGAAACGCTTCGGCGTGACGTGCGCCACCGTCAGATGATCTACACGGGCCCGATCGACGACTTCTTCGAACACCGCTTCGGGCCACTGCCGTATCGATCGCTCGAATTCCGATTCGAGACGCACGACATGTCGAAATTCCAACCTGGCGCCGTGGTGAATTATCCGAACGAGCAGGCGTACACGCGCTGTACGGAATTCAAATATCTCACGGGGCAGCGCCACCCGAAGACCACGGTCGTCTACGAGTACCCGCAGGCGGAGGGGGATCCCTATTACCCCGTCCCGCGCCCGCGGAATGCCGAGCTCTATCGCAAATACAAGGCGCTTGCCGACGCAACGCCGAACGTCCACTTCGTCGGCCGGCTGGCGACGTATCGCTACTACAACATGGACCAGGTCGTCGCGCAGGCCCTGGGCCTCGTCGCGCAACTCGAAGGAATCGACGCCCAAGCCGCTTGAGAGACGAATTGGGGCGATATGCCCACCCGTGTGTCAAGTGACGACGCTCTGCATGCGCACGAGGCGTGCATAAGCCCCGGCGCGTGCGAGCAGCTGCGCGTGCGTTCCGCTCTCCACCACACGGCCGCCTTCGAGAACCACGATGCGATTGGCATTGCGGATCGTGCTGAGGCGGTGGGCGATGACGAAGCACGTCCGCGAGCGCATGAGCTCCTCGAGCGCCTTCTGCACGACGGCTTCGCTTGCCACGTCGAGCGAGCTCGTGGCTTCGTCGAGGATCAAGATCCGAGGATCTTTGAGGAGCGCGCGGGCGATCGAAATGCGCTGCCGCTGTCCGCCCGAGAGGTTCGCACCGCGCTCTCCGAGCCTGGTGTCGTAGCCGTCGTCGAGCTCCATGATGAAGTCGTGCGCATGTGCGGCGCGCGCGGCCCATTCGATCTCTTCGTTGCTCGCGTTGGGCCGCCCGTAGGCGATGTTCTCGCGCACGCTCCCCGTGAAGACGAAGGGATCCTGCTGGACGATGGCGATGGCCGAGCGGAGCGTCTCGAGCGAGTAGTCACGCACGTCCACGCCGTCGACGAGCACTCGCCCTTCGGTGACGTCGAAGAGCCGAGGCAGGAGCGAGAGCAAGGTGGTCTTGCCCGCACCGGAGGAGCCGACGACCGCCACGACCTCGCCGGGGTTCGCGTGCATCGTCACCCCGTCGAGCACCAAACTCCGCTGCACGTAAGGCTGGTTGTCTCCGTCGTCGGGGCGATCCTCGTCGAGGCGCGCGTGGGCTTCGTCGCTGTCTTCGGTGTACCGGAAACGGACGTCTTCGAAGCGGACCTCGCCCGAAGGGGGGGGCTCACGGCATGGATTCGGCGGGTCGACGATTGTCGGTTTGATCTCGAGCACGCGGAACACGCGTCGCATGGCGGAGATGCTCGTCTGGTAGACGATGTTGAGCTCGGCGAAGCGGCGCACGGGACCGAACATGATGAGCATGTAGCCGATGAAGCGCGTCAGCGTGCCGGCGGTCATCGTGCCCGCGAGCGCCAGATATCCGCCATAGCCGATCACCATCGTCGTGCCGAAGTGGACCAAGATCTCTCCGGACGACGCGACGAGATGCCCGGCGCGGCTTTGGGCGATCACGAGGCCGTGATGATCGCGCACGTCGCGTTCGAACCGTGCGGCCTCGCGCGTCTCCGCGGTATACGTCTTGACCAGGGCTTGTCCCGCGAGCTGCTCGGCGACGTTGCCCGAGATGCGCGTGAGCTTGCCGTGCATGCGTTCACTGGCCACGCGCACGCGCGGATTGAGCAGGGCGAAAACTCCTGCGTAGATCGGAAAGAGCACGAGGCACGCGATCGTGAGCTTCACGCTGATCGACGCCAAGAGGACGATCGCGATGATCAGCTGCACTACGTCGAGGCCCACGACGATGAGGCCCGTGTACAGAAGCGAAGTGGCCTCGTGGACGTCGTGGAGAAAGCGCGACAGGATCGAGCCGGTTCGCTCCTTGGCGAAGAAGAGCAGACTGAGCTTCTGCAGATGCTCGAAGAGCTCGCGGCGGATGT
Source organism: Labilithrix luteola (assembly GCF_001263205.1). Classification (GTDB taxonomy): domain Bacteria; phylum Myxococcota_A; class Polyangia; order Polyangiales; family Polyangiaceae; genus Labilithrix; species Labilithrix luteola. The sequence continues at coordinate 4,228,364 of NZ_CP012333.1, forward strand.
CGGCGACGATGCCGTGTCCGAGATGAACGTTGAAGTGCCCTCGCCCGTAGACCACCGCCGCGTTGAGGATGGCAGCAAGCGCGGCGAGCTCCGTCATCGTGACGAGCTTGGCCTTCTTCTGTGCGAAGGTCAGGAGCGGCGAGGTGACGACGTCGACGACGGTGCCGATGATCCACGGATAGGCAAAGGAGAGCGCGAATCCCAAGATGCCGAAGCCGAGGGTGAGCGCTGCGTATTTGCGATGCGGTCTCACGTAGCGGAGAAGCTGGAAGAGGGGATTCGGCACTTCACCCTCCGTTCGCGGAGAACTTTCGTGCACGCGCAGCCTCGAGGCGCGTGCGCTGCTTCTCCATTTCGGCGCGAAGCGGCTCGTGCACGGGCCGTTCTCCCTTGTCGTCGGCATAGTCCCAGAGCCCGTTGTGGCAGTGGCGATCGTCGTCCCAGCCCGGGTGACTCACGATGGGATAGATGGTGATTCCGTGCAGATCGCAGCCCGCCTCGATGGCGGTGATGCATTCGTCGGCCACGTAGGCGAGCCACGGCGCGCGCTCGTCGTCTTCGGTGCCCGTCTCGGAGACGATCATCGGGCGCCGGTAGCGCTCCCAGACCTCGAGGAGCATGGCCGAGAGCGGCTTGTAACCCTGGCCTCCGCGAAACACCGTGGTGCGATCGACGGTGAATTGATTGTGCGGATAGAAGTTCACCCCGAGCACGTCGAGATATTTCGGGTCTCCTCCGAGCGACGGCCACGCGCGGCCAATCAGCATGTCCCACGCCTGGTACTGGCTCGCGTTCTCGGCTCGCGCGCGAGCGTGGTTGTCCGGATGATCTGGGAAGGGGAGAACGTGGATGATGGGATCGGGGGTGAGAAAGCGCGCGCGCGGGCAGACCGCTCGAATCTCTTCGATGGTTTCGATCGTGGCGCGGACGAGCTGCGTTTTCAGCTCGACGCCTCGGCCGGTCTCGAAGGGATTCATGTACGCCACGTCGCCGCCAGCCCAGGCGAGGAACGACATCTCGTTGACCGGCGCGAGCATGGGCGTGCTGTCGGTCTCCGAGCCCAGCCATTCGACGAAGGCGCGTGCGTAGCGGGCGAACCGCGACGCGAAGCTCGGCGCGAACGGGTCGACGTCGTGCGGCCAACCGAAATGCATGAGGTCCCAGATGACCTGGATACGGTGACGCTCCGCAGCCCGGACCATGGGCTTGGCGAAGGAGAAGTCGTAGCCGTCGCCGCTACGTGCCGCGCGGACCCACGAGACGCCGTCACGCGCGGCCCGGGACCCCACGGCCGCCAGGCGCGCGTAATCGCCATCCACGAGCTCGAGGTGACGCGTGCTCGCCGCAAGGTCGCGCCGCGTTCCGTCTCTGCGCAAATGGCACGAGCACTCGAAACCGCCGAGAAACATGCTGCCGAACAGCGGGGCTCGCCCATCGCGCGTGGACCGGATCATCCCCCGCGCGCGTGCAACACCTGGGCGAGGCTCGCGCTGCGTGACGCAAAGCCCGAGCTCTCGGTCGCGCTCTCAGGCTTCGCGGCGCTGGTTCGTCGAAACGCGGCTCATGCGGCTGCTGTGGGCGCCGGAGAGTCGATGAGGAGCGATGGGCAGAAGGATGCGGAAGGAAGTGCCGCCGCCCTCGCGCGCTTCGCAGGAGATCGTTCCGCCGTGTGCTTCGACGATCTGCCGGGTGATGGCGAGGCCGAGGCCGGTGCCTTCGCCTTTGGTGGAGAAGAACGGATCGAAGATGCGCGCGCGTACGTCGTCGGGGATTCCCCCGCCGCGATCGTCGACGCCGACCGCGACGCTCATGCCGTCGGCACGAACGGATACGTCGATGCGACCGCCGTCGGACATGGCTTCGCGCGCGTTACGCATCACGTTGAGGAGGGCCTGGCGAATCTGTCCTTCGTCGAACAGCGCGGCGGGCAGGTCTTCGTCGACGTCGAGCACGAGCTCGAGCCCGGCGCGCTCCATCTCGGGGCGAGCAAAGGCGACGATCTCGCGCACGGCGCTGGCGATGTCGTCGGCTTCCATGCGCGGTTGGGGCAGGCGCGCGACGCGCAGATACTCCTCGGACAGATGCTCGAGTCGCTGGACCTCACGCGTGATGGCCGCGAGCAGACTCTTGGCTTCGTCGGGCACGCTGCTTCCGGCGAGCTCCTCTTCGAGCAGTTCGATGTTGAGCCCGATGGACGAGAGCGGATTGCGAATCTCGTGCGTGACGTGTGCGGCCATCTTGCCGATCGCGGCGAGTCGTTCGTTCGCGACGGCGCGGCTCTGAGCCCGGGCGACGGCGCCGACCATGCGCTCGAAGGCCGTCGACAGCTGGCCGATCTCGTCGTCGCTGCGTGTGAGCGGTTGCGGGGTGAGATCGCCTCGCGCGACGGCGCGCGCGCGTTCGGTGACGTGCTCGAGCGGGCGGAGCACGCGCCGCGTGTGGATGGCAACGGCCACTCCGACCGCGAGCGTGAGCGCCGTGAGGAGCGCGAGTTGCAAGAACGCCCGGCGCTCGCGAGCGCGGGTGCGGTCCGAGAGGTCATTCATGGCGCGATCGACGTGCTCCGCAAGAGCACGCAGGCGCTTGTCCCCGTCGTGCTCCATGGTTCCGAGCTGGACGAGCTCTCGGTTCACGCCGTCGCGATCACTCGCATCGAAGGCCGCGAAGAGTCGGTCGAAGGCCAGCTTGTCGGAGGCATACGTGGAGTGCGCGAGATCGAGCTCGCCGGTCAGGTCGAGCGCGAGCTGCTTCGTCTCGGGGCCGCCGAGCTCGCGCAAGTTCTGCATCGAGGCGCGCGTCTCCTCGAGCATCGCGCGTCGTACGGAGGTGAGCGTTTCGAGCAGGATGCGTGTCGAAACGGGATTCTTCTCGTCGGGGATGCCGTCGACGAGCGAGGCCAGCGTGGATTGCACCGCCCGCAGCTGCCCGAGTTTGAGCGCTACGGGGACGTACCCTTTGGCGAGCTCTTCACTGTCTTCCGCGGTGCGTTTCTGCGAGCTCGCGGAATAGCCCGCGGTGACCGCGAAGGCGAGGAGCGTGATCGCGAACGACGCGAGGATCCGACGCGCGACGGTTCGACGCGGCGAATCGGCCGGGGGAAGACTCGCTCGCGTCACGAGAGCCTCATCGGACGCCCGCAGCCTTGGCGACGATGGTGACGAGATCGACCGCGTTGGCGCCTCGCTTCTGGAACGACCGCAGGCTCGACGCACATGCCGTCACGACGGTTCCGCCGCCCTCGGCTTCGTGCTCGGCGAGGCGGTCTTTGGCCATCGTGCTCGCCACGTCGGGCATCGTGACCGGCAGGAGGCCGCCGCCACCCGAGCATCGTGCATCTTCGCGCTTGCGAGCGAATTCGTCGGGAGCGCGACCGAGCGCACGCGCGAGGAGATTGCGGGGCGCGTCGTAGACGCCGAGGCCACGTCCGAGCTGACACGGATCGTGGTAGCGCACGGGCCCTTTGGCCCACGCTTCGTCGATAGGCTCGAGCTTCGCCAGTTCTCGTGCCGCGAACTCGGTGAAGTGCACGACGGGCGCGATCATGCCGATTCCGAGCTCGGCGAGGTGCACGCGAATGGTCGACGCGCAACCGGCGTCGAGGACGACGAGCCGTTCCTTGTGCTTGACCACCTGCGCCAGCATCTCGCCCTGCTGAGCGAAGCGCTTCTTGTCGCCCGCGTACAGCAAAGGCGCGCCGCAGCAGACGTCGATCACGGAGACGGGTTCCCCGCCGAGCTTGGCAACCGTTCGAACGGCATCGGCCGGCGTGTCCCCACGAGCGCGAGCATACGCGCACCCCACGAGCACCGCGGTTCCGGCTCGGTCGCTGACCTCCGGCAAGGCGGCGAGCTGCTGGGCGTTCTCGCGAAGAACCGACGTCCGTTCAGCGAAACGTTCGATGGTGCGCGTTGCGCCGGGCGGCGCCACGCCTTCGGCGACGAGCGCGCTCCGAGCTTCGAAGAGCGTGCCGGTGACGTCGTTGCGGTGATCACAATGCTCCCGACAACCGAAGCAGCCCGTGCATGCCCAGGCGGGGGCGGCGAACGACGGCGCGACGGCTACGCTCTCGTTCGCAGCGAAATACGCCATGCTCATTTTGCCCCACGGCGTCAGCGTCTCACGCGGTTCCGCGTTCGAGACGGGGCATGAGCTCCGGCACAGCTTCGGACAGAACACGCAGCGTTCGAGCGTGGCCTTGCGCGGCTCGAGCGTCGGCAAGCGTCGAAGCGGTCGATCGTCGGGCCGGGACATGGCGGGGATTATGCCTGATAGCCGGGCGTTTCGCTCATTCTCGGCGAAACCCTGGAACGTTCGTTGCTCGCGCTCGGAGGAGGTCCTGCTCGGCCGGACCTGGGCCGAATCCGATGCTGGAAGAGCTCCTCTACCGCTTCTTTCTCGGCGGAACGCTCGTCGCGCTGTTCGCGGCGGTCGGCTCCGTGTGCAAACCGAAGACGTTCGCCGGTCTCTTCGGAGCAGCCCCGAGCGTTGCGCTTGCAACGCTTGGCCTCACGTACGTCACCCATGGCCATGCGTACGTCGCGACGGAGGCCCGCTCGATGTTGCTCGCGACCCCCGCGCTCCTTGCATATTGCGAGATCTGCATCGTGGTGGCGCGCCGCGAACATTCGGTGCGCCTCGGAGCGATGGTCGCATGGCTCGCGTGGTTGGCCGTCGCGCTTCTCTTCTGGGCAGTCTTCCGTGGGGGATCGACATGAGGCCGTCGATCGACTTCGAGCCACTGAAGCAGCTCTCCTGGAAGGAGCATCTCGTTCGCTTCTTCTTCGGTGGCGTCATCACCGTGGTCACAGGGCTCGTCGCGCACTTCTGGGGTCCTTCAGTGGGCGGATTGCTCCTCGCGTTTCCGGCGATTCTTCCGGCGACGCTCACGCTGTTGAAGGAGCACGATGGCCGCAGGATGGCCGCGGAGGATGCGTGCGGTGCACGTCTCGGCGCGATTGGGATGGCAGCCTTCGCCCTCGTCGTCTGGCAGACGTCGCACGCTCTCGCGCCGCCGGTCGTCCTGATTCTCGCTCTCGTCGCGTGGACGACCGTCTCGGTGACCGCCTGGGAGTTGCGATATCGGCATTCGACGTGTTGACGACGACCGAGTTGCTTCCCACGAAGGGCCTTCCTGGCACATCGCTTGCTGGATGTCGTGTGTCTCTGCGTCGAGCGAGACAACGATTCCCATCATCGCGAGAGGACGATTGTGAAGGACCGATTCGGGCGACTCGTTCACGCCACCGCGGATGCAGTTGGACGTCCAACGACGTTCATCGTTGCCGTCTCGGCCATCGCCGTCTGGGCGATTGCCGGTCCCTTTTTGCGTTTTTCGAATACGTGGCAGCTCGTGATCAATACGGCAACGACGGTGGTGACGTTCCTCGTCGTCTTCCTCGTCCACAAGACCCAGAATCGAGACGCCCAAGCCATTCACCTGAAGCTCGACGAGCTCATCCGGGCGAACACGCGCGCGCGGTACGGCCTGCTCGGCCTCGAGTACCGCAGCGACCAAGAGCTTGTGCAGCTCGAGGCGGAGTTCGAAGCGCTACGCGACCGCGTCATCGGTGAACGTCAGAAGCGATCGAGGGGTCCGGCGTCTCCCCGCATGCGTCCTCGCGAAAAGTCCGAGGGCGATCACGTGAGCGCCAAGATCTGACGTTCCGCGCGGACGAGCTCGTAGGCGCACGTCGGATGAACGGTGCGCGCACGATGGGGCCGTGCGCATCGCGCTCGTGTTCGCGGCGGTCGTCGTGGTCACTCCGCGAGGATCGCCACGGCGCGCGCACCGAGATGTCCGCTCTGGAAGCGGCCGCGCGTGAAGAGCACGAGAGACTGCTCGACGCTCGAAAGCGACGGCAGCGCGCGAAGGTCGATCTCCTCGCCTCCGAAGTTGAGGAGCAAGCGACGCTTGAAACGGCTTCGCGCGCGGACGACCTCGAGGACGTCCCCGTGCACCGTTGCTCGGAGATCGGCCCACGCGCACGCCGCCGACAGAACCGGGTCGTGCGCCCGTAGCTGCAGCAGTGCACGATAGGTTCCGAGCACGCGCGTGTGCGGCTCTCGCCAGCGTTCTTCCCAGTGGAGTCGCGCCGATTCGAAGGTGCTCCTGGCTTGCGGATCGGGGATCCGATCGCGCATACGGGCCTCGGCGAACGTCGCGAACGATTGGAACTTCTCGCGTCGTCCCGTACGAACGGCGTCGCCGAACTCCGCGTCGTGGTCGGAGAAGAGTGGAAAAGGCGAAGACGCCGCCCACTCCTGACCCATGAACACGAGCGGCGTGGCGGGCAAGAAGAGGAGGAACGCCGACGCCACACAGAACGCATCGATGTCGACGTCGGCAGTGAGCCGCGTGCCGAAGGCGCGATTGCCGACGTCTTCGTGATTCTGCAGGCAATACACGAGGCTCTCCGGCGTGAGGCCGCGTGCGCGAGGGGAAGCTCGACGCGAGCGTTCTCCTTGCTGCGAAATGCCGGTGCCGATCCATCCTTCGTTGACCGTCTCGGCGATGGCGGCGAGCGTTCCTTCGTAATTCGCGTAGTCCCCGTCGTGATCTTGTGTGAGCAAGACGTGCAGCTGACGTTGGAAGTCGCTCGCCCAGACACCGTCCGCGCCGAGGGCTTTGAGCTCGTCCGGATCGCTTCGCTCGTCGTGGAAGAACACGCGGCGCGGAACTTCGAGCGAGTGTGCCATGCCGGTGATGGCACGAAGGACGTGCAGCTGCGAAGGATCGCGCATGGCATGTGCCGACTCGATGCGGAGCGCGTCGAAGCCGAACTCGTCGAGCCAGTAGCGCGCGTTGTCGAGTACGAGTCTACGCATTGGCTCGCGTGTGAAATCGGGGACGGGCCCGCGACCGGTCTCGGGCTCGCCCGTGAAGTACTCGCTCGCGAACTTCGTGAGGTAGCTCCCGGCAGGACCGAAGTGGTCGTAGACGACGTCGAGGATCACGGCGAGTCCGCGCCGGTGTGCCGCGCGCACGAATGCACGGAGCTCGTCGGGCGAGCCATAGCCGGCATAGGGAGCGAACGGAGCCACGCCGTCGTACCCCCAGCCGCGTGCTCCAGGAAACGCAGCAACGGGGAGGAGCTCGATGGCCGTGAAGCCGAGATCGGCGATGTGGTCGAGCCGATCTTCTGCAGCGCGGTAGGTTCCTTGCGGCGTGAAGGTGCCGATGTGCAGCTCGTAGACGACCCAGCCCGAAGGAAGCGGTGCGTCGAGCAGCGGTTCGGCGCGGCCGCGTTTCGTGATGCGGGCCGGGCCGTGGACGCCGAGGGGCAGCCAACGCGCGTAGGGGTCCGGCACCTCTTCATCGTCGAGAACGAATTTGTAGAGGGCACCGACGCTCACGCCCTCGAGACGCCCTTCGAAGCGACCGTCGCCGCGTGCGTCGAGACGTTCTGTCCGTAGGGGATTCCCCTGCTCGTCGAAGAGACGGACGCCGACCTGGCGTGCGTTCGTGGTCCAAACGACGAAGGTTGTTCCTCCCTCGTCAGGATGGACCCCCAGGCCGAGCTTTGGTTGCGCGGTCACGCGGGCTGCCACGACGCGTACCACTCGGTCTCGGGCAGAGGAGGGGAAGCGGGCGGCACGCGGCGCGAGGTTGTGCGAGTCATGATCGGAGCTCCTGAACCCCCTTGCTGCACGGCTTCGAGCAACGTCGAAGTCGGCGCAGTCGCGCGTATTGCACGCGATGTGCCGGCCGAAGCGTCGCCGCCGGCGGTTCGCTTTCACGTACGGCGACGAGGCGTTTCGAACATTTCCGACCCTTCGTTCGGTGCGCACGTGTCTTCGCGTGAAGACGGGGAGTCCCGCAGCGAGCCAACTTGTCCCGTCGCTCGCGACGCGTGCGCCAAACGCGCTTGGAGCAGACAGCCGGGCCGTACGTCAGTCGTCGACGTTCACTGCCGCGAGTCGGTCACGAAGTTCGTCGAGAGCCACGTGCGGAGTGCTCTTCAGGCGGGCGAGGTCGCTCATCGTGCGGGCCATGGCGGCGTGCTGCGTGAGGAGCTTGCGACCGAAGTGAACGTCGACGTACGTGAGAGCTTCGGGGGAAAGGCGCCCGAGTACGGCCGCGGTCGCTCGAAGCGGCAGCGTGTGCGCGAGAAGGGGAGCGAAGGTGGCGAGCCCCATGGGATGGCCAAGCCTCGGCGCCAGCTCGGCGCCCTCGCGGCACGCGCGCGCAGCGAGGTCGACGAGAACGGGATCCCGCGCGAGCCGCTCGAGGCTTCCTGCGATCGCGACGAGCATCCCGATTGGAATGAAGCACACCGTCGTGGCCGGATTGATCTCGTGCACCGCCATCTCGAGGTGCGTGGGGATCCCCGCCTCCTCGAGTGAACGCACGAGTGCACGAACCACGGCCGCACGATCGCCCGCACGCGGCTCGTCGATCCGTGTGGGCTCCGGCGGCTGCCAGTACCGAATCACGTTCTCGCGCGCGTACGCCACCACGGTGGGCATGCCGGCGAGCACGCGATCGCCGAAGGCTTCACGCATGCGTGCGTAGTCCTGCGGCATCATCGGCGTGAGCACGACGATGGGCGCGTCGGACTGTTCGAGTACGGAGCGCGTCTCTTCGAGCTTGTCGGTCGCAACCGTCAGCAGGATGAGGTCGACGTCTCCTGCGATGACGTCCGTGCGGTGCGGTGAAGCGATCTCCTCGCGGAGGTTGCCCCGTACCCGCTCGATGACGATCGACGTGCGTTCGGCGACTCTGCGTTTCCGCACGACGAACGAGACCGTGGTGTTCGTCCGCGTCGCGAGACGAACGCCGTAGACCGAACCCAGCGCACCGGCGCCGTACACTGCGACGTGCACGGCGCGCGTGCCCCTCAGCGGTACGTGAAGCGCAGGTCGTGGTCGCAGATGCGGAAGACGTCGCCTTCGGCGATCTGCTTACGAGCGATGCGCTGGCCGTTGTACTCGACGCCGTTGGTCGAGCCCATGTCGACCATGAAGTAGACGCCGTTCTGGTACTCGACCATCGCGTGCTGACGTGACACGTTCGGGTCTTTCAGGGTGAGGTCGCTCGACTGCTTGCCGCGACCGATGACGAAGCGGTCCTTCGTCACGCCGACCTTGTCGCCCTGGTAGATGATGCTGAGCGTGGTCGTCGCGGGGCTGAGGCCGCCGCCGTTGTAACCGCCGCCCGCGCCGGGGATCGGCGGCATCGCCGCGGTGCGCGCACCGGGAATGGGAGGTGGAGCCGCGCTCGTGCGCGGAGGCGGCGGAGGCTGCGAGCGCGCGCCCGAGCCGAGCGGACCGCCCATGCGGGGAGGGGGCTGCATACCGAGCCCGCTCGACCCACCACCACGAGGCGGGGGAGGCGGAGCAGGAAGGCCACCACCACGCGCAGGCGGAGGCGGCAGGCCGGCTGCGGCTCGCGATACGCCACCCGCACGCATCGACGGCGGAGGCATCGGAGGGGGAGGAGCGCTTGCGAAGCCGCCACCACCACCATGGCCGACACCGCCGTGGCCGCCGCCGCTACCCTCGATGCCGCCGCGCGCGCTGGGATACGGCGTGCGGTTGCCATAGCTACGCTGGCGGGCGTACTGCTTCATGGCCTCGTTGATGAGATAGTCGACGCTGCATTCGAGCTCGCGCGCCATCTGCTCGAACGTCTCCCAGAGCATGTCCCGGCATTGGAACGTTCGGGGGCTCTTCTTGTTGGGATCCGAGCTCATCTCTGATTTCAGCCCTTTGCTCGCCTTACCGAAAAAATATTGCGTTCGCGGGTGTCTGGGAAGCGATTCGTAAGAGACCCCAGAAAAAGCGCGGGGAAACGGGGGAGCAACGACCTTACCGGTCACTTCTCCATCGAGGGCACGAGGCAGAACTTCACGAATTCACCGACGGTCGTGAGCTCCTTCGGCTCCGTCTCCTTCGGGTCCTTCGAACCTGCCTTCGGGACGTCGCACTGCCACGAGCAGTCATCTTCCTTGTCGCACTTCGGAAGCGCCGTCTTGTCTGCCGAGTACGGCTCGACGATGCCGTGATCGGCCTTCTTGCCCTCCCAGAAGAAGCCGAGCGCCGTCATCTTCGCGCCGAACTCTTTGCTGCCGAGGTACGGCATGATCACGTCGCGCGGCTTGGGCTCGCCGTTGGCGGGCTCCATCTTGCGAATCAGCTCGCCGTAGGAGAGCGGCTCGGTCATGCCCATCTTCGTCGCCGGCGTCTTCGGCAGGTGGGACATGAACTCGTGGACCTGCTTCGTCGACATCGTCTTCAAGACGAGCGAAGCGGCGACCCAGCGTACCTTCCAATGCTTCGCGTCGAAGATCGTGTAGAGCTTCGGGACGATCTGCTCTTTGGGGAACTCGCCGAGGCGCGCAAAGGCGACGTCGCGCACGGCGTCGGGCGTGTCGTCGTTCTTCGCGATGGCGAAGACGCGATCGAGATCGGCGGGATTGTTTTTGTCGACGCGCCCTTCGAGCGCGGCGAGCGCGAGCTTCCGGCGCTCGGCGGGGTTCTGACCGTTCGCCGCGTACGAGAAGAGGTAGTCGATCGCCGGGCGTCCGCCGACCTTCTTCATCGCCGGGAAGACTTCTTCCGTGAGGCGGCGCTCCTGGATCTTGTCGACCTGGCCCGCGACCTGGTTGTCGTCCGCCTTGATGTTGTTCTTGGCGTTCGAGTCTTTGACGACCTTGGTCTGCGCGTCGAGCCAGTCCTTCGACGTGTAGCGGGTGGCGAGCGCGACGAGCGCCTCCGACGCCTTCTGCTTCGCCTGGTCGTCGCCGACGTCGTTGACGAGGCCGGCGATGCGGTCGAGGCGCGCGGTGTTCTCGTTGATGATGCCGGGCAGCGTGCGAACGCTCTCCGGGCCGAGCCAGTGCATCATCTGCTCGAGGCCGAACTGCTGTGCGCCGTTCTCGATGCGGTCTTCGAAGCCGGTCTGCGCCCAGTGGATGAGCGCGTCTTTCAGCTGCGCGCGCGTTGCTTCGTTCGACACGAGCGGCGGCTCGTGCGTGAGCATCGCGAAGGCCGCGTCCTTGTACGCGATGGTCGGATCGGGCGGCAGACGGCCCTCGGGCGTGCGCGCCGGCGGGGGAGTCTTCAGCTGATTGATGAGCTCCGGCGCCATGCGGTCGACGACCTGACGGCGTGCTTCTTCACCGAGCTGATTGAGCGCGCCTTCGCGCGTCTGGCCCTCGTCGTCCTTGTACTTGTCGACCAGGAAGCCGATGCCCTGGCGAACGCCGCCGCGAGGCGGCATGCGGATGAGTGAAAGCGCGGCGTCGGTCCGGAGATCCCAGCCGTACTTGTCGTGGGTGACGACCGCCACGAGCTTGTAGGGCCCGTGCTGCGTGGTCTCCCAGCGCTTGACGTCGCTCTCGGCGACGCGGCACCCGACCGTCGACCCTGCAAACGTCGTCAGTCCTACTGCCAGGACCGCAGAACGCCTCCAGTTGCCGAAGGCACGCTGCCTCATCGTTCCGCCCATCTTTTCCCTCGGCCATCTTTCGATGGCCATCTTTCGACGTGAACGTGGCCGGACTCGCCACCCATTCGCTTGTTGGCACCGAACATTACGCTGGACCTTGGAGGATACCCAAAGGATTTCCCCCCCGGCTAGAGCCCGCAGGCGCTTAGCGAAGCGCTGGTCAGAAGCCGTGCCGGAGCCTTTGTTGACGAGTGTAGGCGAAAGCCTCTAGGTTTTTATGTAGGTCAACGTAGGCATGACGCTTTCGAGCCTCTTCAGCCCCGCGCGGGCACGTAACACGACGCCCGACAGCGGAATCGTCGAAGCTTCCCCGCGCGTCGGGCAGGCTCCTCGAAACGAACCGGTGTTCTCACCGAAGCGGAGTCCGAGCGAGCCGCTCTCGCTCCCTTCGGCCGTTCGTCCACCGGGATCGCTTCCGTCCAACACGCGTTTGACGAACGTGCTCGGCGCGCAGCCTCAGAGCTTCGCGCGGGGTCGCGAGGTCGCGGCGCTGCTCCTTTGGACGTTCGCCATCTTCCTCTCGCTCGCCTTGAGCTCGTACGCGGGCGATCCGCAGGCGAACCTCGCCGCGGCACTGCCCGACGCGCCTCCGCCCATCACGGGTGAGGACTGGGTGGGCCCTGTCGGTGCCGTCGTCGCGCGTGCATTCGTCACGCTGGTCGGCGTCGCTGCGTGGGTCGTGCCGCTCGAAGCGGTGCTGCTCGGTATCCCCTTCGTGCGCGGCAAGCGCAGCAACGTCACCGCGACGCGTCTCGCGGGCGACATCCTGATGGTCGTCATCGGCGCCGCGCTCGTGCAGGTCGGCGGCCCCGGCAAGATGCTCTTCGGAAAGCATCCGGCAGGCGGCATGGTCGGCGAGCTCTTCGGCGAGGTCGCCCGTTCGCTCTTCTCGACGATCGGGTCGTTCCTCGTCGGCTTCGCGCTGATCGGTCTCATTCTCATCGGCCGCGCGTCGTTCTCGTTCATCGCGCTCATGCGCTGGCTCGCGCGCCTCGGCACCATGTCGGCGGAGAAGACCGCCAACGGTGCGCGCTCGGTGGCCGATGCGTGGCGCACGGCACGCGAGCTCGAACGCGAGAAGGAAGAGCAGCGCCGCCGAGACGATGAGCCGCTCATCGAGCTTCGCGGCGGGGGCGAGGCGACCATCCTCGCCCCGCACGACGAGGACGGCGACGATCTCTTGCCGGAGAGCGATCGCTCCGGCGTCGTCCATCGTTCACGCGTCATGGGCGAGGTGTTCCCCGAGGAAAACCCGCTCGTCGTCATGGGCGGGGAGGCCACGTCCATCGAGCCGAAGCGCAAGCCGCGCCGTCGCAAGGTCGACCCGACGGCTCTCGTGGGCGTCGAGACGCCGAAGAGCGACGACGTCGCCTTCGAAATCGAAGCGAAAGAAGCGCCGAAGCCGCGCCGCTCGCGTGCCCGCAAGCCGCCCGAGGTGATCGAGGAGGAGCTCGCCGCCGAGGAAGAGGCCGAGTCCGAGGAAGAAGAAGAGTCGGACGAGCCCGAGATCGAAGAGGCGCCGCCCGCACGCGGTCGTTCGCGCCGCAAGAAGACCGACGCCGAGGCGGAGTCCGAGTCCGTGGCGCGCGCCGTCATGGACGACGCACCGCCCAGCAACGAGTCGCTCGCCGTCACGCCGCTCGAGGGGCTCGAGGTCGCGTCGAAGGCCAAGGCGAAGCGCACGCCGCCGGCGAAGAAGCCTGCCGAGATCACGATCGTCGACACGTCCGCCGCGCTCGAGAAGGACACGCCCATCGAGCCCGCGCCCGAGCCGAAGAAGCCCGCCGTCGTCGCCAAGAAGTCCTCGGCCGGCTCGCCACAGTTCACGCTCCCCCCGCTCCACATGCTCGTGGCAGCGAAGCCCGAAGTCGGCCCGACGTTCGACGAGGAGAAGCTCCGTCGCAACGCCGAGCTCCTCGTCAAGACGCTTGCGGACTACAAGGTTACCGGCAAGGTCGAAGAGATCCTCCCGGGACCGGTCGTCACCACGTTCGAGGTCTCGCCCGTCGCCGGCACGAAGGTGAGCAAGGTCGCCGCGCTCGCGGACGATCTCGCGCTCGCCCTCGCCAAGAAGGTGCGTATCGTCGCGCCTATTCCGGGGAAGAACCGCATCGGCTTCGAGCTCCCGAACGAGAAACGCGTTCCGGTCAATCTCCGCGACCTCGTCGAAGACCGCCGCTTCCAGAGCCTCGACGTTCCGCTCCCCGTCGTGCTCGGTCGCGACATCGTCGGCAATCCCGTCTACGCGGACCTCGCGAGTATGCCGCACGCGATCGTCGCCGGTGCGACGGGCGCCGGTAAGAGCGTCGGTCTCAACGTCATGCTCACGTCGCTCCTCTTCCGGCGCACGCCCGAAGAGCTGCGTATGCTCATGATCGACCCGAAGGTCGTCGAGCTCGCGCCGTACGACCGCATCCCGCACATGCTCCTGCCGGTCGTCACCGACATGAAGCAGGCGTCGAACGCGCTCAAGTGGGCGGTCGACGAGATGGAGCGCCGCTATCAGCTCTTCGCGGACGCCGGCACGAAGAACATCGGCACCTACAACGGCTGGGTGAAGCGCGTTCGCGCCGGCGAGATCAAGAACCCGCTGCCCAAGGTCATCCAGGGCAAGGACTTCAACGGCCTCCCCGACCAGCTCTCGGTGAGCTTCGACGATCCGGAAGGCGAGCAGCCGCTGCCCGAGACGTTGCCCATGATCGTGATCGTCGTCGACGAGTTCGCCGACCTCATGATGCAGCAGGGCAAGGAAGTCGAAGCGTGCGTCGCGCGTCTCGCGCAGAAGGCCCGCGCCGCCGGCATGCACGTCATCCTCGCGACGCAGCGTCCGAGCGTCGACGTCATCACCGGCATGATCAAGGCGAACTTCCCCACGCGTATCGCGTATCGCGTGGCCCAGAAGATCGACTCGCGCACGATTCTCGATGAGCAGGGCGCCGAGCACCTCCTCGGTCGCGGCGACATGCTCATCAAGCTCAACGGCACGAACGAGACGAAGCGCGTCCAGTGCCCGTGGGTCAGCGAAGAAGAAGTGCAGGAGGTCACCGACTTCCTCCGCTCGCAGGGTGAGCCCGTTTACGACGAGAACATCCTCAAGCCGCGCGACGAGGAAGGCGCGGGTGAGGACGACGACGACGGCGAGCAAGACGCGATGTACGACGACGCCGTGCGCATCGTCGCCGAGACGCGCCGCTGCTCGACCTCGTGGCTGCAGCGCAAGCTCGGCCTCGGCTACAACCGCGCGGCCCGCATCGTCGAGACGATGGAGCGGCGCGGCCTCGTTGGCCCCGCGAACGGCTCGAAGGACCGCGAAGTCCTCATCGCCCCGATCTGACGAGCGCGCGGCACGCCTCTCTCTCGGGCCGCACGACCTTCGTGCCACTCGAAATTGCGTCGGGCTTGTACGAACGGCATTCGTGTTGGAATCGGTTGTCTCGCGAAGTGACAATCGTCGATACGAGGATTCGAGTGATTTGTGTGGACCCGAGTCGTCGATCAGACTTGCGCCCATGCGTCGAACAGGAATCTTCGTTGCGCTCCCCGCGTTCGTATCCGCACTACTCGTCTCTTCCGTCGCCGCGGCGACGACGTATCAAGTAGGGCCCACGCGCACGAACAAGAACCTCGGCGCCATCGCGAACAGCCTCAAGGCGGGGGACGTCGTCGAGGTCGACGGCAATGCGACGTATCCGGCCGTCACCTTCGAGAAGTCCGGAACGTCGGCGTCGAAGATCACCATTCGCGGCATCAAGGTGGGCGGCAAACGCCCGATCATCAGCGGCGGAACGAATACGATCGAGGCCTCGGGCGACCACTACGTCTTCGAGGGCCTCGAGATCACGGGCGGCTCGTTCCGCTGCTTCTTCCACCACGCCGACGACATCACGATTCGCGATTCCGTCGTCCACGATTGTCCGAAGCAAGGGATTCTCGGAGCCGACAACGACTCCGGCTCGATGCTCCTCGAGTACACCGAAGTCTATGCGTGCGGTGGTGGCGACAAAGACCACCAGGTCTACATGGCAACCGACGAGGTCGCGCATCCCGGCTCCGTCTTCCGCATGCAGTTCTGCTACGTGCACGACGCCAACGGCGGCAACAGCGTCAAATCGCGCGCCGAACGAAATGAGATTTACTACAACTGGATCGAAGGGGCGCTCTACCACGAGCTCGAGCTCATCGGCCCCGATCCCGCGGGCGGCGTCGACGCTAGTTTGAAGCGTGAGGACTCGGACGTCGTCGGCAACGTCTTGAAGAAGACTTCGAACTTCTTCTTCGCGCGCGTCGGTGGTGATGGAACGGGCGAGTCCAAAGGTCGCTATCGCTTCATGAACAATACCTTCATCGGAGCGGGGGCGAGCTCGACTGCATTCCGCGTTTTCGACGGAATCGATTCTGTCGAAATGCACGACAACGTCTTTTGGTGGTCGGGCGGTACGTTCAACTTGATGCGAACCGCGGAGGCGTCGTGGGTCGCGGGCGAGCAAGTGTCGGGAATCGACAATTGGATTCGCACCGGCTCGGCCGCGGTGCCTGCGGGCTGGACGGGAACCCTGACAGGGACCGACCCGCTCTTCGTGAATGCCGCCGCGAACGACTTCACGCCGAAAGCGAACAGTCCGCTCGTCGACAAGGGGACGACGACGACGGCCAGCCCAGCAGGCCACGCGTTTCCGTCGCCGCTCGCCAAGCCGCTCTTCCATCCTCCGCGTCGCACGCTGATGGCGCCTGGCACCGCGGAGCCACGCCCGGAGGTCGGCGTCATCGACATCGGCGCATTCGAATACGGCACGGGCCCGTTCGACGCGGGCGTGCCGGATTCGGGCTCACCCGAGCCCGATGGCGGCTCTTCGGGATCCGATGGCGGCATGGATCCCGACGGTGGGTCCTCGCCCCTCGCAGACGGCGGTTCGTCGTCGGGCGGCTCGAGCGGCTCCTCGGGGACGGGGTCGTCCGGTGGCTCGAGCGGCTCGTCCGGCTCGAGTGGTGGTGGCTCGTCCAACGGAGGAGTCGGTCCGGTCGCGCCCGAGTCGGGAGGCGGTGGCGACGATTCGTCGTCGAGCGGCTGTGGCGTCGGAGGTCACGCCGGAGGAGGTGGCGGTGCGCTCCTCGTCGTCGCCGCGTGGCTCCTCGCCCGACGTCGCGCGCGCGCGAATTAGCCGGGTCGAGGTCATTCCTTCGATTCGGGATTCGCGCGGAACGCGTACCCGGCGGCAAGGCAAGCGACGAGCAGAACGAAGCCGGAGGCAATGCACGTCGCTCCCCATTCGACGAGCGAGTGGGGAGCAGGAACCACGCGCGCCTGCACGACGAAGTGTGTCCATACGAGGGTGAGCGGTGCATACGCGAGCCGCGCTCGCATGCGCCACGCGACGAGAACGACGGCAAGCGAGATGAGCACGTCCACCGCGAGGACGTGCGAAGGCCACGGGCCCGACGTCCAGCGCATGGTCCACGCCGAAAGGTAGAGGGCGAAGAGCGCGGCGACCACGTACCGACGGTGATGACCGCACGCCTCGGCTTCGGCCAAGCGAACGCCATGGAACACGAGCGTGCTTGCCACCATGACGGCAGACGCCGAAAACGAAGATGGTGAGACCAGCGCGAGCGCCAGGGCGCCGGCAACGGTGGCCCAAATCTGCCGCTCGCTGCGGAGCCAGGGGACCACGAGAACCGGCGCTGCCAGGAGAAGCGCACTTCGCGACAGGTGGTATTGCGTGGACCAGAAGAGGACGTGCAGGCCGAGCAGCGACCCCCACACGAGCCAGGTCGCGCGCGTCGTTCGACGCAAGACGGTGGCTGCCCATGGGTCGAGTGCCACGACGCTCGTGACGGCGGGCGTGCGGTGAGCGCGTTCGGCGCCGATCGACAGAGCGAGCAACCAGCCGCCCACGAGGAAGGTCGTCGTGCGCTCGTCGATGCGCGAGAGCAAATAGGGAAAGAGCGCGAGGCCGACGGCGCCGAGGCGCGTCGTCGCGAGCATCACGCGTGAAGGCCGAATGCGGAGGGCCGCTGCCAGCGTGGCAATCTTCGTCTCGAAGGCAGCGAGCCACACCAGTGTTCCGATGGCACCGGCCCAGCCAAGGTTCGGGCACGTCTCGGTGTGGAGCGTGACGTCCGCCTGATAGACCACCGTGAGCAGGCCGAGGAGCACGCCCGAGCGTCGCTGGCCGATGCGCATGAGCAGCGCGGCTCCTCCGATGAGCACGCCCGCATAGAGCTCGGCGACGGCCGCGACGCCCAGTCCACCGTAGACACTTCCGTCGTGCGATAGACCGCGCGCACAGAGGATCGTTCCTGCCAAGACGAGCGCTGCGCTCAGCAGGTAGAGCGGATTGTATTCCACGAACCAGCGATGGAAGAGTCGCCGCCAAAACGTCGTGCGCCGCTCCTCGGAACCGGGAACCATCATGCGGCGCACTCCAGCAACCGCTATGCCGCTTTCGATCTTGTAAGTATCTTCGCGAATTCACACTCGTTCGACGGAATTGGCGGACACCGTGTCAATTCCCGGCGCTCCGTCCCGCCGAATTGGCAACGTGGCGAGATCTCCACCTACCGGCGTCGGCGTACCGCGGCGAACGCGAGAATCCCTGCGCCCAACAGCCATGCGCTCGTGGAGACATTCCGTGACGCTCGCCGGCCAACCGTACATCCGCCGCCGTCGGTAGAGGACGAGGACGAGGTGGTCTCCGTCCCGCCGCTCGCGCTGTCTCCGCCCTTCGAAGTTCCCGGCTCTTCGCCCGGAGTCGCGGGAGGCGACGGAGGTGGTGATCCGGCGTAGCGATAGGCCCACACGCGGAAGCCCGAAGGGTAGTCGGTGAGGAAGATGTAGACGCCGTCGACCGGATCGAAGGCGATCTCGTGGAACGCCATGGTTCCGATCGTTCCGCCTGGAGGATCGGTCTGCATCACCACCGTGTTCCAGGACTTGGTCTTCGGATCGAAGGTGGAGAAGGAGCCGTCGATGACGGCGCCACCGATGACTTGATTGACCGTGTCGTACGCGAAGCCCGTTTCGGGCGTCGTCGGCCCCTCGGAGCCGACGAGCTCGGTGAGCGTCGAAGACTTCCATTCGGCTCGATCGAGAGCGAGCTCGAACACGCGCGTTCGATCGCCCCGCGAGAAGTAGTACATGCGGTCGGTGGCGGGCGCGTAGACCATGTTGTTCGCGTACCCGATCTCCGTCGGAACGAACTGACTTCCGAAGAAGCTGTCCGTCTTCGCGTCGTAGGCCCAGAGCCCGTAGCTCCCGAGCACCATCGTCGCCTTGGAGACAGGATCGTATTCGGCCGACGAATACCCATCCCACTCATCGAGGGTCGTGTTGCCGAAGGTCCATTTTCGTGTGGTTGGATCGTAGCCGCCGACCTTGGTCGTGATGGAGAACCCCGGCGGCGCGGGTGAGCCACTGCACACCTCTCCTCCGAGCGCACCCGAGCCCATCATCATCATGCGCGGCGGGTCGTTGACCATCACGAGCATGTCGTAGGTGTGGCGGGCAAGCGGCTGCCCCGTCGAACGCCACGAGCCGTTCGTGGTGTCCATGTTGTCGAGGTTCATCTCCGCACACGACGTCGGGGTGTACCCGCTCGACCACGTCAGCGTGGTGAAATCGAACGAGGAGACGTCGGTGCGGAGCGTTCCGGTCGACTGGGCGTGACCGCCGCCGAACATGTGCAGCTGGTGATGGATAGGGTCGTAGACCATTCCGCTGTAGTCCGTGATGGACGTGCAGCCGCCCCCCGCCCCCGCGGGATTTTCACACGTGTACTTGCCGAGGTCGATCGCGGTATTCGGTGGAATTGCCGTCAATCTCGGATTCTGCGTGGGAGCCGCGACGGCTACTGATTCCGTCGCCAAGCCGAGAGTGACGGCAAGACCGACGCTGACGGCGCGTCTGGCGCTCCTCATGCGTTTCGCTTTCGCGAGCGACGCGCCGACGCGAGAAGTCCGAGGGCCACGAAGAGGCTGGCGGCGAATTCGGGAGCCTGCCGCGCGCCGATTCGACAGCCGCATCCTCCGCTGTCGTTCGCGCCGTTGCTGCCTCCGCTCGTGCCGTCCGCGCCGTTCGCACCGATGGTGGTTCCCGGCGGAGGGGGAGGCGGAAGTGCCAGAAGGTAGCGGACGGTGTATCGGGCTTCGCGCACGTTGCCGGCGCGATCCTTCACTGTCGCGAGGACTTCGGACTCGAGATCACTCAGCGGCTGGGCGAGCTGGATCGTGGTGACACCGGCCACTTCGGCTTTTGTCGCGAGGTTGGGGCCGCATTCGCCGCCCGGCGGTGCCACGCAGACCGTGAGCGAAGCCGGATCGATGCCATCGCCGGTGTCCACGGTGCCGATTTTGAGCGCGGTGATCGTCTGACCGGAAGCGACGCCGACCAGATGAAGCGTGGGAATCAGGTTGTCCAGTTTGAAGTCGGAACCCCAGCCGGAGCCGGTATCGATCCAACGAGCGAGCGTCTGCAATTCTTCTGGCGTGGTGTCGGTGGGGTGATTCGCGCCGAAGTCCACGTCGTCGTCGAAGGACGAATCGGTTCGATTGTCCGTGCGCTGGTTCTTGGCCTTCCAGAAAAGGAGGCTTCGCCGGCTATTCGGGGTTCGGATGTATTTCGAGACTTGAGGCTTGTTGAGCGACACGTCGTGGCTGCCATGGCGCCGCAAACTCGCCGGGACGTATTTCTGATTCACGTCCAGCACGAGGCGGTAGTACGTCGAGTCGTCCTGGTTCTGTTCGACCTTCTTGAAGTCGCGCGGAATGTCGAGCCGCAGCCCGGCCTGCGCGCCCTCACCGGAGTGGCACGAGACGCATCGCCTCTCGAGAATCGGCACGATGTCCATGTCGAATTCGATCATGTACGAGAAGCCGTCGACCTCGCGCTTCTGCACGTCTGCGCCGCTTTTGCCGACCATGAGCGGGATCTTGCCGTTGCCGAGAATCGCGGTGTTGTTCCCCGGATCCAGGGCCGCGCGTGTCGACGCATACGGCAGCTTCGTGGCCGCCGCGCTGTGGACGTGACAGCCATTGCACGTCTTCGTTTCGCCCGCGCGCAGCGATTGCCAAGTCTGATCGGTATTGAGGGTGTGACCTTCGCAATCGATGCCTTGCATCAAGTACGGCGTGTCCGCGGGAAAGCGCACGCGGAACGACGTGTCCGGCATGTCGAGGCCGTCTTTCGAGCCGTCTTTCTTGCGAACCGGGAACTCGCCGAGGATGGCCACGCGCTCCCCCAAGGTCGTGGCCGACTTCCAGTACGACTCCACCTTGCGATTCGGATAGACCGCGAGAATGCGCACGCCGCACAGATCGTCGTTCGTATAATCGATCGCGTCGGTGCCGCGGTAAAACCACTCTTCGCTCTCGAAGGCGAGTGGCACGCCCGGGTTCGTCTCGCGATGGAGGATCGACGATGCGCCGAGCACACCGAACGGCGTTCCGTGCTCGAGGGAGACGTCACCGTTGCCGATCTCCGGTCGCTCGATGATGGCCGGCTTCTCGACCTGGTGAATCTGCGAATACGGGACGACCGGCTTCGCCATGAACTCGTGGAACGCGGGATCGTTCACGACGGGGACGAGCGCCGAGGGATGAGGCACGGGATTCGTTCCCGTCGTGGGCAGCTCGGCCGTGCGATAAATACCGACGTCACACATTGGCGTGTCGCCGTAGGTCTTCTGCCAATCCTTCATGAGAAGGAACTCGTAGGCACCGGTTGCCTGCGTACACATGCCGACGCCCCACGTGACGAGGAGCTTGTTGCCCGGCAGACCCGCGGGGTGACCGAGCTTGCCGGCGAACGGAAGCGGGGACGTGTAGCCGGGGATCGTCATCGGCGGAGCGGGCATCGGGCCCGATTGCAGGTCGTTCGGAGACGCCCATTCGGCGAGGCGGACCTGTCCGGGCGGGCGATACGCCGACGTGTTGGTGGCGGCGGCCTCGGCCGCGTTCATCCCTTCTTGGCCCTCGGGCGGAAGCTCGAAGCCGACGATGTTCCCGAGTCCGAGGTTGTTTCCTCGGTAGTACTCTGCGGTCCACATCCGGCCGTCCGACGTCTGCCCGAAGAAGTGCGACGACACATGGGTCGCGGCCGTCGGCTCGCTGGGCTTGGGATCGGAGAGGTGCTGACCGTACACGGCCACGGCATTCGAGCCGTCGGGCCTTTGCGCGTACATGTGGAAGAAGTTGGTCGTCGTTCCGCAACCGCCCCAGGAGTTGCCGTGGCGGTAAGGGAGCAGCCCGAATTCCTGCCACGAGGACGACACCACGCGTCCGTCGACGATCTGCATCGGATGCAGCTCTGCTCCGGCGGCGTGCGGGGCGGCGAGCTCGAGGTTTCGCCCGTCGACATCCATCGTATAGAGCTGGATGGCTCGCGCGCTGTTGTTGTCGCAGAAGTAGGGCATCGGCGCGTAGATCTCGCGGCGCGCCGAGCTGAACATCAATCGACCGTCCGAAAGCCAAGTGGGCGCGAAGTTGATGCTCTCTGGCGGATAGGGCAGTGGCGTGAGCTTTCCCGTCGCCACCTCGACGAGCACGATCTGGGCGTCCGTCGTGGCGAGCTGATAGCCGAGCAGTGGAGCTCGAAAGAAATCGCCCGCGTTCTCCGCCGCCGGATCGAAGATCGTAGGGTTGCCCGTGCCCATGAGCCGGTCGAGCTTGCCGTGGAACACGGCGAAAGCGACGGTCTTCGCGTCGAACGAAACGGAAGCATCGAGCGCTGCGCACGCGTTGTCCTCGGTGGACGTCGCGATGCAGGAATACAGAATCTTCTCCGTGCCCTTTTCGTCACGGTAGACGAGGTCGCAGGGGGCGACGAACGAGCCGGTGGTTCGCGCGGTGTCGGGTAACGTTTCGTTCAGTTCGCCTGCCATCGGCAGGGTGACCGTCGCGCTCGACGCCACGCCGCCCTTCACGAGCGTGCCGGTGACGGTGGTGGGGCCGTGTCCGCGCGGGCAGCGAGAATAGACAATCGGTACTTCGTCGGCGTGCGCGGTCTCGGACCACGCGAGGACCGCCGAGGCGCCTGTCATCGCCCGCAGACCGAGAGACAGGGAGGCTCGTAGTTTCGTCGAACGTGCGCGCTTTCGCATCGGCCGGCGAAGTAGCAACCGGTATGCCGCATGAGATTTCTCGCAGTCGCTCTTGGCCCTGCGCCATCGTCACGCTCGCCTGCCTTCGGCGATGCGGGGCCCAGCCCGCATTGCATGTAGGGCTCGGCCCGCATTGCACTTGTTGTGTTTGGGAGGGCCGTAACAGTGGCGTCAAAGTCGTCATTTGATAGCGTGACCGTGTGCAACCCACGCTTCGTACTCGGCGTAGGCGAGTCGGTCCTCGATGTGCGCAACTCGCACTCGTCGCATTCGCGGGACTGGCGCCTCGCATCGCGCATGCGCAGTCGGCAAGCGACAAGGCGCTCGCCGAAACGTTGTTCCGTGAAGGTCGCACGTTGATGGGCGCCGGACAGATCGACGAGGCCTGCGCGAAGCTCGAGGGCAGTTACCGCCTGGAGCCGAAGACCGGGACGCTCACGAATCTTGCCGCATGTCATGACATGCAGGGCAAGAGCGCAAGCGCATGGGCGGAGTTCACCGAAGCCGCCGCTCAAGCGGCGCACGCGCATCGCACGAGTATCGAGCAGCTCGCCCGCGGACGAGCGACGGATCTCGAGACGAAGCTCTCTCGACTCACGCTTCGTCTGAGCCACCCCGATCCGAACGTGGCCATCACGATCGACGGTCGGCGCATCATCAACGAAGCCATCGGCACTCCGCTCCCGCTCGATCCCGGCAATCACAAAGTCGTCGCCACGTCCGGTGAAGCCGTGTGGTCTGGGGAAGTGACCATCGTGGAAGGGCCGGCGAGCGCGGAGCTCGTGATTCCCGAACTGCAGGTCCCTGCCAAAGTGACCCCGGCCATCGAGCCGCTGCACGTCGAGCCGAAGATCGAAAAGCCTTCGCCGGCGAAATCGAGCGGCGGAACGATTCGCCCGATGGCCACCTACGGTGCGCTAGCCGTTGGCGTCGTCGGTATTGGCGTCGGAACCGTGTTCGGTCTGGAGACGCTCTCGACGAAGAGCGACGCCGATGCGCTCTGTCACGGCTCGGTGTGCACGCAGCACGGCTATGACCTGCAAGAAGATGCGCGTTCCTCGGCGACGCTGTCGACGATCGGTTTCGGTGTCGGTCTCGTTGCGGCGGGCGTGGGAGTGTATCTGCTCGTGACGAGCCCCAAGGCAGCGAGTCCGAGCACGGCGGCATACGTCGGTCCCAATCGATGGGGATTCGCGGGGCAGTTTTGAGATGAGGTATTCGTTCTTCAAACGAGCGTCGATTGGATTGGCGTTCATGACTGTCGCCGTTGCCTGTGTGCAATGTGCGCTGATTGCCGGGTTCGAATCGTCGTATACGGTCGACGGACTCTCGGATGCCGATACCGCCTCCGACGCGGGCGTGCGCGATGGTGACGTCGTGAGCGATTCGGAGTCGTCGACGGATGGCTCGCGGCCTCCGACGCCCACCTTCGGTGACGCATCGATTCTCGCGAGCGGTGAAAAGTCGCCGTTCGGTGGAATTGCCGTCGATCAAGACTCTGTCTATTGGACTCTTGCCGCGGCGGACGCCGGAGTCCGCGCGATTCGAAAAGACGGAGACGGCGGCGTTCACGATCTCGTGACAGGACTCACCGGAATCCCTCAGGAGATGGTCTCCATTCCGAACGACACCGTCTACTGGCGCGTCACGGAGCGGTTCTGCGTCAGCTTCCTCTGCGGTCCCGGGGCCTCCGGGTCCTTCGGCCCCTGCGAGTCGAGGCCTCGCAGGCTTCGAACCGACGGGCGCCGCACGTACGTGCTCGCTCGCGACGAGGTTAACTACAACTATCCGATCTACGTCGTGCCGAAGGGTTGCGCCGCCAGCATGAGCGCGTCGAAGCGCATCGACATCGACGCGGGGCCAGCCTACGTGGACATCGTGCCCGATCCCTCGGGTACTCGCATCTACGCGGTAGCCGATGGCGCCATCGACTGCATCTCGGTGGCGGACGCGACGCGCGTGCACGTGGTCGACGCCGACTGGCTCGACTTCGCCGCCGACGACACGCATCTCTATTGGTTGACGCCGTCGGAGCTCCACCGTTGCACGCTCGGCAGTGCGACGGCTTGCGCCCCTTGCACCGACAACGAGGTCGTCTCCACGACGCAAGCCAGCTCTCGGCCGTCACTCGTACTCCAGGGTAACCAGCTCTACTGGGTCACGGACGACGGTGTGTGGATGGTCGACAAGGACGCGCCGGCAAATACCTCGGCCACCGCCTTGGCCACCGGGCAGGCGTTTCCCACGGCCCTTGCGGTCGATGCTACGGGTGTCTACTGGGTGAACGGAGGCGACGGAACCGTGGTGCACCGGCCACGGTGATAGACTCGCCGTCGTGTCCGCCGATCGCGCGCCGTCTCTGTCGTCCCTGGAGACGAGCAAGTCCGACCAGATCAGGGTCGTAGGGCGCTACGCGCTTCATCGGGAGATCGCCTCGGGCGGCATGGCCACCGTGCACCTCGGGCGCTTGCTCGGTCCGGTCGGCTTTTCGCGAACGGTTGCCATCAAGCGCCTGCACGCGCAGTTTGCTCGCGAGCCCGAGTTCGTCTCGATGTTCCTCGACGAGGCGCGGCTCGCCGCCCGGATTCGACATCCGAACGTCGCTTCCACGCTCGATGTGGTCGCGGCCGACGGCGAGATCTTCCTCGTGATGGAGTACATCCAGGGAGAAGCGCTTTCGAACCTGCTCCG
The DNA here is from genome assembly GCF_001263205.1 of Labilithrix luteola. Taxonomy (GTDB): domain Bacteria; phylum Myxococcota_A; class Polyangia; order Polyangiales; family Polyangiaceae; genus Labilithrix; species Labilithrix luteola. The sequence goes on from NZ_CP012333.1 coordinate 4,253,597, forward strand.
TGCCGCCAAGAATCGCGGAGAGCGCATTCCGCCGCGCGTTGCGGCGTCCATCGTCGTTGGCTGTCTGCACGGCTTGCACGCCGCGCACGAAGCACGTGACGAACACGGCGCGCCGCTCGACATCGTGCATCGAGACGTCTCTCCCCAAAACATGCTCGTCGGCGTCGACGGCCTCCCTCACTTGCTGGATTTCGGCATCGCGCGCGCCGCGGGGCGCCTCGTGACCACACGCGAAGGACAGATCAAAGGGAAGTTCGCGTACATGGCTCCCGAGCAGCTGCACGGCGAGCGCGCCACTCGCAAATCCGATCTCTTCGGTGCGGGCGTGGTGCTTTGGGAGACGTTGACGAGTCAGCGTCTGTTCGACGGCGAGACCACAGCGGCGATCCTCGAGCGCGTCCTCTTCGCGGAGATCCCGAGTGCGCGATCGCTCAATCCCGATTTGCCGGAGAGCATCGACTCGCTGCTTCGGAAAGCTCTCGCGCGGGCTCCAGCCGAACGTTTCTCGACGGCACGCGAGATGGCGCTCGCCCTCGAGGAGACGCTCGGCGTCGCATCGCCCACCGAGGTCTCGGCGTGGCTGGACAAGGCGGCGCGTGATTCGCTCGCGGCGCGTTCAGCGGTTTTGGCGGAGGTCGAGAGCTCGAGCACGCCGGTGCCGGAGCCGCAGGCATCTCCGTCGCCACCGCCGAAGGCTTTGCCTGAACGGGTCACGTCCGAGCGTGTCGTCGAGGCGACGGAGCGGCGGGCCCCGCCGGCGGAAGCGGTCTTGGACGCCCCGCGACCACCGCCGATGGCGCGTTCCGGCTTCCGCGTGGCGATGACGATGAGCGTCGGGATCGTCATTGGCGTGCTTGCGGCAATCTTCGCGCTGCGTTCGCACGCGTCGGCAAAGAGCCAAGCGGCAACGTCGTCAACTCCGACGGTTCCGTCGTCGTCACCCTCGGTGACGGTCCAAGCGAGCCCTGTCGCGTCCGCGTCGACGGACGTGCCCGCTGCACCGAGCGTTTCGGCATCGAGCGCTTCTTCCGCGCCGTCGCCACGTGCCTCCGCGCCGCCCGCACAGCGAGCGCCGCGAGCAGCTCCGCGTGGAACGACGACGCCAAAAGGCTTGATGGGGCTGCCTTCGGACCGCGAGTGAACGTGCTTCTCAGCCTCCGCGGCGTCGCCGCTGGAGGTTGTACTTGGTCGCGAGGTCGGTCAGATGGTTTCGATCCATGCGTGCCTCGCGCGCGGCCGCCGAGACGTTGCCTTCGTGACGTTCGAGCAGCCAGCCGATGTAGCTTCGCTCGAATTGCTCCTCGACGCGCGCTCGATTCTCGCGATAACTCACCGAGGCATCGAACGTCGACGCGGGAAAGAGCGAGCCGTTGTCGGCGTTGGGACGGGGAGGAAAGTTCGCGAGCTCGAAGCCGATCGGCGAGAGGTGCAGCGTGCGCTCGATCACGTTGCGCAGCTCACGCACGTTGCCCGGCCAATCGTAGGCCATCAGAGCGGAGAGCGTTGCCGCGTCCGGCCTTCGGTCCGGGGTCGCACCGGCGGCTTCGAGGAGCCCCTCGACGAGCAAAGGGATCTCTTCGCGACGTGACCGCAGGGGAGGAATGTCGAGCGTCACCACGGCCAGTCGGAAGAAGAGGTCCTCCCGGAATCTCCCTTGCTCGACCTCGCGCGCCAGGTCGCGTGTGGTCGCGGCGACGATGCGAACGTTGGCGGCAATCGTCTTCGAGCCACCGACGCGCCGAAACTCACGAGCTTCGAGCACACGCAGAAGCTTGGGCTGGAGTTCGAGAGGTAGCTCGCCGAGCTCGTCGAGGAAGAGCGTTCCTCCGGCTGCGCGCTCGAAGGCACCCGTGCGTGCGCTCACCGCGCCGGTGAAGGCGCCGCGTTCGTGACCGAAGAGCTCGCTCTCGATGAGCGTGCCGGCGATCGCGCCGCAATCGACCACTTCGAAAGGCCCTCCCTCGCGTGTGCTCTTCGCATGGATGGATCGCGCGAGGATGTCTTTGCCGGTTCCGGTCTCTCCGACGAGAAGGATGCTCGCGGGCGTCTTGGCGATGCGCTCGAGCACGGTGAAGATGCGACGCATGCCCTGGCTCGTGCCTCGAGCCAACCCGAAGGTGTCGTTCGGACTCGGTGGCAAAACGGCGTCACGCGCTTCGACGCCCACGAGGAGCTGGACGTCTCCGGCTTCGAGCAGCGTACCGGGCGTGACGATCGCCTCCTTGATCGCAGCGCCTCCGACGCGAAGTCCGTTCGTGCTGCCGGCATCGACGACGCGGATGCCGTCCGCGGTGCGCTCGACCGAGAAGTGGTGTCGCGAGACCGTCGAGTCGGGAAGGACGAGATCGTTGGTCGGGGCCTTTCCCACACGAAGCGTGCCGCCGGTCTTGCCGGGAACGAGGGCGTTCGTGCCCTTCGCCGCGCCAGAAATCACGATGAGTGCAACCGCGTCCGGAGTGATCGTCGGCATCCGTGCGCGCTCGGTCCCGGCGATCGGGCTTTCCTCGCCGCGTTCTTCGTCACTCATCGGGGACAGAATAGAGAACTTTGCCGCCGGAAGGTAACCACCCCCGGCGCGAGCTCCCCTCACGAAGAGGCGCGCCGGCTCAGGCGTATCCGCCGCTTCGCGATACGACGAGCTGAACGCGGCCGTCGGGCTCGAGAGTGTAGACATCGTCGTCGTAGGTGTCGGCGGAGCGCGCGTGAACGACGATCTCTGGCGCGCCGTCCGCATTCATGTCGAGTACGGAGACGATGGCGAATGCTTCGTTCGCGGAGGCGGGGCGTTCACCGGCGGTCACCTTCTCGATGGCGTGTCCCCAGGCGTCGAGGTGCGTCCACTCGTCTGCCTGACGATTCCCGCGCGCCGCGGAGTATGCGGCCCGTGCGCGTGACGACGACGTCGTCGTCGGTAGGCACGGATGAGCTTCGTTGGCGCCCATTTTCCGGGCATGCCCGCCTTGCTGATTCGAGCGATTGCGATATATCGGAATGCAGTGCGATACAAAACGAGAGAAGGCCGCCATGGGGGCGGCCGCGAAGACGAACACCAACACGAGCGCGGCGGGCGCGGGCGCATGCGTCATGGGGAGGTACGCGCGGCGTTGCTGCTCGCACTCCGACAGGGCGCAGGCCACGGCTATGAGCTCGGCCAGCGGCTCGAACGCCAGAGCGGAGGGACATGGTCGCCGAGTGCCGGCTCGATCTATCCCAACCTGCAACGCCTCTCCGACGAAGGGCTCGTCACGTCCGAAGAGCGCGATGGCAAGCGCATCTATGCGCTGACGCGCTCGGGAATTGCCGAGCTGAAGGACCGAGCCTCACGCGGCGAGGCGGCTCCCTGGGAGGCCATGGATGGCGGGGGAGGCGAGCTGCGTGATGCGGTCGTCGCGCTGAAGCTCGCCGCCAAACAGGTCTCGCTCGTCGGAACCGAGGTCCAGAGGAAACGCGCGACCGAGATCGTCATCGAAGCTCGTCGCCAGCTCTACGAGCTTCTCGCGAACGGATGAATGCGGAGGATGAAACAGTGAGCCCCCAAACATCGGCTGCGGCGACGACCGCTCCACAAGTCTCGAGCGCGCTCCGCATCGGCGGCTATCGCGCGCACTTCTTCACGTACCTGTTCGCGATGATGGCCGACAACATCGAGCACGTCATCAGCTACTGGGTCTCCTTCCAGAAGTTCCATTCGCCCGCGCTCGGCGGCTTCGCCGTGCTCTCGCACTGGCTGCCGTTCCTTTTCTTCTCGGTCGCCGTCGGGGCACTGAACGATCGCTTCGACTCACGGCGTCTCATCCAGGCCGGCATGGTGCTCTTCATCACCGCGTCGCTCGGCTGGGGCTACTTCTTCGTGACCGGCACACTGCAGATGTGGCACGCCATGGTGCTGCTCACGATCCATGGCTGCGCGGGCGTGCTCTGGCAGACGTCGAGCCAGATGCTCCTCTACGACATCGTCGGTCCGGCGAATCTCCCGAGCGCCGTGCGGCTCAACGCGACCGCCCGTTACCTCGGCGTGCTCGTCGGTCCAGCGGTCGGCGGCGCGATCATGCTCGCGCTCGGTCCGACGCGCGCCATCTTCGTCAACACCGTCTTCTACCTGCCGCTGCTTCTGTGGCTCGTGCGGGCCCCTTATGGCCGTAACTTCCGCAAAGACGCCGAGCCGCCCAAACGTGCCGTGCGTGGGCTCGAAGACATCCGCCGGACCATCGGCGAGGTCCGTGCGATTCCAGTCCTCGGCATCATGATCGTGCTCGCCGGCGCTGCGTCGTTCTTCATCGGCAACAGCTACCAGGCCCAAATGCCGAGCTTCGCCCAGGACCTCGGTCACGGTGATCCGGGCACCTCGTACAGCATGCTGCTCGCCGCCGACGCTGCGGGGGCACTCGTCGCGGGCTTCGTGCTCGAGGCGCGTGGCAGTGGCCTGCTCAAGACGGGGCCCGCTTCCGCGGCGATGCTCGCCACCGCGTGGGGGCTCGCCCTTTGCGGATTCGCGCTCGTCCGCAGTTACCCGCTCGCACTCGCCTGTCTCTTCACGGCAGGGTTCTTCGAGCTCTCGACGAGCAGCATGACCCAAACCATCGTGCAGATGAACGCGCCGGGGCCCATTCGCGGTCGCGTTCTCGGACTCTTCAACATGTCGGCGCTCGGATTGCGCGCGTTCAGTGGGATCACCGTGGGGCTCGTGGGAAGCGTCACGTCCGTCCACGCCTCGCTTGCCGGCTCGACGTTGGTGTTCGCCGCCGTGACGACCTTCCTCCTCCTGAGGTTGCGCGCGAGCGCCTCGGCACCGGCGGTCCCTCCGGGTCCTTGAGTCTCCCGACGGACGAGCTCGGCTGAGCGTCGTCAGCGCGGTGCTCGGTCGAAATCACCACTTCTCGGCGAAAGGCCGCGCCTCGACTTCGAACGACCAGGTCGAGGGCTTTTGCTCCGTCACCGAGTGGACGAGATCGGCCACGTCGTCGGGGCGAATGAAGAACGAGTCGGGCTTGTCCGGCATGCGCTTGCGCGTGGAAGGCAGATCGACGACGCCGTCGACGATCACCACCGACACGTGGATGCCTGCCGGCCAGAGCGAGCGAGCCATCGATTCGGCGAGGCTTCGCTGCGCGGCTTTGGCCGGCGCGAAGGCCGCGGTCATCACGTTTCCACGGCGCGAAGCCGTGGCGCCGATGAACACGATGTTCCCTCGGCCCTTGGCCTTCATGGATGGAATCACTTCTTGCGAGGCGACCAACGCGCCCAGTGCGTTGACCCGCCACGACTGCTCGAAGCCCTCGGGCGTGATCTCTTCGACGGATCCCCAGATTCCGGACCCTGCGTTGTAGACGAGCACGTCGACCTCGCCCTGGTGTTTGCGAATGGCGGCGAAGGCTTCCTTGATGGACGCTTCGTCCGCCACGTCGCAAAGGTACGCACGCGCGCCGTCGAGCTCCTTGGCGAGCTCGTTCGTCAGTCCAGGCGAGCGAGCCAGAAGGGCGACGGCGTATCCGTCCTTGGCGAAACGACGGGCGAGCGCCGCGCCGTTGCCGGGACCAATACCAACGACCGCACAGACGCCCTTCTTGCCCATGATGTCCTCCGAAGTTTCAGGAAGCGAGGTCTTCCAAGGCGTAGACCCAACCCGGCCAGTAGTGCTCCGGCCTCTCGAGTGCACGTGAGTCGAGCTTGGTCAGGAGCCCTGCGAACGATTCGACGAGCGCCACCTGGCCAGGTGCGGGCCCCGCGACCATGCTCGAAAAGCTCGCCACGAACGCGTTCATCGAGGCGAGGAATCCCTCCAGGGTTGCGTTCACGAAGCGATCGTCTTCGGCGTTCTTCGCGTCGAGAAGCCAGACTTCGCCGCTGCCTCTGCGCAGCACGAACATCGAGTGGACGACGGGAGGACTCCCGCTGGTGTCACGCACCTCACCGATCACGTAGCCCTCGTGGTCGCCCGATCGGGTGAGGGGAGCCGACTCTTCCCATGTGCCGACGAGCTTCTTGCCGTCGGTGGCCGCCGAAAAGAGTGTCGGCCCCGGCCAACCCGGTAGGCGGAGCTCTCGCGGGACCCCCGAGGTCTTCAGCGTCTTCTTGGTGGTCTCGGGAAGCTCGAGATCGTCCGTCGCCGAAGAGTCGAACTCGATGTCGGTTCCAGAGGTGGGGCCCTTGTCTGCGCTGTCGTCGGTATTGCTGGTCATTCGTGATGCTCGTTCGTTCGGCTCGTGCGAGGCGTTCGTTGCGCGTTGTTTGAGTGAAGTTCACCGGCTCGAATTTTGCTGGGACCTGGTCGAGGCATCGACAACGCACCGACAACGCACCGATAACCCGTCGTGAACCGTCACCCGAGCTCTCGCTGCGCCTGCGCCGAGGCCTTTTCGAGGACGTGTGCAAGTTTCGTGTCCAGCTCCCGCGCGACGACGTTGACCGCCTCGTTCTGGAATTGGCCGAACAACGTCGATGGTCGGTCGTACTCCGCCCGCGTGGTGACCTGGTCGAGCTCGTAAAGGAGGACCGTCAGTGGTGCATAGAGGGCCGCGCGGACGTCCAATTGGGTCATACGAAATGCGATGAGTGGATTGCCGACGTGATAGCGGAGGACCCGCTTCGGCTGACCGCTCAGCGCGAACAGCGCCCCGTGATCGAGCTTGCCGAAGATCATGAGGCCCTGCTCGCCCTCCATCTGGGCGATGCGAGCCTTGGCGTCTTCTGGATCGGCCTTCAGGCGACCGAGCACGGATGGGTCGAAATGACCCAGGAGGCCCTCGAACGCGACAATGAACGCATCGAAGGCCACCGGGATGTCGGTCGCGACGTGATCGATGGACACCGCAGTTCCGAGCTCGCTCATGGCGCCCTGTCCGACGACCATGCGCACGGCCGCGAGGCCCCGCAAGCCAGCTCGTTTGTCGAAAACTCGGCTGAAATCAGCTCATCGACGGGTTCGGCGCCGACGAAACGCGGTGGCGATCGCCAGTGCCAAGCCGGCGATCTCCACTTTTTCGCCACCTCCGCCGCCCGCGACGACGCAGCCACAACCCGAGCTGTCGTCGACGGATGCGCTCTGGAGCGTGCCGCCATCGGCCGGTCCGTCGGAGGGCGAGGCACCGGGTCCGTTCAGGCCGCCGCCGCCGCCGTCGACTCCGCCGTCGGAGTCGGTGGCGGGTTTATCGACACAGTTGCCCGCTTCGCAGGTCTGGCCCGCCGGGCAGACGGCGCCGCTGCAGGCGTCGACGCAGTTGCCGGCCTGGCAGTGCTGGCCTCCGGTGCACGTCACGCCGGCACAAGCCGCCTCGATGCACAGGCCGCTCGCCGTATCGCAAGACTTGCCGCCGGTGCACGGAAGGCAATCGCAACTCGTGACGCAAGCGCCGTTGTCACAGACCTGCCCTGACTCGCATGTCACGCCTGCGCACGAATCGGCACATGTGCCAGCACGACAGGTCTGACCGTGCGGGCACACGACGTCGTCGCAGGCGCCCTTGCACGTGCCGGCGACGCAGACCTTGCCGGCGTCGCACGTGACGTCCTTGCAGCGCGGGTCGACGCAATGGCCGTTTGCGTTGCAGACCTTGTCGCCCGGGCAGGCGAACTCGCCGGAGGCGCAGCTGCCGACGCACGTTCCCTTGTCGCAAACCTGCCCGCTCGGACAGAGATCGCCTTCGTCCGTTTGGCCGTCGCAGTTGTCGTCGAGCCCGTTGCACTTCTCCGCCGTGCCCGCCGTCGACGGCTTGCACGTGGTGCCGTTCGCCGTGCACTGCGTGAACCCCGACGCACAAATGCCGGGTTTGCCGGTATCGCAAGCTTGTCCGCCGCCGACGCACGTGACGCCGCTGACGATGTAGACGTCGTCGTTGAAGTCGCCGTCGTTGTTGAAGGAGGTCGCGCCGGTCGGTCCATCTTCGAAGGCCAGATAGAACGCGTTGGGGACGTTCCTCGACGGATAGATCAGCGTGGTGATCCAGGGCGCAACCGGATTGCAGCCGGAGCACACGCGGTTCCACGCCGGATTCGAGTAGTGCGTTTCGGTGCACTGCTGAGTCGGGCTTCCGACCAGCGCGAATCCGACGAGCCCGCCCTTGTACGCGGGGTCGCTCTTGATGTCCGTGCCGCTGAACGTGGTGCCGACCGCAGAGCCCGCGGGGATGATGACGTGCAGATCGGTCGACGACGGCGGGGAACCGGTCTCGTTGTACCAGGCGAAGTGGAGCGCGCAGGCGGCGCCATGCAGAACGAACTTCGCGTCGAAGCCGCAAAGCGGAGAGAACGCATTCGGACCGCTCGCGGCGTCCACCTTCCAGTCGATGGCTTCACCAACGCTCGCGAAGTACTGGTTCAGCTGAACCGGATCCCCGGACGCGATGGGGACGACCTGATTCGAAGGCTCCGTCACCGTCGCCGACGCGGTGGCGGCCACGCAGACGAAGGCAGAAGCGGACAAGAAGGAAAGGGCGGTGCGGAAGGGAGATGGGGCCACGTTTGCAAGGTATCGCAGCTGTGGTGGAAAATTCTGACCAAATCAGAATTCTCGGGCGCGAGGAAGAAAGGTGGGCGCGCGCCGTATAGGGGGGCATGACCGCGCGTTCCTCGGCTTTTGCCCTGATCCTGGCCTCGCTCGGCGTTTTTGCCTGCTCATCCACCGCGTGTGCGCCCGCGGAGGAAGAGACCGCCGAGTCGGACGAACAGGCGCTGCGAGGCCTTTCGCCCTCCGAGATCGTCGGAACCCTCGCCTACGGCGAGACGAGCGCGCCCATCCCGTACTCGAAGATGCCGCTCTACCGCGCGCTGAAGTTCGAAGGCGTGAAGGGGGACTCCGTCGACGCGTGGGTGCGATCGAGCAATGGCGATGCTCGCGCGTGGCTCCTTTCGAGCAGCTTCGCCACGGTCGCATCGAATCTCGATGCGGCGCCGGGCACGAAGGACTCGCACCTCGAAGCCACGCTGACGAAGACAGGGACGCACTACATCGTCTTTCGCGAGACCTCGAAGAAGGACGCCTCCTTCACCGTTTCGCTCGCCAAGAAGGGCGGAGCGTGTGCTCTTGCTCCGGCCATCACCCCGAAGTGGGAACCGGCAGCGCCCGGTCGGCCCGTCGGGATCATGCTCTTCGACGCGAAGCGCAACCGCCTCGTGGTTCTGACCTCCGAAGGCACCAGCGAGCTCGCGGCGGGCGGTTGGTCTCCGCCCGAGGGCGATCCGCTTCCTGCGGGGTTACGGACGGACGCCACGGTGGCGTACGACTCCGCCCGCGGTCGCGCCGTCCTTTTCGGCGGCGGTAGCAACGTCGACGGTTTGCTCGGCGACACGTGGGAATGGGACGGCGCCACGAACACGTGGTCGAAGATGGCTCCCGCGGGCGTGACTCCGCGTGCCCGTTTCGGTCATGCCTTGGTCTACGACGCAGCACGCAAGACCACGCTGCTCTTCGGCGGCTACGCCGGGTCGCAGACCGCCGATGCGATGGAAGACACGTGGACCTGGAACGGGACCTCCTGGACCCGCGTGGGCACTCCGGCGCAAACGCATCCCGAGGCACGGATCCAGAGTCGGATGGCGTTCGACGCCGCTCGCAATCGCGTCGTGCTCTATGGGCGGTACAGCGGATACATCGTGGGCGCCGTCAACGCGCCGAACACGGCACGTACGAATACCTGGGAATGGGACGGCACGACCTGGCAGCTCGCTCGCGGGGGTGAAGGATCGGTCACGTCCGACGACCCGACCGATTTGCCGATGGTCTTCGATTCGAGCCGAGGTCACGTCGTCCGCGTCGAGCCGAATGGCGAGCGTTACCGCAAGACCTTCATCGTGCGCGAATGGGACGGCACGAGGTGGTCGACCATCAGCTCGGGGGCGGGACCGAAGGTCGACGTCGCATCGGCCACGCAGTACTTCGGCGCCTACGATTCCGCGCGCAGCCGCTTCGTCTTCGGGGAGACCTCCAACGATTGGAAGGCGAGCGAATTTTTCTTTTACGAAGAGCCGAATCGGGCGCCCGTGCTCGCGCCGATTGCCAATCAGCGTGTCTTCGCTGGCGATACGTTGTCGCTGTCTCTGTCGGCGACCGACGCCGATGGACACGCCGTTCACTACGACGTTGCTCCGCTTCCCGGAGGAGCGACGTTCGACTCGCAGAGCGGTGCCTTCGCCTGGCAGCCCACCGTCGCCCAGGCGGGGAGCTACACGCTGACGGCCACGGCGACCGACGGTTGCGCGAACGCGACGCAGACGTTCACGGTTCGCGTCGACCACCTTGCTTACGCCGCACTTCCGAGCGGAGCCGTGAAACTCGGAGGCAAGGTTGGCGTGCCGATCATGCTCTATCGGAGCAGTAGTACGTATACCGGGAACGCCGAGCTGTCGTGCACGGTGGCGGGGGACAATCCTGGCAAGGTCTCCGTGACGTGCGGTGGCGGCACGACGACCGCCTACGCGTATCCGGGCACGGCGAGCTTCACGCCGACGACGACGAGTGCACCGCTCGAGAGCGATCTCTCGTTCGCCTACCAGGAAGGAACGGGCAACGCGCTGAGTAAGTTCGCGGGAAGGCTCGAACCGCTCTCCGATGGAACGTTCAAGCTGCATGTCACGGCCTGGTCGCAGCCGGAAGCGGGAGTGCAAGGCGCACGCGTGACGATGAACACCTCGTCGCCGTACGGAACGTCGGACGCGTACGGCATCGTCGACGTCATTCCCTGAGGAAAGTCATGAAAAAGATTTCATTCGTGTGCCTCGGGGCGTTTCTTGCGATGGCGTGTTCGGCATCCGCTCCCGAGGGCGAAGTTGCGGAGAGCGCAGACTCCGCTCTTCGTGTCCCCACCACCGCCGAGATCCTCGGAACCATCGACTACGGACAATCGCTGACCGCCGAATACACGGAAGTGCCGTCGTTTCGTGCCTATCGTTTGGCCGGTAAATCGGGCGATTCCTTCGACCTCTGGGTGCGCTCGCCGAGTGGCGGCGATGCGGTGGCCTGGCTGCTGCGCTCGGACGGCAAGACGCTCGTGAAGAACGACGACGCCGACGGTACGACGAGCGATGCTCACATCGCGCTGACGTTGCCGCGAACCGAGAATTACTTCGTCGTCTTCCGTGATGCGAACTACGAAGACAACACGTTCACGGTTTCTCTCGGCGGCGGCGGTGGTTCCGGCGCTGCCGTGCCCTCGAATCGGCTCGGGTCCACCGTGACCGCGCAGGCGCAGTGTGGATTCCTGATCGAATGGGCAACCTTCGTCTCGTCGAGCTCGACCTGCCCCGACTTCGGATACGGCTGGAGCGAGCCCGTCGACCTCACGTTTCGCATCGAAGGCACGGAGACGAAGCCCGTTCTCGTTGCCGATGCCTTCTCCTTCGAAAAGGTGGTCTCGAGCGACGGCGGCAAAAAAACGATTGGCTGGCCGGAGACACGTATCGAGCTCGATCCCGCGTCCGGCAAGGGCTCGTCGAACCGGTACTCCAATGTCGACAATCGGCCGGGGCCGAATACCTATTGCTACGGCATTTCGAAGGGCCAGACCGTCTTCAACGGCAGCGTGACGGGCGACAAGATCAGCTTCGAGATGTTCGAGAATCTCCAGCACAACACCTGCTGCGCCTCGAAACGGCGCACGGCCCAGTGCACGCTGACGATCCCCTGAGAGCGCTCAACGGCCCGTCGGCGGCGTCGACCCTGACGGTTTCGGAGGGGCGGCGCCTCGCGTGATTTCGACCGTGCGGATCTCGAGCGGCTGCACGGGCTTGTCGAGCGGGCCGGTGCGCACCGCCGCGAGGGCGTGCACCGTGTCGACGGGAGAGCACTCGCCGAAGATCGTGTAGCTCCGATCGATGTGCGGTGTCTTCGCGTCGGTGATGAAGAACTGCATGCCGTTCGTATTCGGGCCGCGATTGGCCATGCAGAGAAGGCCCGGCTTGTCGTGCTTGGCTCCCCACATCTCGTCGGGGAACGTGAAGCCCGGCTCTCCGCGTCCGGTGCCGGTCGGGTCGCCACCCTGGATCATGAAGCCTTTGATCACGCGATGGAACGTCGTTCCGTCGTATGCCGGCCTCTTCACCCAAGCGCCGGTCTTCGGATCTTTCCACGGTCGCTCACCGCGCGCGAGGCCGACGAAGTTCGCAACCGTGATGGGCGCCTTGTCGTCGAAGAGCTTGCAGCGGAGATCACCGAGGCTCGTCTTGATGGTCGCGAAGAGCGGGCCGCGGCTCGTCATGCCGGCGGTGGCGTCGGCGAGGGTGAAGTTTCCGCCGGTCGGATCGGCTCCTCCGTCGACGTAGGCCGGCTCTGCGGGGAGGGGCGCCGATGCGCTCGAAGTCGCTTTGGCCGGCGGTTCCGCTTTCGCTTCCACGGCCGGTGCTGGCGAGCTCGCGTCGTTCGCATTCGCACTCGCGACGGGCGCGACGGGCGCCTCGACCACGCGGGTCGGCGCCTGGGCGGCAGGTTCGGACGTTCCACCGCATGCCATCGCCACGGACAACACGGTCACGATGGACGCGTTTCGTGCCAGCTCGCTGCTCGCCATGGATGGAACACTACCTCACAACGATTCGATGCGATGTCGTGACCGGCTCGACGCACAGTGAGTGAGATCGTGCTCGAGCGTTTCGTGAACGCCACGCGGAAGGTACCGACGTGTCGGATGCGCGCAATCGAGTGTCGCGAAATGCCTGGTGACGCCACGATCCAGGATGCGTGCCGATCCTTCCGGGCGCGAAAAAGATGCCCTAAGGAGACGTGGCCCCGTGTTGATTCGTGTGCGAATCCTGAGTGGGGCCTGTCGTGTGAGGAGTGTTCATGGCGCGTTGGCTTACCGGAGTTGCTTGTGGCGTTTTCCTGTCGGCGGTCACGGCAGTCGGCCAGGGCTGCGGTAGTGAAGGAGCGACTTCGCTCTTCGACGGTGGCACGCCTGCGGCCGAGCAAGGCGAGTCGGACGGTCGCAACTTCGGCGATGGTGCGAATCGCGACGGAGGCGTCGGCAGTACGGATCCTCTGAGCAGCTGTGCCACGGCCTCCGCGGAGACGAATCGGACGCCCGTCTACATGCAGCTGATCATCGATGGGTCGGGCAGCATGGATGGCTTCGACGGCACGAACTACATCGCGGGCGAGCGTGAGCCCGATCCGGCGAGCCCTGGTCGGCTGACCGGCAAGAAGTGGATCGCCGTGCGCGATGCACTGAATGCGTTCTTCGCCGATCTCGAGGCGAAGCCAGATCCGTCGATGGCCGTCGGCATGTACCTCTTCTCGAGTACCGTGCAGAAGTCCGCCTCGAAGGTCGACGTGCCGATCGCGTTCGTCGACGCGGCTCAGGCTTCAGCCCTTCGCGCACGCCTCGCGCCGCCGATCTTTCCGAACAGCGGCACTCCGCTTTACACGGCGATCAACGGCCAGCTCTCGACCCTGAAGTCGTACACACCGTCCGCGCCGATCCCTGCGGGGGGCAAGTACGTGCTCGTCGTCATGACCGACGGCATTCCGACCGATGACACGCAGGGCTGCATCACCGCGCTCGACGCGGCGAAGAAGGGCAACCCGGAGGTCATCAGTTTCGCGGTCGGCGTGGGCAACGAAGACGCGGATCCGGCAACGGTCTACGACGAGGCCTTCATGGCCAAGCTTGCCCAGGCCGGTGGCACGGCCGTTCCGGGATGCAACCCGAACTGGGGCAATGCCGACAAGTCGGGCACTCCGTGCCACTTCCAGATCACGCCGGGCACGAAGACCGCCGCCCAGATTCGCACGGACTTCCTTGCGGCCATCAACGCCATCCGCGATACCGTGACGAGCTGCGAGCTGCCCCTCGTCAAACCTGCGGGCGCCGGGCAGATCGACCCGGCAAACGTGAACGTGGTGTTCACCTCGTCCTCGGGCACCGACACGACGATTCCGCAGAACGCGAAGGACGGCTGGACCTACGACAGCCCGACGAACCCGACCAAGGTGACGCTCCACGGCGACGCATGCGACGCCCTCAAGGCCGATCCGCAGGGCAAAGTGCGCATCGTCATCGGCTGCAAGACGGTGGTAGAAGTCACGAAATGAAGATGTTCGTTCGCTGGGGCTCGACGGCCGTTGTTGCGGTCGGGATTCTGGGCGCCTTCGCGTGCGGCGGCTCGACCAACGGCCAGGAGGCGACGAACCCGCCGAGCAGCGACGAAGCCTCGGCGGGGACGTCGTGCGAAAGCCTCTCGGAGTCGGCCTCTACCGAGGTCTCGAGCGCGATCGCTGCGCACCAGGCGTGCACGGTGGACGATGACTGCACGCAAGTCGAGCTTGTCGCTTCGTGCTTCGATCATTGCTCGCGGATCGTCGCCAAAGACGGCGTTGCCGAGGTGAGTGCTGCGAAGGACCGCGTGAACGCGGCCCAGTGCAAACGGTTCCTCGCGCAGGGCTGCAAGTTCGACGTCCCGCCGTGCAGCCCTCCAATGCCCGCCAAGTGCAAGGCTGGCGTTTGCGGTTGAGGCTGACCGTCAACGCAGCGTGATTCGCTGCCTGGTGGTTCCAGCCTCGTCGATTCGGCCGAGAAGCTCGTGGAAGGCGAGTGCGTCGCGGAACGAGGGCGCACGGTGGGTGTCCTCGGCGCGGTCCTTCGCGTAGGCCGCGTAGAGCTGCGCCATCGGAAGAACGTCGTCGCTCAAGTTGCCTTTCGGCACCATGAAGTAGCGCTCCGGCGTGGGCATCGGAGCGAGCGGCTGACCATCGCCTTTCGTGCCCGAGACCCCGAAATCCGCACCGAGCACGAGGTCGCCGTCGGTGCCGGTGATCGTGCACGCGATAGTACTGCCGTTGCGCTTGCCTGACTCGGCACGAGCGGTGAGCACGGCGCCACTAGTGAGCCGTCCGACGAGCGAGACTTCGTCCGGAGCCGTCACGGCGATGACCTCGTTGGTCTCTTCGATCGTGGTTGTGTCGAACGTGCGCGCAACGACGGCGGAGAGACTCTCGATCGGGCTCGTTGCGTGGAGCACCGTGTCGAGGAAGTGGGCGAGGACCGTGTAGAGCACGTTCACGCCGTTGCGCTCGTCCGCGGTGTAGGCGTACGCGCGCGGACGCCTGTGCCCGAGCAGTGGCGTCGAGATCTCGAGGGTGACCGAGCGAATGCGGCCCACGTAACCGTCGTGGACCAGGTCGCGAAGGTAGAGGACGCCCGGCGCCAGTCGTCGCTGCAACCCGATCAGTGTGCGAATGCCGGCTTCGTCGGCGAGCTTCGCGAGCTCGCGCGTCTCCTCGAGCGAAACGCCGAGCGGCCACTCGCAAAGGACGTCCTTCTTCGCCGCGCACGCTGCGCGCACGAGCCGAGCGTGTTCCGGCGCGCGCACGGACACGACGACGAGATCCACTTCGGGATGCTCGATCAGGCGAACGCCGTCGTCGAAGGCATGACGAATGCCGAACTTGCGAGCGGTCTCTTCCGCACTGGCTTGTTTGGTCGTGCTCACCGCCGTCATCTCGTAGGCGGGAAGCGCGGCCAGTGCGGGAAGGTGGACGTAACTTGCCCAGCCCCAGTTCGGACTGGCTCCGATGACTCCAACGCGGATTCGATTCGAATTGGTCATGAGTCAACGCTAGTCTTCTGAGTCAGGACGATCATTGTGACTTCGTCCGGTTCTATGGTTCATTCGTCTCGATAGGAGCTTGCGGATGGATGTTCTTGCCGAAGCCCTTCGCGCGGTTCACCTGCGCAGTCGCATCTATGGGCGCCTCGAATTGAAGGCCCCTTGGGGGATGCGCTTGCTGCGTTCGGAGCGTCCGGAAGCGCATCGCACCGAGCCGCTCTTCTATGCCGTCTCGCGCGGTAACTGCCTTCTCGAGATCGACGGCAAGCGGATTCCGCTCGCGGGAGGCGACTTCGTCTTCATCCTCGACGGCACCTCGCATGTGCTCAAGGACGCGCCCAAGTCCAAGGTTGCGACCGTGGCCGAGGTCTACGCCCAACGCGGCGGGCGTTGCGGCGGCATCGTGCAGTACGGGGGCGATGGGGCCGAGACGACGATCATCTCCGGCTCCTTTCTCTTCGAAGGCATTCTGCTGAGTCCCATCGTCGAGAGCCTGCCGCGGTTCCTGCACGTCAAAGGAGATGGCGGGGTGGCCTCGCGTTGGCTCGAGTCGACCATGCAGTTCGTAGCATCGGAGATGGAGTCCGAGCTGCCGGGATACGAGACCGTGGCGAGCCGCCTGGCCGACGTGCTCTTCGTGCAGGCCCTCCGTACGCACGTCCAGTCGTTGCCCGAAGGGCGCGGCGGTTGGCTGCGTGCGCTCTTCGATCCGAAGCTGAGCGTCGTCCTGCAACGGCTGCACGAGAAGCCGGACGAGCCCTGGTCCGTCGAATCGCTGGCGCGCGTTGCGGGAATGTCCCGCTCGGTCTTTGCTTCGCGCTTCAAGAGCGTGATGGGGGAAGCTCCTCTTGCGTATCTGACGCGCTGGCGAATGCACCGGGCGACCCAGCTCATCGCAAGCGGGGCCGCATCGACGTCGGAATTGGCGGAGGCCGTCGGATACGAGACCGAGAGCGCGTTCGTGAAGGCTTTCAAACGCCACGTCGGGGAGACGCCAGGGGCCTATCGTCGCCGCGTCGCTTCGACCGAACGAATGGTGGAAGGACCGAGCGGGCCTCGTTCGCACGGGTGACCCTCGTCATGCCGGCAGATCCGCGTCGCCGCGTCCCCATCGGTGGTCGCGCCGGTGTCGCTCGAGCACGCGGCCCGTGGTATTTCGCTACCGATGACGGCGCTCGATGCCTTCGACACGGTGACCTACGCGGAGACTCTCGAGGGGCGACTCGCTGCAGCGTTGGAGGAACTCTCGAAGCGAGAAGGCCGGGCCGCGGAGAAAGGATGGCTCGCCACCGCGCATCGTCATCTCGTCGAGGCAAGGGGAAGCCTAGGCGACCTGCTCGTCCGAGCGCTCAAGCTCCCCGAGCTGGGCGCCATGAGGAACGAACGAGCGCGAGCGTTGCAGGGCGCCGCCGTCGATGCGGTCGAAGCCCTGCACCCGGCCATCGCGTCCGCTGGCGGTGCGCGCTCGCCACTGTTGGAGGCAATCTTCCGCAACCTGAAACTACCCCCGACGCGCCGCAGCGATCGTGATTCGTTCGAGGCCTTCCTGGAAACATTCGAGAAACGCCTTGGTTCGACGTACGTTAGGCGCATGATCGCCGACACTGATTACGCCCCCGTCGAACCCGCGCTCTCGCGGGTTCGTAGTTCTTTCGCCGAGTGGCGAAACGTCTTCGGCTCCGCGCCGCTCGAGGCCGACGCCACGAGCGCACTTCGTGCGGAGCTCGAGAGCGTTGCCAGCCATCTCGATCTCGCATGCCGTCAGGCCAAGCTCCTCGCCGAGGCCGCCCTCCTCGAGTCGACCGACATCGCGGAGAGCACCAACCTCTTCGAGAAGCCGAAGCGCCGCCCCGCCAAAAAGGCTGAGCTCGAGCTCGCCGCACTGTCGGACCTCCCTCTGACGTCTGAAGCCGTCGCTGCCGCCGCCCCCGGCGAAGACGAGGATGAAGACGAAGACGAGGATGAGGACGACGAGGACGACGAGGACGAGGACGAGGACGAGGACGACGAGGACGACGAGGACGACGAGGACGACGAGGACGAGGACGAGGACGACGAGGACGACGAAGACGAGGACGACGAGGACGAGGACGAGGACGAGGACGAGGACGACGAAGACGAAGACGAAGACGAAGACGATGACGACGATGACGACGATGACGACGACGATGACGACGACGATGAGGACGAGGACGAGGACGAGGACGACTGAGTCGTCACTCGGGCTGCGTCTGCAGATCTCCGCGTAGTCGATCGAACTCGAGCGCATCGTGCGCGCAGAAGAGCGTCACTTCGTCTTCGTGGCTTTCCACGAGGGCGCGGAGGCGCTCCTGATTGGCGGCACGAGCTGCCGTGTCGACATCGGAACGTCGCTGGAACGCCCTGAGGATCCGTGGGGCGTGGGGGGGTGTTTCGACCTGACCGTGGAAGAAGTACCCGTCACCAGCGTGGAGAAGCCAGCGGTCACACGAGCGAAGGGCGACGCCCGTGTGACCGGTGGAGTGCCCACGAAGCGGGACGAGGAGCACCTCGTCCTTCGTCTCGCCAAGCGTTCGGACGCCTTCGAAGCCGAACCAGCGATCGTTGCCGTCCTCGAAGGTCGACCAGATCGGGCCATGACGCCACTGGTCGTGCACATAGCGTACGTTGGAACGCGTTCCGAGGCCTTGGCTCGCCGCCTCGAGCTCGCGCGTATGGACATGGATCGTGGCCCGCGGGAAGTCGGCGATGCCGCCGGCGTGGTCGAGATCGAGATGCGTGAGCACGATGGCGCGGACATCGTTCGCCGTCGCGCCGATCCTCGCGAGCTGCGCGACCACCGGCTCGGCTTGGTCCAAACGCGGGGAGACCTGGCGCAGCCACGTCCGTCCTAGTCGCGACGGGGTCGCGAGGTCGTCCCTTCCGAGCCCCGTGTCGACGAGAAGCAGGCCGGTCGACGTCTCGACGACGAGTACATGACACACGAGCCGTGCGCGCTCGAAGAGTCCGCCGCGACCGTTGACGAGCCGCGCGCTCGCCGGGCAGAGCGTTGCGGCGTTGAGGTGATGAACTCGCATGCCCAAGGTTTGTCATCGGCCGCGGCATAGGTAAAATATCGAGTCTATATGGCATCCATAGGTGATTCGTATGGATCTCCGTGAGCTCGGCTACTTCGTCGCCGTGTTCGAGGAACGAAGCGTCAGCGCTGCGGCGAGGCGCTCGTTCGTCTCGCAGCCATCCGTCTCGACGGCGCTCTCGAATCTCGAACACGAGCTCGGTACGAAGCTCTTCGCGCGCCATCGCAAAGGCGTGACGCCCACGGCGGCGGCCGAGCGCCTCTATCCGATGGCGCTCCGCATGGCCGACGACGCGAAGACCTTGCGCTCGCTTTTTCGGAAGCCCGAGCCGAAGACACCACTCGTGCTCGGCCTCATGGCCTCGCTCGACATCCCGCGCACCCTCGACCTCGTCGCGCCACTCGCGCGCGACGCCGAGCTGGAGGTGAAGCTCGTGTCGGCCGAAGAGCCGTGCGATGCACGCATCGTGTCTCGGTCTCTGCGCAAGAAGAACGAGACGTTCGTGCCGCTCTGGCGAGAACGCTACGTGGTCGCGTTGCCTGCTGGACACCCGCTTGCTGCGAAGTCACGACTTCGTGCCTCGGAGCTCGCGGGCGAGCGCGTCGTGCACCGCTGCAATTGCGAGCTAGGACCGCGCTTCACGAAAGGCGGTCGACGGCCCAAGGTCGTCGCGGTTGCAGCCTCCGAGGAATGGGCGGTGGCGCTGGTCTCGGCGGGCATCGGCATCGCCTTCCTCCCCGAAGGCGTGGTTCGTACGAACGACCGCATCGTCGTTCGGCCGCTCGCGGACGTCGTTGCTTCGCGTGAGGTCGGCGTTGCGTACGATGCCTCGACGACGCTCGCGCCGGCCCTCGAACGCCTCCTCCGCGCGCGCAGACTCAGCGCTTGAGCGGCGGGTCGGCCTTGCGCCGGCGAACGATGACTCCGCGGGGAAGCCGCCGCACGTCGAAGGGCACGTGCATGCCTTCGCCCTGACGCTCCCAGAGATGGCCTCCGTCGGGATCGATGCGCACGTCCGCGTCGTCGAGCGGCCGAATGCGTCGTAGTCGATCCCAGTCCAGGCGCGCCATGGGGCGCCGGAAGCGTAGCAGCGGAAGACCGGGAGCGCTCGTTGCGGAGGCTCCCGGTCGAGCTCGGGCTCGAGCGATCTCAGAGACCCTTGCAGACGGCCGGCACGTTGCGGCCGGCGAGCAGGCCCTTGAGTGCGGCGAGCTCGGGCGAGTTGGCCGAGCCGGACTTCGCGAGCGCGCTGCACTGAGCGGCGGCGGAGAGGAGAACACCTGCCTCCGGCGATGCGCCGAGGCTCTTCGCCTGGGTCGCGAGCGCGTTGCAGCAAGCCGCGAGATTTCCGAACTGGCTCGGAGCCGCGCCCGTGGCCACGCCGCCCTTGGCGACCGGGTCGTTGACGGCCGCGTAGGTGCGCGTCTCTTCGAAGTCGGGGCAACCGTTCGCGAACGTACGGCAGCCCGCGCAGGCGAGCGTACCGGTCGCGTCACGGCAGACGCGCGCGCCGGCGCAGGTGTTCGGCGTCACGTCGACCGCGGCTTCGTTCGCGTGCACGCAGCCCTTGGTGGTCTTGCGGAAGCGCGGGGTCGACGGCGCGATGATCTCGGTGAGCGTGACCGTGGCGCCTTCGTTGACCTTGCGACCGCCGACTTCGTCGATGTACGTGAGGCTCACCTGGCCGATCGCCGGTACGGCCGCGCACGCGGGGGTGACCGTCTGCGCAAGCGGGTCCGTGCACTTGTCGTCGCGATAGATGCCCTCGAACGTCCACGTGGGCGTGGGCGCGAGTTGGCAGCCCGGGCACTGGTTGATGTCGACCGGGCCCGCGTCGACCGGAGCCGGCGTGGCGGTGACCGCGGCGTCGACGACGAGCCCCTTGGCTTCTTCCTTCTCCTTGCAGCCCGAGACGAGAAGGAGCGTCGAAAGAGCGGCGAGCGTAAGCGCGCACGTGTGCTTGACCGAGCGGATCGAGAGGAAGTTGAGCTTCATGGGAGCGCCACGTTAACCCGAAACGGCTGCGGCGTGGCGCTTCGCGGCCTTCGGTTTGCCTCGCCTTGACGGACACACGGTCCGTGGACATATGACGGTCATCATATGTCAGGTCCGCGCCACGGACCTGCGCCACGAAAGAGGTTGGTGTCATGGGGAAGCTCGACGGGAAGGTTGCCGTGGTCACGGGGGGCAACGGCGGGATTGGATTCGCCGCGGCGAAACAGTTCGTCGAAGACGGCGCTTACGTCTTCATCACAGGGCGACGAAAGGAAGAGCTCGAACGTGCCGCAAAAGACATCGGCAAGAACGTGACGACGGTCCAAGGCGACGTGTCGAACCTCGCGGATCTCGATCGCCTCTACGCGATCGTGCGCGAGACGAAAGGACACCTCGACATCGTCTTTGCCAACGCGGGCATCGCCGAGAGCGCCCCACTGGGCTCGATCACCGAAGCGCAGTTCGACCGCCACTTCGACATCAATGTGAAGGGCGCGCTCTTCACGGTGCAGAAAGCGTTGCCGCTCCTCCGTGACGGCGCGTCGATCATCCTGACGTCGTCCATCGTCGGCTCCAAGGGCTTTCCTGCGGTCAGTGTGTATAGTGCAACGAAAGCCGCCCTGCGCTCGTTCGCACGGACGTGGACGACGGATCTGAAGGAGCGGAAGATCCGCGTGAACGTGGTGAGCCCCGGTTCGATCGACACGCCAGGTTTGCGCGGTCTGCGCTCGGCCTCGAGCAACGACGAGCTCCAGGCCAGGTATGGCGCGTCGATTCCGCTCGGACGCGTGGGAGATCCCCTCGATATCGCCAAGGCCGTTTCGTTCCTCGCCTCCGACGATAGTTCGTACGTCGCGGGGACGGAGCTCTTCGTCGACGGTGGTATCGCTCAGGTTTGAGCGCGTTCATCCGTCGAAGTCGATCACCACCTTTCCGAAGGGGGAGCCCGAGGCGAGCTTCACGAAGGCCTCGGGCGCCTTCGTGAACGGAACGACGGTGTCGATGATCGGATGAACGTCGTTGGCCTCGATGCCTCGGACGAGAGCTTCGAACGTTGCTCGGCTTCCACCCGAAACCGTACGGAACGAGACCACCCGGCGAATGGCAGCGGGCAGATCGATCGACGCCGTCGTGTCTCCGACGAAGCCGACGAGGGCCACGGTTCCTCCGACCCGTGTTGCGGCCACGGCACGGTTCACGCCGTTGCCACCGACGACGTCGACGAACAAGTCCACACCTCTTCCGTTCGTGAGCGCGAGCAGACGGGACTCCCACGCTGGTTCGCGGCTCGTATCGACGACGGCGGCGCCCGCTTCTTCCACGCGTGCCGCGCGAGCTCCGCTGCGCAAGAGGACCACCGCCTTGGCTCCTGCCGCGCGGGCGAGTTGGACGACGAAGAGCGCCACGCCGCCGGTTCCCTGCACCGCGATCACGTCGCCCGGGCCGATGCCGACGTCGGTGAAGAGGACCTGCCACGCGGTCACCGCCGCGATCGGGAGCGTTGCCGCTTCGAGCCATCCGAGATTCGACGGCGCGCGCACGGCAGCCTCTTCGTGCACGGCCATGAGCTCGCGCAGCGTGCCGGGGTTCGGCCCGCCGAGGCGTCTCGCACCGACGCCCTCTCGAACAGGGCCGGCGATCCAATCCGGCACGTACGTCGGGATGACGCGATCGCCCTTTCCGAAGCGCGTCACCGCGGGGCCGACTTCGACGACCTCACCGGCGCCGTCCGAGAGCGGAACGAGCGGGGCGGCGAAGTTGCCGTAGCGGCCTTGCGCGATGAGCACGTCGCGCTGGTTCATGGCGGCGGCCCGCATGCGAACGAGAATCTCGCGCGGCCCCGGTCGGGGGACGTCGAGCTCGACCAAGCGGAGGTTCTCGAGCGCGATACGGTCTTCGAAACGAAAGGCCTTCATGACGACGATGATGGGCTCTCGCGAGCGCCTGCGGGACTACCCACGGATGCATGGTAAACCTGCAATTATGCAGGACGTCGTTTGGCGTGATCTCGAGGTGTTTCTCGCCCTCCACCGAACTGGCAGTCATGCCCGCGCGGCCAAGGCTCTCGGGATTGACCCCACGACCGTCGGCCGCCGTCTGGGCACGTTGGAGGAAGGGCTCGGCACGAGACTCTTCGTGCGGACGCCGAAGGGGCTGTCGCTCACGGCCATGGGCACGACGCTCCTGCCGAGGGCGCTGCGCGTCGAAGAGGAGATGGTCTCTCTCGGCCGTGAGCTTCAAGGCGCGGACGCGAACGTGGAGGGGACGGTTCGCCTGACGGCAGGCGACGGCTTCGTTCGCTACGTGCTCGTTCCTGCACTCGCCAAGCTGCGTGAAGGACGACCTCGCCTGACCATCGAGCTACGCGCGGAGACCCAGCTGCTCGATCTCTCGCGACGCGAGGCCGACGTGGCGGTGCGTCTCGTCGCGCCCAAAGAGCCCGCGCTCGTTTCGCGGAACGTCGGGAGCATGGCCTTCGGGATCTTCGCGAGCCGCCCGTATCTCGACCGGCGCGGCTCGATCAAGAGCACGCGCGACCTCGCCTCCCATGATTGGATCGGTTTCGAGAGCGAACTCGATCGGTTGCCCCAGAATCGATGGCTGCGCGAGCTCGTCCCCGCCATTCGCTACGTGGTTCGCGCAACGGCCACCACCATCCAGACCGCCGCGTGCGTGGAGGGCGTCGGTCTCGCGCTTCTGCCGGAGGTCGTCGCTCTTCACGAACGCTCGCTCGTGCGCGTACTGCCGAAAGTTTCACCACCACCGCGCGCGGCGTTCGCCGTGTACCACTCCGATTTGAAAAAGAACGCGCGCGTCGCGCTCGTCGTGCGCTGGGTTTCAGGCTTGATGGATGAGGTCTCGGCTCGACAGACGCCCTGACTTCACTTCGACCGAGCACCATGTGCCAGCTAGCCAGTCTCGGCTACTGTGCGGTCGTGCTCGTCACGATCCTCACCGTTCTGGAGCTGGTCTACATCGTCGGCCTGGGGACGTGGATCCTGCTCGAGAAGCGGTCGCCGGTCGCCACGCTCGCCTGGATCCTCGGGCTCATCGCGCTGCCGTACGTCGGATTCGTGCTGTTCTTCTTCCTCGGTCCGAGGCGTGTGGAGAAGAAAAGGCTGCGCTTCAAACGGGCGCGCGAGACGCAGGGAACGATCGAGGCGATCGCATGCCATCCCGACGATTGGGATCGCCGTGCGGCGCAGCTCGTGAAGTTGGCCGTGTCGGCTGGAGAGCCACCCGCGGAGCACTGCCGGGACGTTCGCATCTACGCCGACGCCGAGAGTACTTACGACGCGATCATCGAGGCGATTGGCAAAGCGACCCATCACGTTCACGTGGCCTATTACATCTTCGACCCTCGCCGCAGCGGAACGCGCCTACGCGACGCCCTCATCGAGCGTGCGAAGGCCGGCGTGATGGTCCGCCTGCTCGTCGACGACGTCGGATCCTCCGCCATCGGCAAGGCATTCGTCGCGCCCATGCTCGCGGCCGGCGTCAAATTCGCGCGCTTCAATCGGGTTCTCTTCTCGCGTGTTCGGAGCCGCATCGACTTTCGCAATCACCGCAAGATCGTCGTCTGCGACGGCACGGTGGGATTCGTCGGCGGCATCAACATTGCCGACGAGTACTTGCCCGAGCTGCCCGAAGGTGACTCGGCTGCGAAGCCCAGCGTGGCGCTCGGCTCGCAGGCCATTCGCGATCGATCGAACGAGCGAGAGCGGAGAAAGCGTGGTCATCTCGGTCCGTGGCGCGATACGCACATGCGCCTCGAAGGAGACGTGGTGCGCTGGCTGCAGCTCGTCTTCGCCGACGATTGGTTCTACGCCACCGGTTATGCCACGCACGGAAAGGTCTATTTCCCGGAGCCCACGCGAAAGGGAGACCACTTCGTGCAGATCGTCTCGTCCGGTCCGGATCGCGAGATCGAATCGATTCAAAAGCTCTATTTCGCAGCCATCGCCGGGGCGCGCGAACGCGTCTTCGTCACCACGCCGTACTTCATTCCCGACGAGGCCTCGCTGACCGCGCTGACGGCCACGGCGCTGCGTGGTGTCGACGTGCGTGTGCTCGTTCCGCGGAGGAGCGACTCGCTCGTGGTGACGGCCGCAGCGCGCTCGTACTACGACACGATTCTCAGGGCCGGCGTGAAGGTTTACGAATACCAGCCCACCATGATCCACGCGAAGACACTCGTGGTGGACGACTACTTCGCCGCGGTGGGAACCGCGAACTTCGACAATCGGAGCTTCCGGCTCAACTTCGAAGTGACCGGCGTGGTGTACGGCGAGAAGTACGCACAAGCGCTCGCCGACATGTTCTTTCGCGATCTGGAGGACGCCGTGGAGATCACGGCGGCGAAGCGAAAGAAGATCTCTCTCGGCTGGCGTTTGGGCGAGGCCGGCGCGCGCGTGCTTTCACCGCTTCTCTGAGCTCCACGGCTTGGCAATCGCCGGAACTTCGATAGGCGGCTTGTCGCGCGTGAGCACGTCGGCGACGGTGAGGCCGACGAGGATGAGCGACAGCAGGCAAGCTGCGGCGAGGGTCACGTGCACGGAGAGATGCGCCCGCACCAGCTCCATGAACACCATGGCCACCAGACCGGCCTTCATCCCGGCGATGGCGAGCGCGACGGGGAGCGACGCCGCGCCGAGGTGCACGTAGGACAGCCCGAAGCTGAGCGCCCAGAGCACCATGAGCGCAATGGCCGTTCGCCAGATGGCGCGGGTTCCGGATTCGTGCGTCATGCGAGGTAGAACACCGGCCAGAGGAAAATCCAGACGAGGTCGACGAGGTGCCAGTAGAGCGCTGCGGTTTCGAGGCGATGAGAGGAGCCTTCGGTGACCGTGCCGCGCCCCATGCCGATCCGCATCGCTGCCAGCACGCCCATGCCAATCGTGACGTGAATCGCGTGGAGCCCCGTCATCGTGAAATAGAGCGTCCAGAACTCGACATATCCGCGGGCCGTGTGGGTGACGAAGTACTCGCCCACGCCGCGCGGATAGATGCCCTCGTGGAAGTGCAGTCCGTATTCGGTGAACTTGATGACGAGGAAGACGAAGCCGAGTCCGATGGTGGCGAGCACCAGGCGTCCGGCGAGCTTCGTCTTGCCTTCGCGCAGCACGTGCACCGCGAAGGCGACGAGCGTGCTGCTCGTGAGAAGGACGGCTGTGTTGACCGAGCCGAGGACCTTGGTGTTGTGGAGAACGCTCTCACGGAAGGCGTGGGGGGAGTGGGCTCGATACGTGAAGACGATTGTGAAGAGAGCGGCGAAGAGCAGGACTTCGCTCGCGAGAAAGACCCACATGCCGAGACGGGAGGCATGCGCCTGCTGCTCGACGCTCTCGAAGTGGGCCTCGTGCTCGAAGGCGGGTTTCACGGCGCACGCTCCGGGGCGGCCTTTTCGTAGTCGTAGGCGCCCACGGTGAATACCGGCGACTCCTCGAAGTTGTGCGTCGGAGGAGGCGAGGCCGTGCGCCACTCGAAACATCGCGAGCCCCATGGATCGCCGTCGACCCTCGGCCCCCAACGGAGCGACCATGGCAGGTAGGTGGCCGGGCCGACGAGGCCCGCCGCGAGAATCCACGAGCCGACCGTGGAGATGATGTTGAGGACCTGGAACTCCGGGGGATAGTGGAAGTAGCGACGCGGCATTCCCGAATTCCCGAGAAGGAACTGGGGAAAGAACGTGACGAAGAATCCCGCGAAGACGAGCACCGCGCACATCATCCCGAGCCTCTCCGGATACATGCGGCCGCTCATCTTCGGGAACCAATAATGGAGTGCGGCCATGAACGCGGTGAGCGTTCCGCCGACCATGATGAAATGGAAATGGGCAACGACGAAGTAGGTGTCGTGCCAATGCACGTCGAGGCTCATCGCCGCCACCGCTACACCCGTCATGCCGCCGAAGACGAAGAGGAACAGGAAGGCGTAGACGAAGAGCAAAGGAGTCTTCGTGGCAATCGAGCCGCGCCGGAGCGTCCAGGTCCAGTTGAAGACCTTGATGGCGGAGAAGATGGCCACCAGCATCGAGAGAATGCCGAATGCGCCGGCGTCGAACGTGCTGATGCCGGCAACGAACATGTGGTGGCCCCAGGTGAGGAACCCCACGAAGGCGATGCCGAGCGACGAATAGGCAATGGCCTTGTACGAATAGGGAGCTTTCCGCGCGAACGTCGTGACGACCTCGCTCACCACCCCCATGGCCGGCAGAATCATGATGTAGACGGCCGGGTGCGAGTAGAACCAGAAGAGGTGCTGGTAGAGCACCGGATCGCCGCCGCGCGCCGGGTCGAACATTCCCCACGCGAATGCGTTGTCGAACACGACGAGGAGCAGCACGATGGCGAGCACGGGGGTGGCGAGGACTTGGATGATGCTCGTCGCGTAGATCGACCACACGAAGAGCGGCAGCTTCATCCAGGGCAGGCCCTTCGCGCGCATCGAGTGGGTGGTGACGATGAAGTTCAGGCCCGTCAAGATCGTCGAGAACCCGATGATGAACACCCCGAGCAAAGCCAGCGGCACGGCCGTGGGCGTCGTCGAGGAGTACGGCGCGTAGAACGTCCAGCCCGTGTCGATGCCCGAGACGAAGAGCGAGACGAGCACGAGCAGGGCGCCGGCCACGTAGATGTAGAAGCTCAGGAGGTTCAGACGCGGGAATGCCACGTCTTTGGCGCCGACCATGATGGGCAATAGGAAATTGCCGAACGTGCTCGGAATCGACGGAATCATGAAGAGCCAGACCATGACGACGCCGTGGAGCGTGAAGAACCGGTTGTAGGTCATCGCGGTCATCACGGTCTTGTTCGGCGTCAGGTGCTCGACGCGGATCCCCATGGCGAAGAAACCACCGAGCGCCAGGAAGGTGCAGACTGCACCTAGGTAGAGGAGACCGATGCGCTTGTGATCGGTCGTGAGAAGCCACGATCGAAGCGTCGTTGCCGCGCCGAGGTAGTCCGGGTGCCGTGTCCACGGTTTTTCCACGAAGGGCTGCGTCGTCATGGCGTGCTCGCGGCGTCGGCGCCCGCGTCTCGCGCGTGGACGTCGAGGGTTGGAAGGGTGACTTCGGGCGCGAGAGGGCCGTCGCGCAGCGAGACGATGAGCGCGACGAGCGCACCGGTTTCGCCGGCCGTGAGGAGGCCCTGGTAAGTGGGCATGACGGGCGTGTAGCCGGCAACGACGTCGGCTTGCGGCTCCATCATCGACTTGGTGAGATAGGCCTCGTCGGCGACCACGTGGCGACCGTCGGTCAGCGTGCGATCGGAGCCGAAGAGGTGGCTCCAGGTGGGACCGATGTGGCGCTGGCCGTCGAGCGTGTGGCAGGCCACGCACGCTCGACGCACGGCGACCTCCTTCCCGCGGGCAACGAGGTCGATGTCGTCACCGCACGAACCGGGGCCTTTTCCGCAATCCGCATGTCCGTCTTGATTCGGAGTCGTGGAGCGCAGCCATCGCATGTAATCGGCCTGGGAGAGCACCACGACCTCGCCACGCATCATCGAGTGGCTGATGCCGCAGTACTCGGCACACCAGATCGGGAAGGAGCCGGTCTCCTTGGCTTGGAACCACGTCACGACGGTTCGACCGGGAACCACGTCTCGCTTCGTTCGGAAGGCAGGCACGAAGAAGCTGTGGATGACGTCGCGCGACGTCATCACGAGCTTGATCGGGCGGCCGACAGGCACGGTGAGCGTATCGTTCGTCGACCGCCCGTCGGGATAAGTGAACTTCCACATCCACTGCTTGGCCTCGACGTAGACGATGTCCGCGTCTCTCGGGGGATCGGCCATGGCGACGTACTGCCGGAAGCCGATGACCCAGAAGAAGAGGAACGTGCCCCCGATCAAGACCGCGAAGACGCCTTCATGGCGTGCGGGCGCAGCGCCGAGGGCAGGCTGATCGGGCTTCTTCCGCCGGTAGCGCACGGTGAACCACGCCGCGGCGCCGAAGACGTAGAACGACACGAGCATCGTCAGCGAGATGACGACAAGGTGGAGGCCGTCGACGCCGTCGGCGACCGTCGACGCCCCGGGAGGCAGGCGAAGAAGCCAGCGGACGATGTCCATCAGCGGTCCTCCGGTGGGTGCTGGACGAGCATGTCCATGGCCTGCTCGATGGGGATGCCCGCGATCCCCGCGTCGCGGTCGACCCAGCGATAGTGCGAGAGCTGTTCGCGCTGCGTATTGCGCTCGGTGATGCCTCGTTCGGTGACGCTCAAGAGCGTGCGATCGACCTTGCCGATCGTCGGCGGGGCCACGGCGGGAAACGGTGGGCCCACGTCGCGCCCGCGGCTGTCGGCACGCAGCAGCACCTCGACGACGAAGAGCGAGCCGAGCAGCACCACCATGCTTCCCAGCGCGACGAGAAGGACCGGTCGTGGCGGGATGCGGTCGGGCTCCTGGTGGACGTCGAAGCTCATGGCGACCGGTACCGGAGCGACTCGCGAAGCTCGGCTTGCGTGGAAGCAGTGGGGATGACCCGTCGTTCAGCACCGAAACGATGCGCCCCGTACGCGAACGAGATCGCGCCGACGACGAGGAACGGAGCGAGGTCGAGGATGGTCAGATGCGGATCGATCGCCCCGATTCCGAGCCACGCGAAGTCGAGCGCCGTCATGAGGACGAGCCATCCGGCGAGCACGGCGAGCGACAGTGGGTGGCGTTTTGCACTTCGCGAAAGGAGCGCGAGGAACGGGAGGACGAAGCGTCCGAAGAGGAGGAGCGCATCGATCGCGCCGAAGGGGCCGTGTGCGCGACTCGTAAAGAAGGAGACCTCGCGCGGCAAGTCGGCAATCCAAATGAGCATGAATTGGAAGAAGCCGACGTATGCCCAGAGAATGACGGCCATCAGCATGAGGCGCCCGACGGCGTGCGTATGATCGGGCGCGAGCGTGGCATCGAGGTGTCCGCGGCGATCGGCGGCCCAGGCGAGCACCGCGAGAAGGGAGAGTGCGCCGAGGAAGCCGCTCGCGAAGACGTAGACCCCATACATGGTCGAGCTCCACCCGGGCTCGAGCGCCATGAGCCAGTCGAACGACGCGAAGGTCATCGTCAGCGCCAGGATCGGCAAGCTTGCGCCGCCTATGGCTCGTAGTCGCGCCTGCCCTTCCGGTGACTCGTCGGTCTCGGCGCGTCGCAGGACGATCGACATCACAACCCATACGACGAGATAGATGGCCGACCGCACGTAGAAGAACGTCGGCTGGTTCCACGAACGCTGATGCTCGAGCGCCTCTGCCATCACGGGCGAGAGCCCCTCCGGCTCGTTTGCCCATGGGTAGAGACGCCCGGCGCCGATGGCGATCGGCAAGAACAACAGCGCGAACAGGGGAATCGTCCCGATCATCGCACGCAGGAGCGGTGCCACGAGGAGCCACCATCGTGCGCCGGTCACGTAGAGCACCATCACGAGCACCATCGCTCCGAGGGCCGTCCACAGGCCGAAGGCGTATGCGCTCGTCCAAGCCAAGAGCGCGTGCCGCGTGTCTCGGATCAACCCGAGCGAGAAGCCGGCAACGCCGAGGCCCGCGAGCACGAGGGCGAGCAAGAAGGATTTGGTGCCGTTCTTCGTTTCGCGGCTCATCGCGTTTCCTCCGCGAGCGTTCGCTGTACGTCGGGCGGCAGATCCGAAGCCTTGGCACTCTGACTGAGCTTCAACGCGAGGATGTACGAGGCGACGGCCCACCGCTCTTCGCGATCGAGAAACTCCTTGTACGAAGGCATGAGACCGTAGCCGTGGGTTGCCACCGTGTAGAGGCGCGCGCGTGTGTGACGCTGGGCGAACAGTGATGGAGGCTTCCGCAGTTCCATCTTCGCGGCGATAGCGCTCCGCCCATCACCAGCGATCCCGTGGCACGTGGCGCAGGTAGTCTCGAATCGCTTGCGCCCGAGGTCGAGAAGCGCTCGCGTGATGGGGGGAGGGGGCGCCTCTTCGCTGTCCTCGGCGTCGGTCGAGACGGTGCCGTGCGGCGGAGTACGCATCACCATTCCGTTGTCGAATGCCGTCGTCGCCCCAAAGGCGTCTGCGCGGCGCTGCTCGAGCATGCGAGCGAGCGTCGGATCGGGCGTATGGAACGCCTGACGATTGTCGCAACCGACGAGCAGGAAGACGGCGAGGCCGAGCCATCGCGGCTTCATGGGGCCTCCGAAGGAGTGCGTCTCGAGATGGCTCGCACGGTCAGCGCGCCGAGGGGGACGAGGGCGCTTCGAACACGGTCGGCTTGTTCGTCGTCGATCGAGCCTGCGGCGCGTCGCGGGTCACCGACGGTGAGCCAGAAGCGATCGATCGTCGTACGCTCGAAGCCGGCGATGTCGAAGATCGGATCGTGCAGGCGTGGCATGCGTGAGCTGACGAGGACCGTGATGAACGACGCGAACGACGCGAAGAGCACGAGAGTCTCGAACACGATCGGCACGTGCGCAGGCAGCGAGTTGTATGGTCGACCGCCGACGTTGAGTGGATAGTCGACGGCGTTCGTCCACGAGAGGATGGAGTAGGCCAGCGTGGCGCCGGCGGCGCCCCCGAGGAACACCGCCTTGGGCACACGCGAGCGCCTCACTCCGAGGATGTCGTCGAGCTCCGGAACGGGAAACGGCGTGTAGGCGTCGAGCCCCACGAAGCCCAGCGAGCGAAGGTGCTCGGCTCCTGCGACAAGTGCATCGGGAGACTCGAACTCGGCGACGAGCATGTCAGCCACGGGCGCGCTCCTCCGTGTCGAGCTCGTGTTGCAGTGATTTGATTTCGGAGATCGGAATGAACGGAACGAAGCGGAGGAGCAAGAGGAACAGGAAGAGGAAGAACGCCATCGTGCCGAACAGAAGCGCGGCCTCGACGACGGTGGGCCAATAGTCGTGCCACGAGGATGGCAGGAAGTCCCTGCTCTCCGAGGTGATGATGAGCATGAGACGCTCGGCCCACATGCCGAGCTGGATGGCGAGCGAGAGGAGCCACAGCCCCAGTGGACTGAGGCGCAGCCTCTTGATCCAAAGAAACTGTGGTGCGAGGCAGTTGCACGCGATGACCGTCCAGTAGACGGCCGCGTACGTGCCGACTGGGCGCGCAACGAGGAACGTGTACTGGTCGTAACGGTCGCCCGAATACCAGGCGATGAACGTCTCGACGATGTAGCTGTAGAAGACCATCCAGCCCGTGGTCAGGAGCATCTTGCCGATCGCGTCGAGGTGCCTCGACGTGATGACGCGCTCGAGCCGATAGATGCGCCGCGCGGGGATCATGAGCGTCACGACCATCGCGAAGCCGGAGTAGATGGCGCCGGCGACGAAGTACGGGGGGAAGATCGTCGAGTGCCAGCCGGGCAGCATCGAAATCGCGAAGTCGCTGCTGACGATGCTGTGCACCGATACGACGAGCGGCGTGGCGAGACCGGCGAGCAAACCATATCCGATGCGCCAGCGATTCCAGTTGCGCGCCGAGCCGGACCAGCCGAGCGCGAAGACTGCGTAGACGCGGCGCCGCCAGAGCTCCGGTGCGCGGTCGCGCAGGGTGGCCAGATCGGGAATGAGCCCGAGGTACCAGAAGAGCAGCGAGACGGTGAAGTACGTGCTTACCGCGACGACGTCCCACGTGAGAGCGCTGCGGAACTGCGGCCAGACGGTCATGGTGCTCGGATACGGCGCGAGCCAATAGAAGAACCAGGGCCGTCCGAGGTGCAGCAGCGGAAAGAGCCCGGCCTGCATGACGGCGAAGAGCGTCATCGCCTCGGCGAAGCGGTTGATCGAGGCGCGCCATTTCTGCTCGAGGAGCAGCAAGAAGGCGGAGATGAACGTGCCCGCGTGGCCGATTCCGATCCACCAGACGAAGTTCGTGATGTCGAAGGCCCAGCCGACGGGAATGTTGTTGCCCCAGACGCCGATACCCGTCGTGACCGTGTAGGCGATGGCGCCGCCGAGAAGAAAGAAGGAGACGAGACCGGTGATGATCAGCGCGTGCCGCATCAAACGCGGCGGCTCGAGCACGGTCGCGAGAAGCTGATCGGTGAGCGGCGCGAGCGCTTTCCGCTCCTCGAATACGGGGAGCTCTTCGTCACGTGTGGTGGCGAGAGGCGTGGCCGTCATCGCTTGCCCTCTTCGAGCTCGGGGTTGTCGTTGATGATCTTCGCCAGATAACGAACACGCGGCACGGTGCCGAGCTCGTCGAGCACGGCGAAAGCGCGCTCGTTCCTATGGAGTTTGGCGACTTCGGATTCTCGATCGGCCACGTCGCCGAAGACGATCGCGCCCGTCGGACAGGCCTGCTGACAGGCTGTCTGGAGTGGCTTCCTCGGAGCATTCGGTTCGACGCGCTCGCTGATTTCGTATTCGCGAATGCGTTGCACGCAGAACGTGCACTTCTCCATCACGCCGCGTTCGCGCACGGTGACGTCGGGATTGTGGACGAGCTGCTCTTTCGGAGTCTCGGTGCGATGGAAGTCGAACCAGTTGAAGCGCCGTACCTTGTACGGGCAGTTGTTCGAACAGAACCGCGTGCCGACGCAGCGGTTGTAGACCATCTGGTTCAGTCCGTCTTCGCTGTGGACCGTCGCATTGACGGGGCACACGTATTCGCACGGCGCTTTTTCGCAATGCTGACAGAGCATCGGCTCCGTCACCATGCGCGGGAAATCGTGGCTGCCCACGGCATAGGCATCGATGCGCAGCCAGTGCATGGCGCGCCCGAGTCGAACGCCGTCGGCGCCCACGGTCGGAACGTTGTTCTCGGCCTGACAAGCGACCACGCAGGCGCTGCAACCCGTGCAGACGGCCAGGTCGACGGCCATGCCCCATTGCCGTTTGGCCGGCATGGTCGGTGGGTTGAAGATCGAAAGAGGTCTCTTCGGCTTCGACTCTTTCGATTTGGGCTCACGCGATGTCCACGCGCTGAGCGTGGCATGACGAGCGATGGATTCGTCACGCCCTTCGAGCCCTTGGTGGATCTGCGTGATTGGCAAAACGTGCCGTTCGCCCGTCTTGCGAACGGTGACGTCGGGAACGTGCCAGGCCTCGTCGGCCGGGCGTAGTTCGTAGGCATTGGCGCCAAGACCCGCGGAGAGCTCGGCGCCCGCGGTGCGTCCCCAGCCGAGCGACAAGCCGACGGTCCCCGTGGCTTGGCCAGGCACAACGAGCGCCGGCACGCGAACGGAGCGCTCACCGGCGCGAATCTCCACTTCGTCGCCGCTCGCCAGATCGAGTGCGGCCGCCGCCTCCACCGAGAGCGTGGCAGCGTTCGTCCACGTGAGCTTTCCGATCGGAGAAGGAAGCTCGAGGAGCCAGGCGTCGTTGGCGAAGCGACCGTCGTACGTGTGAGGATCGGTCGTCAGCACCAGGTCGAAGCCGTGCTCGACTTCGGGCGTGGGACGGTGGCGCTCGGCCCGCACGAACGACGACGCGAGCACGGTGCCGATCGTCGCGAGATCGGGAGACGAGAGATCGGTGACGACGTCGAATGCGCTTCCCTCTTCGAAACCTCGTCGCAGCGCCCTTCGAAAGCGAGCCGGGTCGTTCTTGAATCGTTCCCGTACGAGGTCGTAAGCGTTCGTCTGTTTACGTCCAGCGAGTACGGCGAGGACGTCGAGCACGCTGCGACCGCCGAAGAGCGGATCGACGAGGGGTTGGATGATCGACACCGTTCCGTCGAACGCTCGCGCGTCGCCCCAGCTCTCGAGCGGATGCGCTTCGGCGATGGTCGTGAGGCAGACCCTGGCCGTCTCGTCGTCGTAGAGTCCGACGTAGGCGCTATTTCGCGCGCGAGCGAGGATGGGAGCAATCGGGCGCTCGGCAGGCGATGCGTAGACCGCGTTCGCGCCGAGCACGATCACGGTGTCGGCGGCGCTGTTTTCCAGGGCGTCTGCGAGATGCCCATGACTCGGCTCGCCGGCCTCGATGATGGGGGAGGGGCCGAACGTCACTGTCGTGCCGACGTTTCCGAGCGCCGTATTGATGGCGTGGGCCATCGCGTGCACGACCGCGGGCTGCGTGTCGCCGGCGATGACGAGCGAGCGTCGACGATGGGCGAGCAGATCGCGAATGACCGCCTCGACCCAACGACGATGCGGCGCCGCGATCTCCGCGGCCTCCTGCGGGACCTTGCCCGAAGCGATCGCCGCGAACAGCATGGCCGCGAACGCCATGACTTCGCTGCGCCCGACACGGAGTCGGTGATCCGCGGAGGCGCCCGTCACGCTCAAGAGCGAGTCGACGGCATAGAGGCGATTCATGCCGTCTTCGTGGCGAGCGAGTCGTCGCCGATCGGCGAACTGTCGCGAGAGCCGGAGCTGCGCCGGGCCGTGCCCGAGAAAATCGGCGTCGAGAGCGACGATGACGTCAGCCGCGCGCAGGTCGAATCGCGGCTCGACGACCTTGCCGTAGGCGAGGCGCGCGCCTTGCCAGGCGTTGCGACGGGAGGCGGGCGCATGGAAGCTGATCGCCGCGTTCGGATATCGCTCGCGGATCTCTTTCAAGAGAATCGCCGCGGTCGGCGAAGAGGTCGGCGCCATCACGAGGTGAAGGCCTTTGCCGCCCATGGCCGTCCACGGTCCACTCGCGATCGCGGTCGCGACGTCTTGCCAGGTCGATGTGCTCCCGCCTTGTTTTACGGCCTGCGCGCGTGAGGGATCGTAGAGCGACAGCACGGAGGCCTGGTCGAACGCGCTCGATGCCCCAAGGCTCGCCGGGTGCTCCGGGTTGCCTTCGACCTTCGTGGGCCTGCCCTCGTGACTCTCGACGAGAACGCCCGTCGCGTAACCGTCGAGGACCGTCGCGCTCGCATACGAGGTCGGCTTGCCGGGGGTGACCTCCGGAGGTTGGACGACGTAGGGAACGATCTGTTCGCGAGGTGCGCGCGTGCAACCCGTGACACCCGCGAGGCCGAGCGCCGCGCTCATTCGGACGAGGAAGTCACGCCGCGCGATGGGATCGCGGGTCTCGTCGAGCATGCGCGCGAGTGCGGAAGCGCGGTGGCCGGTGTCGTGGCTCATCGATGGCACCCCGTGCAGTCGACGATGGACCGCACCCCTAGCTCTGCGCGGAGCCTAAGGCCGAGGACCTCCTGCGGCTCGTTCGGCGTCCACTCCATGTCCGTGATTCTGTCGAGCGGCCGGAGGTGCTCTTCCGGATGGCGGTGGCAATCGAGACACCACCGCATCGTGAGAGGAGCCACGGCGTAGACCTGGCCCATCTGATCGACGCGCCCATGGCAGCTCACGCAGCCCACGCCCTTGTTCACGTGGATCGAGTGGTTGAAGAAGACGAAGTCGGGCAACGTGTTGACGCGTTCCCAACGGATCGGTCGGTCTTCGAACCAACTGTCCCGCACCTTCGCGAGCTCGGGACTCGAGATCCAGATCTGCGTGTGGCACCCCATGCAGACCGAGGTGGCCGGAATCCCTGCGTTCGGCGTCTTGGTCGCGCCCCCATGGCAATAGAGGCAGTCGACGCCGTCGTCGCGAACGTGATGACGATGATCGAACTTGATGGGTTGAGCGACGGCTTCCTGCTCACCCGTCGCATACGGGGTTCGAGCCCACGCGATCATGCCTGCCGGCAAGGCAATGGCGCCCGTGCCGAGCAACGCGATCGCGGCCCAGTAAATCGAATTAGCCGATTCGGGGAACAGGTTCACGTCGAGCCGCCCACGCGCCCGCACGTTCCGTCGGCAGCCCGGCTCGCGAACGCCCGTGTCGCGATGCACCGAGCGCGCCACCGTGGCGACGACGAAGCGGACCGCGTAGCAGCGCGCTTTCGAACGTCGTTTCGCGCGAACGCGCGTGTGGCGAAACGGTACCTGTGCTCGCGCTTGTGGCGAGGACGTGACGCCCGCGATGCTCGCGGCGTGGTGGCATCACGCCGCTCTTCTCGTCACGTCGGGCGTCTGCTCAGAGCAGCTCGACGCCCTGCGCGACGAGCTCCAGTTTCGCGAGCGGGTGACCCATCTGGGCCTCCGCTTCGGCGCGGCAACCGGACTTACCCTTCTTGTCCGCAGGCGCGGGGGCAGCGCCGGCCTTCGGCTCCTCCTCGTCGGCGCATGCGCTGCCCGCGCCGGCCTTCTCGAGTGTGGCGAGGATGCGGGCCTTGCGCCCGGAGGCGGTCTTCGGAACGAAGAACGCGTGGCCCGCCATCTTGATGTGGGCCTCGCTCGCGTCGTCTTTGATCTCCATCCAGCAGCCCATGTGCTGACAGACCGCCGTGACGGTGCCGGTGGTCGCGAACGTCTTTCCGGTGAAGGCCTGCGGATCCTTCGCGACGTCGGCGAGAGCAACCTTCTGGGCGGACGATTCGATGGTCGTGCCCAGGCGCACAACGCCGTCGGCGCTGGACGCAGGCTTGGCGGCGGCAGCGCTGGAGGGCGCGGCGGTCGGGGGCGTCGACTCGGAGGGCGGCGGCGCGTTCTGCTTGCAGGCCGAAGCGAGGGTGGCGAACGCGAGGGCGGCGACCAGCGAAAGACGCATGGGCTCGATCTACCACTGGCGCGGGCCGGCGACGAATCGAAGGCGCCGTCTCAGGGCCGCCTCGTCACTCATGGATGAGTGACTTTCTCATGGCGGGTCCTGAACCTCATGCTAGGGGAGGCTCGATGCGCCCTTCGATTCTCCTGGCTTTGACGAGTCTCGGGGGAGCGGTCGCGATCGTGACGGCGTGTAGCTCGTCCGATGACGGCGCGCAGTCCCCCTCCGCCCCCTCCGCGGTCGACGGTGGTGGCACGCTCGGTGACGAGCAGAGCGCGACGGGCGATGGGGGCGGCGGCTTCGATGGGGCATCCACGCCGGCGTGCATCGTGGCGACCTTCGACGGCGAGCCGGCCGGTACACGTGACGTCGTCGACGGCACGGATCACGCGAGCGTGAAGGTGACCGGCGATGGATGCCTGCGCTCGTTCGAGATCACGAGCTCGGCTGTCCGTCGCGACGACGTTCCGACGAGCCCGCGCACGGTCGCCGAGACGGCCGACCGACCCTCGGTGCATACCGGCAGCGATCTCTTCGACGCGCTCTACCAGCTCGCACTCGACGAGGCGAAAGAGAACTCCGTCGCTTCGATTCAAGACGGTGCCTTCCGCAGCGGTGCGCCGCTCGCATGCAGCCCCGACGGTTGCTTCGAGACCGGCCGCAAGTGGACGTACGTGTGGACGCGCGACACGTCATACGCCATGAACCTCGGGCTTGCGTGGGTGGACGCACCGCGCGCCGCGAGCTCGCTCGACTTCAAGCTGTCGCCGCGTCGCGACGGGACCAACCTGCAGATTGTGCAGGATACAGGTACCGGCGGCAGCTATCCGGTCTCGAGCGATCGCGTCGTGTGGGCGCTCGGTGCGCGCGAGGTGCTTCGTCACCTCTCCGGGGACGCGCGAACCGCATTCCGTGACCGCGCCTGGTCGGCAATCAAGAATACGATTACGCACGATAGGGCGGTCGTCTTCGATCCGTCCGACGGCTTGTATCGAGGTGAACAGTCGTTTCTCGATTGGCGCGAGCAGACGTATCCGGGGTGGAGCAATCCGAACACCGTCACGATTGCAGAGAGCAAGTCGCTCTCCACGAACGTGACACACCTGATCATCCTCGAAACGGGGGTCGCGCTCGCGACCGAGGTGGGCGACACGGCGAGCGCCGCGGAGCTCCAGAGCCGAGCCGATGCACTGCGCACGGCCATCGCCTCGAAGTTCTGGCTCGAAGACGAACGACAGCTCTCGACCTTCTTGCCGACGACCCTGGATACGGCTCCAGCACGCCGCTTCGATCTTCTCGGAACTTCGCTCGCGGTCCTCGAGAACGTCTTACCGAGTGACGAGGCGCGTGCCGCGATTGCCAATTATCCGACGTTGCCCAAGGGCCCGCCCGTCATCTTCCCGCAGCAGCAGAACACGCCCATCTACCACAATCGCGCGATTTGGCCGTTCGTCACGGCTTATTGGATCAAGGCCGCGCGCAAGGTCGGTAACGGTGCGGCCTTCGAGAACGGCGTGGCATCGCTCCTCCGCGGCGCGGCGC
This sequence comes from Labilithrix luteola, assembly GCF_001263205.1. Classification (GTDB taxonomy): domain Bacteria; phylum Myxococcota_A; class Polyangia; order Polyangiales; family Polyangiaceae; genus Labilithrix; species Labilithrix luteola. Next base: position 4,292,165 of record NZ_CP012333.1, read on the forward strand.
TCAATCTCTCCAACATGGAGAACCTCGAGGTCGTCACCGGACAGCCCTGGGTCGACGACGGCCCGAACTCGGGGCCGCAGGTGAACTCGCAGCGCCAGCTGTGGAGCGTGGGCGGGTTCATTGGAACTGTGCATGGTGCACTCTTCGGCGTCGAAGCGACGGACAAGGGGCTGCGCGTCGCCCCCTTCGTCACGCATGGCCTGCGCTCGTCGCTCTTTCCGAATGCGACCTCCATTGCGCTGAACAACCTGCCGTTCCGAGGAAAGCGGGTCTCCGTCGTCGTGCGTCTCCCGACCGACTCGGGGAGCGCGGGGGCGTATTCGATCACGAAGGTCTCGTTGAACGGCGTTGCCGTCCAGGGCGAGATCGACGAGGCGTCGCTTGCGTCGCGCAACCTCGTCGAGGTCGAGCTCGGGGCACCGTCGAGCGCCGCACAATCGGTGAAGACGATTGCCGACGTGTCCGACTATCGCGTGCTCTTCGGCCCCAAGACGCCGTCGATCACGGGGCTCTCGGTGACCGGCAGCAAGGTCACGCTCGGTATCGACGTGGCGGGCGAGACCGGCGTTTCGATCGACGTCTACCGAGACGGCGTTCGCATCGCGAAGGATCTGTCCGGCGGAACGACGTCGTTCCAGGATCCCGACTCGAACGGTGAGTCGACCCCTGGCCACTGCTACGCGATCGACACGCGCTTCATCTCGAGCGGCACCTCCTCGCAGCACTCACCTGCCGCCTGTTTCTGGGGAACCGGCACGCCGCGCATCTCGACCCTCGGTGTGAACGACTTCACCGTCAGCGGCGGCAACAAGACGACAGCCTACGGCCGGACCTTCTACGAAGCATGGGGCGATCCCGGCCATCAACTCGCAGCCACTTTCACGGCCACCCGCAGCGGCGCGCACCTCGTGCAGGCCACCTACGGCAATGGTTCGGGGGCCATCAACACGGGCATCACGTGCGCGGTCAAACACGTCACCATCGAGGAGCTGCCCGGCGGCGGTGTCGTCGGCGAGGGATATATGATCATGCCCCAGCGCGGCGATTGGGCATCCTGGGGTGACTCGTCGTTCGTTCGTGCCGATCTCGTTGCCGGCAAGAGCTACCGTATCCGCCTCTCGCACGACGACCGCGCGGTGAACATGTCGGCGTTCTCGCATTTCGATACGTACACCGGCGGCACGGGCGGTTCGGCTGGACAGTTCTTCCGAGTGAATGTCGCCGAGCTCAAGGTCCTCGCCCTCGTGCCTTGAGGTCGGGTCTAAGGTCGACCTCGACCCGCCAGGCCGACGCCGAGCAGCGAGACGAAGGCTTCGGGGCGATCGCGATAGAGTCGCCAGAAGTTCCCCGCGACCTCGTCGGCGGTGAGGAAACCGGCGTTCCCGGTGTCGTACGCCGTGCCTTTGACGATGCCAGCCACGACCACCTCGCCGACGTACACGCCGTCTTGTCGAAGCTTGCGGGCGAGCAGGGTGACCACCTTGTGCTGGGCCGTCTTGGCGATCGCCGCGCCCATGAACGCCTCGTCGACCGCCATCGCGTCGAGCTTCGGATCGTGCAGTCCAACCGCGCCGTTCGTGACGAGCACAGCTCCGTCGCCTTGTGTCTTCAGATCGGGCAGGGCGGCTTGCACGGTGGCGACGAGACTGGTGACGCTCACGTCGAGCGCGGTTCGCAACTCGAAGGGATCGGCGAGCATCACGTCTCCTGCGCCGCTTGCCGGAGCGTTCCAGTGGACCACCGCTACGGACCCGAGCTCGTCCCTTACGCGAGCCACGAGCGCAGGCATGGCACTCGGATCGGCAAGGTCGGCCGGGAAGCCTCTCGCCGCCAGCCCTTTCTCTTCGAAGGACCGCGCCGCCGTCTCGAGCTTCTCTCGGTTGCGACCGACCAGCGCCACTGCGAAGCCCTCGGCACCGAACCGCCGTGCGACGGCATTCGAGATGCCAGGCCCGTACCCGCACACCAGAATCGTCTTCGGCACTCTCGTCTGATGCTACGGCGCCGCACCGGTTGCTCCGGCCGGCGTGCACATTCTGCACGTTCTGCACGGCGGCGCAGGCCGTGCGCGAGTCGGAGGACGATCTCGCGAAGTTCTGCGCGATCCGAATGGAACGCAGCTTGCTGAGCTACTGGCATGAGCAAACCCATTCCGCCGGTGCAGAAGTACATGACGACGAGTCCGCTCTCGATCGGTGTCGAACAGACGCTCGCCAAGGCTCACTCGATGATGCGCGAGCACGCGATTCGGCATCTTCCGGTTCTGCACGGTGGACGGCTCGTGGGCATCCTCACGGACCGCGATCTCCACCTCGTCGAGACCCTCAAGGACGTCGACCCGACGAAGACGGTGGTGGAAGACGCGATGTCCGCCGTCGTTCACAGCGTTGGACCCGACGCTCCGCTCGACGAAGTCGTGTCGACGATGGCCGAGCACAAGTACGGGTCGGTCGTCGTCATGCAGAACGGAAAGGTGGTCGGGATTTTGACGACCGTCGACGTGTGCCGGGCGCTCGCGGAGCTGCTCCACTCCCGCTTGGCCAAGTGACGTCATCACGACGAAGGAAGGAGACGTAGTCATGACCAATCAGCAAACTGCTTCATCGCGTGTCGTCATCCTCGCTGCCGTCGACGAGACGGAGAATGCCAACGACGTCGTGCGAACCGCATCGATGTTGGCGCGCACGCTCGCGGGCGCCGAGGTTCACTTGGCACACGTGATCTTCGCCCCTGCATCCCTCGAGACCGAGGCTTCGCTCGCCCGCACCGACCTCGTCGAAGGAGCGCGGTCGATGCTCGACCGTAACGTTGCCGAAGCGCGGAAGTACTTCGACGGGCGCATCGTCGGTCATCTCGCCGTCGGAGGTCCCCAGCGTGAGATCCTCCAGCTCGCCTCGTCACTCGTGGCGGACGTCGTGGTGGTCGGAGGATCGCGCAAGGGAAAGCTCGAACGCTTCGTGCTCGGCTCCGTGAGCGAGCAGATCGTTCGCAAGGCGTCGTGCGCCGTTCTCGTGGCGCGTCCGAAGGACTACGCGAACGTCGTTCCGGAGATCGAACCGCCGTGCCCGGCGTGCGAAGAGGTTCAACGAGCGAGCAACGGCACCGCTCTGTGGTGTGCCGCGCATCGTCACACGACCGAGCACGCGCACGGCCGGCTGCACTACGAGTTCCCGCCGTCGTTCGGGCTCGGCTCCATGCTCATCCGTCCCGACAAATGAGCGTCGAGCCGCCCTACGCGAGGTAGACCCGGCCGGACTGAACAAGCAAGTTGTTCGGCCGGGACGTGCTTCTGGTGCGCGACGGAGACTACTGCGCCAGGAAGATCGCCGCTTCGCCTGCTCCGAGCGTGATCGCGAGGTCGCCTTGGCCGTTCATCGTGGCGCTGCCGATGCCGAGCGCAGAGGACCACGACGTCACGCCAGTGAGCGTGAGAAGGGCGGTCGAGACCGTACGATTCACGCTTCCGCCGCGATTGACGGCGACGACGGCGATCTCTTTCGGGCCCGACTGGTAGGCATAGACCCAGAAGTCGGCATCGGTGCCGAGCAGCGTGACCCGATTGCCGCGACGAAGTGCGCGCGATGCGAGCCGTGTGGCGCCGAGCTTGCGGGTCCAGTCTCGGAGCGCAGTCTGCGCATTGGTGAGCGGGGCGACGCTCCCACCGGGCCGGGCCATCTGCAGATCCGCGAGCTCGGTCTCGGCGAAGCGCATGTCGCGTCGCATGTCGGGATCGTTGCCTCCCGGCATGCCGATCTCGTCGCCCGTGTAGAGATACGGAACGCCCGGCATGGAATAGAGAACCGTGAGCGCGCGCGCGAGCCGCTTGTACACCTCGGGATCGTCGTAGACGGCGGGCGGAAGCTGATCGCCGCGGCAGCCGCTCGCCCAGGCGCATCCGAGCTTGCCGTCGCGCGCGGCAATGCTCGCGATGCGCGGATTGTCGTGTCCGTTCAAGAAGCGGACGTTGCGATTGCCCGCCTTGTAGCGCGTCAGCGACTTCTGGATTTGCTGCTCGACTTCATTGAGTGGCCGCGTGCCGTCGACGAGGCCATCGGCCATGTTGTGGCGGGTGGGGAAGTCGAACTGGCCGTCGAGCGCGGTCGGGCCGGTGTAGGCGTTGATCCAGTCGAAGCCGTCGGTGAAGGTCTCGCCGAAGAACGTGCCGTTGTCGGGCTCACCCACGGCGATTTCGCCGACCATGAAGATGCGCGCGCCGCCCTGTTCGAAGCGGCGCGCGAGCTCCGCGCGCATGTCGTAGACGCTGTTGGCCTCGACGTGTTTGACGGCGTCGACGCGGAATCCGTCGAGATCGTATTCGGCAATCCAATTCACCGCGTCGGCAATGAACTGGTCTTCCGCGTCCATCTTCGTCCAATCGATGTCCGGCAAATAGGGCTGGAACATGCAATCGAACGGGCGCTGGCTCCAGCCGCATCCGTCGTCACCGCATTTGCAGATGCGGCGGAACCAATCGCCGTGGGCTCCGACGTATTCGTGATCTTCGTGGACCTGGTTGTTGATGAGGTCGAGAAGAACGCGAATGCCGCGTTTGTGGGCTTCGTCGACGAACGCGTGAAGCTCGGTGCCTCCGCCGAAGCGGGGTTCGACCTCGCGCGCCTTGATCGGCCAGTACCCGTGATAGGCGCTGAAGACCTGGTTGCCGTCGCCAACCTGCGATTTGCTCGTTTGAGCGTTGGTGGGGGAGAGCCAGATCGTGCGGACACCGAGCTTCTCGAAATAGCCGCTCTCGAGGACCTTACGCGCGCCTTGCAGGTCGCCGCCGTGCCAGTTGGCATCGTATTCGACGCCGGTACCCACCGGCGCATCGTTCGCTTTGTCGCCGTTGGCGAAGCGATCGATCATGAACATGTAGAGAATGCCATCCTGGTAATCGAAGGGTTCGTCTTCGATCCAGAAGGGCAGGTCGATCGGGTCGGCCTCGCGATTCTTGCCGTCCGTCGCGTGGAGGCTCAGCGTGTGCTTGCCCTTGGAGAGGCCCGTGAACGCGAAGGCGATCGTGCCCGACGCAGAGGCGGTGAACGTTCCATCGGTGATGGCGGAGTGATCGAGGCTTGCCGTCACGTGATTCGGGGCTTCGCCGTCGTCGGCCGCCTTCACCGTGATGAGGACGCTGGCCTTGCCCGAAGCGTCGGCGGAGACCTTTGCCGAGACGAGCTCGGGGCCGGCTGCGCACGAGGGGAGCTTCAGCGCCGAGTTCATCTGCCCGTCGACGATCTTTCGATATCGCCCGGCGGGATCGAGCTTCCACTGCCCATCGACGATGAGCTTGTAGGCATAGAGCTGCCCGGCGCTGAGTGCCGGGCCTGGCGTGAGCGTGATGGAGTATCCGCTGCCTGTCTTGTTCAGCGGCAGCGCGCCGTTCTGCCAGGAGGTGAACTCGCCGGCGAGCTTCACGTCGCTCGCGGAGCCGTCGAAGGTCAGCGTGAGCGTACAATCGCGCCTGCCGAACGTGGTGCCCTCCGGGAACGTGATGTCCGTGCTCGGCGGAAGAGGCGTTGACGCGTCATCGCCCAGGCCACCTTCGGCATGCGGAGAGCCGGGCGTGTTGGCGCCGTAGGTGTCACCGTTGGGTCCGCTCGGCCCATCCGACGAGCAGGCGGCAATGGTGCTCGCGGCGAACATCACGAACGTCGCGCAGGTCACGAGGCTCACGGCCAGGACGGGAAGCGAAGAGACGGCAGCTCGTGACATGGGCGAGACCTCGCGAAGGGACGGAGGCGTACCTCACGCTAGAGTGACGAGCAAGGTGGCCCGGACCACGCAGGCGCGAGTGAGACGAACGCGCGCGAGCGGGCAGCAAAGGCTCCGAGCTCGTGAGACGAATTGGTAACGCATCGATGAGTTACTTTTGGCGGGACGGCCCCATGGACCCGTGCTACGGCCTCGAACCCCGTGCGTTGCTGGTCGCTGTTCGCCGTCTCGGTTCTCGCCGCCATGGCGGTCTTCGCCGCGTCTTCGCCGGCGGCCGCGCAGGGCGTATCGCCGCCCGTCGTTCCGCCTCCGCCGCCGCCCTCGGTGTCCGGGCCGGCACCGGCGGCTGATCCTCCATCGGCTGCCCAACCGGGCATCAAGGCGCCGGATGCGCCAGTCACGTCCGACACGAGCGCGCCGTCGATCCCCGGCGCCGGAAACCCCGCTGCCTTCCGCGGTAACGAAGCGGCCAAGCCCGTCGTCGCCGAGCCCGCACCCGGTCACGAAGGACACTTCGAATTCGGATCGTACGGCCGCGTGTGGGCGGCGACGGACCTGCGCGGCGGAACCGGCAGGGGAACCAACGTCGTCGCGTTCGGTCCTCGCATCGTCGACGAAGGCAGCTACGCCGAGCTCGAGCTCCGTCGTGAGGACAAGTGGAACGAGCGCATCTCGGGCCGCGTGGTCGCGACGCTCGCCCTGTTTCCTCCCTTCTTCCATTTCAATGGGAAGATCGATCAGGCGATCGGCGTCCGTAATCTCTACGCGCAGGGGACCTACGACAAGATCACGATGTGGGCCGGCTCGCGGATGTACCGCGGCGACGACATCTATCTCCTCAACTGGTGGCCCCTCGACAACCAGAACACGGTCGGCGGCGGCATCGGCGGTCCGGTCTACAAAAGCCAGGGGCCGGGCACGCGCTACGAGACGATTCTCCAGGGCCACTTCGGCCAGCAGCGCCTCGACAACCCGTACCAGTACCAGCAGATCCCGGTGGTCGCGCGCTACGGCTTCGGTACCACCGACGTCACCAAGCTCGATCGCCCGCGTACGATCGAAACCCTGAAGCTCACGCAGTTCGTTCGCCCCGGCGTCGGCAATGCCGGCTTCAAGGCGGTTCTTTACGGTGAGCTGCACCAGATCGGCGCGGGCACGTATCGCGACACGCTCACCAGCACCGATCGCGGTTTGCCGAGCGACTTCGGCTTCCTCGTCGGCTCTCAGCTCACGTATTTCACGGGCGAACGCGATACGTACGTCTCGCTCGTCCTGCGCTACGCGAACGCGCTCGCGGCCTACGATCCACTCTCGGTGCCCATCACCTTCGCGCTCGATCGCACGACCACCGGTGCGAGCGAGACGCAGGTCGCGCTCTCGGGCAACTGGGAGAACGATGCCGTGGGCGTCACCGGCGCCGCGTACATGCGCTTCTTCCGCGATCCGAGTCCTGCCGAGACGTCGACGCAGAAATACGACGAAGGCGCCGTGGTCATTCGCCCGAGCGTCTTTCTCGGCGAGAACTTCGGTATCTCGATCGAAGGCAGCTACCAGCAGCGACGTATCGCGATCGCCCAGTCCGACGACAACGGCCCGCTCACCGCGTCCGTCTTCAAAGCCGGAATCATGCCGTACTTCTCGCCCTCCGGACGCGGCACGTTCAAGCGCCCGCAAATCCGATTGCTCTACAACGCGAGCTTCCGTAACTCCGGCGCCCGCGCCCTCTACCCGGTCGAAGACGTGTTCTCGCAGCGCAGCGTCGAGCACTTCCTCGGTATCGGCGCCGAGTGGTGGTTCAACTCGAGCTCGTATCCGTGAGGTCGCCGATGAAGACGAGCCAATCCAAGATCGCCTTCGCTTTGCTCGTGGCCGCGGCCTGCGCGGTGCCCGAGGTCGGCTGCGTGTCGATTCCGGAGGAAGGTCAGAAACCGGTTCTCGCGACGCACGTGCAAGACTGGCGCGACGAGGTCATCTACCAGGTGCTCGTCGATCGTTTTGCCAACGGCGATCACGACAACGATTACCAAGTTCGTCCGGGATATCTCGCCCGCTTCCAGGGTGGTGACTGGAAGGGCCTCACCGACCACCTCGACTACATCCAGGCGCTCGGCGTCACCACGCTCTGGATTTCCCCCGTCGTGAAGAACGTCGAGACGGACGCCGACGTCGACTCGTACCACGGCTACTGGGCGCAGGATCTGACCCAGACGAATCCTCACTTCGGTGATCTGGCGGCCCTCCGCACGCTTACCGCCGAGGCGCACAAGAAGAGCATCAAGGTGGTGCTCGACATCGTCACGAACCACATGGGGCAGGTGTTCTTCTACGACACCAATCTCAATGGCCATCCCGATATCTACATCGGTGGAAGCGGCGCCCTGCCGGTCGTGAGCTCGCGCTCGGACATGTCGCGCATCACCGAATACGATCCCGATTGGGATCCGCTCGGTGTCCAGGCGTTCACGTCGCTCGGCCCTGCCGGGCGTGCGCCGATCATCTTCATCCAGGATCCGAGCATCAACCGCGTGCCTCCGCCGGGAATCCTCGGCACCGCGCGCGCCTATCACGGATACGGACGTATCCTGAATTACGACGACGACAAGCAGCGCGAGCTCGGTGATTTTCCGGGCGGCCTGAAAGACGTCGCCACCGAGATCCCCGAGGTGCGCGCCGAGCTCATCGACCTCTATACGAAGTGGGTCGAGACGTCGGACCTCGACGGCTTCCGCATCGACACGGTCAAACACGTCGAGCACGACTTCTGGACCCAATTCGGAACTTCGGTTCGCAAGCGCCTCGCGTCGCAGGGGAAGAACAACTTCCTCATGTTCGGCGAAGCCTTCGACGGCAACGATCAGCTGCTCGGGAGCTACACCCAGGAAGGGATGCTCGACAGCGTCTTTTACTTCTCGCAGCACTACCAGGTGTTCCGCGACGTCTTCGTCAACGCGCACGATCCGGCGCAGCAGAAGGGCACGGAGCAAATCCAACGTCTCTGGGCGAATCGACGCGTGAACTACCGCACCGAGCCTCAGCCCGGCGGCATCGGCATCGCCCCGGCGAAGTCGCTCGTGAACTTCATGGACAACCATGACGTCGCGCGCTTCCTCTTCTCGGCGGGCGGCGACAAGGACGCGCTTCGTAACGCACTCGTTCTCCTCATGACCGAAGAGGGGATTCCCTGTCTGTATTACGGCACCGAGCAGGACTTCGCCGGCGGCAACGATCCCGCCAATCGTGAAGTTCTCTGGAATACCAACTTCGATACGAGCGGCGATACGTTCCGCCACGTCTCGAAGCTCGCGCGTATCAAGCGTACCTACAAGGCGCTCTCGCGCGGCGACACGAACGTCGTATGGTCGACGGCGCACGTGGGCGACGAAGAAGATGCTGGCATGTTCGCCTACGAGCGCACCGGGGGTGACGCGCCCGATGGCGAATACGCGCTCGTGGTCATGAACACCAACGGCCACAAGCCGAGCTCGACCTCCAACGGGGCCAGCGTGATGAAGACCACGCGCGGCGGAGGAGAGAAGCTCGTCGACGTGCTGGACCCGCAGCTCGCGAGCTACGACGTCGAAGCCGACGGCACGCTTCGCGTGGAGGTTCCCGCGCAGCGCTCGATGATCCTCGTGCCGAGTGGCAACGTGAAGCCCTGAGGCTCAGGCCAAGACTTCGTCGCGCTCCGCCGCACGCAGACCAGGGGAGGAGTCGGTGGGAGTTCGAAGCGTCCCGGCCGCGGGCGCGTGCGTGTGCCAATCGCGAGTCGTGATCAGTCGAGCGCCACGACGAGAAAACAGGTAGCTCCACGTCCACTCGAGGAACACCTGGACGCGGTTCTTGAAGCCCGTGAGCAGGAAGACGTGGACGAAGAGCCACGCCACCCACGCGATGTACCCGTGGAGCTTCATGCGCCCGCGTTGGCCAATGGCCTTGTGCTTTCCGATCGTCGCCATCGTGCCCTTGTCGACGTAGCGGAACGTCTGCGTGGCGGCGCCGCTGGTGAGGGCCAGGATATTGTCGGCGGCAAGGCGTCCTTCCTGGATGGCGGCCGGGGCGAGGCCGGGAACGAGCTGGCCATCGATTTCGAGATGCGCCGCGTCGCCGATCACGAAGGCCTCGGGATGTCCTGGAATGCTGAGATCGGGCTCGACCATGACGCGTCCGGCGCGATCGACGGGAACGCCGAGCGTCCGCGTGACGACGTTCGCGGTGACGCCGGCGGCCCAAAACACGCTTCGCGACGGGATGAACTCGTTCCCGAAGCGAACGCCGTTCGCATCGATGTTGTCGACACGCTGATCGACGCGAACCTCGACGCCGAGTGACCCGAGATCGGTCGCCGCCTGATGGGACAGATCTTCGTCGAAGGCGGCGAGGACACGCGGCCCGGCTTCGATGAGCGTCACGCGCGCGTCGGCTGGATTGATGCGCCGAAAATCCTTCACGAGGACGGTGCGCGCGAGGTCGGCGATCGCTCCCGCGAGCTCCACGCCCGTGGGACCGCCGCCGACGATGACGAAGTTGAGCAACGCATGCTGCTCGGTGGGATCGGGCTCGTTCTCGGCCGCCTCGAAGGCCGACAGGACGCGCCGCCGGATCTCCGTTGCTTGTTCGACCGTCTTGAGCCCTGGCGCGAAGTCCTCCCAGCCTTCTTTGCCGAAGTAGCTGTGCTGCGCACCGGTGGCGACGATCAGGTAGTCGTACGCGATGCGCACGCCGCCCTTTCCCTCGACGAACTTCTGCTCGAGGTCGATGTTCTCGACGCGCCCGAGGTGCACCGACACCTCCGGCTCTTCCGAGAACTGCGTACGAATGGGAACGGCGATGTCCGACGGGTTCAGCCCCGCTGTCGCCACCTGATAGAGGAGCGGCTGGAAGAGGTGATGGTTTCGCTGATCGATCAGCGAGACGCGCAGGAGCCCGGGCGATCGGCTCAGGCGCTTCGCTGCCGCGAGTCCGCCGAAACCCCCGCCGATGACGATCGCGTGCTTTTGTCCCGGCTTCAGCGCCGGACGGAACGGTTCCATCGCGTGTGTCTCCTCACGCCGTTGCGTGGCTGAGCGAGCTGAACGACCAGAAGAGCGTCTGCTCGTGGTAAGGCAAACATCCGGCCACCGCGCGTCCGATTGAGCTCGTTTTTCGCGCTGCTTCTGACCTGCTTTCGCGCCGATTTTCGTCCCCGCTCGTCAATCCGGCCGAGCTTTCTCGGCCGTTCGCGTCCTCGCACGTCGCATTCTGCCGCCATCGATGGCATGAGTAGGGCGGAGTGCCCATGAGCCAGGCCGTGAAGAGACACGATCGCTACCTCGCCCGGACGGTTCGCGACACCTGTCAGCGTCATGGGTTGCTTCGCGCGGGTGATCGCGTGCTCGTCGCGCTGTCGGGCGGCAAAGACAGCTATACGATGTTGCAGCTGCTGCGAGGGTACGTGCGGTCCCTCGATTACGAGGTGCGGCTCGTCGCGGTCCATCTCGATCAACGGCAGCCCGGTTACGACGGCTCGAAGCTCGTCGCGTGGCTCGAACAGAGCGGTGTCGACTACGAGATTCTCTCCGAAGATACCTTCTCGGTCGTGACCGAGAAGCTCGAAGCGGGAGCCACCTATTGCTCCCTTTGCTCGCGATTGCGTCGCGGGATTCTGTATTCGGCGGCCGAGCGTCTCGGCTGCAACAAGGTGGCACTCGGTCATCATCGCGACGACGGACTCGAGACCTTCCTCTTGAATCTGTTCTATGGCGGCAAGCTCCAGGCGATGCCCGCCTCGTTCACGACGGACGATGGGCGCTTCGAGGTCATCCGCCCACTCATCGATTGCGCCGAAGCGGACATTGCCGAGTACGCCGTTGCGCACGAGTTTCCCATCCTGCCTTGCAACCTCTGTGGTTCGCAGGAAGGCCTGAAGCGGGAACGCGTGTCGGAGCTGCTTGCGAGCTTGGAAAAAGAGAATCCGAACGTGCGTGCGATTATGGCGACTGCGCTCGCGAACGTTCGTCCGTCGCATCTGCTCGATACCGAAGTTCGCGATGCATGGCTGGCGCGGCCCGATCATGTCAGGCCGACGAATGCGGCTCGTCGCGAGACCCACTTCCAGGCCTTGCCGGTTCGCGGCAGGCGTTTGACGGTTCTCGAATAGGGCCTGCGCTCAGTTCGCGATCGGCTCGGACGCCGAGGGCGCGTTGGAGAGAGGCAGGCGCAGGACGAAGTGGCTGCCCTTGCCCTCCTGGCTGACGAAACCGATGGCACCGTTGTGCCGGAGCAACGTCTCGCGCGCGAGATAGAGACCGACGCCCATGCCGCCGGAGTCGTAAGGCGTGTCGGTGTGCGCGCGGTAGAAGCTCTCGAAGATGCGTGACTGTTTATCGACGGGAATGCCGATGCCGTGGTCTTTGACCTTCACCACCGCCTCGTCGCCCTCCTTCTCGACGAGAACGCGAATCTCTCCATGACCGGGAGAGAACTTCACCGCGTTCGAAACCACGGCATCGACGGCGCGTTCGAGGCGCGCACGGTCTCCGTTCACCCAGACGGACGGCTCGCTTTCCACGTTGATGGGCTGGTCTGGAGCCTTGCCCGAGGTCGTCGTGACGATGGTCTTCACGAGCTCGGCGAGATCGAACGTCGTCAGCACGAACGGCACACGGCCCGTCTGCAACTGCGTCATGCTGAGGAAGTTCTCGACGAGGTGGGTGATGCGGTCGGTTCCGCGGTTCATCGCGCCGAGGAGGGGCGTGACGTCCGAGGGCAGGCTGTCGGCGCGTCTCAAGAGGAGCTGTGAGTAGCCCTTGATGATGGTGATGGGCGTCTTGAGCTCGTGGGCGGCGACGCGCAGGAACTGATCTTTCAGCTCGTCGAGTGCACGGAGCTCACGGACCTGTTCGCGGATCTGAGCGTCGGCTTCCTTGAGGCGCGTCACCATCGAATTCACGGCGTCGGAGAGATCGCCCATCTCGTCGAGCGTGTAGACCGGAACGCGTCCGGCGGCCGCCGCACTGCGTGCTTCGGCGACTCTGCGAACCGCGACGGCCACCGTTTTGACCGGCGTGACCACGCCGCGGCTCAGCTCGCCTCGCGCTCGCCTCGCGCTCGTCCGCCCTCGATCCGAGCCTCGTTTGCCGTTCTGGCTCAGCGGCAACGTGCGGCCACCTATCGTCGAGGCCTACGCGGCGATGGCGAGCGGGATCTCCTGAACGACGCTGCGCGTGGTCATGAACGCGGCGACGAGGAGCGAGAGAACGCGATCGGCGAGGCGGTGGGCCTTCGTCGTCGGCGTCCAGCCTTCGTTGCCGTTCGTGTCCACGAAGGGCGCGACGAAGCCGGAGTCGAGCATCGTGTTCATGAGCAGACGCGCCGTCGCGAAGTCCGTCTCGTCGAGCAGCGTGAGGGCTTCGACGACCTCGTCGTGCGCCGCATCGATGATGTCTTCGATCGTCGTCACGTCGATCTCGCGGAGCGACGGCCGCGCGCTCTCCGGCGCGTCCGACACGTTGTGCGCGACGCGCGAGTACGGTCCCATCAGCCACATCGCGAGCTCCGCCTTGCCCCAGAAGCGAGAGTCGTGGAGAAACGCCTGCGCGATGTCGTAACAGTCGGCGGCGAACTCGGACGCCGTCGTCCGGCGCATCGAGATCATGGTGGCGGCAGTCGATTGGGCGGCGATTTCGGCGGCGAGCTTCATGGTGACCTCTCGACCCGTCTAGAGCATCGGCCGTGCCACCCGCGGGACGCCTCGCGCGCGACGTCTCGGAGCACGTTCGGAGGCCTGGAATTCAGCGGATTTTCGCGTGTCGTAGGGCTGCGTCGGAAGACCGTGACAGCCGTTTGGCGCCGGCGTCACCGCCCTGACGGAAGGCGGGCGGGCGCGACGAGGGCCGCCACTTCGATGGCGGCGTCGTTTGGTTGACGCTCTCCTGTACGGCCCTCCTTGCGGGCGCAGGTTCCGGAGGCCGCGCCGGAGCGTGACGGTCGCGAAGGGCTAGGGTAGACGCACGGTCATGACCAGCCCTCCGAACGCGCTCACCATCGCCGGCATCGATCCGAGCGGGGGTGCGGGCATCTACGCCGACCTCAAGGCCTTCTCTGCGCTCGGGGCCTACGGCTGCGGAGTGGTCGCTGCGCTGACGGCGCAGAACACGCGCGCGGTGACCGGCGTTCACGCGCCCCCGATCGAGTTTCTCCGCCTGCAGCTCGACACGCTCTTCGAGGACGTTCGCATCGATGCGGTGAAGATCGGCATGCTCGCGAGCGCGGAGATCGTGTCGACCGTGGCCGACCGGCTCGCGCATTACGGGGCCGACCGCGTGGTCGTCGATCCGGTCATGGTCGCGAAGAGCGGCGACCTCCTGCTCGCGAAGAGCGCCGTGGCGATGCTCCGCGACGTCCTCCTGCCACGGACGTTCGTCGTCACTCCGAACCTCCCGGAGGCGGGCGTGCTCCTCGGCGAAACGGCGCCCGACTCCGTGAAGACGATGTTCGGCGCCGCCGAGCGTCTCCGCGCGATGCTGCCGACCGACTCGGAGCGATGGGTGCTCCTCAAGGGCGGACACTTGCCGGGGCACGAGGTCGTGGACCTGCTCTTCGACGGCGATCGGATGATCGAGTTCCGCTCGCCACGGATCGAGACGAAGAACACCCACGGCACCGGTTGCACATTGTCTGCGGCCATCGCCGCGTTGCTGCCGAAGTACGCGAGCGCGGAAGAGGCCGTCCGCGAAGCTCGCGCGTACTTGCAGGAGGCGATGAGGGCCGCCGACGAGCTCGAAGTCGGGAGCGGCCACGGACCGGTTCACCACTTTCACGCGTGGTGGTCACGAAGCTCGGTGAGCTGATCGGATCCGAGCCGCTTCGTTCGAACGCGGGCGGGCGCGCCGCTTCTCATTCGTGCGCGAGCGTTTGGTGACCCAGGCGCACGTCCATGGCGGGGTGGGCGGCGGCGAACTTGCGGAGGCGCGCGAGGCTCTCGACGCTCTTCTCGCGATCGGCCGAGAAGTCGCCCGGCTCGACGCCATTCTTCCAGCCCCAGGCCGTGTGACATGCGTCGCCGACGAGCAGAACCGGGCCGTTCTCCGTTCGCGCGAGATACGCCGTGCTCCCCGCGGAGTGACCGGGCACCCATAGCGCGAAGAGCGATTGGTCGCCGAAGACATCGGTGACGCCCTCGAACGCCCCATCGGGATCGGGGAGAAGCGCCACTCGCCCGACGGCGCGAAGCCCTCGAGCGCCCGATCGGTGTTGCCGCGAACGAAGAGGTTCATGAACGAGTGCTCGTCGAGCTCGCCGGGGCCCGTGTAGACGGGAACGTCCTTGGGAACGTCGGGCAGGCCGGCGACGTGATCGAGGTGCGCGTGCGTCAGAAACACGCCGCGGATGGGCTCGGGATGCGAGGCCAGCCAGTCACCGAGCGGCGCGAGGAACGTCATCTTCTCGCGATGCAGGAACGAGGCAACGAGCCCACGGATGGCCGCCTTGTCCGGATCGTCGCGGAGCGCGCGCTCGACGCCGGTGTCGACGAGGTACGTTCCCTTCGTGGGGTGACGAATGACGTGGAAGTAGACGTCGATCGGCTCCTCGCCGCTCTTCAGGCCCGCGGCCTTGGCCTTCGGGTGGTCGAGGTTGACGAGGCCCTCCAGCGGCACGGCCCACTTGATGGAGGTCACGGTCTCGACGGTGAGCGGTCCCTTCTGATCGACCACGGACTCGAGCGCATGCGTACGCGAAGGCGAACCTGCCGAGGCGGCCACGTGGGGATGTGTCGAGGCTGCACACCCTTCGACGGCGAAGAGAGCGACGGCGAGGAGACCAACGAGTGAGCGAGTGAACGTCGTCTTCATGACCAGGACTATGCCCATGCTCTGAGGTATGGTTGAGACCATGAAATCGGATGGAGCCATCCAGAAATGAATGGGCAAGCCGCGCCCGCCTGGGACGACGTCCGGCTCTTTCTCGCCATCGCCGAGCAAGGAAGCATCGGGAAAGCCGCCAAGGCCCTCGGCATGGCTCAGCCTACGGTGAGCCGACGTCTCGCCGAGATCGAGGCGAGCTACGGCTTTCCGCTCTTTCGCCGGACTCCGAGCGGCGTGTCGCTGACCTCGCGCGCCGAGCGTCTCGTGGCGCCGGCCAAACGCATGGCCGAGTGGGCTGCTGAAGTGGCTCGCGCGATCGATGACCCCAACGCGGGACCCCGGGGCGTGGTTCGCATCACGGCGCCACCGGGGGTCGCGATGGACTTCCTCGCGCCGTTTGCCGGCTGGCTACGCCAGAAACGACCAGGTATCGCGCTCGATGTCCTGTCGACCGTCGGCGTGCTCGACTTGTCGCGAGGCGAAGCCGATCTGGCGCTACGGGCGGTGAGTACGACGCGAGGCGATCTCGTTCGCGTGGCCGTCCTCGAACAAGACGTCGCGTTCTTCGCGAGCGCCGATTACGCAGCGCGGCTGCCGAAGGGCTACGGCTATGCCGACGTGGACTTCGTCGGTTGGGCCCCGCCCTACGAGATGCTTCCGCCCAACCCGCAGCTCGCCAAGCTCGTGCCCGGCTTCGCGCCCGTGTTCACGTCGGACAGCTTCCTCGTGCAGCAAGCTGCAGCGGAGGCGGGCGCGGGGGCCATTCCACTTCCCAGGACCGGGCATCGCTTCTCGCGACCCTCCACGATGGTCGAGCTGTCGCTCGATCTCGGCCCGTACGCAAAGACCAGCACGATGCTCGTCGCCGCCCGGAGCGCGCTCGAGATCCCCCGTGTGCGGGTCGTTGCCGATCTGCTTCGCAAAGAGTTCGCCCACGCCCAGGCTCTCGTCAAACGTCCACGAGGGAAGGTGTAGAGCTTCGACGGCGCGACAAGGATTCGCGCGTCGCGTCGCCCTCGAGCCCCGGGTTTCTCTCGGACGGCGCTATGGTTGCGCCGATGGTCCTCGTTCGCTTTCTCGGGCTTCTGCTCGACCTTCTGCTGTTCCCGCTGCGCGCTCTTTGGAAATCGCGCGCGGTTCCCGAAGGTGCGTTCGTAACCCTCACGATCGACGGCGCCGTGGCGGACGTCGTCGCCAAACCACGTTTCTGGCAGTTTCGCGCTCGCAAGGCCACGTCGCTCCACACCCTCGCGACGACGGTGAAACTGATCGCTGCCGATGAGCGCGTGCGAGGTCTCCTCGTCACCATCGAGAATCTCCAAGCAGGCATGGCCACGGCCTCCTCGCTGCGCGCGCTGCTCGCGACTCTTCGCGCCGCCGGCAAAGAGGTGATCGTCCATTTACCCTTGGGCGCCGGCACCAAGGAGGTCCTGGTCGCCATGGGCGCGAGCAAGGTCTACGTCGGTCCAGCCACGCAGCTAGCTCCGCTCGGATTTCTCTCGAGCACGCGTTACTTCAAGAATGCTCTCGAGAAGGTCGGCGTCGAGCCCGAGGTCTTCGCGTGTGGCGAGTTCAAGTCCGCCGGCGAGACGCTGGTGCGTGACTCGATGAGCGATGCGCAACGCATGCAGCTCGGTCGACTGCTCGACAGTTTCCAGGGCACGCTGGTCGCGGCCATCGCGGATGGTCGCAACGTCAGCATGGAGCGCGCGCGTGCCATCGTCGACGAGGCTCCGTACTTCGGCGAGGAGTGCGTTCGCGCAGGTCTCTGTGACGGCGTGGCTTACGAAGACGAGTTGCCCGCATTGCTCGGCATCCAGCCCGCCAAAGATGGCAAGAAGGCGCGGCACGAACTCCACGAGAAGTTCGTCGACGACGGCGATTACGTGGCGATTCGCGAGCGGCCGCTTCTCCGCCCGCTGAAACGCCCGCCCGTCATCGGCGTCATTCCCGTTCACGGTGCCATCGCGCATTCACCGATGCCCTTCGGCGGTCGGGTGGCAACCGACGAGCACGTCATCCGCATGGTGCGTGCTGCGCGACGAAATCGGCGCGTGGTCGGCATCGTGCTCCACGTGGACTCGCCAGGCGGCAGTGCGCTCGCGTCGGATCGCATGCACCACGAGATCGTGCAGCTGGCGCGCGAAAAGCCGCTCGTCGTCTGCATGTCGAACGTGGCTGCGAGCGGCGGCTACTACGTGGCCGCGCCCGCGCATCGAATCGTCTGCGAGAAGACGACCATCACGGGGTCCATCGGCGTCGTCGCCGCGCGGCTCACCGCCGAGCCGCTTCTCGCGCGCTTCGGCATCGTCACCGAGACCCTTCGACGAGGTGAGCATGCCGGCTTGCTCTCGCCGTCGCGGCCGCTCTCGGACGACGAGCGCGCGGCCGTCCATCGCGAGCTCGAAGCGACGTATCGCACGTTCGTGCGCGTCGTGGCGAGCGGTCGCAAGATGCGCGAAGAGGAGGTCGAGGCGCTGGCGCGCGGTCGCGTCTACACGGGCACCGACGCGCTCGACCGAGGGCTCGTCGATGCCCTCGGAGGCTTCGACACGGCGCTCGAGGAGCTACGTCGTCTGCTCCCGGTCGACGTGCGCGACAGGGCGAAGCCGCAGGTCGTCAAGACGCCACGCAAGCACGTCACGTGGCTCCCGCCGCCGTCCGAGGGCGAAACGGGGCGCAAGGCGGCCGAGGCCATGATCGGGGCCGTACTGCCCGACAGCGCACGCACGCTCCTCGGGCTGGCGGTGACCGGTGAGCGGGCTCTCGCGCTCTGGACGGGGGAAATTCGCTGAACACCCAGACGGGCCCGGAGTGCCGCATCGTCGCTCTTCGCCACGATCGTTCGCGACACATTTCCCCTGAATTTCCAGGGCCGGCGCTCGCGGTGGCACGATCCCAGCCGGGCGTGCTACAGCACCCTGGCAATGTTCGCGGCACTCACCGCCTGTGTCCTCGGCTTCGCGAACGGGTTGCGCCATGCGCTCGAGCCCGATCACCTCGCGGCCGTCTCGACGCTCGTGGCCGGCCAGAAGAGCGCGCGTGCGACCGTCCGTTACGCCGCCGCGTGGGGTGCCGGACATGCCGCCATGCTCATCGTGGCGGGTGGTGCGCTCGCGCTCTTGCGCAAAGAGCTGCCGTCACTGGCGAGTGACATCTTCGAGCTCGTCGTCGCCCTCGTGCTGATCGGTCTCGGCGTGCGCGGCCTCGTGCAAGCGCGCCTGGTTCCGACCGGCGAAGCCGTGAAGCACCGTCACGGTGAGATCGAGCACGCGCATGCGGGCACGACCGATCACGTGCACGTCAGTGGGTGGACGCTCGCGCGCCTGCCGTTCGTCGTCGGCCTCGTCCACGGCCTCGCAGGCAGTGGGGCGCTCGCCGCGCTCGTGGCCTCCCGCGTCCCGTCCGCGGCCTTCGCCATCTCCTTCATCACCATCTACGCGATCGGCGCTGCCGTCGGCATGTCGGCGCTGGCGGGCGTTCTCGGCTGGCCGCTCGCGCGCCTCGCTCGCTCGGGTCGCACGATGACGTTCCTCATCGGCGCGAGCGCCTGCGTGTCGCTCGGTATCGGGATCTGGTGGGCGGCGCCGATCGTCGCGAGACTGGTCGCTTAGGTCATCGCGTAGGCGCGAGGCCTAGTTCACGCCGAGCAGCTTGTTCATCGACGCCTCGTCGGCGGGCGTGAACGGATACTGGTCGAATTCCTGACTCAGCGCCCATTTGTAGGCGTTGACCGCGCGCGTCTCGAGCAGCTCGGTGACGAGCGTGCACTCGTAGAGGAAGAGATCGACGACGTAGTGCTCGTACGGATGGCTCACGAACGAGATGAGCTTGCCGACGTCGATTTCCACACCCAGCCGGTGCGTCAGCTCGCGCTTGAGCGCTTGCTGATCGGTCTCGCCAGCCTCCACGCGACCGCCGGGAAACTCCCACATGAGCGGGAGAACGGCGCTCGCGCGGCGCTGGGTGATGAGGTAACGCCCATCCCGCTCGAGGACTGCGGCGACCACGCGGATCGTCCTCTGCGGGGCAGACATCAGATCGCCACGCGGAACAACTGCTGACCCATCAAGAGAACGTCGCCCGACTTGATCTCCGTCTCCTCGTGGAGGCGGAAGAACGAGCCGTTCGAGCTCCCGAGATCGGTGAGCATCAGCTTGCCGTTGTCCCAGGTGAGGCGGCAGTGGAGACCCGAGACGTAGCCGTCCTCGGGGAAGAGCACGTCGCCACGCTCGCGACCGAGGTGGACGCCGGTCTCGGGGATCGGGAAGGCGTTGCCTGTCACGTCGCGCCCGATGACGAGCGCGATGCGGCCCACGTAACCCTTGGCAGGCGAGCCGAGGCGCTCCACGCCGTCCGGCGAGGGCGTCTGCGGGGCGAGCGGCTCGAACTTGATGATCTCCTGACCGATACGGAACATGTCGTTCGGGCGGAGCTCGACAGGCATGTCGCGAACGAGCTTTTTGTAGACGCCGTTCAGCGAGCCTTCGTCCTTCACGGTGACGCGCGAGGACGTCTGCTTGAAGGTCGCGTGGCGCGGCGAGAGGTAGCTGTCGCCCGCGAAGATCGCGCCCGTCTCACGACCGACGGTCATCGTTGCGCTTGGCAGGGCGTAGGTACCCGCCTCGCTGCCGTCCGCACGGAGCGCCGTGAGGACGATGGAGCCCGGGCCGCTCGACGACTGCGGTGCAGGCTTCGGAGCGGTGGCCGCTGCTGCGGCCTGACCGAGCCGGAATCCGCACGAGCCGCAGAACAGGTTCGCCGTCGTGTTCGCATGCCCGCACTGCGGACACGTCACGGCAACCGAGCCTCCTGCGACGGCCGCGGGGGCCGGGGCGGCGACCGGCGGAGCCTGAAGAACGGCCGCCGGGCTTGGCTGCGCAGGGGCAACCGACTGGGCTACCTGGGCGACCTTCACACCTTGGGCCGGCGTCTGGGGGACGAACGGCTTGGGCGCCACGTCACGCGGCAACTCCGCGCCACAACCCAGGCAAAATTTGTAGTGATCCTGGTTGTCCTTGCTGCACTTGGGACACGTGATCAAGCGAGCCTCCGGACCCATTCCCGCCCGCAGCGAGTAGGGTCAGCACGCAACGTTAGCATGGTTGTCATGCCGACCAATTCCCCTGCGCTGAACGGGAAACGAGCGCGCGGCGAGTATCTTGCATCCGGTCGAGGTGGGTCAAGCTTGGTGGTTTTGTTCAAGCTCAACCTTTGCTAAGCTCTTCCCAATCGTCGGGGGTCTCGGGCGGCGTCTCGGGCATGGCCGGTACAGCCTCGTGTGTGGCGGCGCCCAGGGGATCGAGTTCCTTCAGGTACTTCCCGACCCGCTTTTCCCGGGTCTTTTGAAGGGCGGCCAGCACACTGTTTTTGAGCTCGGCCTTGAGCGTGCGCGCTTGGGTGACGGTCTCGATGGCCACGTCCACGTCGTGGAGCTCCCCGAGGCGCTTCTGGAAGATCGTGGCAGGCTCGAGCATGGCCCGGGCGTCGAGGGGGAGCGCCTCGGCCAGGAGCTCGATCGAGTACCGAAGCTCTTTGTAAGCGATGCGAAGCTCGTGGAGGCCGAGCACGTCTTCGATCTCGACGTCGCGCTGCTTCTCCACCTTGCGCCGTGAGCGTTCGACCGTGCGGCGTGCGAACTTGCCGAGCTCCGCGTCGCGATCAGGATCGACGGGGAATACGAGCAGTGCCTTCAGCATCAGGCGCGCCTTGTCGAGGCTGCCTTGCTGGATCTGCTTCACGACCGCCGTGCGGAGCTTCTTCTCGCGCGTCTCGCGGGCCTTCACCCACGTCTTGAACTGGGGATCTTCGACGGCGTCGGTCAGTGTCTCTTCGAGCACTTCTTCGTCGCGCAGGTCGCCCGTGGCGCGCATGACGTCAGCGAACGCTCGTCGCACGACGTCCGAATGCCATCGCCCGAAGATCTCGCGGGACATCTTCAGCATCGTGCGAAGACGCCGGATGGCGACGCGCATGTCGTGGATGGCGTCGTCGTCGGCGCTCTCGACGACGCGCGGAACGGCCGCCATCATCGCGGTGTCGAGCTCACGGAGCTTCTTGACGAGGTAGGCGCCCGCCATGGGCGGTGTGGCTTGCGTCATGCTCTCTCCCCGCTCGAGCGATAGACGTGCACGACCGTCATCGGTTTGAAGCCTCGCGACTTGTGGAACGTGCGCCGGATGGCGAGCCGTGCGTGCTCTGCCATCGTCGTCTCGCTCGACGACGCATCGAGCTCCAGAATCGCTCGGCGTACGTTGGCGCGCGCGTCGGCGAGCTCCTCGGCGTACTCCTCCTCGTCGATCACGCCGCGTGTCGAGATCCGCACGTCGCGGACCGAGCCCGCGTCGTCGACCACGACGAGGCACGAGGCGACGCCCTCTTCGGCCAGGAAGGCGCGCTCGCGCAGGATTTCCGGGGGGAGCTCCCGGCCCGCGTACACCGCCACGCGCCCGGTTTTCTCGGTTCCCCCGAAAGCGATCGTCTCGCGCGTGACCTCGACCACGCGGCCGTTCTCGACCACTGCGACGTTGGGCTTCGTCGGCACGTTGGTTTCGCGGGCGAGCTCGCCGTGACGCGTGAGGTGATGGATGGTGCCGTGCACCGGCACGAAGTGTTTCGGCCGAACGAGCTCGATCATGCGTCGCTGCTCGGGCCGATGGGCGTGGCCGCTCACGTGGATGCCGCGATCGGTCAGGCGCGAGCGCACGTCGCAACCACGGCGCAGGAGCATGCCGAGGATCGCGTGCACCTCGGGCTCGTTACCGGGGATCGTCCGCGCGGACAAGATCACGCGGTCACCGGGGCCCACCTCGAACATCGGGTGCTCGCCACGCGCCAGTCGCGCGAGGGCCGCTCGTGCTTCGCCCTGCGAGCCGGTGGCAATGGCGAGGACCTTGGAGCGAGGAATCTCGCGCGCCATCGTGTCCGGCACGACGAGACCGTCCGGCCAGGGAAGGTAGCCCGTCGTGCGCGCGACCCGCGCGTGCGTGCCGACCCCGCGACCCAGCAGCACGAGCTTGCGCCCGTGCTTCTTGGCGATGTCGCCAAGGAGGCGCAGGCGATGCACGTTCGAAGCGAACATCGCCACCACGACGGCCGAGCGCGCGCCGGCCACGAGCTCCTCGAGCACGTCGCCCACGTCGGTTTCGCTGCCGGTCGGCCCCTCGGCATCGACGTTGGTCGAATCGCTCATGAGGAGCGTCACACCCGCATCACCCAGCTCGCGCAGGCGTGCCTCGTCGAAGTGCTCGCCGTCGGTCGGGCTCTCGTCGATCTTGAAGTCGCCCGAGTGAACGACGACGCCTTCGTCGGTCTGGATGGCCAGCGCGGTGGCGTCGGCGATGGAGTGCGTGACACGAATGGGCTCGACGCGGAACGAACCGACGCTGAAAGGCTCACGCGGCCGCGTCTCGTAGATGCGGGCATGCTTGAGGACCTCGTGCTCGCCGAGGCGCTGCTGGATGAGTCCGATCGCGTAGGGCGGTGCCCAGATGGGAATGTCGTGGCGACGGAGCAAGTAGGGCAGCGCGCCGATGTGGTCTTCGTGCCCGTGCGTGATGACCACGCCGGTGAGGCGCGCTCCGAACGTGTCGAGCGCCGAGAAATCAGGATGAAGGACGTCGACGCCGAGGCCACGATCGTCGAACGTGACGCCGCAATCGACGAGCATGACCTCCCCTCGTTGTTCGAGGGCCATGCAGTTCATCCCGACCTCGCCGAGGCCGCCGAGAGGGAGAAGGCGAAGCACGCTTCGCATTTAGCACGTGCCCGGCCTGCCCGTCTTTGGGCCCCGTCTTGTCCCGTCTTGCGCCTGTCAGGTCAGGCGCTTCGCAAGCTCGCGGATGGCGGCCGGCGTCGCCGCATCTTGGAAGAGCTGAGGCAGGAAAGATGGGGAGATCGGCAGCTCGACCGAGAGTCGTTCTAGGCTCTCGGCCTGCACGCGTTCGCGCATCGAGCGCGCCCGTGCGACGCGGACGGCCACCTCGGGGGCGGAGGTCGACGTGGTCGGTGTCACGGCCTCGAGCGCCGTTCGCTCCTCCGGCGAGAAGAGCGGAGGGAGTACACCGTTGACGACGATCTTTCCGATCGGCAGCTCGAGCTCCACGTTGATCGCGCGCGCGAGCTCGATGGTCTCGGAGGTGGGCATCTCCTCGGGCAGCGTGACGAGGACCACAGCGCAGTTTTCCGGATCGCGAAACAGATTCCAGGCGCGCTCGGCGTCGCGACGAAGGAGGCCGGGCGGGACGACGTCGAGGATCACCTTCGGCACGCGAAGCATGTCGAGGCCGTGACCCGTGGCGGGCGCGTCGAGGATGACGACGTCGTAGACGTTGCTTCCGTCCGAGCGCGTCTCGGTGGTGTGCCACCACGCCTTGCCGAGCATCGTCCATTCCTGCATCCCGGGGACGGCCCGGAAGAACGTGCGGACGTACTTGTTGTCGAAGAGCAGCTTGAAGAGCGTCTTCGAGTGGAGCGCCATCTGCCCGTACTCCTGCAGGGCGCTCTCCGGATCCATGTTCACCGCCCAGACGTTCTGAGCAACCGGCGTGATCTCGTGACCGATCGGCGCCGAGCCGAGCATCGTCGACAACCGCTCTTTGGCGTTGCACATGCACACGAGCACGCGTTTGCCCTTCTGCGCGAGGGCGAGCGCTTCGGCGGCGCAAACGGTGGTCTTTCCGACGCCACCTTTGCCCGTCACGATGAGAAAGCGCTTCGTTTCGAGCGGCGCGTGATCCGGCATTTCCGACTGCCCTAGATAGGTCAGCTCGAACACGCTGTAAACCCGAGCGAATTTCACGCCGCAAAGGCCGCGCCGCCTCGGAACCTCCCGCCCGCCTCGGAACCTCGGTCGGCCTAGATCGCGAGAACCTCGGCCTTCTCGATGCGGTCGAGGCGGAAGTGGCGGTGTTCGCCCTTGTCGACGTCGATGGCGTTGATGCGCGTCTCGTTGCGCTCCATGATCACCGACACGATCCGCACGTCGCGCGTGGTCTGGACGAAGCTTCCATCGAGATACGTGATGCGCAGCGGCTGCTGTTCGAACCAGGCGCGTTCGATGGCCTCGCGGACGGCTTTTTTGCTCGGCAGGCTGGGAACGCCGATGAATTCGAGCTCCCGGAGGCGCCCGACGAGCTCGCGTTGGGCAGAGGTCGAGAGCGCCGAGCGAACCTTGTCGAGGGCGCGCTCCAGGGTTTCCTCGAAGGGCATGAGGCGCATCTCGATGGCATAGCGTCCGAGCACGCAGAGAAGGGCCGCCTCGCGCGCCGTGAAGTTTACGGGCGGCAGGCTGTAGCTCTTGTCGAGCGCATAGCCGCCGCCCCGACCGCGCTCGGCCGCGAGGGGCATCGAGGCGGCGCGGAGAGCGTCGAGATCTCGGTAAATCGTGCGGATCGTCACGTCGAAGCGCTCGGCGAGGGCTTCGGCTGTCACCCCCGTACGGCGCCCCCGGAGGTACTCGGCCAGGGCGAAGAGGCGTTCGGTGCGTCGCATGACAGTGGGAAAGATAACTGACACGAGGCTGACAGCACCAGGCGCGATAGTCATGCTCATGGAACCGTCGCTCGCGCCCACCCCCGTCCGTCCGCTCCTTCGCGCCCATGCCCCGGCTTTGGAGCTGCGCGAGGTCGGCCTGACCGCCGTGGCTGGGCTCGAGAGCTACTCGCCCTTCGGTCTCAAGATTCGGCGTGCGCTCGGGGCGGCAGGCTTGCCGTTTACCGTACGCAGCCGGCCATTTTCGGTGCTCTCGGCTCCGGACGAGGTTCCGTCGCTCAGCGTGGAAGGGGAAGAGGTCACGGATTCCACGCGCGTCCTCGCCCATCTCGAGCGGCTCGCGCCGGGCACGCTCCTGCCCCGCGGACCGAGCCTCCGGGCCGAGGCCTGGCTTTGGGAGGACTGGGCCGATCGCGTTCTCAGCACCTTCGTGCGGGCGTCGCGCTGGGCGGACGCGCGGAATTGGCCGTCGTTCCACGCGGCGATGTTCGGCCGCTCGAGCTGGCTCGTCCGGACGATGCTGGCCCCGCGGTGGAGGCGCCAGGTCGTGGCAGAGCTCCATGCCGCGGAGACCTCGGAATCGTCATTTCTCGACGATTTCCGGCGGACGATCGACATTCTCGAGGCGCGGGCGCCCGAGCGCGGGTTCTGGATCACCGAGGACCGCCCGACCGTCGCCGACGTGGCCATCTTCGCGCAGCTCCACTCGCTGCGAAACCACCTGACGCGGGCTCAGGCGCACGAGCTCGCGTGCCGTCCGGCACTGACCGACTGGCTCGATCGCGTTGATGCGGCGACGGCTTCGAGAGAGCCGCCGAGGCCGCTCGTGCGACTCGGAAGTGGGCACGCATTGGTCAAGAAAAGCGTGGTCTTGGCCGCGGCGGTCGTCTGCGGTTGACGGCGTCTCTCAGCGAGATATCTCTCGCGCGTGCCGTTCTCGTATCCGTATCCGCGGCCGGCGGTTTCGTGCGACGTCGTGGTCTTCACGATGCGCCACGACGACCTCGCGGTGCTCCTCGTTCGCCGCAGGGACGAACCCTTCAAAGGGAGTTGGGCGCTGCCTGGCGGCTTCCTCAACGAGAACGAGTCGCTCGAACGTGCGGCCACGCGTGAGCTCTACGAAGAGACCGGCGTGAGCAGCGTCAAGCTCGAGCAGCTCGCGACGTTCGGCGATCCGGGGCGCGATCCTCGCGGTCACACCGTGACGGTGGCCTGGCTGACCTTCCTCGTCGCCGAAGTGACCATCGTGGCGGGCGACGACGCGGCAGAAGCTGCCTGGCACCCCTTGCGAACGCTCGACATCGAAGGCGTGCGCGGTTCGAGCTCGAAGAAGAGCGCGAAGAAGAAGGAAAAGCCGTCCAAGCGGAAGGGCGTTCGCCTTGCCTTCGATCACGCCAAGATCATCGCGATGGCCTACCAGCGGCTCTGTCGCCACCTCGACACGCCGCTTCGCGATGTCGCCTTCGATCTTCTGCCGCCGCGATTCACGCTCGCCGAGCTTCGCCGCACGTACGAAGTGGTCTTCGGCAAGAAGATCACGCCGCACATGGTGAAGAAGCAGCTCGTCGTGCGCGGCCTCGTGGTGCCCGCGACGTCGAAGCCGGCACCGAAGCCTTCGGCGCAGCTCTATCGCTGGAATCGCCGGTAGCCTTGTGGGGGCAGAGCCCCCCTCGAAACCTCCGGTTTCGAGCCTCCCCCCGGCTGCCCGCGGCGGGTCGCCTTCGGCGCGTCGCGCTGTGAGCGCGACGAAGAACCCGCCGCTCGCGTTGTGGCTACCTACGGACGTCTTGGTCTCTCAGAACCTCTGGTCGGGGGAGCCCTGGAAACGAGAAGGCCACGGACGCTGCGCGAGCGCCGTGGCCTCTTCTTTCGAGTCCCGCGAGCGAACGCGAACCCTCCGCTCGCGTTTTGGCGACCTGCGGCGCCTCGGTCTCTCGACGCCTTCGGGAAAGGCCACGGCGCTCGCACAGCGTCCCGTGGCCTTTTCGTTTGACTCCGAAAACGGAGGTTCGAGAGACCAAGACGCCCGTAGGTCGCGTCGAGGCGAGCGGCGGGTTCTTCGTCGCGCGTCTAGCGCGACGCGCCGAAGGCGACCCGCCGCGGGCAGCCGGGGGGAGGCTCAAGCGCGGAGCGCTTGAGGGGGACCGGAGGTCCCCACAAGAGTGGCTCAGGCCTTCTTGAGGTTCTCGCTCACGAAGTCCCAGTTCACGAGGCTCGTGAGGAACGTCTCGATGAACTTGGGGCGGAGGTTGCGGTAATCGATGTAGTACGCATGCTCCCACACGTCGATCGTGAGGAGTGCCTTCTTGCCGTGCTTCATCGGCAGGTCGGCGTTCGCCGTCTTCATGATCGAGAGCTTGCCGCCGTCGAGAACGAGCCAGGCCCAGCCCGAGCCGAACTGCGTGGCCGCGGCGGTCGAGAACTCTTCCTTGAACTTGTCGAACGAACCGAAGTCGCGGGTGATGGCCGCCGCGAGATCACCGGTCGGCTGGCCGCCGCCGTTCGGCTTCATGCAGCTCCAGAAGAAGGTGTGGTTCCACACCTGGGCGGCGTTGTTGAAGACACCGCCGTCGGAGCTCATGATGATCTCCTCGAGGCTCTTGTTCGCCTCCGGCTTGCCATCGAGGAGCTTGTTCAAGTTCGTCACGTAGGCCGCGTGATGCTTGCCGTGGTGATACTCGAGCGTCTCGGCGGACATGTGGGGCGCGAGAGCGTCCTTCGCGTACGGCAGGTTCGGGAGCGTGAAAGCCATGTGTCTCTCCTTCTCTTCGAGGGAGGGCACAGTAGACAGGCCGGGTGCCGTTGAAAAGGCCCGAGCTCTCCTCGTCGACGTTCGACGTGTCACTTACGCCGCGGGCGGCGGACGCAGATCGATTGTCGCGAATGTAATTCGTTGTACCGAGGGGGTCACGTGGGCGTCCGACGGCGTTATTCGCTGGGACACCGTTCGGATCGAGGGGGGCGAGCGTCGAAGAACCGGCGCGAGCGTTTCGACGGCTCCGGACGGACGACAAGGAGATCGACCATGAACCCGTCTCAACGTTCGCGTTTCGCTCTGGTGCTGTCGCTCGTGCTCGTGCCGTCGGCAGCTCTCGTCGTCGGATGCAGCAACGACGAAAAGAAGAACGAGACGACCAACGCCCAGGGCGCGGATCCGGCTGCGAAGGCCGCCAACACCGGCACGGCCACCGCCAATGCGACGGCCATGGGAGCTGCAACCAACGCGGCGAACACGGTGAGCACGACGGCGACCGCGATTCCGACGGCCGACACGGCGCAGCCCAACGCGGCCGATGCCGGCTTGGCGAAGGATGGTGGCAGCCACGTGAACGACGCCGTCGACGGCGGTCACGGCACCGCGAAGGACGCCGGCAAGAAGTAGTCGGCGCGTTTCAGATGAGCTCGATGAGGGGCTGCTCGCTCTCGGGAAGCGTCACGAGCGTGCAGTCCCCATCGGACTCGTCTTCCCACACGACGCAGCCGAAGTCCGTCTCGGCACCGAGCGCGAGCAGTGGGTGATGCCAGGTGCCGGGATGGTAGGCGACGCCCTGCAGACCGGTCGCGACGAAGGCGCGGAGCGTGGAGAGATCCGGCATGTCGGTGCCGGGCTTGGCCACGAGCACGACGTAGCGTGACGCGTTCATCGGCACGACCACCTGCGTCGAGAGCGGGTGCTTCTCCATGATCTCGACGCGCAGCGGCCAGGTGGTGCGGGGCGAGCAACGGAAGAGACAGAGATTCAGCTTCGCGTTCGCCGGGCGGAGGTTCTCGACAGGACCGAGCCAGTTGTAGCGCTTGGCGGTCCCCTGGTTCGCAGGCTTGCCGACGACGTCTCCGCGCTCGGCCATGACGACGTGCCCGTAGGGAGCGAAGGTCTCGGCGGTGAGCGGCTCTGTGCGGATTGTGCGAGGCGCGTGAGGCGTGAGAATGGCGGACGTCGACATGGCGCGTGTTTCGAAGTCGAACCCGCGGCGTCGAGGACCGTCAAGCTCTATCGAGGGCCCGTAGCGTCTCGGTTTCGTCGCGTCGGATCCGCTCAGCGCTTCACGACCGTCGGCCTTCCACCGAGGTTCGTGAGCTGCGGTGGATGGGTCAGCGTGGAGCCCTCGAGCTCCAAGGTCACCGCGCCTTTGAGCTCGATGTCGCCCAGCACCTTGCATCGACGGAGGAGCAGACGCGACGTGCCCATCATCAGGATCGAGCGCGGGCCGTCGATCGTGCAGTCCTCGAGGACGGCCTTGCAGTTCGACGCCGTGAACACGGCCGGATCGGCCTGGCCCGCGATCATCGGTCCGTAGTGCCTGCCGCTCTCGGACTTGTCACCGTCGGTGCTGCATAGGAATTTGTCGCGCTCCGGCTCCTCGTCGTCGGCCTTCCGCGCGCCCTTGGGCAAGGGAGGCGCCGCGCGAGGAACGGGCGCGATGTTCGCGTGCTCTTTCGGCTCGTCGGACGCGACGCTCGAATCGGAGTTCTCCGTGTTCCCGCCGTCGTGCGTTTCGATCAGCGCGACGTCGCCTTCGATCGTGACACCGCCTCCGCCGCTCGGCTTCTTGGCAACGAAATGGCGATACGCGAGGAAGCCGCCACCGCCGAGCACCGTCGTCGCGGTGAGAAGGGCAGCGAGAACGGGGGCGACGCCTCCACTGCGCGGCGGCGTGCTGGGAATCGCGGGCAAGGCGGGAGCCACCGCGTAGACCGGCAACGTCGGTACGGGACGCGCGAGCGGCGGTACGTGGGGAGGGGGAGCGGGAAGGGGAGCGTGCGCGGGGGCAAACGGAGGACGCACCATCGCCACGGTGGCTTGCGAAGCCGGTCGTTCGAGGGTGGCCGAGAGTGCACGGTGGACGTCGGCCGCCGTCTGCGGGCGGGCGGCGGGATCCTTCGCGAGAAGCGCTTCCACGACCCTGACGAACGACTCCGGCACCGTTCGCGCGGCGAGCCTCAGATCGCGCGCCTGGTCGTCGACGATGCGGACCCACAAAGTGAAGAGATCGTCGGCTTGGAACGGGCGGCTTCCGGCCACCGCCTCGTAGAGCAAGATGCCGAGACCGAAGAGATCCGCGCGACCGTCGACGCTCCCGGGATCGCGAATCTGCTCCGGCGCCATGTAGAAAGGCGTGCCGAGCACGGCTCGCGACGTGGTCCTGGCGAGCGCCACGTCGTGGACACGTACGAGCCCGAAGTCGAGCAGCTTCGCGTTGGCGACGAGTCGATTCGGGAGAAAGACGTTTCGCGGACTGAGATCACGATGAACGCAGCCGAGCCGATGGGCATGGTCGAGCGCCGCGGAGATGCGCTGTCCGAGGGCGACGGCCTCTTGCCAAAGGAGCGGGCCTCGCTCGAATCGCTCCTCGAGGTTTTCTCCCTCGAGCCATTCCATCGCGAGGTACATGCCGTCGGCCACTTCGCCGTGATCGAGGTAGCGGACGATGGCCGGATGATGCAGGCGCGAGAGCGTGCGAGCTTCGCGGAGAAAGCGCGCACGAAGCGCGGGATCGGCGAGCATCTTGACCGCCGCGACCTGTCCGGTCCGCTCGTCGACGGCGCGGTAGACCGTGCCGCCCGAGCCCGCTCCTGCGGCACGCTCGATCCGGTACGGACCGAGCCGCTCGGGGATGGCTCCGTCGGGGGCCGGCTCGTCCATCGGTTCGGTAGGGTCCTCGCTGCCGAGCTTGGCCAGCTCTGCGAGCAGCTCGCGGCACCCGTCGCACGCTTCGAGGTGACGTTCGAATCCGGCCCTGATTTCAGAGGGAATGCGGCCCTCGAGGAGCTCGAGAGCGTCGTTCTCGTCGAGACAGTGCGAGGTCGGAAGCGCGGACATCGTGGCCTCGAGCGAGGTAGCTAGCCTACCGGTCAGGCTCCCCTTCGTGATAGCGTTTGCACGGTCGATTGGGCGATAGCCATGTCGGCTGTGTCAGCTGAAAATCTTGGTCTGGTTCGTTTGCTCGCCCCCCCGACCTCGTTTGCTCGCGTCCCATGACCCTCGACGAGTTCGTAAGAAACGCGAAGGCAGCCTGGCCAGCTTGGTCGGCCGGCGCATCGAGCGCGACCGGTCGTGGTGAGAGCGGCTTCGCGAGGTTCGTCGCGGCGATTGTGAGCGCGCCGGGAGGAGATGCTCAGGAGGCGACGCTGGAGTCGCTCCGAGCCGGTGATCTCTGGCTGGCGTACCATGCGGGTGTCGGTTATCCCCCCGCCGTGGCCGCGCTCGAGGCGACCTGCTTCGCGGATCTCGACAAGATCCTGCGTGCCCGCCGAGCGGACGCTGCGGAGAGCGAAGAAGTCGTCCAGCGCCTTCGTCATCGCTTGCTCGTGGCGGCTCCGGGCGAGCCGCCCCGTATTCTGACCTACAGCGGGCGCGGGGATTTACGCGCCTGGGTTCGTGTCGCTGCGGTTCGCGCCTGGCTCAACATGAAGCGCGAATCACCGAAGCACGAAGTGCATACGACGAGTGACGCGCTGGTCGACGAGGCGTCGACCGATCTCGAGCTGGAGCTCCTGAAGGGCAAGTACCGCGAGCTGTTTCGGCGTGTGTTCTTGCAAGCGGTCGAAGCGCTCGGTCCGAGCACGCGCCTTCTCTTGAAGCTTCACTACATCGATCGTCTCTCGATGGAGGAAGTCGGCAAGATCCTCGGCGTTCATCGCCTCACCGTGCTGAGGCGACTCGAGCGTGTTCGTCAGGAGCTGTCCGAAGGGACCAAGGAGCGTCTCGAAGTGGAGCTCCGACTCTCGGCTCCGGACGTCGAGAGCGTGCTCCGGTTGATCCAGAGCCGTCTCGACGTGAGCCTGCAGCAGGCGCTCCACGACGTGAAGTCCGGCTGATCAGATGAAGTGAAGAACGCCGTAGGCGATCGACATGATGATCGCCATGGCGCCGAGCGGAATCTGGAAGTTGACGAGCTTCGAGCGGAGCAGCTCGCCCTTCTGGATGGCCATCGCGTTGCCGCGGAAGGCGTAGGTCGAGATGAGGCCGAAGCCGAGGAGCAGGCCGACCGCGAAGTCCGCCACGCCCGAGAGCGCCCAGAAGATCCAGACGAGCGGATGGCTGCCGAGCAGCGACATGGAGAGCACGCAGGAGATGAGCTCCCAGACGCCCCAGCCGAACATCGTCAGGCCGATCCAGCCCTGGTACTTTGCGAGCGTGGCCAGCTTCTCCGACGCCCCGGGCGCGTTGCGAACGATGAGCGAAGACATGGCCAAAAGCCCGCCGGCGATACCGATGATCATCGAGAGAAGAAACATGGGGTCCTCTGACGAAGGGCGGAGGCCGACGCCACGCCGGTCCTTGCCTTCCGCCCGGGAAGACACCCCTGCCGGCGATGGAGTAGCGGCCGGCGATGACGATTTTTTCTTTCGTGCTGCCGCTCAGGTGCGAGCGCTGGCGACACTTCGGATGATCGTCACCAGCTCGGCGGCGTCCACGGGCTTGGCCACGTGACGCTGAAAACCAGCCACGATTGCGCGTTTTCGGTCTTCGCCGCGCGCGTGGGCGGTCAGGGCGACTGCCGCGACCAGGCCACCCCGATGGGGAGGTAGCGCCCGGACCTTCTCGATCAGCGCGTAGCCGTCTTCGCCGGGTATGGCGATGTCGGACACGAGGACGTCGGGTGGGCTCTGCTCGAGAAGCGCGAGGGCCTGCGAGGCCGAATCCGCGACCTCGACGAGACATCCCCACGATCCGAGCGCCGTGGCGAGGAAGGTGCGTGCGTCATCGTCGTCGTCGACCACGAGGACGTGCAGACCCCGCACCGATCCATCGGTTACGTCGAGCACACCCGGCTCGATGTGCACCTCAGCAGCTTCGTCGCTCGTGACCGACAGCGGGAGCGACACGACGAAGCGTGATCCGCGCCCGCGCCCTTCGCTGAATGCCTCCACCGAGCCGCCGTGTAGCTCGACGAGGTTTCGTACGATGGCGAGCCCCAGTCCGAGTCCACCGTGCGAGCGGCTCGGGCCGCCCTCGGCTTGGCGAAAGCGTTCGAAGACGAAGGGCACGAACGCGGGATCCATGCCCATGCCGGTGTCTTCCACGAGGAGATCGGTGCGGTCGTCGCGCGTACGTATCTCGAGTCGTACGTGGCCCCCTCGCTGCGTGAACTTCACGGCGTTCGAGAGCAGGTTCCAGGCGACTTGTTGGAGTCTCTCCGCATCGCCCCACACCTTGCACGCCACGTCGGGAACGCTGACGTCGAGCACCACGCCGCGTGCGTCGGCGGCGGGGCGGATGGCGTCGGAGGCGGCCCGAACGACGGGGCCGAAGTCGACGATCTCGCGGCGCAAGGCGAGCTTGCCGCTCGTGATGCGCGCGATGTCGAGTAGGTCGTCGATGAGCTGCGCTTGTGCCCGCGCATTGCGCTCCAGGGTTTCGAGGGCCTTGGTCGCCGTCTCGGCCGCGAGCGTTCCTCCTCGGAGGAGGGTCGCCCAGCCGAGCATCGAGTTCAACGGCGTACGCAGCTCGTGGCTGACCATCGCGAGGAACTCGTCTTTCGCGCGGCTCGCCGCTTCCGCACGCTGCCGTTCGAACTGCGCGAGGTCGAAGAGGAGGGCGCGGTCGAGAGCCTGCGCCGCGAGGTGTGCGAACGCGTCGAAGTCGGCTTTGCGCTCGTCGGTGAACGCCAGGCTTTCCCCGAACGATAGGATCACGATGCCGAGTACACGCGCTCCCACGACGAGTGGCAGCACGACGCCGCCGCGATCGCTCGCGAGTTGGATGTTGCCGTGCTCGGGGTGATGCTCCGTGATCGCCCGGATGTTCCGAAAGCTCTGTGCCTTGCCTGTCTGGACCGCCGCGGTCACCGGCGAATTCTCCGTGAGAGGCGAGCGATGCAGCAGTCCCACGAGGGCGGGGGGCACGCCGTGCGATGCGATGACGTCGAGGACGCGATCGGCTTGGGCCACGAGGGCCACGAGACTGCGCGGCGCGTAGAACGCAGCATTGGCGCGCGTGACGATGACCGAGGCAATCTCGGCGACCGTGGTCGCGCGCGACAGGGCCGCCGTGAAGCTCTGAAGGCGCGCGATGCGCATGCGCTCGATGATGATCGCCTCACGCTGTCGCGTCTCCTCCGTCCGGTCGCTCATGAAGAGGAGAACGAAGGCGACCTTGCCGCGCTCGTCGTGGAGCGGAATGACGTGGCTCTCGAAGGCGACGCGTCTGCCTTCGGTGACATGCACTTGCTTGAGGTCGCGGGGGTCGTACCAAACGGGACGGATCGATCCGGGCTCTCCGGCGAAGGCGCGTCGCAAGACCTCGATGGCACCGGTTTCCGTGGCGATCTCGTCGTCGAGGATGCGGTACTCGGGAGGCGGCTGCGTGTGGAACAGATCGAGGAACGCCTGATTGACGAGGAGCGATTGTCCCTCGGCATTGTAGATCTGCATCGCGATCGGGGCGTGGACGAACACCGTCGCAAAGACATCGGAGAGCTCGCCGAGCGGCCGCAGTACAGCTCGCACCTTCCTGACGCGCTCGTCGTCACGTAGTCCCACGTCCTGAAAGTCAGCTCTTTTTCCGCGTCTCGCAAAGTGAAAGTTTCACCTCGAGGTCGTCGAAGTTCGAATCTGCCGCGTGGACCGCGGGCTCGTGAATGCCGGGCACGAGGTTTGCGGCGATTTTCCACGATGAGCACGAACAAGGTCGAGAGTTCGGTCCCCTCCGAGCACAGCTTGCGCGCGCACTGGATGCCCTACACGGCAAATCGCGGCTTCCACCGTGATCCGCGCATCATCGTCGCAGCCGAGGGCAACCTCTTCACCGATGCGGGCGGTCGGCAAGTCTACGACGCATTCTCGGGGCTCTGGTGTTGTGGTGCAGGTCACTGCCGCAAGGAGATCCAAGAGGCCGTTGCCTCGCAGCTCGGCAGCCTCGATTACTCACCGGGCTTTCAGTACGGGCATCCGCTTTCGTTCGAGCTCGCCGAGCGACTCGCATCGATGACGCCACCGGGCCTCGACCACGTTTTCTTCACCGACTCCGGGTCGGAGAGCGCCGACACCGCAGTGAAGATGGTTCGCGCTTACTTCCGCCTCAAGGGCAAGGCGAACAAGACGAAGCTCATCGGTCGCGCGAAGGCCTACCACGGGGTCAACGTCGGCGGCACGAGCCTCGGCGGCATCACGGCGAACCGTCGTGACTTCGGCGCGATGATGGAAGCCGACCACCTGCGCTCCACGCTGTTGCCCGACAACGCATTTTCACGCGGGCTGCCGCTCAAGGGCGTCGAGCTTGCGGACGACCTGCTGCGCATCATCGACCTGAACGACGCGTCGAACATCGCCGCGGTCTTCGTCGAGCCTTTTGCGGGCTCGGGCGGCGTGATCGTTCCGCCGATGGGCTACTTGATGCGTCTTCGCGAGATCTGCGACCAGCACGACATCTTGCTCGTGTTCGACGAGGTCATCACGGGGTTCGGTCGTACGGGCGCGATGTTCGGGGCCGAGTACTTCGGCGTGATCCCGGACATCATGAACCTCGCCAAGCAGCTCACGAACGGCACCTTCCCGATGGGCGCGGTCGTCGCGTCGCGCGAGATCTACGAAACGTTCATGGCGCAGCCGACGCCTCCGTACGTCGTCGAGTTCCCCCACGGGTACACGTACTCGGCCCATCCCGTCGGTTGCGCGGCCGCGCTCGCGACCCTCGACATCATCGAGCGCGAGAACCTCGTGCAACGCGCCGAGGAGCTCGCGCCGTATTTCGAAAACGCCATTCACTCGCTTCGTGGGGAGAAGCACCTCGTCGACATCCGCAACTGCGGTCTCGGAGCTGCCTTGCAGCTCACCCCGCGCGACGGTGACGCGGCGGTTCGGCCCTACGAAGTCGCAATGGAACTCTGGCGTCGAGGCTTTTACGTCCGCTTCGGTGGGGACAATTTGCAGTTTGCACCCACCTTCACGTCGACGCCGAAGGAGCTCGAATTGCTTTTCAATGCCGTCGGCGAATCGCTCCGTGCGGTGCCGTGACGTCAGGAATCGCAGCGAAAGACCTGCACCCAAACGTGACGGTCGACGACCTTCTCCGTTTGCGCAACGAGCAGCCCGCTCGTAATGAAGCCAGTGGTCTCGTAGTGCTCCTTGGACCGATCGCTTCGAACGATGTAGTGCGTTCCGCCGTGCGCTGCGGCCAGCTCGGAGATCTCTTCGATGGGGTGAGGGCCATCGGCGTGAATGACGCCAATCGAATCGCAGAAGGGAGGTTCGTTGACGCGATAGGCCGCCTTCGTGGCGGGGAACTCTTTGGCATTCTTCGCTGGGCGAAACTCGACCAACGAACCGCCGGAGCAGCCGACGAGCATCGATAACGAGAGGCCCACTCCCAGTACTGCAATTCGCTTCATGATCCCTTCCACGCGTTCACACCCCGAACGCCGGTCGACAAGATAATGGGAATGGGGACCGAGGTGAATCGCGACGTCACCGGCGACTGCGTACGAGCGTGCCGTTCTTGTTCGTGCCGGTGCCGTAGGTGATCCAATAGACGTAGTCTGCGTCGAGTTGGATACCGACGGGGTTCAGGACCTGATCGGCGATTTTTTGCGGTCCACCCGTACACGACGGCAGCGAGCAGCGCATGATCGTTCCGACCGGCGCGGTGTTCGTCGTCGGATCGGCCGCACCGATCGTGGCCCAGAAAACGTCCCTGTCGTCCGCGACGATGTCGCTGATGTACGCCTGATTCTGGGCGAGGATGGTTCCTGCGCCGCCGCAGCCGGTGATCGAGCATGCGATGACCGAGGCGCTTGGACGGTTCGCATTGCCGCCCGATGTGGTGAAGGCGATGTCGTTCGCCACGGCGAGGAGGCGCACCGGAGGTGGCAAGAGCGTTGCGCCTCGCGTGCCGACGCACCCATCGGCTGGGCATACGTAGAGGCCGCCCGTGGGGTTGGCGAGGCTTTGGTTGTTGTCGATGTACACGAAGTGCTGCGCATCGACGTAGCCGTCGCCGAAGTAGTCGTGGAGGTCCATCTTCGGGTACGTGACCGTCGACGGTGCCGGGAGCGAGTATCGGTTCAGGCCGTCGAGGCCGTGGTACGTGTAGATTGCACCAGGACCGCCGAAGAGGACGGTGGGGCGGCGGCGGGACGAGGTGGTGACGACGGGCGTCGACCCGTTGATCGCGCCACCGGACTTGCAGCCCGTGATGGGGCACGCCGCGGGCGCGCAGCCGGTGAGCGCGCTCGTGCAGGTGTCGTAATAGAAGGTCGTTCCATCGACCGCGATCTGCCGTGGTGAATAGATCTGCCCGGGGACCGGTTTGACGGTCGACGTGTCGTAGTCGACCATGATGGCCGTCGACGTCGCGCAGTTGGCGACCGTGCAGCCGAAGACGGCGTCGGGTGAGAGCCAGAGAGCGCGCTGGCCGGCGAGCGCGAAGCCGAAAGGATGATCGAGCGTGCTCGAGACCGTCTCCGGCGCGCATTGCCCGGCGATGCACGCGGCGGTGCCTCCGCACGCATGCCTGCAGGATCCACAGTTGTCGGGCGCAAGCAGGCTCGCTTCACAGCCGGTGGACGGGTCGCCGTCGCAGTCCCCAAGATCCTTCGGGCAGGTGGGGCCGCCGCTATCCGATCCTCCTCCAGTGTCGGGCGTTCCCGACGTCGTGGGGGGCGTGCCTCCGCCGTCGCCTAGCGTGACGGAGAGCGCCGGATCCTCACCCGTGCATGCCGGAACGACGAGTGTACCGAGCATCAAGCCAAGGCCGATCGAAGAGCGAGCCCAACGCACCATGCTGCCAGGCTAACACGGCACTTCCTCACGGCGGATCGGCAGGGGCTCAACGACGTCTCGTGCGTCCCGACATCGCTAGGTACGCCTGGTGTTCGCTGCGCCGCCGGATCCCGTGATGGCGCACGCGAGGACCGAAACGTTCGCGCGGTCGTCACCCGATCGATGATGTTGAAGGACGGGGACGAGTTCGTCGGGGGCGCCGGCGCCGAGAATCGCCGGAGAATAGTCACGACTGGATGGCACAAAGTGACCAACGGTTTCGCCAACGAGATTGGCGCGGTCGCCTTCGTCAACGGCGGCGTTTACGCAGTGGCGGAAAAGGTGATTCTGCGTTCGGACGATTCCGCACCGTAAATCTGCTTCGGGCTCTCTCTAGCGTGCGTTGCGCGGCGGCGTCATGCCCCGAACCTCGCCTGCCTCCGCCCAATAGACGGTCGGTCGTTGCTCGAGCGGGAGATCTTCACCCGCCTCGAAAAGTCGAATCGTCAGCCTGTTTGCGTCGTGGGCACGGGCCACCGCGAACTCGTGTCGACTCTCCACGCGGAAGTGGTAGCTCCGAAAGGACCCGGCGCCGTCGAAGTCGCTCGCGAACGTGAGTCGATGAGGAACCGTCGGCGTCACCTGGGTGCGGACGAACATCGTTCCATTCTTGGTCGTCCACCCCCTGACCGGAGCGCCGTCGAGCAGCAAACAGCCCTCCACGGGAGTCCTGAACGTGCGCGAGAGTTCCACCCGAAGACGGAGCTCGATCGGGGCCAGCTCCGTGTCTTGTGGGGGCGCGTACTCCGGATGACGAGTGCACAGGGCCCGCATCTGCGCGTCCTTCTCCCTGGAGGCGATCTGCTCCTCACCTTCGAGCCGGTGACTCGGAAAGCTTGCTCCGCAGCCGAATGACCCCATTACGACGATACCGAGAAGCCAACGTGAGAGGTGCGCCATCACTCATCCCCATGCCGCGCCGCGCAGAGGTCGAGGTCCGTGACTTCCAGTTACGCGGCAACGCCAGTCAGGTTCAACCTGCCGATTCGCGCGGCATGTCAGTCAGCGCCGACTCACGCAAATCGCGACGGGGGCGACGGGGGCGACGGGGAGGCGAGGTGGAGGGGCAACCGCCTCCAGCCCCCCGGGAACGAACCCAGCCGCCTGTTACGCGTGCCGTTCAGTCTGCGCGGCTCTTCAGAAATCGCGCTGGGGGCGAGGGGAGCTCGAGGGGGAGGCGCAGCTCCCCCTCGAACAAGACTCAAACTAGCGGAGAGGAGGGGATTCGAACCCCTGGTACCCTTGCAGGTACACATGATTTCCAATCATGCACCTTCGACCACTCGGTCACCTCTCCGAGGAACGGACTCGCGGACGAGCTCGCACCAGGAGGGACCCCAATTAGCACGCTCGAGAGGCGCTAGGCTAGCGTCCCCACAAACGAAGTGCGCTTGCCGCGGCGGAATCGGGGTTCGAGCGGGGCCCGGGCGGGAGCTTGGACGAGCCGAGCTGGCTTTCGACGAGGCCGCGCATCAATTCCGCGGCGAGCGGGTGGGTCGCCCGGACGTCGCTGATGCAGTCGGGCTCGAGGGGGACATTGCAGAGCTTCCCGTCGCGGCCTTGGAGGCCGGCGAGGACGAAGTTGCCCCAACGTGCCGAGAAACGGGACGTGGTGGTGGCGAGCATGGGGCGGGCGACGGCGTCGCCGGAGCGGGCGGCGAGGGTCCAGAGGCCTTCGCCGTGCAAGGTCTTCGGGGGCGGGAGCCCGAAGGCTTCGAGGACCGTGTTCGCGACGTCCACGCTCGTCGTCGGCGTCGAGACGCGCGTGTGCGCGGGGCTGCCTGGGGCTTTGACGACGAGCGGAACCGAAAGGGCAGCTTCGTCGAGCGAGTCGTCGTCGATGAACGGGATGTGCGCCGCGTCGACGCCCACGTCGCCCGTGACGATCCACGTCGTGTCGACGTCGCGGCCGAGGCCCTTCACGTGGGCGACGAGGCGGCCGAGGGCGGCGTCGTGGGCGAGGATGGCTTTGCCGTGCAGGGCGAATGCGCGCTCGCGATCAGCGTCGGTGAAGAGACGTTGCGACGCGGCGCGCCGGGCCTTGGCGAGCATCTCGCCGGCGTGTTTCGGATCGAGCGCGCCCGCGTAGCCGTTCGGAGGGAGCTCTTTGATCTCCTCGCTGGCGACGTCCCACGGGGGGTGACCGCCCGTGCGTGAACGACGACGAGGAAGCGATCGTCCTTGTGGCCGTCGAGCCAGTGGCTCACGTCCTCGAAGAGCGCCGTGGACGAGTTTTCTTCGCCAAGGCCGTGGGCAACGAACGTTTCCCAGCCGCGTGAAAAGCCGAAGGCTGCGCCCGTGGTCGGGTTCGCGGTGAACATCGCGGTGACGACGCCGGCTTGGCGAGCTGCCTCGGCGATCGTGAAACCACTGGAATTCAAGGCCGCCGTGGGGTCGGCGACGCCGTGCTCGCGCGGCAAGAGGCCGGTGAGCATCGAGGCGACGGCGCCGTTGGCGAGCGTTGTCGATGCGCGATGTGTTTCGAAGACCGCGCCACGCTGGGCGAGATCGGCAAGCTCGGGGGTGGCGAACGCGCCGCCGTACGGAGACAAGCTCTTCGGGGCGACCGTGCCGAGCACCACGACGATGACGCCGCGTGACGTGGCCACCTTGGGAGGCGCGGGCGTCGCCGGAACGAGCACGCGTGGTTCGGCGAACACGACGCGCGCGCCCTTGGTGCTGCTCTTGGCGACGAGCTCGACGCCCGCGAGCGTTCCGACGTCACCGAGAGGAAGCGAGATGGGACGCCAGGCGGGGGACTCTTCTCCGCCCAGCTTGAAGCTGCCGATGACGCGCGGCTCCGCGCGATCGCCGACGATGCGTACCTCCGCTTCGGCTTCGCCGCCCGTCACGCCGATCTGTCCTTCGAGCACCGCGCCGTTCGGAATGAAGCCCGAACAGCGTGCGAAGCCTGGCGCGCGAAGCGTGATGCTTCGCTTGGCGAGCCCTCCGATCGCGATGGTGGCGATGGCGTCGTTGCGGGTCGGCGCGGCGTAGGCCGTGTCGTCGTCGATGGGGCCGACGCGGATCCAGTCGATCTCCGCGAGCTCGTCGTGCACGCCCTTGCCGCCGCCGTTCAAGCGCACGAGCAGCTCGTTCGCGCCGCGAAGAAGCGGAACGCTGGCCGCGCGCGCCGACACCGTCTTGGTCTCGCCCTTGGTCAGCGGGAGGACGCCGAGCGGTTTGCCGTTCAGGAAGATCGACGCACTCTTCGCCGCGCCTCCGCGCATGCGCGCTTCGACCACGACACCGTTGTCCGCCTTCGGGTCCGACGTGGTGACGAACGAGAGCGCGAGCGAGCGACCGCGCATGCTGACCCAGTTCGAGCCTTCGCGTTCGCGGATTTCGACGTCACCCGAGCCGGCCTTGCCCACCGACATACGCGACCGCATGGTCGAATCGCCGAGGTCGAGCAACGTGCCTCGATGGCCGAACGAGCACGAAGGCCCGGCGTTCACGAAGTCGAGAACGACAGTCTGCGAGGGGCCGCTCGACGCGCCCTTCGTGGTGCTGGCCGCCAGCGACACGGCCGAGCTACTCGCAGCATTCCCCACCGATGACGAAGCCGCGCCGGAGTCATTCGATCGCGAGCACGCCGGCAGCGCCACGACTGCCGCGAGCGCTGCGAGCGCCGCGTGAGCCGCGCGAAACAGGGGGGCGATCGAGACGAACCTCACGACGCGGCTCTTACCGCGGGTCCGGCTTCGCGGAAAGCGAGGCGAAAGCCGATTCGATCAGAAGACGATGCGGGCGACCTGGCCCTCGCGAACGTCGACCGTCCGGTGGGCGTCGCTTTCACCGCTGACGCGGATTTCGTGGGCTCCGGCCCAGAGGGGAAGGGTGACCGAGCCGCGTCCGCGTTCGACGCCGTCGACGAGGATGACCCTGCCTTCGCGGGCGGTGACGTCGAGCACGCCCTGGCCCGCGGTGACCGTGGCTTCCGCCGCGACCGGTGCGTACGTCACGCCCACGGTCGAAACGCCATTGGTCATGGTCGTCGGTGCCGGGGGCGGTGAGGTCTCGACCTGCTTCGGCAGCGACGCCTCGGATCCGGTGAAGTGCATGACGCCCCAGGCGACGGCTGCCGTGGCGGTCACGAAGGCGACCATCGGCCAGCTGCGACGCGCCTTCGGCAAGCCGGCCTCTGCCGCATCCTGCGCCGTGACGGCCGTGAAGGGCGTCTTCGTGGTTGTGCTGTTTTCCGCGTCATCCGCGTGTTTCGGCTCCTCGTCGCGCGCGTCGTCGTCGGCCTTGGAAGGCTCGGACTCGGCGGGCGCGAGGGGCATGCTGCGCGACGGCTCGAGGGCGACGGGAACCGACAGTTCACGTTCGCCGTACGAGGTGTCGTCGATGACGGTGGCCTCGGCCATCGCCAGGATCTCGTCGCGCGAGGGCGTTCCTTCCTGCCACGAGCTCTCTTCGTCTTCGTCGGCGAGCGACGGGAGCGGAGACAGGCGCTGCTTGAGCTCGGACGGCTCGACGAGCACCTTGTCGACACTCGAGCGCTCGGAGCTCGACTCGAGCACGTCGGCCGGCACCGGCGAACGCTGGTTCACTTCGCGCATCACGGCGTCCTCGAGCGACGTCGCGCTCGCGGGCGGCTCGGGGCTCTCGCAGAAGGGCGCCGCGTCGACCGTGCACGCCGTGGGCGAGACGTCGTTCTCTTCGTCGCCGAAGAGCTCCGCGTGCGTCAGTTCCTCGTGCACGACCTCGTCACGAACGCGCTCGGCGCTGGCTGGAACGGGCGTCTGCGTGCGCGGTGCGAAGGCTGCTCGGCTATCGCCCTGGCTCGCCAGCTCGGCGATCGCGGGGCCCAGCAAGTCGTAGCCCTCTTCGTTCTCGATGCCGATGACGACGCCGCGCGAGGCAAGGTCGCACACGATGTCTTCGACGAGCGACGCTTCGCATGCTCCTTCGAGCACGAGGCGACGGGGCGACATCCCTTCGGCCATGCGCAGAGCGAGCTCGCGCGCATGCACCGGCGTGGCGCGGAGGTACTCGTGGAGTGAGGTGTCGTCGAAGCGAATGCGTGCGACCTCGGAGCTCGAGAAGCGCGCCGCGAGAGGATGGAGGCGCGAGCCGGCGAGAAGCGCCGTGGCCGCACGGGCACGGGCAATCGGCTTGACGAGCTGCGAGGCGAGGTTGCCGTCGAGGTCGGCATCGATCGGCGACGTGCTCGTGGCGACGGTAAACTTGCCGGCGCCGACGCCGAGCATGAGGGAGAGCACGCGGGAGCCGCCGAGGAAGCTGCCGTCGCTCGAGGTGCGCGTGGCGCGGAGCGGAGCGCCGCTGCGGATCTCGACTTCGTAGAGGAACGAAGCGTCGCGCACCGAGACGCGCGCGTCCGGACGCGTGGCGCACACGATCTCGAGGAGCGTGCGGACGCTGACGCTGTCGAGACGGCCGCGGACCTCGCCCTCTTCGCTGAGGCGAGCCTCGATGCGCGTGCGGGGACGAAGCGCTTCGCGAACGCGAGCAACGATGGCGCGCGTATCGCTTTCCTTGCGGACGTAGCCAGCAGCGCCGGCGCCGAGCTCACGCACGCGCTGGAGGAGGTCTTCCTTCCACGAGAGCAGGACGACCGGAACGTCACGCAGGGCAACGTCGCGCCGGAGCGCGCGGCAGAGCGAGAAGCCGTCGACCTTCGGCATCAGCACGTCGCTGATGATGATGTCGGGCGTCGTGCGGTACGCCGCCTCGAGCGCCTGCTCGCCGTCGAAGGCCTCGTGCACGACGCAGCCCGCGGTGCGGAGGAGGTCGGCCATGAACCAGACGACGGCCGGATCGTCGTCGGCGACGACCACGCGGCGACCGGTGAGACGAACTTCGCTGCCGGCGCCGCGGGCACGGGCGCGAGCGCGGTCGGCGCGCGCGACGTCGAGCTCGTCGAGGGGCGAAGCGATGGCAAGCGCGCCCTCGGGGCCCTTCAGGTCGAAGCGAATGTTGCCGTTCGTGCGCGAGGTCACGACTTCGCGCACGCGAGCGATGGTGCCCCAGAGTGCCGAGAGCACTTCGGTGCCTTCGCCGAGAGCGATGCGTTCGTCGCGACCTTTGGCGTCGACCTTGCCGACGAGCGCGTTCTTCAGCTCGCCC
The DNA here is from genome assembly GCF_001263205.1 of Labilithrix luteola. GTDB lineage: Bacteria > Myxococcota_A > Polyangia > Polyangiales > Polyangiaceae > Labilithrix > Labilithrix luteola. Next base: position 4,336,066 of record NZ_CP012333.1, read on the forward strand.
GCGAGGAACTCTCCGAGTTGGTCGAGGGTGAGCTCGCCGAGCGTGGCGGGCGCGGCGGAGACACGTGCCGGTTCGAGGGCGCGCTCGCAGGCGTCGCGCAAGGCGTCGCGCGAAATCGGCTTCGCAAGCGTCTTCGCGACGCCCATCGCGACGAAGCGCGCGGCTTCGCTCGACTCGAGGAAGCTGCCGACGACGACGATCGGCGCGCCTTCGGTCGATGCGTCGTCCATGAGCGCCTCGACGAGCTCGGGCGCGTAGTCGAGATCGCCGTCGAGCACGATGAGGTCGGGATCATTCGCGCGAGCGAGGTCGAAGGCGGCCTGCGCGTCGGGGGTGACCTTGCACGCGAACGTGGGGCGCCCGTCGAGCCGTTCGAGGAGCGCCTCGGCGACACTCGGCGCGCCGATCACGAGCGCCGAGTAGGTGGCCGTCACTGTCTTCGGGACGGGCATGCTGTGCGCTAGGCGGTGGCGTTCTTCGCCCCAGGCGAGCGCAGGAAGATCTTCGAGGACCTGCTCGAGGTCATCGAGGTTGGCCTCGCTCAGGGCGGCCTCCTTCGCCGTGCGGTCGAGCATTCCGAGCGCGTCGGAGATGCTTCGCTCCATCGCGTCGAACTTCATGAGCTTCGCCCCGGATGCGAGGGCGTGCAGCTTGCGACGGAGATCGTCGCGTGCGCCCGTATCCGTGGGGGTCTCGCGGACGCGCAAAAGCGCACTCCGCAAGTCCGTCACCTTTCGCCCGAGCGATGCGACGAAGTCCGCGCGTGCTCCCCCGAGCCTCATGCTTCCATCTTGGCCAACGTGCATGCCACGAGACGGTTCGGCTGCCATCGATACCGGGCCTAGCATCCTCGATCACGGACGGTCCAATTTCCGGCAAACGTGGCGTGGGGGAGACGTCTCGGCGAGAATCCCGGACATGGCCTTGGGCTTCCGATCTGCCTCGGAAAAAGACCTCGATCGGCTCGTGGAGATCCACATGGCGGCCTACCCGGACGGTCGGGGGCCGAGGAGAGACGCCGGAAATTCCAATCGAATCTCTACGGTCGCCTCGAAGAGCTGGTGGTTGCGGAGCGCCGTCCCGACCGATCGCCGCGGCGCGGGGCCTCCGCCACGTTCGACATCGTGGGCCACGCGTTTCTGTTCGCCATGGGCGCCTGGTTCGGCAACCGAAAGGTTCGGATGGGCGGCATCGCCTCGGTTGCCGTGGCCCTCGAGGCCCGTGGTCTCGGCGTCGGCACGGGCCTTTTGAACGACCTTCACGTCCGATCGCACGCGCGTGGCGACGCCCTGACGATGCTCTATCCGTTCCGTCAGGGGTACTACGCGCGGCTTGGCTACGGTCCGACGACCTCGCGACGGCGACTGGCGTTCGATCCGGCGTCGGTTCCCGCGTCGTGGCGAGCGCTCGCCATCGATGGTGTCGGTCGTCTCCGCGCCGAGGACCGCGAAGCCGTCACCCGCGTGTATGAGCGCGCAGCACGACGAACGAGCGGTTGGATCGAGCGCTCGGCGAATGCGTGGGAGCGACGCTTCATGCGCGAACGCGTCGAGTATCTGATCGTGCGAACGAGCGCGGGGGGCCCGACCGGGTACGTCGCCTTCACGATTGCGCAGGAAGAACCGCACGCCGAAACGAAGGTGCTCGTCGAAGAGCTCGTGTCTATGGACGATCGAGCCCGTCGCGCGTTGCTCGGTGCGCTCGGAGGGCTGCGCGATCAGATCGCGAGCATCGAGCTCGAGGTCGACGCGACCGATGCTCTCGAGCTCGCGCTCGTCGATCCCGATGCTCGTCGCCACGGCACCGAGATCGTCGAACACGATCTCGGCACGATCGTCGGTGGGCCGATGGTGCGCATCGATGGATCGGCGGAGGGGATCGTGCGCGCCATCGAAGCGCGTGGGTACCTCACCGACGGTCGGCTCGACCTCGTCGTCGTCCCCGAGCTCGACGCGAAGGAAACGCTCGCGCTGTCGATCCGCGTAGAGCGAGGCCGTGCACGCGCTCGAGCCTCGCGCGGCGCGGCTCTTCGCGTGCCCCGGCGAGCCCTCGCCAGCGTCCTCTACGGCGGTTTGCTCCCGTCGGCGGCCGTGCGGCTCGGGCTTGCAGAGTGCGACGATCCTCGCGCTCTGGCGCGTGCGGACGCGCTTCTCGCCATTCCCCCGCTTGCGCCGGTCGAGCCGTTTTGAGTAGTCAGTTACCCCCTACGCGGTAGAGTCCGCGTTCCGCGCTTCTTCGTGCGCGGTCGAGCTCTCTCTCTTCTCTTCCTATGACGCCTGCCCCCGCTCCTCCCAAGCTCGGTCAAGAACCGCTCGAGGAAGACGACGATGGCGCGTCGCTCGTCACGCGGTTCGGCACGGTGATCGGCGGCGGCGCCGTCGCGGCGGTCCTCGCTTCGGTGCCCGCGGAGATGCGCATGAGCGAGGACAGTTCGCTCCTCCACGCGCTTCCCCAGTGGCTCGTGCTCGCTGCGCTCATGACGCCGCTCGGCATCCTCTTCGTGACGATCTTCCGGCGTGCGCGTGTCGGCCTCCGCATCCTCGCGGGGAGCACGTCGCACTGCTCGGTGCGGGCGTCCTCTGGTGGGCGGTGCTCGAGCTCGGACTCCTCTCGGTCTTCGGCGGAGTGCTTCGCGCGAAGACGCACCACCATGGTTTGGCCGGCGTCACGTTCGCGATCTTCGCGGTGGTCTCGGGCATCGCCCTGGCGCTGCTCGCCGCTCGCGGAATGCGCGTCCTTCGCCAGCTCGACTCGCCCCTTCGTCGCGTCGTGTTCGGCGTGGCCGGGGTGGCCGCCTTCCTATCGCTCGTGCTCGTCGGAGTCCGCACCGGGCGCGCGCCCAATCTCCATACAGCGGCCGCGCTCGTGGACGTCCTCGCCCTTGGCGTGGTCTCCACCATCGTGTCGGCGCGTTCGTTCGCTCGCCTCCGGCCGTTCGCCATTGCCGGGGTTCCCCTAGCGGCGGGCGTTTTGCTCGCAGGGCTTTCACTTTTCCACACAAATCCGGAGCTTCGTCGTGAAGTCCGGCAATCCGCGCCCATCCACGCTTGGATTGCGGACGCAATCCTGCCCGAACCGCGTTGACGGGCCCTCCACCCGGCTTACATTGGCGCGACTTCCGTGAGCCGAACCATCCGAACGAGTGTCTCGAACCGCGCCTTGGACTCGCGGCTCACGCGCCTGGCGAGTGTCTTCGGCTTCTCGCTCACGATGCTTTGCGTCACGGACGCGGCGCTCGCGCAGACGAGCGAGGCAACACCCACGTTGCCGACACCCGCGCCGAAGGCGCCTGCTGCGAGTCCGTTTGCGCCGGTTGCCTCGAGTACGCCGTCGCCCAACGCGACGGCCAAAGGCGTCGCCGTTCTCTCGCTCGGTGAAGCCCGCGAAGAAGCGTTCATGCTGGCGCGTGCGGTTTACGCGAGTCGGCTTCGACCTCCCACCGTCGACGAAGCGCACGCGCGCGTGCTCGCCGGGGAGGCGCCGGCGGAGAACGCAGTCGCCGATGTGCGCGAGCTCGCCGAGCTCCGCGCGGCCATCACCGGTGACGATGCGCCGAGTCGTCGATTGCTCGGTAGTCTCGCCGATCAACTCCACGTCTCCGGGCTCCTCGTCGTGACCGTCGAGACTCCTCCGCAACCGCCTGCGCCAGCGGCCGACGCGGGCGCGCCGGCCGCCCCGAACGCGCCGGCCATCGGAGCACAAGCGGTCACCGCTCGCCTGTTCCTCCCTGACACCCGCGAGTTCGACGCCGCGCGCTACTCGCCCGAACCCGGCGTGCGAGGACCGCAGGGGTGGCGTTCGGTCGTCTCCTCGGTCGAGCGCCGTTTCCCCTCGGCGGCCGCACCTGCGCCTGCGGGGGGCACCGTTGCCGCCCCTGCCGCAGCAACTCGACCGTCACCGCCGGCGGTCATGCGACCGCACGAGGAAGAGGCCAAGCCCTTCTATGCTTCGCCCTGGTTTTGGGGGCGGTCGGTGCTGCTGTGCTCATTGGTGGGGGTGTTTACCTCGCCACCCAGGACACAGGCTCGGACTCGATCCATCTTAAGATGAGGGTCCCGTAGTGATTCGGCAGGAGCCATCGCACGCGCCGCGCCACTCACGGAGCGCATCCAGCATCGGACAGAAGGTGATGCGTCGCGTTCGCCACTGGCTCTCGTTCCTCGCCGCCTTCGTGCTGGCGTTCGGCTTCCGTATGACGGGGGTGGCGCAGGCCCAGGAACTCGCGCCCCTTCCCGGCGGCAGTGGAGGCGGAGGCGAGGCGACGGCCCCGGCGAAACCTTCGAATGGTCCGGCGCTCACGCTCCCGCGCGACGTGCCGGTGGTTCTGTCAGCGGCGCAGGCGCACGTGCCGCCGTTGCCTGCAGGATACATCACCAAGGATCTCGGGTGGCTCCGCTTCTCGTATCCGCCACAGGCGGCCGAACGCGTCGAATCGCTTCTTCGTGATGCCGAGTCGGTGCGCGCCGAGCTCGCCGATGCCCTCGGCCAGAACGTGCTCGAGCGGATCGAGATTCGCGTCGCGCCGACCGTCTCGGACATGGCGAGGCTCGCGCCGCCGGAGGCTCCTCCGCCGGACTATGCAGACGGCGTTGCGTATCCCAGGCTTCGCCTCATTCTGCTGAGCATGCTCGCCCCGCGTGGTGGTGAAGCCGTCGAGCTCGAGCGCGTGTTCCGTCACGAGCTTGCGCACCTCGCGCTCGAAGACGCCGTCCTCGGTCAGCACGTTCCTACGTGGTTCAACGAGGGCCTCGCGATGGCGCTCTCGGGTGAAAGCCGTTACGACCGCCTCCGCGTGCTCTGGAATGCCACCATCTCGGGCACGCTCCTTCCGCTCTCCGAGATCGACCGGAACTTCCCGACCGACCACTTCGAGGTGAACATCGCCTACGCGCAGAGCGCCGACTTCATGGCGTTCCTCATGCGCCAGAGCGACAAGGCGCGCTTCGCGGCGCTCATCCGACGTGTCCGCGAGGGCAGCCCCTTCGAGCGCGCGATCAACGACGCCTACGGTAGCGACGTTCGCAAGCTCGAGTTCCAGTGGCGCAGCGATCTCGAACGCCGCTACACGATGCTCCCCATCCTCACCGGCGGCGGCATCATCTGGGTTGCCGGCATCGGCGCGCTCGGCGCTGCCTATGTCCGCAAGCGTCGCCGTGCGAAGGCCATCCTCGACCGCTGGGAGCGCGAAGAGGCCATCGAAGACGCGCTTCGCGCCCGTGCTCTCGTCGAGGCCAAGGACGAAACCGACGGCCCCGCGAGCGCACGCGCTCACTTGGGACTTCGCGCTCTCAAGAAGCCGGAGATGGCGAAGATCGAGCACGAAGGGCGCTGGCACACCCTTCACTGAACGGTCGTCACGAGCCGGTGGCGCTGATTCGTTCGCTCTCGCGGCGCGTATCGAGAACGCGGCGCACGAGGTCGAGAAGCGTGTCGACGAGGTACGGCTTGGCGAGGAAGTGCACGTCCGACCGCGACGCGACGTCTTCGAAGAAGGTGCCTTCGGCGTAGCCCGACGTGTAGATGATGTCGATCTTCGGCCATAGCGCCTGAATGCGCTCGGCGAGCTCGCGTCCGCCCATCTCGGGCATGACCACGTCGGTAACGACGACGTCGACCGTGCCGTTGTTCGTTTCGACGAGCCGGAGCGCTTCCACGCCGTTGCCGGCCTCGAGGACTGTGTAGCCTTGCTCACGCACGGCGCGCACGACGAGCCTTCGGATACGAGGTTCGTCTTCGACGACGAGGACGACCTCGTTGCCGCGCGCCACCGACGAGCGCGGAGGAATGGTCGACGGGTTCGCGTCGGCCTCCACCGCCGGCAACCAAACCTCGAAGCGGGCTCCGTGCGCGGGGAGCGAGCTGACGCGCATGTGCCCACCGGCGTGTCGAACGATGCCGTAACAGGTGGAGAGCCCGAGCCCCGTTCCTTCGCCCGCGGCCTTGGTCGTGAAGAACGGCTCGAAGATCCGGGCCTGGATTTCGGGGGTCATGCCGATGCCGTTGTCCGTCACGCGTAAGACGACGTGCGGTCCGGGCGTGGCATCGGGAACGTGCGCGGCCTCCGCGGCCGACAGAGAAATGTAGGCCGTGTCGACGGTGAGGTTACCGCCGTTCGGCATGGCGTCGCGCGCGTTCACCGCGAGGTTGACGAGCACTTGCTCGAGCTGGCCGGAGTCGACGCACACCTTCGGGAGTGAGGGGCCGAGGGCGACGGTCAGCTTGACGTCTTCTCCGAGCACGCGGCGCAGCAGGCCTTCGACGTTCGCGACGACCGCGTTGACCTCGAGCACGCGCGCGTTGACCACGTCGCGTCGAGCGAAGGCGAGCAGCCGGCGCGTCAGACCCGTGGCGAGCTCGCCCGCGCGTCGAATCTCGCGGACGTCGCGCAGCGAGGCTTCGTTCGCGAACGAGCGCTCTTCGAGGATCGACGCGTACGAGAGGATGACCGTGAGCAGGTTGTTGAAGTCATGCGCCACGCCGCCAGCGAGCCGTCCGACGGCTTCGAGCTTTTGCGAGTGGTGCAGCTGCTCTTGCAAGCGGCGCTGCTCGGTCACGTCGTTCGAGATCGCGTGGAAGCCGAGGACGTCACCTTCGTGGGAGAACCGCGGGACGTACGACACCGAGAGATGTCGCATCGCCGGTCCGTCGCCGATCGTCGTGTCGAAGTGGACGGTCTTGCCCGCGAGCGCGGCGCGTATGTGCGGCTCGAGCCTCGCGTAGCCGGCGGCGCCCATCACCTCGGACACGGTGCGACCGACGATGTCCTCGATGGCCCCCATGTGCGGTTCGTAGGCGGCGTTGACGAACCGGTAGCGCTCTTCGCGATCGACGTACGCGATGCGAACGGGCACGGCCTCCGTGATGAGGCGGAGGTCTTCTTCTTGTTGATGGAGCGCGAGCTCGGTGAGCTTGCGATCGGTGATGTCGGAATCGGCGCCGACCCATTCGCGGATGCGGCCGCCCTCGTCGAGAATTGGCACGGCGCGCGCGAACATGTGGCGCCACTCGCCGTCTTTGCGTCGTATGCGCCGTTCGCACTCGAACGTCTCGCGCGATTGGACGGCGGCGTGCCAGCTGGCGAGCGTGGTCGCGCGATCTTCGGGATGAACCGCGTTGAGCCACCCGAAGCCACGGACGTCCTCGAAGCTCTGGCCCGTGAGGGCCTGCCAGCCGGGGATGGGCTCGACCACGTTGCCTTCGGCGTCCGTGGTCCAAATGACTTGCGCGGTTGCGTAGACGAGGCGGCGATAGCGGACTTCGCTCCTTCTCAGCGCCTCGTCCGGCGTGTGCGGGCCGCTCATCTCGACCAGCGTGACGTTCACGCCTTCGATCGCGCCGTCGTCGTTCGCGAGCGGGGTGACGTTTGCGAGCCAGAAACTCACCCTACCGTCGGGCTTCGTGCTCGAGAGCCCCAGGTTCTTCACCGCCTGACGCGTAGCCATGACCTCGCGACACGCACGCTGCAGCGGCATTCCGATTTCGGGCAGTACCTCGAGCAGAGGTCGGCCGCGATACTCCTCCGGGCGGCGACCGCTCAGAGCGGCGAAGGCGTCGTTGACCTCGATGAACTCCAATTTCGGGTCGACGAGCGCGATGCCCACGGGCGTCGTCGCGACCATCTTGGCGGTGTATGCGTCGGACCCCCGTGTCATTTTCGTAGGGACATCGTGCCCTACCGGATCACGGAAGTCAGCGGATCACGTGGGATCCAGGTGAGCTCCTCAGCGAGGCGCAACCGTGGGGCAACCTGCAACGATTCGCACGCCGAGAACGTCGCCGTCCATCACTCGGTTGCACGCCGTACCGAGAAGCGTGACGACGTTACCCTCGAGCTTCCACCCGTTCACGTTGTCCTTCGGAAGCACCACCTCGTCGAAATAGACGTTGACGAGGTTGGGGTCGGCCGGGGTCTCCGTGAGCGTGAACTCGCAGGTGGCGACGATCTTCGCCGCGATCTTCTTCAGCGTCGTGAGCAGGTCGGTCGAGCCGTTCGCCCCGACCGCGTAGTACTTGGGCGACGAGCCGAGCGCGGTACCACCTGCCACGGCAAGCCCATCCAGAACGGCGGCATACGGTGCGCTTCCCGGGATGCCGATCACGTACGTCGGAAAGCCTGCGGTCTTGAGTGCGCCCACGGCGGCTGTCGTCGGGCCGTCGTCGAGGCACGACTCGCGATAGCCGGTAGGCGGCTCGCAGCAGTTGAGGGGGCCTTCTTTCGGACAGCCCGGCGCGTCTTCGATGTTCGGCTGACACTCGGTGTAACCGCATCCAGCCGAGGCATTGCAGTTGGGGCCTCCGTCCGTCGCCAGGATCACGAAGGACTTGCCGGAGAGCGCTCGGAGCTTCGGGAGCACGAACCGCAGGGCCTCGGCGGTCGGCGTCCCACCGTTCGGTCCGGTGTTCGTCCCGGCGATGAGCGCGTTGGTGGTCGGACCGTCTCCGTTGCCAGGCGGATCACCGGGCCTTACGGGCAAGATCTCGACCGGCGGCGAGCACTGCTCCTGGCCGTACCCCGGGAACACCGTCGCGCCGAAGTTCGCGCGTGGACCGAGGGCCCTCACGATGGAGGCCATGGTGACGCGGACCTGATCCCACTTACCGTCCGAGGCCATGCTGCCCGAGCGATCGAGCACGAAGTACATGTTCGGGGCGTCGGTGAAGAGCGGGACGTCGACGCAATCGCAATACGAGCCGTCGTTGTTCGTGCAGAGCGGCACCTTCGGTCCGCCGTCGCCGAAGCCTCCGCCGTTCGCTCCGCCTCCACCGGAGGGCGTGTAGGACGGATCGCCGGCGGGCGGGGGCCGATGGTTCGAACCGCACCCTGCGAAGACGGCGAGGCCCGACGTCACCACCGCCACGACCGCCGCAACCGATGCCCGCTTCAGCACTCGAAAAACGTAGCAGAACGAGGCGCAGGCTGGACAGTTCGGGGAACAGTCCCGCCCGAATCTGGTTGCTCCTTTCGAGCGCTCCTTCGAACGCGCGCGCGTCCGCCGTGAGTCCGCGCCTCTGTGGTTGTAGAGTCCGGAGGCTCGCTCGTCGGCACACATGTCGCGCGTCCGAACCGCCCTCTCCATCTTTCTCACGGTGCTCTGCCTGATTTACGTGGCGAGCTGGCCGGGCGCGGTCGTGCGACCGCTCGTCGTGGAGCTCACGGCCGCGCCGCTACCCGAGAACCTCGCCGAGCGCGACGGCGTGCTCGACGTGATCGTCAAGACGGCGGACGGCGAGAAGTCACCGGTGCCTTCGGCGCGCGTGCGGGCGTTCGCCATGATCGACGGACGAGCTCATGCGGCCGGCGAGGCGAAGACGGACGAGCAGGGGAGGGCCACCCTTCGCGAGCTGCCACATACCGAACATTGGATCGTCGCCGAGGCGCCCGGACGTGCGCGCGCCTCGCAGATGGTGGTCGTCGTCTCGGGCGCACGGCGCGTCGACCTCGAGCTCGGCGCTGCACACACGCTCGAGGTGGCCGTGAAGAACGAGCAGGGCGCGGCCATGGCGAATGTCGAGCTCGAGATTCGGGGCGGGGATCCCTTCCCGGTGGGCGCGCGCACCGACGAGCAAGGCCGCGCGTACGTGAGCCGTCTCGGCGAAGGTCCTTACGTCGTGACGGCGCGCGCGACGGGCTTCGAAGAAGTCGTCCAGCGGCGGGTGCCGGAAGGGCGCGTCTGCACCATCACGCTCTCGCGCCAGGGCGCCTTGATGGTCGCCGTGGTCGACGAAGCCGGTAAACGTGTGCAAGGTGCACGTGTTCTGGTCGCGTCGCCGTCGCTCTGGCCGGCACGAGTCGCGGAGACCACGGCCGAGGGCACCGTGCGCATCGGCGGTCTCGATACCGGCAGCTACTCCCTTCGCGCCGTGCAGGGGGCTCGCATCTCACCCATCGAAGTCGGTGTTTCGGTCGGCAAGGGGGACGAGCACGCCGTGGAGCTGAAGCTCGGTCCAGGCGTGATGATCGCGGCCCGCGTGGTCGACGCGCTCGAAGACGAAGGCATCCCGAAAGCCAAGGTCACGCTCGCGGAGAGCGGCCTGTCGCCGTTTCCGATCGAAGGTCTGACAGACAAGAACGGAATCGTGACACTCGGGCCGATCGCGCCGGGCTCGTCGACGCTCTCGGTGTCGGCCGAAGGCTACGTCGCCAAACCGGCCACGCGCATCGAAGAGGTTCCTCCGGCGGAGGTGAAGATCGCGCTGGTTCGCGGCGGTGGACTCGTCGGACGAATCGTCGACGCACGAGGCTACCCGGTCGACGGCGCGACGATCCGCGTGGTCGGCACCGACCTCGAAGGGTTGCCCATCGACGAAGAGCCCCACCGAACCTCCTTCCGCGAGGCACACTTCACGGCGGCTCTCGCCGGTCCGCGCCCGCTCATACCGGCAGGAGAGCTCGGGGTCATGCCGGGGCCTGTGCCGGGCATCCCACGCGCGGGTGCGAATCTCGCTGCCACGCTGCCCTCGGCGGTGAGGTCGTTCGCGCCTGCGGAGGTCGAACCGTGGATCAGCGGTCGCGACGGCACGTTCAAAGCGACGCCGATTCCGCCCGGGCGCGTGAGAGCCCTGGTGCGGCACCCGCAGTACGTCGAGGCCATGAGCGAGGTCGTCACGCTCGTGTCCGATCGCGATGCGCAGGTCGCCGACATCGTCTTGGCTCGCGGTGGAACGCTCGAGGGGCGCGTGGTCGATCTTCGAGGCAAGCCCGTTGCCGGCGCCCACGTCACGGTTCTCGCCACGCGCGGCTCCCTCGAACGCGTGACGCGGACGGGCACCGACGGCTCGTTCGGCTTCGCCTCGGTGCCCGAAGCGCTCACGGTGCTCGTGTCGCGCGACGAGGACGTCACCCAGGTTGCGGCACGCGCCGAGATCTCCGTGCCCGACGGCGGTCGCAAGACGATGGAGATCGTCCTTCCCGAGGCGCGCGAGTCGCTCGCCGTTCGCGTGACCGCCGATCGTGGTTCGCCCGTCGGCAATGCGCAGGTGTCGGCCATCTCCCTCGACGCGGGCGAAGGCCTTCGGGTGACGGCGTTTACCGATGCCCGAGGTGAAGCCGTGCTGACTTCGGCCAAGGGCCTCGCGTTGCGTGTCGAGGTGCACGCGCCAGGACGCGCACCGAAGATCGTCACGACCACGCCGGAGACGACGAAGCTCGACGTCGAGCTGACGACCGCCGAGAGCGTGACCGGCGAAGTGTGGGCAAACCGTCGCGAGACCATCGAAGGCGCGGAGATCACGCTGCAGACCGAGACGGGCATGCGTCACGCCCGCACCGACAAGGAAGGCGTATTCACGATCCCCGAGGCCCCTCCCGGACGCGCCAAGCTGCGTATTCGCGCCAAAGGCCGCGCGCCGCTCGTGCGCGACGTGACGATCGAGGAGAGGGGAGGGCGCCGGGCGACCGACCTCGGCAAGATGGAGCTCGCCGAAGAGGGCGTCGTCGAAGGCACCGTGGTCGATGCGCGCGGCGAGCCCGTTCCTGGCGCGCGCGTGTCGAAGGACACCGTCCCGACCTATTTGCCTGCGTCGGGTGCAGGGCTCGCCGGCATTGCCGTGTGCGATTCGAAGGGCCACTTCCGCCTCGGCGAGCTCGCGGAAGGAGGCATCGTGCTCGAGGCCTACGCGCCCGACGTCGGCCGTGCGCATCTGACGGGCATTCGCGTCGTTGCGGGGCGAACCACGGATCGCGTGAAGCTCTCGCTCTCGCGCGATGCATCACCGACCGGCGAGCCGCTCGCGACCGGCGGCGTGGCGGTCACGCTGGGCGAGACGGCCGCGGGGCTCGATGGTCCGGAGGTCGTCATCGTGGCCGTCGCCGATAGCAGCGAGGCCGAACGTGCGGGCCTCGCACCGAACGATCTCGTGGTCGAGGTGGGCGGCGTGCATCCGACCTCGATCGTCGATGCTCGCGCTCGCCTCTCGGGGCCCGTTCATGACGATGTCCTCGTAAAAGTCCGCCGCGGTGAACGGAATCTCACGTTCCGCGTCGCGCGCGAGGCCGTGCGCCGTTGAGAGCGGTGGCCGAACGACGATCGCTCATCTAGCTTCGAGCGATGAGCTTGCTGCGCGCCTTGGTCACGCCGTCGTCGTTCACTCTCGCGCTCGGCCTTCTGGTCTGTGGTGCTTGTGGTGACGACGGTTCGGACGCGGCGGGCGGTTCGACGCGCACGCCCGGCGACTCTTCGGCGGACGGTGGAGGAACGTCGGATGGATCGCAGGCCAACGACGCGTCGGGAACGGATTCGTCGACGCCCGCCAAGCCGACCATCCTCTACGCCATGACGGGCGGCGACGACGGCAAGATCCACGTCTTCCGCGTCGATCCGACGAGCGGCGACTGGCAGTCCACCGGCGCGTTCGAGGCGGGCGCGAACCCGTCGTTCCTCGCCGCCGATCTCGCGCGCGGCCGCGTCTACGCCGTCGACGAAAACAACGACGGCCAGGTGCTCGCCTTCTCCTTCGATCGAACGGCGGGTACGCTCGCTCCCCTCGGCAATCCCGTGCCGTCCGGCGGCAATGGTCCCACGCATCTCTCGCTCGACCCGAGCGGCAAGTTCGTGCTCGTCGCGATGTACGGTGCCGGGCGCGTTTCGACGTTCCCGGTCCAGGCCGACGGCTCGCTCGGCGTTGCCGCCGACACGAAGAACTCCGGTGAGAAGGCCCACCTCGCGATCGTGAATCCGTCGGGCGGCTTCGCGTTCGTCCCGTGTCTCGGCGCCAACTACGTTGCGCAATACACGTTCGACGCGGCCGGGAAGCTCACCGCCAATACGGGCGGCAACGCGAGTCCACCCGCGGGGGCCGGTCCTCGTCATCTCGACTTCCATCCGAGCGAGATGTTCGCCTACGGCACGAACGAGCTCGCGAGCACGATGACGAGCTACGCGTTCGACAAGACGACGGGCAGGCTCTCACCGATCGAGACGCAGTCGATGCTGCCTGCCGACTTCACCGACGACAACACGGCGGCTGAGGTCTACGTGCACCCCACCGGCAAGTTCGTCTATGGCTCCAATCGCGGTCACGATTCGATCGCCGTCTTCACCGTCGACACGAGCTCCGGCAAACTCACGCTCTCGTCGCACGCCAAGACGAACGGGGAAACGCCGCGTAGCTTCGCGATCGACAAGGCTGGGCGCTTCCTCTTCGCGGGCAACGAAGGCACCGGCACGGTTCAGCCTTTCCTCATCGATGCATCCACCGGAGCACTCACGCCCATCGGGGAGCCGCGCGAGGTGCACAAGCCGACGTTCGTCGGCCTCTTCGCGTTCGACGCGCCCTGAGCATCGGCCTCTCCGAGGCGCACGCCACGCCTCCGCAGCGCGCGCCTCGGAGAGAGCCTCTCGTTCAGCGCGTGGGCTGCGCCGGGTGATCCGGTGCGCGCATCGGCTCGTTCGGGTGATCCATCGTCGGCGCGGGCATCTGCCTCGGACGATTCATGCCACGCGAGAAGAGCAGCCCGAGCAGTACGAGCGCCGCGATGGCGACGACGGGCCAGACCCATTTCGGCGTGGAGGGTCGGTTGATCCCTTCCGGCATGCCGACGTTGCGCTGGCGGACGTAGGGATCGTTTGCGTTGTAGGTTGCCATGGCGGTGCCTCTGCCTCCTGGTGCACGGCGCGATCGAAACGCACCGCGCCGATCGTTGTGGATGGGCCAACGCCCGGCTGCCATTTGACGCAACGACCGTGCTCGCCGCGCCTCGAGCACGTCGTGGCGCCGATCCCTGCAGCGGCACGGAATGCTTCGGCTCGGCGATGAGGCGGGCTGCATCGATTTCACGGTCGAGTCCGAGCGCGGGCCGATAGAGATCAAATTCCGGGGCCGCATGGGCTACCTTCCGGGCGGGCTGCCGTGCACGAGACGTCGAACATCGCCGACCCGTTCTTCCTCGTGGGCGCCACGCTCGACGGACAGTTCCGTCTCGATGCGGTCGTCGGCGAGGGCGGCTTCGGCGTCGTCTATCGCGGCTTTCACCTCGCGCTCGAGCAGCCCATCGCGGTGAAGGTGCTCAAGGTGCCGGACGAGGCGCCGGAGTTTCGCGAGATGCTGCTCGGCAAGTTCCGCGAGGAAGCGAAGCTGCTCTACTCGCTCTCGCAGCAGTCGCTCGACATCGTTCGCGCCATGAGCTTCGGCGGCGTGATGACGCCCGCGGGCGTGTGGGCGCCGTACATGGTGCTCGAGTGGCTCGACGGCAGGTCGCTCGACGACGATCTCGAAGATCGACGGCGTCGAGGTCTTCGAGGCCGCTCGGTCGACGAAGCGCTCGCGCTCTTGGCGCCGGTGGCTTCGGGCCTGTCGGTCGCGCACCGGCGACGCGTGGTGCATCGCGACGTCAAGCCGGGCAACGTGTTCCTCCTGCCGCCGACGCCAGGCGGCGCAGCGCGCGCGAAGGTCCTCGATTTCGGTATCGCGAAGGTGCTGCGCGAAGACGGAACGGCGGGAACGCGGAGCAAGTTCGCGTCGTTCACGTGGCTCTACGGAGCACCCGAGCAGCTCGATCCCCGGCTGGGTTCGATCGGGCTCTGGACCGACGTTCACGCGTTCGCGCTCGTGCTGACGGAGCTCTTGACCGACCGCGCGCCCATCGACGCGCGAGACACGGTTGCGCTTTACAAGCTGGTCACGGATCCCGCGGTCCGGCCAACGCCGCGCCAGCGCGGGGCGAACGTCCCCGACGCGATCGAGAACGTGTGCCGTCGCGCGCTCGACGTCGATCCGACCGCGCGCTTCCCCTCGATCGACGAGTTCTGGATCGCGCTCGAAATGGCGCGCCGTCAGAGCGCGAGCGCGGGCACGGTGATGACGCCGTCGGTACGATCGAGCCACCACACACCGATGCCCATCCCCGTTCCCATGGCCAACCCGCACGCGCCGCCGCGCACGGGCCAGCCGGGGCCGCCTCCTCCACTGCAGACGGCGTTTCCGGTGCCTCCGCAGACGGGCCATCCAGGGCCGCCCGGCGTGCCGCAGACGATGTGGCGGCCGCCCTATCCGATTCGCCCCACCCGCACGTCGTCCGCTCCGATGATCATCGCCATCGTGCTCATCGTCGTGCTGATGCTCTTCACGTTCACGTGCGCGACGATGTACGCCGCCTGCGGTTGACGGTCAGGCGCTCTCGCCCGCCAGCAGGATGTCGCGCATGGCATCGGGGATGCGCAGCAGCTTGTGCTGGTGATCGATGCAGCCGAGGCGCGTGTAGCCCTCGTTGAGAAGCACGCCGTCGCGTCGAATGCGGTACGAGAACTTCATCGACACCGCACGCAGCTCGGTGAGCGTGGTCTCCACTTCGAGCATGTCGTCGAAGCGCGCCGGAAGCTTGTAAGATGCATGCGCTTCCACCACCGGCAAGTGCCAGCCGCGCGCGGCCCAATCGGCGTAGGTCACGCCGCGGCGACGGAGCCATTCCACGCGGCCCGCCTCGAAGTACACGAGGTAGCTGCCGTGATGGACGATGCCCATCAGGTCGGTTTCGCAGAAGCGGACGCGCATGGGCGTCACGGTCCTGCTCTTTTCCGGATCGATCTCGAAGCCGAACGGCGGAATGGATGAGGCTGCCATCGTCGAAAACGCTCGTTACCATACCTTCCCGGGCGCGCCGTCGCCCTATCGATTAGGCTGGCCGATCGTGAGTAAGCGCCGTCATTTGCCCATCCTGAAAGCCGAGCCGGAGCGGCCCGCGCAGGACGTCGAGGACGACGACGCGAAGCGCCCACCGTGGCACTGGGTGGGATTCGGCACGATCGCCATCTTCGCGGCGTGGCTTCCGCTCGCGTACGCAGCCCAGGCGGTCGTGGTGAGGGTCATGACGCGCGAGTTCGGTGCCGCGGCCACGCCTGCCGAGATCTCGGAGAAGCTCGCGGCCGCTTCGTCCGCCGAACGCCTGCGCATCACCGCAATTCTCGCGTTGCCGAATGCGCTCTCGTTCGCGCTCGCATCGTTTGCTGGAGGCTATCTCGTCGGCCGGTTCGGACCGAAAGCAGGTGGGCGCGAGGCGGCGTTTTCGGGCGCCGTCACGGCCTTGCTTGCCGTGGTGATCGCGTGGGGAGGCCTGTCGATCGGGTATTTGCTCACCGCTGTCGTCATCTTCCTCGTCGGGGTTGGCTTCGCGGCATGGGGGGGCGTGTGGGGTCGGCGAAGCGGGAAAAATCGCCCGCCGACTGATGCCGGGCCGCTCCCGTGCTATCTCCCTTCCCCGATGTTTTGCCTGAGAGTTCCGACGGATCCTGGTTGGGCGCGAGCAGCCGTGCGCGATCTCGACAGCGTCCTCGTCGATCACGCCCACTGCGAGATGAAGGCGGCCACGAACGCCCTCTCTCTCGTGGTCCGTCATCCGGGCGATCTCGGGCTCGTCCGCGCCCTCACCGATCTGGCGAGTGAGGAGCTCGATCACTTTCGTCGCGTCGTCGCGTTCATCGAGCGACGAGGTCTGGCTCTCGGTCCGCCTCCCGTCGACCACTACGCCGCCGAGCTCCGCAAGGCGGTGAGTCGTCTGCCCAAGTCGCCTCTTCCGCCCGTGGTCGATCGTCTCCTCGTCGGGGCGCTCATCGAGGCTCGTTCGTGCGAGCGCTTCAAGCTGCTGCTCGAGGCGCTGCCGGAGAGCACCGCGCAGGACCTTCGGGGGTTCTACGAGGAGCTGTTCGCGGCCGAGGCGCGTCACTACCGCCAGTACGTGGATCTCGCCACGCAGGCGGCGCGCAGCGCGGAGTTGTCCGAGGGCGTTCAGGGGCTCGAAGCCGAAGTCGTCCCGCGTCTGCAAAAGCTCGCCGAGGCCGAGGGCGCCATCGTGGCCTCTCTGACCGAAAGCGACCTTCGCGCCTCCGTGCACGGCTGATGAGCGAAGGACCGATCGATCTCTTCGCGCTGGATCGCGACGTTCGGCGCGCCTCGGAGCGAGTCACCCGTTTCGCGGAGATGCTCCGCACGAAAGAAGGTCGAGAAGCGGCGCGCTCGTTCGATCCTTTCGACGGCGTTCGCCATGCCGCGGGTCAGACCACGTACCGCTCGCTCGAGGCGGCCAAGCCTTCGATTCTCGATCTCCCGCTGCGTGCGGGGCTCCTTCGCTGGGTCTACGAGCTTCTCCAGACGCGCATCGGCCAGGAGCTCACCATCGACGATGCGGATGCTGCTCACGCCATCGACGAGCGCATCGCGCGTCCTTCGATGGCACGCGGCAACGACGACCCCGCCGTCTTCAGGACGTACGCCGAAGCCTGCGTCGGCGTTCTCTCGGCGCCCGATCCGTCCCGCGCGGCCATCGCGTTGGGGCGGGCAGGGGAGCTTGCCCCACGCGTCGCGGCGCCCCGCAAGGAACGACGCGAGCGAAGGTTCGAGGCGGCACGCCGGTTGGGCCTCGCCGATCCTTCGTCGCTCGTCGGTCCCACGCCCCGAAGCACGCTCGTGACGATGGCGCGGGCGCTGCTCGATCGTACGGAAGCGATCGCGACCGAAATCCTGAAAGACGCGCGCCGCAAGCAAGAGGCCCCGTGGACCGCGGCGTCGGCGATGCACCTGGCGCTCGCGCGTCATGCCGGTGAAGGATGGCCGGCGCATCTCGGCTCGCGCTGGCTCTCCGAGGTGTTCGGTGCGCTCAGCGTTCGCCCATTGGACCTGCGGCTCGTCCCGAAGCTCCCCGCGCCGCTCGGCGCTTCGAGCTTCCTGCGGGCGGCCGCGGCCTGGGGCTTCGCCGTGCGTACGGCGGGAGCTGCGAAGTCGCTGCCATTCGCGCTCGCGCGCGATCCCTATCCGATCTCCGCGCACCGCTTCGGCTTCGCCTTCGCAGCGGCGCTCGCCGAGCCGAGCTTCCAGCGCAAGATGCTCGGTCTGCCTGCTCGGCTCGCAGCATCGCAGTGCCGGGCGCTCGGCACGACCATGCTCCTCTCCGCACGCACGCTCGCCATGCGCTTTCTTCTCGGCGACGAACGTACCGACGCAGGAACCTTCGAGGAGCTCGGCGTCCGCGTCTTCGGCGCTCCGCTCCCTGCAGCCATGCGTGATGCTTGGCCGGAGCCGCGCATCGACGAAGAGGCTCGTCTCGTGGCTCTGCTCACGGCCGACGGCTTCGTTCGAGATCTTCGCAGTCGCTTCGACGACGACTGGTTCCGCAACCCGCGTGCGGGTACGCACCTTGCGAGCATCGCGTGCGGTCCGGCGTTCTCGGAGGAGACGCTCGACGCGTCGTCCGACGTCGTCCCCTCGCTTGCTCGCTCGTTCGAGGAGGCGCTCGGTTGAAGCGCTTCGTTCGCATCGCACGTGCGTCCGTCGCGGCGCTCGCTCTACTCGTCCCAGCCGCTGTCGCCGAAGCGGTGTCCAAGTCTCCGCCTCCTCCTCCGCTCGCCCCGCTCCCCATGCTTCCGAGCGTCTCCCGGGTGCGCGTCGAGGTCGTCCGTGGCCAGCCACAGAAGCTCCTGGTCATCGAGGAGGTGAATCTCCCTCGCGGCGACTGGAAGGGTGAGTCCCTCGACTTCTACGTGGCCTTCGGAGCCCCCGGCGCACCGCGCGCCGTCGACGTTCGCTTGCTGAAGGTGGCCGACGGCTCACTCGAGGCCGAAGAGGAAGACACCGGCGAGGCCGTCGCCAGCGAGCGCGCGGCACGGCGACCTCACAGCGCGTACCCGCTTCTCGGTCGCGACACGATGGCCGGCATCGTATTGCACCTGAAAAAAGAGGCGCTGGCCCGTGCGTTCGCGCCGGGAAAGATGGCCACCGTACGCGTTCGCACCGTGCTCGATCTCCCCGAGCCCGACGCCGAAGGGGCGCGGTCGCTCGTCGTGCGTCTCGGCGCATCGCGCGGAACTCCGCTCACGCTGGGCCGCATTTCTGCCACCACCTCGCCGAGCGGATCGAGCGGCGGAACGAACGTGGTTCGCGCCGAAGCGCGTCTTTGCGGGCCCGACGCCGAGTCACGTTTGCTCGCCGTGGGCATCTCTCCCAAGCCAGCGTCTCCGTCAGCGCCGGCCGAGAGCCTGATCGCGCCGGTGCTCGCCGTTCGCCACGCGAGCGACGACCTCTGCGTGCGCGTGTGGACGTCGCCCTAATCTCAGAACGAGTCGGGCTGCGAGTCTTGCCCGCCCGAGCCCGCGCCTGCGTCGATGAAGAAACGCAGGCCGATCGAGAGGAGCGTCGCCGGGTGGTCGCCCGAGACGTCGCGACGACCGCCGAACTCGACGCTGAACTTCCGCTCGATGTAGCCCACGCCGAGACTCACGGCGTTCGTCTTCGTTCCGTCGTCGTACCGGTACCCTGCGCGGAGCGGGAAGTGATCGGCGGCGAGGAACTCTGCACCGACCATGGCGCGAGGGCGCGTCGACTCGTTGGTCTTGAAGTCGATGAGCGTGTCGGCCTCGATGGTGAACGTCTGGTTCGAGTAACCAATGCCGCCGGCCAAGGCGAGGGGGGCGAGCGTGCTCGACGGAGCGGTGAGGTTCAGACCTCGCACGCCGAGGCGGAGACCTTCGGTAATCGATACGGCCGCCCCAGCATCGAAGGTGAACTCGTTCACCATCGGATCGCCGCTCGTGCCGTCCGACGCGAGGCTCGCCCCGAGAGGTCCGGAAGCGACGCGTTGTGTGGCGCGCAGGTAACGTCCGGTGACACCGATGCTCAAACGGTCACCGAGCGGATACGCAATGGCGAGTCGAAGATCGGCCCAGCTGCGCTTGATGCCGTCGGGGTCCATCTGGGACCACGTTCCACCGAAGCCACCGGCCAATCGGCTCGTACTCGAGTCGACGACAGCGCCGCCGTAGGTCTGCCGTCGAGCCTCGGGACCCCAAGCTGCGAGTCCCTCGAGGTGATAGACGCGATAGAGAGGAAGGTTCGCCGGGTTCTTGAAGACGGCGATGGTGGATCCGCCCCAGGCTTCTTGCGCGCCTGCCATGGCGATCGCACGAGGCTGAGGTATCTCACCCAGGTCGTAGCCTTGATCGATCGAAGTCGACGAAGGATCGGCGTGCGCGACGCCCGCGACAGAGTGTGTCAGCGACCCGATGCCGATCGCGATCGCGGTCGCCATCGATCGACCGCGAAGACGGGACAATTTAGGGCGGATTGCCTGCACGACCTGCACGGCGGCCGACCCTAACAACCTCGCCGCCCCGAGGACAACTTTCGGAGGCGCCCCTCTTCTTTCACAGTTCGGAGGGGAGCGTCGTTCCACAGCGCACGGCCGCGCTGCGGATAGTTCTCGGAGGCGCGGACAGTTCTCAGAGGTGCGGACAGTTTTCGGAGGCGCCCCTGGTTCGCCACAGAGCACGCACGAGCGAGACGAGCGCAGCGAGTCGAGCGAGAGAAGACCAAGGACGCGCGCGGCAAGACGGCCGCTGCGGCATGGGAAATTGCGGCACTTCGTCGACTCTTGACACCCAAAAGCCCAGCGATCTGAGCTCCGGTGGAGAGTGACCGCGCTGTAGCGCTCCGATTACGAAGGCACGACAAGGACTTACCGACCGTCTGCGAACCTGCATGCGCACATCACGCATTTCACAGGCGGTTTACAAGGAATAAAGGCGATGTATTCCATTGGGTTACCTACATTCGAAACAATGGACATGACGGCGGCGATTCGAGGGTGCTACCTCCATCGTTCCCGTCACGACGGGTGGTCGGCGATGAGCGCTTCGACTTCGGTAACTTCGCGTCCGTGAGGTTGTATCCCTCTGCGTCTTCTTGGCCCGTCAGTTTGGCCCCTGATTTCGAATCATCTTGGAATCTTGGTCCTGATCTTGTCCGGAACTCGAGTCGCGGTTTACGATCTCATTGAAACGGAGCCCTCATCCACGATCGACCGTCCTTAGTAGCAACAGTTACGACGGGCTTTTGTTCGGGTAAACGCGTTGATTGTCGCTCCTGTCGGGAGGGCGGGGGTTCCCGGCCTATTCGTCGGGATGTCGGCGGGGGAATTTTTGTCCTGAGTACTGGCCACCAGCCCTCATAGCGGGGGTTGGCTGAGTGGCATTGGGATGGAGTTCGGTAAGAGCCGGGCCCTATTTCCCGAGATGCCATGGGTCTGCTCGCGGACTCTCCACAGGTTGTGGACAACTTGTGGGTTCAGTCTGGTCGTCTTCGCTGGAACGGATGGAGATGCAGCACGACACGCTCTGGAACGAAGCCGTTGCCTTCACGCGAGCCAAATCACCGGCAAGCTTCGAGCAGTGGTTTTCGGGCGTTCAGTTTGATGGGATGACCGACGGCATCGTCAGCTTGCGAGCGCGCGACGAGTTCGTGCGCGAGTGGGTTGACCAGCATTTTCTTCCGACGTTGGTCGACTACCTGCGCAGCCAGACGGGCTGGAGCGTGCAGGTGGCGTGGAGCGTCGGTGGACATCTCGAGCGCCCTGTGGCGTTCGGCGTTCCGGTTTCGCCGGTGCGCCCGCGCGCGCTCGTGCCCGACAGCCGTCGTTTCTCCCAAGGCCCGGCTACGTACAACGGCAGCAACGGCAGCAACGGCTCGGACATGCGCGATGACACGCGCCTCGACGCGGCCGCGAACTACGCGCGCGCTTATGGCGTGGGTGACGAGTCGCACGAGGGGGAGGAATTCCAAAGCCCCGCTTCGCGTCGTCCGCCTCCTCGCATGGAGAGCCGGCCCGAGAAGCTCGAGAAGCCGGTGACGCCGCCGCCGCTCGAGGGCCTGAACCCGAAATACACCTTCGGCAATTTTGTCGTTGGTCCGTCGAATCAGCTCGCGCACGCGGCGGCGATTGCGGCCGCCGGTGGTGGCGGTCCTCGTCACAACCCGCTCTTCCTCTGTGGCGGCACCGGACTCGGCAAGACCCACCTCGTTCACGCCGTCGCGCATCGCGTCCGTGAAGAGCGTCCGAGCTCGCGCATCCTCTACGTGTCGGCAGAGAAGTTCGTGAACGAGTTCGTCCAGTCCCTCCAGGAAGGACGGATGAACGAGTTCCGCAGCCGCTACCGCGACCGCTGCGATCTCCTCCTCGTCGACGACATCCAGTTCCTCGCTTCGAAGACGCAGACGCAGGAAGAGTTCTTCCACGCGTTCAACGCGCTTCACCAGGGCGACAAGCAGATCATCGTCACGAGCGACAAGTACCCCCAGCAGCTCGAACGCATGGAGGAGCGCCTCGTCTCGCGCTTCTCGTGGGGTCTCGTGGCCGACATCCAGGGCCCCGAGCTCGAGACGCGCGTCGCCATCCTTCGCAAGAAGGCGCAGATGGAGCAGATCGAGCTCGAAGGCGAGGTCGTTCTCTACCTCGCGCAGACGATCCGCTCGAACGTCCGCGAGCTCGAAGGCACGCTCATTCGCCTCGCGGCGAAATCGTCGCTTCTCGGTCGCCAGATCGATCTCGACTTCGCGCGCCAGGAGCTCGCCGCCACGGCCGGTCCGCGCGCGAGCGAAGCAGGCGTCGACGACATTCAGCGCGTCGTTTGCCACCACTTCAAGCTCCGCACGAACGACCTTCTCTCGAAGGATCGCCACAAGAGCATCGCCTTCGCGCGTCACGTGGCGATGTACCTGTGCAAGCAGCGCCTGAAGTGCAGCTTCCCCGAGCTCGGTCGCGCCTTCGGCAACCGTGACCACACCACGGTCATGAGCGCCGTTCGCAAGGTCGAACACCTGCGCGCGAGCGATCCGGAAGTGCGCGCTCATCTCGAGGCGCTCGAGCGCAAGCTCGGCACGAACGACTGACGCGCGATCGAGCTTGAGCGTTCGAGCGCTCTCGAGCACCGAACCGTTTGCTCCCGTCGTCTTTTCGCCGATTTCCTTCGCAGCGCTGCGTTGCTCCTCCTCAAATTGGCAGGAGCAGTTATCGTCGGAGCGCCTTGCGCTGCTCGGAACTCGGCGAAAATACTCGGTCCGCAAACTGTTCGGCGCTCTAGCCGGTTTTTTCCGGGGCGCTGGCGAGTGCCGCGTGATCGGTCATGATCCGCGGCAGATAGATCGCGAAGGTGGTGCCGTGGCCGACGTCGCTGTCGACCACGATGTGCCCTTGCGCCTGTTGGACCGCGCCGAAGACCACGGCGAGGCCGAGGCCCGTGCCCTTCTCCGCCTCTTTCGTCGTGAAGAACGGCTCGAAGATGTGCGGAACGAGCTCGGGCGGAATCCCCCGGCCGTTGTCGACCACCGCGATGCACACGTAGGAGCCCGGCCGGGCGTCGGGGTTCTTGGCCGTGTCACGTTCGTCGAGCGTCACGGCGTGCACGCCAATGCGCACGTCGCCACCACGAGGCATGGCGTCACGCGCGTTGACGACGAGGTTGACCAGCACTTGCTCGAGCTGCGGAGCGTCGGCCCATACGCGACCGCTCGTGTCTTCGACGTCGGTCAGCACCTTGATCGAGTCGCCGGCAAGACGTTGGAGGAGAGGATGCAGCTTCTCGATGAGGTGGGGCACGTCGATGGCCGACGGCTGGAAGGGTGACTTGCGACTGAACGCGAGCAACTGACGCGTGAGCGTTGCGCTCTTGGCGGCCGCGCCTTCGATCTCGACCGCGAGCTCGCGTCTTGGATCGTCGGCGGGCAGCTGCTCCGCGAGCAGAGCGGCCGACGCGACGATGACGCTCAGGTAGTTGTTGAAGTCGTGCGCGACGCCGCCGGCGAGGAGGCCGAGGGCCTCCATCTTTTGAGTCTGGCGCAGCTGGGCTTCGAGCATTCGCCGATGGGTGACGTCCGAGAGAGCGGCAATCACGCGAATGACCTTGCCTCGACTCCAGTAGCGGAGCGCCGAGGCACTCACGCGCCGATAGCCACCGTCGGGACGTGCAAGTCGAAACTCGATTTCGAGGGAGTCGTTCGGTCCGTCGACGAACTCGCGTAGCGAGTTGTAGAGCCACTCGCGTTCGTCGGGATGAACGAGATGGGCGTAGTCGCCGAAGTGGCCGCTCAGCTCGGTCTCGTGGCCAACGAAGTGAGCGAGCTGTTCGGACCAGGCGACGCGATCGCTAGCGACGTCCCACTCCCAGACGCCCATTTCGGCCGCCGTCAGAGCGAGCCTCAGTCGCTCTTGGCTCTTTCGAAGGTCGTCTTCGGCGGAGCGCCGATCGAGCTCGACGGAGAGCATGTCGCTCGCGGAGCCGAGGAGGATCTTCTCCTCCGGAAGGAAGGCCTCCGTCCCTTCTTCACCGTGAGGCATCGACGAATACGAGACTTCGAGGGCGACGCGCTTGCCGTTTGGCGTGGTGAACT
The DNA here is from genome assembly GCF_001263205.1 of Labilithrix luteola. Taxonomy (GTDB): domain Bacteria; phylum Myxococcota_A; class Polyangia; order Polyangiales; family Polyangiaceae; genus Labilithrix; species Labilithrix luteola. The sequence goes on from NZ_CP012333.1 coordinate 4,360,210, forward strand.
TCACGTCCAGGCTTAGCGGGCTGTCCACGAAACCTGGCGTCGTATACACGGTGCCGTCGAACACGATGCGCGCACCGGCGCGGCTCGGATCGCGGAACGCCGGTGGAAGGAGCAGGACGAGTTGCGGGAGCAACTCGGCGAGCGGTTGCTGCGTGCGGCTGAGTACGTTCGCCCATCGATGCAGGGCCCTTAGCTCCTTGAGGCGTTCGCCGAGCGCCGAGAACAGCTTGCTCGACTGCTCTCGATTCGTTCGAGCCTCGGTGACGTCCTCGACCATGGCGACGAGGACGTCGCCTGCCTTCGTCGTCACGCGTGAAACCGTGAGGCGTGCCCAGACGGTGCCGCCGTCTTTTCGGATGAAGCGCTTCTCGATGCGGTACTCGCGCAGGCCGCCGGCGACCATTTCGCGAAAGAGCTCGAGGTCCCGTTCGCGATCGTCGGGGTGCGTGTATTCGGCGAAGCGCAGTCTCGTGAGCTCTTCTTGCGAATAGCCGAGCAAGCGCGAGAGCGCCGGATTCGCACGGATGACGTGCCCCGTCTGGCCGACGAACGCGATCCCCAGAGCCGAGCCATCGAACATCGCTCGAAGGAGTGCATCTCCTCCGAGCGGATCGTCGGTCACATCGTTCACGGGGACCAATGTAGTTCACGTCGCGAATCGCGCGCCGAGAACCCCCGATGTGCCGAGCTGCTCGAGCGGATCGACCTCGAGCAGAGCTCGTTTACGGCCCGTCAGTGCGCGCCAGCGACGGGACCGCCCTTGGCCTTCTTGAGAAACAAGAGCAGAACCAGACAACCGAGGAACACGGCAGTCGCAGACTTGAATCCGTCTTGGAAGGACAGGACCATCGCCTGAATCTTCACTTTGACCGCAAGCACGCTCTCGGGAACGAGCTCACTGCTCGAGGTCATCGTGCCGAGCGATCCGCGAATGGAGCCGATGGTCTCCTGGACGATCGGATTGTAGGGATTCACCGACTCGGCCAGGTAGCTGCCGTGGATCTTGGAGCCACGGTCGATGAGCGAGCCCATCCACGCCGTGCCGATCGAGCCGCCGAGCTCGCGCGTGAGATTGAAGAGACCTGTCGCGTTGCCGCGCTTTTCGGCCGAGATGTCCGAGAGGGCGATCACGCTGATCGGAATGAAGACGAACGCGAGCGAGACCGAGCGCACGAACATCGACTGGACGAGGTCGCCTTCGCCCGCCTGATCCGTGAGGTGAGCGTTCATCCAAAGGCTCGTGGCGACGCCCGCGATGCCGATCAACAGGAGCGCGCGCTGGTCGACCTTGCCGCCGAACTTCCCGACGAGCGGCATGAGGATGATCTGCGAGGCGCCCGAGAGGAGGAATACGCGGCCGATGTCGAGCGCCGCGTAGTGCAGGACCGAGCCGCAATAGAGGGCGAAGAGGAAGTTGCCCGAGAAGAGCGCGAGGCCCATCAGTAGGTTGATTCCCGTTCCCGCCGCGTAGGTGCGATTCAGGAACACGCGCAGATCGACGACCGGGTGCGGCGTCTCGAGCTCGTGGACGATGAACGTGACGAGCGCCGTGATCGCGATCGCGAAGAGCACCGTGATGTGCGTGCTCTCGAACCAGCTCTCGCGATTGCCCTCTTCGAGGACGTATTGCAGGCACGCCATTCCGACGGCGAGCAGCGAGATGCCGAAAGCGTCGATGGGCGCCTTGGAGGGCTTGAATCCGGGCTCCTCGATGAAGCGCAGCGCCAGGACCACGGCGAGGACGCCGAGCGGCACGTTGACGAGGAAGCACCAGTGCCACGTCGACCAGTCGATGAGGTAGCCGCCGACGGTCGGGCCGAGCAGAGGCCCGGTGACGGCGCCGAGACCGAAGAGACCACCGGCCATGCCGTGCTGCTCTTTCGGATATCGCGCGAAGAGGATGGTCTGCGCGGTCGGAATGATGGCGCCGCCGCCGAGGCCTTGGAGCGCTCGGAACATGACGAGCGACGTCAGATTCCAAGACAGACCGCAGAGTGCGCTCGCGACCGTGAAGATGAAGATCGACGCGGCGAAGTAGCGTCGGAAGCCGAAGCGCCGCTGGAACCAGCCGGTCATCGGGATGACGACGATGTTCGCCATCATGTAGCCCGTCGAGACCCAGCCGATCTGATCGACGGGCGTGCCGAAGCTGGCGCGAATGTCGTTCAGCGCAACGTTGACGATGGTGATGTCGACGAGCGCCATGAGCGCCGCGACCATGACGACGAACGTGATCCCGGCCTTGTTGCCGGAGACCAGTCCTCCACCCTGCTCGACTTTTTCGGCCACAGCGCCCTCCTCGACCTGAATTTCAGTGGCCGGTGAGAACGGTCACGTAGGTGCTCATGCCAGGGCGCAGCGTCAGCTCCGCCGGCTTCTGGTCGATGTGGATGAGCACCGGGATGCGCTGCACGACCTTGGTGAAGTTGCCCGACGCGTTGTCCGGCGGAAGAAGTGAGAAGCGCGCGCCCGAACCGCCCGAGAGGCTGTCGACGTGGCCGGTGAGCTCCTTGCGGCCGAACGCGTCGACCGTGAGCTTCACCTTCTGACCGTCGCGGATGTCCGAGATCTGGTCTTCCTTGAAGTTCGCGACGACCCAGACGTCGTCGAGCGCCGTGATGGCCATGAGCGGGCGCGCCGGGTCGACGGTTTGACCCACCTCGACCGTCCTGCGCGACACGACGCCGGCGACCTGCGCCTTCACCTGCGTGTACGACAAATTGAGCTGCGCCTGCTCGACGGCGGCGTCGGCCTGGGCAACGCGCGCACGGGCGACGGCCACGTTCGCACGGGCCGCTTCGATCTGCTCCGGTCCGGCCTGGGCGGCGACGAGTCGACCCTGCGCGGTCTCGATACCACCGGCGGCGTTGGTCACGCCGACGACCGCACTCTGCTGGCGCGCGCGCGCCTGTGTGACGGCCGCTACGGCTTGATCATAGAGGGCCTGCTTCGCGTCGAGGTCCGCCTGGGCCACGGAGCCGTCGGCGCGCAGCTTCTCCGAGCGGTGGAACTCGATCTCGGCGAGTACCTTGCGCGACTCGGCCGCTTCGACGTCGGCCTTCGCCTGGTCGATGCCGGCGCGCGAGGAACCTGCCATCGCGGAAGCCTGGGTTACACCACCCTTGGCTTGCTGGAGGTTCGCGGTGACGTTCTTCTCCGTCAGGGCGAGCTGCGTCTCCATCGCGGTGAGGTTCGCCTTGGCAGAGAGCAGATCGGCCTGCACGGTGTCGAGCTTCACCTTCGCGTCGCGGTCGTCGATCTCGACGAGCACGTCACCCACTTGGACGCGCTGGTTGTCCTTCACGTTGACCTTCATGACCTGGCCCGGAATGCGGGCAGCCACGTTGGCGACGTGCGCTTCGACGAAGGCGTCGTCCGTCGACTCTTTTCCGCGGCCGGCGAGCCAGAACCCGCCGCCGACGGTGGCTGCGGCGAGAACGAGACCGCCCAGCACGAACGGCGCACGCGGCTTCCCCTTCGGCTTGTGTCCGGTTGCCGCCTCGGTGGACTCCTCCGACTCCGTGCGGGCCTCGAGCTCGTCGCTCGGCCCGGCCGGCGGCAAACCCTTCTTTTCACGCTCCGTACGGGCCATCACTGCTGTGCTCATCCCCATTCCTCTACGCAATTCGATGATCGAAAAGCTCGCCTCGACAGTTCGGGATTCCCGAATAGTCTGTACGGCTGACCGAACAGTCCGGTCGTCGCAACGTCCGAAGTTCCAGGCCGCACTTCAGGCCCGCTGAGCCCCCATGGATCTCAACGATGTCGCCGTTTTCGTACGGGTTGCTCGCGAGAAGAGCTTCACTCGTGCTGCGACCGCGCTCGGGCTTCCCAAGTCCACGGTGAGCGAGCGCGTCGCCCGCCTCGAAGCTCAGCTAGGGGTTCGCCTCCTCGATCGGACGACCCGCTCGCTCCGCCTCACGGACGCGGGCGCCCAGTATTTCGCCCGGGTCGACGAGCTGATGACCGACCTCGAGGATGCGGAGACGGCGGTCACGAGCGCACATAAAGCACCTCGCGGGGTCTTGCGGGTGGGCTCGCCCCTATTGTTCGCCCAGGCGTTCCTCGCCGAGTTCATTCCGCAGTACCTCGAGCAGTTTCCGGACGTCGAGGTCGAGCTCATCCTCGGTGACCGCGGTTTCGATCTGATCGAGGAAGGCCTCGACCTCGCGATTCACGTCGTCGGTCCGATCGAACCGAGCATGATCGTGCGCAAGCTCGGCATGGGCGAGCGCATCTCCGTCGCGAGCCCCTCGTACGTCGCCGCACGTGGCGAGCCGGCGAAGCCATCTGACTTGCTCCAACATGCGTGCCTCGTACCCGGGACGTCGCGCAAGATCTGTTGGACCTTCACACGCGGTGAGCAATCCGAGAACGTATCGGTCTCTGCGCGCTACGCCGTATCCTCGGTCGAGCTCGTGTATCGAGCGGCGCTTCGTGGGCTCGGCATCTCCGTGCTTCCGGCGTTCTTGTGCCACGACGCGATCCACGAGGGACGGCTTGTGCGTGTCCTTCCGGATTGGTCTGCGGGCGAGAACACGATCCAGATCGTGTTCGCGAGCAGCCGGCACATCTCGGCACGTGCGCGTGCCTTTGCCGACTTGCTCGTGGAAGCGTCGGCGGAGGTGCTTCGTGACCTTCCTCGCTTCGGACGAGTCGCGACACAACGTCACTGACGAACGGTCCGACGAACGACCAGCGCGACAGCTCGACGCGGCTGTCTGCGGCGCGATCGTTCGTATTTTGATTTCGTTTGGAGGTTTGCCAATTACTCGATAGCGCTCGAATCGAGAAGGCATCATCGTTTGCAATCTGCCTGGCGAGGTTCGCATGCTCCTTCGATTCATCTCGAAGCGCCCTTGGATCAAACCTGCGGTGGGCGTCTCGCTCGGTGTACTCGTCGCGGCCGCGTGCGCGCACGAGAAGCCGTCGAACGTGCCGTCGGGCGGTGGGCCTGCGGCGCAAGGCGGCGCACCGTCGTCGACGGGGGAAGTTTCGGACGCCGCCGCGGCTTCGTTCTCGATGGCGCACGTGCCGAAGGATCTGCCGATTGGCGTTTCGCCGACGCTCTACGCCCTCTCGGTCTCGCCCGCGAACGTTCCCACGCCCGACAAGGTTGCGCTCGGCGACAAGCTCTTCGATGACAAGCGTCTCAGTGTCGATGGCACCGTCTCGTGCGCGACCTGCCACGAACCGAAACGTGGATTCGTCGATCACAAGGTGACGAGCGAAGGCGTCGGAAAGCAGCGGGGACAACGCAACGCGCCCACGATTCTGAATGCCATGTTCGGCGAAACCCAGTTTTGGGACGGCCGCGCGCCCACACTCGAAGAGCAGGCAAAACTGCCCATTCTGAATCCGATCGAAATGGGGCAGAAGTCGCCGGCGGACGTCGTCGCCAAGCTCCGCGGGATTCCCGAGTACGTCGACGCGTTCCAGACGGTCTTCGGTCGTGAAGTGAACTACGACGACCTCGCGAGCGCGATTGCCGCCTTCGAGAGGACGCTCTATTCGGGCGACGCACCGTTCGATCGCTACATTCAAGGCGAGGAGAAAGCCATCGACGCTTCGGCCAGACGAGGCTGGGCACTCTTCAACGGCAAGGGCCGCTGCAACTCCTGCCACGCCGGAAACGCCATTTCACCGCTCTTCAGTGATCAGAAGTTCCACAACATCGGTATCGCCGCGCACAAACAGAACTTCCCCGAGCTCGCGCGCGAAGCGATGGGGATCGTCCAGCTCGGCAACGAAAAGCAGATCGACGAGCTCGCTCTCGAGACCAAGTTCTCCGAGCTCGGACGCTTTCTCGTCACCAAACAGGTGAGCGACGTGGGCGGGTTCAAGACGCCCACGCTGCGCAACATCGCCGTGACCGCGCCCTACATGCACGACGGCTCGCTCGCCACGCTGTGGGACGTCATGGATCACTACAACAAGGGCGGCATTCCCAACCCCTTCCTCGATGGTGGCATGCAGCGTCTCGGGCTCATCGAGGCGGAGATCGACGATCTCGTGAAGTTCATGACGACCCTCACGAGCGAGAAGTTCGCGGCGCTCGGGAGGGCCGAGATGGCCAAGCAGACCGCGCTCAAGGGAACACGCCCGCAGAGGGACACCGCCGTGGCCATGGGCAAGAAGGGGGACCTCGGCGACATCGCTCCCGACCCCGACCTCAAGGTGAAGAACCCTGCCGACATCGGTGCGTTCGGCGTCTACGTGGACGGAGGTCGATGATGGCCATCAAAGGCGTCAAGAGCGTCGAGACCAAGTACATGGAGGAGCGCGATGCGTTCTTCCGCGCACTGAAGGGCGTCTCGCGACGCGACTTCATGAAGCTCGCCGCGGCCTCGGCTGGCGTTGCAGCCTCGAAAGGCCTCGTGACTCCCCACTCGTTCCAGCTCGTCGAGGTCGCTCACGCCGCCGACCAGCCGGCTGACGCGCCGAAGTTCACGTTCGCGTACATCTCGGATACGCATCTCTACAAGCGTGCGCTCAACGACCGCTTCGTGCGCGCCATCATCAAGGCGGTCGACGACGTCAATGCGCTCAACCCACAGCCCGACTTCGTCATCTTCGGCGGAGACCTCGCGCAACTCGGTCAGAAGGAGGAGCTCGAGCTCGGCGCGCAGATTCTGAAGAACGTCAAAGCACCGGTGAAGATGATGGTCGGGGAACACGATTGGTTCCTCGACATGGGAGAGGCCTGGAAAGGCCTTTTCGGCGCGCCGACGTACTCGTTCGACCACAAAGGGGTCCACTTCGTCACGCTGATGAGCGTCGAAGAGAAGGACTTCTGGACCGAGCGCAAGATGACCCCGATGCAGCGCATGCAGACGGTGGCCGGGCTCGACAACTCCATCCAGTCACGATTCGAAGTCGGCTCGAGAGGGCGCGAGTGGTTGAAGAACGACCTGGCGAAGATCGACGCGAAGACGCCGGTCATCGTGTTCTCTCATTCGCCCCTCTACAAGTATTACTACAATTGGAACTTCTGGACGGACGACGCCGACGAGATCCAGCAGATCCTCTCGAAGTTCCACAACGTGTCCGTCATCCACGGTCACACGCATCAGCTGCTCACGAATCGAATCGGCAACATCTCGTTCCACGGGATGCTCTCGACGGCGTGGCCTTGGCCGTACGCACCCACGGGGTTGCCGAAGCTCACGGTGCAGATGAATCGGCCGGACCCTTTCAACAACTTCGACGGGTGCGGTACCGGGCGGATCGACGTGCTAACCTCGGGGATGGTCGACAAGATCTACTCGCTCTGGGATCGGCACCCGATCACCGTGAAGGCGACCTACCTCGCCTCGAACGGCGCCAAGGACGCGCCGCCCGCCACCAAGCTCGGTTCGTATTGAGGAGGCAACGCTCATGCGCATCCCCAGCAAAGTGGTCGCCGTTGCGCTCGTCCTAGGATTCGCCAGCGTTGCCGTCGCCGATGGCCCACGGCCAGCGCACGTCGTGCCCGCATCGCCCGACGGCGATCTCGTCGTTGCGCTCTGCGATGGCGAAACGTCGGCCGTGGTCAGAGGCGTCAAGCCCGGGCAGATCTTGTCTCGCGACCGCGCGCAGTCCGTCTCGGACGAGTTGATGAACGAGTGGAAGAAGAAGAACCCCGGCGCGGGCGCCGACTGGGACAAGGAAACGCTCGTGGCTCAGAACGTCAAACAGCCGTCGCCCACGTCGGCGCCACGACCTGCGGACTCGGCACAAGGCGGTGGCGCTGCGCTGATGCCTGCGGCGGGAGCAAGTGCTCAGCAGCCTCGCGTGCAAGGGGGCCACACGTACGGCGCATACACGACGCGTGACGAACAAATCTGGGCGGCTTCGACCAAGGCGTTCGTCGACAGCGGCGACAAGATCTTCCATGACCCGAAGGCGTTCGGCGGAACGATCGGCGTGTCGTGCGACATGTGCCATCCGAATGCCGCGAACACGCACCCCGAGACTTATCCGAAGTTCCAGGTCCAGCTCGGCAAGGTGGCGCTGCTCCGCGACATGATCAATTGGTGTATCGAGAATCCTGCGCGCGGAAAGCCGCTCGCCGACGACGATCCCCGCATGAAGGCCATGGAGTCGTACATCCTTGCCCAACGCAAGGGATACAAACTCGATTTTGGCAAACACTGATTGCCAAATGAATGATTCGCGGGAAGGAACGCCAGGCTCCTTTCCGCGAATCACGTTCATCGCCGTATCCACGTTCAGCGACGCGATTGGCGGGGCTTGTCGACCGCCGTCACGTTCGCGCGCTGGTCAGATCCCGATCTTCCAGGTGCTCGCGTCGGCGGCGTCGAATACTTCGATCCCGAGCTCCGTGAGCTCTTTGCGAAGGGCGTCGGCGCGTGCGAAGTCCTTGGCCGCACGTGCCTCACCGCGCTCGGTGACCTTCTTGTCGATCGCAGCTGCTTCGAGGCCGCGGATACGCAAGCGCTGCGCACGCGTGCGCGACCAGTACTCCTCGCTCGTCGACTGGAGCAGTCCGAGCGGCTCGCAAGTGGCCTGGAGAGCATGCACGGCTTTCGCCGCGAGCGAGCGCGCTGCCGCGTGCTTCGCCGGATCCTTCTTCAGCTTCGGGATCTGCATCACGATCTCGTTGGCCGCCTTGGCGACCTCGGCGAGGACCGAGAGCGCCTGCGGCGTGTTGAGATCGCGATCGAGCGTGGAGAGCACGCGCTCGGGGCCCTCGTTGACGATCTTCGCCTGGCCCTGGAGCACGTTCGAGTCGCCCGCTTGCTCGTCGCCGGCTGCAGCCTGAAGTGCGTCGCGTGTGGAGTACAAGTAATCGATACGTCGTTCGGCTTCGTCGACGCCGGGGAACACCACCCGCCCGTCGTCGCGCTTCTCGACGTCGAACGAGAGCGGTCCTCGGTAGTGGGTACCGAGATAGAGGTAGCGGAGCGCCTCGGGGTCGTTGCGATCGCGCACGTCCTTGATCGTCACGAAGTTTCCGAGCGACTTGCTCATCTTCTCCTTGTCGATCTCGAGGAAGCCATTGTGCATCCAGTACTTCGCGAACTCGGGCCCGTGGGCCGCCTCGCTCTGGGCGATCTCGTTCTCGTGGTGCGGGAAGACGAGATCCATGCCTCCGCAATGGATGTCGAGGTGCTCGCCGAGATGGCGCATGGCCATGGCCGAGCATTCGATGTGCCAGCCCGGGCGACCCTTGCCCCACGGGCTGTCCCAACCGAAGGCGTCGTCGCCAGCCGACTTCCAGAGCGCGAAGTCGAGCGGATCGCGCTTCACGTCGACGGCGCCGTCGCCGAGGCGCTCGCTCGCGCCCGAGCGGAGCTCGTCGATGTTGCGTCGTGAGAGCTTGCCGTACGGCGGGAAGCTGCGGACGGCGTAGTAGACGTCATTGCCGGAAGGCGTTTCGGCGACGTACGCGTTGCCTTTGTCGATCAGCTTCTGCACGAGCTCGATGATGTCGTCGATGCTCGTCGACACGCGCGGCTCGACGTCCGGCTTCATGCAACCGATGGCGGCGAGGTCCTGGTCGGCCAGGTCGCTCATGCGCTTCGAGAGGGCGAGGGGCTCCTCCCCACGCTCACGGGCACGGTTGACGATCTTGTCGTCGACGTCCGTGACGTTTCGGCAATAGGTGACCTTGTAGCTGCGGGCCCGCAGGAGGCGGTTCAGGACGTCGAACGTCGTGTATGCGCGGCCGTGGCCGGCATGTGCGAGGTCGTACGTGGTGATGCCGCAGACGTAGAGCTTGACCTCGCCCGGTGTGAGGGGAACGAAGTCCTCGACCTTCTGGGTGAGCGTGTTGTAGAGGCGGACCGGCATCGTGCATCACGGTATAGCGCCTTCGGCCCCGCCTTCGTGCTAACAAAAGCGGGCCAAAATGCCGTCGCGTCGACCCACCACGAGCCGCTTTGTGAGCCATGTGAGCTTCCTCGCGCGCGCGGGGGCGTCTTCGCGCTCATTTCGGCCGTTCTGGGCGTCTCGGGCTGTAGCAGCGCTCGCGGTCGGACGTTCGACGGGGGAGTCTACCGCGACGGTGCCATCGCTTTCCAGGTCGGCTCCGTGCCTTCCTCCTGGCGCCGGGTCACCGTGACCGACGCGGCCTTGGCGTTCCGCGACGACCCGAACGACGCCTCGATCCTGCTCAACGCACGCTGCGGGAAGGTCGACGACTCGACCCCGCTCGTTGCACTCACCAACCATCTCCTCATCGGCTCGACCGAGCGCGAGATCGGTTCGCAGGCCGTCGAGCCCTTCGACAACCGCGAGGCGCTCCACACGAAGATGCGCGCGAAGTGGGACGGCGTGCCGATGGCGCTCGATCTCTTCGTCTTGAAGAAAGACGGCTGCGTCTACGACTTCGTCTACACCGCGTCACCGGCTTCGTTCGAGGGCGGCGCGCCGGCATTCGAGCAGTTCGTCCGCGGCTTCCGCACGCTGCCCGGATCGGGAGTGGTCGACGGATGAGCGCGCTGACCAGCGGTGGAGGAGGTCGCGGAGGCCCGCAGGACGGTGAGCCGCCGCCGTCGTCGCGCGCGTCGCTTCCTGCGCCGCCTTCCCAGCCCTCGTTCATCCAGTATCACCGCGAACGAATCGAGAACCTCGTCCTGCATCTCGGCGAGGTCAGCCAGCTGACGATTCGGACGGCGTCATCGATCGCTCGCCGTCCGCTCGAGATCGAGTCCACGATGCAGCAGCTCGAGTCGCTCGGCGTGCGTTCGATGGGCATCGTTGCCGTGACGTCCCTCTTCATCGGGATGGTCATGACGATCCAGTTCGCCTTCGGCCTCCAGCGTTTCGGCGGCGTCGAATACATCCCGCGCGTCATCGTGCTCTCGTTCTGCCGCGAGCTCGCGCCCACCCTCACGGCGGTCATCGTCGGCGGACGTATTGGCAGCGGCATGGCCGCCGAGGTCGGCGCCATGAACGTGACCGAGCAGGTCGACGCGATTCGTGCGCTCGGCGCGGACCCTGCGAAGAAGCTCGTTCTGCCGCGCGTGCTCGCCGCCATCATCGTGATGCCGCTCTTGAGCACCTACGCGCTCGCCCTCGGCACCGCCGGCGCCGTCGTCATCTGCGCCACGCAATTCGACATCACGCCGAACCTGTTTTTGAGCTCGTCGCTCGAGGCGGTGAAGCTCGGCGATTTCTTCAGCGGGCTCGCGAAGACGCCTGTCTTCGGCTTCCTCATCGCGATCATCGGTTGCCATTTCGGCCTCGGCACACGGGGCGGCACCGAAGGCGTCGGCCTCTCGACCACCCGCACCGTCGTGGCCGTCTCCATCGCGATCCTGATCTCCGACTTCTTCCTGACCAAGTTCCTCTTCGTCTTCCAGTCGTCATGAGCGACGCGCAGAAGAGAGGTCTGGCCTTCGCGCTCGCGCTCAGTCCCGCGGTCGTGGTCGCTGGCCTCGCGCTCGATGCTCGCGTGCGTCGCGAGTCGGCCAAGGCCGAGCAGCCTTCCGTCGAAGCCGTCGCGCGTCGCCTGCCTACGAGTGATTTGGCGCTCTCGGGAGGAGCACGCTGGCTCCGCGCGCCTTCGCTCGAAGAGCCGGGCGCAGCGTTCGCCGATGGTCCTGCCGTTCCCGACCCGGATCCGGCCGGAGGCGCGATGGCACCGCCCGTGGCGGTATGGGAGCTCGAAGGGCACGGAGCGGCCGTGCGGGTGAATCGGCGATGAGAGGCTCGCTTCTCGCCTATTCGCTCTCGTCCCTCCTGAGGCGCAAGGCGCGCTCGCTCGCGCTCGGCGGAGGTCTCGTCTTCGCCGTCGGCCTCATCGCAGCGGTGGTGTTCCTGACGGAGTCCCTCCGCGCGGCTGCCGAGCGCGCGCACGCGGCGTACCCCGACATCGTCGTCCAGAAGCTCGTCGGCGGTCGCCCGACGACGATCCCGCAGAACGAAGCCGACAAGCTGGGCGACATCCCTTCGGTGCGCTCGGTCGCGCCGCGGATCTGGGGTTACGTCTTCGTGCCCGCATTGCAGGGCAACGTGACCATCGTCGGGACGGGCGAGGGGGCGTCGCCCATCTCGATGGGTAACGGGGTGCTCGCCGAAGGCCGCGATCTCCAGCGTGGTGCGCACGAGATGGTGGCCGGCACGGAGCTCGCGAAGTTTCTCGGCATGCTGCCTGGTGACGAGCTCGGTCTGCCCGGAGCGTCGCAAGACGCGCATGCGCTCAAGCTCGTCGGAACGTTCCGCTCCTCGCTCGATCTCTGGACGGCCGACGTGATCCTCGTCGACGACGCCGATGCCCGCGCTCTTCTCGGCGTGCCGGCGGGGGACGCGACGGATCTCGCCGTGGGGCTCGCGAATCCGCAAGAAGCGCGCGTGGTCGCTCGATCGATTACGGAGCGCATCCCTGGAGCACGTGTGATCGAGCGCGATCTGCTCACGCGCGTGTATCACCTCGCGTACGGACGACGGGCGGGCCTCGTGCTCGGAGCCACCATCCCGGCCATCCTCGCGCTCCTGGTGCTCGCGTGGGATCGCGCGAGCGGCGTCGGCCCCGAGGAGCGCAAAGAGATTGCCGTCCTCAAGGCCGTGGGCTGGTCCACGTCGGACGTCTTGTGGGCCAAGCTCTTCGAGTCGGTCCTGGTCGGTGCCAGTGCGACGGCGCTCGGCTTGCTGTTGGGCTATGCCTGGGTGTTCTGGTTGGGCGCGCCAGGGCTTCGTCCGGCTCTCGTAGGGTGGAGTGTGCTGTACCCGCGCGCACCGCTCGTTCCTGCGGTCGATCTCGCGCAGCTGCTAGGCATCGGTCTCGCCGTGCTCGGTCCGTTCGTGCTCGCGAGCATCGTGCCTGCGTGGCGCGCCGCGACCGCCGATCCTCTCGAGACGATGCGCGGTTGACCGCAGCGCGCGTGGTAGAGTGCAGGTGATGGACGACACGCGCGTCTTCACGCTCGAGGCGGTCAACGCCATGGTCCCGCGCCTCTCGGAGATCGTCGGCAAGCAGCTCGAGCGGAGGTCAGCCATCGAGTCGCTCCTCACCCAGCTCGGAAGGAAGCTCGGCGACGTTCCCGAGCGCCTCGTGCTCGATCCGAGCGACCCAGCCGACGTGCGCATGCTCAAGGAAGACCTCGTGGTTCGCATCGAGGAGTACCAAGCAAGCTGGAAGCAGATCGAAGCGATGGGCGCGGTGCTCAAGGATCCGCGTATCGGCTTGCTCGATTTCTACGGCACCGTGGACGGTCGCCTGGTCTGGCTCTGCTGGAAGTACCCCGAGCGCGAGGTCGCCTTCTACCACGGGCTCGAGGAAGGCTACGCGGGGCGCAAGCCGATCGGCGCGAGCTTGAAGCTTCGCCTGCTCAACTAGTTTGCCCTCGTCGACGGGGCCGACTTACGCGAAGAGCCGAGGGCTCAGCGAAAACGAACGTTCACTTTCGGCATCCCCCATAGCGGGACGGCACGATCGAATGACCGCCATTGATTGACGACCTGTACGGGATGCATTGCCCCGAAGGACACACGGTGGTCGCGACGTCGGGACTGCAGAGAACGAGCTGCTGGTCGTCGTAGAGAGAGCAGTCGTTCACCGGCGTACAATACGAGTCGACGATGCGGAGCGCGTTCGTGTTCTGGACGGGGGCGACGCGCGCACAGCACACGCCGCTGTCGAACGTGCAGGAAGCGCTGTCGCTGCACCGGAGGTCGGACTCGCCCGTGCCACATTGCGTGTCTAGCGGCACGCAGGCGCCGGACTGTCCGTCGGCGGCGATGCAGCACTTCTCGCCTTTGATGCACGACTTACCCAGGCACCAGAGCGTCCCGGGCTCCGCGCCGGTCGTGGCATCCGCATCGGTCGTGGCATCCGCATCGTCGGTTCGTGCGTCCTCGAGACCTCCGTCCGTCGACGCATCGTTGCTCGAGCTGTCCACGGGCAGCGACTCATTCGACTCGTTCGCTCCGAACGAGGAGCACGCGACGACGACCACCGACACCGCGACGAAGAGGAAAGACACGCGCATCAGGCCGACAGATAGCCCAGAGCGCCGCCGATGCGCTAGAGGGCGGCGTGTCGAGGAAGAATCATCGGCGGTCTTGCGTATCCTCGGCTTGAGAGGGGCAAGAAAAGAGATGGGCCGCCACTGGCACCGCAGCCAGCCTCACCGCAGCCAGCTGCGAGGCGCAATCGCTTGGAGTGCGCTGTGTCTGGTCGGCTGCGCCGCACACGCGGCGCCCAGCAGTCCACCGTCGCCCCCGTCGCCACCCGCGCCGTCGTCGAGCGTGCCCGCCGAGCCCGCGAAGACGGCATCTACGCAGCCGGCGGGTCCGGCAGCGACTGCTCCGTCGGCCTCGGCCTCGCCTTGGCCCGTGCTCGCCCCGGCTGCGTTGCCGCTTACGTTCGAGCTCATCGCGGACTGCACCACGCGCGCGATCGAGATCATGGGCTGGCTACCCGCAGGGGCGCACGAGGGTCAGTTCATGCGCACAGCCAAGCAGGTTGGGGGCCTGCCGGAGGCGTGCGATGTGCTTGCCGACGAGGCGAAGCCGCGATTCGAGCTGCCCGGAGGCGCCGAGGTGTATGCGGAGCCCAGCGAAGAACCAACGACGAAGACGAATGGCAAGACTGCGCGTGTGAAGCTTGCCTTTGCGTGCACCCCCAATTGCACGGAGAGGAAGGACGTTTGGGTCACCTTGCCCAGCAACTATTGTTACAGCTGGGCAACCGCCAGGACGCATGGAGAGGGGTGCGCGCGGACGCTCGCGGCGTGCAAAGAGGCCAGCAAGGGAATCGTCCCCGGCCACCTGATCCCGTGCGCGCGCCACCTCGGTGCTCTTTGGTGCGGTCGCGACGAGCGCGCCGATCGCTGCTTCGGCTCGCCCTGGGCGTGCCGGTACGAGATCGGTGACGGGAGCAAGAATGACCTCACCGGCGGCTGTCAAAAGCAGTCGCAATGAAGGGCGCTCGGGAGCTCGCTCGGTCGAGCGTCGCGCCCCTCGCGGCCCTGTCGCCCTTGCCGCCCTTGCCGCCTCTCGCGTTGGCCGCCGCGCTCAGTTCACGTGCTGGCTGAACACCGTCTCGCCGGAGGGCGACCCGCCGGACGCGTCCTTCTCGGCGGAGATGACGAGGTCGAAGGCCGTCTCGGGAACCGTGCCGGTCCACTTGCCCTTGCGATCGGACTCGTTGTACGCGAGGCCGCCGGAGCGCGTCCACGCCTTGCCGGAGTCTTTGCGATGCCACACGACGTAGGCCGTCGCGCCGTCGGTGACGCGGCCTGGCGGCGCGAGGTTGGTCGCTTCGATCTCGAGCTCCGTCAGGCTCTGGTCCTTCTGCACCTTGGCGAGGACCTTCGCGTCGGCGCCGGGCGCGCGTGCGGAAGACGGCACCTCGTACTTGAGCGGACCGCCGCAAGCAACCAAGGCGAGTGAGAAGCAGACGACAAGCGAGGCAATCTTCATGCGTGCGGGGCTAGCAAGTCCCACGCCGCCTCTGCGATTCGCGAAAAAGCAGGATTTCGCGACGGTTCCGACGTGCGGGTGCAGCGTCGACGTGACAGGTGTCGCGCCGGCGCTACGCGCGTACGCGCGTGCAGGCGAGGCTCAATCGACGAGGGCATCGCGCCAGGCGACGCGGACGGTATTGCCTTTGCGGTCCATGAGGCGTGAGCGCTCGGGACGGAAGCGGAATGCCTGGCCGGTGAGCGGGCGACCCTTGTCGAGTCGGTCGAAGACGAGCGTGCCGAGGACGGTGCGCGGCTTCGCGTCGACGAAGGTGAGCTCGCCCTCTTCCGTCCAGAGCACGGCGAGCTGGCCGGGGGTGCCTTCCTTCGCGAGCGCCATCGCCTGTTTCGACCAAGCGGGGCCCGTCAGCGCCGACGCGAAGTGCAGGACGCTGGGATCGAACGACACCCGAAACGCGATGCCGTGCACGTTGGCGACGCCATATGCGAGGACGTCGATGATGACGTGATCGCCGTCGAATCGCGTGTCGAGCGCGACCGTCGCCGCTTCGTCCTCCGGAGGCGACGCCGTCACGGGCGGAGGCTCCTTCTGTTCCGTTCGGCCACATCCGAACGCGGTCATCGTCGCCACGAGCACGGGAAAGAGCACCCTCATTGCGGCTTCAGGCTCCCGAAGTTCGAAGCGAGCTCGTCGAGATCCGCCTGCTCGATGCGGAGGTTGCCGTTGCGATCGCAGCGAGGATCGAAGGTCTCGTCGATGTTCCACAAGCCGCTGCCCGGCTCGCCGGCGTACTTGCGTCCGAGAAGGCGCGTACACGCGAGCAAGTCGAGGCCGTCGCTCTCACCGTCGAAGTCGAGATCACCGCGGACGGCCGAATGGACCTCGACGAGCACGTCGTGTCGTGGATTGAGCGAGACGCTCCGCACTCTCCCCGTGGTCGGAAGTTGCACGGTGGTGCTCGTCCCTTGTAGGTCCACGCGCTGGGTCTCGCGGCGTCCGTCTTCGAGCCCGAGCCATACCTCGAGTGTCATCGGCTGCGAGTCCGTCTTCGTGAACGTCGCCGAGGCGCCGCTTTCGTCACGTGTGAAGTCGATGGTGACCTCCGGCCGCGTGTTGGCCGTCACCCAGCGATCGAAGAACGCGTCGAGCTTCGTGTGCGCGGCCCGTTCGAGCATGCGCTGGAAGTCGCGCGGGTCACATCCGATCCAGCGGCATTCCCGAGCGTAGTCGTCGAGGGCGTTTCGGAAGCTCTCCTCGCCCACGCTGACGCGCAGGTGATCGAGCGTGGCTGCGGTCCGGAAATAAGCCCAGAGCATGAACCGCGTCGAGTCCATGCTCGAAGGGTCGCCGTCGTTGAGGCCGAGCTGGATGGGCGGGACGACCATGCCGGCGTTCCGTAGGTCGAGCGCCATCGGCACGAAGCGGCGCGCGAGATAGGCATCGCGATCTTCGTTCGCGAAGTGGCGCGCCCACGTGTAGTCGAGCTGAGTGAGCGTCGCGAGCCCTTCGCTCATGAGGCGACTGTCGTGCGAGTTGCTCTCCGGAATCGTGATGCCCCAGTAGAGATGGGAGTTCTCGTGCGCCCAGGTCTCTTCGTGGAGAAGCTCGCCCACGCGCGTATACGACTCGGAGAGCAGCGTCATTCCGAAGCTCGCCGTCCCGGGATCTCGCACGGTGGCGGGCAAGCGAACGAGCGTGAGGCTTTGCTTGTAGGGTAGGGGACCGGCCAGCCCCTCGAGGAAGTCGAGCACGGGGACCGACCACGCGGCCATCCGTGAATCGACCGTCGAGCCGGGCGCGGGGAAGAAAAGCGTCGTCGGCACCTGACGATCGCGAACGGTCACGTGGCCGAGGCGGCCGGTGAGAACGTACGTGCCGACCGTGCGCGAGAGAGGCTGATCGATGACCCACCGAGATACCCGTTCGCCGTCACGAACGATGTCATCGACATGCTCGCCCGTAGCGACGACGTCGACGTTCGCCGGAACGTGTATTTCGATATCGCGCGTCATCGTGTCGAGTGCGGTCTCGTTCGGTCGCCGGGGATCGACGAACGACGGCAAGACAGCTTGTTGCGGGAAGTAGCCGAAGCTTTCACCTTTGGTGCAGACGACTCCGGCGCTCGCGGCGAACGCCCCGCACGCAAGCGTTCCCTCGTAGGCAAGATGGATGACGGTGGTCTCACCCGTCGGGAGGGGCGTCGCGAAGCGGAGCGTCGTGATCCGCGTCGGCGAATAGGAAACGTCCTCGAGCGAAACGTCGCGGCCGTCCGCGCTTGCAGCAGTGACGCGGAGTCCTTCGTCGAAGACGATGCCGACGCCATCGAGCTCCTGGCCGTTGGCTCTCAACTGCAGGTCGAGCGAGGCCGAGGCCTCGCCGCTCACGGGATCGAGGCGGACGACGTGTGTGGCATGCACGCAATCGAGCACCGGACTTCGCCCGGCGATCCGCACGCTGGAGACCACCCCGAAGGCGCCGTCGTCGATGGCCTGGCGAAGGAATTGGTCGACGCTCCGTTCACGGTCCGCGAGGCCGGTCCACGGCCCGACGTGGCCATCGCCGGCGTAGGACACGGCTGGCGTGAGGAGCGCTCCCACCAACGCCGCTGCGCCGAACCGGAGCAAGGCCGCCCGCACGACATCAAGCAGAGCAATGCGTGTGCCCCGGACCGGGTTCACGAAATGACGAGAAAATAGCGGCTATCGCTGGCCCAGCCGTTCGCCGAATGACGTGCGATTCGCCCTCGGTTGTCAGGGGACGCACCATTGCTGGCCATCGACCGCCGCCGAGCGGCTCGCGATCGCGGATGTGGGAGGTTCTCGGCGCCGCTGGCCGGTTCGGCTAGGCTGCCGACTTCTCATGAGCATCGACCGAACCGCTGCGGCCCGCGCGATTGACGCGTTTTTGCGGGCGCTTGGCCGCGATCCCGAAACCGAGCCGGACCTCGCGGGAACCGGTGCTCGTGTCGCAGACGCCTATGTCGACGAGCTCTGCGCCGGCTATGGCGTCGATACACGCGCGCTTCTGGCCTCGAGCCGCATCCCCGTGACGTTGCCCGGGCTCGTGATCGTGCGCGACATCCCCCTGTCCACGATGTGCCCCCATCACCTGCTCCCGGCGACGGGCACGGTGACCATGGCGATGCTGCCGAGCACGCACGTCGTCGGGCTCGGCACGCTGGCCGCCCTTGCAAATGCCCATGCGCGCCGTCTCACGCTGCAGGAGACCATCGGCGAGGCCATCGTCACGGACCTCGAGTCCGTGCTGGCTCCACAGTGGGTGGCCTGTCGGCTCGTGCTTTCCCACGCGTGCATGGTCGTTCGCGGAGAACGTGCCGTCGGCGCGCGTGTCGAAACCGTGGCGGTTCGTGGCGCCGCCGGTACCGACCTGCTCTCGCACGTTCACAAGGTTCTCGGAGTCGGAGCATGATTGCCGTCGTCACGGGGGAGGTCGAGGCATCGGTCGCTCGATTGCCGTCGAGCTCGCGAGGCGAGGTTGTGACGTTGCGCTTCTCGGTCGGACCATCGAGACACTCGCCGATGCCGCCCAGCTGGTCGTCGCCGAAGGTCGGCGTGCCGTGGCGATCCCCTGCGACGTCTCGAAATCCGACGCCGTCGAGGCCGCGGCCGCGCGCGTCTACGCCGACCTCGGTCGTCCGCACATCGTGGTGCCCAATGCCGGCATCGTCCACCGCGCCCCCGTTCATTCGATGAGCGAAGAGGAATGGGACGAAGTCATCGACGTGAATCTCAAAGGCACGTTCCTCGTCACGCGTGCCTTCCTTCCCAGGATGCTCGACGCCCGCGAAGGCCGAATCATCGCGATCGGCAGCATCTCCTCGACGCTTGGCACCGCCACTCAGAGCGCGTACTGCGCCGCCAAGTGGGGAACGGTGGGCTTCGTCAAGTCGCTCGCCGAGGAGCTCCGTGGAACTGGCCTCCAGGCCATGTGCGTGATGCCAGGTTCCGTCGACACGGATATGTTGAAGGGGAGTGGATTCGCTCCCCAGATGCGCCCCGAGGACGTTGCGCGCACCGTCGCGTTCTTGGCGCTCGAGGCACCCGAAGCCATGAATGGCAGCAGCGTGGAGGTCTTCGGCCCGTGAAGGTCCAGTCGTGAGCGAATCCCGTCGAAAGACGAGCCTCGAAGAGGCGCTCGACGCCATTCCGGTATTCCCCTTGCCGCAAGTCGTTCTCTTTCCAGAGGCGCTCTTGCCGCTGCACATCTTCGAGCCGCGTTACCGCGCGATGATCCGCGACTGCCTCGACACGCATGGGGCCATCGCCATCGCGCAGCTCATGAACGGTGAAGACGAATGGGGGCAGCCCGCGTTCCACTCCGTTTGTGGCGGTGGCGTGATCCTCGAGCACCATCCCTTGCCGGACGGTCGTTCGAACATCGTCGTGCTCGGCCGCGCCCGCCTACGCTTGGTCGAGCTCCCGCCTGACGATCCGGAGCGCTTCCCCTATCGCCGCGCGAAGGCGACGGTCCTCGAGCCGCTCGACGTGTCCGTTCCCGAAACCGAGCGCACCGCTCTGGTGGCGACCGCGAGCATGTTCTCGAACGAGGTTAGAATCCACGACGCCTCGTTCGTCTTCCAGGTTCCCGCGTCGCTTCCTGCCGGCCAGCTCGCCGACGTCTGCGCAGGTCAGCTCGTGGTCGATCCCACGATGCGCCAGGCCATCCTCGAGGAGCTCGACCCGCGCGAACGCGTGCAAATGGTGACGAGTCAGCTCGCTATCCAGCACGGGGCGATGCTCAAAGACGACGTCAGCAGGGTCCTCAATTGAAGCTCGTCGGCAAGGTCTCCCTCGAAGACGTCAAGACGACGGGCCTCGTCCGCCTCGAGCATCCGCCGTTCGACGTGCTCGTCGCCTGGGTCGACGACAAGCCTTTCGCGATGGAAGATGCGTGCAATCACGCCGGCGCGAGCCTCGCCGAAGGCTGGCTCGAAGGCGCCTGCGTCGTCTGTCCGATGCACGGCTACGTCTTCGACCTCGCCACGGGCAAACTCCTCCGCCCGAGAGGCCTCTGCTCCGATCAGCGGACATACGTGGCGAAGATCGAAGGCGACCAGATCGCCGTCTACGACGAATTCAAACTGACGATCATCGGGTAGCGTCGAGCCGCTCGCGCGCCCGCCACCCGCGCCCGACGAAGATCGACGAGCGCCCTGTCACGAAAATCCGGGGTGAGACGACGTCGCTCCAACGATGGTGCGGTCGCTCTTGGGAGTGGTGCTCGTGGTTGCCTTGGGGCTCGTCGCTTCGGACGTCGGTGCGCAGACGTTGTGGGACCCGCGCGTGACGCGCGTGCGCATCCGCAAACGAGCGCACTCGATGGAGCTCCTTGCGGCCGTCGACGGAACGCACGAGAAGAGGATCGCGAAGTATCGCGTGGCCATCGGGCCGGGAGGTGCGGGACCCAAGGTTCGTGAAGGCGACGATACGACGCCGGTCGGTCGCTACCACGTCACGATGAGAAAGAGCTCGCGCTATCGGATCTTCATGCGGCTCGACTATCCGAACGAGGTCGACCTGCGGAGATTCGAGTCACTCAAGAAGCGAGGGATTCTCCCCGAATCCGCACGTATCGGAGGCGACATCGGAATTCACGGCCCGCCCGTGCGCATGAACGACGACGAGAAAGCGCACTTGAAGGAGTCGGATTGGACGGCGGGCTGCATTGCCCTCGATGACGACGAGATTCGAGAGGTCGCACGCCTGGTCTGGGACGGTACCGTCGTCGACATCGAAGATTGATTCGTCGTGCGCCTGACGATTCTCGACGGCGATCCGGAAGCCGGAATGCGTCAGCGCTCGCCGCGCGCTTCGAAGCGCAGGAGGCCATTCTTGTTCATGACGAGCTTGCCGCGCACCTCGCGCGTCTCCCCGTCGCCATTCGAAGAGCGGAGCTCGAGGCGAACGGGGAGTTTGTAGTTCCGGGGAACGTCGAGAATCACGATTCGCCCGGTTGCCTTGTCCGTGTGCGCGAAGCCGCGCATGGCGTCGTGCAGGCGGGCGAAGACGGGCGAGAGGTCGAGACGAAAGACGAGTCGCAGGCGGGCCGCCGCCGCGCTTCGGAGGAGAGCCGGGCGCTGGATCGTGCCTCGATGCGAGAAGCGTAACACCGTGCGATCGGCACCCGTGTCCCGCCACGCGCGTCCGGAGCCTCGGGGCGTGCTCCGGGAGAAGGACTCGCGGGCGGCGACGACAACGGGACCGCGCTTTTTCCCATCGCGCCTCGGCATCCTGGCGCGACTCACGCGCTGCGCGAACATGCTCTGAACGCGTCCGGCGAGCCAGTTGCGGCCGGCCTCCTTCAGGCGCTCGCGGGACGCATAGGCGATCGCCGTCACGAACGCGAGCACGCCCACGCCGGGCCCCACCGCACCATAGTGTTCGATCGTGCTCTGCAGAAAGACGAACCACATGTACGCGATGATCGCCATCACCGCCGAGAACCAACTCCCGAGTCGGGCGGCCACCGGGTAGGCATCGAGCTCGAGAAAGAGCGTGCGTTCGAAGTAGCGTTTCAATCGATGCCAGCGTCGGACGAGCCGCTCGAGCTGGCGCGCGCTCACGGGGGAAGCGAGCTTGAACGAATTGGATTGGCGATAACGATTTTCCTCGTCGAGGGCCTCGGTCAGCTTCGCCTCCACCACGTCGAAACTCACCATTCCGCCGCGCGCCGCGATTCGGCTCTGCACGTCGAACAAGGCCCGCGCGCAATCCGTGAGGACTCCCCAATATTGCGCGCTGAGGAATTCGTCCGCGCGCGCACGCTCCTTCTTGCCGATTCCCACGCGCGGGGCGAGGAGCTCCTCGCGCGCCTGTTTCAACGTCTCGCGTGCTGCCTCGATCCAAAGTGAAAGGGCCGCCGCATGTTCTTCGTCGGCATCGCCGGCGCGTACGAGCGTGCAGTGACGTCCAAAGCCCGTGCGGGGTCGCAGCAGCCGAAACGACGCCGCCACGACTTCACGGCGATAGGCCTCCTTCGTGCGAAGCGACGTGGGGCCGGCCAGTGCTGCGCCGTCGAGGCGGGCAAACGACTGCAGACCGGCCCAGGCGTCGAACGTGCCGAGCGACGTGGTCGGCATCTCGAGCTCGAGCGATATTTCGTACGTTCCTCGCTCCGACTCCGGGACGGCAACCGAGATGTTCCATCCGAGGCGCGAAGAGTCGTGGACGCCGACGTACATCGCGTCGTCGCCCACTTCGTCGAGCAGGATGCCGGATGTCGACGCAGCATCACCCTCGCCCGACCAGCTCGGCTCGAGCTCTAGCGATGACTCATCCAGCGTCACGACGCGAAGAAGCTAGCCAGTTTCGCTCGGCACCGCTCGCGCCCTCGCGACTGTGTTGGTGGATCGGTGCGCGCTCGTGGGCTGTCGGCAGACTATCTGCGACGCTCGATCTCGGGAGGCTCGCCCGATGAGGGGATCTGCCACGGACGTGCACGACTCTGATGTACCCGCCAGTTGGACGACCCTTGCGGGAATCCCCTGCCGTCGAGAGGCAGCGAATCCGAAGGTCGAGCTTGTCCTCATGTCTCGAGCCGCCAGGACTCGCGGTACATCCGTTTTGCCGGCTTGTCAGGGACGAACCGCAATAGCGTGATTGCCAACGATGCAGTCACGGCAGTCGACGTTCGCGCACGGATTCCCACTCTCGCTTCGCTTCTCGCTTCTTTGGGGGAGCTTGTTTGCCGGGAGCCTCTTGCTCTCTTCGGCCTGTGGGAAGGTCGAACCGCTCGAGTGTCCTGCTCCATCGGCCGGCAGCCAGCCGCCCACGCAGGACGCAGCGACCGATCTCGTTCCCGCGCGTGACGCCTGCGATGCGCTCGCCATCGCGCAAATGGCGTTCGTGAAGACGTGCAAAGGCTACGAGCCTCCCAGAGACTCGCTCGCCGAAGCGTGCCGCGCGCTCACGCGATTGCCCGGTGCGACGGTCGACGATGCCGATCTCGCCACGTGCACCAAGGACATCGAATTCGGTGCCCGGACGTGCAGCGTTCCCTCGTGTATCGGTTACGGCCAGAACTTCCTATTTCCCGGGAGAGAGCATCTCTGGGTGGCGTTTCGCTTGCCTGTGGAAGACGAGACTCGCGGGACTCTGCCCGTGGGGGCGCCGTGCATGGCGGACCTGCAGTGCGCCAGCGCAGAATGCCACATCGAATATCAAGCGACTTGCGGGAGGTGTCGAAGCACCAGGTACCTCGACCAAACGTGCACCGGCGATGGCGATAGCTGTATCGGAGGTACCGTATGCAGCGGCGGCGTCTGCATCCTCGTCGGCGGCAAAGAAGGCGAGTCGTGTGCTACGGAACCGTGCCAATCGGACTTGTATTGCCAGGCCAGGCCAAACGGCAATACCTGCGTGCGGCAGGCCAACATCGGTGAATCATGCGTGCCGGAGGGAACCGGCACCCCGTGTGTCCGAGAGACCAGTTACTGCAACTTCAACACGAGGCGCTGTACTCCGTTGCGCGGTCTCGACGAATCATGCGACGACCCGGCAGCTTGCAAAATGGGGCTGACCTGCTCGGACCAAACGTGTCGGCCGATCTCGACAGGCCTGCTCGACCAGGCCTGCACGTCCGGATGTCAGTTCGATCTGCCCTGCATCGACGGTATCTGTCGGCGTCTGCCCGGCACCGGGCAACCCGAGGGCGCCTCTTGCGATGGTCAGCTTTGCGCTGCGGGCCTCATTTGTGGCGAGCCCTGCACGGACGAGTCGTGCAACAGCCCGCCGACCGCCTGTCGACGCTTTCGTGAGGGAGACCCGTGCACATGGGGCTACGAATGCTCCGGCGGCATGTGGTGCGAACCGAATCGCGCTGGCCGGTCCGGCGTCTGTCGAGTTCTGCGGGAAATCGGTGAGTCCTGCGAGGCATCGAGCGCCGCCTGTCAGCCCTACCTCGTCTGCGCCGACGGACGCTGCCAGACGGCCGACACGCTCTGCCGATGATCGAGCGAGCCACCTCGCGCTTCGTCGCTCTCGTTCCGAACGGTCATCC
This sequence comes from Labilithrix luteola, assembly GCF_001263205.1. Lineage (GTDB taxonomy): Bacteria > Myxococcota_A > Polyangia > Polyangiales > Polyangiaceae > Labilithrix > Labilithrix luteola. The sequence goes on from NZ_CP012333.1 coordinate 4,384,603, forward strand.
GCTCGAGCGTGTGCAGGACCTAGCGCATTCATTTGAATGCGATCGAAGCATTCAGCGAGACCGGTATTACGTATCGCCACGTCTCCTGGCCACGCCCGTACCAATCTCCGTCGACGGTGTAGAGAGGAACGTCCGCGCGCAGGAAGATGTTCGGCGCGAGGTGTTGGGTCCGGAGGAATTCGAATCCGACGATGGCATGCATGCCGATGCCAGCGCCTTCGAAGGTCCCGCCGCTGTGGCGAAGCTTGGTCGACGCGATTCCCATTCCAGCGCCGACGTAGGGTGAAGAATCGCCCACGGTGAAATAGTAGCGACTCGTGAGATCGAAGGAATGAGCGACGGGCTTGTCCCTGTCGCTTCCGATGCCGCCGAGCCGCAAGTCGAAGCCGAAGTTCCAAGGGCCAGTACGGTAGCCCAACCCAACATCGACGCCGGCGGCGACGGCGGACAATGCGCCGACCGTTGTCTGTCCGAAGAATCCCGCATCGAATCGGACGACCCCGCCACGAAGCTTCGGGGGCGTCGCCTCGGACTCGAGAACGTTTTCCACGGTGCGTGTCTCGTCGAGCTCCTTTCCCTCGACGAGGGCCTCGGCGAGGCGTGGCGCCGCGACGTAGATCTCGTCGAGCTCGCGCACGAACGTTCGTCGTTCGTCGTACGAATTGCCGTTGCGGCTCGCGAGCGTCACGATGATCCGCCTGCCGAGGCGACCAAAACGCACCTCGTGTTCCGTGTTCGTCGCGCGCCGTGCCGCGAGCTCGTGGCAGACGACGTCTGCGGCCGTCCGTGCGTCGAGCTCGTCGACGCCCAGGTGCTCGCCGAGCGAGCACGTCGCGGTGACGGTGATGCGTTCCTCGGCTGGCGCCGCGGCCGCGGCCTGACCGGGAAGAGGAGTGACGACCTTGGGGCGTGGCTCGGGCGCTTGTTCCTGCGCTCCAGCGATCCGGGTAGCGAACAGTGACGAAGCGAAACAACCAAGGCGAGCGAAGGTGGCGAACCGCGCGGCGTTCATGTCCGCAACTCTCGTCACTGGAGGCGGTTTCCTCAAATGACGTCCCCTGACATGCTGGGCGCGGGCGCTTCTCCGTCGACGGTCGTGCGCGCCGAACGGGTTGCGGCGATGCGCATCAAGCGCCGGTGCCAAAATCGAAATCGAATTGACCGGTTGTTCCAGGCGGTTGCATGACTCGACTGAGCGGTCGGAGCCGAGGCGGCGTCGATGGCATCGCTCACCCTTCTGCGAGGCTCGATACGGTGCGATGCTTACCCGCCCATGAGCCCGAATCCCTATCAAGCGCCGGTGCCTCGAGATCCCTATGGTGCGCCCGCGGCGCCGGTGAATCGAACCCCCGTCATTCTCGCGGCGGTCGGCGCGGGGCTCGCGAGCTTGTATTGGGCCGGACTCACCTTGCTCATCGGTCTCGCCGCCGCTTCAGGAGCGGGCTCGACGTTCCAGGTGATTCTCCCCTGCGTGCTCATCGGCCTCTACGCGCTTCGCGGGTTCCAGCTCGTGAAGGGCGATCCGCTCGCCGCGAAGCGTCTCCTCTGGCTCCACGGCATGGGCGGGGCGATGGCGGTTCTCCAGATCGCCAACGGTGGCGCCTTCCTCGTCGTCCTCCAGAGCATCAAGCTCGTCATCCATGTTTTCGGTGCAGTCACCGCTCACTTCGCCCAGCGCGCACTCAACGGATCCCGCTGAATAGCGGAGATTGGATTCCGTCGAACCGTCGATGTCTTGCCGTGTTGGATGGGCGTGGGGGCTAGTCGCGCTTGCCTGCCTTCCTTCGATGGGATGCAAGGCGCGTGAGACCGCCATCGCGCCCAAGAAGGTGGTCGCCGGTACGTTCGAAGGGCTGTCTCTGCGGCAGCCGGGAAAACAGGATGATCCCCGCGGGGCCTCCGGAACGACCCTTCGCGTGAACGCCGACCTCGGCGAGGCCACTGTCGTGAGCCCGGCGGGCAGCACCTTGCGGCGGAAGCTCGTTCGCATCTCCGAGGCCGAACAGCCTGTCGATTGCCTCGGCGGTCACACGATGTGGCGACTGGAAGCATTCTCGATGGGCGACGAACCGCTCGAGATCGGCGGCGTCACCTTCCAGAAACCCGTTCTCCGCGCCGATTGTGTCGGTGCGGCGGTCGACGTGGTCGAGCGCGCGGCTCAGGGGGCGAACGGCGCGTGGCCGAACGAGAAGCTGGCGTACTTCGGTCCTTCCGGCTCGACGAAGTGATTCAGACAAAAACGGAAAGAGCGACCGCCCTTCGTGCGAGGGCCGTGGTCGCTCTCTTCCTGGGCCGATGTCGACGGACTATTCGACGGTAACCGTCTTCGCGAGGTTGCGCGGCTGATCGACGTCGGTGCCCTTCAGGTCGGCCATGTAATAGGCGAGGAGCTGCAAGGGGACGACGGTGAGGAGCGGAAGAACCTCGTTCTCCGCGACGGGGATCTCGATGGCGTCGGGCGCGTCGGCCGCCCAGTTGCCACGACCGCTGCGGGGCGTGCCGCCGGCGTTACCGGTGCAGAGGCGCTTCACGTCGGCGTCGTTCTCGGTGCAGATGCCGATGACCTGGCCTTCGCGCGCCTTCACTTCCTGCATGTTCGAGAGCGTCTTCTCGTACTGGTTGTCGCGCGGGCACACGACGACGACCGGCATGTCTTCGTCGATGAGCGCGATGGGACCGTGCTTCATCTCGCCGGCGGCGTAGCCCTCGGCGTGGATGTACGAGATCTCTTTGAGCTTGAGCGCGCCCTCGAGCGCGACGGGGAACTGCGTTCCGCGTCCGAGGAAGAGCATGTCGTGCGCGCGGAGGTGCTTCTTGGCGATGTTCTTCACGTCCTCGGCCTTGGCGAGGACCTCGCGCATCTGCGCGGGGACGTGCCAGAGGGCGTCGAGCACGCGGCGCGCGTCTTCGGGCTTCAGCGTTCCGCGGCGGCGGCCGAGGTAGACGGCGAGCATGAGCAGCGCCGCGAGCTGCGTGGTGAAGCACTTCGTCGAAGCGACGCCGATCTCCGGACCCGCGTGGGTGTAGAGCACGCCGTCGGACACGCGGGGAATCGCGCTGTCGACCACGTTGGCGACCGAGATGATGTGCGCGCCGGCGGCCTTGGCTGCCTTCACCGCCGCGAGCGTGTCGAGCGTCTCACCGCTCTGGCTGACGGCGACGACGAGATCGTTCGGCATGAAGACAGGATCGCGGTAACGAACCTCGCTTCCGATCTCGAGCGTCGACGGCACGCGCGCGAGCTGCTCGACCCAGTAGCGACCGGCCATGGCGGCGTGGGCGCTCGTTCCACAGGCCACGAAGTAGACGCGGCCGAGGTTCTTGGCGACCTCGTCGGTCATGCCGATCTCGGCGGCGACGACGTCGGCGTTGTTGAGATCGACTCGACCGCGCAGCGTGTCTTCGATCGCGCGCGGCTGCTCGTGGATCTCCTTGAGCATGAAGTGCTTGTAACCGCCCTTTTCGGCCTGCGTGGGCGACCAGTCGATGCGCTTCTTCGCGCGGTTCACAGGCGTCCCGTCGAGCGTCATGATCTCGACGCCGCCACGCGCGAGGACCGCGATCTCGCCGTCTTGTAGGAGCACGACGTCGCGCGTGTGCGCGAGGATCGCGGGGATGTCGCTGGCCGCGAAGTTCTCGCCGTCGCCGATGCCGAGGACGAGCGGCGAGTCGTGCTTGGCGACGACGATCTCGTCGGGCGCGTCGCCGTTGACGACGGCGATGGCGTACGCGCCGCGAACCTGGCCGAGGGCCGCGCGAACAGCCTCGCTCAAGCGCGTGAGGCCGCGCTGCATGGCCTCTTCGATCAAGTGGGCGACGATCTCGGTGTCGGTATCGCTCTGGAAGCGAACACCCTTGGCCTCGAGATCGCGGCGGAGCTGCACGTGGTTCTCGATGATGCCGTTGTGGACGACCGCGATGCGGCCGGCGACGTGCGGATGGGCGTTGGCTTCGCTCGGACGGCCGTGCGTGGCCCAACGCGTGTGCCCGATGCCGGTGGTGCCAGACAGGGGGTTCTTCTTGAGCGCCGAGTCGAGGTTCGCCAGCTTGCCGACGGCGCGAACGATCTCGACGCCACGCCCGGTATGGACCGCGAGGCCCGCCGAGTCGTAGCCGCGGTATTCGAGGCGACGAAGTCCCTCGACCAGAATGGGCGCACTGTCCTTGGTTCCGACGTAGCCGACGATCCCGCACATGGCGAAAACGCTAACCCAGATCGGAGAACATTTCACGGCTCCAAGGACGTGCTCGCGCTGCGCTCTTCATGCCACGGGGCGCAAAGCTGCACCGTTCTCGCGCCTGCTCCCGCTCCCGCTCGCGTTCTCGTTCGCGCGGCTCGGGCTCTTTGTGCAAAAAGTCGGTGAATCGTCGCCGGCTCGCGGAATAGCTGCGGCGTGCGCGAGCGTTCTGCGCGGTCGCGCGTCCGGGAGGCCGTCGGCTCTATTTGGTGGGGCACTCGAGCGGAGGGAGCTCGTTCGGCTCCACGCCGTCCGCGATCAAGCTCGCGTGTTGGAAGACGGAGCGGTACGCGTCGATGCGCGCCATGACGGACGCACCGGTCGTGCGCTCGTCGTGATCCATCGCCGAGAGGCTCACGACGCCCAGGATTTCTTGCGTGTCCTTGAGGAACACGGGGCCTCCCGAATCGCCCGGGCAGACGGAGGCGTCGAGGTGGATCGTCTCCGAGGTGAGCGCGCGGATGGTGCCGCCCGTGCGCTCGCGACGATGAATGGCGTCGGTTGAGAGCGCACAGCGGCCGAACCCGACCGGCTTCACTTCTTCACCGATCTTGGGCGGACCATCGAGCCGGACCGTCTTGGTCGGAACGCCCACGAGCTTGCGCTTGAGGACGATGACGGCCACGTCCCCCGCACCGCCGCGCTCGCCGCACGGTGGAGCTACGATGGCGCGCGCGTTCACCTCGCCCCAGGCAAAATCGTCACCGCCGAGCTCCACCTTGACCTGCGACGCCTCGACGAGCTTGGTGAGAAACTCGCCGCGCGCCCCGCGTTCGACCACGCAGTGGTGCGCCGTGAGCACCAGATCGCTGCTGATGAGCGTGCCCGTGCACGTCATCGAAGGGCCGACGAGGCGCACGATGGCGTCGTCCGGGACGGCGAGGGCGAACGGTTGGTCGAGCAAGCGCTGATCGGCTGCGATCTCGTCGGCCGAGGGACGCACCGCATAACTCGCCGGACGATGCGGCCCGCGTGAATGGAAACCGGATGTGGAACACCCCGCGGTCGCGGTAGCGCCGATCGCGGCGACAATCACGGAGACGCCCGTCGAGCGGAGCGAGCCGAGACAAGAACGGATCAACGGGCCTCCTCGTCAGGCACTACCCAATGATTCGCGACCGAGTTCACGTGAGCGAGTGCACGTGAGCCAGTGCACGTAACCGGTTTCGACCGGTTTCGCGCGACCGAGTTCGCGCGACCCCAATCTTACGCAAGGTGAGGATCGTCGCCAGAGATCCCGAACCAAGAGACGCGATTTGAATCGCGTGTATTATGCAATGTCGTTACGGGACGGCGAAGCTGACCTGACGGGTGGCGTTGTGGTACGCGAGAGCGGACGCCTCCGGATGGGCCTGCGCGTCTTCGACGCCGAGCTGGACGAGCTGCTCGAGGATGTCCGCGCGCCGGGTGGCGGACGCGAGCAAATAGGTCGAGCAGGTCGGCGCGTCGGCCGAGGGATCGGCGCAGCGCGCGAGGACACGGCGTTCCGCGGCGAGTGCGTCTGCCGAACGGCCCTGGTCGAGGAGAGCACGTGCGTAAAGGTGCTCCACGGACGGCTGCGCGCGAATGGCTTCGGGCGCCCGCTCGATCGCGGCCAGCGCCATGCCGGGGGCGCGGGCGTCGAGGTAAGCCTGGGCTAGCTCGTTGAGCTTGGCCGCATCGTTGGGCTTGAGGGCCGCGTCGTTTTCCAGCGCGGCGACCTTGCTCTGGTGCCGGTCACCGACGACGGGCTTTTCCCGCTGCGTCGATCCGGCGAACCAGATCGCGCCGATGGCCAAGAGAACCGCGACATTCGCGCAACCCGATCGACTCACGCCCATCTTGCCGCTCACCGTTTTGGTCAGACGTCTCAGACCACCAAAAGTTCCCAAAAAAAGATTACGCGGTCCAGGAGCGCGAACTTCCTGGTCCTCGTCGTCTGATTCGTACGTGGGCCGACCCTCCGGAAGGGCATGGGCCTGCACGGTTTTTGGGCCCGATTTTCGTGGAACACCCGCGGGCAGTGGGGGCTTGGGTGCGATCAGCCTTTCAGGCGGTCCACGAACCAATCGCTGACGGCCTTGGTACCCTTCGTTCCGCCTACATCGGGGGTGCAGTTGCCCGTCTCGATGGCCTCGGCGCAGATCCGCTCGATCCGGGCCTCCTCTTCTTTCCATCCGAGGTGAGCGAGCATCATGCCGACGGTCATGAAGCTGGCGAGGGGGTTGGCCAGATCTTTGCCGACGAGCGGCGGGGCCGAGCCGTGAACCGGTTCGAACATCGCGAGCCGCTTCGGATCGGCGTAGTGCACGTTGGCGCTTGCGGCCATGCCGAGGCCGCCCTGGAGGGCCGCACCGAGGTCGGTGACGATGTCACCGAAGAGGTTGTTCGTGACGATGACCTCGAAGGGCGTGGGGTCCTGCACCATGAAGAGGCATAGCGCGTCGACGTAGAGGTGCTTGGCGGCGATGCCCGGGTACTCCTTCGCGACTTCGAAGAAGCATCGGTACCAAAGCTCGTGCGCGTGCTTCATGGCGTTCGACTTGTCCGCCATGTGCACGGTCTTCTTGCCGTGCGCCTTGGCGTATTCGAAGCCCGCGCGGATCAAGCGCTCGACGCCCTTGCGCGTATTGACGTCTTCGTTGATGGCGATTTCGTCGGGCGTACCCTTCTTGAATTGGCCGCCGACGTTGACGTAGATGCCCTCGGTGTTCTCGCGGAACACCATCATGTTCACGTCTTTCGCCGTGCGATTCTTGAGTGGCACGAGCCGATCGGCGAGCGCCTTCACGGGGCGCATGTTGGCGTAGAGATCGAAGCCGAAGCGCAATCCGAAGAGGATGTCGCGTGCGTGTTCGTTGCTCGGAACACGAGGATCGCCGAGCGCGCCGAGGAGCACAGCACTAGCCTCGTTGCGAATGCGATCGGCCACCTCTTTGGGCAACGTCGTTCCGTCGCGGAGGAAGCGCTCCGCACCGAGATCGAGATCCCAGAGGTCGAGCGGGAAGTTCCGTTCGCTCCGATAGTACTCGAGCACGCGCCGCGCTTGAGCCATCACTTCGGGGCCGATTCCGTCGCCGGGGATGATTGCGATGAGGGGCATCGTGTTCGTGCGCTACGGTACCATGGGCCGTCATGCAGGGGACCGTTCGCTCACTTTCGCTTTCCCTTGGAATACTTGCCGCCGCGTCGGGAGCTGTCGCCTGCGGCGGTTCGGCACCACCGCCGTCATCCTCTCCCGCGAGTGCCGTGGACGCATCGACCACCGCCAAAACGGCCTCGCCTGCGGCGTCGACCGTTGCACCTCCAGCGAGCCCGGCAAGCGTCGATGAATCCCCGAGCGGCGCGTGGCCGTTCGGTCCTCCGCTGAGTCCCGACGAGAAGGCGGCGCAGATCGAGCGACTCACGAAAGATCCGGGACCGCTCAAGTCGAACTGGGTGCCGCCCGGCAAGTCCGATCGCTATGGCCACGCCGAGGCATGGATCGGCGCGCCCTACGACGTCGTGCGCGCCCGCCTCGAAGACTTCCCGCACTACAAGGAGCTCGCGGGGCCCAAGTTCAAAAAGGTCAGTGTCGTCGACAAGCAGCCCACAGGCACCGATCTCTATTTCCAATTGCCGATCATGAAAGGCATCGTGACGCTCTGGTACGTCACGCGCTTTCCTGCGCCGCGCCCACTCGACGGCGGCGAAGTGATCGAAGGCAACTTCGTCAAAGGCAACATCAAGGGCATGCACATCGCCTTCAACGTGCGCCCCGGTGCCGACGCGAAGAGCACGGTCGTCACGTGTGACCTGCTTCTGTCGCTCAACATCCCCGCTCCGCAATCGAACGTCGACGAGGAGCTCCGCGACGCCTGCGGCGACGCCCTCAACGCACTGCGCGCACGCAGCACGCAGTAGCCGCCACCACGACACGCATCGACAGCGGGCGACGAGCTCGGCGAGGCACGGTTACAATGCCGCGCGCTCATGACCTCCTCGACCGACTCGCAGGTGCTGAAAACGACGGTTGGTGACCTCCCTCTCGAGGAGGTCGATCTGCTCGTCGATGGGCATTCGTGGAAGATCCTGCACACCGGTGCCATCGTCAGCCATGACGACGAGCAGCGTTTTCTCGGCGCGGACACGAGGCTGCCGTACGGGATCGTGCTCTGGCCTTCCGCGATCGCGCTCGCGCACGAGATTGCCACGCGCTCCCTTGCCGGCAAGCACGTCCTCGAGCTCGGAGCTGGAACCGGGCTACCGGGAATCGTTGCCGCGTCGCTCGGCGCACGCGTGGTGCAGACGGACATCCACGAGGTGGCGCTCTTTCTCTCGAAGAAGAACGCCGAACGAAACCGCGTGACGACCATCGAGCATCGCGCTGCGGATTGGACCCAGTGGGACGACCACACGAGGTACGACTGCATCCTCGGCTCCGACCTCCTCTACGGGGAGACTCTCCACCCGCACCTTCGGAAGATCTTCGAGACGAACCTCGCACCGGGGGGCACGGTCCTTCTCTCCGATCCGTTCAGGAGGCCGAGTCTGCGTCTTCTCGAAGCGATGGAGGCCGAGGGCTGGCGCGTGACGATGAGCAAGTGGACGGTGGGGATCACGCCGCCGCCGCGCGCAGTGGGCGTCTTCGAGCTCGTGCGCGCGTGAACGGACTTCTAGCGTCGCATTCAGGGAGTGGACATGCGTCGATCCATGGATTTGGGACGACGAGTGAAGATTGCTGATTGTTAATGATTGTGAAATCGATGATTGAAAATCGTGGGCAAAACGAGGTTTGTTGCAGAGCCCTCACGCGAAATCTCAATCTTCGTCGCAGCAGGCAAGAATCTGCGAAGACCTGCAACGTCTCAATCCGGTCGACATTCCTGTTCCGGTAGCACTTCGACTTCAGGGCGATAGACTCCCCGCGGGGTAACAGGGAGTCCTTCGTATGAGTCGATCTCTTTCAGTCGCAGTTGCCTCCGTCTTGGCCTCCGTCTTGGCCAGTGCGCTCGGCGTCATCGCCTGCTCTGGGAGCTCAGAGCCCAAAGGGTTCGATGACGGCTCGAACTCCAACGATGCAACCACCACACGAGCCCCCACGGGAAGCAACGGAGGTTTCGGCGGTGACGGCGGCGGGTCGAGCAGCGGCGCGGGGTGCGTGTCGGACCCGTCGTTCTACGACGTCCCCGGGAACAACTGCGACGACGACGGGGACGGTACGGTGGACAACCCGCCCACGTGCGACGGCTCCCTCTCGGCGAACGGCTCCGCCGAGGACTTCGCCAAGGCGCTCGGCATCTGCACCAAGGCGAGTGACAAAGGCTACGGTCTCGTGTCGGCGACGTTCACGCGAGGGCACGGCATCACCGATGCCCCCAAGCCGGATCAGCACGGGGTCCTCCCGAAGTTCGGTGACGTTCTCGTGCCGCGTGAGGGCAAGACGCTCGGCGTTCTGAGCACCGGCTACGCGCAGGAGTACGACGGGGCGCCGGGCGTAGCGTTCGGCGGCGAGAATGACCTGGGCATGAACGGCAAAGACTGGAAGACAAGGGGAACGCTGCCGAGCGGGTTCCCCAAGGCGGCAAAGGGCTGCGAGCAAGACTCGACGGTTCACGACCCGATCGACGTCGTGCTGGAACTCAAGGCCCCGCCGAACGCTGCCGGCCTCAAGTTCGACTTCAACTTCCTGTCCGGTGAATGGCCCGCGTACATCTGCTCGAAGTACAACGACGGATTCATCGCGTACCTCGAGGCTCAGGGCTTCAACGGCGGCCAAGCGGACAACATGTCGTTCGACAAGGACGGCAATCCCGTCAGCGTCAACAACGGCTTCTTCGATCGCTGCACACCCAACGTGGACACGGGATGTGCCCCTGGCGCGAAGAGCGGCACCTCGGTTTGCTCGGGCGGCGCTGCGGAGCTCGCAGGCACGGGCTTCGGCGTGATCGACCAGTGGTGCCAGGTCTACTCCGAGTTCGGCCTGGGCGGCGGAAGCGATCGGAGTACGAGCGGCGGCGGCACGGGGTGGCTCACCTCCGCGGCCCCCGTGAAGGCGGGCGAGACGTTCAAGCTCGAGTTCATCATCTGGGATACCGGCGACGGCAACCTCGACTCCAGCGTGTTGCTCGACAACTTCACCTGGGCGGCGGGCCAAGTCCAAGCAGGCACCGAGCGCCCGAAGTGAGGTCGATGCGCTGACGTCGTCGCGCTCGCATGGCTCTCGCCCCCGACTTAACTGCATGGAGGCGGCAATCCGCGAAGGAGGGCGAAGCCATGCTCAGTCTCCTAGCCGAGCTCTGGTTCCTCGTTGGCCTGTGCCTCTGGACGCTGGGCTCGCTGGGCAATGCCGACGCGGAGCGCCAGGAGTCGTGGCCGAAGACGAAGGGCATGGTGGCCGAAGGGCACGTCCTCGAGGTTCCCGGCCAGGAAGGTGACGTCGGACCGTGGTTCGTGGGCGTCGTTCGGTACGTCTTCGACGACGAGCCCGAGTCGACGCTCGCGCCCTACCGCAGCCGCCCATCGCTCGAAGGCAAGCTCGAGTCGCCGATCTCGCTTCGTCGATCGAGTGCCGAAGAGCTCGTCGCGAGCTACCCCGTCGGCATGCCGATCGACGTTCGCTACGACCCCGAGCATCCGTCGAAGTCCATCGTCGGCGCCCCGCTGCAATCGAGCTTCAGCCGCTGGCTTTGCGCGGCTGGACTCGCCATTGCGGGCCTTGCGTTTCCGGTCGCGTATTTTCTTTGAGGCGTGGAGGCGGCGGGAGCTCGCCTCGTGCACCGAGGCCCGCGAAAAAGCACTTCCGACACTATCGTTCGCGAGTAGTCTCTTTCGCCCATGGCGGTGCTCAGCAGCAAGGCCTCGAAGGCTCGTAAGGTCAGTCCCGAAGAGGCGCAGTTCCTGGCCAAGTATCGGCCGGAGTCGTTTCCCAGGCCGTCGGTCACCGTCGACATCGCCGTCTTCAGCATCATCGACGCCGAGCTCCGCGTGCTCCTCGTCAGACGCGGCCAGCATCCTTTCAAGGGCTCGTGGGCGCTCCCGGGCGGTTTCGTGCGCGTCGGTGACGGGCATCGCGATCAAGGCGAAGACCTCGAGACGGCCGCCGCACGCGAGCTGACCGAGGAGACCGGACTTCGTGCGTCGGATGTCTTTCTCGAGCAGGTCGGAGCGTTCGGGCGCGCCAATCGCGACCCTCGCATGCGCGTCATTACGATCGCGTTCTGCGCGCTCGTTCGTCCGGACCTCGTACCGCTCGTGCGCGCGGGAGGTGACGCCGCGGAGGCCGATTGGCTGACGGTATCGTCGCTCTCGCCCAACGACCTCGCGTTCGATCACGCCGAAATCATCGAGCGCGCCATCGAGCACGTCGGGACGCGCGTCGACACGTCCGACATCGCCTCGAGCCTCGTGGCCAAGACCTTCACGGTGCAGGAGCTCCGGCACGTCCATGCGTTGCTCACGGGCAAACCTCAGGACCCGGGCAACTTTCGCCGCAAGTTCGAGCGCCTCGTCGAGGATGGAGTCATCGAGCAGGCGCCGGGCAAGCGCCTGACCGCGTCGAAGCCGGCGATGGTCTATCGCTTCGTGAAGAAGGGCTGACCCTCACGCGTGAGCTCGTGAGCGGAGAGCTCGAGCGAGCGTTCAGCGCGAGCGACTTCGGTCCGTGCGGCCCGCAATCTGCAGCCTTGCTCCTACGGCGGCGCCTACGTGCGCTGCGCAATGGAGGAGGTCGTCATGCGTCGTGTCCTCGTCATCAGCGTTATCGGCGCCATCAGTATCGTGCTCGCCTCGGCGTGCGCGAAGCCCCAGGTGGACCCCAGGACGCCGGAAATCACCAGCGCAACCATGATGACCGGCGGCGCCACGCGCGTCGAAACTCCGAGCTACGAGCAGCCGCCCTACGAGAGCAGCCCCGTCGAGCCAACGCGCAACGATCTCGCGGAGCGAATGGCGGATGGGCTCTGCGAACACGAGCGTGCGTGTGGACGCGGCAGTGGCAGTACGGCCTGCGTCTCGCGCGTCACCCCGCGCGCCCATACCGAGCTGTCGAAGTGGAACTGCTCGCCTGCCGCTCGTCGCGCTCGCGTGAAGGATTGCCTCGCGGCGATAAGGGCCGAGACGTGCGAGCTCGACATGACGAGGCGCGCGACCGTGTGCGGCCCGAACTCGGACTGCCCGTCGGACACGGCCCATCTGCAGGATCCGGGGCCCGCGCTTGCCAAGATCATGCGCCACTGACCAGTGCTTTCCGACGACCCGCTGCACATCGGAGACGAGGAGCACGGGCAAGTGAGCTTTTCTGCCGCTTGTGCTCCTTCGCGCATGTGTTTAGACAAAATGCGTGGATCGACGGACGCTACTCAAAGGTCTCGTCGCAGTACCGCTCTGGATCGCCGGCACGGGGGCGGGGGCAGGCTGCGCATCTCCGGGCACGGGCACCAAGGGAGCGAGTGTTCCCGGAGGGGCTGCGCTCGGCGCAGGGCAGGCACCTGGCAAGATGTCCACGCCCACGCCCACTTCGCCCGTGCCCGCGCCGGTCAAGCCGGCGGGCACGCCGCTCAAAGTGCTGTGCATCGGCGCGCATCCCGACGATCCGGAGTCCGGATGCGGCGGCACGCTCGCACGGTTCGCGAAGAAAGGGCACCACGTCACGGTTCTCTACGTGACGCGCGGCGAGAACGACATGGAGGGCCGCTCCTTCGAGGAGAACGGGAAGATCCGGGAGCGCGAAGCCATCGCGGCGTGCAAGATCCTCGGCGCCACGCCGCGATTTTTCGGCATGAAGGGTGGCGAGTGCGAGGTCACCAACCCGTGGCGTCAGCGCATGGTGACGGTGTTCGACGAGATCCAGCCGGACGTCGTCTTCGCGCAGTGGCCGCTCGACACGCATCCCGATCACCAAGTGGCGGCGATTCTCTCGATGCACGCGTATCTCGCGAAGACGCGCAACGGTCCGCTCTACTTTTACGAAGTCGAGACCGGCCGCCAGACGATCGGCTTCGAACCTCACGTGTTCGTCGAGATCGGTGACGTCCTTCGCGTCAAGAGCGACGCGCTCATGGCCCACGTGAGCCAGAACCCCGAGCGTCTCTACGAGATGCATCACGAGCCCATGGAGCGCTTCCGCGCGCGAGAAATCGCGGGCGTGGCCGCCGAGGCCTTCGCCGTTATGCCCGGCACGATATCGACCGGCTTCATGGCAGGTCTCTAGTCGGGCGTTCGCAGGAGCCTGAGCAGCGACGTCGCGCGGCGTCGTCATGGCGCGATCGCTGTGACGGCGATGCCAGCTCGCGGGGCACTTGGCTTGCTCCGTTACGAGCCAGGCCCATGACAGCGATCTCCAATCAGCATGAGCTCTACGTCTCACCAGGAGGCGCGACGTACAGGCTCCTCCAGCACCTGAATGCCGGGAGGCGAGGAAAGGGCACGCCGTTTCAGCGCATCTTGAGTCTTCTCGCCATCACATGGGTTCCCATGTGCGGGTTCGCGATCCTCGAAGGTCACGCGCTGGGCGCTACACCGCGAGACTCCTTTCTCCTCGACTTCGCGACCTATGCCCGATTCTTCATTGGGATTCCGATTCTCGTCATCGCGGAAGAGTTCATTGGCACGCGCCTGCGCTCGGCAGGTCTTCGTTTCGTGGAAGACGGTCTCGTACGGCAGGAAGACTTTCCCGCCTTCGAGCGTGCCGTCGGCAATCTGGCGCGACGTCGTGATTCCCTCGTCGCGATCGCCGGCATCATCGGCCTCGCTGCGTTCGGCGCGTGGAGGCTCACCCTGCAAACGGCCATGGGCTACGGAGCCGTAGGCTGGGCATCCATGACGTACGAAGACGGGAGCGGCGTACACCATTCCCTCGCCGCCCTGTGGAATCGCGTCGTTGCCGTGCCGGTCATGTTGTTCATGCTCTACCGCTGGCTGTGGCGAATCCTGATCTGGACGCGCTTTCTCCTCGACGTGGCAAGACTGAACCTGCGCCTGGTACCCACGCACGCGGATCGCTGCGCTGGACTGGGCTTTCTGGCGTTCGCGCATCTGTCCTTCGGCATGCTCGGCTTCGGCATGGGCTGCGTCCTGAGCGCGGAGGCTGCGTTTCGCATCGTCTTCGAAGGGGCGCGGGTGGACACGTTCAAGCTGCCGCTGATCCTGCTCCTCGTCGCCACCCAAATTCTGTTCGTCGGTCCGTTGCTCGTCTTCACGCCGAGCCTCGCTCGCGCCAAGCGGCGCGGTCTCGATAGGTATGGCTCTCTGGTGATCGAGTACAATCGCGCCTTCGACGAGAAATGGGTCCAACCGTCGGCGGGCCACGTAGACGAATCGATACTCGGAAGTTCGGATATCCAGTCGCTCGCGGATATGGGTAACAGCTTCCGATTCATCGACGAGATGAGACCCACGGCATTCGATCGAACGACCGTTTTTCAACTCGCCGTTCTGTCCGCGCTCCCCGGACTACCGCTTTTCCTGCTGGTCGTGCCGCCCCGGCAAATCTTCGAAGTCCTGTCGAAGCTGGTGCTCTAACTCCAGACGAGCCCTGGGGTTAGGGGGAATCGCCCGTCGTCGTGCGGGCGTGTTTGAGCGCGACCTCGTCGGTGAGGTCGATCCTCAAGGGCGTGATCGAGACGAGGCTACGTTCGACGGCCCAGCGGTCCGTGCCTTCCTCCGTGGCCTCGACCGGGACGGCAGTGAACCAAAAGTGATCGCGACCCATCGGATCGGTGTCGGCCACCACGCGGCCGTCGTAGTGGCGAACCGACTGCCTCGTCCACACGACGCCTCCTGGCGAGAGGGGATAGTTCACGTTGGCGAGGAAGATCGTTCGATCGGCGAGGATCGCCTCGACCACCTTGCGTCCGAACGGTTTGAGCGCCGCGTAGTCGACCTTCTCGTCTTCGTCGTCGGGCATCGGCGCGCTGAAGGCAATGCCTCGAATACCGAGGAGCGCAGCTTGTTTTGCGCCCGCGAGCGTTCCCGAATGCCACATGGCGCTGCCGACATTGAGTCCGAGGTTGATGCCCGAAAAGACGAGATCGACGCGGTCCCAGTTGTACGCGCCGAGTGCCACGCAGTCGGCTGGGGTTCCATCGACGCGAAACGCCTCGAACGAGCCGACCTTGGTGCGGCGATAGTGCAAAGGTCGAGCTGCCGTGATGGCCATCGACGTCGACGATTGCTCGAACGCAGGCGCGACGATGCGCACGTCACCCAACTCGGCTGCGAGCTCGGCGAGCGCGACGATGCCGGGGCTATAAATGCCGTCGTCGTTGGTCACGAGAATGCGCATATTCCTCCGTGGCGGGTCCGACTCCTGCTAGGTCGAGGGACTCGAACCGCTGCGACTCCAGCCGCTGGTTGCAAACTGCAAACCGGCGCCGCGAGGAGGGGCCCGTGCGAGCCTTGCTGATCCACAACGCGACTGCTGGAGGTTCCTCCCATCCGCCCGAGGCGCTCATGGCCGCGCTGAAAAGGGCCGGATTCGACGTGCGTTACATGCCCGCACGCGGGAAAAAGGACGGAAAGAAGAAAGCGGATGTGTTGGTCGAGGAGCGGATCGATCTCGTCGTTGCAGCAGGAGGCGACGGGACGATCGCTCGCACGGTCCGCGCCATTGCGGGACAACCGATCCCGCTCGCGATTGCGCCGCTCGGTACCGCCAACAACGTCGCACGAAGCCTCGGGCTCTACGGTGATCCGTTGGACCAGCTCGTGCGCCTCGGTCGTCCCGTTCGTCGAAAGCTCGACATCGGAATTGCGGGTGGCGCTTGGGGGGAATGGCGATTCGTCGAGGCTGCGGGTGTGGGGCTCTTCCAGCACGTGCTCGAACACGATGCGTCGTCGAAGGACAAGGCGCTCGACAAGGCGCGTGCGCTCTTGCTCGCGCGACTCGAGACGGGGCGAATCTCGCGTCCGTGGGAGCTCTCGCTCGACGGCGAGATGCTGGCCGACGACTTCGTCCTCTTCGAAGCGATGATCATGCGCTCGATCGGTCCCCGCCTACGCTTCGCCCCCACAGCCGATCCGTTCGACGGCTTCTTCGACGTGGTCATGGTACGCGAGCGCGACAAGACGAAGCTCCAGCGCTATCTCCGGGCACTGCTCGCGGGCGACGAAGGTGCCACTCCCGACATCGAAACGCGCCGCGCGCGCCACGTGCACGTCAGGCTCTCGGGCGCGTCGGTGCGTATCGACGACAACGTCTTGCCCGAAGAGGGCGAGCCGCGCTCCGAGCACGGCGATTTCCGGATCATGCCCGGCGCCGTCGAGCTCTGGCTGCCTTCGTAATCAGATGCGCGCGGTGATCGCGCGGGCGACTTCCACCGCGCCGGGAACGCGCGGAACGTCGGTATGGCGGCCTTCGTAGTGGCCGAACGGATCGATCATGCCGTAGCGAATGCCCGCTGCGCGTGCGCCGAGAATGTCGGTCGCGAAGACATCGCCGAGGTGCAGCGTTCGTTCGGCAGGCACGCCGAACCTATCCATCGCGATGCGGAAGATGCGCGGATCGGGCTTTTCGACGCCGACCTTGCCGCTGTCCACCACGAGATCGAAGTGCTGAAGGATGCCGAGCTGCGTGAACAACTCGACGAGCATGCCCTCGGAGTTCGAGATGATGGCGACCTTCACGCCTTTGGCGCGCATCGCATCGAGCGCAGGCCCGAGACCGTCGGGCACTTTGCGCCACAAATTGAGGACCTCGTGCTCGCGCCACGCGCCGTCGAGCAGCGTGGGAACTTTGCCAACGTCGAGGCCAGCGCGCGCGACGATCGTGGCGACCATCTTTCCCCACGCCACGGCGCCGGGGCGATCGCGGAAGGTCCACGCGACGTCGACGAGGCCGCCGCTCTCGGCGAGCTGCTTCGCTTCGCCTTCGGTGCGGATCAGATCGGCGGCCGTGACGTGGAGGCCGACGAGATCGCGCAGGAGCTCGGCCAAGCGAGCGTGGTCGAGGAAGATGACGGTGTTGCCTGCGTCGAGGCACAAAAGAGCGACGTCGCGGACCAGTGAATCCATGGCGGATTCATGATCGCGCGACGTCGTACTCACGTCTTGCTTATTCGACGTTCGCTTCGAGAGGAGATCAGCCGAGCAGCTTGGCCGCCGGGACGTACTCCATCTTGTGCGCCTGCGCGACGGGCTCGCACGTGACGTGGCCGCCGTACGTGTTGATGCCCTTGAGGAGCGCGCGGTCGGCCTTGGCGGCCGCGACGATGCCGAGGTCCGCGATCTTGACCGCGTACGGGATCGTCGTGTTGGTGAGGGCCCACGTGCTCGTCTGCGCGACCGCGCCCGGCATGTTGGCGACGCAGTAGTGGACGACGCCGTGGAGCTCGTAGGTCGGGTTGTCGTGCGTCGTGGGACGGCACGTCTCGATGCAACCGCCCTGGTCGACGGCGACGTCGACGACGACGGTGCCCGGCTGCATCTGCTTGACGAGTTCTTCCGTCACGAGCTTCGGCGCGCGCGCGCCGGTGACGAGAACCGCGCCGACGACGAGGTCGGCGTTCTTCACGCACTGCTCGATGTTCGTCTGGTTCGAGTAGAGGGTCTCGACGGCGCCGCCGAAGATGTCCTCGAGGTAGGCCATCGTCGACGCCTGGACGTCGAGGACGGTGACCTGCGCGCCCATGCCGATGGCGATGGTGGCCGCGTTACGACCGACGATACCGCCGCCGAGGATGACGACACGGCCACGACGCGTGCCGGGCACGCCGCCGAGGAGGACGCCCTTGCCGCCGTGCTCCTTCTGGAGCGCGCTGGCGCCGACCTGGACCGCCATGCGGCCAGCGACTTCGCTCATCGGGCGGAGGAGGGGGAGCGAGCCGTCGTCGGCCTCGATCGTCTCGTACGCGACGCCGATGACCTTCTTCTCCGCGAGCTGCTTGGTGAGCTCGGGCTCCGGCGCGAGGTGGAGGTAGGTGTAAAGGATGAGGCCTTCGCGGAAGAAGCCGTACTCCGCGGGGAGGGGCTCCTTGACCTTCACGACCATCTCCGCACCCCAGGCTTCCGCCGCGGTGTTGACGATCGTGGCTCCCTGCGCGACGTACTCGGCGTCCTTGATCTGCGCGCCCTCTCCGGCCCCTTTTTCGACGAGGACCTTGTGGCCACGCGACGTGAGGCTACGCACTCCCGCAGGCGTCATGCCGACGCGATACTCGCGGGTCTTGATCTCTTTGGGCACTCCGATGATCACGGCGAACGCTCCTTGTTTTTCGCGCTTTTTTCGCTGTTGGGCGAGCGCGCGGGCGGACCATAGTCGACAGCTCAAGCTCCGTCGAGCCACCGACCTGGGCCGGAATGTTTTCTGCGATGCGTCACGACGCGCGCGATTCGTGTGCCAGGACCGCGCGGTCCGAGCGCCGTTAAACTGCGGCGTTGAGGGCGCTGAAGCAGAGCTCTGGCGGTGACGAAATCGTTCCGTCTTTTCTCCATTCTTCGCACGAGCAGCGAGTCGCGGTATGGGGCCTTCGGACCCGCACCAAGGCTCATCGATGTATTCCCTTCTGCGTCCGTTTCTCTTCTCGATGGGCCCTGCGCGTGCGCACTCGGCCGCCATGCTCGCGCTCGGTCCGGTCGAGCATCTCTCGCCGTTCCGTGCGGTCTTCCGAGCCGCCTACGCGCACACGGACCCGCGCCTCGAAGTGCGCAAGATGGGCCTTGTTTTCCCATCGCCGCTGGGGCTCGCCGGGGGGTTCGACAAGAATGCCGACCGCGCGCGCGCCATGGCCACGCTCGGCTTCGGACACGTGGAGCTCGGGACCGTCACCGCCGAAGCGCAGGCGCCGAACCCGCTGCCCAACCTCTTCCGCTTGCCGGCAGACAGTGCGCTGATCAATCGTCTCGGCTTCCCGAACGAAGGCGCGGAACACGTCGCGGCTCGCATTGCCGTGCGCAAGAGCGCCATCCCCGTTCCGGTCGGCGTGTCGATCGGCAAGTCGCGTAGCGTGCCGCTCGAACCGATGAGCGGCGTCGTCGCCGATTACCTCAAGAGCTTTCGCGCCGTGCGCGACGTCGCCGACTTCGTGGTCGTCAACGTCTCGTCGCCGAACACGAAGGACCTTCGCGCCATCCAGGCCGCGGATACGGCACGTACACTATTCCAGAGCTTGCTCGAGGAGCGTGATCGCGCTGGAACGCGCGTGCCGTTGCTCGTGAAGATCGCGCCCGACCTCGTCGACGACGCGATCGACGCCATCTGCGAGGTGGCCAAAGAGGTGGGGCTCGCCGGCATCGTCGCGACCAACACGACGATCTCGCGCGACGGACTCGCGACGCCGCAAGAAGAGATCGAGCGCATCGGCGCAGGTGGTCTGAGCGGCAAGCCTCTCTTCCCGCGTTCGCTCTCGGTGGTGAAGCGCGTGCGCACGCAGGTCGGTCCTTCGATGTGCGTGATCGGCGTGGGCGGTATCGATGGCGTCGAGACGGCGCTTGCGATGCTTCGTGCTGGGGCCGACCTCGTGCAGGTCTACACCGGCTTCATCTATCGCGGCCCGTCGCTCCCGGCCGACATCGCGCGTGGTCTGCTGCGACGCATGGAGAGCGAAGGTGTCTCTTCGCTCGAAGGCCTCGTCTCTGGTCAACGCGTCGCCACGTCGTCCTGACGATCCCAGTCGTCGAGCGCGCGCTCCTCGCCTGGTTCGAGCGGGAGCGCCTGCGCCCCGGCGGCGTCGAAGAGAGCCTGCAGTGCTCGCGTGCGGGCGGCGACGTGCGCTCGCGCCACGGGCAGCACGGCGCTCGCGTCGTGGCGCGCGAAGAACGTCTCCCAGCGATCGGCGCGCCGTGGAGCGACGATTGGCGCGTCCGGCGCGGTGAGGAGTCGACGAACGAGCGACGCTGGCACGAAGGGCATGTCGCACGCCACCGCGAGTGCGAGCGCGCCGCGACGGTTCGCATGTTCGAGGAGCGCCACGAGACCGCCGAGTGGCCCGAGTTGCGATGATGCGCCTTCGGCATCGTGGTCTGCGATCGTCTCGATGCCCAAGCTCGCGTACGCAGGGTGTTCGCCGACGAGGACGTGAGCGACGCCGAGCTCGTCGAAGATCGCACGCCAGCGATCGACGAGCGTTTCTCCCGAAGCGGTACGCAAGAGGCCTTTCGGAACGCCTCCGAGCCTCTCCCCTTTGCCGCCCACGAAGATCCCCGCGAGCACTGGCCGTTTCGTTGTCATCGCTGCCAATCCTTTGGCGAGGGTGCAATGGCGATCTTAGGTGAAAGGACGTGGGGCGAAAGCCTGAGAGCCTTCACGAGCTGCGTAACCTCGTCGCGTCGAAGTCCGTTGTGACGGTCGACGTTCGAAGGCGCGAGGGGGACGAAC
The DNA here is from genome assembly GCF_001263205.1 of Labilithrix luteola. Taxonomy (GTDB): domain Bacteria; phylum Myxococcota_A; class Polyangia; order Polyangiales; family Polyangiaceae; genus Labilithrix; species Labilithrix luteola. Next base: position 4,405,111 of record NZ_CP012333.1, read on the forward strand.
CCGAAGCTGCGTCGCGCGATCACGTGGTGGCCGAAGAGCCGCTCGCGCTCGCGAACAGGACGGGACTCGTTCTCGCGGGGTTCGTTCGCGACGAAGCGATGACGATCTACGCCGGTAGCGCGCGCGTGATCGATTCGTCGACGCTTCGGTCTAGCAGGCGCCGTTCGGTCTCTTCGCAGCCGCCGGGTGCGGGTACATGTCGGACTCGTCTTCGCCTCGCTGCGTGAGGCACGCGAAGTCTTTCTCCACGAGGATCGCGAGCTCGCCTTGGCCTGGTCCGATCGATACCGAGCCCTCCATTCCCACCTCGTCGCCTTCGGCCCACGTCTTCGCGAGTGCGTGGGGAACACGCACGGTGATCGTCGCCTCGTTCGATCCGCTGGCGAACGTCGCGGAGATCCTTTCGACGGCGTTCGTGCTCTCGAGTACGTACGAGAAGCGACCGGACCCGAATCGGACGACGCCGCGCACGGGACGACGCTCGGCGACGGCCTGCACTTCGCTGCGGGTCAAACGAAGTCGAACGGAGTCGTCGCGAAGACGGAGCTTCATGGCTGACATGGTTGGCATCGGCTCCTTCGAGCTTCAATGCGGCGCCTCTGTCGAGCGCTCGGGGGCCCGAGGCATTCCGACGCCAACCAAGAGCCAGCCTTCACGGTCGCCTTGATCGAGAGCGCGCGCGAACCAACCTTCGCCCGATGACCAGCATCGGGTGGAGTCGATTCCAATTCGCCTTCACCATCGTCTACCACTACCTCTTTCCGCAGTTGACGATGGGGCTCGCGTTGCTCCTCGTCGCATTCAAGGCGTTCGCACTCCGCACGAAGAATCCGGTCTACGACGACCTGGCGCGCTTCTGGGGTCGCATCTTCGCCATCAACTTCGGTGTCGGCGTGGTGACGGGCATTCCGATGGAGTTCCAGTTCGGTACGAACTGGGCGCGGTTTTCGAACTTCTCCGGGAGCGTGATCGGATTGACGCTCGCGATGGAGGGCCTCTTTGCCTTCTTCGCGGAGTCCGCATTTCTAGGGTTGTTCCTATTCGGTGAGAAGCGCATCGGGCCGCGCGCGCACTTCTTCTCTGCGGTGATGGTGTTCCTGGGCTCGTGGCTCTCCGGATACTTCATCGTCACGACGAACGCCTTCATGCAGCATCCGGTCGGTCACGAGGTCGACCCATCGGGAAGGCTGGTGCTCTCCGACGTGACCGCGTTTCTCTTCAATCCGTGGGCGATATGGCAATACGCCCATACGATGAGTGCCGCGGTCATCACCGGCGCATTCGTGGTCACCGCGGTAGCGGCGTATTGGGCACTCATGCGTCGCCACGAACGCCATACGCGGATCGCGTTGCGTGTCGGCGTCGTCGTCGGATTCGTCGCGTGCGTCCTGCAGTTGTTCCCGACGGGCGACCAGCACGGAAAGATGCTCGCGCGTCACCAGCCTGCGGCGCTCGCGGCGGCGGAAGGGAAGTTCACGAGCGGCACGCACGCCGAGCTGGTCATCATCGGCCAACCGAACGTTCCTCAGCGCCGCCTCGAGAACCCGATCGTGGTGCCGGGCGTCCTCAGCTTTCTCGCGTACGGTTCGTTCGGTGCGCACGTCCGCGGCCTCGACGACTTTCCGCAGGACGAGTGGCCCGATCAAATCGAGCTCCTTTATTACGCGTATCACATCATGGTGGGGCTCGGGACGCTGCTCATCGCCGTGATGGGCCTCGCGCTCCTCCTGTTACGGCACGATCGGCTGATGCATACGCGCTGGGTCCTATGGCTGCTGATGCTCGCGTTCCCATTCCCGTACATCGCGACGAGCGCGGGGTGGATGACCGCGGAGCTCGGGCGCCAGCCCTGGGTGATTTACGGCCTCATGCGCACGATCCACGGGACGTCGCCGCATGTGAGCTCGGGCAACGTCGTGTTCTCGACGCTGGGCTACATGGGCCTCTACACACTCGTTAGCCTCGCGTTCCTGTTCCTGGTCGGGCGCATTTTGCGACAAGGACCCGAGCCCGCGGATGTCGTTCACGGTCCCGCACCGAGCGCGCTCGATCCGCGCGCCGAGCCTGCCGAGTGAGGTGAGCGATGCACACGATCTGGTTTCTGATCCTCGCCACGATGCTCGTCGTCTACGCCGTGCTCGATGGCTTCGATTTCGGCGCAGGGATCGTGCACCTCTTCGTGGCCAAGACGGACGAGGAGCGGCGTCACGTGCTCGCCGCGATCGGCCCCGTGTGGGACGGCAACGAAGTCTGGTTGATCGCCGCGGGCGGTGTTCTGGTCTTCTCGTTTCCGCGCGTCTACGCGGCGGCGTTCAGCGGGTTGTACCTCGCGCTCATGATGGTCCTCTGGTTGCTCGTGTTGCGGGGGCTTGCCATCGAGTTCCGCTCGAAGCTCGATCACCCACTTTGGCGGGCGGGCTTCGATGCGATCTTCGCCTTTGCGTCCATCGTCATGGCGATTGTTCTCGGCGTCGCGCTCGGAAATATCGTGCGCGGCGTTCCGCTCGACGAAAATGGATACTTCCAGCAGGACCTGTTTTCGAACTTCGATCCCCGCGGTCCCGTTCTCGGGGCGATCGATGCCTATACGGGCCTCGTCGGCATTTTGGCGCTGGTGGCCTTCGCGGCGCATGGAGCCTCGTTCCTGGTCTGGAAGACGACGGGGCCGGTGAACGAGCGAAGTCGGCGCGCGGCGGCAGGGCTGTGGACCGTCGCGCTCGTCCTCGCGGTGGCCGTGACCCTCTCGACGGCTCTCGCGCAGCCGACCTATTTCGAGGCGTTCACGCGAAGGCCTTGGCTCTGGCCGCTTCCCCTCATCGCCTTCGCGGCTGCGGTTCTGGCGCGGCATTCCGTTCGACGTGGCGTCGAGGGAAGGGCGTTCCTCGCGTCGAGCGTTTTCCTACTGACCCTGCTTGTCGCGACGGCAGGAACGCTCTACCCGACGATTCTGCGTTCTACGCTCGATGCTCGCTACACGCTGGACGTGCACAATGCGTCATCGCCGGATCGGACGCTCGTGCTGGGATTGTTCATCTGGATTCCGGCCATGATGCTGGCGATTGTCTATTTCGCATTCTTGTATCGCGCCTTCTGGGGAAAGGTGCGGTCGGAGGATCACCATTACTGAGGTGGTCGTCGGATCATTTCCACGGATGCGCGTGTTCGACTCGGGCGAAGCGGGCGGGCGGAGAGACGTCAGGAAAAGACGTAGGGCTCGCCGGCGAAGCCCTGCTCGCGCATCTCGCCTTTGGGCACGAGGAACGGATTGCTCGCGGGATCGGCGGCCTTGAAGAAGGCGTTCCAGTCGGCGGCGACGGTCGCCGGTTCGCGCGGCACGCGGAGGTCATCGAACCAGGCGCGGGGCACCGCCGCTTCGCCGCTGTAGTCGAAGCTCTTGGCGCGCCGGTCGTAGTCGGGACCGCAGGGATCGGTGACGGCCATCGCCACCAGCGCCTTCTCCAACCAGGCCTCGAAGCCGCTGTCGGGCGGCAGCACATGGAAGGCCAGGAGTGCGCAGCGGCCGGACATGGAGATCATCTGCGTCTTGCCCTTGCGGTACATCAGGTGCAGGAGCTGCAGACGGATCAGCGCGGTTTGCAGCGGGCCGGCGGGGTCGCCGGGCTCGGTGAGGTCGTCGCGCACGCTGGCGAGGTTCAGGGGGCGCGCGTAGGCCACGGACACCTCCGAGGCCCAGGCGGCTTCGATTCGGTGCAGCGCGTCCTGCACATCGGTGAAGCCCGACAGGCGCCAGACGACCCATTCCAGGCAGCCCAGGGCGAGGGCCATCTTGCCCTTGTAGTTGACCTTCTCCAGCGCATCCCCAAGTCTCGGCGGCACTCCGTCGAAGTCGTCGAGACGGATCGCGATCTCGTTGCTCCAGCGGAAGGTGAGCGGTGCCTGGGTGACGGACGCGGGGATGTGGGCGGGGCGATTCAACATGGGAGGAGTATCCGAAGGAGAAGACGGCGCGAGGCTCAAACGTCGCTGTGGCCGCTCAGGGCGCGATTCGATCGACGATCATCGCGACGATGTTGCGTCGTCGCTCGGCGAGAAACTCCGCATCCTGCCAGTTGGCGGGCCAGATCGCGGTGACAAACGCCTCCTCTTGGAACGGGAAAGCGACCATCGCCACGCACGACAGCACGAGATGCTTCGTGTCGACATCTGCACGCACTTCGCCGCGCTCGCGCATGGCATCGAGCCGCGCGACCACGCCGTCGAAGATCGGGCCGAGCTTGTCTTTGACGATGCTCGTCGCGTCGTCGGTCTCGCGTTGGGCCTCGTGTTGGAGGATCGCGAGGAAGCCTCGGTTGTTGGCGAAGAAGCGGAGCAGCAGGTCGACGAACCCGTCCGCCAGCACGCGGAGATCTTCGCGGCTTCGCTTCTTGGTCGACTCGCTCCGCGCCTTTGGCTTCTTCGGCGCGGGGGGCTCGGGCGCCGGCGCGTCCATCCGCGCGAGCAGCTCCCAGATCCCTTCGGTCATCGCCGCGAGTCCTGCGCGAACGACCTCCGCGTGGAGCCCTTCCTTGTCACTGAAGTAATGATGGATGAGCGCCTGCTGCACCTCGGCAGCTCGCGCGATGGTTCCGAGCCGCGCGCCGTCGAAGCCCTTGGCCGCGAACTCGGTGGCTGCCGCCTCGAGGATGCGGCGCTTTGTCTCGATCGCGTTCCGCTCTTTGCGCTTGGGAGCCGGCGTGTCGTCCACCGGAACAGCGGCTGCTCGCCCCGCGCCTTGCATCACGCCTCGCATCATGCCTCCCATGCGTGGCTCGAAGGTAGATCACCTCAGGCGCTGGGCTCCCATGTTTCGTATTCGAGGATGCCGAGCTCCTCGAATCCCTGCCTTACGTAGGGCGTGAGCAGGCCTAGGCGCTTGATGTTCGGGACGATCTTGCTGAAGAGCAGGCGTCGGAACATCTGCATCGTCACCGATGCGTTCGCGGCCGCTTCGCATTCCGCCTGCGGCAGGCCCACGGTTGCCCACACCTCCTGGGCGAGGAAGCGGTCGCGAAGAAGGCGCGAGCTCTCGATGACGAAGTCCTCGCGGTCGCGAAGCTCGCTTCCCGTCATGCCTTCGTACTGACCTCGCAGTGACATCACGCCGTAGGCCACGTGCCGAGCCTCGTCCTGCATGATGAGCTGCGTGATCTGTTTGATGAGCGGCTCCTCCGCCGTTTGGTGGATGAGGCCGAAGGCGCCGAGCGCGAGACCTTCGATGAGGATCTGCATGCCGAGGAACTTGAAGTCCCAACGGGAGTCGGCGAGCACGGTGTCGAGCAGCTGCTTGAGATGCGGGCTCGGCGGATAGACGAGCTGGATTTTCTCGTTCAAGTAGCGGTTGTACGCCTCGACGTGACGGGCCTCGTCGAAGACCTGCGCCGCTGCGTAGAGCTTCGATTCGGCCGTGGGCGCTGCCGCGACGATTTGCGAGGTCGCCAGCAGCGCGCCTTGTTCGCCGTGGAGGAAGTTCGAGAGCAAGTAGCTGACGACGTGTTGCCTGACCTTCGGAATCTCGCGGACAGGATCGAGCTTCTGCCAGATCTCGGTTCCGTAGATCGGAATCATCGCGTCGCTGACGAGCTCGCGCTCGGGATCGACGTCCGTATCCCACGCGAGTGTCGTTCGCGCGTTCCACATCAGGTCTTTCGACTTCTCGTAGAGCGTGCCGAGCTCCGGACGGCGCGCGGCATAGCTCCAGTCGTAGGCAACGTCCTGCGACGCGAGCACGTGATCGACGGTGTGGTCGAGGATGGGGTCCATCGGCAGGCCCTCCGAAAAACTCGCATCTAACTTTTTAGTAAATTCCAAGTTCGTCAAGCGCCGGCCGGACGAATTCGCGCCATCGCCGCGGAATCAGCGACGAATCACCCGTAGGTTTCGGCCGATGGTCGGGTCGGCCCCGCTCGCGCCACGGAGCCCGACCGCGATGCGGACGCCCGCGTCGAGTGAGGTCGGGCAGATTCGCGGTTCGCCGTCGTCGGCGCGCACGGTGATCTGGGCGCCACGACGTTGGATCGAGAGCGAACGCGTGGCGTTCTGACCGAAGGCGCACGCGACGCCGCCCACTTCGAGCTCTTCGGCGTCGTCGCCTCGAAGCACGACGTAGGGCGGCGGGGTGGTGACGTCGAGCTCGATGTCGATGTCGGCGAAGGTGAGGTCGGTCACGAAGGCGCTCGCGCCCGGACCGAGCTCGAGGCCGCGATCGGTGAAGTGGATGGCGCCGCCCGGCTGATCGGCGAGGCGGTCGGGGGCCATGCCTCCCGGACCGGCGATGAGCATTGGATTCGGTGCTGGACCGAAGCGCGATCGCGTCGCGAACCGGAACCCGGCGATGAACGCGCCGGCCTCCGCTCGGTCGTCGATCCACAAGGCGAGCCCCTTGTCGCCGCTGGCGATGGCCTCGGTCGACGGGCCGGGGGAGGTGGCATCGTCGATCGTGCGGAACGCGCCTTCCCACGGCTGCCACCGCATCCAATGCTTGCCGGTCCAGAGGAGCGGCGCGCCCTCCGGGCCTTCGAAGAGGCGCACCACGTCGAGCTCGTTCGGAGGGATCGGTGTCGCGGCTTCCAGCGTACCGTCGGCAGAGACGACCCAGACCGTCTTGAAGTCGGCTGCGTCGTCTTTGGGGGCGATGACCGCGAGCGCTCCACCGCCTTCGAGCGGAACGAATCCTTCTTGTCGTCCGGTGACGAGATCGATGGGGCGCTTCGTCGGACGGCTCGCGTCGGGGGCGAACCACTCGAGGGTCGGAATCAACGCTCCCGACGCCGCTGTTCCGCTCGCGACGAGGATCTCGCCGTTCGCGAGTCGAAGCACGATCGGATTCGATCGTGCGACGGCGAGGAGTGCGATGCCGTCCGAACGTGACTGCCGCGTCTTCGGATCGACGAGGTCCATCGTCGTCAGCGGTTGACCTCCGTTGCCGACGCCCCCGACGAGCAAGGTCTCGCCCGTCGCGAGCACGACGGCCCCATGCTGCGCGCGCGGAGACGAGAGCTCGATGCGCGTGCGTTCGAAGTCGCCGATGTCACCTCGCTGCCCGGCGTTGGGAACATAAACCTCGGCCGTGCTGAGCGGCATCTTCGAATCGGGATCTTGCCCGCCGGCAACGAGCGCCGAGACCGCGCCGTCCTGACCGGGTTCACGGAACGCGGTGATGGTCGGATGCGAGCGACGTGTACCGAGGCCGAGCGCGAGGGGCTCGACGATGCCCGTCCCGAGATCGCCGACGAAGGTGTGAGGGACCACGCCGCCGCCCGCAGTCACGCCGCCCGCGACCATGATCCCACGACCGAAGACGCCGAGCGTGGAGTCGACGCGATTCTCGACGCTGCGCGTGAGATTGCACGTCTGTCCGCTCGGCCAGACCAGCACGTTGATGGGACCACTCGATCCGACCTCGGCGAGGCCTCGCCATGCGGCCGTCTCGGATTGCTGCGAGACGTCGAAGAGGAGGGATCGCGTCTGCGCGGGCAGCTCGGTCATGACCGAGCCGACGTCGCGCAAGAAGAGCTTCGCGGTCGGCGGTTGGTCGGCGGACGGCTGGAAGTCACCACCCGCGTACACCACCGAGAACGCGTCGCTCTGCGAGACGGGGCACGCGCGTGGGGCGTAGACGTAAACGGTGCGGTCCTCGAACGTCGGGTCCTTCGAACACGACGTGGCCACGGCGCAAAGGAGCGCGCCTGCCAGCAGCAGGGCCGACCGAGGGGTCACGCGTCTCGGCCGAGCGAGGGCCATCTCGGGCAATCTACGCCAAATCGCTGGCGTTCGAGGAGGTGCGCGAACGCGTGGCCGTCAGAACCTGGTAGCATTCCGTTCGGCTTGTACCCGCAGGTCTTCGGCAAATACGTGCTCGAACGAGAGCTCTCCCGTGGTGGGATGGCGCGCGTTCTGCTGGCCACGCTGCGGGGCGCCGGCGGCTTCGAGAAGCGGCTCGTCGTCAAACAGATCCGCGACGAGCTCGCGTTCGACCAGCAGTTCGTGAGGCGCTTCGTCGAAGAGGCGAAGACGACGGTTGCGCTCAGCCACCCCAACATCGTCCCGGTCTACGAGCTGGGGGTCGAGCAGGGCACCTACTTCCTCGCGATGGAGCTCGTCGAGGGGGTGAGTATCGCCGAGCTCTTGCGTGAGCGAACGGCCTCCGGCTCGCGTCGCGTGCTGTCGCCCGAAGAGGCCGCGTACGTGGGCATCGAAGTATGCCGCGCGCTCGACTACGCCCACCGACGCATGAAGGTCGTGCATCGGGACATCACGCCACGCAACGTGATGCTCGACGAAGAAGGTCAGGTGAAGCTGATCGACTTCGGCATCGCCGCGCCCGCCCGCGTGGCCGGCCACGAGATCTTCGGCTCGCCCGGGCACATGCCTCCCGAGCAGGTCGAAGGCAAAGAGCTCGGGCCTGCCACCGACGTCTTCGCCATCGCGGTGCTTCTCATGGAGGCCTGGACGGGCACGGCGCCTTTCCGGCGCGCCACGCCCGAGGAGTGCGACGAGGCGATGCGTCGGCCACATCCGCGTCCGAGCGACTTCGACGCGCGCCTCGCACCGCTCGACGACACGATCGCGCGAGCGATGCGGCTCGACCCGAGCGAGCGTCAGCAAGACGCGGCCGAGGTCGGTCGCGCGCTCCGTTCCTACCTCCAAGGGGCCGACGTCGACCAGGTGGCTCGCCGGCTCGGTGAGCGCGTGCGCAAGCTGCGGGCGGCTACGTCGGAGCCGGCGCACGCATCGCGGGCTACGGGGCCACGCACGACGAACCCGAGTCACGGCGACTTCGGCACGAAGACCTTCGCCACGCGCGAGGACGCACTTCGTTGGTCCGAACGTCCTCCTGCGCCCGAAACCACGCCAAGAGCGCCTGGCACACGCAAGATCGACGAGGCCCCGGACAAGAAGAAGGCCGTCGATCCGATGATGAGCGTGCCCACGCCGCTCATGGTCGAGTCGATCGCGATCGAACGCGCGCTCGAAGACGCGAAGCTCAAAGAGCCCGAGACGATCGCCACGAAGCCGCTCGAGACGCCCGTGCGTCGTCCCGACGAGATGCGCGTCGAGTCGGCCCCTCGCAGTCGGCGTGGCGCAGCGATCGTCGCGGCCGGTGTGCTCGTCATCCTGGCGGTTCTCGGATGGAAGGCGAAGGACGCCGCGAAGCCCGAGGTGGACCCGTCGCGCGTCGCGTCTTCCGCGTCGACCGCGCTTCCCTCGATGGAACCTGTGCCGAAGCTCGCCCCCGCGCCGGCCGTCTCGTCTTCCGCGCCGGCGGTCGTCGCGGCATCGGCTTCGGTCACGCCTCCAGCGTCCGCGACTCCCTCGTCGTCGGCCACGCAGGCCGGCCGCGCGCAAGTGACGCTGCTCGGTGATCCCGGCACGCGCGTGTCGATCGACGGCGTCGCGCGTGGCGCTTGTCCGGTTCGCTTGAATCTCGAGCCCGGCCAGCACGAAGCCGCCTTCACGTTCGATCCGACGGGCGAAGGCCGCTCGGTGCGCGTCGGCGTGAAATCCGGTGATCGCGTCACGGTGCGCGCCGACTTCACGAGTGCGACGCCGACCGTGAAGATTCTCCGCTGACGGTGGGAACGAACGCAGGTGGTAGCGTTCGCCCCATGTAACCTGCCGACATGACCCGATGCTGACGTGACGCGTCAGAACGTCGGACGCTGTCCAGCTGTGGTCGCGCTTGGAACGCCCCTTTCGCGTCCTTTCGCACCATGCTACGCCCCGAGGCGATGCCCGACTTCTTCGATATTTCCCGCCACTTCACCCCGGAAGAGCGCGCGATTCAAAGCACCGTTCGCGCCTTCGTGGACGCACGCGTGCTCCCGGTCGTCGGCGACCACTTCGAGAAGGGCACCTTCCCGACCGAGCTCATTTCCGAGATCGCGAACCTCGGCCTCCTCGGTTGCAATCTGCACGGATACGGCTGCGCCGGCCTTAGTGAGGTCGGCTACGGTCTGGCGATGCAGGAGCTCGAGCGCGGTGACTCCGGCATCCGCAGCTTCGCGAGCGTCCAGGGCTCGCTCGTCATGTACCCGATCCACGCGTACGGCTCGGAGGCGCAGAAGGAGCGCTACCTGCCGAAGATGGCGAAGGGCGAGATCATCGGCTGCTTCGGCCTCACCGAGCCGGACCACGGCTCGAACCCCTCGGGCATGCGCACCACCGCCATCGACGACGGCGACAGCTGGGTGCTCAACGGCACGAAGCGCTGGATCACGAACGGCAACCTCGCGCAGGTCGCGCTCGTCTGGGCGAAGGTCGGCGGGCAAGACGGCGAGGTCCGCGGCTTCCTCGTTCCGACCGAGACGAAGGGCTTCGAGGCGCAGCTCATTCACAAGAAGATGAGCCTTCGCGCGAGCGTCACGAGCGAGCTGATCCTCGAAGACGTGCGCATCCCCAAGGACGCGATCCTCCCCGGCGTGAAGGGCATGAAGGGGCCGCTCTCGTGCCTCACCTCGGCGCGCTTCGGTATTGCCTGGGGCGTCATCGGTGCAATGCGCGCCTGCTTCGACAGCGCGCTCGACTACGCCAAGCACCGCGTGCAGTTCTCGGGCAAGCCGATCGCCGCACACCAGCTCGTGCAGGCGAAGTTCGCCGAGATGCTCACGCAGATCACCTCGAGCCAGCTCATGGCCCTCGAAGTGGCGCGCCTCAAGGAGGAGAAGAAGCTCCGCCCGCAGCACGTCAGCATGATCAAGCGGAACAACGTCCGCGCGGCACTCGAGATCGCCCGCACCTGCCGAGACATCCTCGGCGGCAACGGCATCACGCTCGAGTACCCGGTCATGCGCCACCTCTGCAACCTCGAGACGGTCTACACGTACGAGGGCACGCACGACATCCACACGCTGATCCTCGGGCAAGACGTCACGGGCATCGCGGCCTACGACTGAGCGCAGCGTCGATGGAATGCGAAAGGCCACGCCGTTCGGTGTGGCCTTTTTGCGTTCTGCCCTCGTTCAGCCGAGGAACGTGTCGCCGAGCGCTCCGCACGCGCGGTGCGCCTCGAACAGAGCGATGCCCACGGCGTTGGCGAGGTTGAGCGAGCGAACGGCGCCGAGCGTCGGGATGCCGATGACGCTTTCCTTGTACTGCTCGAGCAGGTCATCGGGCAGACCCACGCTCTCTCTCCCGAAGACGAGGGCGTCGCCCGGCTGGAAGCTCGTGGCGAGGTAGCTCTTCTCGGTGACCGCGCTGAAGAGGTGAAGGCGACCGTTCGGGCTGTCCTTCTGGAAGGCGTGGACGAAATGGGCGAAGTCGACGTGCTGCCGAACGTCGACGAGGTGCCAGTAGTCGACGCCCGCACGACGCACGCTGTGCTCGTCGATACGGAAGCCGAGCTTTCCGACGAGGTGGAGCGGCGACGACGTGGCGGCACAGAGGCGAGCCACGTTGCCCGTGTTCGGCGGGATCTCGGGCTCGACGAGCACCACGTGGAACGGGGTGGTGAGCGGGCGGGCGCGCAGGCGGGGTGTCGTGTTGGAGGTACGCGGCACGGGAGTTCGAAGGCCTTGTAGTCAGGGATGGCCGTCTGCGCCAATGGATCGAAGGGCGTCCTTGACGCACCTTCGCAGACACACGTAGCCTCGACGCCGGGCGGCGATTCCGCCTCCTGCTTCACGATGATTGGACGATTCGTGCGCCAAGGTTGCGCCACGCTTGTTGGGTTCGCTGCGCTTCTCGCGAGCGTGGCCTTTCCGCGCGTGGCCCATGCTGGCAACATGGATCCGACGCCCGAGCGCCTCGTCGTGCAGCCGCCTGGGCTGCCGCCCGGTCAGACCTGCCAGTCGGTGGCGCGCGACCCCGGCGCGCTCGTCAGTGCGGGACTCCGCCCTCAGGATTTCCCTTGCCGGCCCGACAACCCGGCCTTCGCCAACCTCGTCTCCGAGCTCGGCTTTGCGATTGCGCCGAGCGCCTTCACGCCCGCGCGTACGACCGGCGTGGGCGGCTTCCAGATGAGCGTCGAGGCGAGCTACACGCGTATCTCGTCCGATCGCTCGTACTGGCATCTCGGAACACGAGGCCAGAAGGACTCCAGCACCAACACGCAGTCCATCGTCAACGCGTCGCCGGATTCGCTCATCCAGGTCTACGCGCTCAAGGTCCGCAAGGGCTTGCCGTACGGCTTCGAGCTCGCGGGCAGCTTCGGGTTCATCGCGAACACCGAGCTCTGGGTCGGCGGCGGCGACGTTCGCTGGGCGATGCTCGAAGGCTTCCGCACGGGCGTGCTCGGCTACCTTCCCGACGTCTCGATCGGTGGTGGCGTCCGCACGGTGGTCGGGGACTCGCGCTTCTACCTCACGACGGTCGGCATCGACGTGAAGGCCTCGAAGCCGATCCCGATTGCCGACAGCTCGCAGCTCATTCCGAGCATCGGCTACCAGCGCCTCATCATCTACGGCGACTCGAACGTGGTCGACTCTACGCCGAACGTCGATGCCCTCCGCGAGTGCGGTTACAACGGGATCGACCCGGCGAGCGGCGCCCCGATCTGTCGCAACAATCTCCCCAACGGTCAGCCCAACACCGTCGATTTCGCGAACACCTTCACCTTCCAGAAGGTGCGCGTGCATCGCAATCGCGGGCTGGTCAGCTTGCACTATCGTTACGAAATCCTGTGGCTGGGCTCTCAGTTCAGCTTCGACATCACGGATCCCAAGGACGAGAACCCGTTCTTGGTAGGGAATAGGCAATGGACGCTCTCCTTCGAGGGCGGCGTCTTCTTCTGAGCGTTTCGCTCGCCGTCGCGACGCTCGTCGCGTGCGGATCACCCGGTGGGCAGAAGCCCGTCGGTGTGAGCGATCGTGCAGCAGGGCGTTCGCCGTCGAGCGAATCACCGGACGGAGGCGTGCGCGATGGCGCGGCCTCGCTGCCGGCTGGTTATCGCAGCAAGTTCACCAAGGTAAACAAGGCACGATTCGTCTCGTCGGGACACGCCTCCGGGCGATGGGAGGCCGACGTCTGGGCGAATGACCTTGCCCAGCAAGCGTTGGCCTCACGTTCGCGCGACGTTCCCGTCGGGGCCGTGATCGTCGAGGAGCACTACGAGCGGACGAGCGACGGCGCGGCAGGTCCGGTGATGGTGATGGAGAAGCGCGAGAAGGGCTTCTCTCTTCATCATGGCGACTGGAAGTGGACCGTCGTCGGCTCGGCCGGGCAGCTCGTTCGTGAAGGCTTCATCGAGCAATGCGCGGGCTGCCACGACGACGCACCGATGGACGGACTCTTTCCGATCGTCGAGTAAGGACGTCGAGTCATTCGGCGCCGCGTGATTCGGCGCCGCGTGATTCGCGTGTGTCGGCTCAGGCGAAAACGAGCGCGACGATGGCCGCGAGCGTTACGACGGTGCCGAGCAGCGTTGCGACGACCGCGCCGACGTACGAGGTGCCGAGCGCCTTGCGCGCGGGCTCGCCATGCAGGTCGTAGGAGCCGCGCAGAAACGACGTGGTCGCGCGCGTGGGCAGCCCGCTCGAAGCGAGCGAGAAAACGCCGAGCCCGGCACCGAGACCCTCTTTGAGGGCCACGACGACCGCGCCGAGCGGGCCCATCACGAGATCCCAACCGCACGCATAGAGGCCGAAGCGAATTGCCCGCGAGCGAGAGGAGCGCGCTCCGACTCTCTTCGCGCCGATGTCCACCGAGAGACCGTGTGCGGCGTGCGCGACGACGAGCAGCGCTGCGAAGGAAGGCACGCCGAGGAGGGCAATGCGAACGGTGAGGTCGCGCGCATGAGGATCGAGCACGAGGTGCTTGAGCCACTCCGGAGCGACGACGGCTGCGACGGGCACGAAGAGACAGAGCATCGCTGCGGACGCGAGCAGCTCGGAGATCGCGGCAAAGGCGAGGGCGGGGAGGATCGGTCCGTCCGGCAGGAGCTCGAAGAAGATCTCCGCGTCGCGCGTGGTGGCGCGAGCGGTTGCCCAGAGGCGCGTGAGCGCGGGCAACGCAGGCTTCTCCCACGCGATGATCGCCACGACGCCCGAGCGCGATTGCTCGTGCTCGCAACCCGTGCAATCGACGTCACCACAGAGCGCACAAACGACGGTCGCCGGCACGTCGAGCAATTCGCCCGAGAGTGAGTCCGCGCTGGCGGAGCCGCTCGAGGGGGGCTCGACGGGAACCAGCGATGAACGTCGCTGCGGAACCATCGACGTGGAGCATGCCTCCATCCCGATCGCGACGCCAGATTGTCGTTGTCCCCGATGTCGGGGTCTCGCGGGCCGTTTCGCTCAGTGGACGGGCTGTCCCTTGGATGTGCCTCGCGACACCTTGATGTCGTCTGCGCGCCCGCCGAGACGAACGGAGATCACGATTGCCGCAAGTGATACGGCGAGCATCGCCCAGAGCGGCCAGTCCCACGTGTAGCGGACTGGAATCCTTCCTCCGTGAGGCGGTCGTGCGAGCAGAATTCCGATGGCGACCGCGGGGATAGCACTCAGAAATGCGGCGGCCACGCGAGCACCGCGAAGCTGGATGATCGAGCGCCGACTGAGGACCGTCGGAACGAGCACGACCCACGCAGCGAACGCCGCCCAGAGCCACCCGATGCGTTCGTGAGCCAGCGTAAAGCCGGACTTCGCGTCGATGTACGGGAGGGTCAATCGAACCCACGGCAAAAAGAAAAGAACGATGCCTGCTAGCGCGAGGATGGCGATCGGACCTTTGCCTCGGCGCAGATCCGTCCACGGGAGAATCTCGAGCTCGGGGGTCAACGGAACGCCCCCCTCGTCGTGCACGGCATCGTGCGAGAGCGGAAGGTTCTCGAACTTGGTGAGCGCCATGCCGCAGACAGGGCACGACTTGGTCTCACCTTCCTCGAACATCTCACGGCAAAACGGACACGCCAGCAGACCCACGGCGCGAGGATAGCGGGAACCGCGGGACGCGAACGCTTCGCTCAGACTTCGGAAGTGCGGCATGGACGGGCTTGCCTCTCCGCACGGACCGACAAAACGCGACCGTCCCGAGTTCCCGTTTTCATCCTCCAAAGGCTTGTCGATGGGTGGAGAGTGTGCGCAAAATCCGTACATGGCTCGCCCGAAAGCTCTCGATCCCGCCGCCGTCGACACCTGGCTTGCCGCCCACTCCGGCTGGGCTCGCAAGGGAGACGCTCTGGTGAAGGACTTCAAGCTGGCCGACTTCGGCGCGGCGCTCGCTTTTGCCGTCAGGCTTGGAATGATTGCCGAGAAGCGCGATCACCATCCCGACATCACCATCGGATGGGGCAAGGCGCATGTGCTCTGGTCGACCCACGATGCCAACGGCATCACGGAGCTCGACCTCGAGCTTGCCGCCGCGACCGACGCCATCGCAGGAGCATAGGGGACGTGAAAGAAGCGGATCTCGCCCAAGCTCGAGCGCAACTCAAAGCGCGCATCCAGAGCATCATCGGGGATGGGGAGATCCCTCGTTTCGACGAGGCGCTCACGCACCCGAGCTTCGCCAACGAATCGAGTGCGCCCGACAACCAACGCCTCGAATTCCTCGGTGATGCCGTGCTCGGGCTTTGTGTCAGCGAGCTGCTGGCGAAGACGAGGCCGGAGGCCGACGAAGGCACGCTCACGCGCATGCGCAGTGCCCTCGTGAACGCCGAAGCCCTCGCGCAATGGGCGCGCGCCGTCGACATCGGTGAAGCTCTGGCGCTCGGCAAGGGGGCGCGCGCGGGCTCGGAGCGCGAACAGACCAACGTTCTCGCCGATGCCGTCGAGGCCATCGTCGCCAGCGTCTACGTCGCTCACGGGCTCGACGGAGCGAGGAAGCTCGTCGAGCAAGTGGTCGGCGAGCCGATGCAGCAAGTCGAGAGGCTCGGGTCACGCGATCCGAAGAGCCTCCTCCAGGAGCAGGTCCAGGCCGAGGGCTTGCCCGCTCCGACGTACCGCGTCCGAGGCATGCGCGGCCCGCAACACGATCCGATGTTCGAGGTCGAAGTGCTCGTGGGCACCGACGTGGTGGGCCTCGGCGAAGGACGCTCGAAGCGCGTGGCCGAGCGGGCTGCCGCGCTCGCCGCGCTCGAGGCGCGCGCCGACGTGACGTCACGCCCGGCTACGGGCGGGCCCCAGGAGCCGAACACAGGCGCCTGACCGCACCGAGCGGCACGAGTGGCACGAGTCTGGCTCGACCTTCCATGCGCTCCGTCGCAGGAGGTCGTCGTGCCCACGCTCTACTCGTATCCCGATCTCTTCGGTGTGGCAGACAACAACCCGTTCGGCCTGAAGGTCTTCGCCTTCATGCGCCTCTGCGGCGTGGCTTTCGAGCAGCGACACGTCCTCGATACGTCGAACGCGCCGCGTGGCCAGTTGCCCTATCTGGTCGATGGTGGACGAACGATTGGTGACAGCGACGCGATCATTGCGCATCTGAAGCTCGAGTACGGGCTCGAGATCGACAGCAAGCTGTCGGCACGCGATGTCGACCTCGACTGCATGGCGCGTCGCACTCTCGAAGACCTCTACTGGTCGATGAGCTACTCGCGCTGGCAAGACGACCGCTACTGGTCGTCGTTTCGCGGGGCGCTTCTCTCGACGCATCCCGATATCAGCGCCGAGACGCTGGAGGCAGCCCGTGAGTACAACCGCAAGCGGTACTACTACCAAGGGATCGGCCGGTACTCGCCCGACCGCGTCTACGAGCGTGGCGTCGAAGACCTGCGTGCCATCGCGAGTCTGGTGGGCGACGAGGGGTTCGTGTTTGGCCCGTCACCGACGACGCTCGATGCATCGATCTACGGCTTCGTCGCCAACATCTACTACTACGACATCGACACGCCGCTCCGGCAGTACGTGATGTCGCGACCGAACCTCGTTCGCCACACGCGAGCGATTCACGCTCTCGTGCAGCCGAAGTGAGGTGTCGCCTCGCCGGAGCGAGCCGCACGGCTTGACGTTCGGGCCAGGCTGGTTAACACTGTTAACTCGATGGCGCCGGAGGCTCAAGAGACGCGCGAGCGTTTGCTCGTCCACGCGCGAGAGGTGTACCTGGAGGGTGGGGTTGCACACTTCTCCTTGCGGGAGGTCGCACGGCGGGTCGGGGTGTCGGCCGCGGCGGTCTATCGGCACTTCGACGGCAAGGAAGCCCTTCTTTCGGCGGTGTGTGAAGAAGGGTTCCGCACGTTCTCGAGCTACCTTCTGCACGCGCTCGCCGAGAAGACGCCGCTCGCTCGCCTACGGGTAACGGGCGATCAGTATCTGAAGTTCGCCTTGGAGAATCCGCACGATTATCGCGTCATCTTCATGTCGAGCCTCGACGAGGTGGGGGTTCCGAACGACAAGGCAGACCTCTGTTCGGGCTCGTCGTTCCAGTTTCTCGTCGACCGTGTTCGCGAGTGCGTCGAGGCGCGCGCCATCGCGAAGGGTGACGCCATGGCCATGGCCGCCACCATTTGGGCGCACGTTCATGGTCTCGCGTCGCTTCGTCTCGCCGGTCACCTCGACGCGATCGGCAACGACGCCGCGTTCGCCGTGTTCTTTCGGCGATCTGTCGATCTTCTTTTGAAAGGCCTCGCTCCCTGAGGCCTTTTTTTTTGTCCACTAAGTTAACACTGTTAACAAACGAGGAGGAAGTCATGGCTGCCACGATCAACACGCGTCGGACGGGCCGTCTCGAGGGCGAGTTCGTCGTCCTTCTCATCGGCATGCGCATCAACCGATGGTGGAAAGTCGGTCAATGGCTTCGCGTCGCGTTGGGTATGCAGCGCATGTTGAACGAGCTCAACGTCCATCCCGAGCTCGGCTTCCTCGGCTCCGAGTCTTGGTTCGGGCGAACCACCATGATGGTTTCCTACTGGCGCTCGATGGATCAGCTCCTCGCGTACGCGAAGAGTCGCGACAACGTGCACCTCCCCGCTTGGCGTGCGTTCAACAAGCTCGTGGGAACGAACGGTGACGTGGGCATCTGGCACGAGAGCTACAAGTCCCGTCCCGGCGACTACGAGAACATCTACGTGAACATGCCGCCGTTCGGCCTCGCGAATGCCGGCCAAGCGATCGAGGCGACGGGCTCGTATGCACACGCCGCGACGCGACTCGCCGCAACGAAGACCGCTTGATGGATGATCGCGTGCGCGAGCGAGCATGCGCCGCATGCCTGCTGATGTGAGCTCGTGAGACAGGGACCGTTGCGCGGCCGCTTTTTAGTGTTAGTCATACTAACATGAAAGTCGTCCGCCGCTCCTACGTGATGACCGCGCGGAAGGATGCGGCGGAGCTGACCGCCACGCGTCTCGTAGGAGCGATGCAGGAGCTCTTCGCGGAGCGCCGCTACGACGACATCACCCTCGACGCGGTCGCCGAGCGCGCGGGGGTGACGCTGCAGACGCTCCTCCGTCGATTCGGCTCGAAGGCCGGGCTCCTCGCGGCAGCCGCGGAGGATGGGCTCGCGCGCGTGGAGCAGCAGCGTAGCGGAGCGGTGGGGAACGATCTTCGCGGATGCGTGAAGAATCTGTTCGACCACTACGAGGAGTGGGGAACCATCTCGCTGCGCTTGCTCGCGGAGGAGGAACGCATTCCAGAGATCGCAGGCATCACCGCGCGAGCTCGCGAGATGCACGCGAAGTGGGTGGAGCAGGCGTTCGCTGGCGCACTCGCCGGTCACCGGTCGGTCGCGAGGCAGCGCTTGCATGCGCAGCTCGTCGTCTGCTGCGACGTCTACGTGTGGAAGCTGCTTCGTCGAGATCTCGGCCACTCGCGCGCGGAGGCGGAACGCGTCGTCCTCGGACTACTCGAGTCGCTGATGCCGACGCAAAAGGAGGGCTAGCACGATGGCAACGATCCTTTGCTACACGTCGCCTGCTCGCGGCCACCTCTTTCCGACGATGCCGATTCTCCTCGAGCTTCGCCGGCGAGGCCACGACGTCGTCGTGTACACTTTGCTCGAAGAGCTTCCGAACGTCCGCGCCGCTGGCCTTCGCGCGCGCGCCATCGACGGGCACATCGAGGCGATTCAGCACGACGACTACGAGGCGAGCTCCGTGGTGGGAGCGCTCGACCGCGCCGTGCAGACGTTCGTCGCGAGGGCCGAGCACGAGGTCCTCGACCTGCGCGAAGCGATCCGAACGGAGAAGCCGGATGCCTTGATCGTCGACTTCAACTGCTGGGGTGCAGCCGCGGTTGCAGAGGCTTCGAGCGTTCCCTGGGCGCTTTTCATGCCCTATTTCCTTCCCTGGCGGCTCCCTGGTCTGCCGCCATTCGGTCCGGGGCTTGCTCCGCGAAGCGACCTGCTCGGTCGCGTGCGTGACTCCGTCGCGGCAAGCGTCGTGCACCGACTCGTGAACCGCAACCTGCCGAAGCTCAACGCGGTGCGAGAGCGCGTCGGTCTGCCGAAACTCGGGCACATGACCGAACAAGGGCGGACGGCGCCGCGCGTCCTCTACTACACGGCCGAGCCGTTCGAATATCCGTGCGCGGCTCGTCCCAAGAGCGTGATCATGCTCGGTCCCTCCGTGTGGGAGCCGTCCGCGCCGGAGCCTGCATGGCTCTCGAGCATCGACCGCCCGATCGTCCTCGTCACGTGCTCGACGGAGGCGCAGGGTGACGGGGCCATCATCGAGGCAGCTCTCGAGGGGCTCGCCGAAGAATCCGTCTTCGTCGTCGCGACATCGGCGTCCGCCCAGCGGTCCGCGCATTCCGTGCCGTCGAATGCCCGTGTCGAGCGCTTCGTTCCGCACGGGCCGCTGCTCGGCCGCGCGGCCTGCGTCGTGTGTCACGGCGGGATGGGCATCACCCAGAAGGCCCTCTCCCGCGGCGTGCCGGTTTGCGTCATACCCTTCGGGCGCGATCAGCACGAAGTCGCGCGTCACGTCGAAGTGGCCGGCGCCGGCGTGTCGCTAGACCCGAAGAGACTCTCGCCGGAGCGATTGCGGGCGGCGGTACGCGAAGCGCGCAAGCGCAAGGAAGGCGCGGCGCTCGTTGCGGAGGGATTCGCCAGAGCCGGCGGTGCACCTCGCGCGGCCACCGAGGTCGAGGCGCTGATGCAGGCCAGTCGGCGATCGCCGGGCGATCGAACGGCCCTGCAGAGTCGTGCGCCCTTCGGAGGTGCTCAATCCTGATCCGTCGATCAGCTCCGATAGGGCGACCAGGAAGACATGCCGCTTGGAGGTAGGGGCGGCTGGCCTCTGGCTTCGTCGGGACGAGGGCTGGTACGCTCCACGTCGTGCGCTCGCGCAACCGAAACCTCGGCGCGAATGCCTTATCTCGAGAGATACGGATTCTTGCGTCGGTTCTGGCATTCGCCGCCATTGGCGTCGGCGTGTGGAGGGTGAGGGCCAGGGAGCGCCACGCCCCCGCCTCGATACCGCGCCACGACGCTCCGCCGCCCTCCGCAAGCGTGGAGTCGACGCCGGCGCCGCCGAAGGCAGGAGCGACGAGAAATGCCGTGGACCCGTTCGATGCGATTCGTCCGAACGTGCCCGATCTCGAAGCCGCCCTGTTCCGAACGGCTACGGGCGACCGGTTCGTAACCGGGCTCGAGATTCGCCGCCAAGGAGACGAGATGCGTTCTCGGCCGGTGCCGGCCGACGATCTGGCGCCGATCTCTGCTTGCTGGAAGCCGTACTTCGCATCGCACGAGCACGTCCACGGGCGGGTCGAGGTGCACTTCGCGATCCGCCCGAATGGTGCAGTGAGCGACGCCACCGTCCATGACGCCGACGTGGGCGATGCCAGGCTCCTCGCTTGCGTGACGAACAGCGTACGCGGTGTCGTCTTCGACGCCGACGCCGATGCCGGAGCAGCGCGCGCCGCTGCCTACTTCCTACGGGTCCACTACGACGCGGCGAACGACGGCAAACCCTGACGACGAAGTGACCCTCGAGGTCACTTAGGGGACTTCGCGGCCGACGGTACCGAACGAGGGAGCGATGCTCCGGCGTCGAGCGGGGGCAGCACGATCAGGCCGAGCATGCTCGTGTCGACGTCGTGGAGGTACTTTGCGCGCAGGTCTTCGATCAGCTTCTTTTCTGTCGCTTCGCTGCGCTCGCGGAAGAGCGTGGTGCGGATCTGCTGCGAGGCCTCTTCGACCGTGCGCTTGCTCGATGCCACCGTTCCGCGTCGCCACACGACCGCGAAGTTTTCGCCTTCGGCGATCGGCTGGCCCACGAACTCGCCGTCTCGGACCGTCTGCGCGGCCTTCACGACGACCGGATCGACCTTGAGACCGGCTTCGTTGCTCGCGCCGTCGGGACCGACGAAACCGAGATTGCCGCCGCGCATGTTGGTCGCTTTGTCGACGCTGTGTTCGCGCGCGAGGTCATTGTACTTCGCAACGGTCGGATCGTGCTTGGCCGCGGCGAGCACGGTGACTGCTTCGTCGCGGCTCTTGCAGAGGATCCGCCAAACGTTGATGCGCTCGGGCGAGTCGAATCGCGAGCGGTTCTCCTCGTAGAAGCGGTGAACGTCTTCGTCGGAGATGGCGGCCGGCGAGCGAAGCGTGGCGCGGGCGGCGCGAAGGGTGGCGTTGGAGAGCGCGCGACGAAGTTGGTGCGAGGTGGGGAGCTTCTTGTCGAGGCCTGCCTTCTCGGCACCGGCACCGAGAAGGAGATCCCGCACGACCACCTGCTCGGTGTAATTGCGTACGGCCTTCTCGCGCGTGTCGCCGAAGGTGGCGAGCTGGAACGGCGGAATGCCGGCGATTCGATCTTCGATCTCGCCTACCGTCACCGTGCGCTCTCCGACGCGGACGGCCACGCGTGCCCGGCGTGCCTTGTCGGCGTCGTCGGTCGTCGTCGCCGCCGGCGCACTCGTCGCACCCGGCGCGTGGGCTCCTGCGTCTTCGGCGTGCGAGGAGCGAGGATGCACGGTCAGCATGGCGCATGCACCGGCGAGCGCGGCGACGAGCAGCACGCTCTTGCGGCTGCGAGCAGCGTCGCGTGTCAGAGCCCTCGAAATTCGACGCGCGGATGCGATCACGACGCCGTCACTCGTAGCAGAAAACGGCCCGAGGCGTGTGGATAGATGGTTCAGCGCTTGGCGCGGGATCGCTTACCGTCGTCCAGCACGCCCGCGGCTCGAAGCACGTCTTCACCGATGCCGACGAAGCGGTAGACCTCGGGCCGGAAGCTGTAGGCGTGATGAAGTCGCGCCACGAGCGACACGATCGCCTCGGGCGGGACGGTGTTCTTGCGGATCTTGGTGACCTTGCGAATCGAGCTGAGCGGCTCGCCGAGGTCCATGAGCTCTTGAACGCGCTGCAGGATGTCCGTGGGCTTGAGCTCGCGTGCGCCGCGAGCCCGCCCCGCTTCGAGCTCCTTGAGCAGTCGCTGGCGCCGCTTCTCCGTTCGTCCGTCGAGCTTGTTGGCGGCGGCTCCGCGACCTGCGAGCACGTCGTTGAAGACGCGCGCGATGCGGCGCTTCTCGATCGCCTCCGGACTACCTCGCCGATTCGGGCGCTCTTCGGTGTTGCGCGCTTTTGCGGTCTTCGCTCGAGCCTTCACCGCGGCCATCGACACCGAACGCTAGGCAAAACAAACCGCTCTGTCAATTTGGAGAAACGCGCGATCAAATGGCGTACTTTGTCCGGCTATGGTGAGGCTCGCGAAGGAACCATGCGTCCAGGCGTGAAGGAGACCTCGACACCTTCATCGGAGAGGGCATCGGAGAGGGCATCGGAGAGGGCGATGGGGAAGCAGCCTTCGAAGGTCAACGAGGCCACGGCTGCGCGGCCTCCTGCTGCACCTCCGCCGCGTCCGCTCGGACGGCCGCTCACGGTTCGGCCAGCCTGGGAAGACGCACTCCTCGACCTACGTGATGGGCCGATCCCTCCCGTGGTGATCGCGTCGCTCGTGGGGTTCGTGGTGGCCCGCTTCGTTACGTCAGGCTTCGTTCCCTGGGTGCTGGCCGTGGTGGCGGGAGGAATCGGTTTCGGCGTCCACCGCTATCGTCACCCTCCGCAGCCGTGATCAGCGCTGGGTGGCGAGCGTGAAGGCGAACGCCAGCGCGACGAGCACCCAGAGAATCCAGGTCCGGCGCAGGAAGTCGGAGAAGCTCGCGCCGAACGCGGCGACGGCGCGTCGATCCGTCTCTCGATGGCCGACGAGGCGCCGCTCCTCTGCGTCGATTTCGGCGTGCTCCTCGTCGTCCATCGGATCGGCGCCGCGCAGGAAGTACACGTGGTGCTCGAGCTCGTGCTCGATCGTCTCGAGGAGCTCGTCGTCCCAATCGTACGGGCCGTCCTCGTTCCACATCGCGCGAAACGTCGTGTAATACACGGACACCGTCGGAGCAGGGGGCGGCGGAACGTAGGAGCCGAGCAGAGGGACGCCCCCATCGTCGACGGCGGCGGTGCCACCTTCCACCACGAGCAGCGGTCGATGTTCACCGGGGACCCGCGCGAAGAGCTCGGCGGCGATCTCCTCGGCGCGTGCGGTGAACGTTTCGAGGGAGGGGAAGCCCTCCTCGGCGTCGACCTCGTCGCCTGACGACGAGGGATGCCGTTCGACGTTCCACGAGAGCTCGCGGTCGAAGGGCGCATCGACGTCGTTACGCGCGCCGCACGAGGCGCACCGAACGATGCCGGCGAGGCGCGCGGGATAATGCGACTCGCCCCAGACGTGCGTGATGGCGGCGAACGAGGCCTCCGAGCAGGTATCGAGCGCACTGGCGATGCGCGCTGGCTCGCGCGTCTGACCGAGGGCGACGATTCCGGCGGCCTGTACGACGGCCTCGCTCATCGCGAGATGCTCCGACGCGATCAGCGTTCGAGCCAGGCCTACCGTGCGCGCTTCGAGGGCGACGGTATTGACACGTCGGACGCGTCCGAGATCGATCGCCGGGATGTCGTACGGCGCGGCGAAGGGAAGCGTTTCGTCGAGCTCCGGATCGCCGAGCTCGTCGTCGACCCATGGCGAGATCTCGAGCTTCGAGCAGGGCGCGACGCGAAGGGACGCGCCGCAGTTGTGGCAATCGACCTCGACCTCTTCTTCGTCGACGAGTCCGATCTTCGCGAAGACCGCGGCCAGAACGTGGAAATCGACGAGCGAGAGATCTTCCCACGCGATCGGGGCGCCCGTCGGCGACGCGACCGTCACGTGCCCCGCCTCGAAGGCGGCGAGCGCCTGCTTGAGGACGGTTCCCCGAACGTAGGGCTCGTCGCCCTTCGTGGACGCGCGCACGATCACCGAGAGCCCGCTCGGCAATCGGAGGCGCGGGGGCAGTTTCACCTGCGCCCTCGCGTTTCGTGGGCTTCGGGGGCGATGGCGAGCGTACGCACGATGAACGCGTGAACGGCGTAGACGGCAGGCGTGAGGAGGATCGCGACCACGACCTTGATCAAGTACTCACGGCCGATCTTGGCGAAAATCCAAGCCCAGCGCTGCTCGCGTGACATGACGCCGAGAAACGACGTGGGATCGGAGGCGGCTGCCCACGTCCAGAAGATGACGTTGATGGTGACCGTGTCGACCACCTGACTGAACAGCGTGGAGCCGGTGGCGCGAAGCCAGAGATGACGCGACTGCGTGAGGGCCTTCCAGAACTGGAAGACGTGGATGTCGAGGAACTGCCCGATGAGGTACGCGATCATCGACGCGACGAAGAGCTGCGCGCTGCCTCCGAAGATCTTCGAGAACTCGGCCTGCGTGAAGTACGTCGACGGATCGGGGTGGAGGACCGTTCCGAGTTGGAGGACGGCCCACGCCAGAACGGCCATCGCGAAGCCGAGGAGCGTCAGGAACCGCGCGCCCTTGCGCCCGTAGAAGTCGTTGACCACATCCGTCAGGAGGAACGTGACGGGGAAGGGGATGATGCCGACCGAGATCGGTCCGAGCGGCGTGGTGATGGTCTTGCCGCCGATGATGTCGCCGAGCAGAAGGCACGACACGAAGGTCGCCGAGAGACAGACGAAGAGCTTGTGCTCGGCTTTCAGCGTCGCGAACGTGCTGCCGACGGCAGGGGTGGCGGACTCCATGGGCTGGCAAACGCTATCGCAAATTGCCGCAAGCTGCGTGCATTGCCGACCGCTCCGCAGGCGCTCGGCGAGCTCGAGCTTCAGGCCCTAAACCTCGGGGCCTAAACTTCAGGACTATTGTCCGAGGTCGGTGACTCGCTCGCCGGCGGCGGTCCTTCGATGGGCAGAAGAAGCCTGAAGACCGCACCCTTTCCGCTCGCGCTCGTGCCGATGTACGAGAGCTCGCCGTTGTGCTCGATGGCGATGCGCTGGGCGATGGCGAGGCCGAGACCGGTGCCGCTCACCTTGTTCGTCGCGTAGGGCTCGAACAGTCGCCCCGAGATTTCCGGGGCGATGCCCGCGCCGTTGTCGGTCACGCTGAAGGCGACGTAGTGACCGTCCGTATCCGTGGTGAGCGTGACCGCTCCGCCCGGCACGCCTTTGACCGCATCGAACGCGTTCTGTACGAGGTTCGTGAGCACCTGGATGATCTGATCGCGATCGGCACGAATGATCGGTGCGCGCCGCTGAGCAACGTGGGCGAAGGCGATGTCGCCGGCGGACGGCTTGTGGATCTGCACGACGTGTCGCGCGAGCTCTTCGGCGTCGACGTCTTGGGGTTTGGGCGTGGGGAGACGAGCGAAGCGCGTGAACTCGGTGACGATGTTCGCGATGCGATGAACCTCGTCGAGCACGGTGCGCGTGGCTTCGTCGAAGTACTCGTCGAAGCGCGGATCTTCGCGGGCACGAAGACGTCGCAGCGTCTCGACGGCGGCGCGGATGGGCGCGAGAGGATTCTTGACCTCGTGGGCAACGCGACGAGCGACTTCGCGCCAGGCGGCCACGCGGCTCGCGGCGGCGAGCCTTCGACGCGTCACCGAGAGGTCCTGGATCATGCGATCGAACGCGCTGGCGAGCTCCTGCACTTCGCCCGAGCCTCGAACACCGAGCGGGCGCGCCTCGCCAGCGGCGACCTTTCCGGCTTCGGCCGCGAGGCTGCTCAGCGGGCGGCTCAAGCTGCGCGCGAGGATGATTGCGAGCACGAACGCGACGAGACCCGAGATGGCCGCATAGAGGCCCACGGTTTGATCGACGTCGTGCAGGTTGTCTTCGAGCTCGCGTGTCGACTTCAGAACGTCGAACGCGAGGACGGCGCCGCTGTCGTCTTGCAGGCGGCAGCTGGCGCGGGCGAGCTCACCGACCGGCGGTTTGGGGGTATTCGCGCTCGCCGATGCACTGGGCGCAGGCTTCGTGATGCTCGCACTCGGTCGCGGGGCACTCGCGGAGGCGACGGGCGCGACCTTGCGATCGCGTGCGCCCTTCGCGGGAGGCTTGCGACGGAGGTCATCGTCGGGAACCACCTGGACCTGCGGCGTGGGCCACGACGGTTTCACGGTCACGTCGAGGGTCTTGGCGAGACGCTCGAGAAGTGGGTCGACGTGGCGTGCTCCCACGAGCCCGATGATCTTACCGCCATCCGACCGCTTCGTGCATCGCGAGACGAGCGCGGGGGCGGCGTCGGTGCGGAGGACGAAGTGTTTCGGATTCGTCTTGAGCAGCGTGTCGACGTCACGCGAGGGCAGACCGAGCAGCGACGTTGGGCTTGCTCCGACGATGTCGCCACCCTCGACGGCGAGCAGCAGCTCGTCGAGATCGAACGCGGTCTTCTCGCCCGACACGATGGGAGCAAAGCCCGTGCGCCGATCGTCGAGCTCTCCGCGATCGACGGCAATGCCGACGCGATCGACGAGCTCGCCGCCCTGGCATGCTCCGCCGATCAAGGTCTGATCGACCTCGCCTTGGCGCCGGACTTCGTCGACGAGGCGCGCGCACACTCCCTCGACCTCGCGCTGGAAACGGCTCGTTTCCTTGGCCGCGAGGCGCATGCGCACAGCGAGCCCGACACCGGCCGTCGAGAAGGCGGCGAGCAGGCCGAAGGTCAGCGCAAGGCGAGGGGCGAGGCGCACGGCGGGTCAGGGTAGCGGGTTTGTGCCCACTCGGGAGAACGTCCGAGCGGACGGGACGCTTCCTCATCGCCTTTCGTCCCTCCGCGGCAGCGTGCGGCCCTACGGCCGCGGCCGTGGTACCAATCAAGCTCTACTTGGCGGAGGGACTCACCATGCGCGTCGCGCTTGCCATCCTTGCTTCGGTTCTCGTCGGCTCCGTTCCGTTCACCGTCGTCGCCTGCAGCAGCGACGACAGCAACGCGCCGCCGGGGAAGAGCTCGAACAGCGATGGGTCTTCGGACGTCAGCACGTCGCCGGAGACCAGCACAGGCACCGATTCGAGCACGCAGGACTCGTCGTCGACGGACACCTCGACGGATCACGCCACGACGACGGCCGTGCGGTGCACCGATGACCAATTCGACAAGCTCACACCTGACGCGATCGGTGGAGACTTCACGACCCAGACGAACGTGGACGTCTCGTTCGGTGGGGCGGCAGCGGCGCTGCAGTACACGCCGCGTTGCATCAAGATCAAGAAGGACTCCACGGTCACCTTCAAGGGCCAATTCGCCTCCCATCCGCTGCAACCGCTCGGCGGCGACTCGCCGAATCCCATCACGGTCACGGACACCAATCAGCCGAACGATGCGCTCGAGGTGAAGTTCACGAACACGGGCACGTTCGGCTATCAGTGCGAGTTCCACCCCGACAGAATGTTCGGTGCCGTCAGGGTCATCCCCTGACTTCGAGCCGAGGCACGGCTTCGTAGCGCCGCCCTCAGCGCGTGCGCTGGCGCGTCGACGCACCGAGATCGAAGCCGAAAGGCCCCGGTGACCCAACGAGCTGCACGTCGCTCGCGCGTCCGCCCTGGACGCGAATCTCGCCGACCACACCGGATCGCAGCAGGCGCGTGGTCGTTCGGGCGGGCACTTCGCCGAGCTTGGGCGGTCTCTGAACGAGCTCGGATGCCCGCGCGGAGCCGTCGGCCGAGGCGAGAGCGACCATGGCACCGAGGGAGCCGGGAGCCACGGGCCTCACCACGTCGAGCGCGAGTGAATACAAACGCGATGACCGTCGCTGGGCGAACTCGGCGGCGGGAACGGGCTTCGCAGTCACTTCGTGCGAAGGGCGCGTGATCGTCGCGGCGATGGCCCGTGCGAGCTCGACGAGCCACGGTGCGTCCTCGCGAACGGTGATCGCCGTCGGCGGGCCGCCCCAGCCTTGCTCCGGTTCGGTGGCCCACGGCTGACCGATGGCGAGATGCGAGAGTCGTGAGGGCGGGATGCCGTCGCAGAGACGCTGCGCAACGCCGGGAACGTCCCACGTGAGCGCATCGCGTCCCGTGCTGAGCACGGCCCACGCCACGGCGCCGAAATCGAATGGACGCGAACCCGCGCGCGGCTCGTGCAAGCCCGAACCGAGCCACCCGAGATCGTCGGTGCCGCTCTCGAAGGCACGCAGCGACGCCGCCAGATCGGGCGCCGAGCGAACCGTCACCTCGTCGAGAAATGCCGGGCCGCGAGCGGCGAGCGGATTCTTCACGAGGGCGATCGCGTCGCCGCGCGAGACGAAGCGGAAGGGCCCCGTGCCGTCGGGCGACTCGGGCGAATAACCGGCCGGCACCATCGCCACGATGGGCGAAGCGAGCGCACGCATCAGCCTCGCGGCGTCGCGAAAGCCGAAGAGGAGCGACCGGCCGTCGACCTTCGGCGAGGGCACGTCGACGAGCCATGCGCGACCGCCGAGGCTTCGTGCGCGCGCGATAGCCGCTGCCGCGTCGCGTGCTTCGAAAGGCCTGTTTTTCGCGGTCCGAAGGCCACCACGGAGGCGCACGCGAAGGTTGCCCCCCTCGGGCTCGGGCTCGGCCTCGGCGAGCGAAGGTACCTGGTTGCCAGCGTCGTCTCGGGCGTACAGCGTGTCGAAGAGCGCATCACCGAAGATCGCCGCGAGCCCGTCGTCGAGACGATGCGGGTCGAGCGAGCCGATGGGCCAGGGCACACGAAGCGAGAGGCGACCCCCCGGCACGACGCGCCCGCGTGCCCACGCTTCTCCGTCGAAGCCTTGCACGAGGCCCATGGCACTGAGCCCTGCGAGCAGTCGACGGCGCGAGAGTGTCCCGTCAACGGACAAGCCACACCTCGGAGCCGACCACGGCGACGAGCGCGGGCACGCCACGCTCCTCGGGAGGGCAAACGGCGAGCGCGCGAACGCCGTCCTTGGCGGGCACGCGAAGCCTCGGCGTGAGCTTGGACTTGGAGAAGCTCGAGACGGTCAGCGTGTCGTCGGCGAAGCCGTCGGCCGTGGTGACGACCTCGGCGACCCCGTCGAGATCGAGATCGACCAGCGCGACCTGGGCTCCCGTGCCGTCGATCGTGAGCTCGGTGGGAGGTGCCTGTCCGGGCTCCGATCGCTTCAGATGCAGCTTGCCGTTCGGCTCGCGTGACGCGACGACCTCGGAGACCGAGCCGTCTTTGCCGACGAGCGAGAGAGCCGCAACGGCGTCGTACTTCGGCGTGAGCGCCGACAGCACCACCGGAGGATCGCCTTTGGCGGGCGCCGCGCATGCCACCGCGTTTCCGTCGAACGCGCTCGTCTCGCCGCTCGGGAGTGCACAGCCCTCGCCGTCGAGTCCGGCGACGGGGATGCCCGTGAGCGCGCGTCGCGTGACGAGATTCGCATCGGTGGCGATGCCGCCGCGATCGGTGGTGCCCAGGAAGATCTCTCCGCGATGCGGGACTGGCGAGACCAGAACGGCCGCGAGTGGATCGCGCATCGGTACGGGCGAGCGCGAAGCGAGCGACGACCAAGGCGCGCTCTTGTGGACGACGACCTTGCCCCCGCGAAGCCGACCGATGCTCACGCGTTGCCTCGTGACGAGGACGAGCTCGAGCCCTCCGTCGCCATCGACGTCACCGCAACCGATGGCGAGCACGTCGCCTTCGTCGTGCTTGGCCTTGTGGACGCTGGCTTGCTCGAGCACCACCGGCGCGAGGAAACCGCGAATCTCGGCATCGAGCGGCGCGCTGGCGAACGCATGCGCGCGCGGCCCTGGGACGGGATTGCGAAGGCGCTCCCATCCGTTGGACACCACCGGGTACAGATCGGCCGTCGCGCGGAGCTCGCCTTTGACGATCTCGAGCTGCACGTAGACGAGCGACGCCGCACGTCCGGAGATGCTTCGCGCGACGGGGAGCGTGACGGGCTGCGTGTGTGCACGCGCAGGGCCCAGACGACCGGCGAGCTGCGCGCCGAGACGCAGTGCGAGATCGTCGGCGCGAGGTGACGGCACGTCGCTCGTGATGGGCGACGTGGCGACGAGAGCACCCGCAGGCACGGGGCCGAGTGCACGCGTGAGCTCCGTCACGATCTGTGCGAGGGAGCTCGTACGCAAAGCCGGCGGCGGAACGACGGGCGCGCTCGGGGGAGCCGGGGGCGTCTTCGATTGCGCGACGGCGTCGTTTGCGCCGAGCGAGACCACAGCAGCGACGACGAGCGTTCCGAAAGCGAGACCGGCGCGCCCGAAGCTCAAAGGTTGACTCCGTCCGGCTCCGGCGGAGGCGTGAGCGACCCCGGCGGCGATGCCGGCGTAGGCGGGGGCGTGGCGGCGTCGGCTGCTCCGGCACCGGAATCGGCGCCGGCCATGTCGGCCTCCGAAGGCTCGGTGCCTTCGAGGAACACCTCGTCGATCGCGCCTTCGAAGCCCTCGGGCGCGCGCTTGCCGCTCTTCGGATCGATGGATACGACGGCGACGCCGGGTGGGCGTGGGAACTCGGCGCGTGGCTTGTTCTCGTGGGCCGCCTTCATGAGCGCGACCCAGGCCGGAAGCGCCGTCGAGCCACCGGTCTCTCCCGATCCGAGCGGCTTTGCATCGTCGTAACCGACCCACACCACCGCGGCGATCTCGGTCGAGTATCCCGCGAACCACGTGTCTTTGGCCTCGTTGCTGGTGCCGGTCTTTCCGGCCACGGGGCGGGCCAGCGCCTTCGCTCGCGTGGCCGTTCCGTGATCGACGACGCTCTGGAGCATGCTCGTCGTCACGTAGGCCTCGGCGGGCTCGAGCACACGGCGCGGAGGAGGCGGCTCCTTGAGGGCGACGTCTTTGCCGTCGGGGCCGACGATGCGCGTCACGAGACGAGGCTCTTCGTACATGCCACCGGCGGCGAAGGTCGCGTATGCCGCGACGAGCTCGCTGGGATGGACCTCGTACGATCCGAGGGCGAGCGAGAGATCGGGCTTGAGCGCCGAGCTGATGCCGAGGGCCTTCGCCCAGTCGACGACGCTCGCCGGTCCGACGTCTTCGAGCACGCGGACCGCGCCGATGTTCACGGAGTTGGCGAGCACCTCGCGAAGGCGAAGCGGATCGCTACCGGCGTAGCCCTCGTAGTTCGAAGGCTTGTAACCGCCGGCGAAGGTGGTGGGCTGGATGTCGATGAGGCTCGCCGGCGTGTAGCGGCGCGCGTGGATGGCATACGAGTAGACGATCGGCTTGAAGGTCGAGCCGGGTTGCCGTCGCGATTGCGACGAACGATCGAGACCGCCGCTCGTTCCCTCGTAGCTGCCGACAATCGAAAGGATCTGACGCGTGCGCACGTCGACGACGACGCTCGCCGTCTCGGGCCCGAGCTCGAGACGCAACGGAACCTTGGCGTTCGCGATCGCCTTCTCGTGCGGGGTTTCGCCGTCACCCTTCTCGGTCGGGACCGGTGCGAGCAGGCTCACGCGCAGGCGCGCGCCGACTTCGGCGAACTGGCTCGGCGCCAGGTTCTGTGGGTTGTAACGCTTGTAATCTGCAAGCTTGATCGAGCCGGTGACGGTGCCGACACGCACGTCGATCGTGCCCGTCAGGTCGTCGTGTCCGATCACGGCGCCCGTGAGAACCTTGTGGGCCTCGAAGTTCGGCGTGCCCTCGAAAACGGGCACCTGCGCGGGCGCCTTCTTGCCCTTGGTGCTGGCGACCGCCGCGGCCTTGAACGGCGCGAGCAGGCCATGGCGCTTGTCGTACGCCTGCACGTTCTCGCGACTCGCTTTGCGGGCGGCGGCCTGTACGTGCGGGTCGATCGTGGTGGTGATGGTGAAGCCGCCGCGCGGTCCGCGATCGGGCTCGAGCTCGAAGAGAAGCTTCTTGGCGAGCGTCACGGCTTCGGGCGCTAGCTCACTCTCGACTTCCTGCGATGGCGACAGGCGTACGGGCTCGTCTTTCGCGGCCTCGTACTGCGCGTCGTTCAAGAAGCCCTTCGCGCGCATCTGGCCGAGGACGAACTCTCGTCGCGAGAGGGCGCGCTTCAGATCTCGCTTGGGCGAATAGATCTCGGGGCCGGCAGGAACGCCGGCGAGCATCGCCGCCTCGGCCACGGTGAGCTCGCGCGCCGACTTGCCGAAGTTGTACTTGGCCGCCTCTTCGATGCCGTACCGACCGCCGCCCAAGTAGATGTGATTGAGATAGAGCTCGAGGATCTTGTCCTTGCGGCGACGCTTGCCTTCCTCGTCGGACCCGCAGGACGGGCAAAGCTCCTGCTCGAGGCGCCGGGCGAGGAGTGCCTCGCGCATCTTGCGCTTGTACGTACGCTCCTGCGTGTCGAGCAGGATGTTCTTGATCACCTGCTGGGTGATGGTCGAACCACCCTGACGCGTTCGGCCCGCGCGGAGGTTGACCACGAACGCGCGCGCGATGCCGAGGTAGTTGATGCCTTCGTGGTTGTAGAAGTTCGCGTCTTCGGCGGCGAGGACGGCGAGCTTCACCTGGGGAGGCAAGTCGTCGATGCGGACGACCGTGCGTCGCTCGGTGAAGAGCTCCGCGAGCAACGTGCCGTCGCGTGCGAGCACGCGCGTGACCTGCGAGGGGTGATAGCCCCGTTCGAGTTCGGCGACGCTCGGCAGATCCGCTTCGTAATGACGGACAAGCAGCCATCCCGTCACGGCCGCGCTCATCGCCAGCACGGCCGCGGCGATGCCGAGGCCGATCGCCCAGCGCTTGGCGATGCGGAGGACCTTCGCGCGGCGAGAATCGTCGGTCTTCGGCTTGGGGGCTCCCACGACCTGGGAGAGCAGGGACTCGCGGGGTGCTTCCGGCGGACGAGACGAGGCGCGCACGTTTTTGGGAACGCCCGGCGCGGCAGAGCTCATCCGCGAACGCTCGCGCGAAGCGAAAGAATCCGAGGATCCGCGCGGATTCTGGGCGTGGGGCGGCCTCTCCGAAGGGGGGCTGGACGGCCTCTCGGGCGAACTACCGGAGCGTGGCGGCTTGGGACGGTCGGAAGACAAGGCCGGCGCAGTTTAGCGCGTGCGGTCGCGGTCGTGCAGCGTCACGAACGATGCTTTCGGAGTTCGGACTGTGGGGGCCCTTTCGGCGAGCTCAGGCCGGGCTCGACGCCTCCCTCGCTGAACCCTAACGAACAGTCGAAGCAAGCGTCAGGAGGTCGTCATGGCCATCACGATCGAGACCCTTCGCCGAAACGCTCCGTTCTACGCGGTGATGCTCGCCATCTTGATCACGGCGGTCGCGCTCGTCGTCGCGACGGCGTCGCTCGTGCTCCGCATGCACTGATGTGCATGGTGCACGTATTTCCGTGAGGCCTCCGCTCGAACGCGTGCGAGGCAGAATCGTCACGACGATCAACACGACCGCACTCTCTGCGATCACGCTTGTGCTCGCACTTTCGGCGATGACGCGCGTGGGGTGGTCGCTGCGTTTATCGAGCTCAGCTGTCGCATTGACCCAGCGGGTCGTGATGCACAGAGGAACTGCATGAGCTTCTCGCCAAGGTCGGCAACTCTACTTGCGGTCGGTGTTTCGTTCTCGCTCGGAATCGCGAGCGTGACGTTTGGTGGCTGTTCGGGAAGCGACTCTTCGCCTTCGGGCCCTGGGACGGACTCGAACTCGGATGACGCCTCCTCGCCGTCAAAAGAGGGAGGCGGTGGTGGCGGTGGTCGTGGTGGCGGGAACGGGGACGGTTCGATCGTCCCCCGCCCCGATGGCTCCACGCCGCTCGACTGCGCGTCGGCCTGCGATAAGAGGTATCCGGACGCCGGACCTACGATGGAGGGGATCGACACGTGTTGGATGCAGAAGTGCACCGATCCGTGCATCAACGGTGCCGAGCCCGACGGCGGAGAGCTAGACGAGGATGCCGGCACGGCGTCGTGCAGCATGCCCGTCGATACCGGCAGCGTCACCTGCAACAGCTGCACGACTCAGAACTGCTGCACCGAGTGGGATACCTGCGCGAACGACCCGGGCTGCGTGGCTTTGGTCGCCTGTTACGCGGGCTGTCCGTAAGCGTCGTTGCTCACGTCCCGGGGGGGAGGGAGACATCGCCTTCGAGCCGTACTTCGAGTCCGCCGTATTCGGAGGGACCGAGGCTCAACGAGAACCCGTGCAGCTCGGCCGCGCGGAAGGCGATATCGAGTCCTAGGCCCTGCCCCTCGGGCGCGCGTGTGCGCGCGGCGTTGCCTCGTGCGCCTCGCTGTTTGAGTCGCTCGAGCTCGTCAGGGGTCATCCCTGGTCCGTCGTCGATGACGTGGAGGCAAAATCGAGCGTCCGTCGTCTCGAGGACGATGGCGACGTGCCCGCCTGCGCGGTTGTAGCGGACCGCGTTGTAGACGACGTTGCTTACGGCTTGCTCGACCAACGTGACGTCGGCCGAGATCACGACGGGGGCATTCGGAACTGCGTCGTCGAGCGATACGCCCAACTCACGCGCGATCGGTTTGTGCCGGCTCACGACACGATGCACCACGGCGTTCAGATCGACCGCGGACCTCTCGAGCTTCACATCGGCGGCCTCGAGCCGCGCGGCCGTCGTGAGGTTGTGCACGAGCGAGCCCATGTAGTGGGCCTCGTCCATTGCCGAGACCACCACGCTCGGCTCCACCGCTTCGCCCTTCGACGCCTTCTCGCGCATGGTGGCGAGGTGTCCTTGAAGCACGGTGAGAGGAATCATCACGTCGTGGGTCGTGTTGGCGACGAAATCGAAGAGCGCTTTTTCTCGTCGTTCTTTTTCTTCGATCCGTGATCGAATCTCGCGGCCGGCATCGTCGAAGGCACGGGCGAGATCCGAAATCTCGTCGCGCCCACCGACCGCGACGGCCGTCGAATAGGATGACGACTTCGAGCGCTGGACGGCCTCTTCGAGCTTGCGAATCCGTCGAACGACAGGACCCATCGCGACGAGCACCGCGCCAAGCATCGTGAGCATCGGCAAGAGCCAGAGCGGATTGTCGGGAAGCACGGCGCCCCAGCTCGGATCCGTCGAGCCTTGGCCCAGCACGTACGCGCACGGTCCCGTTCCCCATGGCGTGCGAACGAGCACTTCGACGTCCGACGTTCGCCACGCGAACGGAGCCACGCCGACGTCACGGCCCTTCACCGATTGAACGAGCTCGGGCGACAGCGCCGGAGCATCGGGGTTGAGCGAGTGGAACGACTCGTCGTACGCGTAGACCACGGCGGGCTTCGCGTGCGCCTTCGACGGGCCTTCGTTCGGCGGGAACGGTGGCGGTGCGCGACGGGCGCCGGGCTCGAACGGCTCGGGCCCGCGGCGCGGCGGAGCCTCGGGGAGCGGCGGAGGTGGCGGAGGTGGATGGCCGTGGTCGAACGGTTCGCGCTCGTGCGGCCCGGGGAATACGTCGCGCCGGCCTCCCCACGATCGAGGATCGGCTTCGCAACGCGCTCGTCCTGTGACCATGCGCGACGTGACCACGTTCGTGAGCATGCGCTCGGCGGCGCGGTGCTTTTCCGATGCGTCGAACCACAAGAGCGCGGCCATCATCGGCGCCATGACCGCCACGGCCGCGAGCGCAAGTCTTCCACGAAGCTTCATTCGGATGCTTCCGCGAGGAGCCGATAGCCGATCCCCCACACGGTTTCGATCGTCACGCTCGTGCCGAGCTTCTTGCGCAGACGCGAAGCGTGCACGTCGAGCGTGCGCTCGGAGCCCTCGCGCGAAGGATCGAGGACGCGATCGGCCAGGTGCTTTCGCGTGATCGCCGCCCCGGGGCGCTCGGCGAGCGCGACCAGGAAGTCGAACTCGACGCGCGTGAGCTCGATCCGTTCGCCGGCGAGGGAGGCTTCACGTGCTTCGCGATCGATGCGCAGCGGGCCGACTTCAAGGGCCTCCGTGCGTTGCATCGCGGGGCGCCGCAAGCGTGCACGCACGCGCTCGACGAGCTCTTCCGGCCAGAAGGGCTTGGTCATGTAGTCGTCGGCGCCGAGCTGCAGCGCTCGAACCTTGGATGGTGTGTCGTTCAGCGCGCTGAGAACGAGCACCGGAACGTCGGACCGGCTCCGCAGGGACTTGAGAATGTCGAGGCCGTACGTCCCCGGCAGCATGAGGTCGAGTACGACGAGCTCGACGTCGGCCAGGGCGGTCTTGTCGATCGTCTTGCCCTCTTTCCACCAGGTCGACTCGAAACCTGCGGTCTGCAAGGATTTGACGATCTGGCTGCCCAGCTCCTGATCGTCTTCGATGACGAGGAGTCGCCTTTTCACGGTGTTTGGGGCCGCAGCGCGAATCACACCGAGGCGCGCTTTTCCCGGGTCCAGGCGAGGAGGCGCTCGGGCGTGCCCGCGTTGGCGATTCGATCGGGGTCGATCCACGCGCGTTCGGCGTTGCGGACCGCGTTGTCGACGCGATCGAGCTCGTCGTGGTGGTGCGCGTCGCTCGTCAGAACGAGGGTGACCTTGCGCGCTCGACACTGGCGCAGCGCCTCCACGGACATGTCGAGGCGTGGAAGCGCACCGTTGATCTCGAGGGCGGTGCCCGTCTTTTCGGCCGCCGAGAAGATGGCGTCGAGATCGAGTTCGATGGGGGGCCGCCCGCCGATCATGCGTGCCGAGAGGTGCCCGATCATGCGCACCGTCGGATCCTGCATGGCCGTGACGATGCGCTTCGTCTGCCCAGCGCGATCGAGCTCGAAGTGGTCGTGCACGGAGGCCAGGCAGAAGTCGAAGCTCTTTCGGAACTCCAGATCGTAATCGAGCTCGCCGTTCGGTCCGATGTTGAGCTCGACGCCGTGGAGCAGCGTGAGCGAGTCGCCGAGCTCGGCCTGCATCGCGCGAATGCGCTCTCGCTGTGCGAGCATGGCGTCACGACCGACGCCGGAGACCGTTCCTTCGGCGTGATCGGTGAGGGCGAGGACACGGTAGCCGCGGGCCTTCGCGGTGGCCACGACGTCTTCGAGCGAAGAGCGGCCGTCGCCGGAAACCGTGGTGTGGACGTGGAAGTCGCCGATCACCTTCCCGATGCGGCCGGGGAGGGCGCCACGCTCGGCCGCTTCGATCTCGCCGCCGTCTTCGCGGAGCGCGGGCGGAATCCAGGGCAGGCCCAGGGCCGCGTAGATCTGCTCCTCGGTCTCGCTGGCGATGACCTTGCCGCCTTCGAGCTCCGAGAGCGCGTACTCGTTGAGCGTCCAGCCTTTGGCGAGCGCGCGCTGCCGAAGCTTGATGTTGTGGCCTTTGCTGCCCGTAAAATAGAGCTGCGCGGCGCCGAGCTGGTGTTCGGCCACCACGCGTACGTCGACCTGCGTGCCGCGACGCGTGACGATGCTCGTCTTCGCGTCACCACGGACGAGCACGCGATCGACGAGCGGCATCGAGATCACCGCGGTCATCACGGCGGTCGCGTCTTTGGCGGCCACGACCACGTCGACGTCGCCGACGGTCTCGGAGAAACGGCGGAGCGAACCGCAATACGAAGCGTGGATGGTCCCCGGCACCTCGAGGATCCGCGCGATGATGCGGTTGGCGAGCGGGAGCGCGACGGAGATCGGTGTGCGTCCGACCGAGCCTTGCTGGTCGAGCCGCGCGAGGGCCTGCGTGAGCTTCTCCTCGGACTTGGCGCCGAAGCCTTTCAGCTCACGGAGCTTGTGGTCGGCGAGGACCTTGCGGAGATCGTCGAGCGACTCGACACCGAGCTCGGCGCGGAGCTTCTTCACGGCCTTCGGCCCGAGGCCCTGGATCTTGAGGAGCGCCACGATGCTCGCGGGGTGCTTCTGGCGGAGCATCTCCAGCTTCTCGACCTTGCCCGAGTCGAGCAGCTCGCGGATCTTCTCGGCCGTGCTCTTGCCGATGCCCTCGACCTTCTGCAGCTCCTTGGCCGACATCTTCGCGAGATCGGCGCTCTGCGATTCGATCGCATGGGCCGCGCTCTCGTAGGCGCGGACGCGGAACGACTGCGGATCGCCCTCTTCGATCATGGTGAGCTCGGCGAGCTCTCGCAGCATCTCCAGTACGTCTTGCTTCGCGTCCGCCATGGACTCGTGATTACAGCGCAACTCGGTTGCGCTGGGGAACATCTGACAGCGATCGTGACAGACCTCTGCAGAGGGCCGAGAATTTCGGGCCCTCGCTGCGCCGTCCTTCTCAGCAGGCGCTCAGCAGGCGCGAAATTCTCGGTCCGTGCAGATGGTCACCGCAGTACCCTCGTTCGCGTGAGCAAGGAAGAGGCAGCCGAGATCCTGTCCATCGGGGGCCGAGACGTCCGGATCACGAACCCCAGCAAGCCCTATTTCTCGCGACGAACGAAGCTCACGAAGCTCGAGCTCGTGCGCTACTACCTGTCGGTCGCCGAGGGCGCGCTCAACGGCATCCGCGATCGCCCCGTCGTGCTCAAGCGCTTCGTCGACGGCGCCGAGGCCCAGCCTTTCTACCAGAAGCGTGCGCCGGAGAAGCGGCCCGAGTGGCTGCGCACGACCACGCTGTCGTTTCCCTCGGGGCGTACGGCCGAAGAAGTGGTGGTCGACGACGCCGCGGGCCTCGCGTGGATCGTGAATCTCGGATGCATCGAGCTCCATCCCCACGCGGTGCGAGCCGGCGATCTGCTCCACCCTGACGAGCTACGCGTCGATCTCGATCCGGGCCCTGGCGTCCCTTGGGGAGACGTGCGGCTGGTCGCGATGGAGGTCCGCCAGCTTCTGCACGAGCTTGGGCTCGTCGGCTGGGCGAAGACGAGTGGCTCACGCGGCATGCACGTCAACGTGCGCATCGAGCCGCGCTGGACGTTCAGCGAAGTGCGTCGTGCGGCGATCGCGCTCTCGCGCGAAATCGAACGGCGCGTGCCGACGATCGCGACGTCGAAGTGGTGGAAGGAGGAACGCCACGGCGTGTTCCTCGACTACAACCAGAACGCCAAGGACCGCACGACCTGCTCGGCCTACTCCGTCCGCCCGCTGCCCGACGCCCGTGTGTCGACGCCGCTTCGTTGGGACGAGATCCCCGATTGCGACCCGGCGGACTTCACGGTGCTGACCGTTCCCGAGCGCTTCGCCGAGATCGGCGATCCGCACGCGGCCATGAACGACGCCGTGGGCACGCTCGACAAGCTCCTCGAATTCGCGGCGCGCGACGAGGCGAGCGGCCTTCCCGATGCGCCCTGGCCACCCCACTACCAGAAGATGGATGGCGAGGCCCCGCGCGTGGCCCCCTCCCGGGCGAAAGGCGCGACCCCGAAGGCGGCGCCCAAGCGGGAGAAGATGCCCCTCATCGTCGTGGCGAACTCCCCGGACAAGGAGGCCGCCCTGGCCGGTCTGGAGCGCTGGAAGGCCAAATATCCCGAGGCCGCCAAGCTCCTGGCCGTCGACGACGTCCTCGTCGACTCGATGCGCGGAAGATCTTCGACCTGGACGAGGATCCGACTGAACCTCCGGCACGTACCAGAGGAAGAGCGGCCCCCTCAGGAGACGCCCGACCCCGACGACGACCCCACCCGCGCGTGGCGGGAGGCGATCAAGGCGGGGGCCAAGGACACGCCCTAGGGGGCTCTCCGTACCTGGCCCGGTCGGAATCTTTTTTCCGAGCCTCGGCTGGCCGTCGGCAGAATCTTTCCGAGCGATCAGCCCAAGTCCCTGAAATTCAGGGCAATCTGGGGTGGTCCGGGGCTTGCTGAAGCGTGCCTCCGTCAGACGCAGCGAAACGACCGACAGGGTCGTCGCCGACTGCGAT
Organism: Labilithrix luteola; assembly: GCF_001263205.1. Taxonomy (GTDB): domain Bacteria; phylum Myxococcota_A; class Polyangia; order Polyangiales; family Polyangiaceae; genus Labilithrix; species Labilithrix luteola. Next base: position 4,444,870 of record NZ_CP012333.1, read on the forward strand.
TCGCGGAGAGCACGATGGCAACGAAGCACGAGCGCGGGTTTGTTTCGAGCAACGTCCAGAGCGAGTCGCACCCCGAGGCCGCCCTCGTCGCTGCCCTGCTCGCGAACGTGCCCTCGGCCTGGGCCCGCTTCCAGACGAACTACGATCGCCTCATCGTCCGCTGCATCAACAAGGTCACGCGCCGCTTCCACACGGTCGTGAGCCAGGACGATGTGAACGAGATCTATGCGTCGTTCTATGTCTCGCTCCTCGCGAACGACATGCACAAGCTCCGCACCTTCGATCCGTCGCGTGGCAGCTCCTTCTCGTCGTGGGTTGGCCTCCTTGCCATCAACGCCGCGTACGACCACCTTCGCAGCGTCCGTCGTGAGCCGAAGAAGGAGTGCCTCTCGGAGGCGTTCGAGCTCGCGTCGTCGTCGCCCGACCCGTTCGAGCTCGCGTGCGAGCACGAACGCGCGGTCATCGCCAAGCAGGCGCTTGCGGACTTCAGCGAGAAGGATCGCACTTTCGCCGCCCTCTACTTCGGTGAAGGTCTCGAGCCCGAAGTCATCGCGAAGAAGATGAACATCAGCGTCAAGACGGTCTACTCGAAGCGTCACAAGATCCAGGCCCGTCTCGAGTCCGTGCTGGTCAGCGCCGGGATCGACGCCCTCGCCGCCTGAGCGAGGCGTGACGAGGGGAAAGGCGGGTGCACAGGCGGGTCGTCAAAAACTGACATTCCGCTGTCAGTCAGGTGCGGTAGGGTCTCTTTCACAAGGGAGCCACCTGATGAAACTTTACCACTCGCCGTTCTCGTCGAATGCACTCAAGGCACGCGTCACCGCGCACCACCTCGGCATCGAGCCCGAGCTCGTGACGATCGACCTCGCGAAGGGCGAGCAGCGTCGGCCCGAGTTCATGGCGGTGAACCCGAACGGCAAGGTGCCGGTTCTCGTCGACGACGACTTCGTCCTCTCCGAGTCGCAGGCCATCATGGCCTACCTCGCCGACAAGACCCCTGGCCAGACGCTCTACCCCACGGAGCTTCGCGCGCGCGCCGAAGTGAACAAGTGGATGTTCTGGAGCGCCAACCACTGGGGTCCGTCGATCTCGCAGATCAACTGGGAGCGTCTGGTGAAGAAGTTCCTCGGTATGGGCGAGCCGGACGAGGCGGTCGTCGCCAAGGCGGTGACGATGTTCCACGACTTCGCCAAGGTTCTCGACAGCCACCTCGAGAAGCGCGAGTGGCTCGTGGGCAACGGCGTGACCCTCGCCGACATCGCCGTGGGCTGCCCGCTCATGGTCGCCGTCCCCGCGCAGCTCCCGCTCGCGTCCTACGCGAACCTGCAAGCGTGGTTTGCGCGCGTCCAGGAGCTCCCTGCCTGGAAGGCCGTCGCGCCCCGCGGGTGAACGAAGCGCGCGTCAGCGCGAATAGCGATGCTTCACGCCGACGGGGAACCATTCCGGATCGCCCGCGGCGTGGAGCGTGATGCGTGGGCGCTGGCGGTCTTTGGGGACGTAGGCGCCGAACTCGGAGTCGAGCTCGAGAAGGTGCGTCAGGATCGAGCGAGCGACTCTCTCTTCGAGCTCCGCACTCCCTTCGCGACCGGTCGCGAGCTCGACGGCAATGGCGAGCTCGAGATTCTGATCGGAGGCGGTCACGACCTGCATCACGAACTTGCCCGTGACGTGCGGGGCCACCTCGGGCTGCTCGAGGCCCACGCTCACCATTTCGGGAAAGACGTTCGCGCCGAAGTAGGAAATGGCGAAATGCGAACGACCGAAGACGTAGACGAACGGTAGCTCGCGAATCGCGCCTGCGCCGGCCTCTTGCGCCAGGCAGATGGGGTCGCAACCGAGGGCTCGCATGCGCGCCATCATCGCGTCGAAGGGGATCACGCCGCCGCGGTCGGAGATGTGATACCGCACGAGCGGCACGCCGTTTTCGCCGGTGAAGAGCAGCGTGCCTTCGTGCTCTTCGAAGTACCGCACGCAAGGGTCGAACTGCACGAGCGTGGGCAAGCGCGCTTCGCCGAAGATGGCGCGCGCGTCGTCGGGGCGGTCGGCGAGAAAGCGACGAATGGCGATGCTCACCGGTGTTTCGTTGCCCAGCACGCCTGCGTCGGCCGTGCCGTAGAGCGATGCCGAATCGAGCAGCGGCTGCTTCATGCCTGCGCGCTCGCCCATGAGCGTTCGCCATTGCTCGGTGAACACCTCGCCGGCGAGCACGAGCTTGATCGCATACTCGGACCACGGGATCCCCGCCGCGATGCCCGTGTCGACGACGTCTTTGAGGAATGGCGGATAGCCGAGCAAAACGGTCTGTTCGAATTGTGGAGCGAGCGCGGTGACGACGCGCAGGATCTCGGCCTTCACGTTGCCCGGGGTCACCGTGAAGATCGGATGCCCCTTCGAGGCGAGATGCCGGACGCACGCGGTCGTGAACATCCCGCCCACCCACGTCCCGAGTGGAAAGCAGACCACGGCGAGCGTGCGCTTGTTCGGGCTGCCGAAGCTGTCGGCGAAGATCTGTTCGAAGCGCCTCGCGATGGTGAGCTCGTCGGCCATCGAACGCGGCCAGAAAGTGGGCTCGCCCGTCGAGCCCGACGAGACCGCGATCGTGTCCGACGTGAAGATGTCGCCCTTTCGGCAGCGCGAGGCGAGCGGGTACTTCCTGAGGTAGCCGTCCTTCGTGAGGAGCGGCAGGCGCTCGAAGTCTTCGCGTGTGCGAAGGCGGGCCGGATCGATGCCGTGCTCGTCGAGGAAGGCGCCGTAGGCCGGCACGTCGCGCGCGGTCTCGTGGAAGAGGTCGAGCGCCCTCGTGACCGGATCTTCGGCTCGGTGTGCCTTGAAGAGATCGTCGAGTGACGTCCCGAGAAAGGCGTCGAACGCCGCGCGAACACGGTCTCGGCGAGCTTCGTTCATCGATCAGTGCGCGGCGAAGATCTTCGCGAGCTCGTGCGGGGCGACCACTTCGAGCTGGGCGTAGTTGCAGTCGGCGGGCTTCTTGTCGGTACGCCAGCGACGGAACTGCGCCGTGTGCCGGAAGCGTGTGCCTTGCATGTGATCGTAGGCGACTTCGACGACCAGCTCGGGGCGCAGCGCCTGCCACGAGAGATCCTTCTTTGCGCTCCAGCGGCTCTTCGCTCCCGGCATGCGTGCCGGTGCACCGGCCTCGGAGCCATCGCCGGCCCAGTGTTTCCACGGGTGATCGTCGAGCGCGTTCTCACGATACGGCGCGAGGAACTCGACCATCGCGCGACGCTTTTCGGCCGTGAAGCTCGCGGAGACGCCGACGTGCTGCAGCTGACCGGCCTCGTCGTAGAGACCGAGCAAGAGCGAGCCGATCGCGGTGCCTTCGCCGTCTTTGTGCCAGCGGAAGCCAGCCACCACGCAATCGCACTCGCGCTCGTGCTTCACCTTGAACATCGAGCGCTTGTTCGGCTCGTAGATGCCCGAGGCGGGCTTGGCCATGACGCCGTCGAGCCCGGCGCCCTCGAAGCGCGAGAACCAATCGGAGGCGATGGCGCGGTCTTCCGTGGCGGGCGTCACGTGGAGCGGCGGCTCGGCCTTCGCGAGGATCTCCTGGAGACGCGCGCGGCGCTCGCGGAAGGGCAGGCCGCGTAGATCGCGATCACCTTCCGCGATCAGATCCCAGAAGACGACCGACGCCGGCATCTCCTGCGCGAGCATCTTCACGCGCGAGGCCGCGGGATGAATGCGCGACTGGAGCGCCTCGAAATCGAGCTTCGAGCCGTTCGCGATGACGACCTCGCCGTCGAGCACACAGCGCTCGGGAAGTTGGGCCTTGAGTGGCGCGGCGAGCTCCGGAAAGTAGCGATCGAGGCCCTTCTCGTCACGGCTCTGGATGAAGAGCTCGTCGCCGTCGCGGAAGATCAGCGCGCGAAAGCCATCCCACTTCGGCTCGAAAATGAAGTCGCCGTCGTCCGGGAGGTCGGAGACGCGCTTGGCCAACATGGGGAGAAGGGGCGGATTGAAAGGGAGCTGCACGCCGCCAGGGTACGCAAAACATCTCCCCTCGTCGCTCTCGCTTTTCTCGACGCGGTGCTCCGTCAAAAATCGCAGAACTTGCCGTCACCGTAGGCGCGGCACGTCAAGGGAATGCCGAGCTTGGTGGAGAGCGCCGTGCAGTCGCTGTCGCCGTTTGGGCAGGCGCGGGCGCATTCACCGAGCCGATTAACGCGAGCGCTTGCGCAAGACCTCGATCGAGTCGCCGCCGGTGATGCCGCCGTCCGGCATTCTCAACATCCAATCCGCAACGCGCGTGCGGTCGACGGTGACCGGCTTGCCGGCCGATAGATTCGTGGCGTAGCCGGGCGTGTTCGAGAGCGTTCCCGAGCAGCCTTTGGCGTCGCATGACGAGACTTCGACCCACATCCACTCGACTTGATCCGAATCGGCGTCTGCACCTGGAATGGGAAATGGCCCTTTGACGTACAGCTGTCCGTCGCGTCGTTCGAAGCGCTGGACGGCGCGTGGCAACTCTTTGCGCGCGCGACCGGCGACGCCCTCGAGTTCCTTGTCGAAGGCTGCGTGCACGACGTCGGGAGGCTCGCCGAAGAGGTTGGCCATGGCCTCGTCCCAGTCGGGCGAGCTCTGCGCGACGAGCTCGACCATGTCGTTGTCCGGATCGCCCTCCGTGCGCTCGGCGGGGACCGCATCGACGGCGACCGGTTGCGAAGCGGCGGGCGCTTTGGAGAGCTCGGTGGGCTTCTTGCCGGTCATCGTCGCGAGCTCGGCGAGCGATACTTTGAACGGGAGGTCCGTCTTGCCGGCGACGACGTCGTTCGCAATGGCATTCACGACGTGCGAGAGCGACGTGGCAGCCCGCATGCTCGCGCCACGGAGCATGAAGTCGGGGCTTCCGTAGCGGGCCATGCCGAGCGTGAGGAGGCGCGCGGTTCCGTCTTCTTGTCGATAGAGCTGGATGACGATCTGCTTCGGTGAGAAGACGGGCTGCCCGAGTGGAACGGTGATGACGTGCGCTGCGAACTGCGATGCGTTCTCGATGCGTCGCTCGGTTTCGTCGTAGACGAGTCCGCCGAGTGCGTCGGCGACGATCGCGGTGGCGGCGAACCCGGCGCGTGCCACGAGCTGATCGTTCGTCACGGGACCGTGTGTTCGCACGACGACCACGGTGGGCCGTGTGGCGATGGTCGCCCGTTCGGCGCGCGAGAGGCTCGAGCCGATGACGTCGAACGACTCGGGCGGCGGAAGGATGTAGTCGTCGGCCGTGGTCGTCTCGACCTCGAAGCTCTCGGCGTCGAGAACGAACGTCTTCACGGCAGCGCATGCCGAGCCACAGACGTGCGTGTCGAGGTGCGCCGCGACGGCCTCCGGATCGGCGATCTTGGCGACGGCCTCGGGCGACTTGTCCGTGAGAACGGCGAACTCCGAGCTCGCTTCACGGAGGCGTGGAAGCTTCTCGCGCGAGCGTGAGCTCGTCCCCGCGTCCGATGTGGTCTCCCCGCTGGAGCTCGCTGCGGACGACGATTTTTTTTCGTCGCTCGAGCTGGGCTCCTTGTCGTGCTGAGACGACCACACCACGAGCGCACCGACACCAACCACGAGTGCGCCGAGGACGAGGCGCACGCGCTGGTCGTTCGAGGGTTGTGACTTCCGCGCGGTTTTCTTGGTCGTGTTTCGCGCCATGGGCGGGCGCATCCTTCCATGACGCGCCCCAGGCCGCGACCTTGCCGATACGGACGACCATTTCGAAACGTTCTCGCAAGCTTGCGGTCCCCGTTCTCGCACATCGAATTTGTGTGGCAGGTCGCCTGGCGCGGTGCGTTACGGCTGATATACAAGGAGAGTCATGCGGCCTCCGTTCCCTCCGCCGTCGGCTTCCAAGGTGCCGGAATCACTGCCGGAATCACTCTATGAACCGTCGTTCGAACACGACGCGTGCGGCCTGGGTTTCGTCGTCGATCTCCAGAAGGGGGCAAGCCACCGCACCGTCGAAATGGGCGTCGAGATTCTGCGCCGCCTCGCGCACCGTGGAGCGGCCGGAGCAGATCCGAACACGTCGGACGGCGCGGGCATCCTCGTTCAGATTCCGCATCGCTACTTCGAGCGCGTTCTTGCCAAGGACGGCAAGGAGCTGCCGCTCGCGGGCGACTACGGCGTGGCCCAGTGCTTCCTCTCGCGCGACCCCGTGAAGAGCCAGCTTCAGATGAAGGCCTTCATGGACGTGGCGCGGTACCACAACCAGAAGGTCGTCGGCTGGCGTGACGTGCCCGTCGACATTCGCGCCGTCGGTCCGGTCGCGCGCGCCTCGATGCCCGTGATGCGTCAGCTTTTCATCGCGCGCATGTGCGATCGCGCCGCGTTCGAGCGCACGCTCTTCATGATTCGCAAGCGCGCGAGCAAGATGTGCGCGACCAAGGGCTACGGCGACGACTTCTACGTCGCCAGCTGCTCTTCGAAGACCGTCGTCTACAAGGGCCTCATGCGCCCCGAGAGGCTCACCGATTTCTATCGGGACCTCCTCGCCGACGACTTCGAGAGCCAGCTCGCCCTCGTTCACTCGCGTTTCTCGACGAACACGTTCCCCACGTGGGAGCGCGCCCACCCGTATCGTCGCATCGCTCACAACGGCGAGATCAACACGCTCCGCGGCAACCAGAACTGGATGCGCGCGCGCGAATCGCTTCTCGCCTCGCAGCACTTCGAAGAGCACATCGAGGACTTCAAGCCGATCATCCGCCCCGGCGGTTCGGACTCGGCCTCGCTCGACAACGTCGTCGACTTCCTCGTCGCCGGCGGCCGCTCGCTTCCGCACGTCATGATGATGCTCGTGCCGGAGGCGTGGAGCACGCAGCCGGACATGCCGCGCCACAAGCGCGATTTCTACGAGTACCACGCGTCGCTCGTCGAACCGTGGGACGGCCCCGCGGCGCTTGCCTTCACCGACGGCGAGATGATCGGCGCCACGCTCGACCGAAACGGTCTTCGCCCCGCGAAATACGTGGTGACGAAGAGCGGCCTCGTCGTGATGGCGAGCGAGCTCGGCGTGCTCTCCTTCGAGCCTTCCGACATCGCGGAGAAGGGGCGCCTTCAGCCCGGCAAGATGTTCCTCGTCGACACGAAGCGCAAATGCATCGTGTCCGACGAAGAGATCAAACGCGAAGTCGCCTCCACCCAGCCGTACGGCGAGTGGGTCGAGAAGAACAAGATCGAGCTGAAGGACCTGCCTGACGTTCCGGCGCTCTTTTCGATCGATCGCCACGAGCGCGAGCGACTCCTCCGCGCCTTCGGTTACACGCGCGAAGATCTCCGTGTGCTGCTCGGGCCGATGGCCCTCACCGGCGAAGAGCCGGTCGGAAGCATGGGCACCGACGTTCCGCTCGCGGTGCTCTCCGAGCGCCCTGTTTCGCTCTTCCGGTACTTCAAGCAGCAGTTCGCGCAGGTCACCAATCCGCCGATCGACCCGATCCGCGAGGACCTCGTCATGAGCCTCGTCAGCTGCGTGGGCGGTGAGGGCAATCTCCTCGCGGAGACGCCGGAGCAGTGTCACCTGCTCGAGCTGCCTCACCCGATCCTCACGAACGGCGACATGGCGAAGATCGTCCGCGGCGCGGGCGACTTCCGAGTCAGCGTGCTGCCCGCGCACTTCGCGGCGGTCTCCGAGAATCCCGAAGCGGCGCTGCGTGAGGCGCTCGCTACGCTGCGTGCAGCGGCCTCGCGCGCGGTCGACGATGGCGCGAAAATCCTGGTCGTCAGCGATCGCGCGGTGTCGGCCGACATGGCGCCGATCCCGAGCTTGCTCGCCGTGTCCGCCGTTCACCACCACCTCATTCGCGAAGGCAAGCGCGTACGCGTGGGCATCGTCGCCGAGACGGGGGACGCGCGCGAAGTGGCCGACGTGGCGCTCCTCATCGGTTACGGCGCCGGCGCCGTGAACCCGTATCTCGCCTTCGAGTCGATTGCCGAGATGGTCCACGACCATGCGCTCGAGCGCGACGTCGAGCTCGCGGTGGCGCAGAAGAATTACGTCAACGCGCTCAAGAAGGGTCTACTCAAGGTGATGAGCAAGATGGGCATCAGCACCATCGCCAGCTATCACGGCGCGCAGATCTTCGAGGCGCTCGGTGTCTCGAACGAAGTGATCGAGGAGTACTTCACCGGGACGGCGTCGCCGCTCTCGGGCGTCGGGCTCGACGTCATCGCGAACGAAGCGCTCGAGCGCCACGCGACCGGCTTTGCCTCCGGTGTCGACGAAGCGCGTTTGCAGGAGGATCTCCACGTGGGCGGCGTCTACGCCTGGCGCGCCACGGGCGAGCGCCACCTCTGGACGCCCGACAGCATCGCTTCCCTCCAGAAGGCCGTGCGCCTCGAAGACGCGAAGTCCTACGCCGAGTACGCGCGGCACATCAACGAGCAGACGGAGCGTCCGGTCACCCTGCGCGGTCAGCTCGATCTCGTTCCGTATGGGCCGGCCGTTCCGATCGACGAGGTCGAAGAGGCACGAAGCATCGTCAAGCGCTTCGCCACCGGCGCGATGAGCTTCGGATCGATTTCGAAAGAAGCTCACGAGAATCTTGCCGTCGCAATGAACCGCATCGGCGGCCGTTCGAACACCGGCGAAGGCGGTGAAGACGAGGCTCGCTACGTGCGCGACGCTCGCGGCGACGTTCGACGCTCGTCCGTCAAACAGGTGGCGAGCGCGCGCTTCGGCGTGACCACGCACTATCTCGTCAACGCCGACGAGATCCAGATCAAGATGGCCCAGGGCGCGAAGCCCGGCGAAGGCGGCCAGCTGCCCGGCCACAAGGTCGACTCGGTCATCGCCCGCGTGCGCCACTCCACGCCGGGCGTGACGCTCATCTCCCCGCCGCCCCACCACGACATCTACTCGATCGAAGATCTCGCGCAGCTCATCTTCGACCTGAAGAACGTCAATCCCCGCGCACGCATCAGCGTGAAGCTCGTGAGCGAGTCGGGCGTCGGCACGATCGCGGCGGGCGTTGCCAAGGCTCATGCCGACGTCATCCTCATCAGCGGTCACGACGGTGGAACCGGCGCAAGCCCGCTTTCGTCGATCCAGCACGCAGGCACGCCCTGGGAGCTCGGGCTCGCGGAGGCGCAGCAGGTGCTCCTCCTCAACGACCTGCGCTCACGCGTGATCTTGCAGGCCGACGGTCAGCTCAAGACCGGTCGCGACGTCGCCTTCGCCGCGCTCTTTGGCGCCGAGGAGTTCGGCTTTGCGACCGCGCCGCTCGTTGCGCAGGGCTGCATCATGATGCGCAAATGCCACCTCAACACGTGCCCCGTGGGGATTGCCACGCAAGACCCCACGCTGCGCGCGAAGTTCCAGGGGCAGCCCGAGCACGTCATCAACTACTTCTTCTTCGTGGCCGAGGAGCTCCGCCAGATCATGGCCACGCTCGGCTTCCGAAGCGTCGAAGACATGGTCGGTCGCGTCGAGTGCGTGACCCCGCGCGAACGACGCGGCAAGGCCCACACGCTCGACTTCGGTCGCATGCTCGCCAAGCCCAAGCCGGGGCTCACGCTCCACAACGAAACCGAGCAAGACCACGGCATCTATCACGTGGCCGATCGCACGCTCATCGACTGCGCGCGTCCGGCGCTCGATCGCCGCGAGCCGGTGCGCATCAGCTTCGGCATCACCAACGCGCACCGCACGTTCGGCGCGATGCTCGCCGGTGAAGTTGCTCGTCGACACGGCGCTCAGGGGCTGCCGGAAGGCACCATCGGCATCGAGGTCACCGGCACGGCGGGGCAGTCGTTCGGTGCTTTTGCCGCCAAGGGCATGACCATCACGCTCCAGGGCGACGCCAACGATTACGTGGGCAAGGGCCTGTCGGGCGGCATCGTGTGCGTGTATCCTGCAATCGAGAGCACGTTCGTCGCCGCAGACAACGTCATCGTCGGCAACACGGTGCTCTACGGCGCGACGAGCGGGCGTGCGTTCTTCGCCGGCAAGGCCGGCGAGCGCTTCGCCGTGCGCAACAGCGGCGCCACCGCCGTCGTGGAAGGCGCGGGCGATCACGCATGCGAGTACATGACGGGTGGTACCGTCGTCGTGCTCGGACGTACGGGCCGCAACTTCGGCGCCGGCATGAGTGGCGGCGTCGCGTTCGTCTACGACGACGACAACACCTTCGCCTCGCGCTGCAACATGGGGCTCGTCGCGATCGAGCCCGTCGCCGAAGACGAAGACGAAGCCACGCTCCACGCGCTGCTCACCGAGCATGTGGCCCGCACCGAGAGCGTGCGTGCACGAGAGCTCCTCGTCGGTTGGCCCATCCTCCGGACGCGCTTCAAGAAGGTGATTCCCATCGAGTACAAGCGCATCCTCGAGCAAGGTCGCCTCGCGGCGGCCAACGGCGGTAACGCCGATGCACCTGCCTCGGCTTCGGCGAAGAGCAGCGAGCGCCACCTCAAGCTGGTGAAGGGCTAGACGTCATGGCCGACCCCCGCGGATTCATCAAAGTGAAGCGCAAGAAGCCGTCCGAGAGGCCGGTGGACGAGCGCGTGAACGACTACGCCGAGTTCGTGCACGAGCCGTCGCCCGAGGAGCTCACCGCGCAAGCGTCGCGCTGCATGGATTGCGGCATTCCTTTCTGTCATCAGGGCTGCCCGCTCGGAAACCTCGTTCCCGAGTTCAACGATCTCGTGTGGCGCGGTCGCATGACCGACGCCGCGCGCGTTCTCCACTCGACGAACAACTTCCCCGAGTTCACCGGCCGCGTTTGCCCCGCTCCGTGCGAGGCCTCGTGCGTTCTCAACATCGATAACGCGCCGGTCACCATCAAAGACGTCGAGCGCACCATCGCCAACGCGATCGGCAGCGAAGGCCTCGTGCCCGTCGTTGCCAAGGTGCGGACGGGCAAGAAGGTCGCCGTCGTGGGCTCGGGTCCTGCCGGCCTCGCGGCGGCGCAGGAGCTCGCGCGCGCAGGTCACGACGTCACCGTGTTCGAACGCGACGACCGGATTGGCGGCCTTCTTCGTTACGGCATTCCCGACTTCAAGTTGGAGAAGGCCGTCATCGATGCGCGCCTCGAGCAGATGCGCGCCGAGGGCGTGGTCTTCCGCACGAGCGTCGACGTTCGCGCGGAGGAGCTCCGTCCCGCGTTCGACGCGGTGGTTCTCGCCACTGGCGCGCGCGTGCCTCGTGACTTGCCCGTCGCCGGTCGCGAGCTCGAGGGCATCCACTTCGCGATGGACTACCTGGTCCAGCAGAACAAGCGCGTCGCCGGCGATATGCTCGATTCGGCACGCGACATCCTGGCCACCGGCAAGCACGTCGTCGTCATCGGCGGCGGCGACACCGGCTCGGACTGCGTCGGCACGTCGAACCGCCAGGGCGCCGCGAGTGTCGTACAGCTCGAATTGATGCCGAAGCCCCCGCTCGTCCGCATGCCGGAGAATCCGTGGCCGGCCTGGCCGCTCGTCTACCGCACCTCGTCATCCCACGAGGAGGGATGCGGTCGGGAGTTCAGCGTCGTGACCAAAGGCTTCGCCGCCGACGCGTCGGGGAAGCGTGTCGCAAAACTCCTCGGCGTGCGCGCGCAGCTGACCGGCGGGTCGATTCGCGAGCTGCCCGGCTCGGAGTTCGAGATCCCCTGCGACATCGCCTTCCTCGCCATGGGGTTCACCGGCCCCGAGCGCGCAGGCCTCGTCGAGGAGCTCGGGCTCGCCCTCGATGCCCGTGGGAACGTCGTCTCCGACAAGTCCGGGGCGACCAGCGTTCCGGGGATTTTCGCGGCGGGCGACGCTTCTCGCGGTCAGTCTCTGGTGGTCTGGGCCATCGCCGATGGTCGTCGCGTCGCGGCCGGGGTCAGCGCTTTCCTGACGTCGCGCAAACTTCGCGTCCTTCCCGGCGGAGTCGGCGCACACTCGGCACCCTGAATCCTGATCAACACTGAACGCGGTGGGGTCGCGAGCTCTGCCCTAGGTATTTCCCGTACACGGCGCGTTGCTGATGCAACTTTGTTGCACGCAACTCGTTGCGCGACGTGCCAACTCATCGCATAAGGCGCGCAGCATGCGCCCATCTACGCTCCGGCACGCCGCGCTCTTCTCCGTCCTCCTCGCCAGCACCGCGGGGGTCATCGTTCAGGGATGCGCGACGTCCGAGACGGACTCCATCGACGACGAGGAGTCGATGTCGTCCGACGCCTCGACCAAGGACGGATCGAAGCAGAACGCGTCCGACGCGAAGTCCGACACGCTGATTCCCACGAAGGACGCGCAGCCCGATCCGGGCGAAGAGCCGGACGCCGACGTCGATCCCGGCACCGACTCCGGAACCGATGCGGGCAAGGACTCGGGAACCGACGCGGGCAAGGACTCGGGCACGGACAGCGGAACGGATTCCGGCACCGATGCGGGCAAGGACGCGGGAACCGACTCCGGTACGGACGCTGGCGCGGATGCCGGCGATCCCGGCCCGGGAGGCTCCGTCCTCCCGCTGCAGGGCGAGGTCGTGATCTCCGAGGTCATGTTCGACCCCTCGACCGACGACAACACGACCGAGTGGTTCGAGGTCTACAACGCCAGCGCGCAGCCGAAGCTTTTGAGCGGCCTCACCATCGAGGACTACAACGGTCGTAAGGCGACCATCAAAGGGACGCTCGAGATCCAGCCGGGCGCGTACATCCTCTTCGTCAACAGCCTCGCGGGAGCCACCAACACGGCGAAGATCCCCGCGTCGGTCATCGCCTACGACTACGGTGTCGGCACCACGCAGAATACGGTCATCCAGCTCGGTAATACGAACGGCTCGGTCGTTCTCAAGAACGGAACGACGGAGATCGCGCGCGCCAAATACAGCACGCTCGGTTTGACCTCCGGCAACGTCAATCAATCCGTTCAGCTCAAGGTGCTCACGTACGTCGCGGCCGCCGACAAGACGAAGTGGTGCCAGTCGCCGAACAAGTGGCCGGGCGGCGCGGACAAGGGTACGCCCGGCGCGGCCTGCGATTGCCCCTGAGCAGGGGCGCGGCTAGAGGGGACGACGTGGACTTTGCCTACGTCGTCCGAATCTCCTTCGAGGCCGACCGCGCCAAGGCCTTCGATGCGTTCGTCGATTGGCTCTTGGCCAAGCACGTGACCGACGTGTGCGACGCCGGGGGCTGCCACGGCGAAGTGCTGCTCGTCGACTCGGGCCTCGTCGTGGAGGCGCGTTATCGGTTTGCGTCGCGCGAGGCGTTCGAAGTCTACGAGCGCGATCACGCGCCTCGACTTCGGGTGGAGGCTCTCGAGCTGCTGGCCGCGAACGGCTGCGCGCCGAATGCGGGGGTCGTGTTCGCGCGCTCGTCGGGCCGCCTCGTCGGCGTTCGTTCGTAGGTTTGAATCGGGCAGGGGGCTGGGCGACGGGCGATCCATCGGTACTGGTCCATCCAGCGGGACGAACCGTCGAGGAATCCGCTGATTCTCGGTCTGGACGAAACCCGACCGACTGGTACGGAATGTGTACTGGTGTGGGATAAGCCCGGTCGAATCGGGATTGCCCGCATGAAGCCCTCCTTTCGCCTCCGAAGCCTCGTTGCCCTCTCGTTTCTCGGCCTCGCCTCGGTCTCCGTAGCCGCGTGCGGAGGTGAAGACGCAGACGACTCCGCCGAGAGCGGCGATGCCTTGTCGCGACCGCTCTCGTACGTCGGTCAGCAAGTCGTTCAAGCGCTCACCGCGAACTTCCCGCTTCAGAAGGGAAAGACGTGGAGCGTGAGCCAGGATGCCAAGCTCGCGGGCGACTTCGTCGTGCAGGTTCCTCCTCGCGCGACGTGGGGCCAGGCCTTCCTCTCCGTCGCCGACCGCTGTGAAGCGGGAGATACGCGCTGCGAAGCCGACTTCGGCCTGCGGATCTGCGCGCAAGAGAGTGATTGCGGAGGTCACGGTCATTGCACGACGCTGCAGGCGACGGTGGCCCACCGCAATGGCGCGCCCAAGAAGGTGTGCGCGGGTCACTCGGACGAGCTGCTCGACCAGATCTGGTCGACCATGACGGCCACCAAGACAGTGCTCGACATCACCAGCCTGTCACCGCCCGACGGTCGCTTCGAAGCTGCCGTTCGTAACGCGCTCACGTACATGAGCGAGGCGCCGAACCCGCCGCGTGTGCGCATGTTCTTCGGTGACTTTCCCGGAGGCAACATCTGGACGGACAAGACGCTCGCGAGCCTGACGCGCGACGTGGCGGCGAGCTCGAAGCTCGACGTCTCCGTGGGCACGTGGCGCTCCGGAACGACGTCGTGGAACCATGCCAAGATCATCGCTCGCGACGGTGAGCTCGCGCTTGTGGGCGGCACGAACATGTGGGACGTGCACTACCTTCGCAACGATCCCGTGCATGATCTCTGGATTCAGGTCGAGGGTGGTCCTGCGGCGGACGCAGCGCGTTTCGCCGACGAGCTCTGGAAGGTCGTGTGCGAGCAGCGCGCGACGATCAATTCCCTCGCCGCACGGCCTTACAAGCGGTGCCCGGCCGCGTTCGGCAACACGCGCGGAAGCTTCCTCTCCGGAGGCACGGCCTCCGTCATCTCGATGGGACGCCTCGGCGCCGTCGGCGCGCACCCGAGCGACGTCGGGCTCGTCACGATGATTCGCGCCGCGAAGTCGAGCATTCACCTCTCGCAGCAAGATCTCGGGCCGATTCATCGCGCCGGCGTGGAGCTCGGCGATTGGCCGGACGCCGTCATCACGGCGCTCGCCGGTGCCATGACACACGGCGTGGACGTGAACCTCGTTCTGTCGAACACGAGCGCCGTCCCTGGTGACGTCAGCAGCGTCGAGGCCTTGTTCAACACGTACGACAACGGCTGGTCGCCACAGGAAGTCGCCGCCAAGTTCGTCGATGCGGCTCGCACCTACCTTCGCGTCGCGCGCAGCAACGCCGATCCGGTGGAGGTGGTGTGCTCCCACTTGAAACTCATGCGCCTTCGTAGCAGTGGTGCGGAAGCTTGGAGTGATGGCAAGACCCTCGCCAATCACGGCAAGGTCGTAGTGGTCGACGAGCGCGCGTTCTACGTCGGCTCACAGAATCTGTACGTCGCCGACCTTGGTGAATTTGGTTACCTCGTCGACGACGAAGCCGCGACCAAGACGTTTCTCGCCTCCTACGTCGACAACGTCGAGAAGCACTCGGCACGCACGGCGATCAGTGGACCGAACGTGACTTGCCGGATCCCCGCGTCGGAGTAGCTACTCCGATTGTCCGATCGGTCGCTCCGCGACGGTGCCTGGACAATTCGCGATCCACATCGCGAACCTTGCAGCGTCGTAATGCACGTCGAAAAGCGACGAGCAGCGATGCTTCGACCACGTCTCGTCACAGCGGATCGTCGATTCGAATCACGAGGGCTTGCATCGCGCTTCACCGACGATACAAATCTCCAAGGTGAATCGAATGGCGACGCGATGGCTCGGGGGAGTCCTGTGGTTTGCTCTCTTTGGTCTCGCGGCTCCCGCATGCACGGGCACGATTGGCGGAGACAATTCGCCTTGTGGAGCGAGCACGTCACGGAAATGTGACGATCAAGAGGGCTGCTCCGTCGACGCCGACTGCAGCGTCGGTTCGTGCATCACTGGCGCATGCAACGCGATCGCCACGGAATGCGCGAGTGACGGGAAAGCTGCTTCGGCCAACAGCCTGAAGCTCTGTGACGGAAACCCATGTGGTGGCGACGCGCAATGCGCGAGCGGAACGTGCAAAGACGGCACGTGTGCGCCGGTAGCCAGCAAGACCTGCGGCGTCGGCCTTCCGAACGCGTGCGCGAACGGCGAGATTTGTCAGTCCGCCGCCGACTGTTCCTCGGATTACTGCGACAAGACCTGCGCCGCTCCGCCGAGCGACGTTCACCAGAACGGCAAGCGCGACGGTGGTGAAACGGGCGTTGATTGTGGCGGTACCGCGAAGCCGGACAAACTGTGCGGCGGCGGGGAGAAGTGCGTGGTCAACGAGGACTGCCAGGGCATCTGCAAAGCCGGCGTCTGCGACCCGCCTTCGTCGACCGACGGCAAGAAGAACCAGGACGAGACCGACGTCGACTGCGGCGGCTCGACGGCACCCAAGTGCCTCCTCGGCAAGGCCTGCGCGAAGAACGAAGACTGCCAGCTGCTCGCCTGCACCGCGTCGGTCTGCGTGAAGCCCTCGGAGACCGACAAGGTGCAGAACGGCGGCGAGTCCGACGTCGACTGCGGAGGCAGCGGCGTCACCGAAGGTGACTTCTCGTATACGGCGCCGCGCTGCAAAGATGCGAGCAAGTGTGCCGTCGACGGCGACTGTATGACCGGCGCATGCGCTCCGAACGGCACGTGCTCGATCAAGTCTTGCGACACTGCCGAGGTCTCAGGCATCACGTCGTGCGGAGCCAAAGAGACGGGCGAGGCTGGCGCCGTCCACGACTCCTGCTGCAAGTCGCTTCCTCTGCCCACGCGCACCACGCGACGTCTCGACAAGTACGAGATCACTTCGGGCCGCTTCCGCACGTTCCTCACGAAGGTCGGCCCCAACGTACGCGACTGGGTCTCGAGCTTCGTCGCGGCGAACCCCACCTCGCAGCTTGCCACGCTCGTCGGTCTCAGCCCGAACGTCTTGCCGATCTACCCTTCGCAGCAGACCGGTCCGCACGGCCTCACCGCGCACATGGGGCTCGACATCGACAACTACGACGGCGTTCGTGGTTGCTACAACGGCCTCGGCAACTACAGCGCGAACACCTACTGGCAAGACGCCGCCGTGCTCACCGAGTTCGGACTGCCTGCGCGCTCGCTGGCCCGCGAGGTGTCCGACGAGAAGTCTCTCAACTGCGCGATGCCGATCATGTTCGCGGCGTTCTGCGCCTGGGATGGCGGTGAGGTGGCCACGATCGCCGACTACTGGGACGTGTGGGCGCCCGCGGCCACTGTGGCCGATCGCGTGAATTCGTTCCCGTGGGCCGCCTCGAACCTTTGTCCTGGGCCTGGAGGAATCGGCCCGCAGAACGCGAAGCCGTGCCCGAACTACAACTGGTGTAACGGCACGTACCTGAACGGCGGTTTCAAGTGCCAGAACACCGACGGCTATGCGCTCGGCGGTCAGAGCGGTGTCTTCTACGAGTTCCCGCTCGGCACCGACAAATCGAAGGACAACGAAGTCCTCATCGGTGCGCCTGGCCGCTTCGTGAACGACGCATCGTCCGTGAAGGGCAACGGCGAGAGCTGGATGGACCTCTACGCGAACATGGCCGAGTACACGGGAGACTTCAAAGCCGGAGCGGGCGACTTCTGCGACCTCTCGGGCGAACCACTTGCCGGCGCGACCACGTGCACGCGCTCGGATCCCGGAACCACACCGCCGTCCACCAAGGGGCCCGGCACGAAGTACACGAGCATCCCGACGACGCGGCTCATCGGCCAGACGTGGGAAGGGCACCAGTACTACAACGGGCAGGGCGGCGAGACGATCTCCGTCATGTTCCAGTACGGCAAGTTCGGCTCGCGCTGCGTTCGTCCGGTGCAGTGAACGGATGAGACCGCGACCGTAGGGCGAAACCTCTACGATATCGTTGGCTTCCTGCGCTCGGAGGCCGAAATCGGCGTGGTATCGTCACGCGCGTGGGTGTGTTCGCGATTCGTTCCGACGAGCGCCGTGACGTGTGGGCCGGCTTCGTCACGCTGTTCGGACTGATCAGCGGGCACGCCATTCTCGAGACCGCGCGCGACGCGCTCTTCCTCGCGAAGGTTCCTGCCACCCACTTGCCGTGGGTCTTCTTGCTCACTGCGGCGATGTCGTTCGGCGCGGTTCGATTCCAAGGCCTCTTCTCGGGCCGAGGCGCTGCGCGGACGGCGCTCTCCGCGTGGACGTTCGGCGCGGGCGTCGTGACCTTTGCCTTCTTCGTGCTCGGGTCGCGGCTCGGGAGCGCCGGCCTCTATGCGCTCTACGTTTGGTCAGGCCTCGTCACCACGCTCTCGCTCGTCCATTTCTGGACGCTCGTCGGCGGCTTGTTCAGCGTCACGCAGGCCAAGCGTCTCTACGGACTCATCGGAGCTGGCAGCGTCTTCGGCGCCATCGCCGGTAGCGGTGCCGCGAGCGCGCTGGCGAAGGTCATGCCGGCGCAGCGACTCCTGCTCGTGTCCTCCGTCTGCTTCGCTGTCACGTCGGCGATGCCCCTCTTGTTCCAGGCGTCGTCGCGAAAGGCGTTCGTGGAGCCGGCGTCTACGCCCACCCTCGCCAGCAACGTGCAGTACATCCGCGATTCGCTCTACGCGAGGCGCGTCGTGGTCATGCTCTTGCTCTCGACGGTGTGCCTGACCGTGAGCGATTTCCTCTTCAAGCTCATGGTCGCTCGACTCGTGCCTGCGTCGGAGCTCGGCGCGTTTCTCGGCACCGTCTACTTTGCCATCAACCTCACCTCGCTCCTTTGTCAGCTCGTTCTCGTCAACGTGGTTCTCAAGCGTACTTCGCTCGGCTTGGCACTCGCGATCTTGCCTGCGTTCCTCGCCCTCGGCGGTCTAGGCATCGCCGCGAGCGGTGGCCTCGTTGCCGTCCTCGCGCTCAAAGGGGCCGACGGCTCTCTTCGCTACTCGCTTCATCGCACGGCGTCGGAGCTCCTTTTCATGCCCTTCAGCGACGAGGCTCGGCAGCGCGTGAAGGGCTTCATGGACGTCGTCGGGCAGCGCGGCGGGCAGATCGTCGCCTCCATCGGACTCCTCGTCTTTCTCGGCTCGCGGGCGACGCCCACGATGCTCTCGTTTGGTCTCGTGGTTCTTTGTCTCGCCTGGGTCGCATCGGCACTCGCGCTGCGCGAGCCGTACGTCGAGCTCTTTCGAGCACGCCTCAAGCAGGGGCGCATGACGCGAATCGAAGAGTTTCCCCAGCTCGACGTCGCCTCGCTCGAAACCTTGGTTGCCACGCTCGACAGCCAGCTCGACAACGAGGTGATCGCGGCGCTGCAGGTGCTCGAACGCGAGAAGAAGGTGCACCTCGTTCCGGCGCTCATTCTGTATCACCCGTCGGAGAGCGTCGTGGAGCTGGCGCTCGCGATCTTCACGCGAACGGAGCGCAAGAACGTGGTGCACGTCATCGACCGCGTGCTCGATCACCCGTCGCCCCGCGTTCGTGGGGCCGCCATCGCTGCCCGCTCCGTTCTCACGCCGGATGCCGAAGTTCTCTTCGAGCGACTGCGCACGGAGTCTAGTGCCGAGGTGGCCACCACGATCACGGTGAACCTCATCGCATCGGGAGACATCTCTGGAGCAGAGGCGGCGAAGCGCCTCGAAGAGCTCCTGATGCATGGAACCGCCAAGACCAAGATTGCGTTGGCGGAAGCGATCGCCGGGCGAGGCGCGGAGGGCTTCGACGACGTCCTCGTGGGGCTCTCGGCCGATCGCGTCGTCGACGTTCGACGCGCTGCCGTTGCCGCAATGACTCGTCTCGTCCGGCCCGTGTTCGTGCCCGCACTCATCGAACGTCTTTCCGAGGAAGCCACCCGCACGGAGGCCCACGAAGCGCTCGCGGCTCACGGTCCCGCTGCCCTGGACGGGCTTCGTCGCGCGCTCGAAGCGGCCGACACCGCCCCGACGTTGCGATGGCGAATTCCGCACGCGATGACGTTCTTCGAGCCGAATGCCGCGGGCGACGCGCTCCTGAGATGGCTTCCGAAGGAGGGGGACGGCGGCGTGCGTTTCCAGATCATCCGCGCGCTCGAGAGGCTCGTGCGACGCACGCCGGAGTTGCCTCTCGACAAGATCACGCTTCAGAACGCGATCGACGAGACGCTGACGTGGGCGTTCGGCTTGCTCGATTCACGGCTCGACCTGGTGCGCGGCGGGCGAGAGGTGCAGTCACGCCGGACCAAGGGCCACGAGCTTCTCGCTGCGACGCTCGTCGACAAGGAGAAGAACACGATCGAGCGCCTCTTCCGGCTCCTCGACCTCGCCCATCCACGCGAAGACTTCGGCCAGATTCACCGCGGTCTGCATGGAACGCGTGACGAGCGCGCCACGAGCATCGAGCTCATCGACAATGTCCTCGTCGACCCACTGCGGGCCGCGGTGCGTGGCCTCGTCGACGACCTGCCCGACGAAGAGCGCCTCCGCCAATCGGGCAAGTATCACTCGCCCCTCGGCCTCGACTACGCCGCGCTCCTCGCGCATCTTCGCAACAACGAGAGCGATGCTCTTCGCGACATCGCCGACTTCCACTTCACGGAACTCCACGAATCGGGGTCGCTCGCGCAGGAGGCCGTATGAATCAGGACGTCCTCGATCTGTTCTCCCGCGCCGATTCTCCTCAGGCGGCGCTTCGCAACCGTGTGCTGCTGCTCCGCTCGGTGGAGAGCCTGCAAGGACTCGACGAGCAAGGCCTCACGTTGTTCGCAGAGCACGCGACGAACCGCTTCTATCGCAAGGGCGACGTCCTCACGACCGAAGACGAGCAACCTCGCGCGATCGGCATCGTCATCGAAGGCCAGGTCACGGTCACGCGTACCGGAAAGCCCGGTTACGTCGCGAGGCGTGGTGAAGGTTTCGGCATGCTCGCCGTCATGGCCTCGACGACGACCGGACGAGTCGTGGCCGACATCGACACCGTGACCCTCGAGATCCCCGTCGCCACGTTTCGCGTGGCCCTCGAGGAGAACTTCTCGCTCCTTCGCAATTGCCTTCGGATCATGGGCACGACGCTGACGCGGGCGCGTCATCACCTGCCGGCGGACCCTTCGAATCCGCCGTCCGTCGATCTTGGCGACTACTACGTTCGTCCGCGCACGCTTCCCGAGCAGCTCATCCAGCTGCGCCGTGGGCCCTTCCATCAAATGAACGTGGAGGCGCTGGTCGATCTCACGCGACGCATGAAAGAGCGACGTGTGCCGGCCGGCCATGTCTTCTGGTCTGCCGGTGAGCCCTCGACGTTCGCGCTCCACGTCGAGTACGGGCGCGTTCGCTGCACGGCGCCGGATGGGCAGCACGTCGACGTGGGCCACGACTTCACGCTTGGCGTGATGGACGTCTGGAGCGGGCAGCCGCGTTCGTACGAAGCGCGGGCCGAGACACCGATCATCGCGTACCACATCGACTACGAGGACTTCCTCGTCATCATCGAGATGCACGTCTCGGTAGGCCTCGACATGCTTCGAGGCATCGCGCGCCAATACCTTGCAACCGACAAGAGCGAGCTCGGCTGAACCATCAGGCCGCCGCGGCGTGCGCGAAGTCGTGCCAGACGCGGTGTGAGAGGCGGCTCCAGATGGTGAGTGCGTCCAGGCGGGAAGGGATGCCGGCCTGCGTGCAGAGCGACGGATCGGGATCCATGTCGAGCTCTTGCGCGAGAGCGCGCGCGGCGTGGCGAATGCTGTCTTCGACGAGAATGCCCTCGATGGAGGTGCTCGCGTCGGTCGCGTCGTGCAGCCAGCTCGCGATGTCGTGTGCGAGCTCGGCGTGGACTTGCTCGTCTTCGGCGATGATCTCCATCACGCGGCGGATCTCGGGATCTTCGGCGTGTGTCGCGCGGTAGCGCGCTACGGCCGCGCCAAAGGTCGAACGCACGACACCTTCGACGGCATTGTCGATCGCCACGTCGACGAGGGGACGCACCGCGAGACACTCTGTCGGCGCGCGCGCCGGCATCGTCACGGGGGTCGCGAACTGCTCGGCGAGCTCCGCGAACAGCGCCGAATGCATGAGCTCGCGCGCACGTGCCTGCTCGCAACGTTCGAGCAAACCGCCGGGGGAGCCGTACGCATCGAGCTCGCGGCGCAGGCGATCGAAGGCGAGGGCGCTCGCGGCCTGATGGTACGCCGAGCGAGCGAAGTAGCGACCGATCGCGGAGGTGAAGACGGCCTTGGGCGGCGGCAGCCCTTCGAGGCGGCGGCCTTCGACGATGCGGTAGAGAGGCAGGTTCAACGGAATCTCGCTTTCTCGCCCTACTGCGTGGCTCGGCTCGTTGCATCGTGTGTGCCCGTCGCATGCGCACGCACGTACGCGGCGAATCGTGACGTCGCACTCCACCGTCTTGATGCCGATCGGCATCGAGCGGATCGCGTGCGAACCACGCGCCGACAATTTCCCACATTCTGGTGAGTGCGGGTTGCTTGGTAAGCTCCCCCGACCTTGAGCGTCGCCATTGGTATCGACCTCGGCACCACGAACACGGTCGTCTCGGCCGTCGTCGATGGCGTTGCGGTGACACTCGAAGACGATCAGGGCCGGCGTCTTCTCCCTTCGGTCGTCTCGTTTCATCCCTCGGGCACGGTGCTCGTCGGTGAGGCCGCCCGCGAGCGTCGGCTCATCGATCCAGAGAACACGATTTTTTCCATCAAGCCGCTCCTCGGCCGCTTGATCGATTCGGCCGAGGTGCGAGCAGCGGCCACACGACTGCCCTTCCGCTTCGCCGCCGGCGCCAAGAACAGCACCAGCGTGGTCGCGCGCGACACGGCCTATGCGCTGCCGGAGATCAGCGCGTTCATCCTGCGGCGCGCGAAGGCGATCGCCGAAGCGGCTCTCGGTGAGCCGGTCGAGCGCGCGGTCATCACCGTTCCGGCGAACTTCAACGATCTGCAGCGCGCCTCGACGAAGATTGCCGGCAAGCTCGCCGGGCTCGACGTCATGCGCATCATCAACGAGCCCACCGCAGCGGCGCTCGCGTATGGCCAGTCGATCAACAAGAACGAGAAGATCGCGGTCTACGACCTCGGCGGCGGCACGTTCGACATCACGCTGCTCGACCTGACGAGCAACGTGTTCGAAGTTCTCGCAACCGCCGGTGACAGCGCGCTCGGTGGAGACGACATCGACCGCCTTCTCGCCGACAAGCTCGCTGGCGACGTGATGCAGCGCCTGAAGCGCGATCCGCGCGCCGACTCGACCGTCTACGGACGGCTCCGCTTCGCTGCCGAGGAGATCAAGAAGGAGCTCAGCGCGCACGAACACGTCACCCGCTTGTTGACCGGCCTCGGTCATGGCCCCGGTGGCGTGGAGCTCGATGCCAACGTGAGCTTGTCGCGCCTCGAGCTCGAACGTCTGGCTCGGCCCCTCGTCGATCGCACGCTGGCCGTTGCACGGCAGTCGATGGAAGGCGTGGGGCTCGGTCCGAAGGATTTCGAGCGGGTCATCCTGGTCGGTGGTTCGACGCGCATGCCGCTCGTCGTGCGTATGGTCGAAGACTTCTTCGGTCAGCCGCCGCACGTGAAGGTGAACCCGGACGAGGTCGTCGCGCTCGGCGCCGCCATTCAGGCTCACGCGCTCAATCGCTCGAAGTCGCGGCCGAAGAAGCACACGTCGGGACACGATCAGCTCGCGCGCGCGGCGGCACCGATCGAAGCGCCCAAGGCGCCGAGGCTACCGTCCGATCTCGCAGCACCTCCGGCTCCGGCGTTCTTCGAGTTCACGAAGGCGGCTGCGGTCATCAGCTTCTCGGACATTCCCGACGCACAACCTTCGCGACGGAGTACACCTCCGCCGAGGCCTGCGCCTCCGAAGGCCCCCCCGCCCGTACCTCGGCCTCGCGCAGCGACGATGGACTACGGCGTGGCGCGTGATTTTGCGGCGCCTGCGCCCGCCCCCGCGCCTGCGCCCGCCCCAGCACCGCCGCCCGTGCGAGCGACGTCGACCGAAGTGTCGCTACCGATCGACATCGGCGCGATGGTCGCTCCGTTCGCCGAGTTCGATCTCGGAAGTGCGCCGACGGCGGCCGCCTTCGCCCGAGGCAGCGCCATCGCCACGGCGCAAGCCGCGCCGCTTCTCATCGACGTCACGCCGCTCAGCCTCCGTGTCGAAACGGTGGGCGGCTATTCCGACGTTCTCATCGCCGCGAACTCGCCCGTGCCATGCGAGAAAGCACGCGCGTTCCTCACCGCGTCCGATCACCAGACGGTCGTCTTCATTCGCGTGGCGCAGGGCGAATCACCGCGCTTCGCCGAGAACACGTATCTCGGAGAGCTCGAGCTCTCGGGCCTTCGGCCGGCTGCGCGCGGCGAGCTGAAGATCCTCGTGACGTTCGAGCTCGACGCCGACGGCATTCTCAACGTTCGCGCCAAAGACGGCGACACGAACCGTGAGACCGTGGCCACGATGCGCCTGCTCGGCACCCAGACGGACGCCGCCGAAGTCAACGCCATGGCCGCGCGCCAGGCAAACCACGTGATCGGTTGATCGAAGTCGCTTCTACGAGGTCCCGTCGATCATGGCCGCGCCGATAACGTTCATTGCCTGGGCGGAGTCGCTCGAGACGATGGACTACTACGACATCCTCCGGGTGCCCTACGACGCGTCGCCGGCCGAGATCCAGAAGGCGTTCCACGCGCTCTCGCTCCGCTGCCACCCGGATCGCTTCGTCGACGAAGACGAGGAGGTCGGGCGCGCCGCCTCCGCCGTCTTCAAGAAGCTCGTCGAGGCGTACAACGTCCTCCGCCGGCCGAATCTCCGTACGCGCTACGACGCCGAGCTGCGCAAGGGCCAGGTGAAGCTCGACGAGCACGCCGTCGAGAAGAAGCCGACCTTCCAGCAGCGCACGCTCCACATGATCGCGAGCAATGCGAAGGCCAGGCAGTACGCAGCCAAGGCCGACGCGTTCCTCTCCAACGGTAAGCTCGAAGAGGCGCGCATCCAGCTCATCAGCGCGTGCCAACACGATCCGGGCAACGACGAACTGAAAGAGCGCCTCGACATCTTGTACGAGGCGCTCTTCCTCGAGCCGCCCTAGCGCACCGGCCGCGCAACCCAACCGTCGGCCGGTGCTGCTGAAATTTCGCAGAAGAAGGGTTGCGTCCACTCTGGCGCGGGCGTTCCTTACGCTGTCAGGCACCCCTCGCCCCGACGCGGAAACGGGCAACGCGTCGCTCTCGTGACGGCGATGACCTATTTCGCGCGACAAATCCTCATCCGCGCGCTCCAAAGAGTTCGAGAGATGAAATCCATGCCCACGAACCGTTTTCCCCCGTCGTCGTTCCGCCGATTTCCGTCGCAGCGCGGCGTTGCTCCTTCCGTATCTGTCGTCGCCGGGGTGCTGGCAGTGGTCCTTGTTGCGTCGGGCTGCGGCTCGTCCGGTGCGTCGGGCGTCGACGTGGACCCCACGGATGCCGGCACCCTTGGATCGGGCGCTGGCTCGCTCGACGGCGGGGACGCCTCGAGTCCCGGCGGCAGGAGGTGCCAATCGTCACTTCCTTGCCCCGTGGGCGAGATGTGCGTCGCCGGAACTTGTATGCCCGCCCCGGAGATCCCGCAGTGGCCGAGCGTCGATGTCGACACGACGGCAGATTTGACTGGGGTGGCCTATGGCAACGGCACGTTCGTGGTCGTCGGCAACGCCAACGTCGTGTGGACGAGCACCGACGACGGCGCGACGTGGACATCCCACGCGACCGCTACGCCATTTCGAGGCGTCTCGTTCACCGGGCTCGCGAAGTTCATGGCGTGGGGCGCGAACGTCGTCGCGCTGAGCGCGGACGGTGTTTCTTGGGAGTCGCACCCCGTCGACAAATCGACGAACAGCAAAGAGATCTTCTTTGGCGCTGCATGGGGCAATGGCGAGTTCGCCGCCTATAGCGTCGCCCCGAACAATGGTGGCGACGTGAACCTTTGGCACAGCCCCGACGCTCTGACGTGGACGACGAACCTGGATTTGCCAGGGACGCGTGCGATCGGCTACGGAATCGACTTCGTGGCGGTGGGCGATGAAGGCGCGCGCGTGAGTCTCGACGGGATCACCTGGACCACCGGAGAGTTCGAGGGCGCCGGCGTGGCGCTCGCGGCGACCGGCCATGGCGTGTTCGCTGCGAGCGCCCAAGGAGCGATCGAGTTCAGCATCGACGGCAAGCTTTGGGAGAAGCG
This sequence comes from Labilithrix luteola, assembly GCF_001263205.1. GTDB lineage: Bacteria > Myxococcota_A > Polyangia > Polyangiales > Polyangiaceae > Labilithrix > Labilithrix luteola. The sequence continues at coordinate 4,470,640 of NZ_CP012333.1, forward strand.
CGCGCTCCCCTTTGCCGGGCAATCGCAGGGCGATTACTTCAACGGAATGGGGTCGGGCGCGGGAGGCTCAATCGCAGCCGTCGGCCTCGCGAGCGCGAGCTCCGTCGTGGTCGCCGTGTCAGCCGACGGGAACACGTGGTCGCGGCGCGAGCTGCCCCTCGGTCCGCACACCCTCAACGCCGTTGCGGGCAGCGACACGAGCTGGGTGGCTGTGGGCACCCACGGACTCGTCCTGCGATCGCCCAATTGAGAGGCCGCGCTCTACGAGACGCACGGCCGCGCGTGCCAAAGCGCGTTGAGTGATCGTCGCAAAGATCAGGTGATGCCGAGGATGCGGGCTGCGTTCGCCCAGAGGAGGCGATGCCGGATTTCGGGCTTGCCCTCGGTGGCGATGAGAATCTTCGATACGCTGATCGCTGGATGATAGAAGGGCCAGTCAGAGCCGTGCACGATCCGTGACGTGTCGGCCTCTTCGACCATTCGGCGCACGTTGCGGAGCGATTGCGACGACGTCTCGAGCCAGACGTTCGGGTACTTGCGCTGCAGGGCGAGGGCCTCGTCGAACTGCAGCGCGCCGGAGTGTCCGAGAACGAAGGTCGTGTCGGGGTGGTCTGCGATCGGCGACTCGTAGAACTTCACCTGGTTCAGATACTGTCCGAGCTTCGGCTCGATCCCGGCCGGCCCGCAGTGCCAGAACACCACCATCTGGCGATCGCCGCACATCTTGTAAAGGCTGCGTGCGCGCTTGTTGTCGGCCCTGACGAGCTGCACCGACGGGTGCATCTTGATGCCGCGCGCACCACGCTTGTACTGCGCATCGAGTCTTCCCTCCATGTCGAGGGAATAGGGATGAACCGAACCGAACGAGAAGAGCTTGTGTGTCGTCGTCGCAGCCTGCAACGCGACGCCGGCATTGTCGGAGAGGAGCGGGAAGTCGATGGGGAGCAGCACCGAGGCGCGGATCCCCACCTCGTCCATCTCGCGCACGAGGTTCGGTACCGTATGCGTCGCACGCATTCCGCGCGGTCCCAGGCTTCGCAGCGTCAGATCACGCGTCAGCTCCGCGACGATCTCCGGCGACATATTTCGATTCGCGTAAACGTCGAGATCGAGCGCGCAGCACGAAGGCAAGTAGTGCTGCGTTACAGGATGCAGCTTGTGGAAATCGACGCTCGGCGGCCTGACGTAGGCGAGCGCCAGGTGCGTGTGGAGGTCGGCGATGGGACCGACGCTCGCGTCGCGCATCACCAAACGCCCGGCATCGTTCAAGGCGAACCACGGCAAGCGGGTCAGGTCGAGAAGCGAGGTGAAGCGGGTGGGATGCACGGAAGTCATCGAGCTCACCCCTCGAGCATCGTGGGCATGGAATCCATGCCGTCCATGAAATCCAGCAAGGCGTCGCCGACGAACGCGCGATCGGGAAGCTGGCCGAGCATGCCGTACATCGCCGACGGGCCTTGGGCCTGCTCGCCGGAGCTCCGTACGTGCGCGACGGCTTCGCGTAGATCTGCGACGAACGTCTCCGCGAGTACGTCGTGCGCCGGGCTCACCGTCAAGTGGAGGCTCGTCGGGCGCTGTTGGCGGTCGATGCGCCAGCCTTTCTGGAGCATTCGGTCGGCGACGACGTTGAGGTCGACGGGATCGGCGTGCCGCTCGTCGATGCCGATGGCGAGAAGGCTCATCACGGGATTGCCCAGGATGCGTAATCCCGGGATCTCGCGGACACCGTCGGCCATGCGCTTCGTGGCATCCATCGCTCGTCGTGTCAGGTCGAGGTACCCCTCGGCGCCGAGGTAGTGCATGACGGCCCACGCGGCGGCGATGGCACCGCCGGGGCGCGTGCCAAGGACGCTCGGGGAGCCGAAGAGGCCTCCCGGCCAATCGGGGTGGACGAAATACTGATGTCGGCGCAGTGCGCGCGAGCGGTGAAGGAGCACCGAAGCGCCCTTGGCTGCATACGCGTATTTGTGGAGGTCGGCTGATATCGAAGTTACGCCAGGAACCCGGAAATCGAACGGGGGGACTTCGCGTCCCAACTTCTCGAGCCAGGGCAGGAAAAAGCCACCGATGCACGAATCGACGTGGCAAAGGATGCCTCGTGACGCCGCCAGCTCCGCGAGCTCGGTGATGGGATCCATCACGCCGTGGGGATATTGGGGTGCCGAGCCGACCACGAGGACAGTGTTGTCGGTCACGAGCGAGCGCGCGGCCTCCATGTCCGCGACAAAGGCATCCGTCACGGGCACGATCACGGGCTCGACGCCGACGATATGCGCCGCTTTGAGGAGCGCCGGATGCGCCGTGACGGGCAAGAGCATCTCGGGCGCGGTGACGTGCGGGCGGTTCAGGCGTGCCCAATCGCGAGCCGTCTTCACGGCGAGCAAGAGGCTCTCGGACCCGCCGCTGGTCATCGAGCCGGCCGCCCCTGCAGGTCCGTGCAAGAGCTCGATCGCGATCTCCAGCACCTCCGTCTCGAAGCGACGCAGGCTCGGAAAGGTCATCGGATTGAGCGCATTCTCCGAGAAGAAGCGCCCGTAGGCGTCCTTGGCCACGTCGAGAATGTCGGAACGTGTCGCGTAGACGAGGCTGAAAAGGCGTGCGCCCGCGGCATCGCCGTCGTTTCCTCGATATCTCTCCATGCGTGCACGGAGATCGTCGGCGTCGATACCTTGCTGGGGGATCGTCATCTCAGAGGCTCCCTGGCTTCGAAATGCAATGAAGCCCGTTCATGGTGACGCGTCGGCTCCACCGTCCGCCGCCGCCGTAGGAAGTTTGGCCATCGGAACGCCGGGCGGGACCTCGCTTGGAGCGATCAAGCGTGCCGACATGGTGCCTTTGCCGGCCCCGATGGCGCTCGTCCCGAGGAGAACAGTGTCGGCCGTGAGGCTGCCGGTCGCGCGCGGAGGTTGCCCGTCTGCGCCGTCACCGAAGAATGCGGTCATGGTGAGACCGGCGACGGTCACGGCCGGACTCTGCACGACCATCATCGCCGGTGCCGTAACGATTCCCGTTCCGTTCTGCCCGTCCGCCACGCAGCCTTCGACGGCGAACGAGTAGCCTGTCGGCGGCGTGGGGTTGGGGAGGAAGTCGGAATATTCGTCGACGCTCGCTGCCTTCGTCGAAGGGGCGACGCACTCGGGCGCGGGGAGGAGGCGGCACGCATCCGCCGGCCCGCATCCGCCGGGGCAGCGTGAGTTGTCGGCGTTTCGGTCGGCGTTCGTGAACGTCGCGGCCAGAATGCCGGTTTTGGGGTCGACGTTGATCGAACCATAGAGCTGGATTTGCGTGCCCAGCGGCTGTTCGACCTCGAGCAGCACGAAGTAGACCCCGTTGACGAACCCGCTTGCATTGGCGTTCGCCGCACAGCGGACGGCGTACGAAAAGGGAATGCGGGTGCGATTGTTGCGACGGCGGCCGTCGACGCTCTCGAGGCCGGGCTCGACCAGCAGCACGAGCTTCGGCCCGACGGGAAGTGCGCTGTCGGGGTGGAGAACGACACGACGGTTGCCGTTCGCGAGCTCGATGCGACCTGCCCTGTCGCCATCGAGTGGATTGTGGCCGAAGAGCACGTTCAACGTGGTGTTCGGATCGTCGTCCTCGTCGCCGAGGTCGCCTTCGATGTTCGTCTCGTAGGTGGCGATGGAGAGCGAGAGCGTCGCCGGATCGATGGCCATTCCGAAGTCGACGACGATCGGAGCCTTCGCGTCGTAGAGTACGGCGGATTCGAGGCCCACGATGGTTGCCGTCGGCGGCGGCTCGTACTTCTCGCAGGCGGCGGTGAGCGCACTCGTGAGGGCGAACACACCGAGCAACGACGTGCCTAGAGCAGCGGCGCGGTGGAGAGCGGAGGAAAGGCAAAGCTGTCGAGCGATGGCCATGGTCCCCTCAGAAGAAGAACGTGCCGCGCGCCTGCAGCAGGTAGCTGTTGACCGCGTCGCCGTTGATGTCGGCGAAGGCATCGCCGGTGAAGAGGTAGGCGCCCTCGAGGTCGGCTGCGAAGTGTTCGTACATTCGATATTGGACGCGCAAATCGAGCTCGGTTCCGTAATATCGATTCGGCGCGCCACCGGCGAAATTCACGAGATCGTCCTCGATTCGGAGGCCGTCTTTGCGCTGGAGTGAGACGATAGGGTCGACCACCTTGGCCGGCGCCCAAGCCATGAGCACGCCGCCGCGAAGCAGCAGGTTCTTCAGGGGGCGTACGTCGACCTGCGGGAAGATCGCGAAGGCGTTCGTGAATGAACCGCGGCTGGCGATGGCGTCGGTGGGGTAGCTCGGGGCACCGAGATCTCGCAGGAGCTGCACTCCGCTCGCGGCGGCCCGCCCCGACTGATAGGCGAGAATGTGCTTGAACATGAGAAGGCCCACGTTCGAGTCTTCGGCGAAGCGAAACTGAGTGAGCGGCGAGCGTGTCGTTGGATCGGAGTCGCCCGAGGCGTAGTCCGTCTCGAAGTAGAGCGTGTACATCGGCTGGTCGTAACGAACCACACCTCGCGCTCCGAACTGGCGAACGACCTGGTCGACCGGCGGATCATTGGAGATGACACGGAATGCTTCGCTGATCTCGCGCGTCGTCCCGAGGATGGCGGTGGCCTCCGCGCCGGCCGTGAAGTCTCCGAGCTTCGACATGACTCGACCGCCCACGGCGTTGATGCTCGTGTCGTACTGCTGATCCCAACGGTACGTGTAATACGCGCGAGCCTCGAAATTGCCGCCCAACGAGTGCTTCGGCTCGAGCCAGCGCACGGCGCCAACGATTCCGTGCAGATCGTCGCCGAACTGCTGCGGAGAATCGGTGACGAGTCGATCGTATGCGACGATGGCGAAGACGCCCCTGGTCTCCGATGTGTCGCGCGCCTCGACCGGCTTGAAGGCCTCGAGAGGCTTGGTGGCGAAAAGGATGCGGTCGGCGCTGTTGCCACGTCGCGAAAAGCCGAAGCGATTGCGGCGCCCATCGCCATCGTTCACGGAGAGCGATGCGCCGTCGGTGAAGGGCTGCCGGCCGATCCGGAGGAGCCCGACCGGCGTGACGATGTCGCCGTAGACGCGGCGAACGTAGACGGCATCGGTCTCGCAGAGCCCGAGGTGATAGCTCGTCGCGAGCGTCGATGGCTCGCCCTCGCGCAGCTGGTAGCACGTCGTGGCAAAGTTCGTGTTGCGTGTCGTGACGTTGGCGCCGTCGGTGGGCTCCGGCGCCTTGCCTAGCGTGCCGTTGTCGCCCCACAGAACGCCGTCCAGGACGTCGATGGAGGTGACGAGCCGGACTTTGTCTTCCCAATCGATTCCGGCGTCGAGGCGAAGACGATGCTCGATGGTCGAGAAATTCCGGTCGCGCGTTCCGTTGACGTTGATGGGACGGACAGCGGTGACGTTTGCGCGATATTCGGCCCCGCCGCGAAAGCCGATATCGGGTGAGATTTGAGCGCGCGCCGGCGGGCCCGCCGGATCGGCATCCGACCACGGCTCCACCGCCGAGGCCTCGGAGGCCGTGGTGAGCTGCAACACCACGACGAGACCCGACGCGATCGCGCGCGACGTCAAAGCGCGCGCGTACGCGCCCTGCCTCGCGCGCTGCCACGAGACGCGAACGATCGAACGAATCCCCACGCCTGGGGGCATTACCACGCGACCCCGGCCGATTGACGTCCCGAAGCGCTTCGAAACCTCGGTGAGACGTCAGGGCGCGTCAGGCGACGCTCGAGCGCCTCGAGCAGCCCGACCAGCTCGACGAGGTTGTCCTCGATCGATCGAAAGCATCGACGCGGCGCGTTTCGATTCATTCGAGCGCAAGGCTCGCGACGCTGGCTTGCGGCTCGTGGACGATTCGACGATGTGCCATCGAATGACGCGCGCGATGCCTCATCCTTCGTACGCGGCTTTACAGAACGACGTTTACGTGAACCGATCGGGCGATGCGCTTCGATGCGTTCGCCAAGAAGGAATTTTCGGCCCTCGATGCCGAGTCGGAAGCCGGGCACATCGGGCTCAAGAGGGCACTCCGTGCGCCCGACCTGCTGGCGCTCGGTGTCGGCGCGATTATCGGCGCCGGGATCTTCGTCCTAACGGGCAGCGCTGCCGCGAAGTATGCCGGACCGGCCATCACGATCTCGTTCGTGATCGCGGCGGTGGCCTGTGCCTTCGCGGGTCTCTGCTACGCGGAGTTCGCCTCCCTCATCCCGATCGCGGGCAGCGCATACACGTATAGCTACGCGTCGCTCGGCGAGCTCATCGCGTGGATTATCGGTTGGGACCTTATCCTCGAATACGGGTTCGGAGCGGCGGCGGTCGCTGTCGGGTGGAGCGGATACGTGAACAGCTTCCTCCAGGATCACGGCGTCACGATCCCGCCGCACCTCACCGCCGCGCCCGGCACGGTGCTCGTCTTGTACGACGGCCGATGGCAGCGACTCTCCTCCATCGAGGAGACGCTCGAGAGCGCTCATGTTGCTCTCGGCTCGATCCCGCACGTGACGGCCGCCTTCGATCTCGTGGCCTTCCTCACCGTCCTCCTCGTCACGGCGATCCTCGTCCGGGGGATCCGAGAGTCGGCGACCGTGAACACGCTCATCGTGATCGTGAAAGTCAGCATCGTGCTCGTGTTCGTCGGTCTCGCCCTCGTCGCCCTTACGCGCGCGGGCTGGGCACCCGCATCGAAGAACTGGTCGCCATACATCCCGCCCAACGCTGGTGAGTTCGGCAAGTACGGCTGGAGCGGCATCCTGCGCGGAGCGGCGGTCATCTTCTTTGCGTACATCGGATTCGACGCCGTCTCGACGGCCGCGCAGGAAGCCAAGAATCCGAAGCGCGATATGCCGATTGGCATCCTTGGCTCGCTCGTGATCTGCACGATTCTCTACATCCTCGTCTCCGGGCTGCTCACCGCGCTCGTGCCCTACACGGCGCTCGACGTGCCCGATCCGGTCGCGGTCGGCATCGACGCCACCGGCGTGGGGTGGGGGCGCTTCCTCGTGAAGGTCGGCGCCATCTTCGGGCTCGCGTCCGTGATGCTCGTCATGCTCCTCGCTCAGTCGCGCGTGCTCTTCACGATGTCCAACGACGGTCTGCTCTGGCCGGCGGCCGCGAAGATCCACCCACGTTTTCAGACGCCGTACGTCTCGTCGATCGTCGTCGGCGCCTTCGTCGCCGTGTTCGCTGGCCTCGTGCCGATCGGCATCCTCGGCGAGCTCGTGAGCATCGGCACGCTGCTCGCGTTCGTCATCGTCTGCGCGAGCGTGTGGATGCTCCGCCGGCGTCACCCCGAAATTCCGCGTCCGTTCAAGACTCCCTGGGTCCCGTTCGTTCCCTTCATGGGCATGGCCGTCGCGCTCGCGATGATGCTCGCGCTGCCTTGGGAGACGTGGCTACGACTCGGGGTGTGGCTCGCGATCGGCATGGCCATCTACTTCGGCTATGGGCGCAAGCACTCGCGCGTTCAGAAGGCGCTCCTCGAAAGGCCCCCCGCATGACCCGCGCGCGGAGGTCCTACGCGTGCGTCGTGAGACCCCGCGTGACGAAGCGCAATGTCTAGGGACCTCCGTCGTGGAGTTGGCGGGAGGCAATTCGTCCAGGGTCAGCGCCCGAACGAGACCGGCGAATTGTCCGGCGCCGCGAACCAGCGATTGAGTTCGCGCCCCGGTATGGCGTCGGCCGCAAACGTGAAGGTCCCGTCGTGCGCCATCTCCGTCGCGCCGCGTAGGAATGCGCCGAGCGCAGCCCGCGCCAGCGCGGCGCCGACGCTGACGCGTTTCACGCCGAGCGCCGCGAGCGCGTCGAGACTCAGCAAGCCGCCTTGCAGCCCCATGACGACGTTGACGGGCGCGCTGACGGCGCGCGTCACCGCCGCGATATCGTCGGGATCGGTCAGGCCCGGTGCATAGAGCACGTCGGCGCCCGCGTCGCGATAGGCGACCAGCCGCGCGATTGTGTCGGCGAGATCGCGGCGGCCGTTCAGGTAGTTCTCGCAGCGCGCGGTCAGCGTGAACGGAAACGGCAGTGCGCGCGCCGCGTCGACGGCCGCGGCGATCCGTTCGACCGCCGCGTCATGCGCGTAGATCGGCTTATCGGCGCGGCCCGTCGCGTCCTCGATCGAGCCGCCGACCGCGCCGGCTTCGGCGGCCAGACGGATCGTTTCGGCCACGGTGGCGGGCTCGTCGCCGAAGCCATTCTCGAGGTCGGCGCTCACGGGCAGGCCGCCCGCCGCGACGATGTCGGCGATGTGTTGGAGCATCGCGTCGCGACCGATCGCGTTGTCGGGCAAGCCTTTCGAGAAGGCGAACCCGGCGCTCGTGGTGGCGAGCGCCGGGAAACCGGCCATCGCGAGCAGGCGCGCGGTGCCGGCATCCCACGGGTTCGGGATGATGAATGCGCCGGGGCGCGTGTGCAGTGCGCGAAAGGCCTCGGCGTGGCGGGCTTGAACGTCGGAACGGGACATCGCTGACTCCGATGCAATGAGGAACGTTCCCGGTGCACCACAATCATCAGGCTTCGGCTTGCAGCCTCGCGGCACGCGGAGTTGCGTGCGTCTCAGAGATAGTCCGAGAACACGAGAGTCCCCCCGAGCCTACGGCGTCGAGACGTCGTCGGAGCCGACCACGCGCGCGCTTCGGCTCCATGTGGACGAATGAACCTTCTTCACACGCTCAGCCTTCGGCGTGCAGCGCGTCGAGCAAGGTTCGGGCGCTATGCAGGTTCGGATCGTCGTCGATCGCGCGCTTGAGGAGCATCATGGCGCGCTTCGGATCACCCTGAGCGCGCGCGATCTCGCCGAGGTGCTGGTAGGCGAGCGCCCGGGGGAGCGGCGCCGGTGCCTTCAACATGGTGACGGCACGAAGGGCGCGCTGCGCAACCTCCCAGTTTCCAAGCTCCATGGCGAGGTAAGCGAGCTCGGAAGCCACGTTGCCGTTCTGCGCGTCCATGTCGAGCGCCGTCGAGAGGTGGGCAAGCTCCGTGTTGCGATCGCCCTGGAACTCCGCGATGCGCGCGAGCCGGTGGTAGAGCGCCGAGAGCTCCCTTGCGCGACGGCCCTTGAAGGTGGCGATCGTGCGGGTGAGCAGGTCGTTCGAGTCGTCGATGCGTCCTGCGCCGACGTACGCGTCGGAGAGGAGCGCGGCGCAATCGAGGTCGGAAGGACGCAGCGCGTGCGCCTCTTCGAGCGGCGCGATGGCCAAAGACACGCCGATCTGTGCGGTCTGCGCGGGATCCTGCGCTTGCTCGAGGAACAGCTGGCCGGCGCGCATGAGGCCCTCGAAGCGTGGCGCCACGTCACCTGCCGCACGCGCCTCTTCGAGCGTGAGCTCGGCGAGCTCCTTGAGTGCGCCGAGGCGGTCATAGAGCCACGCGAGGCGCTGGCGAAGCAGCACGTTGTCCGGCGCCGCTGCGCGTGCGCGTTCGAGACCGCCGCGCGCATCGGAGAGCCGGTCGGCCTTCTCGCACGTCTCGGCGAGCTTCAGGGCGGCGATCACGAGTTCTTCGCCCTCCTCGAGACCGACCAGGCGTCGATACGTGGCGCTCGCCGAATCCCAGCGCTCTTCGAGCTCGTCGACGTAGGCAATCGCGCGAAGCGTTGCGCGGTCCTTGCTGTCGGCCTTGAGAAGCTCCGTCAGCACGTTGCGCGCTTCTTCGATGTCGCCCATCTCGCGACGCAGCTCCGCGACGCGGAGGCGATGACCTCGCCACGACGCGGCATCACCGCGACCTGCGGCCGAGAGGGCGAGCTTACCGAGAAGCTCCGCGAGCGGTCCGCGCACGTCGTACAGGCCGTGCGCGAGCGCTTCCTCGTAGTCGGCGAGCGCTCCCTCACCATCGCCGAGGCGCGAGCGAACCGTGGCGCGCTTGCCGACGAGGCCGAGGTGCGTGGGATGCTCTGGCGTGATGCGCGCGAGCGCCGTGGAGAGCTCCTCGTCGGCTGAGCGCAGCTCGCCGGAAGCGATGAGCACCTCGACGAGGTCACCGAGGAGCTCGAAGTCGTCGGGCTCGACCTCGCGCGCTTCCCGAAGAACGCCTGCCGCGCGCTCCGGATCGGCGAGCTCCTCGCGGTAGACGCGCGCTGCATCGCGCAGTCGTGCGGCCTTGGAACTGGCATCCGCGCGACCACGTGCATCGAGCACGTAGAGCTCGGCGAGCTTCTCGTATTCGAGCTGTTCGCGATAGAGCGCCTCGAGGCGATCGCGCAGGGTGCGGCTCTGCGGGGCTGCCTTGAAGCCGATTTCGAGCGCACGGACGGCGGCCTCGGCTTCTCCCGCCTGGCGACGGATCTCGGAGAGCTCGAGCGCGAGCGCCTCGGCGTCGTCACCGGTCTCGAGCGCGAGGCGGCGCTCCATGATCTCGGCGCGAGCTTCGGGCTCGTTCTCCTGCTCGTGCAGTCGCTCGAGGGCGACGAGCACCTCGCGTGCGTTCGGATCCCAGTCGAGAGCCGTGTAGTAGACGTCGCGGGCGGCCTGGCGATCGCGCTTCTCGAGCAGCTGCCCGAGGCGACGCGAGAGCGAGCCGACGGCCTCCGAGTCGCCACGATCCTTGGCAGCGTCGAGCTGCTTGGCGAGGAGCTCGGCGAGATCGTCTTCGCGGCCGGTCCGCTCGAGGATCGAGCCGAGGAGGATCGCCGCCTCCACGGCCGTGCTGTCTTCGTCGACGATCTCACGCAGCTCGTTGGCGGCGTCTTCGTCCGACAGTCCGAGCTTGGCCATCGCGATGCGAACGCGTTCGAGACGGAGCCGCGAGCGCTCCTCCATGTCGTCGACGAACGCGGCGACCTCGGCGACGAGCGCAGAGAGCTTCTCGTAGTCGCCCATGCGACGGTACACGTCGAGCAGGGGAGACCACGCTTCCTTGTCCTCGGGCTCGCCCTCGTGCAGCTGCTCGTAGATGGCGGCGGAGAGGTGCAGATCGTCGAGCGTTCCGGCGGCGAGCGACGCGACCTCGAAGAGAAGGCGTCGTGCTTCGTCCGGCTCGGCGAGCTCCGCCGCTTCGCGCTTCAGCAGAACGGCGTCGCGAATGCGCCCGGAGGTCTCGTTGATTTGCGCGAGCAGCGTGAGCGCGAACACGCGACCATCGCGGTCCTCGCTGGCACCTTCGAGCCACCGGCGAAGAAGCGACTCGGCGAGCGGTACGTCGGCGAGGTTCTGCGCGATCTCGACGGCCTCGCGCATCGAATCCGACGAGGCGTTGGGAAGGCTCCACTTGCGAACGAGGGCGTCGACGAGCGAACGTTCGCGTCCATCGGCGCGCGTGATGCGCTCGTACAGCTCGATGACGCGGTTGCTCGTCGGGTGAACGTCGGCCGCTCCACGCAGGAGCTCCTCGGCCCGGTCCGCATCGGGCTCGGCGTCGAAGGCCTGCTCGAAGGCGTCGCATGCCGCGTCGACGTCGCCGGAGCGGAAGCGAAGCTGCGCGAGTCGGTAGAGCGCCGGTGCCGACGTTCCACCGCGTTCGGCATCGAGGGCCACACGCATGCCGAGCACGCGTGCCTGACCGGCGTAGTCACCCAGCTTCTCGTAGACGCGATCGAGCGCGGTGAGCGCATCGACGTCGTCGGAGCGAATCGCGAGGGCGCGCTCGTAGTACGAAGCAGCTTCGCGATCGTCTTGGCGCTCTGTCTCGGCGATTCGCGCGAGGCGCATGAGGAGCTCGCTCGCGACCTCGGGTCCGAGAGCGCCATCGGTGAGTGAGCGCACGCGGTCTTCGTAGGCCTGCGTCTTTCCGAGGACCGCTGCGAGCCGGCGAGCCGCGTCGTGTGCGTCGTTCGAGGCGGGATCGAGCTGCAGCGTGGCAAGGCGCATTTCGAGCGCGTCATCGGCGCGACCGAGGTGCTCTTCGTAGAGGCGCCCGAGGTCGGCGTAGACGTTCGCGGCATCGGGGATGCGTTCGAGGAGCGTCGCGAGCTTGCTCGCGTCGAGGCTACCGTTCGAGTGACCCGCGCGTGCGAGGCGCGCCTCGAGGGCTCGCGCGAGGCTCGCGTGATCTTCGCTCGCGCGGAGGGCTGCTTCGAGGCGACGTGCCTCGACGACGTTCTCCATGCCGAGCTCGAGAGCCGATTCGAGGATCTCCTTCGCGCGATCGGGTTCGCCCTGACGCTTCGCGATGCGTGACAGCTCGAACATGACCTCGGAGCGCGTCACGGGCGCGTCTTCGGTGGGCTCTTCCTGGCGGCGCAAGACCGTGAGCAGCGCGCGGTACGAGCGTTCGGCGCGATCGAACTGGCCGTCGTCGCGAGCGAGCTCGGCGAGCGTGCGGAGGATGGCCGGGTTGGCCGGGTCGATGCGCGTGGCGGCGTCGAGTTCGACGAGCGCACGTGCGCGATCGCCCGTGGCGAGGTCGAGCCGTGCGAGGTGGTAGTGCACGGGCGCGCGCTCTTTCGGGCGCCGGCCGCCGAACGCGTCGATGAGGAGGCGCAGGATGCCACGTGCCTCCTCGAAGCGATTCGCGGCGCCGAGGGCATCGGCGAGCGCGAGCTTGATTGCGTTGTCGTCGGGGGTGAGGTCCGAAGCCTGCTCGAGGAGCGGGATGGCGCGCTCGGGATCGCCATTCTTCGTGCGATGCAGCTCGGCCGCCTCGCGAAGACGCGAGAGGCGCGTGGCCTTGTCGGGCGCGTGGGCGGCGCCGTCCGTGAGGAGCTCGGCGAGCGAGAGCCAGGCCTGGTCGCGGCGGTAGATCTCCGCGAGGCGCATGCGCACGTGATCCGCTTCGGGATCGCGCGACACTTCGGATTCGAGGCGCGCCTGCGCATCGGCCTTGCGACCGGCGGCGGTCAGCGCATCGGCGAGGCGGAGCGTGACGCCCGCGCGTTCGCTGTCGAGCGCGAGATCGCGCAGCCGATCGAGGTAATCGGCGGCGGACTCGAAATCGCGCGTGGTGGTCGAAAGACGTGCGAGTGCATCGAGCGCGGAAGGCCGCGGCTCGAGGTCGACGACGCTGCGGAGGTGCTTGATCGCGCGCCCGACGTCGCCAAGCTTGTTCTCCGCGACGTCGGCTGCCTGCGCGTGGAGGTCCGCGGCCATCATGCCCTCGCGGGCTTCCTCCGCGAGGCGAGCCTGGGACGCGAAGAGGGCTTCGAGCTCCTCGTGCTTCGACTCTCGCGTGAAGAGCGTGGCGAGGCGCTTGACGGTCTCGTCGTGACGACGCGACTCGGCGAGGTTCGCCTGCAAGGTGACGATGGCCCGTGAGACGTCTTCCAGGGAGTCTTCGAGCGCGGCGATCTCCAGCCGGAGCCCGAGTCGTTCGAACTCGTTGCGTGCAGTCTCGACGAGCCGTCGCTTCAGCGCGAGCAGCTCGTGGTGCCGGTTGCCGCTCTCGTAGATCGCGATGAGCAACGACACGGCGCGATCGTCGTGCGGATCCTCCTCGATGAGCCCGAGGTAGATGCCGGTCGCCCGGTCCGAAGCAGCGAGCTTATCGGCCGCGATCTGCGCCGCTTCGTGACGGAGCGAGCGCGACGTGTCGACCGACCAGGGGAGGGCCGACGCCTCGACGAGGAGGCTCACCACGCGTTCGTGATCGCCCTCGTCGCCGTGGATTCGAACGAGCTCGCGCGCGGCGCGGTCGACGTAGCTCTCGGGCGAGTTCGTCGAGCCGGCCAAGACGCCTTCCGGCGTTCCGTTCGTCCAGCGTTCGATGGCGAGACGGAGCAGGCGCTCGAGAATCGACTTCGACAGCGCCCGATCGCCGACGCTTGCGACGGCCACGTCGGCGGCTTCGCTGAGCAGATCGAGATCGCCGCCGGTGGTCTCCGAGAGCCGAAGGAGGCTCTCGACGAGCGGGCGACCCTTGGCCCGACGCTGCAGCCGCGCGAGGTCTGCGAGAAGGTCGGCGTTCGTCGCGTCGTGTGCGAGAGCGCGCGTGTATGCCGACTCGGCCGCGTCGGGATCGCCTCGACGATCGCGGTGCCACACGGCCACGGTGGCCTCGAGGTCTCGCGCGAGCGACGAGCTGAGGCCGGAGCCTTCGTTGACGAGCGCGGCGACGGAGACGGTGATCGCGTCCCAGCCACTCGCCTGCGCCGCGGCGTCTTCCACTGCGGAGACGATGTTCGGATCGAGCGCATCGAGGGCGCGCGTCGCCTCGACCAAGGCCTTCGCGGCGGCATCCCAGCGTTGCGTGCGACCGGCCACGCGAATGGTGGCGCGTGCGACCTCGAGGTCGCTCGGCGAGTCGTGCGCGACCATGACGAACGCGTCGAGCGCCGCGCGGAGCTCTTCGAGGCTGTCCTCGAGGACCTGACCCATCTTGAAGCGTAGCGACGGCACCCAGGGCTCGTTGCTGGCCGCGTTGTCGATGCATTCGCGGAGGGCGTCGGCGAGCGAACGGAAGTTGCGCGTCGCTTCGGCCAGGCGGAAGAGCTCGCCGAGCGTGGTTTCGTCGCCCGGATCGAGCAAGAGTGCGCGGCGCACGAGCGCGAAGGCCGCTTCGTTGTCGTCGGCGCGCGTCTCCGAGATGCGCGCGGCCTCCATGAGGATCGCGATCTGCTCGGCCGCGCCCTTCGCACAGTTGAGGCGGTGCTCGGTGAGGTCGAGAACGAGCCGCCAGTCGTCGGCTGCGTAGTACGCGACGAGGAGCACACGAACGACGTCAGGCCTGTATTCAGGGCGCTTCAGCAGCGCGCGAAGTCCGGTGCGCGCGCCTTCGCTGCGCGGATCGTGTCCGAGCGCCGCTTCGTAGCTCGCAATCGCTTCGGGCAGCGCTTCGAGCTGTTCACGCTGCACGTCACCGAGCTCGCGGAGCACGTCCGCCTTCTCGACGAGGTTCGGCGTGCGCTCTGCCGCTTTGGCGAGGAGCTCGGCGAGGTCGTTCCAGTGGCGCGTGGTTCGATAGAGCGCGGCGAGTGCGCGTGTGCTCTCCTCGGAGTCGCCGAAGTCCTGTTCGATGCCACGCCAGGAGGCGATGGCTTCGTCGATGGCGTCGAGCCTCTCGCTCTGGATGCGTGCAACACGCACGCGATCGCCTCGACGCTCGCCTTCGGAGTTGCCTTCGAGGCGCGAGCGCCTGTCGAGCACGTCGATGAGGTTTCGCCACTTCGAGGCCTTCTCGAAGAGGGCCACGAGGCCGTCGAGCGCCTCCGGATCGTTCGGCGTGGTCTCGAGGCGGCCTTCCCATGCCCAGATGGCGCGGTCGTCTTCCTCGAGGCTCGTCGCGAGACGAGCCGCTTCGCCGAGCACGTGGCTGCGGATGTCGGACTGTTCCTCGAGAATCGCGAGGCGCTCGAGGATGTCGAGACGCTCGGCCTTGCGACCCTCGGTCTCGAGGAGCGGCTCGATGTTGCGGCACGCGGACAGCACCGCGTCGTCGGCGATGGGATTGACCGAGAGAACGCGGAAAAACAGCTCGATCGCGCGCGGCCTGTCACCGATCTTCTCGGCACTGACCACGCCCGCGTGCATGAGCAGCTCGACCTTCAGCGTGCCGTCGGCGCAGTCGTCGGCGGCCGAAACGAGCACCTCGGCGAGCCGATCGTAGCGACCGATGCGCGCCGCGATGGCTGCGAGCTCGGTACGGTGGGCCGGGACCTCCGGCTCGAGGAGCACGAGCTGTACGAAGTGCTCGAGCGCGCGTTCGTCGTCGCCGAGCTGACCATAGATGGTCGCGATCTGGTGGTGGCGCCGGATGCGCTCCTTGACGCTCCTGACGGCCTCGAGCTCCACCTCGAGGACGCGCGCGAGATCGGCCTCGCGACCGGGCACGCCGTAGCGCTCCTTGAGCAGGGCCGCCGCGCGCTGGCGAACGAGGCCTCGCTTGCCGGCCATGGGCATGTACGAATCACGTCGTCCCCCGTCGGGCGGCGGGAGGATCGACTCGCGGACCTCCGCGGTCTTCGGTGCCGCGGCGAGAACGCGCTCGAGCAAGTCGGTGACGTCGATTCCGAGATCGTTGCCGTCGACCTGGTGAGCAAGGAGGTCTTCGATGACGATGATCGCGCTCGACGCATCTCCGAGCTCGCTGAGCCAAAGACCGGCGATGCGCGCGCGTTCCTTCTGACCTTCTTCGAAGGGCAGGGCGGTGACGCGTGTGCCGAGGAGCGTGATGAGCTCGCGATGGCAGCCATGACGCTCGTAGAGGCGCTCGAGTGCCGCTTCGAAGCGTGCGTTGCCAGGCTTAAGGTCGAGCAGCTGCTCGAGGTAGCCGATGGCGCGCTTCGAGTGGTTGGCGAAGTCCTTGGCGATCTGCGCGGCCTCTTCGAGCAGCTCGATGCGCCGCTCGCGATCCGCGTCGCGCGCGGCGCGATCGTAGAGGGCGAAGAGATCGTCCCAGCGCTCCTGCGCGTCGAAGATCAACTTCAGCCGATCGAATGCCCAGGTGTCGGTGGGTTCGATCTCGAGGAGGCGCTCCAGAATCCCGACCACGCGGATTCCGTCTTCGAACCATTCCTCGTAGAAGGCCACCGCGCGCTGACCGAGCTCGACGGCTTCTTCCCTCGGAAGATTCGTCTGCAGAACGTCGTGATAGAGCTGCGCGAGCGGATCCGGGCTCGAGAGCTGACGGGCCGTATTTTCCGCGCGATCCCAGAGCGAGGCATGACGCGGGAGCTCGCGCGCAGCGTCGAGGACGACCTGGAAGCTCTCCTCGTCGCGTCCGAGCTCGGCGAGCAGGTCGAAGAGGCGCTCGTACTGGCCGAGCCGCGCGTCGACGCCTGGTTCACCGTGGTCGAGAAGGCGACGAAGGATGTCGACGCGTCGCTCCGGATCTTCGACCGCGTCGAGCGACTTCTCGAGCACCTCGGCGGCATGCCCGCCGACCTGCGGATCGCGAAGCAGCTTCGCGGCGAGTTCGAGTGCTGCGGGGTCGTGCGGCGCGATCTCGAGCACGCCGGCGACGCGGTCGAGCGCTTCGCGGGCACGGCCCGGTCGATCGGCCAAAATGGCTGCAATCTGCACGTCGAGGGCATTGCGTGCTTCGCCTTCGGACACGCTCCGTCGGGCGATGAGTGCCGCCAGCGCGCCTTCGACGTCGCCTTCGGCGAGCGACAGGCGCGACACGGCGGAGAGCGCCTCGAGATCGTCTTGTTCGAGCTCGAGCACGCGTCGATAGAGAGCCAG
This sequence comes from Labilithrix luteola, assembly GCF_001263205.1. GTDB lineage: Bacteria > Myxococcota_A > Polyangia > Polyangiales > Polyangiaceae > Labilithrix > Labilithrix luteola. The sequence continues at coordinate 4,487,661 of NZ_CP012333.1, forward strand.
AGCGGCCTTCGGATCGGCGAGCTCGGTCTCTTCGGCGACGGCAGCGGCGAAGACGAGACGCGCCTGCTCCTCGGGCTTGGCGCGCTCGATGCGGAAGCCGTGGAGCCAGCGAATGTCGGCGGTGCGCTCGGGACCGTTCGGCATCGCGCGGAGCAGTGCCTCGAGCCCTCCGGCGGCTGCGCCGAGATGCGGCTCGCCTTCGGCCTTCTCGAGGACCGCGCGGAACGCCGCGGCTGCGTTGCCCGCGTTCGAGGGATCCGCGGCGAGCGTGCGGGCCTTGGCGAGCGCCAGATCGAGCGAGGTGCTCGGCGAGAGCTCGGAATGCTCGGCAAGCGCCATGTCGATGGCGTTCGCGAAGTCGGCCGTGCTTTCTGCGCGAACGGCGAGTGCCTCGGCCTCGGCGAGCACGCCTTCGTCACTCGGCGTGAGGGCAAATGCGCTGCGAATCGCCTGGAACCCGAGCGCCACGTTGCCGAGGTGATCGGCGTGCGTGCGCGCGAGGCGCCGGAGGAGAAGGACCTTGTCCGACGGATCGGCGGTCAGATCGAGCAGCATGCCGACGAGGTCGGGGAGCTTGCTCCACGACTCGGCTCGCTCGTGCAGCTCGACGAGCTGATTCGTCGCGTCGGCGTCGCGTGGCTCGATGCCACGAAGCCGATCGAGCAGCGCAACGGCCTCCGCGTCGTCGCCAACGCCTCGGGCGATCTCGGCGGCCTGCCTCAAACGAACGATGGCACGCGCCGAATCGCCGGCGCGTTCGGCGAGCGTGGCGAGGCGCGCGAGACACTCGACCTGCTGTTTCGGATCGGCACTCTCGCGAACGCGTCGCTCGAGGAGGGCGCGGAGCAGATCCATGTCGCCGAGCGTGTTCGCCACGCGTTCGACGAGATCGAGCTCGAACGCCCCCAGCTCGGAGTCTTCGAGAAGCGCATGTGCGTTCGAAGCGGCGCGCTCTGGCTGACCGTGGCCCGACGCGACCTCGGCGAGCTGCGCGCGAACGGCGCGGGCCTCTTCCTTCGAAGCGGCGCGCGGCAAGCGGTCTTCGAGGATCTTGCACAGCTCGTCCCACTCGTGGGTCTCCGAGTAGAGCTCGACGAGTGCATGGAACGCCGTGATGTCATCGGCGTCGTCCTTCAGGGCCCGCTTGTACGCGAAGATGGCTGCGTCGGGGTTGGCGAGCTCGTGGCGCTCGACGGCGCCGATGCTGTGAAGCAGCTTCTGGCGGCGCGCGGCGTCGGGGTTCTGCTCGAGGGCCGCGCGGTAGAGGGCGACGCGTTCCTCCGGATTTCCCTGTTCGCGAAGAAGCTCGTCGACGCGGCCGATGAGCTCGGTGGACGACGGATCGTAGGCGAGCGCGCGACGCAGCGCAGCGAGTGCCGCCGCTACGTCACCTGCCGCGGCGTGCTCTTCGCCCACGCGTTTGGCGAGCGTGAGGAGGAGGGGAGAGTCAATGGTGCGATCGCCGAGGGCCTTGGCCAGGATCGACGCACGGCGCTTGCCGTCGGCTTCACCCGCGAACGCGTCGAAGCGACCGAGCCAACCCGGAACGTCCTGATCGTGCTCGACGGCCTCGGCGAGACCGCGCCCCACGAAGTCGAGGGCCTTGTCGCGTGACGTGGCGACGGCGACCTGCGCCGCTTCCTCGAGCGCCGCGAGCCGATCGGTGACGGATTCGGAGAGTTGGGACTTGATGTCGAGGATGCGAACGAGGTTCTGCTCGTCGTTCTCGGCGCGGTAGAGCGGCTCGAGAACGGCGGCCGCCGCGAGACGGTGCTCGCCGGTGACGAGGAGCTTCTCGAGCGTGGTGCGGCTCGTCTTCTCCTGCGGGTCACCTTCGAGGGCGCGACGGAACGCGTCGATGGCGCCGTCGGTGTCGCGCATGCGTGTAAGGTACACGGTTCCGAGGCGAGCCTGGATCGGTGCCCGCTCCTCGGACGGGGCGAGGCGCGCGTCGTTGATGAGGGCGACGGCGAGATCGCTCCACTGCCGCTGCCCTTCGAGGATCGGCATCCACTTCGCGTACACGTCGCGTGCGGGGCCGTACGTCTCGATCATCGTGCGCCAGGCTTCGCTCGCGCTGGCAATGTCCTTCGTCTTGGTGCTCAAGACGTCGGCCGCGCGAAACGACAGTTGGCGAGCCATGCTCCGATCGGGCAGGTCCTTCGCGCGCTGCTCGAGCACGAAGGAGAGATCGAGCCATTCACAACGGGTCTCGTAGAGTGGCTCGAGAGCCGCGAGCGCACGATCGCGCGCCGGGGTCTCGACGAGCCTGCGCCACGCGCCGATCGCTCGTTCGACGTCGCCGCTCTCGCTCGCGAGCTGGGCCACGCGTTCGTTCGCTCGTTGGCGCTCGGTCTCGTCGACACCGAGCTCGCCGATGCGCGCGAGAACGTCGGCCAGGTTCTTCACGTCGTTCTCGCCCTCGTACACGCTCGCGAGAGCGCGTGCGGCGACGAGGATGGCGCCGGGATCCGAGGTCTGCGCGGCGAGGACGCCCGCCAGCGTGGTGCGCGCGCGCTTGGCGTCGCCGCCGCGCAGGAGAAGCTCTCCCATCTCGGCGGTGATGCGCGAGCGGACGCCCGTGTCCTTCGCGACAGTCGAAACGCGCGCGAAGGTGCGCGCTACTTCGAGCGGCCCCTTCAGCTCGCTGCCGAGCGCGATGTACCGAGTTCGGAGCTCGTCGTCCGCCGGATCGATGCCGAGGGCCTGCTCGAACGCCTCGAAGGCGCCGTGAAAGTCGGAGAGCTCGTCCTGCTTGAGGATGCCGATGCGCCGGAGCACGTCACGGCGCTTGGGACCACGCGTGTTCTCGAGCTCGATGGCATAGAGGCGCGCGCGTTCGTCGGTGGTAACGGCGCCGGGGGCCAGCGCACCGGCGGCGCGTGCGGCGAGACCTTTGCTCTCGAGCAGGCGCGTGGCCACGCGACGCGCTTCGGGGTGTGTGGGATCGACCGCGAGGAGCGCCTCGACGTGAGGCATCGCGCGCTCCGGCTCCTTGAGGTGGTTGGCGAAGACGTCGATCAGCTTCGCGCGGATGGACGCCGCGTCGAGCGGGTCGGGCGGCTCGGCGGAGAGCGCCTGCTCGAGCATGCGCGCCACGTCGCGGAAGCGGTTCGCTTTGACGTAGCGAGCCTCGAGGAGGTTGCGGAATCCCTCGTCGCCCGGCTCCATGCGAACGAGCTGCTGGTAGGTCTCGATCGCCTTGTCTTCGAGACCCGCGTTCTCGTAAAGGGCTGCCGCGCGCGAGAGCAGGATGACCTGTTCCGGCTTCGGGCGATGAGCGGCTGCCGTGATGCTGAGATCGGCGAGCTTCTTGTGGTCTTCGGTTCGCGTCAGCTGCGCATCGATGCGCTCGAACGCGCCCGCGTGCGCAGGGAACACGCCGAGGGCCTTCTCGAGATACGTCGTGGCGCCGAACTCGTCGCCGAGCACGTCGCCGAAGAAGGTCGCCGCGCGGTAGTAGAGTTCCGCCTGGATCGCCGGGAGCAGCGTTCGCAGCTTGCGACCCTGCGCGATCGATTCGTACGCGAAGGCGAGCTCGGAAACCCGTTCGTCGCGGACTGCAGCGTTGTGGAGCTCCTGCCAGATCTCCGAATCGATCTGGTTCTTCGACACGGCGGCAAGGAGAGCGTCGAGGATTTCCTCTTCGTTCTCGAGCTTCGCGTCGAACGACAGAATACCCACGCGTGGTTGGCGAGGCGGCGGCGTCGTTTGCATGAGGGAGGCGTCTGGGCGAGGCAGGGGCGAGGACGGGCGAGGCAGCGAAAGACTGCGTGCGAGCTCAGAACGCCACCCCGCTCTCGAACGGGACAGCGACGAACCCGAAGTGGGATCCGGAGCGTACCGGAATTTGTTCGCAGAGATACACTTCGACGCGGTCGCTTCGCCTCGACGTGATTCCGCCTCTACGTGATTACATCCAGGCACACGCGCATGTTCGTGCGCTCGGACAAATGCGCTTATCGAAGTGTCGTCGCCTGGTGCGTGCGCCACGCCTCATAGAGAGGTGGCTCGCCCTCGATCGTCGACGGCGCCTGCTGGCGGATCGCGATCGCTTGCTCGGCGAGCGGCTTCGCCATCTCCGCGTAAGTCCGCGCGGTCGACAGCCCGAAGGGATCGGCCTCGGCGTTCGAATACGCGAAGACCACCTCGGCGAACCCCGTCATGTGCATCGCAGCAAGGCACATCGGACAGGGCTGGCCGCTTGCGTACATCACGCAGCCATCGAGCCGTGGCCGGCCGAGAGCCGCACATGCGCTCCGTATGGCCTGGAGCTCCGCGTGCGCGGAGGGGTCGTTCGTCCGGAAGATCTCGTTCACGCCCGTCGCGATCACACGGCCGCGCTCGACCAGCACCGCCCCGAAGGGCCGGCCGCCCCGGGCGACGTTCTCGCGGGCGAGCCGCACGGCATGGTCGAGAAAATCCTGATCCAGCCCCATGACGGTACCCTTGACGGTTTGGCTGGGCTTGTCGAGGGGGGAACCGCCGGCGGAAAGGGCGTTCCGACGAGTATCTTGACGCACCTTGGACCTCTCCCTATTAGGCGGACCGGACCATGCCGAAGCCCCTCGTCACGGCGATCGAGAGCGAAAAGTCAGCCCAGGCTGCCCATGTCTCGAGCCTCCTTCGCGACATGATCATGCTCGCGAAGCCGCGAATCACCCGCATGGTGGTGATCACCGCGGCGGGCGGCCTCTTCCTGGCGAAGCGTATGCCGGAGACCCCGGCGCTGACGCCGGTGACGATCGTCTCGACGCTCCTCGGCCTGACCTTCATCGTGTCGGGCGCGAATGCGCTCAACATGTACATCGAGCGTGACGTCGATCGTCACATGGAGCGCACCAAGAACCGGCCGCTGCCTGCAGGCCGCATGGCTCCGCGGTTCGCGCTCTGGTTCGGCGTGGTCCTCTCGGCGCTCGCCGTTCCCATTCTGGCCGTCGGTGCGAACCCGCTGACGGCGCTCCTCGCGGTCATCGCGAACCTCATGTACGTGCTCGCGTACACGCCTCTCAAGCAGCACTCGGCGTGGGCGCTCCACGTCGGCGCCGTTCCGGGCGCGCTTCCGCCTCTCCTCGGATGGACGGCCGCGACGGGCCGAATCGATGCGGCGGGCGTCGTGCTCTTCGGCGTGATGTTCCTCTGGCAGATCCCGCATTTCGTGGCGATCTCCCTCTTCCGCAAGGCGGAATACGCTCGCGCGGGCATCGTCGTGCTCCCCAACTCGGTGGGCGAGCTCGCCTCGCGTCACACGATCATCCGCTGGATCTTCGCGTGCGTGGCCGCGAGCCTCCTGCTCGTGCCGCTCGGCGTCGCGCACCACGGCTATCTCATCGCCGCGAGCATCCTCGGCGCCGTCTTCTTCACGTGGGGCTGCTACGGCCTGCGCGAGGGAACGGGCGTGAAGTGGGCCCGTTCGCTCTTCGGCATCTCGATGGTCTACCTGGTGCTGCTCTTCGCGGCGCTTCTCATCGACTTCTGATCGACGTCCTCACTGGCACTTGCCGTCGACGATGTGCCGCGAGCAGCACGAGCGCTCGCCGTACGCGCCGTCGGGCGTCTGGCCGCTGGCGATGCACGGCGCGCATGTGATCTTGCAGTAGAAGCCGACGCAGCACGACGTCGTGTCGAGCGGGTTGCAGAGGTCGCCGCCGTTGTCACAGTCGTTGGTGCAGGCGTGGCCCTCGTTGCATTTCCCGTCGCAGCACTCGGAGCCCGAGGCGCAGAGCTCGCCTTTTGCCTTCTTGGTGCAGACGGGCGGGGCCGAGTCAGGCGTCGCGTCCCGAGCTTCGCCGTCCGCGCTCGCGTCTTGGACGCCAGGCGAATTGGCGTCCTGTGTCGAAGCCTCGGGCACGGGGCTGGTTTCCGGCGTCGTGCTCGTGGGATTGGGGCTGACGTTGGACGGATCCGCCTTGGTTTCCGGCGGATCTTGGATGCCAGCGATGGACGCACACGCGACGGCGCACGTGACGGCAGCCACGATCGCAGAGCAGAGCAAGCCGCGTGTGAATCTTCCCATCGTCCTCAAGATAGACCTTTCCTTGCTCGAAGCCGCGCTTGTCGCAGGCTTGACGGAGCGTGGCGTGGCGCCTACGTCCTTTCGCACGGTGTGGTCGGTCTTGCGCGTCTCTCCAGCAACACTTTTGCTCTTCCTGTCGATCACGAGCACAGCCGTGGGGTGCAATGCACGCCAGGAGGCGGAAGCCATTCCCGGCGCACGTCTCGGCATGTCCCCTCGTGACGTCCGCGAGCGCTTCCAGAGCGGCGGGGAAGGAACGTGGCAATCGTCGGTCGGTAGCGCCGACGACACCACTCTCGAATGGCGAGCGAAAGGGGATGCGGCGCGCGTGGCCCAGGCGCGCTTCGAGTTCCATCTCGGGATGCTCGTCGCTGTCCGCGCTCACGTGCGCGACACCACGCCTGCGGAGAGCGTGTCGGCCACTCCGAAGACGGTGACTCTTCGCAAGCCGTCGGCCGAAGGCGGCACGGACGTGACGCTCCTCGCGAGGGACTGCCCGACGCACCACGAAGAAGCCGAGTCGCTCGCATCGAGAGCGCGCTGATTCGGAAATCTCCGTTCGCCCGCCGTTCGTGACCGTTCGACGGCGAAGTAAGCGCCAGAAAACTCGGCTTGCTCTAGCCTGCGAGGATGTTCGTCGTTGCCATCGACAGCGTGGCGGGGGCGGTCTCGTCGCTCGAACGTCAGCTCGATCGCCACGCAGGTAAAGACCTCGCGTGGGCTCTGATGTACGCCGTAGAAGGAGCCCCGATCGCCGAGCTCGTCGCCGCCGCGCGTCGCAAGTTCCCCGGGCTACCCGTGTTCGGAGCCACGTCGTTTCAAGGCGTCTTCTCGAGCCACGGCTTTCATCGGGGCGCCGGCATCCTGTTCGGTGAACGCAGCGAACCTACGCGCGTGGCCGTCACCGTGTCCGCGGCGGATGCCGGCCAAGCCTTCGAACGCGCACGCAGCGCGTGTTCGGCGCTCGTCGAGTCGCTGGGCGGACAACCGCAGATGCTCCTTCTGCATGCGACGCCCGGCTTCGAAGAGAAGGTCCTTGCCGGCATCGCGAGCGTCTTCTCCGGTGAGGTTCCCGTCTACGGCGGCAGCGCGGCCGACGACGAGATCGCCGGGCAATGGCGCGTCTTCGCCAACGACAGCATCGTCAAACAAGGCTTCCTGCTCGTCGGCATAGCCTCCGACCTACGGCCCAGCGGAGGCTTCTTGAGTGGGTACCTTCCCACCGAGCACACGGGGAAGGTCACGCGCGCCGAAGGGCGCATCGTCCACGAGATCGACGGCCGGCCGGCGGCGGTCGTTTACAACGAGTGGGCCGGAGGAGCGATCTCGGGCGAGCTCGATGGCGGCAACGTCCTTCTCAAGACGAACCTCTTGCCGCTCGCGCGCACGAAGGGAGTCTCGCTAGGGATGCCGCGCCGCTTGCTCTCTCACCCGCATCGCGTGGTCGAGAAAACCGGGAGCCTTGCCTTCTTCACCGAGCTCTCCGTCGGCGACACGCTCACCTTGATGACGAGCATGCGCGAGCCGCTCGTGACGCGCGTTCGTCGCGTCGTGCAACGGGCGCGAGGGGCGAGGGGACGCAAGCCTCGCGGCGGGTTGCTCGTGTACTGCGGCGGCTGCTTGGGCGTCGTGCTGGATCAGGCGGGGCGAATTTCCGACGAGTTCAACGCGGAGATGGACGGCGCGCCGTTCCTCGGCATCGCCACGTTCGGCGAGCAGGGGGCGTTCTTCGACAAGGGAGAGAGCCATCACGGCAATCTCATGTGCTCGGCCGTCATTCTGTGACGCGCTGCTCACGAATCAAGGCGCGCGCTGCGGTATAGTTCCGCGTCCTTGAGCAACGCGCAGCAGTCTGGGCAGACGGCACGGGCACCCCACGAGCACGGCGGGCAGTGGATCATGGCCTCCGCCGAGATCGTGAGCGTCGGGCTCCCTTTCTGCAGCTTCAAGGTGCTCACAGGGGTTGTCCTGCTCGACACGCCTTCACTGTGCGCGCTCGGCTACGCGCTCCTCGCGCTCGGCACCGTCGACTTCGCGCTGAACGTCGCGAACCTGGTGAGCCTCGTCACGCGTCGCCGAAGAGCAAGCGGCGTGTGCTTGCTCGATCTCGTCGTTCGTCGGCTGGAGAAGGGCGACTCGCCGAGCGATCTCGGCATCGCCCTCGACGTCTTCCTCTCGTTCGCCCTCGTCGCGGTCGTCGTCGGGTTCGGCGTGATCCCTCGGATTCCGGCCTGGGCGCTGCCGGTGTGGAACATGTCGGTCGTCCTGAACGTGCTCGGCGCAGGCATCGGCCGGTTGCTCTCGTCCCTTCAGCAGCGACGTCATCGCGCACTGTGAGCCCTTGCGAGTTGCGATTTGCGTCGCACGTTGCCTCGCGACCCATGCAACTCGCGACAGAGGGGTCGGCATCGCAAGCGGGGCCGCTCCTTAAATAAGGAGCAAGGGCACCGACCTCGCTCCGGACGTCACTCTGTCCTGAGGCAGCGACGTCGCGTCGCAATGGCATTTCCGGCATTCCATGGGCCTGGTGGGGGGGCGGCACCCCGCCCTGCGGAAGCGCCGCAAAACTTTCGCGTTTTTCTGTTTCAGCGAGGACTTGTACGCGCGGACCTGGCTCCTCTATAAGGACGCCGGCCCTTCCCCGGGCCCTCCGCGGCTGCGGCGCCCTCGTGCGTCTCGTGCGCATAGAGCGCGCCTCGAAGTGGAGGCCCGAGACCCCGAGACGTTTGAGCTGAGTCCGCGCATGCAGATCTTTCCCCGGTCGCTCAACAAGCTCCCGCTGATCATCGGAGGCGTGGGCACGATCGTGCCGGCGCTCCTGATTGGCGCGATCTGGTACTACCTCACCCCCAAGAACTTCCAGGTCGGCTACCAGCCGACCCAGCCCGTGCCCTATTCGCACCGACTCCACGTCGGCCAGATGGGCATGGACTGCAAGTACTGCCACGCGAACGTGGAAGTCGCCGCCAAGGCGATGATTCCGCCGACGCAGGTGTGCATGGGTTGTCACTCCCTCGTGAAGACGGATAGCGCGCGCCTCGCGCCAGTCCGCGCGAGCTGGGAGAGCGGCAAGCCCATCGAATGGGTGCAGATCCACAAGCTCCCGGATCACGCCTACTTCGACCACAGCGCTCACCTTGCGGCGGGCGTTGGCTGCGTCACCTGCCACGGACGCGTCGATCAGATGGACGTCGTTCGCGCCGAGCAGCCGCTCGGCATGGGCTGGTGCCTCGATTGTCACCGCGATCCGAAGCCGAATCTCCGGCCGAAGGATCAAGTCACGAACATGGACTGGAAGCCCGAGATGGCGGCCAACTGGACCGCGCCGGACGTCCATCCCCCCCAGCATTGCTCCGGGTGCCACCGATGAGCCGCCGACAGCCGTACGATTTGCCGTCCGCCTCCGAGCCCGCTGACGGCGCGAAGGTTTTCTGGAAGAGCCTCGAGGACAAGGCCAACCCCGCAGCCGCTCAAAAGCGTGCGGAAGCCGAGTTCCCGCAGGGCCTCGAAGAAGCCAAAGCGTCGAGCGTTGCCTCGAAGCCTTCGAACCTGGTCAAGCTTCGCCGAAGCAAGGACATGCCTGCCGTGAACGACGTCTCCGTCGGTCGCCGCAGCTTCATGTTCTTCGCGGGCGCGTCCGCGGCGCTCTTCGCCGAAGGATGCGCGCGTCGCCCCGTCGAGAAGATCATGCCGTACAGCAAGGCGCCGGAGCACGTGCTCCCCGGCGTCTCGAGCTACTACGCCACGGTCTTCCAGACGCGCGGCGATGCCCTCGGCGTTCTCGTCGAGAGCCACGAAGGCCGCCCCACGAAGGTCGAAGGTAACCCCGAGCACCCGTCGAGCAATGGCGCGACGGACGCGTTCGGTCAGGCCGCGATCTACAACCTCTACGACCCGGATCGCTCGACGACGGCGATGCGCGGCGTGAAGGGTTCGGGCGCCACCGGCCTCACGCACACCCCGGCGACCCCGGCCGAGTTCGACACCGCCCTCGCGGACCTCGTTCGCACCGCGGGCGACGGCGCGCGTCTCCGCTTCCTCGTGGAGCCCACGAACTCGCCGACGTTCATCCGCCTCCGTGAGGCGGTGAAGGCGAAGTTCCCGAAGGCGCAGTTCCACACGTGGTCGCCGGTCAGCGATTCGAACGCCCGCGAAGGCGCCAAGATCGCGTTCGGCCAGCCGCTCAACGTGGTGCCGAGCTACAGCCAGGCGCGCGTCATCGTCTCGGTCGACTCCGACTTCCTCGGAACCGAGACCGGCGTCGTCCGCGCGAGCCGCGAGTTCGCGCAGGGCCGCAAGCTCACGAACGGCCCGCACGATGGCATGAACCGCCTCTACGTGGTCGAGCCCGCGTTCACCACGACGGGCATGAACGCCGACCACCGCCTCCGCCTCCCGGCGCAGGACGCGGAGCGCTACCTCCTCGCCCTCGCGAAGGAGCTCGCGGCCCACGGCGTCGACATCGGCGGCGCGAAGGACGCGGCCCAGAAGGCGGACGCGACCGGCATCCCCGAGAAGTGGATCAAGGTCGTCGCCAAGGAACTCGGCACGGCGCGCGGTCGCGGCGTTCTCGTCGTCGGCTCGCGTCAGCCCGCCCGCGTTCACGCCCTCGCCCACGCGATCAACGCGGGCCTCGGCAACGCCGGCCACACCGTCAACTACTTCCCCGTCGCCGACGCCTCCGAAGGCGAGCCGGGCGCGAGCATCAAGCAGCTCGCGGCCGACATCGAGAAGGGGAGCGTCGGTACGCTCTTCATCCTCGGCGGCAACCCCGTCTACGACGCTCCGGCCGACGTCAAGTTCGCCGAGAAGCTCTCCAAGGTCGGCACCAGCGTCCACCTCGCCTCGCACTTCAACGAGACGGGTGAGGCGAGCTCCTGGCACGCGCCGCGCGCCGACGAGCTCGAGGCCTGGGGCGACCAGCGCGCCGTCGACGGCACGGTGTCGATCCAGCAGCCGCTCATCGCGCCGCTCCACGGTGGCCGCAGCGACCTCGAAATCCTCGCGAAGTTCGCGGGCGAGAGCCCGAAGCCGTACGACGTCGTGCAGCAGACGGTGAAGGGCTCGCTCTCGAGCGCCGCCGCCATGGCTCACACGTGGAACGAGGGCCTCAAGAAGGGCGTCCTCGGCAACGCGCAGAAGGTCGCGAGCACCGAGCTTCACCACGCCGACATCACCGCGGCCCTCGCGGCGTCGAAGGGCACGAAGGCCCTCGGCCCCGAGAACCTCGAGATCACGTTCGCGCCGTGCCCGAAGCTCTATGACGGCCGCTTTGCGAACAACCCGCTCCTCCTCGAGCTGCCCGATCCCGTCACCAAGGTGACCTGGGACAACGTCGCCCTCGTCTCGAAGGCGACCGCCCAGGCCCTCGGCGTCGAGAACCGCCAGGTCGTGCGCCTCACCCGCGAAGGCGGCCAGCCGGTCGACATCGCGATGTGGATCACGCCGGGCCAGGCCGACAACTCGATCGCCGTCGTGCTCGGCTGGGGCCGCCAGAAGGCTGGCCGCTACGGCAACAAGCACGGCTTCGACGTCAACGGCCTCCGCACGAGCGACGCGCTCTGGATCGCCTCGGGCGTCAAGGCGACGAAGCTCTCGGCCGGCGAGATCGACGCCATCAAGGATCGCTTCCGCAAGGTCGGCATGGCCGCGGCGGACTCCCCGGCGGCAGGCCGCATTCGTCCCGACGATCCGTTCGACGTCGTGACGAACTTCTACAAGGTCAGCCAGACCCAAGAGCACGACGCGATGGAAGGTCGTCCGATCGCCATCGACGCCACGCTCGAGGAGTACCGGAAGAACGCGTTCTTCCCGCAGTTCCCCAACGACGCCCGCAAGGACACCGACCTTCACGGCAACGTGATCGGGGTCCGCGGTTCGGGCTCTCCGGACCCGGTCGTCGCGCCGCTCTGGCCGACGGTCGACTACTCCAAGGGCCACAAGTGGGGCATGGGCATGGACCTCACGTCCTGCACCGGCTGCAACGCTTGCGTCATCGCCTGCCAGATCGAGAACAACGTTCCGGCCGTCGGCAAGGAGCAGATCGAGCGCGGTCGCGAGATGTACTGGCTCCGTATCGACCGCTACTTCGTCGGTATCGACGAGAACGACCCGCAGGTCGTCTTCCAGCCGGTCGCGTGCGTCCAGTGCGAAGAGGCTCCGTGCGAGAACGTTTGCCCGGTCAACGCGACCGAGCACTCGCCCGAAGGCCTCAACGACATGGCCTACAACCGCTGTATCGGCACGCGCTACTGCGCGAACAACTGCCCGTACAAGGTCCGCCGCTTCAACTTCCTCAACTACCACACGAGCGGCGGCTTCTACGACGACGTCCCCGAGACGGAGAAGATGCACTTCAACCCCAACGTCACCGTGCGCATGCGCGGCGTCATGGAGAAGTGCAACTACTGCGTGCAGCGCATCCAGGAGGGGAAGATCAAGTCGAAGCGCACCGGCAAGCCGATCAAGGACGGCGACATCAAGACGGCGTGCCAGCAGGCGTGTGCCTCGGACTGCATCGTCTTCGGCGACCTCAACGATCCCAACAGCCGCATCAACAAGTGGCACGGCAAGGATCGCGCTTACCGTCTCCTCGCGGAGCTCGGAACGCGTCCGCGCACCACGTACCTCGGCAAGATCCGTAACCCCAACCCCGAGATGGGAGCCTGAGGCATGAGCTCCTGGAACCTTCCGATCAAAGAGCTGGGTGAGACCCCGCTCGCCGCCGAGGGGACGACCTTCAAGTCGATCACCGAGACGGTCTGCCGAGTCACCGAGACCAAGTCGCCCCGTGGTTGGTGGATTGCCTTCCTCCTCGCCGTGTCCTTCACCGGCGTCATGGGGTTGTCGATCGGCTACCTGTTCTGGACGGGTGTCGGTGTCTGGGGAAACAACGCCCCGGTCTACTGGGCCTGGGACATCACGAACTTCGTCTGGTGGATCGGTATCGGCCACGCCGGAACCCTCATCAGCGCCGTTCTGTTCCTCTTCCGTCAGAAGTGGCGCACGGCGATCAACCGCTTCGCCGAAGCGATGACGATCTTCGCCGTCATCTGCGCGCTCATCTTCCCCGGCATCCACGTCGGTCGCGCTTGGTACGCGTACTACATGCTGCCGCTGCCGAACGAGATGAGCATCTGGCCGAACTTCAAGAGCCCGCTCATCTGGGACGTCTTCGCGGTCAGCACGTACTTCACGGTCTCGCTCCTCTTCTGGTACGTCGGCCTCGTCCCCGACTTCGCCACCCTGCGTGACCGCGCGCGCAACAAGACGCGCCGCCTCGTGTACGGAACGCTCTCGCTCGGCTGGCGTGGCTCGAACCGCCACTGGCAGAACTACGAGCGCGCGTACCTGATCCTCGCGGCTCTCTCGACGCCGCTCGTCCTCTCGGTTCACTCGGTCGTCTCCTTCGACTTCGCCACCTCGCTCATGCCGGGCTGGCACACGACGATCTTCCCGCCGTACTTCGTCGCCGGCGCCGTCTTCAGCGGCTTCGCGATGGTCATGACGCTCATGCTCATCACGCGCGCCGTCTACGGCATGCGGAGCCTGGTGCTGATGAAGCACCTCGAGCTGATGAACAAGATCATCCTGACCACGGGCAGCCTCGTTGGTTACGCGTACGCGATGGAGTTCTTCATCGCCTGGTACGGCGGCAACGAGTACGAGCGCTTCCTGTTCGTCCAGAACCGCCTCACCGGTCCGATGGCCTGGGCGTACTGGATCATGATCTCCTGCAACGTCCTCAGCCCGCAGGTGTTCTGGTTCAAGCGCTTCCGCACCAGCATCCCGGTCATGTTCGTCGTGTCGATCCTCGTCAACATCGGCATGTGGTTCGAGCGCTTCGTCATCATCGTGACCTCGCTCTTCCGCGACTTCCTCCCCTCGAGCTGGGGCTACTTCCGCCCGACGCCGATCGACATCTTCACGTACGCCGGCACGCTCGGACTCTTCTTCACCGCGTTCCTCCTCTTCATCCGCTGGATCCCGATGATCGCGATCGCCGAGGTCAAGGGCGTCATGCCGGAGGCCGACCCGCACTTCGGTCACGATGACGACGGCGGCGAGCACCACGGCGAGGCCGGACACAAGCACGAGCACGCGACTGCGGAGGCTTCGTCATGAGTGAGACCACGAAGGAAACTCGCGAAGAGGGAGAGAGCGCGCCGGCTCTCCTCCTCGCCGAGTTCGACACCGCGGGCGACTGTCTGCACGCGGCCGAGAAGCTCCGCGACGCGGGCTACACCCAGTTCGACACCCACACCCCGTTCCCGGTCCACGGCATGGACCAGGCGATGGGCCTCGGCGACAGCAAGCTCGGTCTCATCGTGTTCCCAGTCGGCCTCACCGGGACGTGTGTCGCGTTCCTGATGATGTACTGGATGAACAACGTCGACTACCCGATCATCATCGGCGGCAAGCCGGCGTCGATCGCCTCGCTGCCCTCGATGATCCCGATCATGTTCGAGCTGACGATTCTCTTGTCGGCCTTCGGCACGGTGCTCGGCATGTTCGGCCTGAACAAGCTGCCCCGTCACCACCACCCGGTCTTCAACTCGGAGCGCTTCGCCAGCTTCTCGAACGACAAGTTCTTCGTGTCGGTCGAAGCCACGGACCCGAAGTTCAACCTCGAGAAGACGAAGAAGCTCCTGGAGTCGCTCCACCCGACGAGCCTCGAAGAGATCGCGGACGACGACGAAGGCGGCGAAGACCTCGATGCGGAGGAGTCGCACGCATGAACACGGCGACGCGTTTTAGCTTGATTGTGGGCGCCATCGCCCTGGCGGGTCTCTCCGCCGGCTGCCGTGGGCAGTCGTCGAAGGAATCGCCCGTCTTCGGCATTCGCAACATGTACGACCAGCCGAAGTACCAGGTGCAGGAGGAGTCGAACTTCTTCTCCGACCACCGCACGATGCGTCCACTCGTCGAAGGCGTCATCGCTCACGACGAAGACGTCGACCTCGGCGTCTCGCAGGGCCGCCTCGACGACCAGACCGGCTACGTGCTCGAGACCCCGAAAGAGGTCGTCGCGCGCGTGGGCGGTGTCGAGGCTCTCCAGGCCCGCGGCAAGGCTCGTTACAACATCTACTGCGCGCCCTGCCACGACATGGCAGGTGGCGGCCAGGGCATGGTGACGAAGCACGCTCAGGCGACCGGCGCCGCGGCCTTCGCGCCGCCGACGTTCCACCAGGATCGTCTCCGCCACGCCCCCGACGGCCAGATCTTCGCCACCATCACGAACGGCAAGAACAACATGCCGCCCTACGCGATGCAGATCCCGGTCAACGACCGCTGGGCCATCGTCTCGTACGTGCGCGTGCTGCAGCTCGCTCAGCCGAAGCTGCCGGAAGAGAAAGCTCCTGCTCCGGAGAACAAGAAGTGAGCGCGTCCAAGAAAGACTCGAGTGAGAAGCACACCTGGGAGCTCACGGGCTCCTGGGCCGGTGCATGGAAGATCTTCGCGGGCATCGGCGTCCTCGGCCTCATCGGCGCAGGACTCGGCTACACGCAGGACGCGCGACGCTTCGCGTTCTCGTGGATGTTCGCGTTCATCACCGTCCTGACGATCGCGCTCGGCGCGCTCTTCTTCGTCCTCATCCAGCGCCTCACGTCGGCGGGGTGGAGCGTCACGGTGCGACGCACGGCGGAGTTCTTCGCCTACGGCGTCGTCATCATGATTCCGCTCTTCCTCCCCGTGCTGGGGACGATGAACCAGCTCTTCCCGTGGCTCGGTTCGCACGACGCGCACGGTGAGCACGGCGGAGAGCACGCGGCGCCCCACAAGGGCGAAGAGCACGGCTCGATTCCGTTCGTCACGCCGGCCTACGCGCAGGAGCACGCTCCGGCCCCCGCTCAAGGCGGCCCGGCTGGCGACCACGCCGCACCTCCGCCCGGGGCGATGCCTCACGGCGGCCCCGCCGGCATGGGCCCGCACGGCATGCCCGGGGCGATGCCCGGCTTCGGCCACGGCGGCATGGGACCGATGGGTGCAGGCGCGCACGGTGGTCACGGTGGCCCCGTCGCCGCGGGCCTCCCGGATCCCCACGCCCTCGAGCACAAGGAGCTGATGGAGAAGAAGGCCGGTTACCTCAACCGTAACGCCTTCCTCATCCGCGCCGTCGTCTACTTCGTCATCTGGGCGTTCCTCGCGCTCCGCCTCTTCGGCTACTCGGCCGCGCAGGACAGGTCGAAGGATCCGAAACTCACGCTCAAGGCCCAGAGCTTCGCGCCCGGCGCGACGATGCTCTTCGCGCTCAGCGTCACGTTCGCGGCGTTCGACTGGGTGATGTCGCTCGAGCCGACCTGGTTCTCGACGATCTTCGGCGTCTACGTCTTCGCGGGCGGCGTCGTCTCCAGCTACGCGGTCATGATCCTCGTGACCATGGCCCTCCGTAACGCCGGTCCGCTCTCGGGTGCGGTGACGGTCGAGCACTACCACGACCTCGGCAAGTTGATGTTCGGCTTCCTGGTCTTCTGGGCCTACATCGGCTTCTCGCAGTTCATGCTGATCTGGTACGCGGCGCTTCCGGAAGAGACCACGTTCTTCCACAACCGCTGGGACCACACCCCCTGGGCACGCGTCAGCCTCGTCCTGATCGTCGTCCACTTCGTCGTCCCGTTCTTCTGGCTCATCTCGCGCAACTTCAAGCGCAACCTGGGCCGCCTCCAGCTTGGCGCGGCGCTGCTCCTCGTGATGCACGTCGTCGACATCTACTGGCTCGTGATGCCGAACTACCTCCTCAACAAGCCTGGCTTCTCCTTCCACTGGATGGACGCGGCTTGCCTCCTTGCGGTCGGTGGCATCTACGGCGCCTTCGTCTTCTTCCGCATGACGAAGTACCCGCTCGTCCCCGTCGGCGACCCGCGCCTCCAGCGCTCGCTGCACTTCCAGAACGCGTAATCGAGAGCGAACGAGAGATCTCCGATGGCGACCGACAACTCACCCCCGAGAATCAAGCTCATCGTCACGATCGGTGTGATCACGATCGTGACGCTGGCGGGCCTGAACCTCGTGCTCAACAGCTACTACGCCATGATGAGCGACGAGGCCCAGACCGCGAAGCGGTCCGCGCCCGTTGCTCTCGAAGAGCACCAGAAGGCCGAGCAGGCCGCCTTGACCGGCGCGAAGATGCCGATCGACCAGGCCATGGCTCAGCTTGCCAAGGGTAACCGCGAAGGCCTCGTTACCCCGCAGCAGTCCGACGACCTCGGTCCGATGACCGGCTGGAGCAAGCTCCCGAAGCATGCTCCGGAGCCGATCGTCGGCGCGGCCGGCCCGGAAGCGGGCGACGCGGGCGCCGAAGCCGCCGATGGCGGTGCGGCGGCGGCGGACGGCGGAGCTCTCGCGGCCGACGGCGGCGCGGCGCCCCTGGCGACCGACGCGGGCGCGCCCGCGAAGGGCGGCGACGCCGGTGCGGCTCCCCATGCTCCCGCGGCTGACGCGGGCGCTCATCACTGATAGGAAGCGGCCCTAAGAAGAGCGTCATGAACTTCGTGAGCCTGCAGATCAAGGAGTCCCGCCCCCGGCTTCCCCGCTGGGTGACGGGACTCGTCTGCGCGCTGCTCGGGTTCGCGGTGCTCTTCTCGACATCGCGTGCCCACGCGCAGATCAACGCCACGCCACCGGAGCTCCAGCACGTCGGCGTGAACGAGCACCTGAACGCGCCGATTCCGCTCGATACGCCGTTTCAGGATCACACCGGCAAGCCGGTCACGCTCCGCCAGTACTTCGAGCGTGACTCGCGTAAGCGCCCCGTCGTCCTCACGTTCGCGTACCACTCGTGCCCCGTGCTCTGCAGCATGGTGCTCAACGCGGCCGTTTCGGGACTCAAGGAAGTCCCTTGGACGATGGGCAAGGAGTACGAGGTCGTCACCATCTCGATCGACCCGAAGGAGTCGCTCGAGAAGACGACCAACAAGCGCAACTCGCTCCTCACGGAGTACGGGCGCGCGGGTGCCGACAATGGTTGGCACTTCCTCGTCGGCAGCGAGGCGTCGATCGCGGCCGTCGCGGACGCGGCGGGCTTCGAATACCAGTACGACGCGCGCCAGCAGCAGTGGGGCCACCCCTCGGTCGTCATGATCACGACGCCCGACGGCAAGATGGCTCGCTACCTGTACGGCATCGAGTTCAATCCCAACGATCTTCGCCTCGGTCTTCTCGAGGCCTCTCAAGGCCGCAGCATCTCGACGGTCGAGAAGCTGCTTCTGTATTGCTACCACTACGATCCCCAGGGCGGAAAATACGTCCTCGTCGCGCAGCGCGTGATGCAGGTCGGTGGCGCTGTGATCGCGGTGGTCCTCTTCGGAGCCCTCGCCCTGTTTTGGCGGCGCGAGCTCAAGAAGAGCAAAGACAACAAAGTCGAGTCCGGCGGTAAGGGCGGTGCCCTTCCCAAACAGGACGATGAGGCGCGCGCGGGCGCGTCTGCGTGAAGGAGTGACGACGAGATGATGCAGCCCCAAGCATCGAGCTGGCAGCTCCCCCCGGCGATGGCGGATTCGGCCGCGTCTGTCGACAGCGCCTACAACTTCATCTTCTGGTTCTCGGTCGTGTTCACCGTCGTGATCACGGGCCTGATCCTGTTCTTCGTTCAGAAGTACAAGCGTCGTAAGGGCGTGAAGAGCGAGCCGACGGGGCACTTCAACAAGCTCGAGATCTTCTGGACGGTCACTCCGTCGATTTTCATCATCTTCCTCTTCCACGTCGGCTTCAGCTCGTGGATCCACAACGCCACGGCGGCGGAAGGCGCGACGGAGATCCGCGTCCACGGGAAGAAGTGGGCCTGGGAGTTCGAGTACCCCGGTGGCTCGCGCACCTCGGACCTGCACCTCGAGGTGAACAAGCCGTACAAGATGATCATCTCCTCGCAGGACGTCCTGCACTCGTTCTTCATCCCGGAGTTCCGCCTCAAGCGTGACGCGGTCCCGGGCCAGTACTCGTTCATCGCCTTCACCCCCACGGTCGTCGGCCCCGCGCACGTCTTCTGCGCCGAGTACTGCGGAACGAGCCACTCGGGCATGCTCGCGAACGTCATCGTCGAGACCCCCGAGCAGCACAAAGAGTTCGTCGCGACGCTCGGCAAGAAGCCGAAGCTCTGCGGAACGCCCGCCGTCGAGTGCACCGTCGAGAAGTGGGGCGAGAGCCTCTTCGTCGAGAAGGGCTGCCCGACCTGCCACGGCATGGGCGGCTCCGGCACGATCGGCGGCGGCAAGTCGCCGGGCCCGAAGCTCGCGGGCATCTTCGGTCAGCCCCAGCCCATCTCGGGCGGCGCGCCGGTCATGGCCGACGAAAACTACATCCGCGAATCGATCCTCAAGCCGAACGCGAAGATCGTCGCCGGTTACAACAACGTGCAGATGCCGACCTTCGCCGGGAGCTTTACCGACGATCAGCTCGACGCCGTCATCTCGTACGTCAAGAGCTTGAAGTAAAGCAGTCCTCGGGAGCCTGGAGTCTCAGAAAATGGCCGCCATCACGACCGCACCCGGACACCACGAAGAGGTCGATCCGAACGCCAGCTACCTCGACAAGAAGGGGCTGATGAGTTGGTTCGTCACGCTCGATCACAAGCGGATCGGCGTCATGTACCTCATCAGCGTCATCATCTCGTTCGCCCTCGGCGGAATCTTCGCGCTGCTCGTTCGCGCGGAGCTCTTCACGAAGGGCCGCACGCTGATGGATGCGGACACCTACAACAAGATGTTCTCGCTCCACGGCGTGGTGATGGTGTTCCTCTTCATCATCCCGTCGATTCCAGCGGCGCTGGGCAACATCATGTTGCCCATCCAGCTCGGCACGAAGGACGTCGCGTTCCCGAAGCTGAACCTCCTCAGCTTCTACATCTACCTGTTCGGCGCCTGCTTTGGTCTCTACTCGATGATCAACGGCGGCATCGACACGGGGTGGACCTTCTACACGCCGTACAGCTCGAGCGACCCCGCGCACGGCGGCGTCGGCAGCGCCACGTCGGTCATCCCGATGACGCTCGCCGCGTTCGTCATGGGCTTCTCGTCGATCCTCACCGGCGTGAACTTCATCGCGACGGTCCACAAGATGCGCGCCCCGGGCCTCACCTGGCGCCGCCTCACGCTCTTCACGTGGGCGCTCTACGCGACGTCGATCATCCAGATCCTCGCGACGCCGGTCCTCGCGATCACGCTCCTCCTCCTCACGATGGAGCGCTTCCTCGGCCTCGGCATCTTCGACCCGCGCCTCGGCGGCGACCCGGTCCTCTACCAGCACTTCTTCTGGTTCTACTCGCACCCCGCCGTCTACATCATGATCGTCCCGGGCATGGGCGTCGTCAGCGAGATCCTCGCGACGTTCTCCCGCCGCGAGCCGGTCGGTTACATGGCGATCGCGATGAGCTCGCTCGGCCTCGCGCTCCTCGGCTTCCTCGTCTGGGGCCACCACCTCTTCGTCGCCGGTATGAGCGAATACGCGACGATGGTGTTCAGCGCGCTGACCTTCCTCGTCGCCATCCCGTCGGGCGTGAAGGTCTTCAACTGGGTCGCGACGCTCTACAAGGGCTCGATCTCGCTCCAGTCGCCGATGCTCTGGGCGCTCTCGTTCCTCTTCCTCTTCACGATCGGCGGCCTCACCGGCCTCTTCCTCGGCATGCTCGCGGTCGACGTGCACCTCCACGACACGTACTTCGTCGTGGCGCACTTCCACTACGTCATGGTCGGCGGCACCGTGATGGGCTTCGTCGGCGGCCTCCACTACTGGTGGCCGAAGTTCACCGGCAAGATGTACGACGAGAAGTTGGCTCGTATCGGCTGGTTCTTCGTGTTCATCGGCTTCAACACGACCTTCCTCGTCCAGTTCGTGCTCGGCTCGCGTGGTATGCCGCGCCGCTACTACGACTACCTGCCGGAGTTCGAGCAGCTCCACCAGATCTCGACCATCGGCTCGTGGATCCTCGGCCTCGGCTTCGTCGTCCTGCTCGTCATGTTCATCCGCTCGCTGCTCGGTGGTAAGCCGGCGCCGCGTAACCCCTGGGGCTCGGCGGCTCTCGAGTGGATGACGCCGACGCCGCCTCCGACCTTCAACTTCGTCAAGGATCCCGTCCTCACGCGCGGTCAGTACGACTACCACCTCGCGACCGACGACGAGCTCTATGACGGCTTCGACGATCCCCTCTTCCCCAAGAAGAATGCCGACGGAAAGGCACACGCATGAGCACGGAAGCCGCAAGCGCTGAGTCCGCGCACGGCGACGGACACGGTCACGCGCATCCGAAGTGGCTCGCGCACCACTTCGATACTCCCGCGCAGCAGTTCGATGCCGCGAAGCTGGGTATGTGGGTGTTCCTTGCGCAGGAGCTCCTCTTCTTCAGCGGCCTCTTCGTCGCCTACGGCGTGTACCGCAGCTGGTACCCCGAGATGTTCAAGGCGGCGAGCCACCAGCTCGACAAGATCATGGGCGCCACGAACACCATCGTGCTGCTCTTCTCGTCGCTCACGGCGGCTCTCGCGGTGCGTTCGGCGCAGGTCGGCAACAAGAAGGCGACGGGCAACTACCTGCTCGTCACCATCGGCTGCGCGTGCATGTTCCTCGTGATCAAGTTCTTCGAGTACAAGCACAAGTTCGAGGCGGGGCTCCTCCCGGGGCGGTTCTTCCACCCGCACCTCGAGCACCTTGCGCACGGCTCGCCGCCGCTCCCGGCGAACACGGGTTCCTTCTTCGGAATCTACTTCATGATGACGGGTATCCACGGTGTCCACGTCATCGTGGGTATCGGTATCCTCATCTGGATCTGGCTCCGCAATAACCGGGGCGAGTTCTCGAAGGAGTACTTCACGGCGGTCGATATCGCGGCGCTCTACTGGCACCTCGTCGACCTCGTGTGGATCTACCTCTTCCCGCTCCTCTACCTGATCTGAAGCGAGGAACCCGGAACCATGGCTTCTCTCGAACACGCTCACGGCGCTGAAGGCCACGACGAAGGTGCGGTTCACGCGCACGTCTCGCCGGTGATCTTCTACGTCGGGATCTTCCTCGCGCTCGTCTTCTTCACGGTGCTGACGGTCGGCCAGTCCTACGTCGACCTCGGCCGGTTGAACATCGTCCTCATCATCCTCATTGCAAGCTGCAAGGCCGCGCTCGTCGTGACCTTCTTCATGCACCTGAAGTGGGACAACAAGTTCAACGCGCTCATCTTCGTCAGCGCGATCTTGTTCATCGGCATCTTCTTCGCCTACACGCTGAACGACACGGAGCGTCGCGGTGATTACGACGCAGACCAGAACGTGAGGGTTCTGCCGAAAACCGGACAGGACGCGCCCGGCGGTTTCGAGCCTCCGGCGCACCCGGCCGAAGGCGCGGAGCACGCGCCGGCGGAAGGAAGCCCGGCTCCGGCCGAGCACCACTGACGTCCAGCCACTCCGATCGAAGCCCGTCCCTCACGAGGGGGCGGGCTTTCGTCATTTCTGCGGCCGATTTGCTCCCCGCCTCGGGAGGCATACTCTTGAAGACCTCGATGCGACGAGAGCGGGGCCACGGGGCATGACCATGCGCATCGCGCTGGGGTCGATGATCCTGCTCGCGGCGACAGCGAGCAGCGTGCTGTCGTGCTCGCGTGAGCTTCCCCCCTTCGGACAGCTCCACCTCACGGTGAGCACCGATGGGCCGGTGCCATCGGTCGTCTCGCGACTACGCATCGACGTCTACCGAAGCGACGGACGCTGGATCGATTCGCACGACCAGCCTCTGCGCAGTCGCTCGGACTGGCCCACGTCGTTCACCGTGTACGCGAGCGACACGCGCATGGAGCGGGTCCGCATTCGGCTGCGCGCTTATGCATCGGACTATCTGCGTGACTATCGCGGTGAGCGCTACCAACCGCCGCCGCCGGACGACGCCGCGCTCGACTTCGTACCCGACCCGCCCGTGGGCGACGAACAGCCACGGCTCTTCCTGAACGGTGTGGACGTCACGCCTCGCTCCGAGCCCGCACCCGGAGTGACCATTGATCGTCTGATGTGGGTCGCGCTCGACGAAGGGAGCATTGGAAGCGCGTCGATCGTCCTCCGGATCGCGTGCGCGGGCACGATGGCGGACTTGGCCGGCGATCGCACGTGCATCGACGATCGCAACGTTCTCCACCCGACGCCCGTTGCGGCGAACGACGATCCGAGTCCAGCTCCGTGGGCACTCCAGCTCGAAGAGGATCTGAACGCGTTGCCCGAGCCTCGCTCGGCGTCGATGACAACGGATGGGACGCCACTCTTCGACGAAGAAGTCATGGTCCCCGGTGCACCGTTCGTTCTCGGCTCGAATGACGAATCGGTTCGCTTCTCGTCGGGCGGGAAGCCGCTCGACACCGTGCCTGCCCGCGTGTTCGTTGCTCCACCGCTGCTGGTCGACCGCTACGAGATGACCGTTGCGCGCTATCGGGAGGCTCTTGCGCACGGCTTCCGAACGCGATTTGCACCGGCAGTGAACGACAGTCCCGGGATCGAGCAATCGAGCGATGGGGTGCGGGCCTGCACGTTCAGCACGAACCCGTTCGAAGGCGCTGCGAGTCGGGAGACCATGCCCCTCTCGTGCATTCCGTTCCCCACCGCTGTCGAGCTCTGTGAATTCCTCGGCGGCGACCTGCCGACCGAGGCCGAATGGGAGTACCTCGCGACCTCGGCGGGCAAGGACGCCAAGACCGCGTACCCATGGGGTAACGAGATCCCGTCGTGCGACGAGGCCGTCTATGGCCGCATCGGCACACGCGTACCCGCCGGCGGTAAGGCATGCGCTGGTCCCGACCATCTGTACGGCCCCCTGCCGGTGGACGCCGGCTCGAAGGACTCCACGCCTGCGGGGATCCACGGGATGGCGGCGAACGTCGGTGAGTTCGCGCGCGACGGGTTTCACGATTATCGTGCGGCTTGCTGGGCACTCGCGCCCATCTACGATCCCTCGTGCCCAGAAGACGCGAACGCGCTGGCGATCATGCGCGGGAGCGCGTTTCTGACGAGCTACGTCGAAGCATCCGTACTGCGTCGCGCGCTTCCGACCACGGCACGAAACGGTATGGACGGAGGGCTCCGATGCGTCCGGCGGCGGTGAGCATCGCGGCGCTCGCGTTCGCCCTCGTCGCGTGCGGCGAGACCCTTCCCGAAGCGGGCCACGTGGTGGTGCACCTCGATTCCGACGTGGCGCTTCCGCGGACCGGGGTGTCGCAAGGTCGTCAGGACGCCGTGCCCATCTTCGACACGGCGCGCATCGAGATCCTGCGTGCGGACGGTTCGCTCGCGTGCGACGACTGTCGGCGCGACGTCGCCTTGGAGACGGCGGCGATCGAGGCTGGCACCTCGTTCACGATTCTCGCTCCCGGAGCGGAGATCGTCCACGCGACGGCGTTTCGCTCGGACACGTTCGATCTCTCGGGCGGCCATGTCTCCGTCGAGATCTGGGCAGACGTGCCGGCACCGCCCGCCGATGGGGCGCGAGACGTCACGCTCACGTTTCGGTTCGAAGACATCGGGCGCCCGCGTGGATCCATCGATTCCCCAGCAAAGCTCGAGGAGGGGCCGCCGCCACGGCCGCGCCACATGGCTCCTTTCGCCGAGCGCGTTCCGTGTACCGGTACGGCTCCGTCGGATACCGCCTGCGTCCCTGGCGGCATGTTCTGGCTCGGCGCGACGGTCGACATGCCTTCGCCGACGCTTCTCGCGCCTCGTGTCGTCGTCGTGCAGCCGTTCTTCGTCGACCTGCACGAGGTGTCCGTCAGCGAGTACCGGGCGAACGGCGGAAGTCGGCAGGGACTGTCGCCCAACAGCGGCGGGCGGGACGGCGAATTCTGGGACGACTACTGCACGTTCACCGAGGCGCCGGGGCGTTTCGACGACTACCCGGTCAACTGCCTTCCGTGGTCCGCTGCGCGCGCCTATTGCGTTTCGCAGGGAGGGGATCTCCTCACCGAAGCGCAAAAGGAATATCTCGATTCTGCACTTCGCGGATATCCGTTTCCCTGGGGTTACGACCGCCCGACGTGCGCCGACGCCGTGCTCGCACGCGCGCCGAGCACTCCCGCAAAGCGGTCGACTGCCATCAATCGAGATTGCCTGCCCGATCCCTCGGAGCCACCCGACATCGGCGTGATGGGGTTTCCGAAGGCTGTCTCCCGAGAGGACATCGGAAAAGACTTTGTCGATCTCGAAGGCGGGCGTGTGCAGGATCTGGCTGGGAATCTGAGCGAGTGGCTACTCGACGACTGGCAATGGCGAGACGAAGACTGTTGGTCGTCACCCACGCCGCTCGTCGATCCGGTGTGCCACAGCCCCGATGCCCTCTATCACCCGGTTCGCGGCGGGAGCTATGCCATCGGCGCTGCCGGTGTCGCCGCGAGTTGGCGGCTCCAGTACCCCGACGATGCGGACGTCGCGGGGAGCGCCATCGGAATTCGCTGCGCCTATCCCGCCGCGCAGTAGAGCGGGAGCGGCCCGACGGCGGCGCTGCGGCCTTCTTCGTGGGCAACGACAGCGCGGGCGCAGGAGCTATCCACTGCGCGCGCGTGAAATGACACAATGAAGGCAAAGAGAGGTCCAAATGACGCTCGGCCGGATGATGGACTACCCGCTCACGATTGGTCATTTGCTCGCGCGCGCCGAGCAGTACTTCGGACGTACCGAGATCGTCAGTGTCTTCCCCGATCGCTCGAAGCGTCGTTCGACCTATGCCCAGTTCGTCGAGCGATCTCGTCGTTTGGCGTCGGCGCTCCAGAAGCTCGGTGTGCGTCCCGGCGATCGTGTCGCTACCTTCTCGTGGAATCACGGCGCTCATCTCGAGGCCTATTTCGCGGTGCCGGCGATGGGCGCAGTCGTCCATACGCTGAACATCCGCCTGTCGCCGTCGGAGATTGGTTACATCGCCGATCACGCGGGCGACGTGGTGGTCATCGTCGATCAATGTCTCTTGCCGCTCTTCGACAAGTTCCGCGCGAACATCCGAAGCCTTCGTCACGTCATCGTCTACCCGGACAAGGGCGAGCCCGTCTTTGAGGGAATGCTCGACTACGAGCAACTGCTCGCCGAGAGCTCACCGGAATTCGTGTGGCCCGAGCTCGGTGAGAACGACGCGGCCATGCTTTGTTACACCTCCGGCACCACGGGAAATCCGAAGGGTGTGCTCTACAGCCATCGTTCGACCGTCCTCCACGCGCTCGTGGCGGCGCTTCCGAATCTCATCGGCTGTTCCATCGACGATATCGTGTTGCCCGTCGTTCCCATGTTCCACGCCGCGGCGTGGGGATTGCCGTTCATCGCGGTGCTCTCGGGCGCCAAGATCGTCTTCCCGGGACCGCACCTCGACGCTGCTTCGCTTCTCGAGCTGATGGCGAGCGAGAAGGTCACCGTGGCCGGCGGCGTTCCAACCATCTGGCTCGGAATCCTCGCCGCGCTCGACTCGGAGAAGGGCAAATACGATCTCTCGTCGGTCCGCACGATGGTCATCGGCGGGGCGGCCGCACCGGTCTCCCTCATCGACGGCTTCCAGTCGCGTCACGGCCTCGTGGTCACGCACGCCTGGGGAATGACCGAGACCAACCCACTCGGAACGCTTGCGCGCGTGAAGCCCCATCTTCGCGCAGCCAACGGCGCGGCACCGTCCACCGAGCTCGCGGCGCGCGCCACGCAAGGTTTCGCTGCGCCGTTCTTCGAGACGCGTCACATCGACGCCGACGGGCACGTTCTCCCGTGGGACGGCGCGAGCATGGGTGAGCTGGAGGTACGCGGCGCCTGGGTAGCCTCTTCGTACTTCGGAGACGAAGGTCAGGACCGCTTCACGAAAGACGGTTGGTTCAAGACGGGCGACGTCGTCACGATCGACGCCGAGGGCTACATCACCATCACCGACCGCGAAAAGGACGTCATCAAGTCGGGCGGTGAGTGGATCTCGAGCGTCTCCATCGAGAATGCGCTCATGAGCCATCCCGCGGTGCTCGAGGCTGCCGTCTTCGCCGCGCACCATCCCAAGTGGCTCGAACGTCCGGTCGCCGCCGTCGTGTTCAAGCCAGGAGCGAAGGCGACCGAAGAGGAGCTCACGCAGCACCTCCGGGCGAAGGACATCTCGAAGATCGCCTTGCCAGATGCCTACGTGTTTCCCACGCAGATCCCGCGCACGAGCACGGGGAAGTTTCTGAAGAGCAAGCTCCGCGAGCTCTACGGGAAGGTGCTGGAGAGCTGAATCAGGCGTGCGCGGCGCGCAGTGCGAGACCGCTGGCGACGGAGATCATTTCGCCGCCAGCGCGTAGCTTCTCGGCTCCGAATCGCGTCTCGAAGATGCGCCGGACGGCGGGGACGAACGAGCTGCCGCCGGTCATGAAGACCTGATCGACGTCTTTGCGATCGACGCCCACGCGCGCGAGCAGGCGGTCGACGCAATCGCTCATCGTCGTCATGTCCTCTTCGATCCAACCCTCGAACGCCTTGCGCGTGATGGGGGCCTCGATGACGAGCGGCGCGTCGGAGAAGCTGAAGAGCGCCTCTTCTGCGCTGGACAGCGCCACCTTCGTGCGCTCGACGGCGCGGTAGAGGTGATAGCCGAGATCGTTCTCGAGGACGTGCAAGAGCGCGCGAATCGGCTCGTCTTCCGTGGCCTGGCTGGCGATGCTCTCGAGCATCTCCATGTTCTTCTTCGTCTTGAGGAAGGAGAGGTGATGCCAGCGGAGGAGCCGCTGGTAGATCCACACCGGAACCGGCAGCTCTTTGCCGAACATCGAGTGGTACGTGGTGCCGAGGCCGAGCATCGGCGCCACCAGGTGGTGCAGAACGCGCGCGTCGAGGGCGTCGCCGGCGATGCCCACACCGTCGTTGCCGAGAATGCGCTCGACACCGTGGCCTCGGTGAGAAGGGCCCACACGGATGAGCGAGAAGTCGCTGGTACCGCCGCCGAAGTCGGCGATGAGAACGAGCTCGTCGTGATCGAGCTGCGTCTCGTAGTAGTAGGCGGCGCCGACCGGCTCGTACTCGAAGGCAACGTCGTCCCAGCCGGCGGTCGCGAGCGCAGCACGCATGCGGTCTAGGGCGAGGGTTTCGTCTTCTTCGTTCTTGGCGCTCGCGAAGACGACGGGGCGACCGACGACGGCGCGGTTGCCCAGAGGGCCCACGCTCGCCTCGGCCTGCGCACGCAGCTCGCGGAGGAACGCGCCCATCAGATCGGTGAGCGAGACCGTGCGGCCGAAGATGTTCGTTGCCTGGAACGAACGATCCGCGAGGTACGACTTCATCGATTGGATGAGGCGCCCCTGGCCTTCGCCGAGGAGGTACTGGTCGATCGCGCGAGGCCCGCCGATCGGCTTCTGACCCGTCTGGAAATAGAGGAGCGTGCGGCACGTCTCCGACACGCCAGCCGCGTGCTCGAACCGCGCGAGGTTCACGGCTCCGCCGTTGTCTCCGTCGTGGACGGCGACGGCACTGTTGGTGGTTCCGAGGTCGAGCCCGATACGTCGCATGGTCGCGTGGCGATTAGCAGGCCAGCCCGAACGAAGTGAATGAATTCGAAAGGAAGCGAGGATTCATGAGCCGGTGGTGGCCGCCTGCACGGCTCGGCTTGAGCCCCGAGCATTGACAATGTTCGATGGGTGTCTAATTAGATGGTAGACGAAAATGGCGAAGGCGAAGGGAAGCTCCCCATTCGAGGCCCTGGCGGACGAAACGCGACGCGCGATTCTTCGCCGGCTTCGCGGCGGCTCACTCACCGCCGGAGAAATCGCCGAGTCGTTTCACCTGACGAAGCCCACGCTCTCGCATCACTTCCGCGTCTTGCGTGAAGCTGGGCTCGTGCGCGCCGAGCGCCGGGGAACGAGCATCGTCTACGCGCTCCAGACCAACGTCCTCGAAGATCTCGCGGCCGAGCTTCTCGACTTGGCCGACCGCGCACGCGCGCGGAAGCCCAAGGGGGCATCCACATGAAGGTCACAACGGCGGATCACGTGGCCATCGGTTTGCTCAGTGGAACCGTCCTCGTGACGGCTGCGCTCTACACGCGTCTTCCCGAGCTCATCCCCACGCACTTCGATGCACGCGGTGTTGCCAACGGCTGGATGCACCGCTCGCTCGGGGCGTGGATGCTTCCGAGCATCGCGGTCGTGTCGTGGGTTATCATCCGCCTCGGCGCACGGGTGCTCCCGTCCGATTGGAAAGAACGCCTTGCCGCCTCGCCCACGGCGGTGATGGGCGCGCTCACCGTGGGACTCCTCTGCTCGCTGCAGGCCGTGATCCTCTACGCCGCGCTCGAGCACCCGCCCAACGTCGGTGCCAGCCTCGGCTTCGTGCTCGGCGCGTTTTGGTGTGCGATCGGCTTGATGATGCCGAAGATGCGGCGCAACCCGTGGATCGGCATCCGCACGGCGTGGACGCTGTCGTCGGACGAGAACTGGGCTCGCACGCATCGCTTCGCGGGGTATGCGTTCATCCTCGGAGGGCTCGTTGCCATCATCGCGGCCGGGCTCGGCTGCACGCCGCTGGCCGTCGCGGCGATCATCGTGTCGTCGCTCGTCGCGACGATTTACTCGTTCATCCTCGCGCGCCGTCTTCCGCCGTCGGCTTGAGCCGTCGCGCTCTCGCGACCGACGGCGCAACGCCGTAGCAGCGAACGAACTGCTTGGCGAACTTGCCGTGCGAGGCGTAACCGCACCGCAGGGCCACGTCGCCTACGTCGAGTCGGCCGTCGTCGAGGAGCACCTTGGCGAGCGCCATGCGCTCCTCGACCACGAGCGCACGCAGGCTCGTGCCCATCGTGCGCAGCCGTCTGCGTAGCGTGGCCTCGGAGACGCCGAGCGCACGTGCGACGCGCTGGGCCGAGAACTCTTCCTCCGGCGACGTTCGCACGAGCTCGCGGAGAGCCATGGCGATGTCGACGTCGGCACGTGCTCGAACGATGTCGTCCTCGGAAGGCGATGTCGACTCGACGAACAGCGCGAGCAAGAGCCCCTCGAGCCGATGATGGAGAAGGCGCGGATGCGCGCTGCCCGTGAGAACGGTCTCGCACACGTGCTCGAAGGCTTGGAGCGTGGGCAGAGCGGGGGTGAAGAGCTGCATGCGAGCTCTCGTTGTCGTCGGCCCGCCTTGCGCGAGCTCTGGGTAGTGACGCGACAACAACGCCTGGGCTTCGCCGAGCACCTCGAAGAGCACCGAACGAAAGGCGCCCGTGTCCGGATCGGGAAGGTTGGTGACGCCGAGGGCGACGTTGGCCGACAGCAAGAGCGCGTCCCCTGCGTGCAGCACGCGGCTTACCCCATCGAGGTCGACGCGCTTCGTCCCCTCCAGGATGAGTGCAACCACCGGATAAGGGGACGCGTAGCTCGCGATGCGCTGCTTCCGGCGTGCGAAGTAGCGCACGAGCCGCACTCGACTCGTCGACGCAAGCGTTGTCTCGCTCGATTGCTCACCGATGGTGGGGGCCATGGCTCGGAGGCGTTCGAGTGCCTCCCTCGCGAGCGTTGCTTCGTCGAGCAGGCCGAGATGGACGAGATGGGCGAGGCGGCCGGAATCCGGATGCGCACTTCGCCGCGCGCTGCCGCTCGAGGACCCTTCCGTGCTCACCTCTCGTTCATACTCTCGTCTCGGCCCGGCGACGAACCCAGCCCTACCTCGGGCGAGAGATTGAGCGGTTCGGGCCCAAGGATGGCCGGTGCGGGCAACCAGAGAATCGGGGGCCGGCCGTAGGTTTCTCGCATGCTTGTCACGCTCCGCCGCCACCTTCGTCCGATCGTTACGCTCGCCACCCTTGCGCTCGCGGGCACCTTCGGGTGCGGACGCGACGCCTCTTTCGCCTCCTCGTCGGTTTCCGCGTCGTCCGCCGCTGCGGACAAAGGCTTCACGCTGAAGGGTTTCTCCACGCCCGAATCGGCGCTCTACGATCCCATCGCCGACGTCTACTTCGTCAGCAACGTCTCCGGTCATCCCTTCGACGTCGACCACGACGGCTTTCTCTCGCGTGTCTCGCCGGACGGAACGAAGATCGAACTTCGGTTCGTCGATGGAGGCAAAAAGCCCGACGGCCTGAGTGCTCCGAAGGGCATGGCCCTGGTCGACCGAAGGCTCTTCGTGGCCGACATCGATCGCGTCCGCGCCTTCGACGCCGACACGGGTGCGGACGCCGGTACCGTGACGGTTCCAGGAGCCGTGTTCCTGAACGACCTTGCTTCCGCACCGGACGGCACCGTCTACGTCACCGACACCGCGCTCGTTCGGAAGGGCGAGGGCTTCGCGCCCTCCGGAGCCGACGCGATCTACGCCTTCGATAGCCGTCACCCCGATCGTGGCGCTCGCAAGGTCGTCGCACGGCCCGACTTCGAGGGGCCGAATGGCATCGCGTTCCACGATGGGAGACTCGAGATGGTCACGTTTCCCGGCGGTGAGTGGATCACGCTTGCCACGACGGGGGAGATCTTGCGACGGGGCAAACTTCCCGGTGGGATGCTCGACGGGATCGTCTGCCTCGATGATGGATCGTTGCTCGCGTCGAGCTGGGCCGCGTCGGCGGTCTATCGCGTACGACCGAACGGAGCACCCAACGAGGCAACCATTGCTCTGCCGGACGTGAAATCACCGGCAGACATCGGCTTCGATACGCGCAGGCACCGCGTTCTGGTCCCGCTCTTCCAGGAAAACGGTCTTCGCGTCATGCCGCTCGACCCGTGAAGGATGCAGGTAGTTGCGTTCCGTATGCATGAGGCGGCGTGCTGCGTCGTCGTCATGGCGCCCGACTTGCAACGAGCCAGCGCCTATCGAGTCAACCCTCGAAGGAGTTTCGAACGATGGCAGCGAAGAAGAAGGCGGGCGGCAGGAAATACAGCAAGAAGGCCGGTGCGAAGGTCGCGCGTGCGATGCGCGAGGAGAAGGCCGGGACGCTGAAGTCCGGCCGCTCCGGCAAGAAGGTGACGAGCCGCAAGCAAGCGATCGCGATCGGTCTCTCCGAAGCGCGAGCAGAGGGCGCGAAGGTTCCGAAGAAGCGCTCGAGCGGAAAGAAGAAATCCGCATCGAAGAAGACGGGCTCTTCGAAGAAGAAGGCTTCGTCGAAGAAGCGCGCAGGTGCGAAGAAGAAGTCCTCGTCGAAGAAGGGCTGACACCTCTGCGACGTCAGAGCGTCACGCGTGGGGCGAGCTGCCGCGTGATTGTCGAGCGTTCGACCACGCGTGCGGTAGGTCGCGCGAGAAACGCACGACGTATTTGCGTGAAGGCGTCGACTCCGCTACGCCTTCGAACATGGGGTGGGGGAAACGAGGAGCCGGTCTCCTCTGGCGAGCTTTGCAGTCGGCAAAGGTGGAAATCGATCGCGAGCAGCGGTGTCCGATGCTCGTCACGAATCTACTCGGCGCCGAGGTGCAGATGCGGTTGCGATGGATTTCGCCGCGCAGTGCGAGCCCAAGCGGTCGCTGGAGTCCTCTGGCGCTGTTCCGTGAGGCCGCGGAGCAGCGCAGCCGCTGACATCGAGCATCGAGACCGATTTCGCGATAGCGTATCCGGATGATTCTCTCGTGCACCCGCCGTGTCCTCGCGCCGCTTCTCGCGCCCCTCGCCTGCATGCTCGCGCTCGTCGCGTGCGGTGGCAACCAGCCGGAGCCCACGTCGCCGTCGTCTTCGGCGCCGTCGTCTTCGGCACCTGCGGCGTCGACCGCCGCCGCCGGTGGAACGACGGCTGCCAAGGGCCCGGTGAAAGAGCCCGGCGAAGCGAAGGTCGGTGACACCACGAAGTGCCCCGTCTCGGGCGAAGAGTTCACCGTCGAGGCGAGCTCGCCGAAGGTCGAGTACGAAGGCAAGACGTATTACTTCTGCTGCGGCGGCTGCAAAAAGAAGTTCGAAGCCGACCCGGCGAAGTTCGCGAAGAAGAGCTGATCAGCCGGCTCGATGACTTGCACGCCGTCCGAGGAGCGACTCGCTCGGACGGCGTTCGCGACGCCGTTCGGTTCGAAAGCTCACGAACGAGGCAGCGAGCTCGAGATCCGAGACGAGAAATGCCATCGCCTGCGTGTATGCGTCCTCGTCCGGCATCATTCGGAGCAGCGCACTCGGGTGGTACGTGGCGATGACTCGCTGCGCCCACGGTGAGTCGGTCGTCACGTGGCCCCGGTTCTCCATCAGCTTGTAGCCTGAACCGAAGATGGCGGCGGCGGCCGTGGCGCCGAGACACACGAGCACCGCAGGTTGGACGAGCGCGATCTCGGCTTCGAGCCAGCCATGGCACGCATGGACCTCGGCCATGTTCGGCTTCGCATGCATGCGCCGCTTTCCGCGCGGCTCCCATTTGAAGTGCTTCACCGCATTCGTCACGTAGACCTGCTCGCGCGGAATGTCCGCTCGCTCGAGGGCCTCGTCGAGAATGCGTCCTGCTGGGCCGACGAACGGGTGGCCCTGGAGGTCTTCCTTGTCGCCCGGTTGTTCGCCGACGAGCATGAGCGGCGAGGGCACGGCGCCTTCCCCGAAGACGGTCTGCGTGGCGCGAGCGTAGAGCCCGCAGGCCCGACAATCGCGCGCGGCGAGGGCGACCTGCTCGTACGAGGCGTCTTCCGGCACGAGGGCGAGCGAAGGAGATGACCCTTTGCGAGGAGGCATGGCCCCGTCGAAAGGCAACTTCGAAGCCCACGAGCTGCGTTTCAGCTGCCTTTCAGGTGTCGGCGGTCGCGGTCGCGCCGAGGATGGTCTGAGCGTCGTTGCAGCGCTCGAGCCAGTAGACGATCGCCGGATCCGCCGATTCACCGAAGCGCTGTTTCACTTCGACGAAGCGCTGCTCTGCGCGCTCGCGGTGCTCCGCATTGGAGCGCTCGAGGGCGATTTTTCCGTGGGTAAGAGCGATATGGTACAGCGCTTCCACGGCCACGTGATCGAGTGCCGGCGCGCGCTCCGCGATGTGCAGGATGTGGCGGTACTCGGTGATGATCTGCCGGCGGTCGGCGTTCTGCTCCGCGAGCCGGTCGCGCGATTGACCGAAGAGCGCTCGGCAGACGAGCCTTCGGGCCTCGGGCTCGCTGTCGTGTTCCGAACGGCGAACCAGCTCCGCGACGACGATCTGGCTTTCGCGCGAACGACCGAGCCGTGACAGCGCGCGTGCCTTCTCGAACAAGGCGCGGGCGAGCACGAGGCGCGTCGTGCCGACGGTGGTGTCGGCGCCTTCGAGCTGGACGAGGACTCCCTCGCAGGCCGCGATGGCGTCTTCCGGCGAGGCGATTGCGGCCGCCTCGAGCTTCGCGTGGAGCGCTGCCGGGTCGGCACTCCCTTTCATGGATACGGGAGGTACGGACATGCGTTGGTCGGAGTTCTCTGCGCGGTTCAGGGCGGCCATCATACCGCGAGAACCTGCCGCGGCCGAAGATCTCGTATCGGCGATGGCTCAGCCGTATCGCCCCTGTTTTGGAAGGCACTTCGTGGGTCGCTGCGCGCCGCGTCTTGCCGGGGACCCTCGGAGCCCGGTGTGTGCGTCGGACCTTCGAGGAGGGAGGGCGGGTGGGGAGCAAATCCGCAGCCACGAGAGTACGGCGTCGAGATCGCGAAGATACGTGGAACCCGCAACGGTTCTTCTCGGCGATAATGGCCGCCCGATGCGAAGGCCTCTCGCGTGTGCGCTCCTTGCGATGGTCTTCGTCGAGCACGTTTCGTACGCACAGCCGCGAGTACCTGGGCGGGCGGAAGCTCCTCCTCCGCCGCCGGTCCAACCTCAGAATCCGCTCGCTGCGCAGACTACCGAGCTGCCGCCTCCGCCAGAAGTCTCCGACCCGATGCTCACCCCGGTTCCCCGGGCGGCCCTCGAGATCGGCACCTGGGAGGACGCCCTCAAACACATCCGCGCACGCTCGACGGATCTCCACATCGCCATCCAAGAGGTCGCGCGTGCGGAGGGGCAGTCGCGTGTCGCGCTCGCCGGTGTGCTTCCCACCATCAACGGTACCGGGACGTACACCCACAACATCATCACGAACACCACCGCCCAATTCAGCGGCTTCGGCGCGAATGGCGTGCCGACGACACGTCCGGTCAATACTCCCTATCCCAACTACTTCACGGGCGCGATCGTCGCCGTCCAGCCGTTCATCGCGCTTCGCGCCTGGAACGCCATCGGCACCGCCAACGTGGCGATCGATGCCGCCCGCCAGTCCGTCGAGGAGACGAAGCGCCAGATTGCACTCGGTGTCGCGAATGCCATCGTGGCCGTCGTCACCTCTGAGCGCATCGCGGAGCTGAATCGCATCGGGCTCAGGAACGCTCTCCAGCGTCTCGACCTCACCTCGCGCAAGCAGGCGCTCGGCGGCGCCACGGGCATCGACGTGGTTCGTGCCCGCCAGGACGTGGAAGATGCCCGCGCGACGCTCGTGGCCGGCGACGAGACGTTGCGACAGAACCGCGAGAACCTGGGATTGGCTCTAGGCATCCCGGACCAGATCGGCGTTCCGCCGACGGTCGATATCAACGGGCTCGAGCGCGACGCTCGCTCGATCTGCAAACCGGTCGAAACGGTGGACGAACGGCCGGACGTAGCGACGCTCCTCACGCGCGTGCGGATCGCCCGCCGGAACGTGAACGATGTCTGGTTTCAGTTCTCCCCCTCGGTGAACCTCCAATCCCAAGTAGCGACGACGACCGTCGATACCGGAGCAGCGCCGAATAGCACGTGGAACGTCCAGGCCGTATTGACCGTGCCCATCTGGGATGGCGGCGCACGTTACGGCAATCTCCGCGATACCCGCGCTCAGGAGCTTCAGGCTTACGAGCGCGCCGAGGCCCAACGCCGGCAGGCTCTGATCGACATCGACCGCGCAAGGCGCGGAGTCGGAGTCGCGGACGATCGTCGTCGAGTGGCTTCGGCAGCACGCGATCTCGCTGCGGAGAACGATCGCCTGACGCGTGTTTCCTATCAGGAAGGGCGAGGTACGAGCCTCGAGCTCGTCACCACCGCTCAGGCGCTTCGCTCGGCCGAAATTCAGCTGGCTCTGCGTGAATTCGAAACCGTGAACGCGCGCATCCTCGCGGTTCTGGCGCTCGCCAAGTGTCCTTGGTGATCAGGTAAGCGGCGTTCACACCTGGATCTCGAGGTTTCCCTCGCGGGCATATCGGCTTAGCGAGGGGAGCGAGTTCGTTTGGGGCGCTTGCTGCGTTTGCTTCGTTTGGTGCTGCGCGAACGCTCGCGGGGCTTTCGCGCAGGCGTGGCCACGACGCGCAAGGGGGCGGCAGGGCGCTCGTCGCCGGCGAAGAACCGAGCGAGGCGAACGCGCTGGAATGGGATCTTCGTTCCGTCTTTTTCGAACGCCTCCTGCGTGATCGTGATCTCGCCGGCGCGGGCGAGTGCGCCGAGCACGTGATCGAGGGCGCGGCGGTCGAGCGAGCCGTCGCCGAAGAGGTCACGATGGATCTGGCCCACCGCGCGGCCGTCGCGCTCGCGGAGCGCTTCGATGATCTTCAGCGCTGCAGCGCGCTCGCCGTGGCTCGCCGTTCGGAATTCCTGCGCGGTGCAGGCGTCGGGCGCGCACACGTCGCAGATGCCGCAAGGCTTGCCGCTGTCGTTCTGATCGCCGAAGTGCCGAACGAGGCCGAGCATGCGACAGCTCGTGGTCTCGGCATAGGTCTGCATCCGGTCGAGCTGCTCGGTCTTGTGCGCGCGCTGCTTCTCGTAGGCTTTGCGCCAATCCGATTCACCCGGCACCACCGTGTCGCCCTGGATTCGCACACCGCCGTGCACCCAGAGTTTTTCGAGGGCCTTCTCGAAGATCTCGGGGGCGATCTTCGACCGTGTGGACAGGTCCGATATCGAAATACCTTTGGCCGATATCTTCTTTTTGACGGCCGCGACGATCGACGTCTCCGGGTAATCGCGTTCGAGGAAGAAGGTGTGCGTCTTCGTGTCGACGTAGGAATGGATCAAGAGGGCACG
This sequence comes from Labilithrix luteola, assembly GCF_001263205.1. Taxonomy (GTDB): domain Bacteria; phylum Myxococcota_A; class Polyangia; order Polyangiales; family Polyangiaceae; genus Labilithrix; species Labilithrix luteola. Next base: position 4,524,535 of record NZ_CP012333.1, read on the forward strand.
CGAAGGCTTGCCATCGCGGCCTGCGCGGCCGATCTCCTGGTAATAGCCCTCGACCGTCGATGGCAGCGCGGTGTGGATGACCGTGCGGACGTCGGGCTTGTCGATGCCCATGCCGAACGCGGTGGTGGCGACGATCACGTCGAGCTTTCCGGCGAGGAAGCGGGCCTGCACGTCGTCGCGAACGTCGGTGGCGAGTCCGGCGTGGTAGGCCGCCGCGCGTACCTTGCGCGATAGAGCGCTCGCGAGCTCTTCGGATTCGTTGCGCGTCGGTGCGTAGACGATGGCCGGGCGCCGTGCGGGATCGTCGAGCAAGCGTCGCACGACGTCGGGGCGATCACCCGGAGGCCGGGAGATGACCTCCACCCCGATGTTCGTGCGTCGGAAGCCGTGGATGAAGCGCGCGGAACTCGAGAGGCCGAGCTCTTCGGCGATGTCGTCTTGGACGGAGGGGGTTGCCGTGGCCGTCAGTGCAATTACGGGCGCGGGGCGGAGCAGCGGCAGTCGCTCTCCGAGCATCCGATAGTCGGGGCGGAAGTCGTGACCCCATTGCGAGATGCAGTGGGCCTCGTCGATGGCGATCAGGGTGGGCTTGCGCCGGGCGAGCATCTCCGGAAATCCGGGCACGCGCAGCCGCTCGGGAGCGATGAAGAGGAAGTCGAGCTCGCCTTCCAGGTACGCCTTGCAGGCGGCGCGCGACGAGAGGCGATCGCGCCCGGAGTGGATGCGCTCCGCGGCGAACCCGCGCCCGACGAGCTGCGCCACCTGGTCTTCCATGAGCGCGATGAGCGGGCTGACGACCAAGGTGGTGCCGCCACGCGCGATGCCGGGCAATTGATAGCAAAGCGACTTGCCGGCGCCGGTCGGCATGACGAGCAGCACGTCTTTGCCGGAGGCGGCGGCTCGGCAAACGTCTTCTTGGTAAGGGCGAAACGATTCGAATCCGAACTCCGCGCGGAGGATTCCGGCGAGATCGTTCGTGCGCTCACGTTTTTTGCGAGGCGGCGAGGGACGCGCGGGGGCGTCGTTCGTGGGCGTTCGCGCCGGAGGAAGACTCGAGCTTCGCGAGGCCGTGCGCAGAGCTGGCGAGCTCGCGCGCTCCGGCGGCGGGAAGCTCGAAGAATGGCTCGACGTTCTCTCCGATCTCGCGCTCTCCGTGGGCTTCGGCGTTCCGCCGATGACCTCGTGCACGTAGCGCTCGATCTCCTTCATGAAGGAGTCGAGATTCTCTTCGCCTCGTTCGATGCGGGCGAGCTTCGCTTCCCACTCGCCGGTCATCGCCGGGCTCTTCACGTGCGGATGCACGCGCTCGACGAGCCCGACGCCCTTGTCGGTGGCGGCGAGGAGCTTGCCGTCGCGCACGACGTATTCGCGGCGTAGGAGCGTCTCCAGGATCGCGGCGCGCGTGGCGGGCGTTCCGAGCCCCCGGTCGCGCATGGCGCGCGAGAGCTCCTTCTCGTCGAGCGTGCGGCCTGCCGTTTCCATGGCAGTGAGCAGCGTGCCGTCGGTGAAGCGCGGCGGCGGCCGTGTCTTCTTGGCCACGGCCTTGGCATCCGCTACACGACGGACCATGCCCTTGGCGAGGCCGCCGGGTAGCGTGGGCTCCGGGGGAGCGCTGCTCTTGGCGCGCGGGTTGCCGAGAGGAACGTCGAGAACCTTCCAGCCTTCGATCTCGACGCTGGTGCCCGTGCTCACGTAACGGTCGGTGGTGGTTCCCTCGGCACCCGTCGTGACGATGCCCGTGACGACGGTGGTGACGGCGAAGACGTGATCGACGTGCCAGGCCGAGAGCAAGCGACGACAGACGAGGTCGTAGATCTTCTGTTCGTCGGGCGGAAGCGAGGCGGGGCGCTTCGTCTCCGTGGGAATGATCGCGTGGTGATCCGAGACGTGTGCATCATCCACGAATCGGAGGCCGAGCGGACGAACTCCGGTGCCTTCGGCAAGATGAGCGCGATACGGCTCTTCGATGGCGCGAACGATGGCAGGTAGCGTGCTCGCCACCGTCTTCGACAGGTGCCGGCTGTCGGTACGGGGGTAGCTGATCAACTTGTGCTTCTCGTAGAGACTCTGGGCGATCTTGAGCGTTCGCTCCGCCGTGAATCCGTACAAGCGATTGGCGTGACGTTGCAGCTCGGTGAGATCGTAGAGCTGAGGCGGAGGAAGCTTCCTCTGCTGACGCTCGACCGACTCGATGCGTGCTTGGCCGCGTTTGGCGCGCGCGATGATCGCGTCGGCGTCTTTCCCGTCGGGCGGAAGCCGCTTCGTGTCCGGCTCCTTCACGCCGGGGCGCACGTAAGTTCCCTCGTAGGTCGGCTTCGCCGCGTCCGGCGGGGCGAACGTGGCGACGACCTCGAGATAGTCCTCGGGCACGAATTCGCGGATCTCGAGCTCGCGCGCGACGAGCATCGCGAGCGTGGGCGTCTGCACGCGACCGACGGAGAGGTTGTCGTCGTGCACGACGCTGTAGAGGCGCGAGAGATTCATGCCCACGAGCCAGTCGGCTCGGCTGCGAGCCCTTGCGGCGTCGGCCAGGCGATCGAAGTCTTTTCCGCTCCGAAGCGAGCGGAAGCCGTTGGCGATGGCGTCGGCCGTGAGCGACGAGATCCACAGTCGCTTCACCGGCTTTTTCGCGCGCGCCGCTTCGTAGATGTAACGGAAGATCAGCTCTCCTTCGCGCCCGGCGTCGGTCGCGCAGACGACTTCGCGCACGTCGGAGGAGCGAAGGAACTTCTCCACGACGCGGAACTGATCGCGCGTGTTGCCCGAGACGACGAGAGGCCACGACGACGGCAAGAGCGGCAGGTCGGCGAGGCGCCAGCGCTTCCACTCCGGTTTGATCTCGTGAGGCTCCGCGAGCGTGACGAGGTGACCGATGGCCCACGTCACGACGAAACCCGCGCCCGAGAAATGGCCCTCGCCGCGCCCTCGTGCACCGAGGACCTGGGCGATGTCCCGCGCGACGCTGGGCTTCTCGGCGACCACGAGTACTGCCATGGACTCGGGCCGCAGACTTACGCGAAGGCCCGTCGGTGTCGAGCGGAATGCCGCGCTTCGCGCGACGGAGGGACGCATTCGGCGCCGATCCCGCCCGCGGCACGTCTCGTCGGAGTCCGCCGTGCTCCGTGCGTTCCCTCGGCAGGCAGAGCTCGCTATCCTCGTTTCATGGGGGAAAACGGGGAAGATCCGCGTGCGCTCGTGCTTGCGGGCGCGGTCGCGAAAGGGGCCTTCGAAGCCGGCGTGACGCGTGCGCTCGCGCGAAACGGCATCGGGTTCGATCGCTTCGTCGGGGCGAGTGCCGGCGCGCTGAACGCCACGCTGCTCGCGGCCGGCGCAGCGCTCGGACGTTTCGACGACGCCACCGAGCTGCTCGAGACGCTCTGGCGCGACCAGGCCTCGATCTTGAACTTCGCGCGTCCGACGTTGGCACCACTCCAGGGGCTGTCGACGACGGAGGGCGTCGAGGCGATCGTGCTCCGAGCGCTCCGGACGCTGTTCGCGCGAGGACGTCCTTCGCAGCTCGAATCGATCAAGCTGACGATCGTGACGACCGACCTACGAGGCGCGCCTTACGCCGGTGAGCTCACGCACGAGGACGATCATCACTTCTTCGCGGAAGACTTCGCCGACGAGTTGCGCTGGCCGGTCATTGCGCGCGTGGCCGCCGCGAGCTCGGCTTTCCCCGGACTCTTCGTGCCTCCTACGCTTCCGGACGGCGGGCAACGCGTGGACGGTGGCGCGGTCAACAACGCGCCCATCTCGTACGTGATCGACAAGAACGCCGACCGCAACCGCATCGTGGTCGTCTCGGCGGAGCCGAATGCGCGTCCCGAGGGCGGGACTCTTCGAGGAACCCGCCTGCTCACGCGCCTCGTGGACATTCTCGTCAACGAGCGCATCGGGCGCGACCTCGTGGTCGCCAAGGAGCACAACGCGACCCTCGAGCTCCTCGAAGATGCGATGGAGCGTGCGGCCCTCTCCGAGGCTCAGCGCATCGTGGTGCGCAACGCGCTCGGCTGGCGCCATCTCGACATCCTCACCGTGCGCCCGGCTCACGATCTCGAAGGCGGGGCGTTCGGCGGCTTGTTCTGGAAACCGTTTCGCGTACGTCAGATCGAGGAAGGCAAACGCGCCGCGCACCTGGCTCTCTCGGGCGCGATACCCAAGGAGAGCCCGGTGGACGGCGCAGTTCGTGACGTCGGCGGCGCTACCAAGTACGTCTCGGTCACCGCGCGTGCGCTCGGGATGTTCCGTCGCGTCTCGCTCGACGACCAGATTCGCCGCTGAGCGCGAGTGTGCATCGTTCAGACGAGGCGAAGGCGCGTGGAGGAGACCCTCGTATCACTCGAGAGATGACGCCTCATCGTGTCGACGAGGAGGTCCTGTTCGAGCGGTATCGTGAGGTATTCGACACAACCGGCTTCGCGCGCACGGCGTCGTTCGTCGTCGCCGGGTTGTGCGGCGATGGCGATGACCGGAATGCGTTTCAGCTTCGGGTCGGCCTTCAATCGCGCCGTTGCCTGACAACCGTCGAGGCGAGGCAGCGAGATGTCCATGAGAATGAGGTCGGGGGCGTCTCGGGCCGCCTTCACGATGCCTTCCTCGGCATCGTGCGCTTCGAGGAGCTCGAACTCACCGGCGAGGCTCTGTCGAACGACGTCGCGGTTCTGGCGTGAAGCGTCGACGTGGAGAATGCGCATGCGAGCGGCTCGCTCGGCGCGTTCCGCCGTGCCCACCACGTCGCGCACGTGCCTGGCCATCCGATCGAAGGGAACGCTGTGTTTGGTCACGGCGGTCGCGAGGACCTCCAGCCATTCTCGATTCACCGACGCCAGGTCCAGCACGTCGTTCAGGACCGCCAGCATGGCGCACGTTCCCTGTTCGATGGACTTGAGGGCAATTTGGCCATCGACGGAGAGAGCCTCGCTCTCCTCGCGGAGCAACCGGTCGTAGTTGTCGAGCGTGCGATTGAGCGGCCTTCGAATCTCGCGAAGAAAGCTCATCAGGAATTCGTTCCGCTCGAGCTTCGCGATGTCGTGGTCGCGTTCCCTTCGGCGCCGCGCGTGCTCCGCGTTGTCTCGTTCGCGCAGCCACTCGTCCGTCGCGCGCTTCCGTTCGACTTCGCGTGTGAGAACGAACGACAGCCGGGTGATGCCCGCTTCGTCGACCACATCGGCAGCACGCGCCCTGCGCGCGGTGTCGAGCGACTGCGCGGTCGTCTGCTCCGTGAGAACGACCAGCGGCGCGTCGATGTCTCGCGCGTCGAGGGCGAGGCGGATGTCGCGAGGTGAAAGCGATGGAATGCCTTCGCCACACACGAAGACGTCGAGCGCCTTGCCGAGGGCAGGCTCGAGGTCACTTCGGTTCGACACTGTCACGAGGTCTGCGCGAAACCCCGAGCGTGCGAGCTCGTCGGTGATTCGCGCGAGCTCGGTGGGCGAGCCCGCCACGATCACGCGGGGCATGAACCGCGTTTTCAGCGAGGTGTCATGGGCTTCGGGTCGGAGCGAGCCCGACGGGGGAACTGTCGGCACTTTCATGCGCTCTTCCCCATAAGTTTTTCGGCCAATTCGTTCCTATTTCGTCGGGTCGACTGAGTCATCTCGCTCGTCGGTTGGTTCTTCAATTTCGACTCTCCAGGCCCCCGCAAAGAAACCTCTACGAAAGTAAGAAGAGACCGATCCGCTCTCCGCAGCCGGCAGCGCCGACTCCTCCCGAGCGTCGATTTCGACCTCACAGTATCGATTGCGTGACGCGGTCGAACATCCTCCACAAAGAGGATGTGTCCGCACGGCCACATCGCACTTCCGCATCCTTTGTTTCCACAGGATGGGAGTGACTTGTGGATAGATCGCTCGCGCGCCTTGGAACATGGGGCGCGACGATTGGAGTCTGCACGCGTCGACGGGCAGCGGTCGCGCTCACGAATCGCGTTTCGCCACGCCGGCACGTGCAGGTGGTGGTGTCTCGACGTCTGTGGTGGACCGACACTGCATGACACACGTCCGGCACTGGCTCGTCATTCGGTGACGTGTTCGACGGAGCTTGCGGCGAACCATTCGCGGGAGCCCGCGAGATCCTCCGGCTTGCTCCGAGACCACACTCTCCGACCGAGCCGATGCTCGGCCGGTACTTCCTCCTCCTCTCGATGGGGCGAACCGCCAATGTCGGGTCAGCGCAAATTTTCCATGGTGCTCGAAGTGAGCTCCACGCCTCGAGGTGGGAGCGCTGGCCACCCGATGACGTCGTGCAGCCGTGCGTCGGTCGAACGGGAGAGGGAGGGCCTCGGCTCCGTCGCTTTCTTCTGCGCGCCTTGCGGATCGGGCAACGGGAAGTCGAGCGCTCGGGAACGAACGCACGATGAACGGAGCTCTGCGATCTCCCTTGGTCGGTCTCGCGGCGATCTTGTTCGCCGGAACGGCCGCGTGCATCGGCCACATCGGTGACGACGACGCATCCGGAACGAATGGTTCCGACAATCGAGGGGGAGGAAAGCCGCCGCTCACGGGCGATACGTCGAACCTCGATCCGAACGCCGCGGGAGCCATGCCGCTCCGTCGCCTCACGGAGGCCGAATACCTCAACACGGTACGCGACCTCTTTGCTGATCCGACCATCGCCTCGTCGCTACCTACCGATCCGAAGGGGACGAATGGCTTCTCGCAGGCGCCGCTCCTCTCGACCGACACCGCGGACATGCTCCGAACATCGGCCGAGACGTTGGCCACCAAGGCGGTCGCGAACTTCGATGCCTTTCTCGCGTGCGATACCGCGTCGAAGGGTGAAGACGCCTGCGCCGATGCGTTCATCCGTCGCTTCGGCCGTCGCGCGTATCGCCATACGCTGTCGAACGACGAAGCGGCGAACCTGAACGCGCTCTACCAGACCGCGCGCACCACCCTCACGTATCCTCTCAAAGACGCGATTCGGGTGGTCGTCACGGCGATGCTCCAGTCGCCGCGCTTCCTCTATCACTGGGAGATCGACGGCGAGGCCGCCAAGATCGAAAGCGGCGTCGTTCGTCTTCCGTCGTTCGAGCTCGCCTCGCGCCTCAGCTACTTCCTCTGGGGCTCGATGCCCGACGACGCGCTCCTCGACGCCGTCGACCAAGGCAGGTTCGAAGACGAGGCGGGGATCACGGCGCAGATCGACCGAATGATGGGCAATCTGAAGTTCGCCCAGAACGCGGACATCTTCCACACCGAGTGGCTCGGTCTCGACATGCCGGCATCGAAGGACCCGACCCTCTTCCCGCAGTACAACGAGGGCGTGCAGGCAAGCGCGCGCGAGGAAATGCGCCGCTTCATTCGCCACGTTCTCGTCGACGGCGACGGCAAGCTCGATTCGCTCTTCACGTCCACCTTCGCCGAAGTCGACTCGAACATAGCAGCCATCTACGGAGCGACGGGCGCACCGGCGAGCGGCTTCGGTCCCGTGCAGCTCGACGCCAACGCGCGTGCCGGTCTGCTCACGCGTGCAGCCCTCCTTCTCGTCGACTCGAATGCCTCGCAGACCAACCCGCCGCGCGCCGGAAAGCTGGTCTGGGAAAAGATCCTCTGCAAGACGATTGCGCCCCCTCCGCCAGGAGCGGCCACGGCCTTCCAGTTCGACAATGCCAAGACCGTTCGGCAGAACTTCGAGGTCCTCGAGAACGACGGCTCCTGCGCCGGCTGTCACAAGATCATCAACCCGATCGGGTACGCATTCGAGAACTTCGATGCCATTGGGCGATATCGCACGATGGACGGGACCAAGCCGCTCGACGCGTCCGGCTCGGTGAACACCGTCGATGGAACGCGCGCCTTCGCGAACGTCGTCGAGCTCTCGAAGCAGCTCGCCGGTGACTCGGACGCGCGTTCGTGCGTCGCGCGCACGTGGTTCCATTTCGCGATGGGCCGCGACGAGGCCGATGCCGACCAGTATTCGCTCCAGTCGTCGTACGGGAAGTTCCGAGACGCCGCGTTCGATCTCCGCACGTTGATCAAGGCATTCGCTGCCAGCCGCACGTTCCGTTATCGCTCGATCGAGCCGGGAGAGACGCCGTGAGCAATGACAAGTACTGCCGCCGTTCGTTTCTCCGTGCTTTGGGCATCAGCGCGATGCTCCTGCCGATGTTCGACCTGGAGTTCGAGAAGCCGGCTCGCGGCGATGCCCCCAAGGCGCCCAAGCGATTCGCGGCGCTCTGCTGGCCGGAAGGCGTGACCAACAACTATTGGCCAACCGGCACCGAGACGAACTTCCAGCTCACCGACGTTCTCTCGCCGCTCGCTCCGCACAAGCAAGACATCCTCGTCTTCGACGGCCTCGACAACCGCGCGATGATGGACCAGTTCCCGAACTACGGCGGCCACGCGGCGCTGCCGTACATCCTGACGGGTGGCCCTGGAAAGTATCTGCTCTATGGCGATGACCAGGCGATGGGCGATTCGATCTCTCTCGACCAGGAGCTCGCAAAGACCCAGACCACGCCGTACAAGAGCCTCGTCCTCGGCATCGACAACAAGCACGAAGGCAACCCAGGGTCGAAGTACCTGTCGCTTTCGGGGCCCGCCGTCGGCGACCAGCCCAATGCGCCGGTCGTTCTCGACGACGTGCATGCGATTTACAAGCAGCTCTTCTCGAGCGCGTCGATGGATCCCGAATACCTTGCCAAGGTACGGGCGGAGCGTAAGAGCATCCTCGATCACGTCGGCAAAGACCTCGAGCGCTTCGGCGGTCGAATGGGGGCCGAGAGCAAGCAGAAGGTCGATCTGCACCTCAACTCGGTGCGTGAGCTCGAACAGCGCCTCGACGCCGTGGGCACGAACTACAAGCCCGCGCCCGACGACACCACGATCGACCCGTACAACGTCCAGCACTATGACCGCATCGCGCGGGCGCAGATGGATATGATCATCGGCGCGTTTGCTAGCGGTCAGACGAATATCGCCACGCTGCTCATGTCGAACTCCCACAACAACATGTGGGTCTTCTATTGGCTCGGCGGCGACTTCGCGCAGGCAGGCGACGGCAGCTTCAACCCCCTGCGAAGCCATCACGAGCTCGGTCACCGCGGCGGCGACGGCAGGCAGAACAACGACGACTCGCGCCGCAAAGACACGGTCGACAAGTATTTCGTTTCGCTCTTTGCGTACTTCATCGAGAAGGCGAAGGCGGTGCCGGAGCTCGGCGGAACCATGCTCGACAACTGCTGCCTCCTCGCCACCAACGTGATGGGGAACGGCGCGTCGCACCAGAACACGCGGCTGCCGTGGATCCTCGCAGGAAGTTGCGGTGGCTTCTTCCGCACGGGCCGCCTCATCAAGTGGACGAACGGCATGCCGCACAACCGTTTGCTCGTCAGCATCGGCAATGCCATGGGCCATTCGATGACGTCGTTCGGCGCAGGCAACTACGGCGGCGCACTGCCCGAGCTCCGCTGACGAGCCGACGCCCGCCTCGCCGCCGACGATTAGAGAGCCCTTCGCCGAGCTCTCAACAATCGGTGCCGAGCGCTCGTTCCATCTCGCCGAGTGGATCGACGATGGCGCGCACGATGCCGCGTGTCGTCTTCGACTCGATGCCTCCGGCGACGCGATGGATGGCGAATCGCGCTTCACCGAGCAGCGCACCGGCCAACGGCGTGTAGACGAGATCGAGCGCCGACGGTCGGGAGCCGTTGGCTTCGAAGCCGTACTCCCAGAGCGCGCTTGCTCCGGCCGCGAAGGCCACGGAGCCGTACCAAGGAAAGCGACACATGCGCGCTCGCAGATAGAGCTCGCTGCCGAAGAGGCCGTGCCCGATCGTGTTGACCGGCCAAGGATCGCCGTCCCACTCCATGAAACGCCGACGCGGTTCGAAGACGGGCGGATGCGTGAAGGCTTCTTCGTAGCGTGCCCCGAATTGCTCCGGACGAGCGAAGGGATTGGGCCAGATCACCGTCTCGGCGGCGCGCATGACGGCGAGCAGCGCGAGATCGTGGACGATGGGAACCACGTAGTTCGGTCCCTCGACACGATGCGGTTCTTCGTGAACGGCATCCGGTGTGGCCGGCTGGCTCGGCTGGCTCGGCTCGTTCGCTTGGCGCGCAGGAACCGCCATTTCCTCGGCGTTTTGCATGCTCGCGTCGGTATTTGCGACGAGCAGAGCGACGACGGCAACGGGGATCATGAAGCTGCCTTTCGAGTTAGCACGAGCACGCCGTTTCTTCCGCGGAGATTGGATTCGCAGCAACGTGGCTGGAAAAACGTCGACGGAAATGTGCCGACACGGCCGATAGCCTCGTCCCTATTTCCGTTCTCGCGCTTGGTGAGTTCGTGGTGCTGGATGACCATCCGTTGCGTCGAGACCAACGAAAGCATCATCGACAGCGCCTGACGACATTGGGGTCGGCTTCGGAAGTACTGCGCGCGTGAGGCCGCGCATGTTCCCGCAAGTAGGGTGCTGCCCTTCGTTGCGAGGCGCCGCGAGAACGCGGTCGACCACGGCGTTCGGTTCCGAACGTCGGCGACGAAACCAATCCTTCCCAGGAGAAGAAAACTCCATGTCCAATGCTCGATTCTTCGGCGTGAAGCGCGCGCTCACGCTCCTCTCGCTTCCCGTTTTTGCCGCTTGTTCGAGCGCGCAGGAAACGGCCTCGGCGGACACGCTTCCGCTCATGCCCTCTCCCGGCACGAACACGGACTCGGGCTCCACCCAAGACGGTGGAGTAGACGGCGAGACGCCGGAGACGCCCGACAATCCGGATGCCTCTCCCGGCGATCCCGAAACGCCGGATGCGGAGGCGCCCGATTCGTCGACGCCGACCGAGCCTTCGAAGCCCGTTCCGTGGCGCGGCATCAACCTCTCGGTTGCCGAGTGGGGCATCGGCGTCTTCCCCGGCACGCTTGGCAAGGAATACACGTGGCCGACGGCGGCGAACGTCGACTACTACATGTCGAAGGGCATGAACACGTTCCGCATCCCCTTCGCGTGGGAGCGGCTGCAGCCCAAGGCGAACGGTGCCTTCGATGCGAAGTACGCCGAAGGCCTCGATACGATCGTGAACTACGCCGTGTCGAAGGGCGCCAACGTCATCATCGATCCGCACAACTACGCTCGCTACTACGGCGGCGTCGTCGGCTCGACGTCGGTGCCGAACAGCGTCTTCGCCGATCTCTGGACGCGCCTGGCCACGAAGTACGCGTCGAACCCGCACATCTTCTTCAACCTCGTCAACGAGCCCCACGACATCCAGACCGAACAGTGGGCCTCCGCCGCGAACGCAGCCATCGCTGCCATTCGCGCGACGGGCGCCAACAACGTGATCATGGTTCCTGGCAACCAGTACACGGGCGCTTGGGCGTGGACCTCGGGCGACATCTACGGGACGTCGAACGCGGTCGCGCTGCTGAACATCGTCGACCCGCTGAACAACGTCGTCTTCGAGGCACACCAGTATCTGGACGGCAACTCGAGTGGCACGAGCAGCTCGTGCGTGAGCACCACCATCGGCAGCGAACGTCTCGCCGGCTGGATCAAGTGGCTTCGCGACAACGGCAAGAAGGGCTTCCTCGGCGAGTTCGCCGGCGGCAACAACGCAACTTGTAACGCTGCCGTCACCGACATGCTGAACACGATGATGTCGGCGTCCGACGTCATCATGGGCTTCACGTGGTGGGCCGGTGGACCGTGGTGGGGCAACTACATGTTCGCGCTCGATCCGAGCAACGGACAGGACAAACCCCAGATGTCGATCCTCTCGCCGTTCCTTCGGCAGTAACGCGTGCGCTTGTGGGGCATGCGCGCGAAGTGCGTGCCCCTAAAGCGACCCAGTAACTAGCCCCCTTAAACGTGCCCCTTAAACGTGACAGGGGGCTTTGGGGCCCCCTGCACGGAAACTCTTGCGCGACGCTCGGCGCCCCTATGAATGCGATCAAGGGGGGCCGTTTATCGATTTATTTTCCGGAGCCCGTTCTTTTCCGAGCCGCCGCCGATTTCTCGAGTCGTCTCGCGCGCTCAGCAGCCGCAACCAGGCGGCAGGCCGACGAGCTCGCGGACGTCCGAACATTCGAGATCGGTCTCGCCGTACGTCTCGTAGATGATGTGTGCCGCCGTCTCGAGCTGAGCGCGCCGCTCGCCGGGGCTGCCTTCGTACGACGCCTTGAGCGCCGCACGCGCGCCTGCCGGGAGGGCCTCGCTGTGCATCAATAGTGGGGCAAGGGTGAAACTCATTGATTCGGCTCCTACCCAACGTCTGATGCGCGACGTCCCCCCGCGTTGCGCATCGACGTTCGCAGCGATACGCCGCGACCATGAGGAGCTCTACCGCAACCGACTCGTCCTGGCGGTCGAGCGGCGCGGCGTCAGCCCGTGCATTAAGCTGAGAATGCAGTGCGCGTCGGGGGAGTTCTCGGGGACCGTCGGAGTACGAGCGGCGCGAGACCAAGCGCTGCGCTGAGCGGAGCGTTCGGAGCGTTTGCAACGCTCGCTCGCATCGGGCGTGGGGCGACGAGCGCGGCGGTGGTCGCGATCCTGACGTTCAGTCATGGTTCTCGAGCGGCGCCGATCGACACGAGCGGCCCGGTCGACCACCATCCCATCCATCACGTTCTCGCGACCGGACAGAGTCTCTCGGTGGGCGCCAACGGATATCCGGCGCTGACCACCGCGCAGCCGTACGACAATATCATGTTCGCGCCCGGTGTGATTCCGGGAGGCGAGGGGCTTCACAAGTTCAGTCCGCTCGTGGAGCGAGGCCTCGAGACGATGTCGAGCAGCTTCGCGAACCTCGTCGGGAAGATGGCGCGGGAGGAGCTCCACGCCGCTTCGAACCTCGATCCGCACGATCTGCTCGTCAGCGCGCACGGCGTCTCGGGCGTCGGTTACTGGGCGCTCAAACGAGGCACGAAGCCGTACACCATCGGTCTCGCCCAGGTGAAGGCGGGGCGCGACATCGCGAAGGCCCAAGGTCGCCCGTACGTGGTTCGCGCCATCACCAACGTCCATGGCGAGTCGGATCACGTGCGGCAGAACCTGCGGTACGAATCCGACCTCCTCACCTGGCAGGCGGACTACGAGCGAGACGTCCGAGCGATCACCGGTCAGCGCGAGCCGGTGCCGATGTTCGAGACGCAGATGTCGAGCTTCACGCGCTACGGGGCAGCGACAAGCCCGATTCCCGGCGCCCAGCTCGCCGCGCACGTTCATGCCCCCGGCAAGCTGATCCTCGTCGGGCCGAAGTACCATCTGCCGTACGCGTCCGACGGCATCCATCTCACCAACGAGGGCTATCGGCACATGGGTGAGGACTACGCGAAGGCCTATCGGCGCGTGGTGCTCGAAGGCCGAACGTGGGAGCCGGTTCGGCCCCAACGCATCGCGCGTTCGGGGGCGACGATCGTCGTGACGTTCTACGTTCCTTCACCGCCGCTCGTGCTCGATACCGCCCGCGTGAGCGACCCCGGAAACTATGGCTTCGAATACGAAGAGGCAGGGCCTCATGCGCCCACGATTCGGAACGTCGCGGTGACCGGGCCGGATACGGTGTCCGTCACGCTTTCGGCGCCGTCGACCGACAAGAGCGCGCGCTTGCGCTACGCCTTCACCGGCAACGCACACGCCAAAGCGGGGCCCCGCACGGGACCGCGAGGCAATCTGCGCGACTCCGACACGACGCCGTCGCGCAGCAACAACGAGCTCTTCAACTGGTGCGTCCACTTCGACGAGCCGGTGCCCTGAAGTCCTCAAGTGACGAATCCGGCCGCGGCACCGCGTCCGATCAACGACAACGCATGACGTCGAGCCGTGCACGACGCTCTCGCCGAGCATGACACGTGCCGCCGAGGCTAGGACGAGATTGTCGTCGGCAAAGCAACATCACGTCCTCGTCGTCGACCCTTGCCGGCCGTCTGTGCGGTCCTTATGGTTGCGATCCCGTGGAGTTCGATGCCCTGGGAACGAGCGTCTGACGACGACGTTCGGATGAACCAGGGCGAGTCGTCATAGAGAGGCGTGAAAATGGCAAAGAAGCTTTCCGCAGCGAAGAAAGAAACCCTCAAGGGCCGCCGTCTGGCTCCACTCGGCACGCCGACGGATCTTCCCGCCGCTGCCACGAAGGACATCTCGGCGGCGATGAACGGTGTCCTCGCGGACGTCTTCGCCCTCTACATCAAGACGAAGAACTTTCATTGGCACATGAGCGGCCCCCACTTCCGCGATTACCACCTCTTGCTCGACGAGCAGTCGGATCAGGTCTTCGCCATGGCCGACCCCATCGCGGAGCGCGTGCGTAAGATCGGTGGACAGACCCTCAAGTCGATCGGTGACATCGCGCGTACGAAGCGCATCGCCGACAACGACGCAGGCTACGTCGAGCCGTCGGACATGCTCGCCGAGCTCCAGGAGGACAACAAGAACCTCGCCGCGGCTCTCCGTGAAGCGCACAACGTTTGCGACGAGTACGGCGACATCGCCACGGCCAGCCTCATCGAGGTCTGGATCGACGAAACCGAGCGACGCACCTGGTTCCTCTTCGAAGCAGGTCGCCGCGGAGATTCGAGCGGTCACTGAGAGACTGCAATCCGAGTCGCGTTTTCGGGGGACGAGAAAGGAAGAGCGACATGGCAACCGGGCACATCTCGAACGAGCCGAAGCCCACTCCTCCCAAGAAGGAGGAGCCGAAGAACGACGAGGCCGAGCGCGAGAAGCAGCGGAAGCATCGTGAAGAGCTTCTCGACGAGGCCTTGGAGGAAACGTTCCCCGGAAGCGACGTGCCTTCGATCCCCATCGACCCCGGCGCATAGAGATTGAATCTCGGGCGCCGCGTCGCTTCGCTCGAATCAAAATGATCCGGAAACGCTGATCCGGTCTGAAAATCGAGAAGGGCCAGGAGATGTTCTCCCCGGCCCTTTTTGATTTGCGACGCGCTGTGAATCTCGACCCTGCAGTTCGAGGGAGCCGCTGTCGTTGGCCTGAGCTTGTCCAGGAGCGGGCTCGTCGCCGCGCGTTCACAGGGGATGTGACCGCGCATCCACGAACGCATCAGAAAGCCCGAAAAATACACGGTGTGTTGCAAGCGGGCCGGTGGCATGTCGGTTGCCAAGGGACGCCGCATGCGCCCACGCCTCAATGTGTCGTTCGGATCGCTCTCGCTCGTTCTCGTTTCGCTTGCCTCGCTTGCCTCGCTCGTGACCGTCGCCGGCTGCAGCACGTCTGCCCTGTCACCGAAGGGCGCTCAAGTCGCCGCCACGCGCAACCCGCCGACCCGCGACTGCGCTGCCCTCAAGTACATCGTCGGCCAGGGCGGCGGCACGTTCGGTGGCGCGTATATCTCGAACGACGACCTCGTCGAATACGCGATGAACGATCTCCGCAACAAGGCCGCCGATCTGGGGGCGAATTACGTTCAGCACGACCCTCCGCAGCTCGGCAGCGGCAGCGGCACGACCACCACGGTCACCATCAGCGGTACGGCTTACCGCTGCTCGGGCGCGCCGACGAACGCCGCCAAGCTCTGAGCGGACCGTCTCTCGAAGCGGAGTCACTTCATCTCTCGTCGTTTTTCCCACCTTTTCACGCTCGTGCCCCGAGCGGGGCGCACCGCGCGGGCTGGAAGATTCCGTTCATCTCGGTATTCCAGGGCTAGCGCGCGAATTCTCGCAACGTGCCGATGGGGCCCCCGTCTTCTCCCAGGCGGGGCGCCTTCCGCGAATGCGGATCGACGTGAGAGGACCACCACGATTGGGAGATGAACGATGGCGGTAGCAAGGATTCCGTTCGTTGCACTCGGAGTTTCGATGCTCGTCGCGGCGTGTTCGGCCGCGCCCGAAGAGATCGGTGTCGAGAGCAGCGCACTCGGCTCGAACCAGTGCGTGAGCGCGAAGGAGCAGAGCACGGCCAACATCGCCTGCCCCGCAGGGCAGACGATCACGAAGGTCGTCTTCGCCAGCTACGGCACGCCGGCGGGGGTGTGCGGTGGTTTCAGCGCCGGTGCGTGCAACGCGTCCACGTCGACCAGCGTTCTCAGCTCGAAGTGCGTTGGCAAGAACGCGTGCCAGATTGGTTCCAACAACGGGGTGTTCGGTGACCCCTGTCCCGGCACTCAGAAGACGCTCTTGGCGCAAGTCGAGTGCTCCGGCGGAGGCGGCACCACCACGCCGATCGACCCCACGCCGACGCAGGGCTCGTCGCAGGTTTGCGCCTCGGTGAACCAGAACGCCAACGCCGTACTCACGTGTCCGTCGGGGCAGACCATCTCGAGCATCGGCTTCGCCAGTTACGGCACGCCGACGGGGGCGTGTGGTTCGTTCGCCGCGAGCTCCTGCAACGAGCCCTCGTCGAAGAGCAAGGTCGAGGCCGAGTGCCTCGGCAAGTCGACGTGCACGATCAACGCGAACGACGGCTACTTCGGTGATCCGTGCTGGGGCGTGTCGAAGGCGCTGAAGATCCAGGCGACGTGCTCGGGCAGCACCTCGGGCGAACCGACCACGCCGACCACACCCCCGACGCCTCCCGCTACGAGCGATGGCAAGGTCTACCTCGGCGCGTATCCCGGCAACGGTGGCTGCGTCTATCCGGCGATCGAGAACTGCGTGAGCTGGTACGAGCAGCAGGTCGGTAAGAAGATGGCCATCGTGCACGCGTTCTCCAGCTTCGAGAACGGGTGGGACGACTGGTTCACACGCGTGAGTCAGAGTGGCCACACGTTGATGCTCACGATCAACCCGGCCTCGAAGGCGATTCCGGACATCCTCGCCGGCGTCTACGATGCGGACCTCAAGCGCTGGGGCAAGGCGGCCGCCGATCATTCGTCGGGCCCGATCTTCTTCCGCTACATGCACGAGATGAACTTGCCGAACAACCCGGCAGGTTGGATGGCCGACCACTACGGCGCGGCCAACTACATCGCCGCGTTCCGCCGCGTGCACGACATGCTCAACGCGGGCGCCGGCAGCAACACGAAGATCATCCATGTGTGGGCGCCGAACGTCTTCTGGGGCGCGGCGAACGCGTCGAACTCGATCTGGTTCAAACCCTATTACCCGGGTGACGCGTATGCCGATTGGGTTGGTCTCGATGGCTATCCGATGAGCCCCACCGATTCGTTCGACGCGCAGTTCGGTCCGTCGCTCGCGCTCCTCGAGAGCATGACGTCACACCCGATCATGATCGCCGAGTACGGCGTCGTCGAGATGAACCCGGTAGGAACATGGAAGGCCAACTGGTTCACCGATCTCTTCGGTGCCCAGGTGGGCAAGCACCCGCAGCTGAAGGCGCTCTTCTATCAAGACGGAACGGACGGCGGCACCGATCACCGCATCGACACGTCGGCCCAGGCGGTCGCCGCCTTCAAGGCTGCCATCGCGCCCGCGAAGTTCGCTTCGAGCTACCCGTAATCACGAGGCCCTCTATCGGCGTTTCTCCGCGGCCTCGGCCTCCTTCACGGTGAGGCGTGCCCACGGAACGACGGAGAGGCGCGCGAACCCGATGGGCTCGCCGGATTCCTCGCTCAGACCATATTCACCACGCTCGATCTTCACGAGAGCATCCTCGATGTCTTCGAGGCGGGCGTTGGCGCGCTCGGCGCGAGCCCCCTTCTGCTCGATCTCGTCGGCGCGCGTCGTGAGGTCCATGTGGTCGCCCGCGTCGGGCGTGCCGGACGACGCCATGGTGGGCGTGCTTCCCTGGACCTCCGCGCGCGTGGCGACCAGCTTCTCGCGAAGTCGAGCGATCTGGTCGGGCGTGAGCTTGGCGTCCGGCGTGTTGGTCGGCATGGAGAAGAACCCTTTTTTCAGTCGGCGAACGTGATGAGGCGAGGGCGCTTTCGGGGCTCACGCCGCGAGACGATTCTTGCCGCTGAGGCCCCACGCGGAGACCCCGAGCATGGCGAACATGATCAGCGCGGTTACCCCAAGGACGATCATGCCCAGCGCCTGTCCGAACACATCGTGCATGGCGAGCTCCCTTCCGATTCGCGTGGACGATGCGAAGAGCGTTCCAGCGTCGTTCGCTCGCGCTCCGACGCGAATCCTTTGCGTGCCTCGAGTTCACGCGCCCGCCGCGCTTGCAGTGGTACGGCTTGGCAGCTCGACAATGATGGAGGGCGTGGCGTGAGACAGCGGAGCGAGCCGTAGCGAGCCGTAAGGAGCGGCAGGCGTGATAACGTCCCCACATCTTGCGTCTCGGTGTGTCCTCTGCGCTCGCGCTGGCGCTGCTGCTCGTTCCGCGAGAGCCGGCCCAGGCGAGCGAGCCGAGCGAGCCGGGGGCGCCGCACGGAGACATCGAGCACGTCGCCCTCACGTACCATGTGGCCGACGGCTGCCCGGATCAGGCGGCCTTCGTCTCGGCGATCGAGGCCCGGACGCGCCGGGCGCACTTCGATGCGCAGACCACGGGGACACGCAGGTTCGTCGTCGACATCGAGCGCAAAGGGGCGAACTTCGCGGGGCGGCTGGTCGTCGAGCAGGGCACGTCGCGCGCAACGCGTGAGGTGACGAGCACCACGTGCAAAGAGGTTGTCGAAGCATTCGTGCTCGTGACCGTCATCGCCATCGATCCGAGCGCATCGCTGTCGCCCGTTGCGACGCCACCGCCTCCCCCGCCTCCCGAGGAGGTGCCGCCCGCTCCTCCGTCCGCTCCCACCGAGTCCACCGAAGCGCCGAGCCCGCCCCGCGAGGCGCCGTCCGCCGGGAACGTAGGGGCGCGCCAGCGTCCGAAGTCCCCGAAGAAGGAGCCCGCACCCGAGTGGCACCTTCGTGCCGGAGCCGGGGCGTTCGTCGCGACCGGCATCGCCGACTCGGCGATGATCTCCGCGCACCCGGTGATCGATTTCGCGTCGACGGCGCGAGGGCTCTCACCGAGCGTGCGTCTGGGGCTGGTGTGGGCAAACAGCTCCGCGCAGCCTGCTTACCCCGGACAGGTCGTCTTCGGGCTTCGTACGCTCGTGCTCTCGGGATGCGCCGTGAGGATCGCCCCGTGGGGCGAGCGATTGCCGTCGGCCAGGATTTGCGGGGCGTTCGAAGGGGGCGTGCTCGCGGTCCGACCCTACGGACTCGAGCGCGCGACCTCACCGGATCGCCCGTGGTTCGCCGCTGGCCCCCTCGTCCGCTTCGACCTGCCCATCGTCGACCGCCTGTCGCTCAGCGCGGACGCGGGCCTCGCGCTGCCCTTCGAGAGAGAGAGGGTCTACAGCCTCGCCGGTCCGACGGTGACCGTCGTGGAGGCCGTCCAGTTCCGACTGGCGGTTTCCGCGCTCCTCCGCGCGTTTTGAGCACTCCGCCATGGTCGAGCTCGACGGAGCGGCGCTGCGTGTCGAGAAAGATCCCTTCGCGGGGATTAAATGAAAACGCTACGGACATTGTCACGTTTCGATGTCGGCCTCGCCGCACATTCGGGGGCTTCATCTCCAGACGGATTCGTCCGTCTCGGAGCGCCCTGGGGCCACGGTCGAGCTCGACACACTGTTCCGTGAGAACGCCCCGTTCATCGCCCGGTCGCTGCGTCGACTGGGCGTGCCCGCGAGCGACGTTCAAGACGCCCTCCAGGAGGTCTTTGTCGTCGCCGCGCGAAAGCTCGATCTGATCACCGAAGGATCGGGGCGAGCGTTTCTCTACAGCACCGCCATCCGTGTTGCCTCGAATGCGAGGCGCTCGGGGCGGCGTGCCCAGAGTTTGCGTGACGAAGCCATCCACGAAGGCGTCCAGCTCGACGTCGACGTGGCGCCGAACGCCGAGGAAATCGTCGGCCGCCTGCAGGCGCGCGCGATGCTCGACGCCGTCCTCGAAACGATGAGTGACGACATGCGTGCAGTCTTCACGCTTTACGAGTTGGAGGAGATGACCATCGCGGAAATCTCCTCCTTGCTTGGTGTGCCGATCGGAACGGTCGGCTCACGGCTCTGGCGGGCGCGCGAACACTTCGAACAGCAGCTACGCGTGCTGCGGGCGCAGCAAGGCAAGAAACCATGAGACATCCTCATCGCTATCTCGATGACCGCGAGGGTGATCCTCTCGCGAAGGAGCTTTTGCGCTCGGCGGACGACGATGGCCTCGACAAGGCCGCTCTCGCCGCGACGGCGCAGGCGCTCGGTATCGGCGCCCCTGCGTCGGGCGTGTTTCCCTCGGCTCCGGAGACGAACCCTAGGCTCGCACGCGCTCCCTTCGCGGGGGCAAAATGGGGACTCTTCGCCATTCTTGGAATTGCCGCTTTCGGCGGAGCCGCGACCATCTTCGAGCGCGCGAGCAGCGAAGATGCTCGTCCGAGTGCGCCGTCGTCACTCTCCGTGTCGCCGCCGCCCGGTGCGACCGTAGCGACGGTGGCCGTGGCGCAGCCCGTGAAGGTGGAGCAGGAAAGCGAAAATGCGCCCGCGACTATCGCGGTAACCGAGCTTCCGGGCGCAAGCAGTCCGGCTCCGGAAGCGAATGCGCCTCGCGCTCGCCAGGAGCCTCGAAAACCCACGCTCGTTGCTTCGCCGGCGCCGGCCGCGCCGACGGATCTCGCCGGCGAGATCCGCACGCTCGAACACGTGCGCAACGCGCTCGCCGACCACGACTCCGCCGAGGCGCTTGCCTCACTCGCGCGCTATCAGAAGGCATTCCCCACGAAGATCCTCGCGAAGGAGGCCAGCGTTCTCGAAATCGAGGCGCTTCTCGCAGCGGGACGCCGTGCCGACGCCGAATCGCGCGCCCGAGCCTTTCTGTCTTCGTCCGAAGACAGTCCCTACACCGCGCGCGTTCGCTCGCTCGTCGCGCAACCTCGCCTTCCGTGAGGGGAGACTTCGATGCTCCGTCGTTTTGTCGTCGTCACGATTGCTCTGACGTCCGTCTCGTTTGCCATTGCCAGTGAGGGCTGCTCGCATTCCGATGCGACGAGCACGCCGCTCCCGCCCGAGGCCGGTACTGCGCCGCCGACCATCGCGGACAAAGACGCCGCCGCGGCCGCCGCGGACGACGAGCCCGTTGCTTATTGCATGAGCACGAAGTGCCCTGCGCAGCGCACGACGTGCCCGAGCTCGCGTTTTGCGTGCGACGTGGATCTGATGACGGATCCGAACAACTGCGGCGCGTGCGGATTTGCCTGCCCGCCGCTCGTCACGGGAGGTCGGTTCACTTGCGTGGCCGGCAAATGCGAGCTCAGTTGCGCCGACAACAAGCTCGATTGCAACGGCGTCGTGGACGACATCTGCGAGACGCAGCTCGGCACGAACGACAATTGCAACGGTTGCGGCGACAAGTGCCCGGACCCGAACAAGCCTTGCTTCTTCGATAGGACGGCGGGCAAGGGTAAGTGCGGTTGCGACGACGGGTACACGTACTGCGCCAAATCGCAGAACAAGTGCACCATTCTGAGCGTCGACGACAACAACTGCGGTGCATGCGGTAACACGTGCAACGTCAATGGCGACGGCGGTGTTCGGCCGCCGAATACCTACTTCGGTTGTTTCAATAACGAGTGTGGCCATCTCAAGTGCGATGGCTCCCACATGAATTGCAACTCCGACGCCGGCACCCTCGACGAGGACGGTTGCGAGACCGATCGCCTCTCGCACGACAACTGCGGCGCGTGCGGAAATGCGTGCGCGGCCGACCAACAGTGCATCAAGGACCCGAACGGCAAGTACGTCTGCGCTTGCCCCGCCGGCCAAACGCTCTGCGGAGCCACCTGTGTCGACTTCTCTCTCGATCCTCGCAATTGCGGCGCGTGCGGCGTCGACTGCACCCAGGCTGCCACGGATGAACACGGCATCGGGACCTGCATCAACGGCGCGTGCAAGTTCGCCTGCTCGGCAGGATGGGGCGACTGCAACGGCGATACGCGCGACGGCTGCGAGACGAACATGAACGCCGACCCCAACAACTGTGGAGCATGCGGCACCACGTGCGATCTCCTCGCCGGACAGCCCTGCGTCGGTGGTCGATGCGCGCAGGAGACGTGTGACGGAGGCATTCCGCGATGAAGGCTCGTTCACTCTCACTCCTTGCTGGGCTCGCCGCGGCGAGTGCTCCTGCCCTGATGCTGGCGGCATGCGCTTCCGACGAAACCTCCCAAGGCGTGGTCGACGACGCTGCCGTCAACACCGTCCCCACGGCCGAGACGCCGGACAGTGACACCTTGCCCGATGCGGGCGGCCACGAAACGTCGACGGTGCCGGAGGTGCCTTGCACCGCCGAGACGATGTGCCCGACGTCGCTCAACCCCGCCGAGGGCCCGCTCGATACGCGCATTCGGATCAATACGATTCAAGGCCGATCGGCGAACGACGTCTGGGCGGGAAGCGCTCGCGGTCAACTGCTGCATTACGACGGAACGTCGTGGAGGCGGTCGGACACCGGAACGACGGCGAGCATCAACGGGCTCTGGCTGCGCACGGAGGGACAAGCCGCGCTTGCGTCGCTCGTGACGCTCTTGACGAACGAGATCTCGCTCTCCGTGACCGATGCCGGTACGCCGTCCTCGGCGGGCTGGGCGGCGTATCCGCCTCTGGCGATTCCGGCTGGAGTCACGAATCCAGTGACGCGGATCACGTCGACGTGGAGCACGCCGGACGCGGAATGGCTCTGGGTCGGCACGCTCCAGGCTTCGGCGGCGGCCGCGGGCAACCTGAACGTGAATGGCCTTTTCCGCATTCACGTTTCGGCGACGACTTCGAAACTCGAACTGAAGAGCCCGTTTGCGTCGGGCCTCTGCAACAGGCTCTCGTGCCGAACCATCACAGGACTCCACGGCATCTCGGCCGACGACCTCTGGGCGGTGGGCTACACGGGCGCGACCTTCCGGATCAAGAACGCGCAAGCCGCGACCCCGACGATCAAGGCCTACAACAGCCAGACGTGGGCCACGCTCAATGCCGTCTGGGCCGCGTCGGACACCGAGGCGTGGGCCGTCGGAGCGAACGGGGTCATTCGCCACTACACGGGTGAAGACGGCGTCTTCGAGGTCGTCGATGGCGTTCCGACGACCGAAGATCTGCGCGCGGTCTGGGGCACTTCGCCGAGCGACGTTTGGGCGGTGGGGAACGCCGCAACGGTTCTCCACTACGACGGCAAGACGTGGTCGCGTGTGACGGTCACGGGGATCGGAGCGCGAGTTCCGGATCTCTACACCGTGTGGACGGCGCAGGCAGGGAAGGTGTGGATCGGCGGCGACGGCGTTCTGCTCTCGCTCGGAGGCGAATCATGAAGGCGCGGCTTCTGCGCATCGGTTGCGTTTCGGTGGCGCTCGCGGCGGGCGTTGCGTGCGCAACGTCCAACGAAGAGACTCAGGAGACGACTCCGCCCGCGGACACGGTCGATGGCTCCACCAATCTTCCGGACGAGCCCGATGCCGGGCGCGATTCGGGTGATGCAGCCGCCAACGTGCCGGACGGCTGGGTTCCCACGTGCAGTCCGGAGGGTTGGTGCGCAACGACGCTGCCCGATCCGGACACGTCGTTCGGCAGTGCTTCGGTACTCGAGAATACTGTCTTCGGTATTACCAACAACACGTCGCTCGGCACGAAGATTGTGCAATGGAAGCCGGAGAGCGGGTGGGCCTACATCGACGACGGCACGCAGCAGTCGTCGCTGTGGGTTTCACGGGACATCTACGCCCCGAGCGAAGACGACGTGTACTTTGCCATGGCCGACTACAGCCCGCTGGCCGGAGCTGGCAGCTTCGGCAGCATCGTGTTCCACGGCCGGCGGCCCGTCGCGCCCGCGAAGACCTGGACGTGGACGCAACAGCGTTTCGACTGTGCGAATTTCGACGAACCGTGGCTGGGCGGAACAGGGCCCGACGGCGTCTATCTGACGGCGTGCAACACCGTCTATCGATTGTCGGCCAAGGGTGAGGGCGGCGGAGCCGATACCTGGGACCCGATCTACACCGACGACGACCCGACTCCGTACTCGATTCACGGCATTTCGGGCCGAGCCGACGACCTGTGGTTCGTGGGATGGCGTGCCTCGCTCTTCACATCGGTCACCATGTGCACGTACGCGCTCCGCAAGACGGCGGACGGCTTCGAGAAGGTGATCGATGCCACGCTCGGTTTCGACGACTGTACGGCGAAGGCCGGGGTGTTGAACTTCGAAAAGGCGAACATGGGCAACAGCACCTATAGCGAGGGGGTCGCGGCCTCGCCCGGAAGCCTTCTCGTCTACGGCTACCGCCAGATCTTCGAGGTCGCCAAGAACGCGAGCGATGCTTGGACGGCAACGGCGCTCAATCCGAATCTCATTTCCTCGTCCGGCATCGTCTCCGTCTGGGGGCAGTCGAACGACGACCTATGGATCATCGGAGGCAGCCCCTCGCTGGTGCTTCGTGGTGAACAGGCGACCACCGCAAATCCGAAATATCGAATTTCTTCGATTGCGATCAATGGTGCTCCGAGTCTCAAGAATTTGAACATCGTCGCCGGGACGTCGAACTCCAACCTTTGGGTACTTGGCAATGAGATTGCGTATCACAAGACGACGCCTTGACCCACGCCTCGTCCTCGGGGTCGTCGTAGGCTGCGCTTCGCTCGCTGCGGCCACGGTGGCCTGCTCGAGTGACGACTCCCCACGCGGGTTCGAAGAGGCGAGCGCCTCCGATTCCGGCGCGTCACTTCCGTCGACCGACGCAGGCACGACGGACGCGACGACCACGCCGGCGACCGACGCCTCGACCGCCGACGCCGCGAAGTTCGATGCCTCGGCGCTCCCGATTTCCTGCGAGAACGGTGCGTCGTGTGCGACCGCCATCACAACGACCCTCGCAGAGGGATTCTGCGTGATTTTGCAGGACGCAACGGTCGCGTGCTGGGGGGAGAACATGCACTACGAGCTCGGTCGCGGTGCCGACGCCGGCATTTCGGACTCTGCCAATCCCGCGCGCGTCGAAGGCCTCGCGAACATCGTCACCCTCGAGCACTCGTGCGCCGTCGACAAGGACGGAGGCGCGTGGTGCTGGGGACTCGGCCCGTGGCTCCGCAGCACGACCGCGTTCGTGACGGCGGAGAGTGCGCCCGTCAAGCTAGACATCCCGCCGGCGAAGAAGGTCTCCGCGGCGCTCTTCTCGGAGACGAAGGGGGCGGCTTGTGCGCTGTTCGACACGGGCGTCAGCTGCTGGGGCTCGAACGACAACGCGCAAGTGGCGCCCTCGGATACGCTTACGACGCCGAACGCCACGCAGGCCGTCACCCCTGTCGCGCTCGGCTCGAGCTCGCCCGTGCGTGATCTGACAGTCGGTTATGCGTCGTTCGCGATTCACGAAGACGGGACGGTCTCGAGCTGGGGAAACAATCCGACCATCGGTCGCGTCTCCTCGCTGTTCCCCGATGCCTATCCTCGCACGATTCCGCTTTCGGACGTCACGATGGTGAGCGCGCCTTATGGCGACATCTGTGCGCTGTCCAACGGTGTCCCGTATTGCTGGGGTGATCCCCGCGGGAGCCTGGGCGACATCCTCGAACGTGCGCTGCCGTCGCCGGTCGTCTTTCCGAGCGGCGTGACGCAGATCGCCTCGACGAGCCGTAGCGCCGGCAATTTCTCGTATCCCGTTCGCGTGTGCGCGATCGACGAGAAGGGCGACCTCCTGTGTTGGGGAAACAACAGCAAGGGCCAAGTGGGCGACGGGACCACGACGTATGCGCTCGAGCCGGTCAAAGTGTCGCTGCCCGCCCCCGCAGCTCGCGTCAGCACCACGTCGACGGCGACGTGCGCGATCCTGACGAATGGGAAGGTCTACTGCTGGGGCGACAACGCGCAAGGACAGCTCGGTAACGGCCAGCTCCGTGTTCCGAGCCGCGTTCCGCAAGAGGTCGTATTGCCATGAGTCGTTCTCGAAAGCCTTTGGTTGCGGGCCTCGTCATCCTGGGCGCGACGATCGCCGCCGGGGTGGTGTCGGCGTGCAGCAGCAGCAACAACAACACATTCGAGGAGCCCATCACCTCGATCGTCTCCGACGCCGCGACCGACGTGACCGAGTGCATGCGTCAGTGCTCGCTCGACGGTCGGTCGGTTCTCGACACCTGCTCGGGGCAGGTGCTCGAAACGTGCAAGAGCGAAGAGGCTTGCGGCGGTGGCATGTGCCAGTCGCCGTGTGCCGCCGCGCTGGCGGACAAGAGCTCGAACGGCTGTGAGTTCTACTTCCAGCCCGCGCTCTTCAATCGAACGTTGATGGGCCAAGGATGTTATGCGGCCTACGTCGTCAACACCTCGGCCACGGCCGCGGAGCTCTCGCTCGAGATGGCAGGCAAAGCCATCGATCTCTCGAAATCCGTCTACACCACCAAGCCTGGTAGTGCGGAACGGACCCTCCACACCGGGCCGCTCGAGCCCGGCGAGACGGCGATCGTCTTCGTGTCCGACGCGCCGCAGTCGGCGCCCTCCAACGAGGTGAGTTGGCGCTGCCCGAAAGACGTCACGCCTGCGCTCCCGAGCGGTGCCGTTCTGCCCATCGGCACGGGCGTGGGCTACTCCTTCCACCTGACGACGAACGTGCCCGTCGGCATCTCCACGATCTATCCGTTCGGTGGTGCCCAGAGCTACATGCCCACGGCCACGCTGCTCTTGCCCGTGGCGACCTGGGGCAAGGAGCACATCATCGTCAACGCGTGGGAGCAGATCATGCTCCGCAAATCGTTCACCGGGCGCGGGCCTTCCGCGCAGATCGTCGCGTCCGAAGACGAGACGGAGGTCACCATCGACCCCGTCCACGACCTCCAGGATGCGCCCGGAATCGTCGGTTCGGCCGCGCACGTGCCCATCACGTACGTGCTGAACAAGGGCGAGGTGCTGCAGATCAACCAGGCGGAGGAGCTCTCCGGCAGCATCGTCACGTCGACCAAGCCCACCAGCATCTTCGGTGGTCACGAGTGCATGTACGTGCCTTCGGAGCGCGAGGCCTGCGACGTTGCCCAGCAGCAGCTCCCGCCGTTCGAGCAGTGGGGCTCGGAATACGTCGGCGTAGGATATCGCCCGCGGACCGGCAACGAGCGCGAAGTGATGCCCTATCGCATCGTGGCGGCACGCGACGACACGCGGCTCGTGTGGGATCCCGCGATCCCCGCCGGCGCGCCGCTGACGCTCTCCGCAGGAGAGATGGTGACGTTCTGGGGCACCGTCGGAGACGCCTTCGTGGTTCGCACGCAAGACGCGGATCATCCGATCTACCTCGGCGCGTACATGAGCGGCAGCAGCTATCCGCCACAAGGTGGCGACCCGGTTGGCTTGACGCCCTTCGACGGCCACGGCGATCCGGAGTTCGTGAACGTCATTCCGGCGGGCCAGTATCTGAACTCGTACAGCTTCTACGCCGACCCCACGTACGACGATACGTCGCTCGTCATCGTGCGTCAGAAATCGAATGGCGCCTTCAAGGACGTCTGGCTCGAGTGCGCGGGCAACGTGCCCAACTTCACGCCCATCGATTCGAAGGGTCAGTACGAATATGCCCGCGTGGATCTGGCGGTCAACGGCGGCCCTGGCCAGAAGTTCGCCGACAGCACCTGCATGAACGGCCTCCAGCGCATGCACAGCGAGGGGCCGTTCACGGCAACGCTCTGGGGTTGGTCGACCTACGCCAGCTACGCCTATCCAGGCGGCATGGCGCAGCGCCAGCTCGTGAAGAATCCCCTCAAGCCGGTTCACTGACGACTGCGGACCGCCCGAATCGAAGGTAGAGGGGCGGCACGAGCAGCAGGTTGAGGATCGTGGAGGTGACGAGCCCGCCGAGAATGACCACCGCCATCGGGTGTTCGATCTCGCTGCCGGGCTTGCCACCTGCCACGATGAGCGGCACGAGCGCGAGCCCCGTGGCGAGGGCCGTCATCGTGATGGGAACGACGCGCTCGATGGCTCCGCGGACCACGAGCGCCTGACCGAAGGGCATGCCTTCCTCGATCTCGAGATGGCGGAAGTGGCTCACCATCATGATGCCGTTGCGCGCGGCGATGCCGAGCACGGTGACGAAACCGACGAGTGAGCCGAGCGAGACGATGCCGCCGGTGAACAGCACGGCGATCACGCCGCCGACGAGCGCGAAGGGCAACGTTCCGAGAAGGAAGAACGTGATTCGGCCCGAGCGGAAGTCCGAATAGAGGACGAGGCCGATTCCCAAAGCTGCGAGGAGTGAGAGCCCGAGCAGGCGATTGCGCGCAGCCGTTCGCGAAGCGAGCTCTCCCAGGATCTCGGCGTGATGGCCGGACGGGAAGGGAAGTTTGTCCACCGCGCTCTTCACGTCGGCCACGACGGAGCCGAGGTCTCGTCCGCGGGCATCGCACGTGACGTCGATGCGTCTCGAGGCGGACTCACGCTGCACGACGTTCGGCGCAGCGGCGATCTCGACGGAGGCCACGTCGCCGAGGCGAACCTCGGAGTTCGTGCCAGAAGGTGTGGGCGTGGGTAGAGGGATGCGCAGCTCGCGCACCGAGGAGACGTCGTTGCGGAGCGAAGCGTCTCCCCATACGACGACGTCGATGACCTGATCGCCTCGGTAGGCCTCCCCGACGCGCGTGCCTTGCAGATACGTGGCCACGGTACGGCGAACGTCACCGGGGCCGAGCCCGAGCCGCGCGAGAGCGCCGGGGTCGAGGCCAATCTCGATTTGAGGCACGAGGACTTGCGGCTCGACTTCGAGATTCGCGACGCCGGGAATGGGAGCCAGCGCCTTGCCGACCGCCTCCGCCCGCTCGCGGAGTGTGCTCAGATCGGAGCCGTAGATACGCACGACAATCGACCCGCTGGTGCCGGTCAGGACCTCCTTCATGCGCTCTTGCAGATAGGTCTGCACGTCGCGATAGAGGCCGGGATATCCGTCGACGACGCGTCGAATGTTCGAAACCGATTCTGCGTAATTGGCCTTTTCGTCCAGGCTGATCCAGAGCTCCGCGAAGTTCTGGCCAACGACCTCGTCGGCGACCTCGGCACGACCGATGTGTGAGCCGAAGTTGCGAACACCGGGAATGGTACGGAGCTCCTTGGCCACGCGTGCCGTGATGCGGTCCATCTCGGCCACCGAGGTGCCTGGCTTGCCGATCCAGTGCATGAGGAAGTCGGTCTCGTGGAAGTCGGGCAGGAAGGACTCTCCGAGCCACGGCACGAGCGTGACGGCGGAGGCGAGGACCACGAGGACGCTTCCGGCGGCGAAACGAGGCCGACGAATGACGCGCTCGAGGATGGGCGCGTACGCTTGCTGGACCAGGTGCGCGAGCGGGCCGCGATGGCGTCCTCCGCCAGCACGCGCAGCACGCGCTGCACGCGACAGCAGAACCAACGAGAGCGCCGGCGTGACGATCAACGCGACGAGGAGCGAGGCCCCGACGGCGAGGACGTAAGAGACGGCCAGCGGGCGGAAGAAGGCGCCCGAGAGGCCCTCGAGGAAATAGATGGGCACGAAGACCAGAAGCACCACCAGCGTGGCGTAGACGACGGCGCTTCGCACCTCGAGAGACGCTTCGAGCACCACCACGAATGCGGGGCGAGGTGTCTCTCGACGCGAATTCTCCGCCAGTCGACGCTCGATGTTCTCCACGTCGATGATGGCGTCGTCGACCACCTCGCCGAGCGCGATGACGAGCCCGGCGATGGCCATCGTGTCAAGCGTGAGTCCTCGCCACGCCAACGTGGCGGCAGCGGCGACGAGCGAAAGTGGAATGGCCACCACGCTGATGACCGCGGTGCGCCAGTCGAACAGGAATGCGAACAGGATGACGACCACCAGCACGCAGCCGATCGCCACCGCATGGCCGAGATTCGTGATGGCTCGCTCGATGAACGTCGCTGGGCGGAAGATGGTCGGATCGAGGTGAACGTCGGTGAGACCCGGGCGCAGCGCGTCGAGTGCGCGTTCCACGCCGCGTGTGACGTCGAGGGTATTTCCCCACGGCTGCTTTTCGACGATGAGCAGAAGGCCAGGCTCACCGTCGATGATGGCATCGCCAATCGGGGCCGGACTCTGCTCGACGATGCTGGCCACGTCGGCGAGGCGAATGCTCGCCCCTCCCGGGCGACTCGCGACGACGGTTTCGCCGAGTGACTCTTTCGATTCCGCGAAGGTGGTGTGGACGACGGCGAAGCGCTGGTTCGACGTGTCGACGTAGCCGGCCGGGGCGGGCATGCTCGCGTCACCCGCCGCTTTGAGAACCTGGTCCAGCCGCACGCCCCTCGCCTGGAGTGCGTCGGGGTCGACCAAGATCTGGAATTGCCTATTTCGCTGTCCCCAGATCGCGACGTTGGCGACGCCGTGAACGGCCATGAGACGCGGTCGGATGGTGAACCGCGCGAGATCGGAGAGATCGATTTGCGAGCGCGTCGCCGACGAGACACCGATCTTGAGCACGCGGCTCGTCGACGAAAGCGGCGCGAGCATCACCGGCGTCTTCGCCGAAGCAGGCAATTGACCGGTCAGGTTGGCCAATCGCTCCTGCACGAGCTGGCGCGCTTGCATGATGTCGGTGCCGTCGTCGAACACCAGAAGCACGGACGAGAGACCGATGACCGATTTCGAACGGAGCTTCGAGACGAACGCAACGCCGTGGACGGCGCGCTCGATGGGCGTGGTGACGAGCGTCTCGACTTCGAGGGCAGAGAGGCCGGGGGCCTCCGTCTGGATTTCGACGCGCGGAGGCGAGAACTCCGGGAACACGTCGATACGAGCATTCATCGCGGCGCGCGCTCCGACGACGAGGAACAGCACGGCGCCCAAGAGGACGACGACGCGGAGACGAAGGCAGGCTTCGACGAGGGCCTTCATCGAGCTACTTCCCCATGCCGAACTCGGCGCCGTAGAGCTCGACGGCCCCGGTGGCGACGATCTGCGCTCCCGCCGTGAGGCCGCGCCCGAGCTGTGCGCCCTCCTGGTCGACGCGGAGCACCTCGACGCGCCGCCGTTCGAACGCATGCTCGCCGACGAGCTGGTAGACCCAAGCGGTCCCCGTGACGTCGCGCACGATGGCGCTCTCGGGAACGTGGATGGACGGCACGTCGTCGCCGTACGTGAGCGAGACCGCAACGCGCTCGCCGGGCCGGAAATCAGCCCCCTTCGGCAAGGAATAGTAGAGGTCGAAGCTCGTCGTGAGCGGATCGCTGGTCGGCGGCCCTTCGATGGGAAGCGCCTCGAGATCGGCCGGCGAAGGCTTGGCCGTGAGCGGCCTGACGTGGGCGGCCGCACCGTGACGAATCGCGCGAAGGTCGCCGACGAACACGTTCGCTCTCACCCAGAGAGCGCCGGTGCCGACGAGCTCGAGGAGCGGTGCGCCGGCGGGAACCATGCTCGAAGGCAGCGCGCTCACGCTACGGACGACGCCGTCTTCGGGAGCCCGCAGTGTGACGGCGACGTCGGAGTCGAGAGGGGAGTGATCGAGCATGCCCACGCGGCTCTTGGCAGCATCGAGCTCGGCCTTCGCCGTATCGCGATCGGCGCGTGCCTCTTCGACGGCGCGTGCCGAGCCTGCTCCGTCGGCAAGGAGCTTCTCCGCACGCGAGAGGCGTGCATCCATCGCACCGAGTCTCGATTCGGCCACGGAGACCGTGCGACCCGCGGTGGCTTTGAGATCGCGATCGACGGTCGCCACGGGCGTGAGGCGAAGAAGGGCATCGCCGCGCTTCACCGCTTGGCCGACCGTCAGCGTGCTCGTGCCGGGGAGCGCAAGTCGACCCGCGACCGGCGCGACCACCATGATCGAACGGCCCGAGGAAGGCACGACGTCGCCGCCGACGGTGCGCGCCTTCGGCGACGCTTGCAGCGTGGCGGGCGCGAGCACGAGGCCAATCCTGCTCTCGGCTTCGGGCGTGAGCGTAATCCTGGCAATTTCGGATTCGGGCTTTTTACCCACGACCGTGGCGGGCGGCCGGGGCTTCTCGATTTCGCCCCGTCGACACCCCAGCTCCGAGCCGGCGAGGACGAGCGCACATATCCAATTAGCGTGACGCATGGATCCTCCAGCCGACGGCACGATCGAGACGGGCCCTCGCCCGCGAGACATCGAGTCCGAGCTCGAGCTCACGCAACTTCGCGTCGACGAGCCGTCGCGTGGCATCGAGCACCACGAGATAAGGTTCGGCGCCGGATTCGTACGCGTGCATCGCTGCGGCGACGTTCTTTTCC
Organism: Labilithrix luteola; assembly: GCF_001263205.1. Taxonomy (GTDB): domain Bacteria; phylum Myxococcota_A; class Polyangia; order Polyangiales; family Polyangiaceae; genus Labilithrix; species Labilithrix luteola. The sequence goes on from NZ_CP012333.1 coordinate 4,556,557, forward strand.
TGGAGTGGAACGATGGTGGTCGTCCAGGGCTCGCGCGAACCGAGGGCCATGACGAGCTCCTCGAGCGCGATGCGAACGTCGGTCACGACTTGCTGTCGGACGACGAGATAGCTCCAGGAAGTGCGTTCGAGCTCGGCGCCTGCGCGTCCCCGTGCGCCGTCGTTCTGATTGAAGATGGGGATATCGGCGTTGAAGCCGGGAGGCCACACGATCGGCGGACCACCCTTGCTGCCCACGGGCTTTGCATCGAGTCGGCCAACGAGCTGCACGATCCGCGAGCGCTCGAGCCCTACGCGCTCTCCGGCAGCCTCGATCGCGAGCTCGGCGGCGCGTACATCGGGGCGTGAAGCCATGGCCACGCGCTCGAGCTCGGCCACGTCACCGGGGCGTCCTTCGGAACTTCGCGCGTGGCGACGTCGAGCCTGTCGCCGAGAGGGCTCTCCGCGAGTCCCAGCAGTTGACGAAGGCGCGTACGGGCGATGCCTTCTTCACGAACGCTGCGCGCCGAGAGCTCGCCGGCGGCCAGGGCCTCGGCCTCGACGAGATCGGCTTCGAGCCGACTGATGTCTCCGTTGCCGAAGCGAGACGCGGCGAGCTTCGAGCTCTGCCGCAGGAGATCCTCTGCCCGTCGTCGAAGCTCGCGTCGTCCTTTTGCCGCTTCGAGCTCAGCCCAAGCAATGCGCACGTCGCGTACCGCATCGAGCCCGTTCTGCAGGAGCGAGCGCGCCGTTCGCTCGACGTCGTACTTGGCCGCCGCGATTCGCCACGGCCTCTGCACGAGCTGGGAAATCGGATACTGAATCGATAGCTCGAGCTGGCGCGAGCTGATGGGAAAGAGAAACGAGAAGTTGGGATTGGGAAGTGCCGAGGCGTCGTCGAGCTCGGCGCGCGGAATTCCGAGCTGCGCGAGATCGGCGCGAAACTGTGCGCTGTTCCACAGTGCAACGCTGACCGCGCCGTCTTCGGTGAGCGCTGCGACGTCGCCGGCGTCGTGAGGAAGGCTGGGAACGAAAGCGTTCTTGCCGTTCGCTTGAGGCGCTTCGCGCAGAGGGACGTCGTGCCCGGCCATTCGACCGAGCTCCGACGACACCCAGCGTGAATCGTACTTGGACGAGGAGACGCACCCGACGAGGGGGAGCGCCAAGACGCCGAGAACGAGAGCCCGTGCGCAGAACTGCACGGCCTCACCATGCCCTCACGACCTGAATGGAAGCCGAACGCACGAACGATGAACCGCCCTAATTTTAGGGCGAATTCGTCGTTGTAATTCGCAACGTCAGGGAAGCGAAACTCGGTACAGTCCCGGTTTGTCTCCTGCGCGCATGAACGCGAGCGCCTTCGGATTCACGTTGCCGAAGGCGAACGCGTGGGAGACGACGCTCCATGCGATCACCTTACTTCGGTGTGCGAAGGCCCTTGAAGAGGGCGCGCATCGCGTCGCGCGTGACGTCGATCGGGGCACCCTCGATGTGCGTTGCGGCGAGCAGGCCGTCGGCAGCGAGGCACGCCACGCCGTGCACGGTGGCCCACGCGGCGACGGCGAGCTTCCGTGCGCCGTCTCTGCGGACGAGGCCCGCTCGTTGGCATTCGTCGACGCACGCGACGATCACCGAGAATGCCTCCTCGTAGGCGGCGACGAGGCCGGGGTGCATCGACTTGTCGGCCAGCTCCGGAGCGGCGAGCAAGCGGAACTTGGCCACGTTGCGCTGGGCAAAGCGCACGTAGGCGATGCCGGTGGCTTCGAAACGTTCCCCTGGACGCGTTTCGGTTTCGCGCGCGGCTCGCATCTCCTCGGTGACTTCGCGAATCGCTTCCTCCGCGGCGACGGCGAGGAGCTCGCCCTTGTCACGGAAGTGGTTGTAGCTCGCCTGCGGGGACACGCCGACGCGTCGCGCTGCTGCGCTCAGCGAGACGGCACCGGTGCCTTCGCGTTCGACGATGGCTAGCGTGGCCTCGACGAGAGCGTGGCGCAGGTCGCCGTGGTGGTACTGACCGGTCGGCTTCTTCTTCGGCCTCTTCGTGCGAGTCTCGAGCACGGTCGGGAGGCTAGCACGCCGTCACTGCTTCTGGACGGATGAGCTCGTGTTGGGATCAATGTTGATGCTGTTAATATTGATATTGACGATGTTCATATCGGATCTATCGTCGACGCATGGACAAGTTTCGAAAGGCCGTCGAGGCGCGCGATGCCGACGCCCTGGTCGCGTCTCTCGCGGAAGACGTCGTCTTTCGCAGCCCGGTCGTCTTCAAGCCGTACCAGGGCCGCGAGATGGTGGGGCACTTGCTGCGGGCGGTCCTTCGAATCTTCACCGACTTCGAGTACGTGAGCGAGCTCGGGGACGGAAAGGGCAAGACTGCGCTCGAGTTCAAAGCCAAGGTCGGCGGTCGTGACATCCAGGGGATCGATCTCGGCACGGTGAACGAGGCTGGGCTCGTGACCGAGCTCACGGTGTTCGTGCGGCCGTTCTCGGCGACGCAGGCTTTGATGGAAGCCATGCGCGCGGAGCTGGGGCTCTCGTGAGCGCGGACGTCTTTCGCGAGGGGCTCCTCGACGGCAAGCACGCGTTCGTCACGGGAGGGACGAGCGGAATCAACCTGGCCATTGCGGCGCGCTACGTCGCGGCGGGCGCGAAGGTCACGGTGCTTGGGCGCAACGTCGAGAAGGCGCAGGCGGCAGCAAGCGAGCTCGGTCCGCGGGCCTTGGCCGTGACGGCGGACGTGCGCGACTATGCGGCCGTCGACCAGGCACTCCGAACCTCGGTCGAGAAGCATGGCCCGATCGACGTTCTCGTGTGCGGTGCGGCCGGCAACTTCCCGGCGCCGGCCGTAGGCATGTCGGCCAATGGCTTCAAGGCCGTCGTCGACATCGACCTCCTCGGCACCTTCAACACGTGTCGCGCGGCGTTCGAGCTCATGACCAAGCCGTCGAGCATCGTCGCGATCTCCGCCACACAGGCCTCGCACCCGACGATGCTCCAATCTCACGTCTGCGCCGCGAAGGCGGGCGTCGAGATGCTCGTTCGTGTGCTGGCGATGGAGTGGGGATCGTCGGGCGTGCGCGTCAATGCCATCGCGCCCGGGCCAATCGCCGGCACCATCGGCATGGAGAAGCTCGCGCCCACGGAAGACATCCGCCGACGGGTCGAGGCCAGCATTCCGCTCGGCCGCATGGGCACCACGCGCGAGATTGCGGACATGGCGCTCTTTCTCGCAAGCTCCGCCGCCAGCTACGTGACCGGGGGCGTCTTCGTGGTCGACGGCGGTCAATCACTTGGCGGCTTCGGCAACGGCCTTCTAGGTTGATGTCGTGTTCGATGCCGTGTCGTTTCCGGGCGGGGGGAACCGCTGCTATTGGCAAGGTGGCTTCTGGGAAGCCGCCGCGCCCGCGCTGAACATCTCGCCCAAGCACGTGGTCGGGGTGAGTGGCGGGGCTTTCGCCGCGGCTTACTCGCTCCTCGGAGTCGGGAACGAGGTGCGCGCGCTCGTGGTCGACGGCTGCGAGCGCGGTCTTCCCAACTTCGATTGGCGTGGCCTCTCGCGTGGGGAAGCGTTTCCAGTGGCTTCGTTGTACCGCGAGCTCCTCGACACGATTCTCGATGCGCCGGCTCTCGACGCCATCAAGGCGCGCGCCGTGGATCTGCAGGTCGTCGTTTCGCGTCCGCCGCGGCGCTGGCCACCTGCGCTCGCCGCTGCGATTGGCCTCGGGGCGTATCAGCTCGAGAAGAAGCTCCGGTCGCCCGTGCACCCGCGATGGGGAACGAGGCTCGGCTTCACGCCGACGCACGTGTCGGTCCGGACGCTTCCCGATGCACGGGCCTGGGCGGACGCCACGTTCGCCAGCGCGTGTGTTCCGCCGATCATCGGAATTCAGCGAATCGACGGCGCGCCCGCGATGGATGGTGGCTTCACCGACAACGTGCCCGTCGAGCCGCTACGGGCGATCGAAGCCCAAGGCGGTCGAACGTTGGTTCTCCTCACGCGCCGCTACGCGACGACGCCGTCGATTCCGAATCGCGTCTACGTTCAGCCGTCCGAAGCACTCGACGTCAGCCAGTTCGACATCACGCGCCCCGAGGCGATTCTTCGTGCTTACGAGCGTGGTCTGCGCGACGGCGAACGCTTCGCTCGCACGATGCGCTGAGCACCGCGGATCACGCCTTTCGCGGAGCTCCGCACGTTCCGGGCCTGTCCGCCATCTGCCAGCCGCCACCTTGCTGGCGTTCTCTGTATTCTTCACGTAATTCGCTGCGCGCATCCTCGGCGAGCAAATTGCACGGATCGAACCAATGGGGCGTGATCGCCCGTTCGAGGATGGCAGGGAGCTCCCCCGCGAAGTCGCTGACGTGCGGACATCGCCAATGCCACAGCGCCCATCGATCGGGCGCGCGGTCGAAGGCGAGGACCTCCTTCACGCCGCCGTTGCAGTTCGTCGCGACGACGAGCACGGTGGAATCCGGTAGGCGCACCAGCACGTCGTGGTGGAATTCGCCTTGTTTCCAGTGGGCGAGAAGCTCGTAGCCACCGTACCGATGCCGAAGCTCGTCGAGCAATGCGCCAAGCACGAGAGCGTCGGCGAGCTTCTGAACGTCGAGCGCCATGCCATGGAAAGTGTAGCGCGCCCGTTTCTTCGTGCCAGCGCGCGTCAGGCGGAGTCGTGTTGCCGCGAGGGAAAAGGTGAGCGGTGCATGCGGTGCTGGCGCGGACGACGGGTTCGGAGAAATATGGAGAGCGTGACGGCGTCCCGCGTGAAGTTGGTGCTTCTGGCGCTTACGAGCGGCCTCGCGGCTTTCGCTTGCGCCGCGTGCACCTCCTCGCCTGCGCCATCACCTCCGCCGAACGCGGCCGACGACACTCAGGAGCCACCACGCTTCGGCGGCACGACGGGATTCCCCACGGATGCCTCGTCGACCGACCAAGCCGGCTACGCCCTCGGCGGCTGCGCCGGAGGGCCAGAGATGGCCTGCCATGGGCCGGGCATGGCCATGAGCGGTCTCGTATTGGCGGACACCCGACCCACGAACCTCGTGAACGTACCGTCCGTCGAGCGGCCGGATCTGATGCGCGTTCGCCCCGGTGATCCGGCCCGGAGCTACCTCTATATGAAGATCACGAGGGCGTCCGGGATCGATGGCGTGCCCATGCCCAAAGACTCTCCGCCGCTCGACGAGGCGTCGATCGCGGCCATCGCGGCGTGGATCGACGCGGGCGCGCCGGACCTGCTGGAGCCGTAGGGAAATTACGGGGCGACATGCCAGGACGAGGCCGCGCAAGGCGACTCGTCCCCGAACCGGGGCCCTTTCGCGCGAGCGCGCGATTCAGCTAGCGAACGGGCGCAGGCGATCCTTGAGCAGCAGGATGATCTCCTGCTTGCTCTTCCTCTCGCCGCCGAGCTGCACGTAGCGATCGGCGAGCCAGTCGTGTCGCTTGAGAAACAGGAAGAGCGACACCATGAAGAAGTCGATCCCCTCGAACACGATCGCGCCTTCTTTCGCGTAACGCGCCTGGTTCTTCTGCAGCTCGCCGGGCAGGTCGGTCCAGTGGCGGGCCGCCATCAGGTGGTGACCGATGTGGTAACCGTCGTTGAAGCAACGGCGGTTGTACCGGCTGTTGATGCACGTGATGCTGTTCGTGTGCGGGCGATCGGGGCGTTCGCGGTCGAGGAACGCGTGCTGACCCCAGTTGCCCCACATCATGAGGAAGCGCACCGCGAGCCACGGCGCGACGAAGACCGTGAAGGTCGGCCAGAACGAGAGGTAAAGGCCGACGCCGCACGCGACCAAAAAGAGCAACTCGCCGATGAGCATGCGCCGCGCCAGCCGGCTCTTGCCGTGGCGCTGAAGATAGAGAGGAAGCCTCGCTGCCGTGGTCAGCATGAAGGTCCCCCAGTAATGGAGAAAGGCGAGGAAGCTGTCGCGCTGGTACCTCATCGTGGACGACAGGTCCTTCGCGAGGTTGTTCTCGGCGTGGTGCATGCCGAGGTGATGCGCGTAGTAGGTCTCGGGCGACTCCCCGAAGAACGGTCCGAGCACCCACGGGATGTAGAGGTTCAAGACCTTCGACTTGAACAGCGGCCGGTGGCTCGTGTTGTGGAGCATCAAGATGCAGCGATCCACGAACACCAAGAAGGTGAACGCGAGGTACGCGACACCGAGCCACCAGCGGAAGTGGCCAGGTATGAACAGGTACGCCGCGAACGGGATGACCATGAGCGTCATCGCCAGCGCGAGCTTCACGAAGGGGACGTCACGCTTGTCGTTGATCAGCGGAACGATGATGCGTTCCAGCAGGCTCGCCCTCGGCGCAGCTTCGTAGGTTGGATCGGAAAGCTGGAGCTCGGGAGCGATCCAGCTCTCTTCGAGGCTCTCTTCGAGGGATGCGACGGCCGTCAAGGTATCGGAGGCTAGGCGCCGAGACGAAAAATGCAATTTGATTGCGACAGCCTACCATTGCCGGTCTCCACGAAGTCAGTGCACCGCGGCTGTGCGCGGGGGCTCCGTGGAGAGGCGATGGATCAATGACGATCCTGACCAACACCCTCGTCCTCGCTCATGCTCGGACGCTTGGACGCGCCTTCTATCGGCCAATTGCTCCGTCGAACGTCGAACTTCGAACGTCAGGGCGTCTGTCCCCGCCCGACGGTGCACGACGGCTACGGTAGAGGTCTGTCCAAATTCGGCTTTGCCGTCGCTTGCGTCAGGCTCGACCTGCCGTCCCTACCTCACGCCCAGCGACGTCGATGACCGTCTTCGGCAACCGAAGCTGGATCGTTGCGCTGGCGGGAACGTCCCGGCTGCTTGCGGGAGCTGCATGCACTCCGACGCCGCCGCGAAGGCGAGTGCCGCCGCCCTTCGAGCGAACCCATATCCGGCGAGCGGCTTGGCCATCGCCGAGATCAGCCCCCGTTTGCACTGCTCGAGGCGCTCTGACGAAGTCTTCCGTCACGCTTGGCTGATGCCTCCACGACGTCGCTCCTCGCTCGACGGCGGCGGTGCCGAGCCGGAAGCGCCGCCGCTCGCCAGCACGAGCACTCCGACGCCGATGCAGAGTCCCCGCATTCGAAGTTCGTCGTGTCTCGGAGCACTGGGCCGCCGCAAATTCGGCCACCCTGGCGCCGCCCGGGGTTTATCCTTTCGGGCCGATGAAGCTCTCGACTCCGCTCGCGAAGAAGCTCGGACTCAAGTACCCGTTCGCGTCTGCGCCGATGTTCATCATCTCGAACAAGGAGATGATCGTGGCGGCGGCGGAGGCAGGAATCCTCGGCTGCATGCCTTCTCTCAATGCACGCACTCCGGAGAAGCTCCGTGAGGACCTTGCGTGGATCAGGCAGCGCACGGACAAAGCGTTCGGCATCAACATCACGATTGGCCTCACGGCGCCCGAGCGCGTCGAGGCCGACATGGCGCTCTGCATCGAATTCGAAGTTCCGGTCATCCTCACGAGCTATGGCAATCCCACGGCGCTCGTGAAGCAGGCTCACGAACACAAGCGCCTCGTGTTCCACGACGTCATCAATCTCGCGCACGGCAAGAAGGCCGTTGCCGCGGGCGCCGACGGAATCATCGCCGTCTCCGCCGGAGCGGGCGGCCACGCCGGTCGCATTTCGCCGTACGTGCTGATTCCCTGGCTCAAGGAGGAGCTGAAGGTTCCGATCCTCGCCGCGGGTTGCATCAGCGATGGCCGCCAGGTGGTGGCGAGCCTCAGTCTCGGTGCCGAGCTCTGTTACATCGGCACGCGCTTCATCGCATCGACCGAATGCGGCGCCGCGCAGGACTACAAAGACAGCGTGGTGAAGGCCACGCCGGAAGACATCGTCTACACGGACGCCGTCTCGGGCATCCACGCCAACTTCATCAAGCACACCGTCCCCGAGAACTTCGCCGCCGATCGCTCTCCCGACGGCGCGAAGCGTTGGAAGGACATCTGGAGCGCCGGCCAGGGCGTGGGCCTGATCACCCAAGTGAAGTCGATGGGCGAAATCGTGGAAGACCTCGCCCGTGAGGCGCACGACACGCTCGCTGCGTTCGGCTGACGCCGCCGACGCCCGTCGTCCTGGTGAGCTCCGCCTGGAAGGGCGAGACCGCGGCGACGGCGAATTCATGCTTTCAGGCCCGACGATCCGGACCTATCGCTCTGTTCGACCCTGGGATGCTCTGACCTTCCGAGACTCACACGACGACGTCATGACGAGGCACCTTCGCCACCTTCGCAGTCAACGTCCCTGAAATTGCGCTCTGCCGAATGCTCGAGGATGCGATCTGGGAGCTCCGCTCTCGGCAAGAGAAGCGGGCCAGGTCACCTGCGGAGTGCTTCCGCGCAGTTCGCTAGGTCGACCGACAGCGGCTGCTTCCTGTACGCGACGCTCGAACGTCGACCCCGCTGACCGCCTCGGGATAGCGTGCCAACCCCGCTTCGGGCACAGCGCCCGATCGGCCTGAAATCACGCTATGCCGAATACATCGGCGGGGGCCTCCTCGTGCGATTGAAGGTGCACCGGTTTCACCGCAGCCTTCTGCTCCGAAGGAGCGCCCCGATAGTCATTCGTGAGGTAGTCGCGCGCGTTAGGTGCGCAGGCCAACGCGCAACGAGCCTAGAAATCCGCTCTGCCGATAAGACGCGGAACGACGTGCCTTGCTTATCTCCATAGGAGCTTCGGGTGCCGCCTGGCATACGAGACAGCCGACGACGGCGCCTTGCTCACCGCAGATCGAGCCATCGTCGATGCACGAGGCGCTACGGAGCGGCCGGGCGCCCGGTCATGCGCGCCTGCTCAGTTGGCTTGACGCGGAAGCGATCCATTCGTGTTCGTGACCGGGCGCGCGGAGTCGGCGATGCTGCGCGGGCGAGACACGATACGAGACGCGAGAGCGCTGCCACGCTCTAGCGAGGGCGCTCGTTGGGATGGACGAGGCCGTGGCGCTTCCAGCCCGTTCGCGCGAACCAGGTGCGGGGAGCGCGGACTGGGCGTTCGTGCCAATCGCGTCGGATGAGGGTGCTCCAGAGCTCGCCGAGCATGGGGCCGGCGCGCGGGTCCCAGCCTTCGAACCATGCGGCGGAAGAGTATGGATCGAGCGATATCGAGGCGAGGAACTGGGATTTCTCGCCGACCGCGTGCTTGCGGATGTTCATCAGCACGTAGACCAAGGCATTGCGAACTTGCCTCAAGCTCGTGAGGTCGCGCCGTGTGTAACGACCGCGCCAGAGCGAGCCGTGCCGACGCACGAGTCTGTTGATCGCCCATGCCAGGCGCGAGGCGAGGTGCTGAACGCCGCGCCAAAGCCGCTTGCGGTCCATCGCCTCGACGATCAGGTGAATGTGATTCTCTTGGACGATGAAGTGGATGATCTGGAATCCGTCGCGCGTGGCGGCTTCGATTCGCTTGCGAATGGCTTCGAACACGCTCTGTCGACGGAAAGACCCTATTCCGGACTTCGCGCGCAGCACGACGTGCACCGGATGGTTTTTGTCGAGATCCGGCCTCATACCATGCGGTTCGAATCCCTTCCGATGCGCGGCAGGTTTGCGGCCGGCTTTCGAACGCGCTGCTCCGCCGCGAGCGCAGCGCGTGCCTCGTGCCCCTCGCACGTCGGACCCGAACACAAATACCTGTTGCCCACCCCTGGCCCCCGCCACGGGATTCGAGATAGCACGATTTCAGGATTCGTCGCGCAATCCTCGAATCGCCGAAGGCGCTCGCGCGCTTCCGCGAAGTGACTCGGAGCAACACGAGCTGCGGGGGCACTCCAGTTTGCTCTTCCCCGCTTGTCTTGCGGGCCACGCAAGGGGCCGCAACGCGGACACGGTGTCTGGCCCCCGCGAGTTTGGGGTTTACGGGGCCTGAGATCGCTGCAGGCATTCGGCAGAGCGCAATTCCAGCCTCGGCGGGCTTGTCGACCTCCGCGAGGAGCGAGGTCGAACGCTAGTCCGAGGCGCGTGTGGAGCCGACAGCAGCGGCACGCCACCTGCGTGCGCGCGGCGCCTAGGTCCCCTGAACGATGCGGCACCCTGGGAGTCTCTTGCGGCCTGATGAAACCAGTGACCCCCCGGGAGCCCGAAAGAACGACCACACCAATTCCGCAGAGCATGATTTCAAGCCTCTGGGCGCACACGCCTCAAGGCGATGACGCATCGAAGAGACTCCCGGTGAGGGCCTCCGCCGCCCTCACCAGGCACCTGGCGGCTAGCGGGGGCCTAGTTCTCAACCCACATCCAGGTACATGCGACGTGCGCGAGGGCAAGGAAGTTACGAGCCGACTTCTCGTAGCAAGTCGCGATAGCGCGAAATCGTTTCAGGTTGTGGAAGAATACTTAGACGAGATAACGCTGCCGATAGAGCTCTCGGATGACCGGGGACTTCCTCGGCCGCTCGGGCTTCGAGTGAATCACCGGTCGCATGCCTTTATCGTGGATGGCCTGGCGAAAGCGCTTCGAATCGCAACCGGTGTCGCCAATAAGAGCCTTGCCGCGGGCGTGTTCAAGTCGAGTGCAGCGCTTCGCGCTGGCGTCTTTGGTGCATCCTCGCGGAGCGAGGTTCTCCGGTGCGTGCGAGGTTCGGCCCAGCTGCGGAGCGGGTGCTCCGATGGCTGCAGCGGAGGATGCTCTGGCTGCTGATTTCCACGTACGTGCTCGGCGCGCTGGTGCCGGGCTTCGGCATTCGGATACGAGGGCTCTCCGCAGGTACGGTAACGTTTCCACTCGGGGCCACGGCGGAGGCCTCGATGCCGGCGTTCATGCTGGGCTTTCTCCTCACTGTCGCCGGGCTCGCGACCGACGTTGGGCAGCTGAAGCGCGTTGCGCGGAAGCCCACGCTCGTATGGCTCGGGCTTGCCGCGAATACGCTTTGGCCGATCGCCTTCACTACCATGATCGCGTTCGTTCTCAGGCTCTGGAGCAACGACGTCGAGGCTCAGAGCCTGCTCGTCGGTCTGGCCATGGCGGGAGCGATGCCCGTTGCCGGAGCGTCAGCGACGTGGTCGCAGAATGCGGAAGGCAACATCGCCCTCAGTCTCGCCGTGGTGCTGGGGTCCACGATTGCAAGTCCCCTCCTCACGCCCCTCGTTCTCCATGCCGTCGCCGGTGTGACGCACGGTGATTATTCGGAGGACCTCGACGAGCTCGCGCAAGGAACGGCGATCGCGTTCGTCGTGCTGGCGGTCGTGTTGCCATCGCTGCTCGGCCTCGTGCTCCGCCAGGTTCTCGGAGCTCGTCGTATTGGTCGCGTCATGCCTGCTCTCAAGGCCGCGAACCTCGTCGTGCTCCTCCTGCTCAATTACTCGAATGCGTCGCTGGCCTTGCCGGGGATCTTCCGACTGTCGAATTGGAACTTCGTCGTGCTCACGGCTGTCGTGACCGCGTGCATGTGCGCCGGCGGATTCGTTGCCGGATGGGCGATGGCGAAGCGGCTCGGAGCGGAACGTCGTGACCGCATTTCAATCACCTTCGCGCTCGGCATGAGCAACAACGGGTCGGGGCTCGTGCTGGCTTCGAGCGCTCTTGCCGACCACCCGCTCGTGCTGCTGCCGCTCGTTCTCTACAACCTGGCGCAGCAATGTGGCGCCGGTATCGTCGATACGGTGCTCCGTCGTCGTGCTTCCCCGACGACGTCCGACGAAGAACGCGGAACGCGGCCGCCAGCGGCGTAGGCGCGCGGCTCAGCCCGCTTTGGGCTTGGCCTGTCGCGAAGCGTCGCCGGCGAGCTCGAGAAGCCAGCGCTTGTCTTCGGCGTCCTTCGTCATCGACGCGGCCTTCTTGAAGGCACTTGCGGCGGCTCGATAGAGAGCCTGAGCGCGGCGCTGCTTGCCTTCGGGAATGCGCGAAGCGACGAGCTCGCAGGTCTTGGCGAGTGTCGTCCACGTCGAACGCTGGCCTGGCGAGAGCTTCGTCGATTTGTGTGCGTAGTACAGCGAACGCGAAGCCGACTTGCGGCGAGCCCACCCGCGGGCGAGCTCTTCGGCCACCACCGCGGCGTCGTCGGCGTTGCCGGTTCCCTGCGCGATGGCATACGCCGACTCGAGTTTTGCGACGGCGCCCTTCACGTCGCTCTTCATCGAAGCGGCTGCCTCCTTGAGGAGACGCGCGAGGTCGTCGCTGGAGCCCATGGAGCGACAACTACTATTCGACGGATGAGCTACGCAAGAGTGTCCACCGGCGGCTCGGGCCGAGCGAAGTGGTCGGTCGGGAAGCGCCACGCTCGCGACGGCCACGTGTCGGCGGCGCTCTGTTCGTTTCATCAGAAACCATCGGGGCAGGAGAATCGTCGTGCAACTCCGTCGGCAAATCTTCCAAGCATGAAAGCTTTGACGCGTTCAGACCCCAAATCCTCCGTAATTTCGTTTGGCACGCATCTCGCTTAAGGGATGACCGCACCGCGTGAGTGGCCATCCCCCCCCTGGCCCCGCGCGGTGTTTTCTTTTTGTCCGCGTCGAGCCCGTGCCCGGCACGATGTCCGCGTGTGTGGTGGAGCTTGCGAGGATTCGCGCCGCGTTCGTCGCGCGCTTTGACTACAAGGACGCGATGCACGCGGACCACCAGCTATTCCTCGACGCCATCGCTCAGAAACGCCGCCTCTCGGTGCGCTTCTTCAGTCGCAAGGTGAACCGCGAGCTCGTCCTCACGTGCGCGCCCCTCGATTTCGGTCCGCTGCGCGGTTCGAGCGACGGTCTCGACCGCTATCAGTTCTGGAACCTCGAAGGAAAGCGCAAGCCGCTGAACGTTCCGGTGCTCGAGGCGGACATCGTCAAGATGACGCTGCTCGAGGAGACCTTCGACCCGGCGGCGATTATCACGTGGACGTTCAAGCCGAACGCTTGGCACGTGAAGCGCGACTGGGCCGAGTTCAGCTGAGCGCGCCCCTGATCAGGCTCTCTTCGCGCGCCGCGTAGGCGGGGGCGTCGGCTCGTCTGAAGGGCGCAGAACGACGCCGAAGAGGACGCGCACGAAGCGCTCGACGGCGTCGGGGGTCCGGTACGACTTCGAAACGAGGATCGCGCCCTGCAGGGAAGAGATGATGAAGCCGGCGATCTCGTCGACGTCGGTATCGGCGGCGAGCTCCTTGGCTTTCACCGCTGCGCGCAGGCAGTACGCGACCGATTCCTTGTTCTCGGCAAAGATGCCGGCGATGCGTAGGCGAATGGCTTCGCTGTGCTCGCTCGCCTCGGCGCTCATGTTGCCGTAGAGGCAGCCCTTGCGCATCTGGTCTTTCGCGAGGAAGGTGAGCTGGTTTTCGATCCAAGCTCGCAGGCGTGCCAGCGGCGGAAGCGCGTCGTTCCGAAGCGTTGCTCGAACGGCTGTACTCGTCATCGCGTAGTACGCGTCGATCACCTCGAGGCCGAACGCCTCCTTCGAGCTGAAGTGGTTGGTGAAGGAGCCCTGCGGGACACCCGCGGCTTGCACGATGTCACGCACGCTCGAGGCGCCGAAGCCCCGCTGGTGAACGACACGAAGTCCGTCCGCGACGAGCTTCTCCTTGTTCGACGGCCTGCCCACGTGGGCAATATGGCCGTCCGTAGTGTTGGGTCAAGCGGGGCGTCTCGTGGCCGCTCGGCAGCCTCGATCGCGGCGAATTCTTGCGCGGACCAACCTTGACGGCGAATCAGTACGTACGTACGTATATGGCAACGCCGGTCAGAACGATGCTTGCACGTTGGGCAGGCGCGGTCGTCGCGCGGCCGCTGTCCGAGCTCGGTCGATCGCCAGCTCGATTCGGGAGGAAGTCATGGCTGACAAGAAGGAAGCGCAGAACAAGCAGCTCGTTCTCGACGCGTTCGAGACGCTCTTCAACAAGCGCGACTACGCCACGGCCGAACGCTTCTGGTCATCGGCGTACGTCCAGCACAGTGCCCACATCGCGCCCGGTCGTGAGGGGCTCTTCGAGCTCGTCAAGGCAGCCCCGTCGACGTTGCACTACGAGAACCAACTGACCGTCGCCGAGGGCGACTACGTGTTTCTCCACGGCCGATTCTCGGGACTCGGCCTGCCCGCGCCTTGGGTCGTGGTGGACATCGTGCGCGTCGAGGACGGCGTTCTGGCCGAGCATTGGGACGTCATTCAAGACGAAGCGACGAGAGATCAGTCCAAGAGTGGAAAGCCGATGTTTGGAAATTCGTTTCCGGCTTGAACTGAGGAGAATGTCATGAAGCTCGAAGGGAATACGATCTTGGTCACCGGGGGCGGGTCGGGCATCGGTCGTGCGCTCGCCGAGGCTTTTCACGCGCGCGGCAACCAGGTCATCGTAAGCGGGCGCCGCCGTGATGTCCTCGAAACCACGGTGAAGGCCAATCCCGGAATGGACTTCGTGGAGATGGATGTCTCCTCGCCCGAGAGCATCACCGCTGGCGTCGCCCGGGTTCTGGAACGTCATCCATCGCTCGACGTTCTGGTCAACAATGCCGGGATCATGAAGATCGACGACGTCGCCACGACCGTGGACGACGAGCTGCTCGTCTCGACGGTCGCCACGAATCTGCTGGGGCCGATGCGCATGACGGGCGCGCTCGTCGAGCACTTCAAGAACCAGCCGAAGGCCGCGATCATCAACGTGTCGTCCGCGCTCGGGTTCGTACCGCTCTCGTGGTCCGCGGTTTACTCTTCGACGAAGGCCGCCATGCACTCGTACTCGCTCTCCCTGCGCTACAAGCTCAAGGGGACGAGGGTGGAGGTGATCGAGCTGGCGCCGCCGTGGGTCCAGACGGATTTGCTGGGCCCCGAGAACCGCAGCGACGCGCGAGCCATGCCGCTCGACCAGTATATGGCCGAGACGATGAGCCTCCTCGAGCGCGGGGACCTCGAGGTCGTCGTCGAGCGCGCCAAGCCCCTGCGAAACAACGTAGGCCCGGACGAATCGAAGTTCGTGAACGAGCTGAACGACATGGTCGGGGCGCCCGCATAGAGCCGGCCGAGCGCGTGGGGTGACAACGAACGAGCGTGTTTCCAATGGATTGGCACGTCGCTTTTCGTCCGGGGCGATCGGCCTAGGGTGGTTCGGGACCCCCAACCATCCGAGGATCCATGACCTTCGAACTGCCGAAACTGCCGTACGCGAAAGACGCGCTCGCTCCTCACGTCTCCGCCGAGACGCTCGAATACCACTACGGCAAGCATCACGCGGCCTACGTGACCAATCTGAACAAGGCGCTCGAGGGCAAGCCCGAAGCCGCGAAGTCACTCGAGGAGATCATCCTGAGCTCGGAGGGGCCCGTTTTCAACAACGCGGCGCAGGTGTGGAATCACACCTTCTACTGGAACTCGATGAAACCCAACGGCGGCGGCGAGCCGACCGGCGACCTCCTCGCGGCCATCCAGCGTGACTTCGGCTCGGTGGCGAAGCTCAAAGAGGAGCTCACCAACGCCGCCACGACGCAGTTCGGATCGGGCTGGGCGTGGCTCGTGCTCGACGGCGGCAAGCTCGCGGTCACGAAAACGGGCAACGCCGATCTACCAATGAAGCACGGACAAAAGGCGCTCCTGACGCTCGATGTCTGGGAGCACGCGTATTACATCGACTACCGCAATGCGCGCCCCAAATACATCGAGACGTTCCTCGCTCATCTCGTGAATTGGGACTTCGCACTCGCGAACTTGAAGAACGCCTGATCAGCCTCTCTTCGCCAGCAGTGTAGAGAGCGACATCGGCGGGTGTCCGGTGAGGCGTTCGACGTCTCCGGTCACCCGCGCGAGCTCGCCCGCGGCGATGGCCGTGTACGTGCTCACCCATGCATCGAGCTGCCATTTCGGCGCGCCGTACTTCGCGCGTGAGGCATACGCTTCGTCGATAGTCTCGTTCACGAACGTGATCGCGTGCTCCTCGTGCGCAGAGAGGACCCGAGCGATCTCGTCGAGTGTGAGCGCCTCCGGTCCGGTCAGCTCGTAGGTTCGGCCGTCGTGCGTCGCGGGCGCACGCAGGATGGCCGCGATGGAGTCCGCGATGTCGTCCTGTGCGACCGCCGCCGCGAGCCCATTCCCTGCCGGACCTGCAATCGTTCCCTCGGGAGAGACGAGCAGCGGGAGGAAGTCGAGATAGAGGTTGTCGCGCACGACGACGAACTTCATTCCGCTCTTTCGGAGGTGTTCTTCGGTCTGCCAGTGATCACGCGCGAGCGTGAACGTCGCTGTGGGGGAGGCTCCGAAAAAGGAGAGGTAGACCACGCGCTGCACGCCCGCTCTGGCCGCGGCGTCGATGAACGCGAAATGGTCTTTTACGCGATCAGGGCTCTCCGACGCCGACACCATGAAGAGCGTTTCGACAGCATCGAGCGCACCGACGCTCGCGTGGAAGTCGGCGTACGTCGTCACGCGAATTTTCGTGTCCGGAAGCGCTGGGGCTCGTGACGGATCTCGGACGACCAGCCATTGTGGAATACCGAGGGACGCGAGACGGCGGGCAACTCGTCCACCGAGCTTTCCTGTCGAGCCGGTGACGGCGATTCGAGGAGTTACGTGATTCATGCGTATGCCTGCGTCGGCACCGCGCAACTCAGTCGCGCGGATTGAACAGTAGTTAAAAGTTTTGCAGAGGCCTGTCGGCGCCTCCACATGGTAGGGCCGTGCTAAGCGTCTCGGTGTGTCTTCGAACGGCCGACGCGTCATTCTCGATCGACGTCCGGATCTCGTTTCCGTTCTCGAGGCGGCATACGGCCACGAGAAGGACGAAGAGGCCTGGGCGGGGCAGCTGGTTGACGCCATCCAGCGCGCGCTCCCGCGCTCGAATGGCGTTGGATTCAACCTGTTCGAGTACGACGAGAATCTTGCGATTACCCGTCTACGCCACGTCGCCGCGGTCGGCTCGGGCATCGCCGGAAAGTCGGTGAGCGGGAGTGTCTTCCGCGCGGCGGGGCCCGAGGTCGCACGTCGCTATCACTTTCCTCGTCGTCTCGTCACGACACAGAGCGAGATCGACGACGCGGGCTCCGATGAGGTGAGAGAGTTCGGCGAGTTCTTTCGCCGCCGTGTGGGCATGGCCGACGGCGTCGCCATGATCGGCCGCTCGAACGATGGAATCGGCTTCGTTCTCTATGCGGGATTCGACGAGCGTATCGAGCTCGGTCGCTACGAGCGGCAAGCCCTCGCACGCGTCGCCCTCCACCTGGAGAGTGCCATCCGCTTGCGACTCCGGCCCGAACGGGCGGTCGCCGTGATGGATGCGAACGGCAAGCTCCTTCACTGCACGGAGGAGGCGCTCGACAGAGACGCGCTCGCCAAGCATGTGGTGGCCGTCGAGGCCTCGCACCTTCGCGGGGCGCGTCGCGGCGCGGAGGGCATCGCCACTTGGAATGCACTGCTCGATGGCCGGCTCAGCCTCGTGGCACGCGACATCGGTGGAAAGCGTCATTACGTGTTGCTCGAGAACGCGCCCGACCGACGTGCGATGCGCGTCCTTTCTCGGCAGGAGGTCGAGATCCTCCATCTCTCGGCACGTGGCATGCCGGTCAAGCTGGTGAGCTACGCGCTCGGCATCGCTTCGTCGACGATCTCGCACGCTCTCGCATCGGCGGCGAACAAGCTCGGTTTGCAGTCGCCGCGCGAGCTCCTGCGCTTGGCCTCGAACTTCGTCCCCGAATCTGCCGGTGAGCTCGATCTCGGGAGCCTCACCTCCGCCGAGCGCGACGTTCTCGAGTTGATTCGTCAGGGGCTTTCGAATCAACAAATCGCCGACGCACGCCGTAGTTCGGCGCGAACGGTCGCCAACCAGGTCAACGCCATCTTGCGAAAGACGAACGTCTTATCGCGGCGTGCCCTCATCGCTGCCGCGATGCCGTCGACCTGATTTCCCTAATACCGCTTCGTATTGGCTATTCGCCCGACGTTCGAAACGACGACGGACTCTTGCCCGACCAATCCTTGAAGGCGCGGGCGAAGCTCTTTTCGTTGGTGAATCCGATGGTGCGCACGAGCTGTTTGATGGGGATGTCCGTTCGACGAAGCAGGTCGGCGGCGCGCTCGAAGCGAACCTGATCTTTGATGGCCTGGAACGAAGCGCCTTCGTTCGCGAGTTGACGATGCAGTGATCGTAGCGAGAGGTGGAGCGCCGACGCAGTGGCTTCGGCCGTTGCCGGTTGATGACTCGGCTCGGCGAGGTAGGCGCGCACGCGCTCCACGAGGAGACGGTCGCGACGGTACTGGCGCACCGTGAGCGGGAGGGCGCGCTTCAGCATCATGTCGAGCGCCGGCTCGTCCCGCTTCGTGGGCAGGTCCAGATAGCCAGGACCGAAGACCATGCTGGCGACCGATTGGTCGAAATGCGAGGGCCCCGGGAACAGGAACTCGTAGGCCGAGGCGTGGGGCGGGGGCGGGAAGGGGAAGGTGACCTCTTCGAGGGGGAGCTGAGAGTCGACGAGCCAGCAAGCAAAGCCGTGGACGTAACGAAGGCTCGTCAGCAGGCAGAACTCGCGCATCTCGCCGAGGTCGCGCCGTTCACGAATGGCGAGACGCGCTCCGCGTTCGTCTTCCTCGAGTCGGAGCTCGATGTCGTCGGTGAGGAGTGCGTGGTGGCGGCACCAGCGTTTGAGGGCGACGCGAAGGTTCGGTGAGCCGCGAGAAGCGCGGCAGAGCAGGCCGTACGTTCCCCAAGGCAGGCGTCGCGAGAACCACCCCAGAGCTTCGTCGTCGAGCTCTTGCATGGCCGCGGCCGAAATTGTTTCCATCTGCTCGGCGTCGATTCGCGCGTCTGGACGGCGGAGCTGAGCCGGTGTGATCCCCGCCGCGGCCAGGGCGTGATTCGGCGAAATGCCGTATTTTTCGTAGGCCAGGACGATGGTGCGCACGAAGGCCATGGGCGTCTCGGCGCGGCCGCGCTGGAGGGGGCGGCGCTCTCCGGCTGCACGTTGCGTCGAGCGGCGTGTCGTGCTCACGCAAGATATCTTGGCACGATCTGCAACCTTGCTGGCGGGTTGTGTGCCCCCCGACCGTTAAACTTCACGGCGCGCACCACGTGTCGGTGGCGCGAGGGAGATTCAGCGTGGCGCAGTTTTCGGAGCTTGGATTCGACCTGGGGGAAACCATCGACGCGCTTCGCGCGAGCGTGCGGCGCTTCGCGGACAAAGAGATCGCCCCGCGGGCGGCTCAGATCGACCGGGACAACCTCTTCCCGGCTGACCTCTGGAGGAAGCTCGGCGAGCTCGGCGCCCACGGGATGACCGTGAGCGAGGAGTACGGCGGCACGAACCTCGGCTACCTCGCGCACATCGTCGTGATGGAAGAGATCTCGCGCGCGTCGGCCTCGGTTGCGCTCTCCTACGGCGCGCACTCGAACCTCTGCGTGAACCAGATCCACCGCAACGGAAACGCCGCGCAGAAGGAGCGCTTCCTCCCGAAGCTCGTCTCCGGCGAATTCGTCGGCGCCCTCGCCATGAGCGAGCCCAACGCCGGCTCGGACGTCGTGAGCATGCAGCTCCGCGCCGACAAGAAGGGCGACCGCTACATCCTCAACGGCTCGAAGATGTGGATCACGAACGGCGGCGACGCCGATGTCATGGTCGTCTACGGGAAGACCGATCCCGAAGCTGGACCGAAGGGCATGACGGCGTTCGTCGTCGAGAAGGGCACCAAGGGCCTGTCGTTCGGCGAGAAGCTCGACAAGCTCGGCATGCGCGGCTCGAACACGTATCCGGTCTTCTTCGAGGACTGCGAAGTTCCGGAGGAGAACGTGCTCGGCGCCGTGGGCAACGGTGTCCGCGTGCTCATGTCGGGTCTCGATTACGAGCGCGCGGTTCTCGCCGGCGGGCCGCTCGGCATCATGCGCGCCTGCCTCGACGTCGCGCTGCCGTACGTGCACGAGCGAAAGCAGTTCGGCCAGAGCATCGGCACCTTCCAGCTCATCCAGGCGAAGCTCGCCGACATGTACACGACGTGGTCGGCGTGCCGCGCGTACGTCTACTCGGTCGGCAAGGCCTGTGACCGGAGCGATCACGCACGCTCGCTCCGCAAAGACGCCGCCGGCGCCATTCTCTACGCCGCCGAGAAGGCCACGTGGATGTCGCTCGAGGCCATTCAGATCCTCGGCGGCAATGGTTACATCAACGAGTACCCCACGCCGCGGCTCCTGCGCGACGCCAAGCTCTACGAGATCGGCGCCGGCACGTCCGAGATCCGCCGCATGCTCATCGGCCGCGAGCTCTTCTCCGAGACCGGGATCTGAAACGCCATGACCACGCTCAACTCCCGCATCGACACGCGGTCGCCCGAGTTCCGGGCCAATGCCGAGACGATGCGCGGCCTCGTATCCGACCTGCGTGAGAAGGTCGCCGAAGTCCGTCTCGGTGGAAGCCCGAGCGCACGCGAAAAGCACGTCGCGCGCGGCAAGCTCCTCCCTCGCGAGCGCGTCGAACGCTTGCTCGATCCCGGCTCGCCGTTCCTCGAGATCGGCCAGCTCGCCGCCTTCGGCATGTACGACGGCGAGGCGCCCGGCGCCGGCATGATCGCGGGCATCGGCCGCGTGCAGGGCCGCGAGTGCATGATCGTCGCCAACGACGCGACGGTCAAAGGCGGCACCTACTACCCGCTCACGGTGAAGAAGCACCTCCGCGCACAGGAGATTGCCCTCGAGAACCGTCTCGCGTGCATCTACCTCGTCGATTCGGGCGGCGCGAACCTCCCGCGGCAAGACGAAGTCTTCCCCGATCGCGAGCACTTCGGACGCATCTTCTTCAATCAAGCCAACATGAGCTCGGCCGGCATCCCGCAGATCGCGGTGGTCATGGGCTCGTGCACCGCCGGTGGTGCGTACGTGCCGGCAATGAGCGATGAAGCGATCATCGTCAAAGAGCAGGGAACGATCTTCCTCGGCGGCCCGCCGCTCGTGAAGGCCGCCACCGGCGAGGTCGTGTCGAGCGAAGAGCTCGGCGGCGGCGACGTCCATACGCGCATCTCCGGCGTGGCCGACCATCTCGCCGACAGCGACCGCCACGCGCTCTACATCGCGCGTCGCATCGTTTCGAATCTCAATCATCGCAAGCCCTCGGGCCCCAAGCGCGAGGCGATCGAAGAGCCGCTCTACGATCCGAGCGAGATCCACGGCATCGTCCCCACCGACACGCGCAAGCCCTACGACGTGCGCGAGGTCATCGCGCGCATCGTCGACGGCTCGCGTCTCGACGAATTCAAACCGCGATACGGCAGTACGCTCGTCACCGGCTTTGCCCATCTTTACGGTATTCCGGTCGGCATCGTTGCCAACAACGGCATCCTCTTCAGCGAATCGGCGCAGAAGGGCGCGCACTTCATCGAGCTCTGCGCGCAGCGTGGAATTCCGCTGCTCTTTTTGCAGAACATCACCGGCTTCATGGTCGGTCGAAAGGCCGAAAACGGCGGTATCGCCAAAGACGGCGCCAAGATGGTCACCGCGGTCGCCACCGCACGCGTGCCGAAGATCACGATGATCCTCGGCGGGAGCTTTGGCGCCGGCAACTACGGCATGTGCGGGCGCGCGTATTCGCCCCGCTTCATGTGGATGTGGCCGAACGCGCGCATCGGCGTCATGGGCGGTGAGCAAGCAGCCTCCGTTCTCGCCACCGTGAAGCGTGACGGCATCGAGGCCAAAGGTGGAAGCTGGTCGCGCGAGGAGGAGGCTGATTTCAAGACTCCGATTCGCGAGCGGTACGACGCCCAGGCTCACCCCTATTACGCGACCGCCCGACTCTGGGACGACGGCGTCCTCGATCCCGCCGAGAGCCGACGCGTTCTCGGTCTCTCGCTCGACGTCACCTTGAATGCCCCGATTGCCGAGACGCAGTTCGGCGTCTTCCGGATGTAGGAACGACCATGTTTCGCTCGCTACTCATCGCCAATCGCGGCGAAATCGCCTGCCGGATCATCCGCACCGCCCGTCGTCTCGGCATCACGACCATCGCGGTGTATTCCGACGCCGACGAAAGCGCCCGCCACGTTCGCCTCGCCGATCGCGCCGTGAGGCTCGGCCCCGCGGCGGCGCGCGAGTCGTATCTCTCGATGGAGAAGATCCTCGCGGCGGCCAAGAGCACCGGCGCCGAGGCCATCCACCCTGGCTACGGCTTCCTCTCCGAGAACGGCGACTTCGCCGAAGCGTGCGAGAAGGCCGGTATCGTCTTCGTCGGCCCGAGCGCTTCGTCGATTCGCTCGATGGGCTCGAAGTCCGTCGCCAAGTCGATCATGGAGAAGTTCGACGTGCCGCTCACGCCGGGCTACCACGGCGACGACCAGGCGCCCGACCATCTCAAGCGCGAAGCCGACCGCATCGGTTATCCGGTGCTCATCAAGGCGAGCGCCGGCGGTGGCGGTAAGGGCATGCGCCGCGTCGACTCGTCGGCCGACTTCGAGGCTGCACTCGCATCGTGCAAGCGCGAGGCGGCGAGCTCGTTCGGCTCCGACCACGTGCTCGTCGAGCGCTACGTCGAACGTCCTCGCCATATCGAAGTTCAAGTCTTCGGCGACAATCACGGCAATTATGTCTATCTCTTCGAGCGCGACTGCTCCGTTCAGCGTCGCCATCAAAAGGTGCTCGAAGAGGCGCCTGCGCCCGGCATGACCGACAAGGTTCGTCGCGCCATGGGCGAGAGCGCCATCCGCGCCGCGAAGGCCGTGAACTACTCGGGCGCTGGAACCGTGGAGTTCATCGCCGACCAGCGCGGCACGTTCTACTTCATGGAGATGAACACGCGCCTGCAGGTCGAACACCCGGTGACCGAGAAGATCACCGGGATGGACCTCGTCGAATGGCAGCTGCGCGTCGCCAGCGGTGAGCCGCTCCCCAAGAAGCAGGAGGAGCTCACGATTCACGGACACGCCATCGAGGCGCGCATTTATGCCGAGAATCCGGCCGCAGGATTCCTGCCTTCGACCGGTAAGCTGATTCACCTCGCGCCGCCGGTCGAGTCCGAGTTCGTGCGCGTCGACACGGGCGTCGAGCAGGGCGACTCCATCACCCCGCACTACGACCCGATGATCGCGAAGCTCATCGTGTGGGGCGAAGATCGAAAAGACGCTCTCGCGCGCATGGGCAGAGCGCTCGACTCCTACGAGATCGCCGGCGTCGAGAACAACGTCACGTTCCTCGGCCGCCTCGTCCGGACCGAATCGTTCGCGACTGCGAATCTCGACACGTCGCTCATCGAACGCGAACGCGAAGCGCTCCTCCCGAAGGACGCCGCGCCTTCGGATACGATCTGGCTCGCCGCGACGGTCTCGGAGCTCGCCAAGCGCCAGGCTGCAGCGAAGCGCGAGGCGGGATTGCCCTGGGCTCCGCTCGATGGCTGGCGCCTCGGCCCTGCGGCTTCGCAGCTCGTTGCGCTCCGCCGCGAAGACGACTCGCGTGAGCTCTTCGCGACGGTCGCAGGTCCGAGCGAGTTCGACGTGACCGTGGGTGCCACTGGCGCCCCGACGCGCGTGGCGTTCGCCATGGCGGGAGAGTCGGAATTCCGCCTCACCATCGGCGACCGTGTCGTCAAAGCGACGGTCGTGCCCGATGGCGCGCGCCTTCACGTCTTCGTCGAGGGCGCTCATTGGACGCTCGACGTCGTCGACCCGCTCTACGTCGAATCTTCGGCGGATGCCGATACGGGCGCCATGCGCGCGCCGATGCCCGGTAAGGTCATCGCGCACGTGGCCAAGGAAGGTGCACGTGTCGAGAAGGGCGCGCCGCTCATCGTGCTCGAGGCGATGAAGATGGAGCTCACCATCTCCGCGCCCAAGGCTGGCGTGCTCGAGCGCTTCGCCTATGCCGTCGGCGAGCAGGTCAGCGAAGGCGCCGAGCTCGTCGTGTTCAAGGAAGAGGAGAAGGCGTCATGACCGCGGTTCGGATCGTCGAGGTCGCGCCTCGCGACGGCCTCCAGAACGAGAAGGTCAACGTCACGACCGAGACGAAGCTCGCGCTCATCGACCGCCTCGCGCAGGCAGGTCTGACCGAGATCGAAGCGACCTCGTTCGTGTCGCCACGCTGGGTTCCGCAGATGGCCGACCACGACGCCGTCATGCGCGGCCTCGTTCGCCGTCCCGGGCGCAAGTACCCCGTCCTCGTCCCGAACCTGAAGGGCTATCAAGCGGCGGTGGAGGCCGGGGCACGCGAAGTCGCCGTGTTCGCCTCGGCCTCGGAATCGTTCTCGCAGAAGAACATCAACTGCTCGATCGACGAGTCGTTCGCGCGTTTCGCACCGGTGTTCGAGTCGGCGAAGGCCGACGGCGTCGCGGTTCGCGGCTACGTCTCCTGCGTGGTCGGTTGTCCGTACGAAGGATTCGTCCCGCCGGAGAAGGCCGCCGACGTCGCCACGCGCCTCTACCGCGCCGGCTGCTTCGAAGTCTCCCTCGGCGACACGATCGGCGTCGGCACGCCCGCCTCGGTGAAGCGCCTGCTCGACAAGGTCGCCGCCCACGTGCCGCTCGACAAGGTCGCCGGCCACTTCCACGACACCTACGGAATGGCCACCTCGAACGTGTACGCGTCGTACGAAGCCGGCCTTCGCATCTTCGACAGCTCCGTCGGCGGCCTCGGCGGCTGCCCCTACGCCAAGGGCGCCACCGGCAACGTCGCCACGGAAGACGTCGTCTATCTGATGCAGGGGCTCGGCGCCGACACCGGCGTCGACCTCGACGCCCTCATCGACGTCGCCCAGTGGATCAGCGAAAAGCTGGGCCGCTCGGTCCAAAGCCGCGTCGCCCGCGCACTGCTGGCGAAGCGCGGCAGCTGATCGAGCACGCTGCGCCGTTCACTGCACCGGGGGACACGCGCGCTCTAGCGTCCGTGTCCGTCGTTCGTCGGCTGTTGCCGCCCTGCAGCGACGTCGGTGCGAACAACGAAGCACATCCCGAGTTCGTCGGCGGGGGCAAGCAACGGTGCTTTGATTGGGCGCTTCTCCGCGCCGTACCGATCGTGCTGCGCCAAGAGGTCGTGATGGCGCGGAGTGCAGCGGAAACCCTGCCAACGAGTCGCTAGGTGGGCAGATGCACGCGTTCGCCTGCGTCGATGCTGCGCCTACTCGACAAGGTCAGCGCGCACGTCCCGCTCGTCAAGATTGCCGGTCACTTCCGCAACGTCTACGGAATGGCGACGCTTAGAGTCTCTGCTGATAGGTAGCCGGCGTTTGCGGCCTCGGCGGCTCGCGCAGCGCGCTGAGTACGCACGCGTGCCGATGTGCGCGTTATTCAGGCGTCTCCCGCGCTCGCGTTGACTTCGACACAACGAAAAGGGCACGAGACGAGGCAAATGGATCGGGAGCCGCCAACCGGAGCAGGCCAAAGAACATTCCAAGTCTTTCTCCCTCGGTATCCGCAGATAGGTCTTCTCCGCCGGCCGCGTGATGTCGACTCGGACAACCGGGGCTCTCGGTGATCGAGTCGGTGCAAAGCGGGGATCCATCTTGGTCTGTTCGCGTCGAGCAATTGGCCACGGGGCGTCGAAGGGGGAAGCGCCCAATCAAAGGATGCGAGAGTTGACTATTTAAAATTGGACTGATGGATGATTGATTTGTTTCGACCCGTGACTATGTTCAATGACTCGTCGCGGCGGGATGAATGAACATCTTCGAGGGCGCGCGAGGGAGGGGCGTGAGGGATGAAAGGGACGCAATTGGCGTTACCCGAGCCGCCGCGTCGGGGTGGCAAGCGGCCGGGGGCAGGGCGAAAGAGGTGTGAGGGGGCACGGCCGTGCGTGGCGCATCGGCGTCGGCCGGAACATCATTTCCGTCATCCCGTGCATGTGACGCTGCGTGTAGCGAAGGGGCTACCGAGCCTTCGCAACGAGCGACTCTATCTCGCCGTGGAGTCGGCGATTCGAGCGACGCGAAGGCCGGATTTTCGCATCGTGGAGTTCTCGGTCCAGGAAGATCATGTCCATGCGTTGGTCGAGGGCGACGACAAGCGGTCTCTCGAGCGCGGGCTCCGAAGTCTCATCGCACGCGTCACGAGACGCGTGAAGAAGGTGCTCGGACTCTCGCGCGCCAAGATCTGGAGCGACCGTTACCATCGCCGCGATCTGACGAGTCCGCGGCAGGTTCGAAATGCGCTCGTATATGTGCTGGCGAACTTCAAGAAGCACCTTCGCGTGATGCACGGCGCACCACGCATCGATCTCCGCTCCTCCGCGCAGTGGTTCACGGGCTGGATTCAGAATCGACGGCTCCCTGCGGAGCCTTCGCCGGTCGAGCCTCCGCGAACGTGGCTTGCCCGTGTGGGCTGGAAGAAGCACGGCCTGATTCATCCAGGTGAAGCCCCGCGATTCCCGAGCTGAGAGCCGCTCAGGCTATCGGCCGGATCTCGCGTCGGTCCCATACGGCAAAGCGCGCCTCCTCGGGTGCGCGAAGTCGCTTACCTTCGGTGGCCGACCACTCTTGGCCCTGCGTGTCCTGCGCCCGCCCGCACGTATCGCAGGCCAGCACCAACATGTTCGTGGTGGGGCTCTCGAGAAATTTCAAGCCGTCGGGGCCCCAACATCGTGGGCAATCGACTTCTGAAGCGACCGTGATCCCTTGCCGGAACGCCGAGGAGACAGCGCTTGCGAGGCTTTCCAACGTGGGGCGCTCGTGTGAACGAAGGCACCGCAGCGCGTGCGCTGCTTCGAGCGCAGTCCGGGACAGTGGATAGCGCAGCAGGTCGAGGTCGACGTATTTGTCCAATCCGTATTCGAGCCGTATCGGCTTGCCGAATTCGCCAACGAAGTGCGCAAGCCACCGCTGTAGGCACGCCAGCAGTGCGGTGCGGTCGACGTCGTCGGGTAATCGATAGAGGTAATCGACCAGACTCCGATGGAGCTTCGATGCGCCCATGCTGGGCCCGCGCACCTGGCCGACGGACATCGGGACATTATCGCTGATTCTCGCTGTTCGTGGGCTCGCTTTCTCCTATTTCATCGAACGCAACCAGGCGCCCGGTGACACAATCATCCATTGCGTCCCTGAAACTGTGTGCTCTCGATATGGGCCTCCTACGGCCACAACGCTCGCCGCCCACTGAAGCGCCCAATCAATGGGGGCGAGGTCCGCCTATTCCTGGACAAACGGCGAGCTCAGCGCTTCGGTTTGGCGACGACGAAGACGAGGCGAGCGGAGAAGGGAAGGGGGCGTGAGAGGACGTCGAGGGTTCGTCCGTTCGCGCGTGGTGGGGAGAGCTCCAGGCGGCCGATGAATTCCGGCTGGAAGGTGACGTCGCTGCTTGGATGAGCGCGCTGGAGGTGAGCGCGTGCTGCTTGGTAGGTCGATTCGCGGTAGCGCATGCCCGGCTTCACGCCGAGAGGCGCGAGGTCGTCCGGCAGTGGGTCGCCATTTTCATCGACGACCTCCACGGTAGAGATGTCGATCGGATCGCCGAGATTCACTGCGATGAACACGTCGGCCAGGTCGGCGCGGCGTTGGACCATGCGGGAGAGCTCCGCCATCGGATAGCCGTTCTCCCTGAAGAACGCGTAAATCTCGTTGCCGACGCGCCGCTCCTCGACGCGCGAGTACCACGTACCTGCGGGGAGGCTGGGAAGACTTGCACCCATGGCGTCGGCGCCCTTGATCCTCAAAGATCCGAAACGAAGTCTCGGGCCGGGGCGTACCGTGAAGAAGACGTCGACGTGTCGCCAGTCGTCTCGCGGGCGGACTTGCGGATCGTCGACTTCGGCGAAGGGGTAGCCTGCGTCGGCATAGGCGGCGAGCAGATTCCCGCTCGTTGCGTCGAGCGCGCCTGCGTACAAGTTCGGATCGAACAGAAAGACACTGGGTTCGGCAGGCCTGATGCGCTCTTCGTAGAGGTAGTCCTTGGCACCTGCACCCACAGGCATTCTGTCGAGCGTGGTGCGAGCGACGGTCATCGCGCGTTCGGTCATCGCGCCGCCGTCGGAGACGAGCACGTTCAGCGCGGTCGTGGCGTTTCGCGGCCCGTTCGACACGTGCCCGCCGCAGGCAGCCAAGAGGAGACTACCGGCGAGAAAGAGAGCACGCGTGACCATCGTGATCGACTTACGGGCGCGGGGAAGAAAGTCTTCCTTCCACATCCGATCTCCATGCTGCGGTGCGCCACACGCCGCACATGATCGAATTCGTCATGCTGGCCAAATCGATCGGGGCCCTCGCGCGTTCCATCAGCATGCCTCGCCACCTCCCGTGGACGGCCGCGGCGCTGCTCGCGGCCACGACCTTCGTGCGTCCCGCGCACGCCGAACGCACGTCGATCTCGACGTCGGTCGAAGGGCCGGACTTGCTCGTCGTCGTGCATGACCTCACGGACTATTGCTCGACCAACGCACGCACCGACGTCCTCCGTCAGGGAGACGTGATCCGCATCGTTCGCGATCGCCCCACGCGTGTCTCGCGTTGCGTCATCACGCGCGACGTCACGTTCGTCGTCCACGACATCGTGCCGGGCACGTATATGGTCAGCTACGAACAGCTGCCGTTCGTCGCGCCGGCACGTCCCTTGAGGCTCGCCTCGACGACCGCGTTCGTCCACGACACGCGCGCGGAGTAAAGCGAACGAGCGTCACCGGAAGTGGCATGGCGAATTCGTGACCGGAGGACTTTCGAGCTGGACGACCATCAACGTCGCGGGCTCGTTGCCGACCGTTCCCGAAGAGTGCCCTTTTCGACCCGTGGTGTCGGGCTTCGTATTCTGATCTTCTCCGAAGGAGATTTCGCCCGGCCCCATTTCGGTTCGTGTGCCGTCGGTGCTCTCGACGAACCAGCGACCGGAGAGTGGGATGATCCACTGAGGCTTCGGGTCTTCGTGCCACGGGCCGGACCAGCCGACCGGCTGCACCGTGACGATGACGGTGGCGTTGGACGGCGCCATTCGAGCCTGCCATTGGGGCTGCGCCGGCGGATTCATGCTCTTCAGATCGAAGTTCCGTATTTCGCACTTCGTCTGGTGCGTACTGCCGGATGCATCCGTCCAGATGTGCCAATAGTGCGCGCTGGGAGGGCTCGGCGTTGCGGCGTTCGCGCCGGCTCCGCTCGTAGCGACCACGGCCAAGAGCAGCCCCACTCCCAAGCCGCGTGACTCGCGAAGCGTCCTCGTGATCGTGCTCATTCGAACCCTCCTTCCGGCGATCGCGGGTGGTCATCGAAGATGAACGCCGGCACGCACGAGCTCCTCGAGAGCGCGCTCTCCGTCGCCGGGCGTTCGATTGACGGCCCGGGTGCCGTCGCGCAAGACGGTGACGTCGAAGCCGAGGCGGCGCGCGTCGAGCGACGTGTCTTTCACGCAGTAGTCGGTGGCGAGGCCGACGATGACGATGCGCTTCACTCCCCAAGCTCGAAGACGCTGCTCGAGCTCGGTGGGCTTCTTCTCCAAGCTCGTCGGGACCATGACGGTGAAGGCCGAATAACCGTCTTCGCCGCCGGTGCCTTTCCGTATCAACTGGAGCATCGGGTCGTCGATGACGAGGTCGGGATGAAAGGCCGCGCCCCAGCTGTCGTGGACACAATGTGTTGGCCAGATCCCGCCGTCCTTTTGGAAGTGCGGTGTACTCTCGGGGTGCCAATCCTGGGTGTAGACGACCCGCGCTCCTCCGCGCCGAGCGCGAGCGATCTCCTCATTCACGAACGGGAGAATCTCTCTGGCCTCTGCGATGGCCAGGCTCCCTCCGGGCGAGGCGAAGTCGTTCTGGACGTCGAGAACCAGCAGCGCCGTGTTCGCGTCGTAGGGCGCGATCATGGAAACCCTCACGAAGAGCAGTAAGGCTCTCCGGTCGTCGCGCTACTCGGTGATGCCGAGCCCAGCGGTGCGATTGCTTCAGCCTCGGAGCACCGTTCGCAGATAGGCTTGCACGGCCCGAACGGCCTCGGCGGTGGCGTCTTTCTGCGATAGCCCCGCAGGACGGCGGAGCGCGGCGCCGTGCGCGAGGCCCTCGACCATGTGGGGGAGGATGAAGAGCACCTTTTCGAAGTCCCGTTCATCGTAGGACTTCGAACGCGATTGGATCGCGAGTCGGAACGTGCTCCGCAAGCGCTCTTCGAACGCGCGCTCTCCGCCGGCATGGGGGACCTGCGTGGTGAGCAGCTCGTGGAGCTCGGGATCGGTGCCATGCGCCGACACGAGTGCCTCGACCAGGGCGCGAACCAGATCTTCGAACGACGAGTTCGCGTGGGTGACGAGCGTGCTCTCGACGATTTGGCTGATCTCGCCGACGTGCCGATCGTGCAGTGCGCCGAAGATGGCGCGCTTGTCCGGGAAGTATTGATACACGGATCCGACGCTCACCCCGGCCACCTCGGCGATGCGGTTCGTCGTGACCTTCTCGATGCCCCCGCGCTTGAGGATCCTCACCACTGCGTCGAGGACGGCTTCGACCGTCTCGCGTGCCCTTCGCTGCTTGGGCTCACGGCGCGCATCGCGCCGACGAACCTGAGCAACCTTCTCGCTTCGTGACGTTTGGGCGCTCTTTCGCGCGCCTTTCTCACGCTCGGAACGCGAGCTGACGCGACCAGCTCCGGGTCGTAAGGTTTTGGTCATACATGAGCAATTCTACAATTTCTTGGAGGCGAGTTTCGACAATGACGAAGACCGCTGCGCTCCTTCTCGGGAGCACCCGGGCGTCCGGATGGACGCGCAAACTCGGGCGCGCGCTCGCCCTACTTGCACCGCCGGACCTCGAGGTGCGGGAGATCGTCGTTGCCGACCTGCCCCTTTATCATGAGGAGCTCGAGCCTCGAGAGCCTCCGGAATGGGCCCGCTTCCGCGCCGAGATGCGAGCGGTCGACGCGCTCCTCTTCGTCACGCCGGAATACAATCGATCGATTCCGGCGATGTTGAAGAACGCGATCGACATCGGCTCGAGCCCCGAGGAGCACTCGGTGTGGAGTGGGAAGCCCGCGGCAGTGGCGAGCTTCTCTCCGGGCATGCTGGGCGGCTTCGGTGCGAACCATCACCTGCGTCAGGCGCTGGTGTTCCTCGATGTGCCCGTACTCCAGCAGCCGGAGATCTATCTGAGTCAGATCGACCGGCTGTTCGACGAGGAGGAGCGCCTCCGCGACGGGCCCGGGAAAGAGCTGCTCGTCACGTTCATGCAGGCATTCGACTCTTGGATTGCGCTCGGTGGTTAGACCAGCAGGACCGTTGCCGAGCGAGCTTCGACCGTTTCGATCGAACGGTAGGAGCCGAGATCGGCGAGCGCACGGAGGAAGCGCGTGACGAGGGTACGAGGAGTCGGCGCAGACTCTTCGGCGTCGGTGGTGGTGGCGACGTCTTCCGCGGGAGCTCGATTGGGAATGATCTTCGGCAGAAGGATCTGCACTTCGTAGCCTCGAAGGTCGTCGAGCTCGTCGAGGTCGCGGTGGGCTGCGTCGGGCTTCGCGAAGCGCGCTTCCATTCGTGCGATGCGGCCGTCGTCTTCGTCGAACGCGAACTCGAGCGACCAGAGCCGCAGCTCGCAAGGGAGCACCGAGACCTCGAGGAAGACGCGCATCAAGTCGGCGACGACGGGCGGCTGGACTTCCGCAATTCGCTCGCGGAGCCGCGCGTGAAGCGCCGCGACGTCGAACGTGGGGAGCGGACCTCCGTCCATCGCGCACTCAGTAGCAGGACCAGCGTCCAGCGGCGAGCCAGGGAGGCGTCCGGATCGCGCCTGCGGTGAGCTCCGAAGCTCCGAGGGTGAACACGTGTTCCGCGCTCACGACCATCTTCAATATGCGAGCGAGACGCGCGGCTTCGAGCCCACAAGATGTCCACAGGGCACCCCGCCGAATCGGTCCTGCTTCGTCGTTCGTGGTGCCGCGCGCTTGCTCGTCGAAACGGGCGTGGGAGCTACTTCGCTTTGCTCGCGGGCAGCGTGTCGAGCGCGAGATTCAATTGGAGCACGTTGATGCGCGGCTCTCCGAAGAGCCCGAGCCATCGACCCGAGGTGTTCGCGTCGATGAGGCGAAGGACCTCCGCTTCGTCGACGCGACGCGCGCGTGCAACCCGTCCGGCTTGGATGCGAGCATTGGCGATCGTGATGTGGGGATCGAGACCCGAGGCCGAGCCGGTGACGGCGTCGACCGGCACGGTCGCGTCGGGGGCGAGGCCGTTCTCGTTGCGGTACGCCTCGACGCGCGCCTTCACGTCGTCGAGCAGCTTCTGGTTCGTGGGGCCTTGGTTGCTCGCGCCGCTGAGGCCGGCGTTGTAGGGCGCGGCGATCGTCTTGCTCGCGTCCGCGGGGTCAGGACCCATCGTCAGGCTGGGCCGCGGGTGGAAGTACTCCGGCCGCGTGAAGTTCTGTCCGACGATGGCCGATCCCACCACGGCGCCATCACGTTCGAGCAGGCTTCCGCGCGACTGGAACGGAAAGAGGATGCGCGCGACCAGCGCCGTCGACATTGGATAGGCCAACCCGGTCAAGAGCATGACGAAGATGGCCGACACGAGAACGGGCCGGAGCATGCCGGTGTGCGGTCGTAGGGGCGAAGCTTGTTCCGTCATTTCAAAACCCGCTAGTAGGTGTGGCCGGCGGCCAGCTGGAGCTGTTCGACGATGGGACCGAGGGCGAGTGCGGGAAGGAACGTGAGTCCTCCCACGATGAGGACCACGAACACGATCAGGGCAACGAACAGCGGCGTGGCCGTGCGAACGGTGCCTGCGCCGGCGGGAACGGTCTTCTTGGCCGCAAGCGCGCCGGCGACTCCGAGCATCGGCAGCATCGTCAGGAATCGACCCACCAGCATGGCGAGTCCAATCGTCGTATTGAAGAAGGGGGTATTGGCGTTGAGCCCAGCGAAGGCCGAACCGTTGTTCGCCGTGCCCGACGTGTACGCATAGAGAACTTCGCTGAACCCGTGCGGACCGACGTTGTTGAGGCTGTTCTTCGCATCCGGCCAGACGGCGGCAATCGCCGTGAAGCCGAGAATGGAGAGCGGGTGGGCGAGAACCGCCAGCATCACCAGCTTGATCTCGCGTGCTTCGATCTTCTTGCCGAGGAACTCCGGGCTGCGCCCGATCATCATTCCGACGAGGAACACGGCGAGAATCGCGTACTGCACGAGATTGATGAGGCCGACGCCATCGCCTCCGAAGACGCAGTTCAGCATCATGAGAGCAATCGGGACGAACCCGCCCATGGGACTGAGCGAGTCGTGCATGGCGTTCACCGAGCCGGTGGTTGCCGCCGTGGTCGTGGCGACGAAGAGGCTCGTGTCGCCGATGCCGAAGCGCACCTCTTTGCCCTCCATGTTGCCGCCGCTCTGCAGGCTCGAGAGCGCCTGATCGACACCGAGCCCGCCGAGGAGCGGATTGCCGCTTTGCTCGGCCGAGTGGACGATGGAGAGAAAGCCCACGAACATCACGACGAACGCACCGAAGAAGACCCAGCCCTGGCGCCGCTGCGTGAGCATGCTGCCGAACGCGTAAGTCAGCGCCGAGGGAATCAAGAGCATCGACAGGATGTGCACGAGATTCGTGAGGGGCGTCGGGTTCTCGAACGGATGGGCGGAGTTCATCCCGAAGAAGCCGCCGCCGTTCGTTCCGATGTGCTTGATGCTCTCGAAGCTGGCCACGGCTCCGATGGAGAGCTGCTGCGTGGTTCCTTCGAGCGTCTTGGCGGTTGCCCACGATTCGAGCGTCTGCGGAACTCCTTGCCAGACGTAGACGAGGGCCGTGAAGCAGCAGAGCGGAAGCATCACGCGATAGAGCGTGCGCGTGTAATCCACCCAGTAGTTCCCGATGTCCGCGGCGCTGGTCCGACCGAGGCCGCGAACGAAGCCTGCGGCCGCTGCCACGCCGGCAGCCGCTCCGGCGAACATCATCGACGTGATGGCCGCCATCTGGCTGAAGTTCGAGAGACTGCTCTCTCCCGAGTAGGCCTGCCAGTTGGTGTTCGTGATGAACGAGGTCGCCGTGTTGAAGGCCAGGTCCGGTGGCTGCCCGCCGAGTCCCAGTGGGTTGAGCGGTGTCGCCGCTTGGGCGCGGAGAATCAGATATCCGAGGAGCATCATGGCGGCATTCGAAAGAAGGAGTGCCATGCCATAACGCGCCCAGCCCATGCGTTCGTTCGGATCGACGCCGAAGAGTCGATACGTGAAGCGCTCGGGAAGCGTGTGCCGCGTGTCAGTGAAGACGCGCGCCAGCCACTTGCCCATGAGTACGGCGAGCCCTGTCATTGCGCACAGGGCCGCCGTGAATGCCAAGATGTTGATCAGCATTCCAAGGCTCCGTTCAAACCTTCTCCATCGCGACGATGGCGAACGCGGTGGCGACGAAGAATGCCGCTGTCACTGCGATGAATATCAAGTCGTTCATTGGACGAATTCCCATTCGATGGCGGGATTGATTGCTCGCGCCGCGCAACCCGTGACGATCAGGTGAGGTGGAGCGCGACGAGGATCAGATCGATGATCTTGATCCCGATGAACGGCACGAGGATGCCGCCGAGTCCGTAGACGAGGAGATTTCGCTTCAAGAGCGCGTCGGCGCCAATGGCCCGATACGCCACACCTCTCAGCGCGAGCGGTACGAGGAAGATGATGATGATCGCGTTGAAGATCACCGCGCTCATGATCGCGCTTTGCGGTGAGGCGAGGCGCATGACGTTCAACTTGTCGAGCGCGGGATAGGTGACGGTGAAGGCCGCCGGAATGATCGCGAAGTACTTGGCAACGTCGTTGGCGATGCTGAACGTGGTCAGGGCGCCACGTGTCATCAGAAGCTGTTTGCCGATCTCGACGATTTCGATGAGCTTCGTCGGGTTCGAATCGAGGTCGACCATGTTGCCGGCCTCTTTCGCCGCCTGCGTTCCGGAGTTCATCGCCACGGCAACGTCGGCCTGGGCGAGCGCCGGAGCGTCGTTCGTGCCGTCTCCGGTCATCGCCACGAGCCGACCTCCGCGCTGGTGCTCACGGATCAACTTCAGCTTCGCTTCGGGCGTTGCCTCCGCGAGGTAGTCGTCGACGCCCGCCTCTGCAGCGATGGCCGCGGCGGTCATGGGGTTGTCTCCCGTGATCATGACCGTCTTGATGCCCATTCGACGGAGCTCGGCGAAGCGCTCTTTGATGCCTCCCTTGACGATGTCCTTCAGCTCGATGACTCCGAGGACCGTCGGGCCTTGGGCGACGACGAGGGGCGTGGCACCTCGTTTCGCCACCTCGGCGACCTTCGCGCGGACAGCGTCGGGGTACGTTCCGCCGCGCGCCACGACGTAGGCCTGGATCGCATCGGACGCGCCTTTGCGGATCTGTCGGCCGTCGAGATCCACGCCGCTCATTCGCGTCTGCGCCGTGAAGGGGACGAAGACGACGTCGCGGTCTCCCATGTGTCGCTCGCGAATCGCGAACTTCTCTTTCGCGAGCACGACGATGCTTCGCCCTTCCGGCGTCTCGTCGGCGAGCGAGGCAAGCTGAGCCGCATCGGCCAGATCTCGCTCTCCGACGCGCGGGGCCGGGTGGAATGCGGTCGCTTGCCGGTTGCCGAGGGTGATCGTGCCGGTCTTGTCGAGGAGAAGCACGTCCACGTCGCCCGCGGCCTCGACCGCCCGACCCGACGTCGCGATGACGTTCGCCTGGATCATGCGGTCCATTCCGGCGATGCCGATGGCCGACAAGAGGCCACCGATGGTCGTGGGAATGAGACACACGAGCAGCGCGACGAGAACCGTGATGGTGACGGGCTGTCCGGCGCCGGCGACGCCCACGCTGAAGATCGAATAGGGAAGCAGCGTGACCGTCACGAGCAGGAACACGATCGTGAGCGCCGCGAGCAGGATGTTGAGCGCGATCTCGTTCGGTGTCTTCTGCCGCTTGGCGCCTTCGACCATGGCGATCATGCGGTCGAGGAACGTATTGCCGGGATCGGCGCCTACGCGGACGATGATCCAGTCCGAAAGCACGCGCGTGCCGGCCACGACGGCGCTTCGGTCTCCGCCTGCTTCGCGAATGACGGGCGCGCTCTCGCCGGTGATGGCGGACTCGTTCACCGAGGCGACGCCTTCGAGAATCTCGCCGTCGCACGGGACGTCATCGCTCGCCTCGATGAGCACGACGTCGCCTTTTCGGAGGTCCGCGGCGGACACCATCACGACGGAGGCGTTGCGTCGTGGTTCCTGGAGCTTCTTCGCGATGGTATCGCGCCTCGACCGCCGGAGCGTGTCGGCTTGTGCCTTCCCGCGGCCCTCCGCCATCGCCTCGGCGAAGTTCGCGAAGAGGACGGTGAACCAGAGCCAGAGTGAAATGGCCAGGATGAATCCGGTCGGCGCCTCGCCTTTGCCCACGAGAGCTTGGAAGAAGAGCGCCGTCGTGAGGACACTTCCGACCTCGACGACGAACATGACCGGATTCTTGAATTGATGTCGCGGGTCGAGCTTCTTGAATGACTCGACGATGGCACGCTTGACGATCGGGGCGTCGAAGAGCGGGCGATCGTGGCTTCGAGACGGTGTGTTCAGGGGCACAGGGGCATGACCGCGCTGCGCCTTCTTGGCCTTGGTGCTCATGATCACTCGAACTTCTCGGGCCGCAGCATCGCTGCGAGCAGGTAGACGAAGAGGGCGCCGGAAACGACGGCGCTTACCAGGTGGAAGACGGACATGGCGGTCTCCTCGGAGACGTTCGCTCCTCGCGTGGAAGCGCGTGGGGGCCGAATGACGAATGGGAAAGTCGGTATTGGTCGACATGGTCAGAACCAGGCCGTGCCGCCCAGCAGGAGCGTGTCCTGCGTACGCGCGTTGGGAACGTACGGGGCCTGTGAACTCCCGTCGCCCTGGACGTCACCGCGGAAGAAGAGCGGGGCTTCGGCCATGTCGTGGCGATACTCGAGGCGAACGGAGAGCTGCTCGTGCGGGCGTACGTCGAGCGTGACGGTCCCGGAGCTCACCCACTCGACTCCGCCCCAGAAGAGAGGTGTGCTCGAGCGTCCGCTCGCGTCGGTTGCCACGTGTTCGTGGAAACGGTCGCCGCGCAGCGCGAGGTAGACGCGATTGAACGGCTGGAAACGCGCATAGATTGCGCCTGCGGCCCAGCGCGCCGTGCCGATGCGGCTATCCTCCCAGCCGTAGTCGCCCTGGCCGGCGACGGAGAGCCAGGGCGTCGGATCGACCTCCGCGACGGCGTCGAAGTGATGACGCCAGGCGGGGCCTTCTTCGGAGCCGCGCGAACGTTCGGTGCCACCGAAGTAGAGCGCCTGGAGAAGGAGCGTGCCCGCGATCTTGTACGTGACGTTCGCCTGGACGCTCTTCTCCTCGTTGTTGTCGACGACGCTGTTCCAGCCGTTGAAGACGCTGACGGTGGTGGTGAGCTCGTCGGTCCAGTCGTACGTCGCGCGAAGGCCCGTGTGGTAATACGGAAAACCCACGAAGAGGTTCGAGCGAGACCAGTTCCAGCTGTCTTTGACCGCGAATGTCTCGAAGCCGATGGGAGAGGCGACGAGCCCGAGCTGCAGAAGGAGCCCGCGCCCGACGGGGGCCTTGTAGCTGATGAAGGCCTCCTGCAAGTACTTCCACAGCTCGCCGTTCGATGCGTTCGCACCGCCGGCTCCCGCGAGTGCGGGCTCTCCGCTGTAGTAGCTGCTCGGCGTGCTTCCGATTTGGAGCACGACGCGCCCTCCCACGCGGCCGGCGTCCCAGTTCGCGCCGAGCGCCGCGTTGGTCAGCGAAAAGGTGTCGTGGCGATTGTCGAAGCCGCGATAATTGGTAATTCCGTTCGACGGTCGATTGAGGTTGTAGGCGTAGTAGGCCTCGACGTAGCCGGTGGGCACCACCTTGAGCGTCGACGTGTCCGGCGGCGGGGTCTCCGCCCGCTCCGCAGACGGGGGAGGGGGAGGAGGAGGAGAGTCCGGCAGAAGCTGAGGCGGAGCCGCGTGCGATTCGTCTTGAGCGAAGGCAGGGCTGGCGTGCGCGAGGCAAACGACGAGAGGCAACGCGATCGGTGCCGCGCGGCGCACATCGAATGGACGGAGATTGGCAAACATCGAATCGTTCCGTGGCGCGCGGCGCGTGGCGTCAGCGCGGTTGGTGTCACGCTCGACGATTTATCGGTCGTGGCATGAGCGCCGCGTCAATCCGGGGCGCGGTCACGTAAACGGCGCATAAAGGGCATCCGGGAACCGGCGGCCGCGCTGCAATGCGTCGGGCCCGCATTCTTTATGCGGTCTTGATCTCGCGACCCCTAGAACCTTGGCGTGGTCGCCGAGTCTCGTTGTCATGGCGGATCGTCGGCCTGATCCGGACGAACTCCTCTCCCACGTGAAAGACGTGGAGGAGCAGGCGCGTCGCGGGAAGCTCACGATATTCTTCGGAGCGGCCCCTGGCGTCGGCAAGACGTATGCGATGCTCGAGGCCGCACGCGTCGAGACGGGCGATGGCGTGCGCGACGTGCTCGTCGGCATCGTGGAGACGCACGGCCGCTACGACACGGCCTCGGCCCTCATCGGACTTGAGCTCCTTCCTCGACGGACGATCGTTCACCAAGGCATCAAGCTCGAAGAGCTGGATCTCGACGCAGCACTCGAGCGGCGCCCTCACGTCATCTTGGTCGACGAGCTCGCGCACACGAACGCACCGGGCTCACGCCATACGAAGCGCTGGCAGGACGTCGAGGAGCTGCTCGACGCCGGAATCGACGTCTTCACGACGTTGAACGTGCAGCATCTGGAGAGTCTGAACGACGTCGTGGCGCAAATCACCGGTGTCGTCGTTCGCGAGACCGTTCCGGACGCCGTCTTCGAGCGAGCCTACGACGTTCGCCTGATCGATCTCCCCGTGGGGGAGCTCTTGCAACGCCTGCTCGAAGGCAAAGTCTACGTTCCAGAGCGTGCCGCCCGCGCCATGGAGAACTTCTTCAAAGAAGGAAACCTGATTGCGCTGCGGCAGCTCGCGCTTCGGCGCACGTCCGACCGCGTCGACGCGAAGATCCGAAATTACCGAGCGGCGCATGGCATCGACGCACCTTGGCACACGGGGGAACGCATCCTCGTATGCATCTCTCCGAGCCCTCACTCCGTGCGTCTCGTCCGTGCCGCGAAGCGCATGGCATCGAGCCTCCAGGCCTCGCTCATAGGGCTCTACGTCGAGACGCCCGCTGCCATCCGGATGACGCCCGCAGCCCGCGAGCGACTCGCGACCAACGTGCGCCTGCTCGAATCCCTCGGCGGAGAGCCGGTGACCGTTCGCGGTGAGAACGCGGCGATCGAGACCGTACGGTACGCGCGCAAGCGCAATGTCACGAAGATTGTCGTCGGTAAGCCGACACACTCGCGCTGGCGCGACGTCGTGCGGGGGTCGTTCCTCGACGATGTCGTCCGCAGGAGTCGCGAGGTCGACGTCTACGTCATCTCCGGAGAGGCCGAAGAGCCCACCGTCGTTCGTGGGAAAGACGAACGGCCCCCGCGGACCGTGGCCGTCGCGCCTTATGCCGCCGGAGTCGTCGTCGTGGCGGCCGCGACGCTCGTTTCGTGGCTCATGTTCGGGCAAAAGGAGCTCGCCGACATCGTGATGGTGATGCTCTCGGGCATCGTCGTCGTGGCGATGAGGTTCGGCTACGGCCCGTCGCTCGTGGCCACGGTTCTCACGTGCCTGGCCTTCGACTTCTTCTTCATTCCGCCCTATCTCACGTTCGTCGTCTCGGACCTCAGGCACATTGCGACCTTCGCCGTGATGTTCGTCGTCGGCGTCGTCGTCAGCCACCTCACGCAGCGCATTCGCGATCAGGCGAACAGCGCAAGGCAGCGTGAGCGCCGAACGGCGAGCCTCTATGCGGTGACGCGCGAGGTCGGGCTCGCACAATCGCGCGACGCATTGCTCGACGCCGCGGCACGTCATCTCCGCGAGGTATTCCACGCGAACATTGCGGTTCACCTGCCCGCGTCGGATGGATCGCTCGCGATGGCGCTCGCCGACGAGGGCACCTTCGCGCCGGGCGGACAGGACGTCGGCATCGCTCTTTGGGTCTGGACCAATCAGAAGCGAGCGGGGAGGGGAACCGATACGCTTCCGTCCGCCGGTGCGCTCGTCGTGCCGCTCACGGGATCACGCGGTCGTGTCGGGGTCCTCTCGCTGTTTCCGTCCGCCGGTGCTCGGCTCGACGATGCCGACGAACGCCAGTTGCTCGAGACGTTTGCCGGCATCATCGCCTCCGCGCTCGAACGAACGTCTCTCGCCGACGAGGCGCGCGATGCGCGTCTGCGGGTCGAGACGGAGCAGTTGAGAAATGCGCTCCTCAGCTCGGTCTCCCACGATTTTCGTACGCCGCTCGGCGTGGTTACCGGTGCGACGAGCGCCCTTCTCGACGAGGAGACGCCGGTCGACGATTCGACGCGACGCGAGCTGCTCCAGACGGCGCACGAAGAGGCTCTCCGCCTCTCTCGTCTCGTGCGCGACCTTCTCGACATGACCCGACTCGAGGCCGGGGCGCTCAAGGTCAAGACGGGGCCGCTCTCGATCGAGGAGCTCGTGGGATCGGCGCTCGCGCGGACGTCGGATCGCCTGGCCGGCCGCGACGTGCGAACGAACGTGCCCGAAGATCTCCTCGCGTTTTGCGACTCCGCGCTCGTCGAGCAGGTCCTCATCAATCTCCTCGAGAACGCCACGAAGTACTCGCCGCCCGGAAGTCCGATCGAGATCGCGGCCAAGGCCGAAGGCGACGTGGTGACCATCGAGGTGTCGGATCGAGGCCCGGGCATCGAAGCGGCGTACGCCGAACGAGTCTTCGAGAAGTTCTATCGAGTCCACGAGGGCGAGGGCGGCGGCGTGGGCTTGGGCCTCACGATCTGTCGAGGCATCGTCGAAGCTCACGGCGGCACGATCGGCGTGCGTTCGCGAAGCGCTGGCGGCGCCACCTTCCATTTCACACTCCCGCGCGCGCCCGCCAGCTCGCTTGGTGAGGTGCAGGGCAAAGCGTCATGACCACCGAACAGAAGCCCCTCGTTCTCGTCGTCGACGACGAGCCTCAGATGATGAGGTTCGTGCGTCTCGCCCTCTCGTCTCGTGGATATCAAGTCATCGAGGCGACGAATGCCAACGAGGGTATCCAGCAAGTCACCGCCTACACGCCCGACGTCGTCCTCCTCGATCTCGGCTTACCCGACAAGGACGGTATCGAAGTCGTGAAAATGCTCCGCGAGTGGAGCCGTCTCCCGATCATCGTCATTTCGGCACGCGGGCAGGAGGAGTCAAAAGTTGCCGCGCTCGAGGAAGGGGCGGACGACTACATCACGAAGCCCTTCGGCGCCTCCGAGCTCGTCGCGCGCATCCGCGTTGCTTTGCGCCATGCCGCGCTCATGCGCGATACCACGACCGCCAGCATCGAGATCGGCCGCGAGATCACGGTGGACCTCGTGAAGCGCGTCGTCACCAAACGGGGCGAGGAGGTTCACCTCACGAAGACGGAATACAAGCTTCTCGTGGCACTGGTGAAGCACGCCGGAATGGTCATGACCCACCGCCAGTTGCTTCTGGAGGTATGGGGCCCAGGTCACTCCGACCAGGTCCAATACCTGCGCGTCTACATGACCCAACTGCGGCACAAGCTCGAAGCCGATGCCGCACAACCGAAGCACCTGCTCACCGAACTCGGCGTCGGCTATCGCCTCAAACTCGATGGGTGAAGCTCAGCGTGGCGGTTTCGGTCGCGTCGCGCGCTTCGTGAAACGCGTCACCGGACAGGCGGCAGAGGGGTGGTGACGAGCTTACGGTGCGCCATGCCTCCGGGATAAGCGTAGCTGGAGGCGACGCCCCAGCCCCACACGGTCGCCGTGAAGGGCCCGTCGCTCTTCATCTTCTGCAGACCGTTCTGGCAGGTCTTGTCGCCGAACTTCTGGCCCGGTCCGCCACTTCGCGCGAGATCGACGCGTGTGAACTCGTATTCGCCGCGTGTTCCGATGGGCTTGAAGTCCGTAAGATTGCCGGCGCACTCGAGCCACACGTCTTTGAACTCGCCGCGAGTTTTGGCGCGCACGATCACGAGCGACGTCTCGGGATACGAGGGATCGGCGTAGAAGCTATACGAGTTCAGATATTGCCGCGAAGGGATGACGTTGACGAATTCCGGATCACCCCACTGCCC
Organism: Labilithrix luteola; assembly: GCF_001263205.1. Lineage (GTDB taxonomy): Bacteria > Myxococcota_A > Polyangia > Polyangiales > Polyangiaceae > Labilithrix > Labilithrix luteola. Next base: position 4,598,448 of record NZ_CP012333.1, read on the forward strand.
CGTGGACGGAGAGCCGAAGTAGCCGCCCTCGAATCCCGTCATGAACGCGGCGACGTAAATGGGATGATCGGCATCCTGCGTGCGCACCACGAACGCGTCGCCCGTTCCGGCAGGAAACGTCGCCACTTCACCGGCCGACAACTCCGTCGGAGCGCCCGCGGGAATGACCGGATCGTAGTCGAGGCGCGTGCCGTCTCGGGCTGCGACGATGCGATACGGCATCGTTTCGTGTTCGTTGCCCGTGCGCGGGCGATAGCCGACGCCGACGTACTCGGAGCCCCACTGCTCGAACGCAGGGATCTGCTGGTCGAGCGAGTCGCAAGCGCCGCCCGTCGTCGGAATGTTCGCGCAAAGATGTCCGCCGAAGGTCGTCGTCGGTTTGGTGGACTCGACGATGCTGCCGGACAGATCGCTCGACTGGACGAACTGAAGGTGCTGGCCCTTGCCGAGTCGGTACGTCGCCGGCACCTTCGCCGCCGCACCTTTGACGCCCGTGCCGTTCTGGATCTCGTGCGTGGGAAGGATGGTGATCTCGGTCTCGTCTTCGGAGGCGACGATCTGCGTCGTCATTCCCTCGCCGCCCTCCCACGGATTGACGATGAGGTGCTGCTTGCCCCACGTGACGACGGGCAGGAGTAGCGTGGCGCTGGGAAGGAAGGTCGTCGCGCCGCCGAACGGGTACATCGCAACGAGCGACACGGGCTTGCTCGTCTTCAGATGAAACGAGGTGCCGATGCCGGTGGAGGACGACGTGAGCCCCGAGAGCACGGCAGGAACGACGCCGCTCGGGCATCCCGCATAGTGCGCCCCCGACATGGGCTTCTCGGGATCGTGGTCCGAGACGAAGAGAATGACGCTGTCCCCCGGCGCGATCGGTCCGCTCTGGGGAGTGAGCCTGTCGCTGCCGCTCGTCGGGCGGAATACCGCCTTCGAGATATCGAGGGATTTGCCATCGCGCTCCAGCGAAATCTCGGCGGGCTGCGTCGACGTGTTGACGATGAACGTCGCATAACAGCTGTCCGGCGCGTCGGCGAACGGCGCGGGCGACTGGAAATAGAACTCGCATCCGTTCGAGCTCTGATCCGCGGCCGCCGCTGCGCACGGCTCCTGACACAGCGCGGCGCCACACGCCTGCTCTTCCGAGCACGTTTCGACGACCTCACCCGAGCACGAACGAACGACCTGCCGGCCGTCGATCGAACACTGGAATGGGCAGTCGCCGGCGTCACCGGCCTCTTGGGCGGCGTCGAAACCGTTCCCCGAGGTATCGAACTCGCCGCGGTCCTCGCCACAGGCAATGGCCGCGGCCGCGGCGATGAGCGCGAGGCCGACGAAGGAGAGCGCCGCAACGCTGGATGCACGCACGCTCATGGAAGCACCACCTCCACCGGAACCAAGCTCCGTCCCTTGACCTGTCCGTTGCCGAGCTGCCCCGTGGAGTTGCTCCCCCAGCAGTAGATCTTGCCGCTCGTGAGCAGCGCACACGTCGTGTTCGGAGTCGTCTTCACGTCCGCCGCTTGCTCCTTCAGGCCCTCGACCTGGACGGCCTTGTATGCGTAGATCTGCGTGCCGTCGCCCGCTTGGCCACTGTCGTTGGGGCCCAAGCAGTAGACGACGCCCGAGACGGAGGACGCACACCAGCGATACCGCTGCCAGATGCCGTCATCCCGCATGTACCCGTGCGTCGTCGCCATCTGGACGATGGGCTCGGGAGTCACGACCGGCATGGGGATCCCACGCTCGGTGATGGAGCCATTCCCCCGTTCGAGCGGGACGACGGGAGCGCCCCAGCAGTAGCCGGTGCCCCCGGCCGTCGCGCAGGCGTTGTCGTCCGCCAGATCGAGCATGAAGACGCCCTTGAGCGCGGCGCTCTGCGGGTTCGGATCCGGGAAGAAGGGCGAGACGCGTCCAATCGGCGGGTTCGCTCCCCAGGTCACCATGGTGCCGTCCTCACGCAGAACGAGCGTGGCCCGACCGACGGTGATCGATCGAACGGGCGCGCCGGACGGCAGAGGCATCGGGCGCGGCGCCCCCAGGTCCTCGTCGCGGCTTGGAGGACCCAGCTGTCCGTCCCCGTTGCTTCCCCAACAAAGGACCTCGCCTCCACCGCCACTGCCACCCGTGCCGGCGCATGCCGCCGCCTTCCCGACGCCGACGGCGGTGGCGGCAGGAAGATTGAGCTTCACCGGCGCACGCTCCGTCGTTACGGCGCCTACGTCGTCGCGCAAGAACGGTCCCGTGCCCCAGCACCACACGGCCCCGTCTTTGTCGATGGCGCAGGTGTGATCGAGTTTGACGATGTTCGAGAGGCCGACGACGCGCTCCGCGTTCGAGCTCGGGATGGTGGCCGCGTCTTCCCCGCGACCGAGCTGGCCACCGCGGTTCGCTCCCCAGCACGCCACCGTGCCGTCGCTGAGCAGCGCGCAGAAGCCCTCGCCGGGATCGCCGTCGGCCCCGAACGTGGTGACGAGCGACGTTGCGCACGGTTGCGACGCGCAGCTCACCGGCAGCGCGGTCACGTCCACCCACGCGGCATCGCGCGGAGACTCCGCGTCCACCCCGGCATCGCCCGCCGATGCCTCCTGCGGAGCGGCGGCATCGTCGCCGACGACCACGCTCGGTTCGGGTCGACGCTGTCGCTGCTCGAGCAGCTCGCGGCCGCGCCACCCGCTGCCAAAAAGCAGGTGGCGACGAACACGCCCGAGGCTCTCCGATCAAGGCGTCGTTTTGTGAAGCGCATAGTGGAGTCCGATCGCCCAGAGATTGGTGTTGGAGGTGCCGCGCACCTGGTGGAGCGGCGTATCGAGCGGCGACCCGTTGATTGCCGTCGGGGAGAAGGAGAAGGTGGCCGCGTCGATCCCGAGACGCTGAATGTCGTCCGGCGTGAAGAGCCCGAGGCCGCTGCTCCACTTCGCAGGATCGTTGGGTGTTCGGAGCACCATTCCCCAGCCGCTCAGCCACGTCTCCGTGCCTTGCACCCAGACCGAGTTCACCAGCGACGGCAGTGCGTCGCGAGGCACCTTGGCGGCCACACGGTTGACGCGGGCCAGGCCCTCTCCCGCCGACTCGACGTACGCAAAGAGGTCTTCACCGACGACACCGACGGCGCGGCCGGGCCCCACCGCTTCGATGTTCGTGAGAAAGCCACCGTTCGACCAAGGGCCCGTATCGCCTCTCGGCGTCGTCCACTCGAAGGCTAGGGCCCCGTCCTTCGGCAAGCACGTGTTGCTGTAGTAATCGCTGAACTCTACTTCGTTGATGACGTTGTCGACGACGCGCCGATAAACGCCGCCCGTCTTGTGAATGACGAGTGGGCAGCGGAAGACGTTCCAGTCGCCGTACCTGCCTCGTCCGCCGGCGAACCAGATGTCATCGGGGCCCGAGCCGCTGGCGCCGAAGACGAAGAACGTGTCGGCGCCGTTGTCGACGTCGTCCGCAATGTATTCGGGAACCCACGCGGGCGCGCCGCCATCTTTGCTGTTCCAGTGGAAGATCGTATTGGCGTACCAGGCGTAGACGTCGTCGGCCGAGGTGCCCCAAACGCCGATCGCCGTCGCCTCGTGCAGGAGGTAGGACGGATTCAAGTACTCGACGTGACCATGATCATGGTCGGCGCTCGCGTCGTGACTGTTGTCGTCGAGTTGGCTCCGCTCCCACGACCAAGGCGACGCCTTTGCCGAACGTTTACCGTGGTAGATGAAGCCGGGCCCGGCACCGAAGTAGAGCTCGTTCTCGTTCGGCGCCCAGATCTTTCCGGCGTGGCTATCGAACGCAAACGAGTTCTGGGTGTTGTCGTCGATGTAACTCCAGACGCGCGTAGTCTCGTCCCACTCGAGGACTTTGACGCCGAGGTTCTCGCTCTCCGCGATCGCGAAGGCGCGAGTTTCGAACGGCCAGATGTCCTTCAGGGTCAGATCCTGATCGGGCAGCGTGGTCGAACACCATCCCCCGTTGCTGCACGAGGGCACGATCGGCGGAGCGCTGTCCGGCGCCGCGTCTTCCTTGACTCCCCCGTCGGGCAGGGCCTTCGGGCCCTCCTCGTTCGGCGGCGGCGGAGGTTCGTCGTTCGAGGTCGCGCACGCGACGGCGGCGAAGAGCGAGAGCGCGACGGAGGTGAGGACAACAGCGCTTCTCATGGCTTTCCTCCGAGGGCCAGGACGACGCCGTAGCCACCGATCCAGACGTGCCCCGGCCCTGACGACCACACGGAATAGAGATCCGGACGCCGCGCGCCGAGGCCCGCAATCTTCACGCGCGACCAGCTCGCGCCGTCGTAGTGGAGAACGACGCCGGCGTTGCCCACCGCCCAGACATCCGAGGACGAGGTGCCCCACACCGCATTGAGGTTCTCGTTCGTGGGCACGTCCTTGACCTCGTCCCACTGCAGCGGAGCGCCCGTGTAGTGACGGATCGTCCCGCTTCCACCCACGGCCCACACATCCGTATCGGAGGCCGCCCACACGCCCGTCAGGCGCTGCAACGTCAACGAATTGAACAGCGTCGCCGACGGCGTCTCCCCATCGGCGTCCGTGATGCGCAGGGCAGCGCCAAAATCCCCGACGGCCCAGAGCGTCTTCGCGGATGCCCCATGAATGCTCGCGAGCTGGCTGCAGAGGAGCTCACGACAGGAGCCCGACGGAATGCCCGCGACCACTTCGAGCGTCGACGTCGTGGTGAGCTGCAAACGCCACATGGTGCTCTCGGTCGCGATCCAGAACGACGAAGAGCCGGGAGCCGACCATCCTGCCTTGAGGGCAGCGCCGAAGTCCGGTGGCAGCTCCGGCGTCGCATGCAGCGTCCAGCCGCCGGAGGACACGCCTGCGTCCGCACCACCGTCGCCGAGGCCTCGCGAATACATGCCCTGGACCGAGCCGAGCGTGAGCTCACCTCCGCCAGCCAGCCAGATGGCGCGCTGGGATTCTTTCGTCCCGACTTCGGAGACCGTCCACGAAGCGCCGTCGAAGTGGGCCATCGCGCCCACCGTGCCGGCGAGCCAAACATCGCTGGCCGAACGGCCACGAATGACGTTGATCCGCGTTCGCCAGTCCATGCCCACGTCGGGGTTCGACGGATCGAATGGGCCGTTCGGGCAGAGGACGTCGGACGCGCACGCCTCTGGGAAATACTCGCAGTCACCGCACGGCGCGGCGTCCGCCTCGCTTGCGGCATCGCTCTCCCCTCCATCCGGCACCGGCACGGACGTCGAGGGGGCGTTGTCGACATGAGCGTCGTTTTCGTCCGAGGCGCACGCCGCGAGCGTGCTTCCCATCGCCACGGCAGTGCACGAAAGCGCGCCTGCCAGGCCGAGCTGCCATCCTCTCGCCTTCATCGCGTAGGGCCTCCTCCTGCGTCCTTGCTGCAAGGCTCCACCACGCATCGGCCGGCGACGCACGCTTGGCCTGCCACCGCATCGCAGACGCGCCCGCACGCTCCGCAGTTTTGCGGATCGCTGTCCGTGTTGACCTCGCAGCCGTCGGACCACGCGTTGTTGCAGTCCGCGCGACCCTCGTTGCAGTCCATGACGCAGGCGCCGTAGTTGCAGACACCCTTGGCATTTCGTTCTGGGACGTAGCAGTCGACGCCGCACGCTCCGCAGTTGTAATTGTCCGACGTGAGGTCGACGCATCGGCCAAAGCAAAGCCCGTCGTAGCAGCCCGCGTCGCAGAACGTCTTGTCGGGCGGGCACATGCAGCGCGGGACGTTGTTCTGGTCCAGGCGGCACACCTGTCCGTCCCCACACGCGTTTCCGCAGGCGCCGCAATTGTCATCCTCGACGAGGAATTGCTCGCACCCGTTCGACTCCTTGTTATCGCAATTGGCGTAATACGGCTCGCACTTCACGTTGCCGCAATTGCGGTTTACGCAGCCGTAATAGGCGTGCGGCAAGGCAGGAGCTCCGCCGTTGGTCGGATCGCAATGGGTCTGGCAATCACCGCAATAGTCGTCGTCGCTAATCGGGTCCCAGCATCCCCGGTCGCAATAGATCTTGTTCGAAGGGCAGCCGCAACCGAACACGCCGTCGTTGTTCCGCCCCGACTGGTCCACGCATCGTTTCTTCGGATTCGTGCACTTGTTCCCGCAAGCCCCGCAGTGCTCGTCGTGGAGCGCGCTGGCCTCGCAGCCGTTGTCGACGATGCCGTCGCAGTCGAGCGAGCGCGAGCTGCCACGGCAGGTGAGCGCGCAAGCGCCCTCGACGCAGGCGAAGATCTCGTTGCCCGTGTCCGTGGGGCACGAGAGACCGCAGGCGCCGCAGTTCTTCACGTCGGCGCGCAGGTTCACGTCGCACGGAAAACGAGAGTTCGGGCAGGTGGTCCAGCCCGGAGGGCACTTGTCCGTCGGACAGTACTCGGTAAGGGCCACGCTGCCGTCGTTTCCCGCGTCCTCGACCGTGCTGAACCCCGGCGCAGCGCCGTCGGCGAGATCGTTACCGAGGACGAACGCATCCTTCTCGGAGGCGGTGCACGAGGCGGCGAGCAGCGCCACGAGCGAAGCCGCCCCGAAGAGCGCAACAGGAACGTTTGGCCGCAATCGAGCGGAAGAGCGATGAGAACGTTCATTCATGGCGACGGTCGAACCTCGCGGCCAGAGTTTGCAAATGTCACGTTCACGCTTCAGTCGCGCGTGCGCTCGAGAAGCGAGCGAACCCGAGCCGCGTAGGGGCTTCGCGGGTTCGCGGACAGAAACCGATCCGAAAGCGCCTGCGCCCGCGCGCGCTCTCCTGAAGTGACCAGTGCCTCGATGCGAAGCACCTCGATCTCCTGCGCGAAGAGCCCGCCGTGAAAGCGCTGGTCGTAGCGATCGACGGCGCGCATGCAGGCAGAAGCATCGCCGGCTTCGAGCGCCGAGCGGGCCGCGGTCACGAGCGCGAGCTCATCGGCGAAGCTCGGGGAGCCTGCATCGGCCTGCACGCGGGTGACTGTGCCCGAAGGCGCCGCGCTCTTCGGGCGCTCGGGGGGCGCGGAGGCGAGGTCGTCGACCGATATCGTGGCGATTGGCGGCTCGGCGACGGGTTTGACGGGCGGGGCGGGGAGGGCGCTCGAGGCGCTCGAGACAGGCGAGACAGGCGCCATCACACCGCGGCTCTCGAGGGATGCTTCCGGAGCCATCGTCGTCATGCCGAGGACCGAGACGCCGAGGGCTGCAATCCCCACCGCCAAACCCGGTCCTCCCCAGCTCCACCAGCTCGAACGCGGGGCGCTGCGGGATAGCGCGTCTTCGAGCAGCTCTCTCGACGGCGCCTCTCGGTCGCTCGCGGCCACGAGGCGGGCAAAGCCCGGATCTTCGTGGATCAGGCGCTCGGGTCCGTCCTTCATAGGCCCTCCTTCTCGCGTGCGAGTGCGCGGTAGCGCTCGAGGCGAAAGCGGAAGTCGTCGCGCGCGGTCCGAAGGCGGGACGCGACCGTCCCCGAGGGGATTTCGAGCGCTTCGGCGATCTCCTGCATCGTCATCCCTTCGAGCTCGTACATGACGAAGACGACGCGAAAGCGCTCGTCGAGCTCGGAGAGCAGTTGGTAGAGGACCTTGCGGGCCCGCTCATCGTCGAGGTGCTCTTCGGGCGTGGCGGCGGTCTCGTCGAGCTCCGCGTCGCGGAGGTCCACCGGGATCTCGCGTGCACCTCGACGCTTCATGCGGACGGCGATGCGAAGCGCAGCGCCGAGGAGAAACGCACGTTCGCGCCCAGGCGTGACTCCGTCGATCCGCCTCAGTGCGACGAAGAAGAGATCTTGCGCCGCGTCGTCGGCAAGGTGCCGGTCGAAGCCGAGTCGTCGAAGAAACCGCCAGACCGCAGAAAAGTGCTCGCGTACGAGCCGGTGGAGGCTCTCCGAGCGTTCGGGCTCGCGCGCGGCAGCGTCGGCCGGCACAGCCCGAATGGCCGAATCGGCCTGCGCGTTGCGGTCACTCTCTGCGCTGGAAGCCGCCACCGAGGCGGCCGACGAGATGAGCACGCCCGACTAGTGCACTCGTCGGACAGGTCTGATCGAAAAAAGATCCGATTTGTGAATCGCTCACAATTTCGCGCCGATCCCGATGCCACCCAGGACGCCGAGCGGCGGAACGCTCGCGACGGACGCTCCGCTGGCCAAGGCGAAGGGCTGGCGGACGAGCGGGAGGGTCATCAATACGGTTGAACTCAAGAAGAAACGCTCCGACAGATTGACGGCGGCCCAGACTGAGCCACCAATGTCGGCCCAGAAGCTCGACAGGTTGCGAGCGTCGGGGAGACCTTCGGCGGACCCGCGAAGAGCGCCGAGATTCGTCTCGACACACGACGAGACCTCCGCCAGCGCGTGGATCGCGACGCGCAGCGGACAGAAGCGCAGCTGTCCGGCTCTCCAGATGAACTCCGCGCTTCCGCCGCGCAGGGATCGCTCCTTGGGGAGGCTCTGGCGAAAGCCGAGGCCGATGCTGGGCCAAAGGAGGTAGATCCCCTGAGTCCGCACGGGCGTCGGGAGTTCGAGGGTCATCGAGGCGCCGAGTCCTACGAGGCCTCCGCGAAGGACCGCGGAGGTGAGCTCCACGCGGAGGTCCAACGTGACGGGCGAGCGCGTGCTCGGAGCTGGCGTCGTCGAGATGGGCGCCGTGGCAGCGCGCTGCTCGGGATGAGGCAAAACCACAGGTTCGACGCGCGGCTCGGCCTCGCGCGTGCCTTCACGAGGCGTCGGCTCCGTCTCATCGGCCGTGCCGGCGCGGGGGTCGATCGCGACGGCGACCATGACCGCGAGCGCCTGCTTCACTTCGGTGCAGGTCGGCAAGACGATGTCTCGCTCCGAGCTCGTGCCGCTCGTGTCGGCGATGACGAGTCTGCCTGTCGCCTTGGAGGGGGCCGCCGCCATGCGAACCCGAATCGTCCGGACCTCCGACGTTCCAGCGGGCACGAGCGACCAACGCTTGGTCAGCGCGCGTACCGCTTCCAGGAACTCCGACTCGGACGGACACGCGCCGCTCGCCTCGTAGCGAAATGCGATGGGCTCGACCTCCGCCCGGGCGGAGGTGGGGATCAGCAGCGCGACGACCGCGACGGCGGCCGCCAGAACGCGCATGCCCTCTGTGGACGATGCCCTCGCACCGCTCCGCCGCCGACGCACCATGGACGGCTTCGACGTTAGCGCACCACCGTCCGGGCGTTGCGAGAGAAGCTCGCGTGTAAGGAGGAGGGGGATACCTTGCCTACTCGATGGAGCTCCGCATTTCGACGTCTATCGACGACGGACACACCTCCGTGTCGGCTCATCATCGGATGTTCTTCTCGCGGAAGAACCGCCGAATGTGCGCAGCGATCGCGGCATGTTCCTCTTCGAGAGCGAAGTGGCCGGTATCGAGCAGGTGAATCTCGATGTTGCGAAGGTGCTTTGCGTAGGCGTTGGCGCCAAGAACGGTGAAGATCGGATCTCCCTTGCCCCAGACGACGAGTGTCGGCGGCTGGTGCTTCTCGAAGTACGCGTGCCATTCAGGATAGCGCGCCAGGTTCGTCACGTAGTTCGCCTGGAGCTCGAGCTGGATGCGATCGCTGCCGGGTCGATCGAGCACCGCTTGGTCCATGTTCCAGGCGTCGGGTGAGATCGCGCTCGGGTTCTTCGCGCCGGTCAAGTACTGGGCAACGGTTCCGTCCCGCCGAAAGAGCGCAAGCGCCTTGGCGTCTGCTTCGGGCGTGCGGCCGCTCCGAAACGGTCGAAGGAACTCCTCGGCCATCGGCGACAGTCCCTCGTCGTAGGCGTTGGCGTTCTGGACGACGAGCGCGTTCACCCAGTCGGGGTGGCGTGCCGCGAGCCGGAAGCCCACCGGGCCACCGAAGTCCTGGGCGTAGAGCGCGAAACGCCGAAGGCCGATCTTCTCGACGAAGTGCTCGATGACGTCGGCGAGGTGATCGAAGGTGTATGCGAACTCGTCCGGACTCGGTGAGCCACTGTTGCCGAAGCCGGGGTAGTCGGGCGCGACGAGGTGAAAGTCGTTCGCGAGCTCCGGGATGAGATCCCGGAACATGTGCGACGACGACGGGAAGCCGTGAAGCAAAAGGAGCGTCGGCTTACCCGGCGCGCCGGCCTCGCGGTAGAAGATCGACACGCCGTCGACCTCGACCTTGTTGTAGGCGACGCGCGGGAGCGACGGGGGAGGTGGCGCTTCGGAGCTGCGCGTCGGCGCGCAAGCCGCGACGAGAAGTGAGCCGAGCACAGCCGCAACGCGGCCGAGGATGGACGAACGAAGAGAGCGCATGGAGCCTCCAGATCGGCGAACTGCGACGGGCCTGCAGGAGAGCGGGCGGCGCGACACTACCAAAACGTTCGTTTGACGGTTACGGATGCTCGTGTAACCTGTCAATGAACTTTTTGATGGTGACCAAGTGAGCTCGAACACAAGCGCCTCCGCCTTCTTGTTCCTGGCGAACGATCCCGCGCTCGATTTCCTCAACACGACGCCGATGGTCGACGGAGCTCTGGTCGATCGAATCACCGACTACGACGCCCTTCTCGATTTCCTCATCGAAGCCAAGCTCGTGTCCGCGGAAGACGCGGCGTTCGCGCGGAAGGCGTGGCCGTCGGGAGGCACGGCCGTGACACGGGCACGCGCGCTACGCGACGTCCTACGAAAGGTGATCGTGCAGATGACAGACGGCCGCAGGCTCTCGGTGGCGCTCCTGTCCAAGCTGAACGCAGAGCTTCGCGACCATTCCGGAGAGTACGTCGAGCTTCTCGCGAAGGAAGAAGGGTTCGAGCGGCGTCATCGGCTCCAGCGTGGCTCGCCCGAAGACGCCGTCGCGCCGCTCGCTCGCGTCATCGCATCGCTGCTCGTCGACGCGAATCTATCGCTCGTTCGCAAGTGCGAAGACCCCGCGTGTGTCCTCTACTTCCTCGACACGTCGAAGAACCATCGGCGCCGCTGGTGCAGCATGGATCTCTGCGGAAACCGCCACAAGGTCGGCGCCTATCGCGCTCGCGGTGGACGGTAGGAGGGGCGTCTGACCCTGCTGGCCGCGCACCGTCTGCGCGTGGTCGCGGATGCTGCGCGTGCGGTTGCCCCGAACCGAGGGCGGGCGCGCATCGATCGGGCTGGAACGAGGGGTGCACGAGGCGCGCCCAATGAGCGCCCTTCGCTTTCGCAATCTCAGCTCGCTCTTCCTCGGCCCGAAGGGTGAAAACGCCCACTTCTTCGAGAACCTCCTTCTGGAGGCCTTCCGCGATCACGTCTTCTGGCGTCGCAACTTCCATCCCGAGGACGGCTTCCTCGTGCAGGAGGCTGATAGGCGCCGTCCCGAATACGAAGCGTCGCAGGCCGTGCTCTCGCAAGAGCTGATGTCGCTGCTGGCTGAGCTCAAGGCCGGAGTGCCCTTCTTCAGCCCCCGCTACATCGGTCACATGACCTCCGACCTGACCATGGCCAGTCTGATCGGTTACTTCGCGACGATGTTGTACAACCCCAACAACGTCTCGGCGGACGCCTCCCCGGTCACCACGCGGTTGGAGTTGGACGTGGCCGCTCAGCTGGCGCGCATGGTGGGCTACCCGGCCGAACGGCAGTGGGGGCACCTGACTTCGGGCGGAACGCTCGCCAACTTCGAGTCGCTCTGGGTGGCTCGCAACATCAAGTATTTGCCGGTGGCGGTGCACGCTGCGGCCAACGAGGCCGGACTGCGCGGGCTCACGGTGACGCTCCCTTCCGGACGGCGCGCGGATCTGCAGGAGCTCGATCTTTGGCAGCTGCTCAACGTGGAGCCGGGCGCGGCGTTGGATCTGGTGGACGCCTTCCGCGCGCGCGTCGGGGACGGTGCACGCGCCGCGCAGCTGATCGACCGCCACTCGCTGGCGGGGCTCGGTTCCCAGGAGTTCGGACGGGTTCTGGCGAAGGACTTCGGTGACGCGCTCGAGAGCGCGGTGGTGCTCGTGCCCTCGACCGCGCACTACTCGTGGGAGAAAGTCTGCCGCGCACTCGGCGTCGGCGGGGCGCAGCTGGTGCACGTGCCGGTAGACAGTCGCTTCCGCATGTCGGCGGACGCGCTGCAGCAGCGGCTGGAATCGCTCGCCGCCCGCAGGCAGCCGGTGCTGGCGTGCGTGTCCGTGATTGGAACGACGGAGGAGAGCGCGGTCGATCGGCTGGATCAGGTGGCGAGCGTGCGCGAGTGGGCCGGGCGCGAGCTGGGGCTGGCCTTCCACCTCCACGCGGATGCAGCTTGGGGTGGCTACGCCGCGGCCATCACCCGCGCCCCCGACGGTCGCCGCCATAGTTACGAGGAGGTCGTCGCCGGCGCGGCTCCGGAGGTCTGGCCCGAGGAGGGCGTCTACCGCGCACTCTGCGCGCTCGAACGCACCGACTCCGTCACGCTCGATCCCCACAAGCTCGGGTACATGCCTTATCCCGCGGGGGCGATCTGTTTCAGGGACAAGCGAGTCCGGGAGCTGGTGTCGGTGGACGCTCCCTACGTCTTTCACACGGGCGACAACGAAGGAGCCAACATCGGCCGCTTCATCCTCGAGGGGTCGAAGCCGGGCGCGGCCGCCGCCGGCGTGTGGATGTCTCACAAGGTGCTGCCGCTCGATTCCGAGGGCTACGGCCGGTTGATCACCGAGACGGCCAAGGGGGCGCGCGCGCTGCACCGACGGCTTGCCGGCGGAGATTTCCTACCGTTCCGGCTCGTGCTCCTGCCCGCCTCGGACATCAACATCGTGTGCTTCGCGGTGGGTCACCCTTCGCTGAAGACGCTCGAGGACAACAACGCCTTCGTTCACCGCGTCTACCTGGCGATGAGCGGAAGCGCAAAAGGAGCCGCCCGCCGCCCGGATTACTACCTGACGAAGACGGTGCTGCGCCGCGATCAGTACGGCCATGCGCCCGATCCGCTGGTTCAGGAGCTGGGCTTCACAGCCCAGGACTACCTGCGCGTGGGCGGCCTGGCGGTGCTCCGATGCACGGTGATGGACCCGTTCCTCGCCTCGCCCCAGGGGAAGGTGGAACACCTGAAGGGGTTCGCCGAAACCCTCCGTCGCGTCATGGAGTCGGAGCTTCGCGGCGAGGTCTCGTAGCCCGGGTTTGTTCCTGCCCGCGACGGAACGCGTTCGCATCTGGGCTTGCTCGGGACCAAGCCGAGGGTCGAAGGGGAAGGCCCTCGGCGGGGTCGGGACCAGGCCGAGGGTCGAAGGGGAAGGCCCTCGGTGGGGGCGGAACCAGGGTATGGGGCGATGGGGAAGGGCTTCGGTGAGGTCGCGACCTCATGGGACTCGAAGGTCCTGGGGTCCGTCGGGGTCGCGACCACCGAAAGCGCGATTCGATGCCTCGATCAGCTCGGCGCCGTTTCGGATGTGGCTGTGCCGGTCGGGGCGGCCGGAGCCGTGGGGGGCGTAACAGCGGGCGACTCCGCCGGGGCGCGCCGCGACTGCCATGCCATGAGCGGTGTCAGGAGCTCGGCGTACGTGGGATCTGCGGCCTCGTCGTCCGCATGCGCCAGCACCCTGAGGGCGTAGACGCGCAGCGCGGCGACGACGGCCGCCAGCGGCTCTTTCACGGATGCCGACGCCTCGGGCGCCGCTTTGGCATTCGTGATCCCGAGGACGTGGCCGTATTCCTTGTGCGCCTGACGGAGGTTTTCGAGAAAGATTTTCCCTCCGAGCTTCGCGATTGCCTTCTCGAAGGTCGCGTCGGCGTCGATGGTGCGGAGGCGCGCGTCCGCCTCGGCCCATTCGAGCTTGTAGGGCAGCTGGGTGAATTTCAGACCCTCCGGAAAGAGCGACGCGAGCAAGCGGCGTGCGGTCGTGGTCTCTTCGTGCTGCTCCGGCAACTTCGAGAATCCCGTCAGCCAATCGAACATCGCGCTGAACGCCGCGTCCTCCGCCTGGTCCGCCGGGCGCGCCGCCGCCGCATTCGCCGAAGGAGCCTGCTTTTGCAGGCGTGAGGCGAGGGCCTCCTTCAGCGCTTTTTGCGTCTCGGCCAGCCGCTTGCGCGCGCTCTCGATCGGCGAAGGCAGCTTCTTGCCTTTGGCGTGCGTGAGAAGCTCGGTCACCAACGCGTCGGCGCTGTTTCCATCGAGCCGAGGAAGCGTGACCAGATCATGAATTTCGTAGCTGCGTGCCATGCGTCATCTCCTCGCGGGCAGAAGCGGGCGGAAGCGGACAAAAGAATGTCCGTGCTCCACGAGCAGGCCCCCCCGCGCGAAACACCCTGAAGGGGCGTCGCGCCTCGGTCAAGATGGCGCGCTGCCTCAGACCGCGGCGTGGCCTGGGTCATCGACGGGACCTCGTCCTCTCCTTTGGAGTCGACGTCTTCGAAGTCCTCGCCGACGTCGAGAGCGCATGCACGGCTTCGTGCGAATACGGACCTCGCACCCTTTGGTTGGGCGCTTCTCCTCGACGCCCCGTCGGCAGCTTGATCGAAGCAAACGGCGCATTGCCTCGCCTGAATCGTTACCGGCCGATGGGCGTTGCCTCATCGCAATTGCTACCGAGCACCGGCAGCGATCGACCTCGTCCGTCGCGGCGGGGAAACGATGGAGGGGTCATTCGATAAGCGGCGCGAAGGCGGTCGCGTGAAGAAGCGCTATTTCCGTCCTGCGACGCCTTGCGATCGTCTGCTCGCGTCTTCGGAGATCAACGAAGATACGCGCTAGCGCGCTACGCGAGACTGGAGAACGTCTTGATCCGATCGCCTTCCTCGATCGCATCGGCACGCAACAGAAGCACCTCGCGGACATCGCCGCGGGGGAGCCCGTGATCGATATCAAGGTGGAGCAGACCGATCTCGATCAGTTCATGCGCGCGCTCGCAACCGCCTTCCACGGTGGCGAAGTTCGTCCGACACATCGTAGGAAGCCGACGTCACCGCGACACCGGCGGACGCGCATCGACTTCTGCACATGGGCGAGCGAGCTCGATGAGCGCGCAAGGTAGGCGCTCAATGATTCTTCACGAGCTGTGGCGAGAGAAGGCTGAACGGCCGTCAGTTCGGGAATCGCGGTGCTTCGCCTGGGTGAATCAAGCCGTGTTTCATCCACCCAGCCCGCGCCAGCCATGTTCGTGGAGGCTCCACGGGCGAAGACTCCGCGGGGAGCTGTCGATTCTGAATCCAGCCCGTGAACCACGGAGCGGACGAGCGGAGAGCGATACGTGGTGCGCCGTGCGTCACGCGAAGGTGCTTCTTGAAGTTCGCGAGCACGTAGACGAGCGCATTCCGAACCTGACGCGGACTCGTCAGGTCGCGGCGATGGTAACGGTCGCCCCAGATCTTGGCGCGCGAGAGCCCGAGCACCTTCTTCACCCGTCTCGTCACGCGCGCGATGAGACTTCGGAGCCCGCGCTCGAGAGCTCGCTTGTCGTCGCCCTCGACCAACGCGTGGACATGATCGTCTTGCACCGAAAACTCGACGACGCGGAAGTCCTCGCGACGCGTCGCTCGAATCGCCGACTCGACTGCCAGATAGAGTCGCTCGTTGCGAAAGCTCGGCAGCCCTTTCGCCACGCGCAGCGTCACGTGCACGGGATGACGGTAGTGATGTTCCGGACGACGCCGATGCGCCACGCACGGCCGCGCCCCATCGCACCTCTTTCGCCCAGCCCCCGACCGCTTGCCACCCCTACGCCGCGGCTCCGGTAACGCGAATTGCGTCCCCCTCATCTCCCTCATCCCTCCCTCGCTCCACGCACGCGCACGCTCTCGAGGATGTTCACTCCCCTCGGCGCGACGAGCCATTGAACATAGCCACGAGTCGATACAGATCAATCCTGCTTCAGCCAATTTTAAATGGGCGAATCTCGCATCCTTTGATTGGGCGCTTCACGTCGACGGCCCGTTGCCAAATCGCTCGCGAACTGCACCTGCTCGTGAGCGGGCCCGGATGGCCGAGTCGAGGTTACGGTACCGAGCGAGTAGGACTCCGAATGCTCTCTGGCTCGCGTCGGTTCTGCCATGTCGATTGATTGGGCACTTCTCACGGCACGCCGTTCGAATTCGGTCTGGCTTTTTCCAACGTGCGAGGAGAAGCGCCCAATCGAATATCGTCGCTTTCCGTTCGGCGCTCGGCGGCAGCCGACCCGACGCCGCGTCCGAGGTCGGGATCTCGAGTGTGCCCCCCGCCCGCCGGTCACTGAGGATTGAGTTCGTATTAGTAACTCGAATTGAGCCAGAAGTGAGGCTTTGGGGCGTCGACGGCGGCGTGATCCGCTCGGTGTCGTTAGTTGCCGGGAGCCGTTGCTGGAATGCTTGGTGACGAGCGCGGTGCGATGATGATCCCATCGAAGGCACGTCGAGGTGCGAGCAGGATCGTGGTTGCTCGCTCATTGACGAACATGCCTCCGGCCCAGCGTGTCGGAATTCGTGCCTCGAACCAGGGAATGGTGTTCGACGGAACGTCACGAAGTCCGATGGCGATGGGCCGGTCGGCGCCCGATGCGAGCACGGCTTCGAGGGTTTGGTTCGGCGCTTCGGGCAGTTCGAAGGACGAAATCGGGCCAATTGCACCGGGCCCCTTCGATGCGTCGATCGCTCGGAAAATGCCCGCTCGAAAGCCGATCAGAACCGGTCGATAGGCGGCGTCTCCTCGTGCTCGAGCAAGGTGCTCGCCCATGGTCGCGATACCGTCGAACGCCCCGCGAGCAACGTGACCTGCGTGGGCCCAAAGGACGACTCGCTCGGTCCCTCTGGAATCGAGCTCGGCCAGGACGTTGTCCGCCATCGCGCGATCGCGAAATTCAAAATCGTGGGGCGGCGCGAGCGAAAGGAATTCCAATCCTCGAGCGAGCCCGATCGCGTCGCGCACGACGGATGACGGCGCGAGGCGTTCTCTCGAAAACGCCTCGAGCGCACGGGCGACTCGAAGGAGGCTCTGTCGCTGTTCGAGGGGGAGCGATGGATAATCGAGATTCGGGTCTTCGAGGAGCTCGAGGGTTGCGAGCATGTCGGCTGGAGCGCCCGCCTTCCGTGCCCACGCCGAGGAAGAACGCGCGAGTTCCGAGGTCGACTGGATATCGATTCCTACCAGACGCACACGTTCGCGCGGGAGCCGGCCGGCGTTGTGTTCGCGCAGCCATCGAAGAAGGTCTTGTAGTTCTTGGGTGCGCCAGGTCCAGAATCCGAGGGACCGCACGGCCGCGGCCTCGTCCTTGGTCACGAGGCGGACGTAGTCGTCGGCGATCTTCAGTTCTCCCCGGTTGGCCTCGAGCGCAACGACGGAGAATCCTTCTTTCTCGACGAGTCGTCGGATGATCCGGTGTTTGAGTTGGAAGGTCTCGCGACTGCCGTGGGTGGATTCGCCGAGGCCGACGATGCGCGCGCCTTCGAACCAGGGGGTGAGTGTCGCAAGGTCATCGTCAGCACCGGTGGGATCGGTCGTTGCCAAAAGGCTTCGCGCTTTCCGTGACCACGCTTCGGCAGCAATACGAGCGTTCGAATCGATGCGAGGATCGAGCGTCATGTCGACCGACGCCTGATCGTCGAGCTCGATGAGGCGTGCCGACGTCGTACGCTCGTCGAGCTCTGCTCGAGCTACGTAGGTGCCCTTTGGAACGTTGACCTGGAATCGGCCATCGCTCGAGCTCGTCGTCACGTAGACGTCATCGATGAAGTTCCGACGGGGCCGCGTGAGCCTTATCGCAACGTTCGTGCGGGGGTGCCCCGATTCGTCACGGATGACTCCCTCGATGACGCCATTCCCCTTCGAAAGCGAGAGATCGATGGATTCACTGCGCGAAAGATCGATGCTTTTCGTTGCGGAGCCCGAGCGATGCACGGCGGATATGGCGAGGTGTCCGTCGAGACGGGCGGCGCATCGGAAGCGTCCGCCTTCATCCGTGCGAGCGATGCATCGGATCGACTCCAATTCTTCGTCGGGCGCGAAGATCGCCACGAGGGCATCGACGAGTGGTTCGCGCAGGCCGCGCTCGCGGAAGGGCCGTGCGGGTGTGCGCTGGGTCGAGTATCGTCTCGGACCGGATGACGCGCTCGTCGCTGCGAGGGGCAATGTGCGCTCTCGTGTTCGGCGGGACGCTTGGCGGGACGCTGGTTTTCCAGTCCGGCGAGGCACGTGCGGACGCGCCGGCGGCCGAGCTGCACTTGGGCTATGAGGCGCCGGCGGGGTGCCCGACCCGAAGCGACTTCCTCGCGGCTCTTTCTCCGCGCATTCAGGCCAGCTGGGTCGAAGGGGCGGATACGCGATCGTTCGACGTGCGCATCCGGCGCGAAGGGAACGCGTTCGTGGGGCGGCTCGTGATCGGTGAGCCGGACCAACCGCCCAACACGCGCGAGATTCGTGGGGCGACGTGCAAGGCGGTGACGATGTCGCTCGTCGTGTTCGTGGCCATCGCCCTCGATCCGGCCACCGCGCCGAGGGCCGAGGAGCCGGAGGTGAAACCGCAGGAGCCCGCCGAGCCACCTCCTTCTCCTTTGCCGCCGCCCGCGCCTCGTACACGTCCTCGGAAAACGCGCGCTTCGCCTCCACGACCGCCTCCAGTGATCTGGACGTGGAGCTCGGGAGTCGACGCCGTCTACCTGCGCGCGCCGGAACCGAGCTGGGGGGCGCGCGTGCACATCGAGCTGATGCGCTCCCACGAGCTCGACCGCATCGCACCTGCGCTTCGCCTCTCGTGGGGCTGGGCCGATTTTTCCACGCGTCCCGAGCAGGCCGGCAAGGTGAGCTTCCGCTTGAAGACGGCGCGCATCGAGGCCGGGGCGCGCGCGATGTTCGGTCCGGTTCGACTCGGCGCGTTTCTCGGGTTCGATGGTGGGACCATGACCGGCGTCGCCGCCGATCTGCCGCGATTCGAAGAGATCCGCGAACCGTGGCGAGCTTGGACGGGCTCGGTGCGGGCAGGGGTGAGCGTCGCACCTTGGCTTGCGCTCGAGCTTTCGGGAACACTCGTCATGCCCTTCGAACGGCCGCGTTTCGAGCTCCAGGAGCCGGTGCGCTCGGCCTACAAGGCGCCGGCGGTGCTCTTCGAAGGAACCGCCGGGATCGTCGCCGTCGCGCGGTTTCAGTAGTGTTCTGAGGCAACTTCTCGAGTGATGACGATTTCGTGATCGGATCGCGGTCGCGGCGGTTCACGGCGATGGGATGTCGATCGAACAGATCCTCGCCGGAACCCCGCCGTTGGTCCTGACCGACACGGCAGCGGCGGGCATGGTCACGAAGACGAGTGAAGAGGAGCGGTCCGAGGTGGCGTCGAAAGCGCCGACGCTCGAGCGGCTCGTTCGAGACCACCACGCCTTCGTGTGGAGAAGCGCGCAGCGTCTCGGTGCGCCCGCTGCGGACGTCGAAGACGTGGTCCAAGAAGTCTTCATCATCGCGTCGAACAAGCTCGAGAGCATTCGTCACGAGCGAGGCTTCCTGTTCCAGACGTGCACGTTCGTCGTCGGCCACGCAAGGCGGCGCGTCCAAAGGCGCTACGAGGTCGTCGACGAAGAGCGGATCGAGGCACAGGCCGACATCGCTCCGTCGCCCGAGCAGAGCCTCGAAGATGCCCAGGCCCGCGCGGTGCTCCAGACGATCCTCGACACGATGCCGGACGAGCTCCGCGCCGTGTTCGTTCTCTTCGAGCTCGAACGACTGACAGTGCCGGAGATCTCGGAAATGATCGGAGCTCCCCAAGGAACCGTGTCGTCGCGACTGCGACGCGCGCGGGAGATGTTCACGTCGCGCGGACCGCGCATCGTGCGAGGTGTGCGATGAGCGAGATGAAGCCTTTGCTCGATTCGGAGATGCCCGAAGAGCTGGCACGCGTCCTTCGGTCGGCTCGTGCCGACGGTCCGCCGCAAGACGAACCCGTCGCGGCACGCGCGCTGGCGGCCGTCGCGGCTCATCGTGCAGCGGCGAGCAACGCGGACCGTACGACGAGCTCGGGGCTTCCCTTCACGAAGACGCTGCTCGCCTTCGTCGTCGCGGGCAGTGTCGGTGTCATGTCGTTCCTCGCTACGAGGGTCGACGTGCGCGTACCGCACGGGGCAGAGCCCTCGCCGATCACGCTGCCGAGCGAGCCGACCGCTGCGCCCGTTCCTCCGTCGCCGACCACATCGGAAAGCGTGTCGGTCGATGATCTGCCTTCCGCCCCGGTGCAGGCCCCTGCGAAGACGACGGCTTCGCGTTCGGCAACGCGCGGCGCTTCGGAGCTCGACCTCGAGGACGAGCTCGCCATCATCGACGCCGCGCGAGCGGCTCTTGCGGCGAAGCAGCCCGAGACGACGCTGAAGCAGGTGCAGACCTACGCTCGCCGATTCCACGGCGGTCATTTCAGCGAAGAAGCGCAGGCGCTCGAAATTCAGGCGCTCGCCGCGATGGGTCGTCGTGACGAAGCAGCGATCAAAGGTCAGCGCTTCCTCGATTCGCACCCAGGGTCCGCCTACGAGCGCCGTGTTCGCTCGGCTCTCGCCACGGGGGTGACGCCATGACCGCGCGCTCGTCGAAGACGCGCATCGCGACGCTCACCATCGTTGGCGCCGGACTCTTCGTCTACGCGTGCACCGACGCGGAGCCCAGGACGATGGGCTGGGGCGTGGTCGATGGCGGAAGCACGCCGTCGTTCGTCGATACGCCCGACGCGAGCGAGGCCGAAGCAGGCGACGACCTCGTCTCGTACTGTCCGGCGCAAGGCTGCTCCGGGGGCATGACGACGTGCCCGGGGTCACGTTTCGCGTGCGACACGGACCTCACGAACGACGTCAACAACTGCGGCTCCTGCGGATTCAACTGTGCATCGAATCTGAGCTTCTATCACTTCCAGATGGGCTGCGTGGGAGGCCAGTGCGTTCCGCGATGCGCTGACGGCTACGCGGATTGCAACGGCTCGCTGGACGACGGCTGCGAGACCGAGCTCGGGAGCGACGACAACTGCACCGCGTGCGGTGACCAATGTCTCGATCCTGCCAAGCCTTGCAACCAGAACTTGTTCACGAACGTCACGCAGTGTGGCTGCGGAGCGTCCGGAGGCCTCTACTGCTGGTTCTTCTGCGTCGATCCGACGACGGACGACGGCAATTGCGGCGGCTGCTTCAACGCCTGCGATCCGGCGGGAGACGGCTCCCCGCTGGCCGATCATACCCATTTTGGCTGCATGAATTCGGAATGCGGCCACGCCAAATGTGATTCGGATCATGCCGATTGCGACGGCAAAGCCACGAACGGATGCGAGGCCTCGTTGCTCTCGTCCGAGCACTGCGGAGCATGTGGCCATGCGTGCGACCAGGGGCAGACCTGCATCATCAATCGCATGGGCGACCACGAATGCGCCTGTGAAGCGGGCAAAACGCTCTGCGGCACCGAATGCGTCGACCTGCTGACGAACCCCCGCTATTGCGGCGACTGTCTCAACGACTGCTCCGCCTCTGCGCCTTGGGGCAGTGGCATCGGCAGTTGTCTGTATGGCTCGTGCACGTACGACTGCGCCGAGGGACGAGGAGACTGCAACGCCGATCTCGACGACGGTTGCGAGGCGAACCTGTTGTCCGATCCGCGCAACTGCGGTGGCTGCGGAATTACGTGTGACCTCGCGGCCGGGCAGCCGTGCGTGCGAGGTAGCTGCGCGGTCGAGCCGTGCGACGCAAAAGACGCAGGAGTGGTGGCGAAATGAAGCACCGTCTTCTCTGGGCTTCCGCCGTCACGGTCGCCGGCGCCTTCGCGGCCACGTTCACCGCCTGCGCGAGCGACGAGAACCGCTCGGGGCCCGACCTCGACGCATCCGTGGTGCCGCCTCCGAGCGACGCCTCCGGCGACGCGATGGACGAGGGCGACGCCGCGGAGCCAGCGGTCCCGTGCACCGACGGCGTGTTGTGCCCCTTCGGTCCCTTCGCGTCCGATATGGAAGGAGGTCCGCTCGATCTCCGGACGCATATCAACGCCATTCGCGCGCGGAACGCGTCCGATGTCTGGATCGTCGGCGCAAACGGCACGGTCGCGCGCTACGACGGCGCCTCGTGGAGGCGCTCCGATACGGGCACTCAGCTCACGATGAAGGATATCTGGCTTCGTGACAAAGACGAAGTCGCTATCGTCAATCCGAAGTTGATGTTACGCCGCGATCCCGACGCGGCGGATGCCGGCGTCGATGGGGCCGTACCGTCCGCCGATGGCTGGATGACGTTCGGGGATCCGCTGGTCCCGAGCGAGATAACGTACGTCGCCCCGGCCGTGAGCTCGGTATGGATGGCCCCGGGGGCGGAGTGGGCGTGGGCCACGACCCTTGGAGGAAACGGAATCTGGCGATTCCGCGTCGTCCCAGAGACCAATCGTATCGAGTTGCAGCACGGAGTCCCGACGGGCGTGTGCACGACCATCGGGTGCACCAAGATGACGAGTGTGCACGGCGTCTCGCCCGACGACCTCTGGATCGTCGGATACAGCGGCGAGATCGTGCGCATCACGGGAGCGCAGAGCGACGTCCCCGACTACCAGCCTTTCGACAGCCAGACGTGGGCCGAGCTCGACGCCGTCTGGGTGGCTTCGAAGACGGAGGCATGGGCGGTCGGCGGCGGTGGCGTCATTCGTCATTACACGGGTCAGCCTTACGCATGGGACGTCGTCACGGACGTGCCCACCACCGAGACACTCCGTGCCGTGTGGGGATCATCGGCGAACGACGTCTGGGCCGTGGGGGACAACGCCACCGTCCTGCACTACGACGGCAAGTCCTGGTCACGTGTGCCCGTTGTGGGGCTCGGCCTAAGGCATCCCGATCTGCTTGCCGTTTGGACGCCTGCTCCCGGGCGCGTGTGGATCGCGGGGAACGGCGTCTTCCTTTCTCTCGGAGGAAAGCCATGAGGGCCTGGTTCATTCGTGGCACGGTGCTCGCCGCGCTTGGCGCCGCCATCGCCTGCGCAGCATCCGAAGATCAAGATTCTTCGCCCCCTGCACCCGACGGTGGCAACACGACGCTCGGTGACGGCGGTGCCGCCGATGCAGTCACCGACGCTTCGATCGATCACGCGACCACCCCGGACGCCGAGATTCTCGATGCGGCTCCAAACATGTGCAGCGAAGCCGGTTGGTGTCTCACCAAGCTGCCCGACACGAACCTCTGGGTCCAAGACGTCCAGGCGTTCGAGACGACGGCCTTTGCGACCGGCTTCAACTTCACGATCGGGCCAAAGGTCGTGGAATGGGGGAAGCACGACGGCCAAGCCGCTAGCTGGAAATACATCGACGACGATACGCAGCAGGAGAGCCCCGGGGACATCAGCAGCTTCTGGGCCCCGAACGAGAATGAGGTCTACTACGCGTACCAGCTCCGCTCGACGGTGCGGACCGGCAGCTTCGGGGCCTATCTCTATCATGGTCGCCGGCCCGTTGCGCCCGCCACCAACTGGACGTGGACGAGCACGCGATTCGACTGCGGGACCAATGATGCCGCGATCGTCACCGGCGTCGGTAGCGACGTGTACATGCTCCACTGCAAAAAGATCCATCGCTTGACCGGCGATCCCGACGCCGACGCGGGACTCGACAGCCATGGCGGTCCGGCGTCATGGACGGTCGAGTACACCGACGACGACACGGCAGCTCTCACGTTCCAGGGACGCGTCGGCACTCCCGGCGATGCGTGGTTCGTCGGAAAGAGAGACACCGCGTGTTCGGTGATCATTCGCAAGACGGCGGATGGCTACCAGCGTATCGCCGACGGAATCGCGAGTGGCACCACATGCACGCCGAAGCCGGGAGTTCCAGCGGCTCCTGCGTTTCTGCAGTTCGTCTCCCCTGTGGCCGGTGAGATCGTCGGCACGACCGGCATGCAGGGGAAGGCCTCCGCCGCGAAATTGACGCTCGAATCGGACGGTGGACTGTCGGTCGCGACATCGAAGCCCAGGGCAGATCTCCGCGAGGTGATCTGGACCGATACGCGTGACGAGCTCTGGCTCGTCGCCAATTATGGCTACCTCCTTCTGCAGGGGAAGGACGTGTGGAGCGATGCGGCGGCCTACAATTTCTCGACGCTCGTGATCAACGGCGTTCCCAATGATTGTCAGTTTTACAAACTGAGCGGTACTTCGAAGTCGAACCTTTGGGGAGTAGGGGCAAATTGTGCGTATCACAAGACGACTCCTTGATAGGTGCGGCCTCGCAACGCTCGTCGCTCTTGCCAGCGCTGCAGCGGTGAGCGCGAGCTGCTCGAGCGACCCCGAGGAAGGCGGCGCTCTCGCGACGGATTCCGGTGCGCAGGTAGCGCCGGGCGTCCAGGACGGCGCGTCCGATGCCGACGTCGTTTCTGATGCCGGGAGCGACGCGGCGCTCGAAGACGTTGCTGTCCCCGATGCGTCGCCACGTCCTGTCGCGTGCGGAGGGACGAGCTGCGCGACGGCTCTCGTCACGATCCTCGGTGAGGGCTTCTGCGTCCTCCTCCAGGACAAGACGGTGGCCTGCTGGGGCGACAACGCGAATGGACAGCTCGGACGCGGTGCCGACGCGGGCGTCATCGCCAGTGGCGTGGCCGAGCGTGTTTTGGGCCTCGTCGACGTCGTCGCGCTCGATCACGCGTGTGCCATCGACGCGAGTGGCGACTCTTGGTGCTGGGGCACCGGCCCTTGGCTCCAGACCGCCGCGGCGACGACGAAAGAGCTCGCTCCGGTAAAGCTGCCGATTCCTCCGGCCAAGGCGATCCGCGTTGCTCGATCGTCCACCAACGCAGGCACGGCGTGCGCCCTCGTCGATGCCGGTGTGATCTGCTGGGGAACGAACGCCAACGGGCAGGTCATGCCGCCGGAGCGGGACGCGGGCCCGACCACGGCCTATCAACCAACCCAGCAAGTGCTTCCCTCGGGATCGGTCGTGCGCGATCTCGCAGTCGGCGACGCAACCTTCGCCATCCTCGACGACGGAACGGTCTTCAGCTGGGGAGCGAATCCGCCGATCGGTCGCGTGTCGTCGCTCTATCCTGATCCTTACCCGCGACCTCTCGCGCTTGGAGGCTTCTCGCAGATCGACGCGGCCAACGAGAACGTCTGCGGTGTCGCCGGGGCTGCGATCCATTGTTGGGGCTGGCCGAAGACCACTACGACGGTCACGCAGCCATTCGACCGTGCGCTGCCCGAGATCCTCGTGCTGCCCGAGAGCGTCGTCTTCGCGGCGACGTCGGCGGGGGAGAGCAAAGTCACCAATCCTCTGCGTGGCTGCGCGATCGGCGCCTCCGGCTCACTCTACTGCTGGGGAAACAACCTGAGTGGGCAGGTCGGTGATGGAACGAAGGATTACGCCATCACGTCCGTCAAGATCGCTGGTCTCCCCGAGCCGGCTGCGCAGGTACGCACGACACCCAACGCGACGTGCGCGCTCCTGACCAGCGGTCGCGTCTTCTGCTGGGGCGCCGACGGCGTCGGCCAGCTCGGTGGTGGTCGGCTCAAGTGGCCGAGCGCCGTTCCGCGAGAGGTAGTTCTTCCATGATCCGGTCCCGGTCCCGAGAAGTGTGTGTGACGGCGATGCGGCTCGTCTTCGGAGGCGCGGTCGTCGCGGCAATGGTGATGGCATGCAGCGAGGATCGGTCGACCTTCGGTGGTGACGACACGATCCCGCTCGCTCCACAGGATGCGAGCGCCGAGACCGGCGAGTGTCCGTTTCAGTGCTCACTCGACGGCCGTTCGGTCGTGCGCAGCTGCACGGGCGAGGTCGTCGAGACATGCGCCACGAACCTGGCTTGCGGAGCGGGCCTCTGCCAGGAGCCATGCGCGGCAGCGACGGCGGACCGTAGCTCGAACGGATGCGAGTTCTATCTGCAGCCGCCCGAGTTCACGAAGCGCGTTGGTCGGAATTGCTATGCCGCATACGTGGTGAACGCCGGAACGACGGAGGCTGCTCTCACGCTCGAATTCCAAGGCAAGACCCTCGATCTTTCGAAATCGGTCTTTCGTACGAATCCGGGCGACGCGACCCTCGTTCCGCACACGGGCCCGATCGCCGCCGGCGAGAGTGCGATCGTCTTCGTGGCCGATCGACCGGCAGGGCAGAGTTCCACGACGAGCACGGACATCGCTTGCCCTCCGGAGGTCGTTGCGGCCTCGACCGAGACGGCGTTGCCCGATGGTCCAGGATTCGGCTCCTCGTTTCATATGACGGCGACGGCGCCCGTCGGCATCGCAACCATCTATCCATTCGGTGGAGCGAAGGGCTACAAGCCGACGGCCACGCTGCTTCTCCCCGTCAGTACGTGGTCGACGCAGCATTTTCTCCTCAATGCCTGGGAGCGCAACACGCTGGTGAACGCGTTCGTGGGGATCGGACCGTCCGCGCAAATCGTCGCCTCGGAGGATGATACGGAGGTCACGCTCCTCCCGAATCACGATATTCAAAATGGGAGTGGCTTCATCGGCACGGCTGCGAACGTGCCGATCTCCTTCAACCTGAAGAAGGGCCAGGTTCTTCAGCTCGCGCAGGGCGAGGAGCTCTCGGGCAGCATCGTGACCTCGACGAAGCCGACGAGCATCTTCGGCGGACACGAGTGCATGCTCATCCCGTCCGCGCGCGACGCGTGCGATATCGGCCAGCAGCAGCTTCTACCGTTCGAGCAGTGGGGCTCGGAATACGTCGGCGTCGGCTATCGGCCTCGCCAAGGCAATAGCGGCGAGCTCATGCCTTATCGCATCATGGCCGCGCGCGATGGCACGCGCCTCGATTACGATCCCAAGGTTCCTGGCGGCGCGCCGCTGACGATGTCCGCCGGCCAGGTCGTGACGTTCTGGGCGGCCGTCGACGACGCGTTCGTCGTGCGTACGCAGGATGCCGATCATCCCATCTACCTCGCGGCCTACATGACCGGCGGCGGTAGGTCGCCCTACGCGCCCGACATCCTCGGAAGCACCTATCTCAGCGGCGCCGGAGATCCCGAATTCGTCAACGTGATTCCGTCGGGTCAATATCTGAGCTCCTACAGCTTCTACGCCGACCCAACGTACGAGGAGACATCCCTCGTCGTGGTGCGCGCCAAATCGCGAGGTGAGTTCAAAGACGTCTGGCTGGAGTGCGCTGGCAATCTCCCGACGTGGAAGCCCGTCGGCACCCGCGGCGACTACGAGTGGACGCGCGTGGATCTCGCGCGCAACGGCGGCCCAGGCGATACCTTCGGCTCGAGCGTCTGCCAGAACGGCCTTCAGCGCATGAAGAGCGACGGCCCCTTCACCGCCACGCTCTGGGGCTGGGGCTACTACGCGAGCTACGCCTATCCCGGCGGCCTCTCGTTGCGGAAACTCGTCCAAACGCCACTTCCGCCCGTTCACTGACGCGATATCGTCGCTAAATTCAATAGCGTTCGGAGAAGCAGATAATTCACAGGAAGGGCGGAAGAACGGAAGGGGAATTGGTTTTGCCCCGCGCAAAACGCCAAACTCCGTTGCTATGGAGTTGAATTGCCCCCGATGCCCCCAATGTCGCGCGATTCGTCTGCTCTCCGCCCTAAAACCTTCCGTCCTTCTGCCCTTCCTGTGAAAATCTCAGGCGTGGTGTCGGAGGCGGGGGGCGCGCCTCGATGTAGCGGTTGCTACGTAGAAGAAAATAGGCGCGATTGTGGTTCATGCAGGGCGGTGAAGCGACCTGCTTGACCCGCCGGACGGCGTGGTGCAACGGTGACCTTGGAGGGATGCGCGATAACGGACTTCGTCGAGTCGAACACGACGATCGTGACGACGTACTGAACCGAGTAGCCAGCGATTCGCGTGGCCGTTCAGGAATGGTCGACCGCCCATCGTCGCGGGGCGGAGTTGAAGTTGGGACAATGAGGCGCATTGCCTCGGCCCCTGCATCATGGCCTAATCACGGCATGGCCTCGTCGTTGGGTGCTCGTGTGCGTGTGTGCTTCGCAAGCCTGACGATCACGAGTGTGATGGCGTGCGCGACGGGTCCCGAGACCGCCCTCCCCGAGCCTGTGCAATCGCCACCGCCGGTCGATGCACCCCCGCCTCTGCTAGGCGATGGGGCGCGACCTGGCACCCCAGAATCGAGGGTCTGCGGCAGTTACGGCTTTAAGGCGGAAAAGCCGCCGGTCGACATGGTGCTCGCGCTCGACCGTTCGGCGACGATGGGGGCGTTGGCGAGCAACGGAGCCTCCAAGTTCGAAGCGATTCGAGACGCGCTCGTCGGCTTCGTCGAGGACACGGCTTCCACGGGAACGGGCCTCACCTTCCAAACGTTTCCAGCCACGCCGACGTCTTGTGCGGTGAACGACGACTGCTCGGCCGACAGCGAGGTCCAGGGCACGTGCACGGCCGGTGCGTGTCTCGTCGACGAATGCAGCGCGGCGCACTACGTGCCGTTGGTGGACTTTGGCGCTGCGTTGCCGGCGACGGCGGGTGCTCTCACGTCTGCTCTCGAGAGCCTTCCAGCTCCGCTATCGAATGCCAATCGCCCGACCGGCGCAGGGCTCGCCGCTGCGATTCGCGTCGCGCGCCATCGAGCACTCGCGTCGCCCGAACGTCGAGTCGTCGTTGCCCTCGTGACCGATGGTCTGCCTGATAGCTGTGGCGATCTCGCCAGCGTGGTGGCGATCGCGAAGAGTGGCGTCACCGACGCGATCCCGATCGAAACCTACGTCGTCGGCTTGGTCGACGGATCGTCTCCGACGACGACGACTGCGGCTTACGACACCATCGCGCAGGCCGGTGGAACGCTTCAGGCCACGCTCGTGTCGACGATGGGCGATGTCACGGGTGACGTGCGCGCAGAGTTGAACGCCTTGCGGTCATCCGGCAATGCTTGTGAGTATCGCATTCCTTACGATCCGCTCGAGATTATCCCGACGCGGATCACCGTCGACGTCTTGCTGAACGGTCCTGTCGATCCAGTCACTGGCGCAGGTACGTCCTTGGGGCGTGTGCAAGCTGGCTACGTTCGGAAGGTGGAAGCTTGTGACTCCGACACTGGGCATGGCTGGTATTACGACCACGACCCGTCTGACCACGGCGGAATTCCGACGCGTATTTTGATGTGCCCCAAGACATGCGAAATGGCGCACGAAGAGAATGCGAACGTTGCCATTTCGCGTCTTGATTACTGCAAATAGCGCAAGGCACGCGATTCAGGAGTTCTGTTCGGTGAGATCGGCGAGGGCCGACGGCAGATCCGGAAACAAGTAGGCGAACCCACTCTCCACGAGGCGGCGTGGTGTCGCCACAGGACCTGCGAGCGGAGGAGCGTCGAGGAGGCGGCCGACGCTCGCCGTTGCGGGGCCGCGGAGCGAAGACGGCAGACCGTAGGCAGACCAGATCGTGCTCGCGAACGTGGCGGCCGGAACGGGGGCAGGGGCCATGAGGTTGAAGCGTCCGGTCAGCGAATCGTTCTCGAGGACGTGTGCAATCGCTCGGACCCCGTCGAGCTCGTGGATCCAGCGCACGAGTCCGAGGCACGACGCGCGATTCAGGGCAGCCTGGGCGCGAAGTGCACAAAGGGTTCGGCGCAGCGCTCCGCCCGGCGCGCGGAGGACGACGCCAATCTGTGCGGTGCAAACTCGAACGCCGGAGGTGACGGTCGCGGCCACGTCGTCTTCGTCGCCCGCTTCGAGCTCCTGCGCCGGCACGACCTCGACGATCTTGCGTGGACACCGATGGCCGAGTCGTTTGACCGCCTCGGCGACGTACCCGATGGAATCCTGACGGAGCGAACGGCTGTCCGGCGGCGCCTCTTCCGTGCGAGGCGGCAGGTGGATCACCGCGTCGGCACCCTCCAGCCTGCGCTGGAGCTCCGCGTTCGGTTCGTCCGTCGACCACAGGCCGAAGCGCGCGTTGTGGAGGCGAGCGCACGCTGCGAGCCGTTCGCTCGCGGTGTCGTTCGAGCCGAGCAGGACCGAGACGCTTTCGAAACGGCGCGAGAGCTCGCAGGCGAGCAGAACGAGCTCGGGGACGAGTCGTCCCATGGCCGCTACGACGATGCGCATCAGCGCTCCGATGCCTGCACGAGGCAGACCGTTTTGTTCGTTGTGTTCTGCAACATCCGACCGTGTGGGAGCCGCCTAAGCGACGTGCGCGTCTTGGATCTTCCAGAAGCGCTCGTGGATGAGGCCGCACACGTTGCCGAGCCCGTCGAGCGCGTCGGGATGAGCGCGAAAGTGCGAAAGGCGGAAGCTCAGGCCATCGTTCTGCCAATCGATCTCTTCGTCGACGACGAATCCGCACTTCAGCGGTTCGAGCGAGTCGATGCCGTACCCGCCTGCCGAAGCAGCCGCGGCCCACATCGTCAGCGTCTCGGTGATCCCTTCTCGCGCCTCGCGCTTAGGCTTTTCCTCGAAAGCAACGTGCAGTGTCATCTCGTCGTCGCCGGTCCACTCGATGTGCCAGGGGAACGGCAACGCTCGCGTAGCCGGATATTGTCCTGACTTGCGCGGCTGCTGCTCCAGCGTCGCGATGCACGGCTGATCGTTTCCCGAGAGCTCGACGCTCGAGAGCAGTGTTTTCCCGTCATCGCCCATGAAGAGGCTCGCGAGGACCGAGACGGCTTCGTCGGTCCCGGGCCAGTCTTTCAACGTCCAGGCGAGCGAGCGCTCGTCCTCTTCGACATCTTGGATGAGCGGCGCGATCGGGTTGAACTCCTCACTGGCGACGGTGCCGAACGCGCCCATCGCGCAGAGCACGCCGAAGTGCATCATCTTGGTGGTGAACACCTCGCGCGCGGTCTGCATCGGCTCGGAGCCGTTGAACACGAGCTTGAGGCGCGTACTCACGCCGTCACCCCAGAGCGGCGAAGCGGAGATTCGGAAGGCAAAGGGGAGTGAATAGGCTGCTGCGGGGTTCATGGGGATTGGCGCGGTGCGCGGCGTCGATCCTACACGAGGGCGTCCCTCGTGGCCGCGCTTGCGCTAGCGCATGCGAGGTTGCGTACGAGCGTGTAGACTTCGCCGCCGGTGCCCAGCCGACTCCGACGATGGCTTACGGCTGCGAGTGCCCCATTTTGTGTATTTTTGTGTAGCGGGCGCGCGTTCGGTGACGAGCTGCCGGAGCCGATTCACCTTCGTTTTGCGGTCGAAGAGGGCCTCGCGAGCCAGTGCCCCGATCAGGCGCAATTCATGGATCGCCTGCACGTCGAGCTGCCCAGGCTGACGCTCGCGCCGGAAGGCGCCCATGCGCGTACGTTCGATGTCCGCATTCGTCGGGCGCGTGCAGGTCTGCATGGCGAGGTCGCGGTCACTTCGAAGAGCGGAGCGTCCTATACGCGCAGCGTCGAGGCACGCGACTGCGCGACGCTGACTCGCGCCCTCGCCGTGGTGGCGGCTCTCGCCAGCAACGCCGTGCCGGAGGAGCCTTCCCAGGAAGCCGAGCCGGCGGTCCCGCCCGCTATCGAGGATACGACCGAACCAGTGCCGCCTCCGCCTCCGAGGCCTGCACCTCGCAAGCGCAAACGCGCTGCGGTGGTGAAGAGAGAGCGCCCTGCGTGGAATGCCGGCGCGGGACTCGGCACCGAGTTCGTGACCGGCTCACTGCCGCGCTCGGCGATGGGCTATCGCGGCTACGTCGACGTCCAGCGGGCGTTCAGCCAAAACGCGCTCGGTGGGCGCTTGTCCTTCGCGTACGCCGGCGCACCGTTGCCGGGCGCGCTGTTGAACGTTCGTATCCAGACGTGGACGGCGCGCCTCGAAGCGTGCGCGTCGCGTCGCATCTTTGCACCGCTCTCGCTCGAAGGCTGCGCCGCGGCGACGAGCGGTATCTTCGAGGCCTCGAGCTTGGGGCAGGGCAGGGACGAAACCAACGTCGATCTCTGGCTCGCATTCGGCCTCGGTGTTCGCGCTCGATGGCATCTCGCCGGGCCGGTCTATTCCGAGCTCTTCAGTAACGTCAGCGTGCCCACGACCCGCTACGACGCGGTTTCGAAGGACACGGTCGCGGTGGTCCATTTCGCCGTGTCGCAGGTGGTGGGGGAGGTCGGCCTCGGTCTCGGAATCAAATTCGCCGGCCCGTGATCAGATCCAAAAAGGCCGACATTCTATCGGGGGTGACCACGATCGCGTCGGCACCAAACGTCACGGTCCCGGACTTGTCCGCCGCCGAGCGGACCCGTCTGAAGAACGCGACGGTCGTGAACTACGATTTCGTCTGGCGAGGGCTGCGCCGCCTCGGCGTATTGCCCAACGACGTCAAGGACGCTGCTCAAGAGGTCTTCATCGTCCTCGCGTCGAAGATCGGCGACGTCGCCGAGGGAGCGGAGAAGTCGTTCCTTTTCCAGACGGTGACGCGCGTGGCCGCGAACTTCAGGCGTCGCCAAACGCGTCGCTCTGCCGAGAACGCGGTCGACAACCTCGACGTCCACGCCGATCCCGACCCGAACCCCGAGTCGCTCGCCGACATGAGCGGCCGGCTTCGTTTGCTCGACAGCCTCCTGGCTGCACTCGATCCCGACCTTCGCGCCGTCGTCATCCTCTGCGAGCTCGAAAACATGACCCAGTCCGAGGCCGCTGAGGCCCTCGAGATCCCTCCGGGGACGGTCGCCTCGCGCCTCCGCCGAGCGCGCGCCGAGCTCTCTGCTGCCATCGCCACGCGGGGGAAATCCGAACCATGAGCCGTCACGACGATCTCAATCTCGACGATCTCTTCCGCGAGGCTCGCACCGAGCACTCCCCGCAGCGCTGGCGTGACCAGCGCGACATCTTCCGCAGGCTTCGCCTCGGTGGTGCTTCCGAGCTCTTCGCGACCCGCGTTGCACATGCCGCCGCCTCGCTACCTCGTGGCGTCGTGCTCGGCGTGATGGTCGTCTCGGCGGTGACGGTGGGAACGATGTATTCGACCGCGCATTCCGAACGAACCGGTTCGGCCGTCGAAAATGCTGGGCCGAGTGCTGTCGTCGAACCCCCGCGCACCGAGGTCCCGGCCGCTCCTTCCGAGTCCGTCGTCCCGAGCATGAACGTCGACGCGTTGCCTTCGGCCACGGCGCCGGCGCCTCTCACGCGAAGCGTGCCGATCGCCGCCGCGTCACCCCAAGACGACCTCGCGAGGGAGCTCGCGAGTGTCTCCAACATCCGCGCGCAAATCGCCAATCGCGAATATGCCAAGGCCCGCCGCGCCGTTCGCGTTCACCGCGCGACCTTCACGCACGGCGCTCTCGCCCAGGAGGTCTCGGTGCTGGAGATCGAGGCCCTTCGAGGGCTTGGCGACGACCGCGAGCGATGCCGCGTGGGGCGTGCGTTCCTCGATGCTCACGCGACATCGGCCTATCGCGAACGCGTTTTGACCCTGACCAGCGACTGCAACGAAAAGCCCTCTTCTGGAGCCTCACACGATGAGCCGCATTCTTCGCCCTAAGTATCTCGTCGCGGCCGGTGTGGCGGCTCTGCTCGGAGCCTCCGTCATGTCGACGGGCTGCTCGAGCGACCGCGCCTCCTTCGTCGAGAGCTCGTCGAGCTTCAGCTCCTCCGACGCCGCCGCGGACGCGCCTTCGTGCGGTCGCGTGTGCTCGCTCGACCATCGCTCGGTCCTCGATACGTGCACCGGCGCAGTCCTCGAGGCGTGCGAAGCCGACCGCGCATGCGGCGCCGGCAATTGCCAAGAACCGTGCGGAGCGGCCGCGGCCGACAGCAGCTCGAATGGCTGTGACTTCTACCTACAGCCCCCGGCTTTGCGCCTAGCGCAGGCGTGCTTTGCCGCGTACGTCGTCAACACCTCGACCCTGCCAGTCGACCTGACCCTCTCGCTCGGTGCCGACAAGATCGATGTCTCGAATGCCGTGTACCACGCCGATCCGAACGATCCGAAGGCGTTGATCCGACACGAAGGACCCGTTCTGCCGGGTGATACGGTGATCGTCTACCTGTCCGATCAGGATCGAACGAAAGCAGCCAAAGCGGGAGAAGGGGACGCGCCGTGCCCTACAGGCGTCACCCCGGCAACGTTCATCGAACCCGTGCCGAGCGGGACTGGCCGGGGGAAGTCGTTCCACCTGACCACGAACGCACCCGTCGGCTTGACGTCGATCTACCCCGCGGCCGGAGCCGGGAGTCAGGTGACGACGGCGACGCTGCTCTTGCCCGTTCCGCTCTGGGGCAAAGAGAACATGATCGTCAATGCGTGGGGCGTGGTGACGGACGCCCTTCACAACATCGGGAACGGACCGACCGCGCAAATCGTCGCTTCGAAGGACGACACGCAGGTGACGCTCTACCCGAAACGCGCCATCCAGGGGGGGGCTGACGTCGCCGGAACGGCCCAAGGCATTCCGGTCACCTACCAGCTCAATCGTGGCGAGGTCGTCCAGTTCGACCAGTCCGAGGAGTTCACGGGCAGCGTCGTCGTGTCGAACAATCCCATCTCCATCTTCGGCGGCCACGAGTGCGCGCTCATTCCTTCCGATGTGTGGGCTTGTGACTACGCGCAGCAGCAACTCCCCGCGCTCGCGCAGTGGGGCTCGGAGTATGCGGCGGTCGGCTACCGTTCCCGCTCCGGCGACAATGCGAGCGAGCTCATGCCCTACCGCGTTGTGGCCGCGCGTGAAGGAACGAAGCTCGATTACGATCCGCCGCAGCCCCCGGCTGGTGCACCCCTCGAGCTTGCCGCCGGGGAGATCGCGACGTTCTACGCTCAGGTCGGAGACGCTTTCGTCGTGCGGACGCAGGATGCCGATCATCCCATCTACGTGGCCGCGTACATGACGGGCTCCGCTTCAAATCGGTTCAGCGAAGGAGATCCCGAGTTCGTCAACGTGATTCCTGCCCAGCAATACCAGAACGCCTACAGTTTTTACGCCGATCCCACGTACGCAGACACGTCGCTCGCGATCATTCGGCGCAAGACCGACGGAGAGTTCAAGGATGTGTCGCTCGACTGCGCGGGCATCCTCTCCGACTGGAAGCCCATCGGCGTCCGCGGGGAATACGAGTGGCGACGGGTCGAGCTCGCCCGCAGGCTCGGAAAAGGCGATTCGTTCGGTGACGCGACGTGTGGTCTCGGCCTCCATCAAATGAAGAGCGACGGAGAATTCACGGCGACGGTCTGGGGCTGGGATTACTACGTCAGCTACGCGTATCCGGGCGGCACGGCGCTCCGAAACGTGACGACCGGCTCGTTCGCACCTGTCCATTGATCACGGCGGCGGTGCCGTCGTTCGAGCACTTCGACCGACGTTCACCGCGACGCATTCGCGTTCGAAACCCGCATCCTTTGGAATTCAAGATGAAGAGATTCATCCTAGGGCCTGCGCTCGGCACGGCCGCGATTGCCACGGTCTTCGCCTGTTCACACCGGACGATCGAGTTCGAGCGTCCGTCTGAAGATGTGTCGGCACCACCGAGCTTTTCGAGCGGTGACGCCTCGACGGACGACGCCACGAACGCGTTGATTTCGTATTGCCCGAGCACAAAGTGCACGAATCACACTGCGACGTGTCCAGGTTCGCAATTCCGGTGCGACGTGGACCTCATGATCGACGTCAATAACTGCGGTGCCTGTGGTGTGTCGTGCAACACCGGCAATGGCACCATTGGCACGCCTCAGTGCTCGAACGGCAAATGCGTGTTCACGTGTCAAGGGAAGCAACTCGACTGCAACGCCAATATTGAGGATGGCTGCGAGGTTACGCTGGGTACCAAGGACAACTGCAGCGCCTGCGGAGACGTTTGCACGGATCCTGCCAAGCCGTGTCTCCCGGCCGCCGACGGCTCGCCTTCATTCCAGTGTGGATGTCCTGCCGGCAAAACTTTGTGTAACCGCTATTGCTACGACCTGAGCGCCGACGATGCCAATTGCTCGTCCTGCGGTCACGCCTGCGACCCGACGGGGGGCGGAGCGCCCTCGATTCCGAATGCCTATTACGGCTGCGGTGCGGGTCAGTGCGGACACGTAAAATGCAAGCCCGATTACACCGACTGCAACAACGATCTCGCCGACGGCTGTGAAACGCGGACGACCACCATGCAGAACTGTGGTGGCTGCGGGATCGCATGCGAGCCCGGGCAGGTATGCGCCCAGTTCGAGCAACAATGGAAGTGCCTCTGCCCGCCCGGTCAGACGTTTTGCGACGGAGCGTGTGTCGACCTGCTGTCCGATAAGGCGAACTGCGGTGCCTGCGGGGTCTCCTGTCGAATTGGAGTCGACCAGAACAGGCTCTCGGAGACGAGTAACGGCATCGGTGTGTGCCTGTACGGCTCGTGCGCGTTCGTGTGCGCGGACGGCCATGGTGACTGTAACAACGATCCGAGCGACAACTGCGAGACGAACCTCCGTTCGGATCCGAGCAACTGCGGCGGATGCGGGGTTCAATGCGCGAAGGACCAGGCCTGCATCGGCGGACGTTGCGCCGTCGAGCCGTGTCCTCCTCAAACCGGAACGGGGCCGCAATGATGGCGCGCTTCGAACCGAGAACGAACGTGTCCGGACGGCGAAGGCGGCGCGTCGAACGCGAGGTGAGAACATGAGGCTACGTCATCTCTCGGCGCTTTCGACGCTCGCGGCCTTCGCGGTCAGCGTAGAGCTCGGCGCGTGTGCCAACACCAGTGAGGACGGCTCGCTCCCGGCGGACGATTCGAGCCAGCACATCCCTGCGGACGCCAGTGCGGATGGAGCCGTCCTTCCTTCCGACGCAAGCGTCGACGGCGGAACTGACACCGACCCTTGTGTGCCGGAAGCTTTCTGTCCTCTTGCTCTCTTCGGGGGGCGGACGCCGGGACCGACTTCGACCGGCGTACCCGTATCGACGTCATTCGAGGGCGCTCGCCGTCGGACGTCTGGGCAGGGGGCGCTGCCGGTGCGATGGCGCACTTCGACGGGACCGTGTGGAGGCGCTCCGAAACGCCCACCGATGAGTCCGTGCGCGGCCTGTGGCTCCGCAATTCCGGGGAACTGGCTTGGATGTCGATCCGCCCTGCCTCCACTCTGGTGCGAGGCATCGATCTCGTCGCGGCCACAGGCGCGCAACCATCGGCGGACGGTTGGCTGAGTGCCATGGACGTCTCCACACCTGCCACCTTGAGCGGTGGGCTGACGGCTCTGTGGTCGACGCCGGATGCGGAGTGGGTTTGGGGCACGACCGCCGACTCGAACAGTCTGCATCCGCTGAATGGTCTCTGGCGTGCGCGCATCAACGCGGATGCCGGAACCCTCGTGATCCTCGATGTGCTCCCATCGGGCGCTTGTCTGTACCTCGGTTGCTGGTGGATGGAGGCCGTGCACGGCGCGACGGCGGACGATCTCTGGGCGGTCGGGCGAGCCGGAACGACGCTGCACGTCACCGGTGCGCAAAGCGACGCTCCGACGATCACCGCCATCGACAGCCAGACCTGGATGGGGCTGAAGGGCGTTTGGGCCACCGGGCGCGAGATGTTCGCCGTCGGTGGTGCAGGGACGATTCGCCACTACTCCGGCACGGGAGATGCTCTCGACGTCGTCAGCGACGTCCCGGCGGCGGAGGCGCTCAACGCCGTGTGGGGCACCTCACCGAACGACGTTTGGGCCGTTGGAAACGCCTCGTGCGTGATCCATTGGGACGGAACGCACTGGTCGCGAATCGCCGTAGGAGGACTCGGCGGTCGACGCCCCGATTTGTACACGGTGTGGACCGGGACGCCCGGAAAAGTATGGATCGGCGGGGATGGTGTCGTCCTCACGCTTGGAGGTGAGCCATGAGATCTGGGATTTTCTCTCGTCGAAGTGCCGCGTTCGTGGCAGGCATCATCGTCTCTGCCTGCATCGTCGCCTGCGCGACTCCCGCTGATCCGTCGGGCGACACGGTATCGGTCTCTTCCGACGCTTCGGCCGACGTCGCAGTGCTTCCTCCCAACGATATCGATGCTGCCGAGGCGGATGATACGAGCGCCGCGGACGCAGCGATGCCATGCAGCTCCGACGGCTGGTGCAAGACGACGCTTCCGGGCACGAACATCTACGTCAAAGACGTCGTGCCCTTCGAGAAGCGGGCGTTCGCCATGATGAACAGCGCCTACATCGGGTTAACAATCGGCGAGTGGACACCGAATACCGGTTGGACCCTCCTCAAGGGGGTCCAGCCCCACTTGCCGCCCTACTTTTTCGGCGGGAGGCTCTGGGCGCCCGACGAGGACACGGTCTACTTTACCGTCTCCGACCTCTCGGGTTTTCTTGGCGACTCGTTCGGCACCGTCGTCGTTCGAGGACGTCGCCCCGTCCCGCCTGCCACGGAGTGGACCTGGGCGAGCGGCAAAGTTTCTTGCGATCTGTATATGTTGGGAGCCGCCGTCGGCGGCAGCGAGGACGGAAACGTCTACGTGGCGGGGTGCGGGAAGATCTACCGCCTCGATAAGTCCGCCGCTGCAGGCGCGGCCTCCGATGGAGGTGCCGACGCGGGGGCGGAGACCCTGCAGTGGATCGACGAGGGCTTCGTTGACGTCGACCAGGCATCGCCGATCGACTTCTTCGACATAGGTGGCACGGGGCCGGATGATCTCTGGTTCGCCGGAGGTCGGGTTTTGGACGGCTTCGGTTCGACCGGCCAATCGCCTTGCGCGATTCTCGTCCACAAGACCGCGGATGGATACCGGACGGTGCTCGACGGCATTCCTCTCGCATCGGGGTGTTCCCCGAGGGACGACTTGCCCATGGTGCCCGGCAGGCTGAGTCAGGGCATTTTCAACCCTTCGAAGAATCGCGTGCTCGCGGCGACGGAAGCGGTCGACGAGAACGGGAAGAACGTACTCTTGAATGTCGGCCTTTCCGGTGATCAGATCAGGGTCGCAACCACGCGACCTCCCCAGAGCATGGCGACGGCAACGCTAGGGTCCGTCTGGGGCACGTCAGAAGACGACCTGTTCGTCATCGCGACCTACGATTATGCCAGTTCGGGCGAGAGGAGCGCGCTCATTCGTGGACAGTCGATCTGGGGCGATAGTCCGTCGTACGACAACTCTCGTCTCGCCATCAACGGCGTTCCGAGCTCGAACCCGCTCTACCGAGTTCGGGGAACCTCGAGTCAGAACCTCTGGGCCGTCGGACAGTACAATGTTTATCACAAATCGACTCCTTGATCGCCGCGCATCGAGCGCGTTCGTCCTGGGAACGAGTGCGCTCGGCATTCTGGTGGCGGCCGCGAGCTGCTCGACCACGTCGACGACGTTCTTGACGACGGACGAAACGAGCGACGCTTCTGTCGACGCAGAGGCGGGCGAGGCCGCCATCGCCGATGCTGGCGCTGATGCCGACGCGGCAGAGACGGGCGCCGTCAACGCCGCGACGTCGGACGCGGGGCCTCCGCCGATTCAATGCGTGGACGCGGCGTGCGCGAAGTCGCTCGTCACGACAATCGGTGGCAGTACTGCTGGCTTCTGTGCGCTCCTCGACGACGCCACCGTCGCTTGCTGGGGATTCAACGACTCGGGCCAGCTCGCAAGGCCCAGCTCGGTCTACCAGAGCGCCGTCCCCGAACGCGTGCTTGGACTCAAGGACGTCGTTCGTCTTTCGCATACCTGCGCGGTCGACAAGGACGGCGCGACGTGGTGCTGGGGCACGGGCCCGTTCCTCCAGTCGACGACGAATGCGTACTCGACGGAGTGGAGCCCCGTGAAAATGGCTATCCCGACGGCGACGCACGTCGACTTCATGAATGGCTCCTCCCAGGCATGGGGGACCGTTTCCGTCGGCTGTGCGGTCGTGGAAGGCGATAGCGTCGCGTGCTGGGGGCTGAACGGCAACGGCCAGGTGCGGCCTCCCACGGTCAACGAGAGCGTGACCGCCGCAAACCCGGTGACGACGGTGGGCATCCCCGACGGAGAACCCATCCAGGATATCTTCGTCGCCGGTGCGACGTTCCTTCTCCGAACCGACGGAACACTTCTCAGCTGGGGCGCGAAGCCTCTGCTTGGCCGTGTTTCGTCGCTCTCCCCGGATCCGCGACCGAAGCCGGTCGCCCTGACCGGAGTCACCTACGTGGACGCCGAAGGCGGAAACGCGTGCGTCGTCGCACATGGCTCGGTCTATTGCTGGGGAGCGACGTTGCCGCAGGCGGGCGACTCGCTGTCGAACGCGTTGCCACGACAAGTCATGCTCCCGGAGCTCGCGGTCAGCGTGGCCACGACCGGTGCTTTTTACGGTTCGGGCTCCTACGACCCGCAACGCGGATGTGCCGTCACGCTCTCGGGTGACGTCTATTGCTGGGGCTCGAACACTTCCGGACAGGCCGGCGACGGTACGCGAGACTTCGCGACCAGTCCTGTAAAGGTGAAGGGCCTACCCGCCCCCGCGTCCATCGTTCGAACTGACGCACTCGCCACATGCGCGCTTCTGACGAACGGCAAGGTGTACTGCTGGGGAGAGAACGACAGAGGCGAGCTCGGAAACGGCGCCATATGGGAACCGAGCCTCGAGCCCGTCGAGGTCTTGCTGCCATGAGACGCGCGCCCATCGTCTTGTACGCGCCGACGCCACAGACGGACATGCCGAGCGGGCCGTCGCTCTTCACTGCGTAACCGTTCGGTGCGCCGCTTCGCGAAACGGGAGAAATGGCCTGGACGTCCATTTCTCCTGCTTCCACGCTCGTAAGAGGCATCGACCTCGCGCCGGTCGAAGGCGAGCTCCTTCGACTTCTCGACGGAGTCGTCCGTAACGAGCCATGAGACGCCATCCGAAAGGCGAATGAGCCGGAAGCCTTGTCGGCCCCAGTGCTGCTCACCAGGTTCGTCGGACGCCGTCCGCCTTCGTCCAGAGTTTGAGCTTGGAGCGGATGGAGCTGCTGGCGACCCAGAAGACTTCGTCGCCTTGAAAGTGATATCTCGAATAGAAGAGATCCGCGTCGTCGCTGGTAGGGGAGAGCGTTGGAACGAGCTCGCCGGTCGCGAATGTGTCGACCTTGTCGGGAACGGCCGTCTCGATGAAATCCCGAGGTCCCCTCGGTCGACGAGCATCAGGGCGCGTCCGTCCTGGACGTCGACGGAACGGATACCGAGCGTGCCCGGTCCTCCTTGAAG
Organism: Labilithrix luteola; assembly: GCF_001263205.1. Taxonomy (GTDB): domain Bacteria; phylum Myxococcota_A; class Polyangia; order Polyangiales; family Polyangiaceae; genus Labilithrix; species Labilithrix luteola. Next base: position 4,639,225 of record NZ_CP012333.1, read on the forward strand.
CTTCGTCCACGGAATGGCCATCACGCGGCAGACCATGCCCGAAGGACCCGAGAGCCCAGCGTCCGCCGCTCTGATGGAGCAAGGCTCCCAGGTGGCTGGCTTGGGGAGGTACGTCGTGTCCGTCGGGTAGTCGAAGCCGCAGGCCGGGTCGTACTCCGTATGAAGCGCCCACCCCGCGGGGACGCCAGGAGGCAACCCCGCATCGCAAGGAGTTCGTGACGACGGGCTCGTCGGCTTCTTCGAACCCCCGTCGTCGACGTCGCCGGCGTCGCCGGCGTCCGTGAGCCGTGCGCAACGTCGCTCGTCCTCGGAAACGGAAGTGACGGATTCATCGCGCCGCTCGACGACGGCACCGTGGCGCGTTGGGGAGCGGCGAACAGCGTGTCGACCGAGGTCCCGAAGCCCGAACGCGTGCCCGGGCTCACGAACATCGTACATGTCGCCCGCTCCTGTGCGCTCGACAATGACGGCAAGATTTGGTGTTGGGGAACGGGGCCGCTCCTTCGATCGACCGTGCGTGGGTACACGACGGTGGGCGCGAGCGCGCCGGTACAAATCGCGGTGCCGGCGGCGACACGGATGGACGTCGAGTATGCCCTGAACAGCAGTCGCGCCGCCCCCGCCGCCGTCGGATGCGCCGTGGCGGTCTCGGGCAACGTTTACTGCTGGGGCTCGAACGCCTCGGGCCAAGCGGGCGACGATACGTACGACTACGCGCTGACTCCGGTCAAGGTGAAGGGCTTACCCGGCCCCGCGTCCGTCGTCCGAACCAGCACCTACACGACCTGCGCGCTGCTCACCACGGGGAAGGTCTATTGCTGGGGAGACAACCCCAACGGTGAGCTCGGCAACGGGACCATCCAGGACCCGACCCTCGTCCCGGTGCAGGTGTTGTTGCCCGAGTGACAGGCGCGCCGCGGCCCGTGAGGCGCCGCCGCTTCACGCCGCGTACGAGCGCGCGTTCGAAGAGCGCAATCGTTCGGTCGTGCGGGCGCTCGTCAACCAAGTAACGGAACCGGAACACCGTCGCCCACGTGGCGCCGTCCTGGCAGAGGGGACGCAACGATGCTTTCCTTTGCGTTATCGTCCACGCCGTCATGGACGCCCCGCAGCCCTTTCGTGCCCACGACGCGGTGTCGTCCCGCGACCACCTTGAGCGTCTCGGCGCCGTCATCGACGAGACAGGCGTCTCTCGCAAAGAGGCGTTTCGGATGGTCGCGGCCGTCGTCTTCTTCGGCCTCTTTTTCGCGGGTATCGTGGTGCTCTCCGCGTTTGCGATGGCGGAGAAGGAGGCGGAGGCGACCCGTGCGCAGACGGCCTTCGCGGCACTCGTTCTCTCCGGCCTCTTCGGCTCCCTCGCCTTCGTCTCCGTGAGGCATCTCTGGCGCTACCACGGCAGCACGTTTGCGATGCACGCTGGCGGTATCGTCGCGCACCTCCGTCGCGGGACGACGGTGCTTGGTTGGGAAGACGTCGCCCGCTGGTATGCGCAAGTGCAACGCGTCGGCGTCAACGGCGTCCCCGTTCGTACCGTGCGTATCTACCGCTTCGTCGCTGCCGACGGCCGGGAGATCAAACTCATGAGCATCTACGAACGAGTGGATGAGTTCTTTGCTCGCATCGAGTCCGAGCTGATACGTCGCAAGCTTCCCGTCGCGAGCGCAGACTTCGACGCGGGCACGCCGCTCGTCTTCGGTCCGTTCGTCGTCTCGCGCGATGGTATTTCACACAAGACGCGCACGGTCGCCTGGACGGACGTCGAGACTCTTGGCGTGAGCGTTGGCGTGTTGAGGGTGAAGGGCCGCCGCGCGAGTTTCGCCGTGCCCTATCTGAAAGTGGCCAACGCGCCCATCTTGCTCGCCCTCTACGAGCAGATACGCCGCGGACGGGCACAGCGGAATCGAGAGGTTGGGGCGGGCGCCTAGCGAATCGTTTGTCTGGAATCGATTCGAACGTTCGCGCGCTTGTTGACAACGAGCGGGCCCGAGGAGCAAGCTGCCCGCCGATGAAACTCTCGTTCTCCACCAATCAATTCTCGTGCGCGGGTCTCGCGTGCGGATTTGGTGCGCGTGAGTCGGGCGTTAGCAGCATTATTATCATTCAGTGCGAGGTGCGAGCCCGTTCCTGAGTGGTTGTAACCCAGTGAACAGGCCCCGCACCTCGGAAGAGGGAGCGGGGTTTTTCGTTTCTGCTCCCTGAAAAACCGCGGTCGGGGCCTCGTCGGAGGTCCCATGAACAGCGATCGAATCAAACGTGGAATGAGTCGCGCGCCAGCGCGCGCGATGCTTCGAGGAGCAGGCCTGCCGCTTGCTGCCATCGAGCGGCCGCTCGTGGCCGTCGTGAATACGTGGGCGGAGGTCACGCCCTGCAACGTCCACCTGCGCAAGCTCGCCGAGAGTGCGAAGGCGGGAATCATCGAGGCCGGAGGGACGCCGATCGAATTCAATACGATCGTCGTCTCCGACGGTATTGCCATGGGTACGCCCGGTATGCGGGCTTCGCTCGTTTCGCGCGAGACCATCGCCGACTCGATCGAGCTCGTCGTCGAAGGGCATTCGCTCGACGGAGTGCTCGTGCTCGCCGGTTGCGACAAGACGCTCCCGGCCGCGGCGATGGCGCTCGCGCGCCTCGATGTTCCGGGGCTCGTGGTCTACGGCGGTTCGATCCGTCCGGGCCGCTTCAAAGGGCGTGACGTCACGGTGCAGGACGTCTTCGAGGCCGTTGGCGCGAAGGCCGCGGGGAAGCTCGAAGAGAGCGAGCTACGCGAGCTGGAGGAGGCGGCGTGCCCAGGCGCTGGCGCGTGCGGAGGGCAGTTCACGGCCAACACGATGGCCATGGCGCTCTCGCTCCTCGGCCTCTCTGCGATGACCGTGAACGACGTGCCAGCGGTCGACGCACGCAAGGCCGATGCGGTGCGCACGGCGGGACAATGCGTGATGAAGCTCGTCAAAGAGCGGACGCGTCCGCGAGCCATCCTCACGCGGGCTGCGTTCGAAAACGCGATTGCCGGCGTCGCAGCGACGGGCGGATCGACGAACGCCGTTTTGCATCTCCTCGCGATCGCGCACGAGGCAGGCGTGTCGCTTTCGCTCGGCGACTTCGATGCCATCGCACGTCGGACACCGTGGCTTGCCGATCTCAAGCCCGGCGGCCGATTCATGGCGCCCGATCTCGAAGCAGCCGGCGGAACGCGGCTCGTCGCAAGTCGCCTTCTCGAGGCTGGATTGCTCCAAGAAGCCTCTACCGTCACCGGCGAGACGCTCTTCGAGCTCGCACGCGCCGCGCAGGCGACGCCGGGGGAGGAGGTGGTTCGTCCGCTCGACAAGCCGCTCAACGCCACCGGAGGACTCGCCGTGCTTTGCGGCTCGCTCGCGCCCGAAGGCTGCATCGTGAAGCTCTCGGGGCACGAGCGCGTACGTCATCGCGGTCCCGTGCGGGTCTTCGATCACGAGCAGGAAGCGTTCGATGCCATCGGTCGTGGAGCGATCCGACCGGGCGACGTCATGGTCCTTCGCTTCGAAGGCCCTGTCGGTGGGCCCGGCATGCCCGAGATGCTCGCCGTCACCGCGGCGCTCGTCGGAGCAGGCCTCGGCGATTCGGTGGCGCTCGTCACCGATGGGCGATTCAGCGGGGCCACGCACGGGCTCGTCGTCGGTCACGTGTCGCCGGAGGCTGCGCTCGGTGGGCCGCTCGCGCGCGTTCGCGACGACGACATGATCGTGATCGACGTCGAGGAGCGACGGATCGACGTCGAAGCGTCGCTCGACGACCGCGCACCCACACCACTGCCGACTTCGAAGCGAGCGCCGCGCGGCGTGCTCGCCAAGTACGCACGACTCGTCTCTTCGGCGTCGACCGGCGCCGTCACCACGTTCGAGAGCACCACGAGGAATCCATGAATACGTCGACCGTGCACCAGGAATCCGAACTTCGTTCTCTTCACGGAAAGCGCGTCGCCATCGTGGGATATGGCAGCCAGGGCCGTGCGCACGCACTGAACCTGCGCGACTCGGGACACGACGTGGTCGTGGGGCTGAGGCCGGAAGGGCCGTCCTTCGCGCGCGCTGTCGCCGATGGATTCGCGCCGCTCGCGCCCGCCGAGGCCGCTCGCAGTGCCGATCTCGTCGCGATGCTCGTTCCGGACTCGGCGCAGCCTGCGCTCTATCGCGACCACGTCGCCCCCGCACTGCGCAAGGGCTCGGCCGTACTCTTTGCCCATGGCTTCAACGTTCATTACGGTCAGATCCGAGCTTCGCAGGACGTCGACGTGGTGCTCGTCGCGCCGAAGGGCCCCGGTGACTTCGTCCGTCGGCAGTATTCGGACGGACACGGCGTTCCCTGCCTCGTCGCGGTCGCGCAAGACGCCACGGGCGAGGCGCTCGGCCGTGCCATGGCCTATGCGCATGGTCTCGGCGGAACGCGCGCGGGCGTGCTCCAGACCACGTTTGCCGAGGAGACGGAGACCGATCTCTTCGGCGAGCAAGCCGTTCTCCTCGGTGGCGTGACCGAGCTCGTGATCGCCGGCTTCGACACGCTCGTCGACGCGGGATATCAGCCCGAGGTCGCTTATTTCGAGTGCCTGCACGAGCTGAAGCTCATCGTCGATCTCCTCTACGAAGGCGGGCTCGCGCGCATGCACCACTTCGTGAGCGAGACGGCGAAGTACGGCGACCTCTCGCGTGGCCCGAGGATCGTCGACGCGAACGTGCGTGCGTCGATGCGCACGCTGCTCGAAGAGATCCGCTCGGGCGCCTTCGCCACGGAGTGGGTGCTCGAGAATCAGGCCGGCCGACCCCGCTACGAGAGACTCCTCGCGCGCGACCTCGCGCACCCCATCGAGAAGGTCGGCGCTTCACTCCGCGCGCGGATGGCGTGGCTCGCTCGACCCACGGAGAGAGAGGCCGCCACATGAACGCCGCCGATCTCCTCGTTCGCGCTCTCGAGCACCAAGGCGTCGACGTTCTCTTCGGTTATCCGGGAGGAGCCATCCTGCCGTTCTACGATGCGCTCGTGGGCTCGCGCCTGCGGCACATCCTCGTGCGTCACGAGCAGGCCGCCGCGCTCGCTGCCGATGGCTATGCGCGAGCAACGGGCCGTGTCGGCGTCTGCGTCGCGACCTCGGGACCCGGCGCGACGAACCTGGTCACCGGCCTCGCCAATGCTGCGCTCGACTCGGTGCCCGTCGTTGCCGTGACGGGACAAGTACCGACGACGGTGCTCGGAACCGATGCCTTCCAGGAAGTCGACATCTTCGGCCTCACCATGCCGATCGTGAAGCACAGCTTCCTCGTTCGGAACGTCGCCGATCTACCGGCGGTCGTCGCGGAGGCCTTCCGGATCGCGAAGTCGGGACGTCCAGGCCCCGTGCTCATCGACGTTCCCAAGGACGTGGCGAACACCGATGCGAGCGGGCTCGAACCTCTCGGTCCCATCCGCGCAGCCGTGCCTCCCTCACCGAATCACGCGGCGCTCGAGCGGGCAGGCGAGCTCCTTCGCAAGGCCGAGCGACCCATCGCCTACGTCGGTGGCGGCGTAGCGATGGCAGGAGCGATCGAGGAGCTTCGCGCGTTCATTGCTGCCACGGGGATCCCCGTGGTGACCACGCTCAAAGGCATCGGAGCCGTCGACGGGAGCGAGCCACTTCTCCTCGGCATGCTGGGCATGCATGGCTCGCGTGCGGCGAACCTCGCGGTCCAGCGTTCGGATCTGCTCGTCTGCCTCGGAGCGCGTTTCGACGATCGCGCCACGGGCAAGCTCGATGGCTTCGCGCCGAATGCTCGTGTGATCCACGCCGACGTCGACGCCGCCGAGATCGACAAGCTCCGTCGCTCCGACGTCGCGCTCGTGGGGGATCTGCGCGTTGCCTTGCGCGGGCTCAATGCTTCATGCGCGCGTGCCGATTGGCGCGCCACCTGCCTCGCGGACAAAGAGCGTGAGCCCATGCCAGAGTCTTCGAACGTAGCGGTCGACGGCCCGCGATTCCTTCGAAAGCTCTCCGAGCTCCTCGACGAGCGAACCATCGTCACGTGCGACGTTGGCCAGCATCAGATGTGGGTTGCGCAGCATGTGAGCTTTCGACGTCCCGAACTCCATCTCTCGAGTGGAGGCCTCGGGTCGATGGGCTACGGCTTGCCCGCCGCGATCGGCGCGCAGCTCGGTCGACCCGACGCGCGGGTGATCGCCGTCAGTGGCGATGGCTCCTTCCTCATGAACGTGCAGGAGCTCGCGACGATCAAACGCTATTCGCTGCCGGTGAAGATCGTCTTGTTCGACAACCAGGCGCTCGGCCTCGTGCGCCAATGGCAGGAGCTCTTTCACGCCGAGCGATACAGCGAGATCGATCTCTCCGATAATCCCGACTTCGTCCGAGTCGCCGAAGCCTTCGGAATGCCCGCCATTCGGGTCGACCACGACGAGCAGGTTCCGCAGGCGATCCGCCGGGTCCTCGACGAGCCCGGGCCTCTGCTCGCTCACGTCATCCTCGACCATCGCACGATGTGCTGGCCGCTCGTGCCACCGAACAAGACGAATGCCGAAATGCTGAATGGAGAAGGTCGATGACCCACGAGTTGAAGTTCGATGTCTCGCGCGTGGAAGGCGTTCTCGTCCGCGTTCTCGGGCTTTCGGTGCGACGAGGCTACGAACCCATCGAGGTCGTCGCCGTTCCTGCCGGCGATGGCGTGCTCGCAGTGCGAATGCGTGTCGAGAGCACGCGCCCTGCCGATGCGCTGGCCCGGCAGCTCGCGAAGCTCTACGACGTGCGGCAGGTCGAAGTCACGGAGGTCGGGCCGTGACGGTTCGCTTGCCCGACGTCGCCGACGTTGCCGCGGCGGCATCGCGCCTGAGGCCACTGCTGGCACCGACACCACTCGTTCGCTCGGAGCGGTTCGACGCGTGGCTCAAGCTCGAGACACTGCAGGTGACCCGCTCCTACAAAGTTCGCGGCGCAACGAACGCGATGTTGGTGGCGCTCGCGAACGGTGATCGGCGGCCAATCGTGGCGGCATCTGCAGGCAATCACGCGCGCGGCGTGGCCTGGGCGGCGCATCGCCTGGGCCTCGAGGCTCATACCGTCGTCCCGATCACGGCGCCGCTCACGAAGGTCCGCGGAGCCGAGGCGCTCGGAGCGAAGGTGATTCGTTTCGGTCGCTCGTACGAGGATGCACAGGACCACGCCATCTCCCTCGCACGAGAGAACGGCTGGCGCTTCCTTCCTGCGTTCGACGATCCCGACGTGATTGCAGGGCAAGGGACGGTCGGCTGGGAGCTCCTCGACGCACACCCGGACGTCGTTCTCGTTCCGCTCGGAGGCGGCGGCCTCGCGTCTGGGCTGGGGCTCGCGTTGAAGTCGCGCGGAACACGCATCGTCGGTGTGCACGTCGAAGGCCTCGATGCGATGGCGCGCGCCCTCGATGGACGACCCCCGCTCGACGTTCTACCCACCACGATCGCCGATGGCGTGCGCGTTCGGCGTGTGGGTGAATCGACGCGTCGCATCTGCGCCGAGGTCCTCGACGAGATCGTGACCGTGACCGAAGAGGACGTCCGGCGCGCCGTGGTCGAGCTCGCGTCCTTCGAGCGAGTCGTCGCCGAAGGCGCAGGCGCCCTCGCTTACGCGGCACTCTCGCGAAAAGCGGGAACACGAACGATCGCCGTGATCTCGGGCGGCAACATCGATCTGGACACGTTCACCACCGAGATTCGGGACACCCGACGGGAAGCGGGCGCATGATTCGAGACTCTCCGTTACCGAGGCTGTTGCATGCGCACGAGTCGCGTGCCCACGTCGACGATGGTCTCGATCACGGGGAGGAGCTCTCGCCCTAGTTCGGTGAGCTCGTATTCCACCGACGGCGGCGAGCTCGCTACGACCGTTCGCGTGATGACGCCGTTCTCTTCGAGATCGCGGAGTCGCGCCGTGAGGACCTTCGCGGAGATCTTCGGGATATCCATCCGCAGCTCGCTGAAGCGGCGCGGTTCGCCGCTCAGCTTCCACACGATGTTCACGGTCCACACGCCGCCGAGGAGGCGCATGCACTCGGTGAGGGGGCAGATCGGCGGGAGCGGGGGAGTCTTGTTCTTTCGACGGCGCAACATCGGAGGCTCGAAGGGCGGTTACCAGGAGGTTACCAGATTCGTCGGTTACCTCGAGTAACTAGATAGCGGCCGAAAACGTCACGCAGTAGAGGAATTACGAATTCGAACCTTCGAGGAGCCGATTCATGATTCTCAACTTCTTGCGATTCCGCTTTCGTGACGAGGTCGACGAGGCAACGAAGGCGCGTGCGCTCGACGTTCTCCGGCGCACCGCATCTTCGGACGCGGTGGCGTACTCCGTCATCGGACAAGACCTCGGCGATCCGGCCGGGGGCTACACGCACTCTTACTGCGTCGCCATCCCGGACGTCGCTGCGCTCGAGCAGTACCTTCGTCAGCCCGCGCATCGCGAGGGCGATCAGTTCTTCCTGCCGCTGCTCTCGAAGCTCGCTCGGAGCGCATCGTCGGACGACATGGATCCCGGGCTCCGCGACGCGATCGGAGCGCTCGCCCAGAAGGTGCTTCTCGACGACGCCGAGTGGTCGGCGCTCTTCGCGGCGATCCCTGATCTGAAGCTCGGGTGAGCTCTGCACCCATCACAGGTGATGGCCTGACCGGCTTCGTCTCCCACCCGGTCGAACATCGCGAGCCGACTGACGAAATCGATCGCAGCCGCAAAGCGTCATCGCATCGTTTGACGATCATTGCGTCCGTTCGAGCGGAGGACGGTGGAGCAAGTTCGCTATGACGATTGCCCCGTCCTCACCGCCGGAATACGAATCGAGACAAGGAGCTCGCAAATGACTGCTCAATCGATCGGGCCGCGCGCCGCACGACAGCTTGCGAACACGACGAAGACGCCGCCGCAATGGCGTGGCGCAACCCCGCGCTGGCTCGTTCAGATGATGCCTTGGGCGCCCGTCGAGGCAGGCGTCTATCGCGTGAATCAGGCGCTCGACGACAAGTTCGACGTCAAGTGCAGCCCGTCGGAGAGCGAAGACCTGCCCATCGCCTTCGACGACTACGAGCCGAACCCGCGCGAGTACACGCTCGCTTCGTGCACCACGACGATCGCCGTGCACACGCGCATCTCGGACCTTTACCGAAGCCCGATGGACCAGGTGAAGGAGCAGCTCACGCTCGCGATCGAGAAGATCAAAGAGCGGCAAGAGAGCGAGATGCTCTACAACAAGGATTACGGGCTCCTGAACAACGTCGACCCCGAGATGCGCATCAAGACGCGCAAGGGGCCGCCCACGCCGGACGATCTCGACGAGCTGATCGCCACGGTATGGAAGGAGCCGGCGTTCTTCGTCGCGCACCCGCGTGCGATTGCGGCGTTCGGGCGGGAATGCACGCGTCGTGGTGTGCCGCCTCCGACGGTGTCGATGTTCGGTGCGCCGTTTCTCACCTGGCGTGGTCTGCCGCTCATCCCGAGCGACAAGTTTCGCATCAAGGACAACAAGACCGAGATCCTCCTCATGCGCGTCGGTGAGAGGAAGCGCGGCGTCGTCGGCCTCTTCCAGCCCGGCCTGCCGGGCGAGGTGAACCCGAGCCTCTCGGTTCGCCTGATGGGAATCAATCAGGCGGGCGCCGCGAAGTATCTCATCTCGCTTTACTGCTCCGTGGCGGTGCTCACGCACGACGCGCTCGGTTGTCTCGAGGGCGTCACCATCGACCACTACCATGAGTACACCTGAATCGAAGGGCGGTCCGCCGCCGGGACTCGCGCCGGTGGGTGAAGTCTCGCTGCTGACCGCGCACATGCCGCGCACCACGGAGACTCCGAATTATCCGAGCGCGATCATGACGTCGACGCCGGGAATTGCGCTCGCCGCTGCGCGCATTCCCGGCGGTCCAACCCTTCCGGAGCTGGACGCGATTTCGATGACCAACGCGATCTCGCAGCTCGCGAATCAGATGTACGCCGCGCCGCCCGCGAACAGCGTGCCGCCGACCAACAGCGTGCCGAATTCGCTGGATACGAGTGCGCTGTCGTCACCGCCGACGGCCCTGGCGCCGTCGATGCCCAGTACGGCCGAGCGCGGCGGGCCCATCGGTTCCGTGGCGCCTTCGCTCGACGTGCCGAGCGTCGTCGAGAGTGCGTCGCTGTTCGACGTGCCGAGCACGACCGAGAGTCCCGCGCCGTTCGATGTGCCGGGCATGTCCGCGAGTACGTCGCCGTTCGACGTGCCGCTCAACTTCGATGCGCTCGCGACGCCTTTCGATTCGGTCTTTCACTTCCCTTTGAATGACGTCGCGCAGCCCGCGGAGGACCCGAAACCTGGTTTCGCACCCGCGCCTTCGCATTCGCCCTCACCCTCGTCGATGAGCGGGGAGCCTCGCTTCGCGCTCGACTCGTACGAGATCACGCCCACCGGCGATCCCTCGTTGCGCACGCTCGGCTCACGCATCTTCGAGCCGAACGTCCTCAAGAAGGATTTCCCGATTCTGAGCGAGCCCGTGCGAGGCAAACGCCTCGTATGGCTCGACAACGCGGCGACCACGCAGAAGCCGCGCGCCGTGATCGATCGCCTTTCGTTCTTCTACGAGCACGAGAATTCCAACATCCATCGTGCGGCGCACACGCTCGCGGCCAAGGCCACCGATGCCTACGAGGCCGCGCGCGAGACCGTGCGCCGGTTCATCAATGCCCCTTCGGCGCGTGACATCGTGTTCGTTCGAGGCACCACCGAAGGCATCAACCTCGTCGCGCAGAGCTGGGGCCGACGCAACGTGCGTGAGGGCGACGAGATCGTCATCACCTGGCTCGAGCACCACGCGAACATCGTTCCTTGGCAACAGCTCTGCTCCGAGAAGGGCGCCCGTCTTCGCGTTGCGCCCGTCGACGACCGCGGCCAGGTCATCCTCGAGGAGTACGAGAAGCTCCTCGGACCGCGCACGAGGCTCGTCTCGTTCACGCAAGTATCGAACGCGCTCGGTACGATCACGCCGGCCGTCGACATGATCGACATGGCGCATCGCCACGGCGCGGTCGTGCTCCTCGACGGTGCACAGGCCGTCTCGCACATGCCGGTCGACGTGCAGGCACTCGGTTGCGACTTCTTCGTCTTCTCCGGGCACAAGGTGTTCGCTCCAACGGGCATCGGCGCCGTCTTCGGTCGTGCCGAGCTGCTCGAGGCCATGCCGCCCTGGCAAGGCGGCGGTAACATGATCCAAGACGTCACCTTCGAGCGCACCACGTACCAGCCGCCGCCTGCGCGCTTCGAAGCAGGCACCGGCAACATCGCCGATGCGGTCGGCCTCGGTGCGGCCCTCGATTGGCTCACGCGCGTTGGCGTTCACAACGTGGAGCGCTACGAGCACGAGCTCCTCGAATACGGCACGAACGCGCTGTTGGCGGTGCCCGGCCTCACCTTGATCGGCACCGCTCCGCAAAAGGCCGGCGTGCTCTCGTTCGTGCTCGACGGCAAGAAAACGGAAGAGGTTGGCGGGCTCCTCGACCAAGAGGGCATCGCCGTGCGCTCGGGCCATCACTGCGCGCAGCCGATTCTCCGGCGATTCGGCCTCGAAGCGACGGTGCGTGCTTCGCTCGCGCCATACAACACGTGCGAGGACATCGACGCGCTCGCTCGCGCTCTCCACCGGCTCCAGACCGGCCGCTGAGATCTTTTCGGCGAATCTGATATCAAGATTGGATGGTCCGGTCGGTTGCCCCGCGCGACGCGCAAGAGCTCATTGCGAAGGGGGACATCGACGTCGTCGACGTACGTGAGTCGCACGAGTGGGCCACCGGTCACGTTCCTGAGGCGCGTCTGATTCCACTCGGGCAGCTCCGCACCGATTTCGCGGGCGCAGAGCTGGGTAAGCGCGTTCTCTTCCTTTGCGAGCGCGGCGGACGAAGCCAGCAGGCGGCGCAGCTCGCCGAGCAAAACGGTGTGGCCGAGGTCTACATCATGGACGGCGGCACCGCGGAGTGGCGCGCGTCGGGCCTCCCCATCACCGTGCCGCCCAAGTCCGCCGTCGAGGAGACGACGGAGCTCGACGCGATCGTCGGCGAGAACCTGAAGCGCCTTCGCTCCGAGCGCGGTTGGAGTCTCGACATCGTGGCCGGCATGACCGGCGTGGGCCGCCAAACGCTCGGGCAGATCGAGCTCGGTCGCACGGTGCCGAGTCTCGGCACGCTCTGGAAGATCGCGCGCGCCTTCGACGTGCCGTTCTCCGTGCTGCTCGCTCAACCCACGGACCTCGGCACACGCATCTTCCGCCGCTCGAACGCGCGCCCCATCCTCGACGCCGACGGACGCTTCTCCTCACGCGCGCTCTTCTCGCCCGACGACAAAGGCCGCTTCGAATTCTACGAGCTGTTTCTCGCCGCTCGCTCACGCGAAGAAGCCGAGGCCCACGCCCCCGGCACGCGCGAAAATCTCCTCGTCACCCAAGGTCGTTTGGTCCTCGAGCTCGGCAAGGAAACCTTCGAGCTCGCCAAAGGTGACGCCATCGCCTTCACCGCCGACGTTCCGCACGCCTACGTCAACGCGTCGAACGAAGAGTGCTGGATGAGTCTCGTCATGACGTATCCGCGCACGCTCTGAATCGTCATTGGCAGACGTGACGCCGTCAGCGTTGCGCCATGATTTGTGCGACGAGCTCGTTACCAATCTTCGCCGCGCGACGGCGCGCGAGCGCGTCGGGTATTTTCAATGCCACGAACACCGTCGTCGAGAGAACCATCCAGGTGGCGACAAGGCCGGCATAGAACGTCTCACCCTGCGCCACGAGATGGGCGATCACCGCGAGGCAGAGGAGAATGCAGATGGTGCACGCGACCGGACCCGGGGATCTCCTGGGACGGAACTCGGGGATCGGCTCGTCGTGGTCCTTGGGAGGCTGAACCCCTCGGTAGAGATTCATGATCAGACCCGATAGCTGACGTGCGCTGCGTCGTTGCGCGCATCGCGGCTCATCAGAGCAGAGACGGCCTTGTCGTAGACCGCGGGTCCTTGCTGTTTGGCCCACTCCATTCCGTCGAATCCTTCACGGAACGCCATGTCGCTCCCATAGCGCTCGGCGACTGCGGGATTGGCCTTCAGAAAAGCTTCCTTCGACATCCCCGAAGCGGACATGTCGCGCGCAGCGTGCATGCCCTGGTCGCAATGGAGCTGGAGCGTCGCGCGGAGCCCCTTGTCAGTGGTTTGCAGCTGCTTGCTGATTCGATCGGCAGGCGATCCGTTCGTGAACGAGACACCGAGCTTGTCGATCGCCTGGTTCGCGTAGCCGGTCGGGAGCTCCAGGTTGTCGAGCATCGCGGCGTGCATCTGATCCCGCGTTGCTGCACCTTTGACTTCGTCCTTGCGCTTTTCGATGCTGTACAGCGCGCCCTGGGCGGCAAGTCCTGCGACAATCGGAAGAGCGATCTCGGGGGCGCACGCCATGAACTTGGGAAAGTGGATTGCGCCGACCGCATGTCCCACCTCGAGTCCGTGGACCACTCCGCCGAGGACTTCGCCGCCGTTGATGTGGCCGTGGTGGAGCGTCTCGTTCAGCGACGGATCGTCGCCGCGCATCGAGACATCGGTCTCCTTGAAGCCCGCATCATGCCGCGCCTTGTTCATAATGACGCCGCTGGCCTGGTCCTTGTGGAGCGCCTCGAGCTCCTCGTTCGTATAGTCCCGCCGATTTCCCACGCCGCTCACGTTGCTCATGCCAGCCCTGTCGGCCGCGCCGGGGGCTTTGTTGCGCGCAAACGGCGGCGTCATCCATCCGCGCCACGGCGCCACCTCAGGGGGCCCCCTCGAGGCCGATTCCGAGGTCGACGGCGTTGACGACTACTTCGGCACGGCCTTGCGCACCATGTTCTCGAGCGTGCTCGGCAAGAAGCGCTTGAGCAAGAGCGCGAGTCGCTCCTTGCCGAGCGCGCCCACGTAGACTTCGCTCTTTCGAGCGTGCGCCGCGTCGAGGATCTGGCGCGCGGTGAGCTCGGCGGGGTGCCCTCCAGTGATGTCACCTTCGGCCTTGTTCATCGGTGAGCCGTCGCCGGTAAGTGCGTTTCTCGAGACCTCGGTACGAATGAAGCCAGGGCAGATGAGCGTCACGAAGAGACCGTCGGCCGAGATCTCGGCGCGCAGGCAGTCGAAGAAGCCATGGAGAGCGTGCTTGCTCGCCGCGTAGGCCGAGCGCTGCGGTGTCCCGATCTTTCCCATGACCGACGATACGACCACGAAGTGACCCGCCTTCGCGGCCAGCATCGACGGTAGTACGGCTTTGGTCAGCGCCACGGCGCCGAAGTAGTTCACCTCCATGATGCGGCGGTCGACGTCGAGGCGCGTGTCCTTGACGAGCGCGCGCTGGCTGATGCCGCCGTTGTGCACGAGGACGTCGACGCGACCGAAGCGCTGATGAACTGCCTCGACGAGGGACGGGAAGGTGTCGGGCTGTGCCAGGTCGAGCGGCAGCACGAGGTGACCCTCGCCGCCGGACTTTGCGACCACCTGCTCGAGCTCGTCACGACGGCGCGCGGACAGAACGAGCTTCGCCCCCTCGGCGGCGAACGCCTCGGCCAGCGCCGCTCCGATGCCCGACGACGCCCCCGTGATCCACACCACTTTGTTCGCGAACCGTTTCACCGAGGCTCTCCCTTCGATGGAGTCGTACGCGGCCGCGCGAGTTGGCTTTCGCGTGGCCCAGAAGGCCGGCCGTCAGGCTACATCACGCGCTGCCAAAGTGTTCGCGCGTCGGGTGGCGGAGGCACATCCAGCCCCGCCCGAGGCGAAGGTGGCCGCCATCTCTTCCTCGTATGGCAACGCACCGGCCTCAGCGCGTCTGGCGGCCAAGCCCTCGTCGGGTTTTCGCTGGCTGCTCGTGGGCGCGCTCGGCATCGAGGTCGCGTCGCGGTGGCTTGCCGAACATGCGCGCGTACTCCCGCGAGAACTGCGACGGACTCTGGTAGCCGACGCGAAAGCTCGCGTGCGCGACCTCGAGGTGCTCGACCAGGATGAGGCGCCGCGCTTCGCCCAGCCGAAGCTGCTTCTGGTACTGGAGCGGCGACATCGCCGTGATGGCCTTGAAGTGGTGGTGGAGCGAGGACACGCTCATGCCCACGCGCCGCGCGAGCTCCTCGATGCGAAGCGGTTCGGCGAAGTGATCGGCGAGCCAGCTCGTGGCCTTTGCGACGCCCTTCGTCGGCGTGTCGGCCTTGGCTATGTGCAGGAGCCGTGAAGCGCACGGCCCGGTGAGCAGGCGATAGAGGATCTCCTGTTCGTAGAGCGGCGCGAGCGCAGGGATGTCCTCCTGGCGATCGAGCAAACGGAGCAATCGTACGACGGCGTCGAGTAGGGGCGGCGAGACGCGATTGACGCCCACTCCGCGTGTCGTGACGCCAGCCGTGCTGGTGAGCTTCGTCACGTCGAGCCGAGCGAACATGCCAGCGAGGCGGTCCGAGTCGATGGCGAGGCCGATTCCGAGGTTCGGCTTGGTCGCGCTCGCCGCCGTCACGCGCGAGACGATGGGGAGGTCGAGAGACGCGACGAGGAAGTTCCCCACGCCGTACTCGAGGGTCTCGTTCCCGATGGTGAGGCTCTTGGCGCCCTGAACGACCAGCGCGAAGCACGGTCGCAAGGCGGTGTGGAGAGGCTGGCTCGGAGACGATCGCCGACTCAGGTGAAGCGTGGGGATCGCCGTTTTGAACTCACCGTCCGAGGAGGTGTGCCTCGTGATGATCTCGACGAGCTCCCGGTAACTCTCCGTCTTTGCATCCATGCTCGATACCTTCGCTGGATCCTCGATGTGCCTGGAGAATTAGGCCGATCGACCAAGGCCGTCCAACGGTTCTAGTCCGGAGGCGCAGAAGCCTCAATCTCCAGGCTTGCAGGATTAGGCAAGAGCGCTGCAGGAACGGGATACCGCCGGAGGAGCCCGACGCCCAAGATGAAAGCCATGGAGGACATCATGAAGAAGGACGTCACGTTCGCTAGCGCAGGCCTGAAGCTCGCCGGTCATCTCTACCTTCCCGACGAGCCGACCGGCGGTAAGCGGCCCGCCGTCGTCGTGGGCCACCCGGGCAGTGGCGTGAAAGAGCAGACGGCCGGTCTCTATGCCGAGCGCCTCGCGCGCGCCGGCTTCATCGCGCTCGCGTTCGATGCCGCCTACCAGGGCGAGAGCGAGGGCATGCCGCGAGGGCTCGAAGATCCCGCGCATCGCGTCGAAGACATCAGGGCCGCCGTGTCGTTCTTGACCACGCGCGACGAGGTGGATGCGGAGCGAATCGGCGTGCTCGGCATTTGCGCGTCGGGCGGCTACGCGGTCACCGCGGCGGCCACCGACCATCGCATCAAGGCCGTTGCGACCATCAGCGGTGTCGACATCGGCCGCATGTTCCGCGAAGGACACGACGGCAAGCAGGATCCCGCAGTCCTCCAGGCCATGCTCGACGCAGCCGCCGCGGCGCGCACCGCCGAGGCGCGAGGCGAGGGAATGGGAAGCTTCCCGCTCTTCCCCGAATCGGAGGCGCAAGCGCGCGCGGGCGGCCGGTACGCGTTCGAGGGGTGGGACTACTATTGCACCGCTCGTGGTCAGCATTCACGCTCGGCCAAGACCTTCACCTGGAACAGCGTCGACCGTCTCGCGAGCTTCGACGGTTTCCGATTCATCGACTTGATCGCGCCGCGACCCCTCTTGATGATCGTCGGCGAAAAAGCCGACACCGCCTACCAGATGCCCTACGCCTTCGAGAAGGCACGCGAGCCCAAGGAGCTGTTCTGGGTGGAGGGCGCCAGCCACGTCGACCTCTACGATCGCGAGCAGTACGTGCCCGGCGTGGTCACCAAGCTCGTCGACTTCTTCGGCAAGTGTCTCGTGACCAACACGTAAGACATCGAGAAGTGCCGAGCTCGAACGGCTCTTCATCCGACGGCGGTCAACCACGTTCAAGAGCGTGGGAGCGCGTGCGGCCATGATTCGGCAGCATACGACGCAATCGCGTCGACAACCGCAGAGAGGAGACGCGCATGCCGACGATCACCGTGCAGGATGGAACGCAGATCTATTACAAGGATTGGGGAACCGGTCGTCCTGTCGTCTTCAGCCATGGCTGGCCGCTCAATGCGGATGCGTGGGAAGACCAGATGGTCTTCCTCGCCTCGCGTGGCTTTCGCTGTATTGCCCACGACCGTCGTGGGCACGGGCGCTCGAGCCAGCCGTGGAATGGCAACGATATGAACACGTATGCCGACGATCTTGGCGCGTTGCTCGACCATCTCGATCTCAAAGAGGCAACGCTCGTCGGCCACTCCACCGGCGGCGGCGAAGTCGCGCGCTACATTGGTCGACATGGCAGTCGCCGCGTTGCCCAGGCCGTGCTCGTCGGCGCCGTGACCCCGCGGATGCTCAAGACGGCGTCGAACCCGGACGGACTGCCGAGCGAGGTTTTCGACAACATTCGGAACGGCGTGACGAAGGATCGTTCGCAGTTCTTCAAGGATCTCACGATCCCGTTCTACGGGGCGAACCGTGAGGGCGCGAAGGTCTCGGAGGGAGTGCGCGAGACCTTCTGGCTGCAGGGAATGATGACCGGACTGAAGAACGCCCTCGACTGCATCACGGCGTTTTCCGAGACGGACTTTACCGAGGATCTCGAGAAGTTCACGGTGCCGACGCTCATCGTGCACGGCGACGACGACCAGATGGTCCCGATCGGTGTGAGCGCGATCGCCGCCTCCAAGCTCGTCAAAGGCTCGCAGCTCCTCGTCTACAAGGGGGGGTCTCACGGTCTTCTCACGACGGACAAGGATCGCCTGAACGCCGATCTCCTCCGCTTCCTCAAGGGATGAGCGGCGAACGTGATGGGGACGAAGCGGGGGCACTGCGCGCAAACATCCTTTTCGTCTTGCCCGATGTTCTGAACGCACGTGCCGAGCAAATCGCAGCTCACGTCGACTCCCTGCTGACGAACGCGCTCCTCTCGCCCTGCGAGAGGCCTGGCGTCGTCGTGATGCAAGACGGTGATGGTGCCCGCGAGCTGATGGATGGCCTTCAGTTCTCATGTGCGTCCCGCCCGCCGCTCCGGCTCCCCCTCGAGGAGATAGTCGTCCGGTACGTCGAAAGCGTCGAACGACTCCGCAGTATTCCGGGCGTGCGCTTGGCCGCCCACGGTGAGTCGGTGACCGCTGCGAACGAGGCCGCGGAGACGCTGTTCCAGGTCGATGCGAGCGCTGCCGTCCAGCATGCGTGGGTGTTGCGTGGGCAGTACGGTCCCACCCTTCTCGTCGTGTCCTGTGCCGACGAGGTGGAGCTGTCACGGCTGGTCGCGTCGCTCGTCCAGGTTCCAGCCGCCACCATTTACGGGACACCTCTCGACCGGCCGCACGCACTGCGCTTGGCGCAACAGCTCTCGCACCGATGCGCGCGGATCTCGAGTCGCCTGCTCGATTCGCGTACGATCGCCGCGGGGGAGCGTCTTTACGACGATTTACATCGCTTTACTCGCGGTATTGGAGGGATCGCAACATCGTAGCGGCCATGGAAGTCGTTCGAGCTCCGCGAACGAACGCCGGCCTTGCGCCCTGGCATCTCCGGCTCATCGACACCTACCTCGACGAGCGGCTCGACGAGGTCGTGCGGATGGCAGACCTCGTCGAGGCTACAGGACTGAGCACGAGCCACTTCTCGCGCGCGTTCAAGAGAGCGTACGGCGAGAAGTTCTCGGCTTACGTCATCCAGTGCCGCCTGACGCGGGCGAAGAAGATGATGCTGGCGACCGACTGCTCGATTGGCGCCGTCGCCGTCGCTTGTGGATTCTCCGATCAGCCACACTTCAATCGGCTGTTTCGCCGGGAAGAAGGCATATCGCCTCGTGCATGGCGGAAGCTCCGCGCGGATATCGCCGCCTGAGCCCGCTAGGTACGTCGCACGAAGGCGAGGATGTCGCTCGCGAAGCGGTCAGGCTCGTCGATGAAGAGAGCGTGACCGGCTCCGTCGTACATGACGAGTGTCGCGTTCGGAATGTTTTCTGCGAGCTGCCGACCGACGTCCGGCGGCGTGATCCGATCGTGAGTCCCCTGGATGACGAGTGCAGGTCGATCGAACGCGCGCAGCGTGGGCCAAGGATCGGCGACGGTGAACGAGCCGACGGCGGGGGCGAGCGGGAGCGCGAACGACGCAGACGCGAGCATCCGCTCGAACATGTAGCTCGGCGGCGCGCTGTGCCCGAAGCATGAAGCAAGCCACGCGCGAAGGCCGTCGATGCGCTCGTCGATGTGCGGCGAGAACATGCGGGGCATCAGTTCGAACACTGCCGATTCGGTGACAGCCGCTACCGTAGGGATCGCCCCGACCCACACGACGCCCCCGAGACGAGAGCCGCCGTACTTGCGAAGGTACGCGCTCGTCACCACGCCGGCGAGCGACCACACGACCAAGACGGGATCGCGGAGGCCGCACGTCTCGAGGACCGCGTGGAGGTCGTCGGCCCAGCGCTCCTCGTCCTGATAGGAGCTCGGATCGACCGGCTTGTCCGAGTCGCCATGCCCGCGGAGGTCATACGTGACAATCCGAAACGATGCGAGTCGTTCGTCGTCGACCTGACGTTGCCAGCAAAGATGGTTGGAGAGTCCTCCATGCACGAGCACGAGCGCCGGCCCATCAGGGCTTCCCCATTCTTGAATTGCGAGCGAGACGCCGTCGGGCGCGACGGCAGTGCGACGTGCACGGGGGCGTGGAGATTGCGAGCTCGAGACGGACGCTGCTATCACCCGCGCAGTATGCGATTGCCACTGCGGGCCACGAAGCCAAATCGTGCTTCACTCCGCGTCGAGGAGCCTGCGCGCTTCGATGACGTCCTGCGTCGTTGCTCCCTCCGTGATCCGATCGAACACGCCAGCGAGCTGCGCGCGCCCATCTCGTGCACGCTCACCGGAGCTCCAGAGCCTCGCGAGGCTCGTGACGGCACGCAATTCCCACGAGAGCGCCCCCTGCCCACGCGCGAGATCTCGAGCTCGCAGGAAGAGACCCTCAGCGCAATCGCGCGCGTTCTCCGTGCCAGAGCGCAACAGCTCCTCGCCTGTTGCTCGGAAGACCTCCGGCGCACACCACCCGGCAAGGCCGCGCTCGGCGCGCGCAAGAGCTCGTTCGTCCACGAGCGGCGTGCGCAGGGTAGAGAGCATGTCGACCTGCGGGGCGGTCGCATCCTTGATCCGCCCGGCGAACGGTTGGTCCAGTGCGAGTCCGAGGACTCGTCCCCAACTCTTCCATGGCTCGAGGCCCGCGAGCGCGGATTCGGTGACGAGGAGTTGGAGAAAGCGTCGGGCTTCGTCGGTGTCGCCACACCAGATTGCGATTGGAATCGACGCATATCCGAGCGCTAGGCACAGAGCGAGGCGATGAGCCGAAGCCATTGCCTCCGCGACCGCTTCGGCTGCCACGTTTCGTGCGGAATCGCCAAGGCCCTGGATCCACAGGGTGCGGGCCAGCGGGACACGGGCCGACGTGCCGGACGGGATCTGCACTGCGTCGACCGCGCGAGGGATACGCGCGCGTTCGATCACACCTTCGAGGAGGGGGCGCGCGCGCGCATGCTCACCGACGTAGTGAAGAGAGAGCCCGAGGACCCGCTCGCCGTTGAGGATCGCCGCCGCGCTATTCACGTGCGCCGAGGCGACGGCGTGTTGCTCGGCCAACTCGAGCGCGTGCGGATATTCGCCTGTTCCGATGAAGTTCGCCCAAACGCCCTCGATGGCGGCTGCTCGGTCGACCCAGAGTACGTCACTCTTCGACGCTAGTTCGTACGCTCGACGAAACGCTTCTTCCCCACCTCCACGCGTATGAAGAGTAAGGCAGCCGAGCGCGAATGAGAGCTTCATCTCGCTCAGGTCGTCGCGCATGCCGGATCGCGCGAGATATTCGAGCGCACGTGTCACGTGGCCGCGAAACTCTGCATGCAATGACAGCTTTGCTGCGAGTGAAGCGGCGGCGATCGTGATCGCGATGGCGACCTTCGGCTCACCTTGCTCGGAATAACCCCAGTCGAGTGCCGCGCGAACGTCGTCGATCATCAACGCGGGATCGTCTCGGAACGAGCTTCGCTCGAGCGGCATGGCGGTCATACGCGCGGTCTTTCGCTGCACGTAGAGCGCATGACTTCGGAGAGCAGCGGCAGTCTCACCGGCTTCGACGAGCTTCTCGAACGCGTACGCGCGTGTCGTCGCAAGCAGGCGATACTTTGCCTCGGCGCCGCTCACGTCTGCCGAGACAAGCGACTTCGCAACGAGACCGACGAGCTCGTCGACGGCATTCGAAACCTCGTCCTCCGTGATGGCCAAGACGGACTCGAAGGTGAATATGCCGCGAAACACGGCCAGCCTCCGTAGGAGCCACCTCTCTCGTGGCGAGAGCGTCTCGTAGCTCCACTCCATCGCGCCACGCAGAGTTTGTTGGCGTGGGATGGCGGTTCGATGCCCTCTCATGAGGAGCCGAAAGCGGCCGTCGAGGCGTGCTGTCAGGTCGCGAAGACCGAAGGTATCGACTCGTGCTGCCGCGAGCTCGATCGCAAGGGGGACTCCGTCCAGGCGGCGGCATAGGTCGACCGCGACGGGCGCATCCGCGTCGGTGAGCTCGAACGTGTCGAGGCTCGCTCGTGCGCGCTCGACGAAAAGCGCTACTGCCGAGAACGTCGAGACCTGGGCGGCCGTCAGCTCGCTGGCCGTTTCGGGAGGTAATTCCAGCGCCGGCAGGCGATAGACCGATTCGCCCTGTGCGCGAAGGCTCTCCCTACTCGTCGCGAGGATGCGTGCGCCAGAGACGTTCGCGAGGAGTCGTTCGGAGAGGTCTGCGGCTGCGTCGATGACATGCTCGCAGTTGTCGAGCAGGATGAGGACGATCTTGCCCGCCAGCTCTCGGACGAGTGCGTCCATCGGAGCCTCCGCGGGAAGCGATAGGTTTTGCATCCCGGCGAGCGCGCTCACCACATGACGAGGGTCGGAGATGGTTGCCAGATCGACGAATCGCACGCCGTCGGGATAATCGTTCGCGACATGCGCCCCGACGGCTCGTGCGACCGCTGTCTTGCCGATGCCAGCAGGCCCGACGATGGTGATGAGGCGTTGCGATTCGAGCCGTTTTCCGAGCATCGCGAGCGTGGCATCTCGCCCGATGAGATTCGATACTGGCGCAGCGGGAAGGGGGCTGCGAACGTCATCCCGAACGACATCGGAGGCGAAGGCATTCGAAGAGGCGCGCGTGACGGGCGCGACGAAGCAGTATCCGCGCACCGGTAGGTTCGCGATGTAACGCGAGCCGTCACGGCCGTCGCCGAGCGCTTTCCGCAATGCCGCGATGTGAACGCGGAGGTTCGCTTCGTCGACGGCGGTATCGGGCCAGACCGAGGCAAGGAGCTCCTCCTTGCTGATTGTCTCGCCGGCTCTCCCGACCAGCTGGGTGAGGATGGCCAAAGCGCGACTTCCCAGTCGCACGACGGTGTCACCTTCGAGCAGCAGCCGACGTCGTGGCAGGAGTCGGTAGGGCCCGAAAGAGAAGTGCTCGTCGATGCCGGTCGCGTCATCGTTCGAAGTTTTCGACGTCCGCACTTCTCTCGGGCCGTCGGCTTGGAGCAGCCGGCGCATGAATGTGCGCAGTCTACTACACACACAGGCCTCATTCTCGACATCGTCGAGTCACGAGCCGGCCTCGATTCCGCTTGCAAAATGAGCAAGCGCGGCCGTGCCGGGCCTCCCCCTAGACGAAGCGGCGTACGAACGAGAGAGCTTTTTCGCAGACCTCGCGCCAGCCGCTGTCGATCGTGAGCGCGTGCCCGCGGTTCGGTATCTCGATGATCTCGGAGATCCCGGCGTTCTTCTTCTGCTGATTGAAGGACGCGTTCGTGATCGCCCAGGGGGCGGTGTTGTCCTTCTCTCCGGAGAGGGGAATGGCGCGAACGAACTTGACCAGC
This sequence comes from Labilithrix luteola, assembly GCF_001263205.1. Taxonomy (GTDB): domain Bacteria; phylum Myxococcota_A; class Polyangia; order Polyangiales; family Polyangiaceae; genus Labilithrix; species Labilithrix luteola. Next base: position 4,662,161 of record NZ_CP012333.1, read on the forward strand.
AAGGATCAAGTCGGGGCTCGCATAACGGCCAGTGGCGCCGTATGCAACTGATGCGCGCGTGAATTCTTTCGAATCGGATATGGCCGTGTAGTAAATCGTACAGAATGCGCGGTCGTGAGTACGCGGACCTCAGGGCCTTCATGGCGATTGCGACGCACGGGAGCTTCGCGCGTGCGGCCAAGCATCTTCGGGTGTCGCCTTCCGCGCTGAGCCAGACGCTGCGCGGACTCGAGGAACGGCTCGGCGTGCGCCTCCTCAACCGGACCACGCGAAGCGTCGCACCGAGCGAGGCTGGGGCGCGTCTTCTCGCACGGCTCGGACCGGCGATGACCGAGCTCGAGTCGGCGGTTGCCGAGGTCACCCACACGCGCGAGCGCCCCGCCGGCACGCTCCGGATCACCATGCCGCATCAGGCGATGACCCTCCTCGGCCCGCTGCTCGGGCGCTTCTACACGGCCTATCCGGAGGTCGTGCTCGACATCATGGTCGACGACAAGCTGGCGGACATCGTCAAAGACGGCTTCGACGCCGGAATCCGCATCGGCGAGCGGCTCGAGAAGGACATGATCGCGCTCAAGCTCGGTGGCGACTTCGAGATGATTGCGGTCGGCACGCCGGAGTACTTCGCGCAGCACGGCATTCCGAAGCACCCGCGCGATCTCCATCGCCACCGTTGCATCAACTGGCGCTGGCCGACTGACGGCAGCCTTTATCGATGGGAGTTCGCCCGCGGTAAGCAGACTCTCGAGATCGCCGTCGAAGGACCGCTGGTGGTCACCGACGTGGAGCTCGCTTTGCACGGCGCGCTCGATGGCGTCGGCATTGCCTATCTCTTTCATCCGAGCGTGCTCCGCTACGTCGAAGATGGCCGCCTGATGCGCGTCCTCGAGCCGTGGTCGCCGGGCTTCCCGGGCCTGCACCTCTTTTACCCAAGCCGGCGCCACATTCCTCGGCCGCTACGCGCCTTCGTCGACTTCCTCCGCAAAGAGCGCGTGATTCGCTAGCCGCGCGGAGCTTGCGTCGCCCGCTCAGTGAGTCATCGGCCCATTGCAATCGTACGCGATTGGGACGAGCCGTTTGCGCACACGCTCGCCGAGATCGGATTCGCAGGACGCGGCCGTTCGGAAGAACGCGGGACCGTCCTGGGGCACTCGAACGTAGTGCCCTTTGACGGCGCGACGGAGACGGTCGACCAGCGCAGGCCCTTCATCGGGCGCCGAACACGGAACGCACGCGGGCGCGGCGTCGACGTCGGCCATCTTCAGCGAGGGGCTAGCGCTGATCCTCAAGGGGGGGCGGCCGAAGAAGAGCGTTGGTTTGCAGCGAACGCACTGCGGGCATCGCCTGTCCCTCTCCAGATCCGTCATGCGGCACGCGAACTCCAGGCTCACGATCGTGGCTCGGTATCGGAGAGCGTCGCGGGAGACATCCGAGAGTGCGCCGAGCGTGCTGGAACACTCGAACGCCGATACGCTTCCGTCCGCTTCGCGTGTCGTCGTGCCTTGAAGCGTTGCATGCTCGTCGAGCACGAGGTGAGCGGTTGGCTCGTCGATCGCGCCGGCCTTCTTTCCGAAGGACTCTGCGTAATGCACGTTGAGAGCGCCGTCTTCGGGGACGGCGTCGAGCGCCGTGCACCGCGGGGGAGCGCCATCCCACAAATAGCGTGCGTCCACCCAGAGGGTAAGCCGTCCCTTCGTCGTCCAAGCATCCGCAGGAAACGTGAGCGGACCGGGATGCGTTTCGAGTCCTTTGACGAGTGACGTTGCCCACTCCCAGCTCGCCTCGGCCGCGCCGGCGTCCGACGTTCCAGCATCCGTCGCTCCAGCGTCCGTCGTTCCCGCGTCGGGCACGACGGGTGACGCCGCCACGGGCATCTTGGTTTCGGAACTGCGGGCGCAACAGACGAGCAGCGCGGCGGCGAGCGAGGCGAACGAGCCCTTGGTGGTCGGAGCGAACCGCATGCTGCAAGAAGAGGCTACGTTCGTTGGCGCGCCAATCTTCCTCGCCCCCTCACACCTTCGTCGGTTCGCACGTCGCTTGCAGAAACGGACGCAGCGTCCCATTGGGGATCGGCTCGTCGACCTTCGTGATGTCGACGAGCCCGTACGGACCAAGCTCCCGGCGTAGCGAGTCGGCGTCGTAGAAGAACATCTTCACGCCAGGGTGAGTCTCGTACCAGTCCTCCCCGAGCTTCGTGCCCTGGCCGAACATCGACCACTCCTTCGAGATCACCGTGAAGACCATCGCCCCGCCCGGAACGAGCTGCCGCGCGCAGTCGGCGATGAACTTGGCGCGCGCCTCTGCATCGAGCAGATAGAGGAGGCCGAAGCAGAAGATCGCGTCGTAGCGCGAATCGTCGAAGGGCATGTCGCCCACCGAGCCGTGATGAATCGGGATGTCGAGCCCGAGCTTCGAGCGCGCCAGGTCGATGGCGGTCGCGGAGATCTCGATGCCCGTGACCTCCATCCCGGCGTCGAGGAACACCTTCGCGTTCCTGCCGTATCCGACGCCCGGGATGAGCACCCTCTTCGCGCCTCGCCGCACGAACTCGTCCCGTGCAAGCCGCGCCGCGGCGGTGGGCTCGAAGCCCCACATCAGCTGACTCCGCACGAACGCGTCTTCCCAGAACTCGGTCATGCTCGCTTCGTAGCGCCGCCTTGCGCATGACGGGAGAGCGTCGTTTTCGGTCCGATCGGCGATCTTTTCGCCAGCCTACACGCTCGCGCTTGCTTCTCGCTGATCGGAGCGATCTTTGAGGATCGGCCGGAACGCGCCATCGTACTTGGTCTTGCGCATCCACTCTTCGAGCGTGCGAACGCGGTCGGGTAGAATGCGATCGAGCTGCGCGTAGTCGCGGGTCACGAAATTGTCGTGCCATGCGGACCACCATCCGGCGAAGTTTTCCCAGAAGGTCTGTCCGCCCGAGATCGATGCGCCCTTGGACTGCGCCCATGCGGCCGGCGTCGTCGCGCTGATACCGGAATTGGCGAAGTACACGGATTGGGGAATATCGACGAAGACGGCGTTCTTGCCGGTGACGCGCCGAACACATTCGACGAGGTATTCCCAACCAACGTGCTCCGTCGCAACCTCGAGGTCCATCCCGTTGGACTCCTCGGGATGGTCGAAGATCCATCGCGCGTATCGGCCGATATCGTCGAGATGGATCATCGGCACTTTCCCGTTGCCGATCGGGTGCGCGAAGACGAGGGTTCCGTCGGGCTGCGGTCGTGGGGCGAACATCCCGTCGTAGAGCATCTCCATGTAGGGTCCGGAGGTGAGCACCGAAACGGCGGTGGACTTCGGCTTCTGCTGGAGAATGAAGTCGGCGACCCGGCCCTTGGCGTCGTAGTGGCCGCAGCGGTACTTGGCATCGTACCCGCTCTTCTTCAGCAGATAGTCGAGACTACCCCACACGAAGTGCTCGATACCGAGCTCGACGGCCATCTCGAACGTTCGAATGCCCCAGAAGGTCTCGTTGAGCTCGCCGATCGCGAAGCCGTCGAGGTTGCAGTACACGCCGTCGACCTGGCGCAGCGCTTCGTAGAGGTCCTTCTCGTTCGTCGCATCGCCCTCGAAGGCCGTCACGCCGGGGAGCGCGAGCAGCGTCTTCGACCGCGCGGACGAGGCGTTCCGGGTGAAGATCGTGACCTCGTAGCGTCTGTCTTCCGCCAGTGCTCGTACGACCGGAAATCCCTGAGCACCCGTGGCACCGATGACCAGAATTTTCGTGACCATGAGGATGTATTATGATCGTAATACGTTCGTGTCCAGCAAATCGATCACGCCACGCCGGCTCACGGCCGAGGCTCAGGTGCTCGGGCCTCGGCTTCGGGCTTCGGGCTTCGGGCGCCGCGTTCGAGGAGTCGTCAGCGGATGGCGACCGGATTGACGTTCACTTGCGTGGAGCCGACGTACAGCGGTTGACCCAGCACGAACATGAACTCCCAGGCCTTGTCGCGCACGAGCGCGCGGCTGTCGATGAGCTCCAGGTTGTAGATGCAGCGCTTCGCGAGCATGTACTGGTTGATAGGGAATTCCTCTTTGGTCCGCGGGTTCGGATAGACCTCGGACGCCCAGGTGTCGCCGCCGAATGCGACGATGCCCTGATCGGCCAGCCACTTTGCAGCTTCCATCCCGATTCCGGGCTCCACTTCCAGAAACTGCTTGTCGTCCTTTCCGATCAACTCCAGCCAGCCCGTGTTGAACAGCACCACGTCTCCTTTGCGGAGAGTCAGGCCTTCTTTCTTCAGAACGGCCTGGACGTCGGCGACGGTGAACTCGGTACCGCTCGGGACGATGGGTTTGCCGTAGTGTGCGGTCATGTCGAGCACGATGCCGCGCGTGACGATCGGCGGCACCTTCTCGACGCCGAGCTTCTTCACGTCGACTACCTGCTCGAAGCGCTTGCCAGCAAGAGCCCTTCGACCTTCTGAGGGGGCCTCGCGATCACGGCGCGCTCGCCGATGATGACGATGGGCCGCTCGATGAGTTTCGGATTCGCGGCCATCGCGTCGAGCAGCGCGTCGTGCGTTGCGCTGGCGAGCCCGAGCTCCGTGAAGAGGGCATCGCCCGTCCGCATCATCAGGCGCGGATCATCGATGCCGAGAAGCGTCATGACCTTCACGAGCTCCTCCCGCGAAGGCGACGCCACGAGGTATTCGCGGTAGGTGGCCGAGACCCCGCGCTCGTCGAGAATCGCGCGAAGCTCGCGGCACTTGCTGCACGACGGATTGAAGTAGACCTCGCAGGATTCGCTCATCGCGCGCACGCTAGCAGCCACGGCGGCTCGCGAGGAGCCACGGTCTCGACGGGCCAGGCAGCATGGCCGAGCTCGGACAACGTGGAGCGCAATTCCTCGGTCGGACCTACCGGGATAGGCTCTAAGCTGCTCTAACTTGCGGAGCGTTTCGATGTTCTGCTCCGGACACGATCGCCGCGCCGACGTGAGCGGCCTCGCCGTCCGACACCGACATGATTCGAACTCCCGGCTCTCGACGATCCTCGAACGATGCTTCGTGCTCGTTCCGGACGCGTTGGCGATACGCCGGCGATGAATATGCGCGCGTGAGGGCTGCGGGCGCGCGGTGCGCAGCGCTCTGGGCGTTTGCGTGCTGTCTGGGCCACACTGCGGTCGCCCGTGCGGACACGGCTCCCGTGCAGGTCCCCTACACGGCCCCGCCCGGCTGTCCCGACGCGGCGGCGTTCGATGCGGAGCTCGCCAAGCGTGTCGCTGCTCGGCAGGGTGGGAAGCCTGGTGGCCAGGATGATCCGCGGCGCTTCTCGGTACGCATCGAGAAGCGGGAGGGCGGCTTCGAAGGGCAACTCACGGTCGCTCACGAGGGATCGGTGGGAACGCGTCAGGTGCGAGCGGCGGATTGCGCGGCGGTCGTGCGTTCGCTCGCCGTCTTCGTCGCGCTCGCGCTTGCCGAACGTCCCGACTCGGCTCCTCAGGCGACCACCCGGAAGGAAGACGACACGCCCCCGCTGTCGCCGCCCGCGCCGCTGTCGCAGCCTTCGCCGCCGCTTCGAGCAGTGCCACCCGCGGAGGTGTCGACGCGCCGAGCGGAGCCCGCTGCACCGAGCGTCTGGCGGTTCGACTCGGGGATCCAGGCCGAATACAGCAGAGCTGGCGCCAATGCGTTCGGTGCGCGCGTGTCGGCGGAGTTGTCTCGCCAATTCGCTTCGAGCCCGATCGTCCCCGCGTTGCGCCTCTCGTGGGGATTTTCGGATTTCGATCGTCCCGTCGTCGATGGCGGCGAGATTCACTCGCGGCTGCGAACGGCGCGTGCCGAACTCTGCGGCGGCCTCCTCTGGGGTCGTACGCGCAACTCTCTCTGTGGTGCCTTCGAGATTGGTCGCCTCTCGGTGACAAGCTCAGGCTTACCGCTCACGGGGCGGGCGGAGTCGACTTGGTCGGCGGGAGGACTCCTGGCGAGGACCCGTGTGACCATCGTGGATCCCGTCGGCGTGGAGCTCGCCGTCGGCCTCTTCACCCCGTTTCAGCGCGCGGAGTTCACGCTGATCGAGCCTGTCCGCCAGGCCTATCGCGTGCCCTCCGTCACGCTCGACGGACAGCTCGGCATCGCCGTGTCGGCGAGCTGGAAGTGAGCGCCGCGCGAAAAAGTGCGGTGGTCGAAGAAAGGTCGATCGTTGGCCGAGGGTCCGGGTTTTCTAGTCCTCGGCGATGTCGAACATTCGTGCCCTCCAGCTCGCGAAGCTACCGCCCGGCGCCGTGCCGGCGTCGGTGACCGCGGCGATGGCTGAACCGAATCCGACCCTCGAGTGCCTCATTCTGCAGCACCACGAGTTCGTCTGGCGGAGCCTTCGCCGGCTCGGGGTGCCCGACGCTGATCTCGAGGACGCCGTGCAGGAGGTGTACCTCGAGGCCTCGAAGCGGCTCGCCTCCATCACATCGGCACGAGGGTTCCTCTTTCGTGCGTGCATGTACGTCGCCTCGCACGCGCGTCGATCGATCCAGCGTCGGCGCGAAGTTCACGACGACGAGCTGCTGAAGCGGCAAATCGATCCCGGAAGTACGCCCGAGCAGGCGATCGCGCAGTCGGAGGCGCGCCAGGACCTGCAGCGCGTGCTCGAGAAGATCCCGGAAGAGCCGCGCGCGATCTTCATCTTGTTCGAGCTCGAACGCCTCAACACGGTGCAGATCGCCGAGTTGCTCGAGCTCCCCGTCGGAACCGTCGCGTCGCGTTTGCGTCGTGCACGAGAGCTCTTTCTCCAGGCTGCCGCTCGAAAGGGTGCGCAGGAAAACCACCGATGAAGGACCCCAGTCCGCTTCTCGATCACGAGCTTCCGGAAGAGATCGCGTCGATGCTGCGCGCTGCTGACGAAGACGTTCATCCGAACGCCGCCGCGCAGGGCGAACGGCTCTTGGCGCGGTTCGCCGAGACGGCGCCGTCCACCACGCTCACGCTCACGCAGCGCTTCGGTGCGCTGCGCGCTGCCTTCGTGTTCACCGGGTTGGCGGCCGCCGGTCTGGCTGCGTTCGGATGGCACGCCTCGAGAATCGAATCGCCCTCGCCGGCACCTGCTGTGGCGCCCATCGTGGCGGCCCCCGCCGTTCCTTCGACGGACAGCGTCTCGGAGCCGGCCTCCGCAGTGCCGTCGATCGATGTCTCGGCGTTGCCGACGTCGCCTCGAGAGGCCAAACGTGCTCCAGCCCCCGCTCCTGCGAAGGCCGAGCGCTCGAATCCGAGCCTCGACGAAGAGCTCGCACGCATCGATCGTGCGCGCGATCAGCTCGCTTCGGGAAAGCCGTCCGAGGCGCTCGCGGAGGTCAAAGCATATCGTCGCGAGTACGCGGTCCAGTCCTTCGCCGACGAGGCCGACTCGGTCGAAGTCCGCGCGCTGGCTGCCTTGGGACGCACGAGCGAAGCGCGCGTGCTGGCGGAACGCTTTCTGAGCAAGCGACCCGGCTCTCCTTACGCGGAGCCGGTTCGCGCAGCAGTAGGGATGACGCGATGAAGCACCTTCGATTCGGCACGACGCTCTTCTTGTTCGGCGCCGTGCTCGCAGCCGCATGCTCGAGCAGCGATCGCTCGTTCGTCGTCGGCGGCGGACAGCCCGATGCGACGGCTCCTGGGCCCATTTTCGGTGCGCCTGATGCCTCCGACGCGTCCGACGGGGCCACGCCGGCCATTCCGAACGAGACGTTGAACCAGTGCGTGGCGACCGAGTGCGTCTACCCCTTTGCGACCTGCCCCGGGGACGACGGTTCGCTGCCGAAGTTCCGATGCGGGACGGACCTCGCCAACGACAAGAACAACTGCGGCGAGTGCGGCAACACTTGCGACAACGGCAGGGCCATGACGGTTGCCTGCCATCAAGGCAAATGCCGCGGTACGGGCTGCAACGACGGTTATGGCGATTGCAACGGCGTCGTCGACGATGGCTGCGAAGCGTACTTCCGCGAGGATCCCAAGAACTGCGGCGGCTGCGGAATCGTCTGCCCCGACGGCGTTCGCTGTCTGAACTTCTATTGCGGCGGCTGTCCTCCCGGCAAGGTCACGTGCGGTAACGATGGCTGCGTCGACATCAATAGCAATGACAAGCATTGCGGCGCGTGCCGATTCGATTGTCTCAAGCATCAGCCCGATGGCGGGGTGAAAGAGCCGCCTAGGAACATGTACTACGGGTGCGGGGGCGGGACGTGCGGCGAGCTCAAGTGCATTCAAGACAGCACTCACACATGGGCTGACTGCAATGGCGATCTCGAAGACGGCTGCGAGGTCGACCTGGCTGCGCCCGATCCCGACAACGGTAGTCCGTTCCTCGATCCGAAGAACTGCGGGGGCTGCGGAAATGTCTGTGCCCCCGGGAAGCTATGCTTCGCGACGGCCTATGGAAAGCCGCCGGCCTGCAACTGCGATGACGGCTTGACCCGATGCGACACCACGTGCGTCGACCTCGACAACGACCCGTTCAACTGCGGGGCCTGCGGATACCAGTGCAACGGATCGAATCCGAATACCGGTACCAAGAATGCCTGCGTCAAAGGCCACTGCACCGTCGAATGTGTCGAGGGACTGTCCGACTGCAACATGAATCCCCTCGATGGATGTGAAGCCAAGACTCTGAGCGATCCGACCAATTGCGGTGGATGCGGAATCAAGTGCGATATCGGTGCGGGCCAGCCGTGTGTCAACGGACAGTGCCTGACCAAGCCTTGTGAAGGGCCGACGAAATGAAGTCCACGCGAACGTTGGGGCGCTGGTTTCTCTTCGTGTGCCCGAGTCTGGGCATCGGGATGGCCTGCGCCACGGCTGATCAGAACGGCGCCGCCGTCGTAGGCGGCGAAGACGCATCGTACGTGATCGAGAACGACGCGCAGGCGGACGTGAACGCCGACGCCGAGTGCGATGGCGGCGACGCCTGTGCACCTGTCGCGTGCGAAAGCGAGGACTTCTGCGTCGTGCCGAACGCCATCACCCCCCAGATCGCCGTCAACGCGATCTCGGGAACGGCGCCGGACGACGTCTGGTTCGCCGGTACGCATGGCACGCTCCTTCACTATGACGGCAAGGAGCTTCGCGCGATCGATACCAAACTTCCCAACGCGTTGATCGCCGTGTGGGGAGTCGAGCGCAATGCCGCATGGGCAGTGCCGTTGAACGGAGCGCCGCTCCGTGTGACCTTGAACGCCGCCGGTGAAAGCGAGGTTGCCCCCGTGCCCGGCGACGTTTGGCCAGGCAAGACGGAGAAGATCGGCCGGGCCCGGGCGATTGGCGGGAGCAAGGACGCTGTCTGGTTGGTCGGCGATCCGGCCGATTACCCCGACGACTGGATTCTGAACCAGAACATCCGCCAGCTCGTGATCGACGAAGACGGAGGCACCACGTGGCGGTCGCCACTGACGGGTTGTACGCCGTTCGCGACCTGTGGACCCCGATTGCGTGCGATCTGCAGCTTTGGCGCGACGTCGGCGTGGGCGATGGGGATCGGCGGTGGATTCCGCCTGGAGCCCAATGCCGACGCGGGCGGCGTCGTGTGGACGCCCTATGACCTTCCGCTGATGACGACGTTCGAAGGTGTCTGGGGAACGCACGCGGACGACGTCTGGGCGGTCGGCGCGAACGGGGCCATCATCCACTTTGGCGCAGCGGGCGAGCCACGCTGGGAAATCCAAGCGCCGGTCGTCCCGGTGAACTTGCACGGCATCTGGGGCAGTGCGAAAGGCGACATCTGGGTGGTCGGAGACCGAGGCCAGGTCCTCCACTACGACGGCACGAACTGGGGTCTCGGGGAATCGGGACTACCGCCGATTCGGCGCGAGGCGGATCTCTACGCTGTCTGGGGTAGCGGACCGGACGACGTGTGGATTGGTGGAAACGGCGTTCTTTTGCATCGCTCGAAGCAGAACCGGAGGCGGCCATGAGCCGGCGCGTGAGGATCTTGTCGTCGATGCTCGGCGTGCCCGTCGCCGTCGTGGCGGTTGCGGTGGGCTGTGCGAGTACCGAAGAGCAACCGATCGAAACGACGCCGAGCCTCGAAGACGGCAGCGTCGTCCCGGCCGTGCCCGAAGATGACGCCGCCGTCGTCCCCGAGGACGCCGCCAGTGACGCTCCCGACGTGCTCGAGCCGACGCGCGCGTGCAGTTACGACAACTGGTGTCCGACGCCACTGCCCAAGTCGACTGCGAGCCCGAAGAAGTACGATCTGCGCGCCGTCTGGGTCGCGCCGAACCACGAGGCCTTTGCCGCCAGCTACGCCGGTGACGTGCTCGCGTGGGACGGCGTCGCGTGGAAAGAGATCTACACCGATGGGCCACGGTTCCTACGGCTCTGGGGCGCGAGCGAGTCCGAGTTGTGGCTCGTCACCGAGGCGCAGAGCCTGGTTCATGCCACGAAGAACGCCGCGAGCGTGTGGTCGTTCGTCGAGGTCCCCACTCCGGGGCCGGTGTCGACGGTCTGGGGCGTGAGCGCGAGCGAGGTTTGGGCCTCGGGGAGCGGGCTCTTCCGCTGGAACGGAGAGGCCGCCGCCGAGCCGTGGACGACGGTGACGCCGCCAACGACGCTCTCCGACGTCGTCATGGGCGGACGCATCTACTCGCTCTGGGGCTCCGGTCCGAGCGACTTCTGGGGAAGCGGTGCCCAGTGGTCGGCCCCTTGCGAAGACTGCGATGGGCCGCAGAGGGCGCTGCTGGTGCACTGGGATCCGAACGCGACGGAAGGGGACGACGGCGGCACGAACCCGCGACGCGGCGCCTGGAAGGCGGTTGCCCTCGATCCCCGAGGCAACCTCGACTTCTATCAAGCCAAGCCCTCCGGCAGCGCAGGTGGTCAGGCGCAGGTCCTCTGTCGCGACCGATACTGCACGCAGACCTTGCACGGCGTGCCGGCGGACGGCTCTCCCGACGAGCTCACCTTCTCGGTCTTCCCCGTCGTGATGGTGGCCGATCGCTCGGTCAATGCGATCTGGGGAAGTCGTGCGAACGACGTCTGGCTCGTCGGAAAACAGGGCTCGGTGAGCCACTTCGACGGGACGGCATGGTCGGTCTCTCGGATCACCAACACCGATACTCCGATCGGTCGTGCCATGAACGCGATTCACGGCTTGACCGATGGCACGCAGAGCGACGTATGGGTCGTCGGTAACAACATCACGCTGCATCGAACGGTGACGCCATGAGGCGGTCGCGATTCATCCTCCTCGTGTCACCACTCGCTGCGACGCTTGCGACGTTGCCGTTCGCGGGCTGCTCCAGCGAGTCGTTTCTGGAATCGAACCACGCGGTGGCTCCGGATGCGGAGGTCGCAGACGCCTCCGATGCCGGCAAAGACAGCGAGGTGCCGGACGCTGCGAGCGATGTCGTCGACGCGAGCGCTCCCTTCGATGCCGCTCCGATCCCGGTCCAGTGCAGCGGCCCCTCCTGCGTGATCGCGCTGCGAGCCGGCTCCGAGCACTACTGCGCGACGATGGGCGATCACTCGGTACGGTGCTGGGGTGACACGAACGCGCTCCCGCTGCCTGCCGATGGCGGCGGAGCAGATGCTGCGCCGGGCAAGCCGATTTCGCTACTCGACGTCGGCTCCGTCGTCGACCTCGCTGCGGCGGGCAGTGGAACGTGCGTGGTCTCTAGCGACGGCGCCGTCTGGTGCTGGAGTGACTGGCAGCGCACGCCCGCGACCGTGCCCGACATCCCGGTGGCTCGCCGCGTGTTCGTCGGCCCCGACGGAGTCACGCGCTGCATCTTCGACGCTTCCTCCGAGCTCGTCTGCTGGGGTGAGTCCTGGTCGCTCGGACCGGGGCTCCGCCAGCTGACGTGGGACGATGGAGCCAAACCGGTCGGCGTTCGCTTCGGAATGGACGTCGGCCTCGTCACCCTCAGCGATGGCAGGCTGTTCAGCTGGGGATACGGACCTCAGCTCGTGCACCAATTCGCGGGCGGCGGCCCGAGCCAAATCTTCGGCGTGAGCGACGCCGAGGTTCTTGCCGTCGGAAGCGGTCATGCCTGCGCGCGCACGAAGGCCGGAGAGCTCTCTTGCTGGGGCCGAGGCGCCAACGGCCAGCTCGGAAGCGGGCTATGGCGCGACGAGGTCACGCCCACCCCCGTTGCGTTGCCGGCGTCGATCGCCGTGGTCGATGTCTCCACCGCCGATGTGCATACGTGCGCGCGGACCACGACGAGCGACGTGTACTGTTGGGGTGGCCTCAATGCGCGTGGCGAGCTCGGACTCGCCGCCAAACAAGGCGTTTACGTGCCCACGCGCGTCACGCTCCCCGAAGGCCCGCCCGTCGCCGACGTCGTCGTCGGCAATACTTCGTCGTGTGCCCTACGCAGCGATGGCAGCGTGCTGTGCTGGGGCGACAACACCCGTGGCCAGCTCGGACGTGGGAGTCGTGACGAGCGACGCCACCCCGAGCCGCAGGTCGTCGTCTTTCCGTGAAGGGAATCGAGATGTGGTCATTCCGCCTCGCGGTTGCGAGTGTTCCTCTGGTTGTCTGGCTGGCCGCGTGCAGCGCGAAGACGCGAGACTTCGAGCCCGGGCCCGGTGTCCTGGTGGACGACGCGGCGGCGCCGGAGCCCGCGGCATGCGAAGGGCGCCGTTGCTCACGCGACCTGCATAGCGTGCTCGACAATTGCACCGGCGAGGTGATCGAAACGTGCTCGTCGGACAACGGTTGTGCGAAGGGCGCATGCGTACCCGCCTGTGACAGCGCGGCCGCCGCGGAGGGCTCGATCGGCTGCTCGTTTGCCGCCGTACCGCCCGACGTTCCCGCGGACAAAGCCGCCGGCTGTTTTGCAGCGATCGTATCCAACACGTGGACCACGCCGGTGCACGTGACCGCCGAGCTCGCCGGTGCGCCGCTCGACGTGTCGAAGAGCGTGTACAGGGTCACCACCGGTCCGGATGGCGCGCCCGTGTACGAATCGCTGGACGGAGTGATTCCGGTCGGAGAAGCCGGCATCGTGTTCCTCGCGCAAGGTCCCGACCCGACGGCCACCGCCACGCCGTGTCCTCCCGGCGTGAAGGAGGCCTACTACGGCGTGATCGTGAACGGGCACCGGACGAGCATCTACGACACGTTCAAGCTCTCCACCGATCGTCCCGTGGCGGCTTACTCGATCTTCCCGTACGGCGGCGCGCCGAGCTACATGCCCACGGCCACGTTGCTCTTGCCGACGACGTCTTGGGGCACCAATTACTTGCTCGTCGACGGGTGGAACAACAAGGGAGTCGACGATACGTCCTTCGTCCAGATCGTCGCGAGAGAAGACGATACCGAGGTCTTCGTTCGTCCACTGGTGGACGTCGTCGCGAACTCGGCGACGTCGCCGGTCCAGTTCACGCCCGCGGGCGAGGTGAGTCGGACGCTGCTTCAGCGCGGACAGGTCCTCGAGATCTCGCAGCGACAGAGCCTGGTCGGCAGCGCGCTCGAAGCGAGTCACCCCGTGGCGGTGTTCGGTGGCAATCCGTGCACGTACCTTCCCGCGCAGTGGGCTGCCTGCGACGCCCTTCAACAGCAGATCCCGCCGCTGAACCAGTGGAGCTCACGGTACTCGGCGGTGCCCTACCGCACACGACGCACGGCTCTCGACGGCCAGGAAATCAGCGAGAACGTCCACTACCGCCTCGTCAGCGCGCAGGACGGAACGACGCTGCACTACGAGCCGACACGCCCCCTCGGCGCCCCGCTGACGATGCAAGCCGGCGAGACCGCCACGTTCCGCGCGGACTATCCGTTCATCGTGCGCAGCCAGGACAACGATCATCCGGTCTACGCCGCCGTGTACATGAGCGGGACGGTCAATCCGAGTCCCTACGGTGGCGGCGAACCCAGCTACAACGTCAACGGTCAAGGCGACCCTGACTTCGTGAACCTGATCCCCGACGAGCAGTTCCTGGATCACTACGTCTTCTTCATCGACCACACCTACGCCAACAGCACGTTGACATTGGTTCGTCGCAACGACGGACAAGGCTTCCAGGACGTCAACGTGGACTGCATCGGAACCGTGGGTGACTGGCGCGCGCTCGGCACCGACGGCAAAATCGAATACACCTGGTTGGTGCTCACCAAAGACGGCAAGGGCACCACCGTCGCCGGCAACACCTGCAAGTACGGCCGCCACGAAGCCTCGAGCCCCGGCGCCTTCGAACTCTACGTCTGGGGCACCGACAAGTTCGCCAGCTACGGCTACCCCGCCGGCGCCGGCAGCCGCCCCGCCTCGAAGGTGCGCGTCGAAGTCAACTGACGGTCGCTAGGGGCGTTCGTAGCGACGCTCGACGAGGCCCAACGGGATCGAGCTGCGTCCGCCCCTGGACCAATGCATTCGCATCGCTTGGAGAACCTCGTCGCGTGCCGCTTCGTCGAGACCGTCCGTCGTGACGTCCGACTGCTCCCAGAAGTAGAACCCGAGAAAGACGGCGAGGTGGTTCGCGGCCACTTCGCACGAGAAGTCGAACGCGCTGTAGGGGAGCGTTCGGGCGAGGGCAAGAAACAGCTCCTTCGCGCCCTTGCCCGTCAGGCCGAACTCACCGGGCACGTGGCCACGGAATCCTTCACCGAAGTAGGCTCCAACGACTTCGATCGGACCAGCGATATGCTCGTTGAACTCGGCGAGGTCTTAGAGGATCATGGGCGGGGTCCTGGTGCGGCGGTCGTCATTGTGCGATGACCCGCGACGGTGACTCAAGGGCAAGCGATGCCGCTGGGGGACAGAGAAATCGTTTCTATCGATATTCTCGCTCCCAAACCGTAGATCTCTCCAGTCGGCGGGATTTCGGCAGGCCAACTAGGTTGAGGCGGCGACGCCCGACAGGATGAGATCGATGCCGGCGAGGAATTCGGCGCGGTCGTCGTGTTCGGCGAGTTGGGGGGCGACGTTGCGCGTGAATGCGTACTCGTGGGCGTCGAGCGCCTTCCATCGCGTGGCTTCTGCTTCGAGATAGTCGGCGCGGTTCACGGACGAATCGACGAGTCGGCCGTTCGCGGCGTTCTGGATGCTCACGGCGATGATGTAGCTCAGAAGGGCGGACGCCGACGTGAAGTGGGCGCTGCGACGAACGCCCAGCGCTTCGACCTGGCGTCCGATGCGTTCGAAGATCTGGAGGGTCGCGGTCTCCCACGGGGCGCGCGAGAGCTGTGCGCCTACCCACGGGTGCGCGTCGACCGCCTCGAAGACGCCGAGGGCGATCCTGCGGATGGCTTCACGCGGCTTGGTGGACGTGCGGACTTCGCCCATCGCGCGGGCGACCACCGCGTCGGTGGCGGCGACGAGTAGCTCGCCCTTGTTCTCGACGTGCCAGTAGATCGCTCCGGGGCCCGTCGCCAGCCGCGTGGCCAGCGCGCGGAAGGTCAATCCATTCTCGCCCTCGTCGTCGAGCAGCTCGATCGCCGCGTCGACGATCCGCTCGCGTGAGAGCGCGTCCTCACGTCGTTCCGAGCGGCGCGGTGCTTTTGCCATGACCCTATCTTGACAGTTCTGGAACGGCGTTCCAAGTTCTCTCTGGAACGATGTTCCAAGCGTCGCCCCGAACGGCGTCGCCGCGGGGGCTCCGCCCTCGAAAGGAAGCACGATGACTCCGATCACCATCATTGGCGCCGGCCTCGGCGGGCTGACGCTCGCGCGCGTTCTGCACGTCCACGGCATCGCCTCCACCGTCTACGAGGCCGAGGTGTCTGCGGATGCGCGCACGCAGGGCGGAATGCTCGACATTCATGATTCCAACGGACAGCTCGCGCTGAAGGCGGCCGGACTCTTCGACGAATTCCGCCGAATCATCCGCGAAGGCGGCGAGGCCATGCGCGTGCTCGACGCGCACGGCACGGTCTTTCTCGACCAGCCCGACGACGGCGACGGCGGTCGCCCCGAGGTGCATCGCGGCGATCTGCGGCGCATCCTGCTCGACTCGCTGCCTCACGGCGCCGTCCAGTGGGGACGCAAGGTCACGGCCATTCGCCCACTCGGCGGCGCGCAGCACGAGCTCACGTTCGCCGACGGGTCGACCGTGACCACGAGCCTCGTGGTCGGTGCGGACGGCGCGTGGTCGAAGATCCGGCCGCTCTTGTCCGACGTGAAGCCCGCCTACGTCGGCACTTCCTTCATCGAGACGTACCTGCTCGATGCCGATGTGCGCCACCCGGGCAGCGCGAAAATCGTCGGAGGCGGGGCCATGCTCGCCCTCGCGCGCGGCAAGGGGATCGTCGCCCACCGCGAAGCGGGCGGCGTGCTGCATACCTACGTTGCGCTCACCAAGCCGAAGGAGTGGATGGCGGAGGTCGACTTCACCAACCCGAAGGCGGCGAGGGCTCGCGTCGCGGCCGAGTTCGATGGTTGGGCGCCGGAGCTCACCGCGCTGATCACCGACGGCGAGACAGATCCCGTCCTCCGCATGCTTCACGCGCTCCCGATCGGACATCGCTGGGAGCGTGTGCCCGGTGTGACGCTCGTCGGCGACGCCGCGCATCTGGCGCCTCCCGACGGTGAGGGCGCCAACCTCGCGATGTACGACGGCGCCGAGCTCGGCAAGGCCATCGCCGCACACCGAGGCGACCTCGAAGCCGCGCTCGCCGAATACGAGGAAACGATGTTCATCCGTAGCGCGAAAACCGCCGCCGAGGCCGCGGAAACCCATGCGCTCTGCTTCGATGACGAAAGCGCTCCGCACGGGCTAATCGGCATGCTGACCGGCGGCTCTACCGGGGCAACGCCAGCTCGAGCGAGCACCTCGTCCTGACCGAAATCGGCACGACGGCTCGTCGGCGAAGACGGGCTATGATGTTCGGCCATCATGCGTTCGCGATCGTCCGAGTCATCCTCTTCGCCGGACCAAGAGACGTCGGATCCGCTGGCTGCCGTCATCTCGCTCCTGCATCCGCAGACGGTGCTCTCCAAGATCATCAGCGGCGCGGGACGCTGGAGCGTGCGTTATGCCGCCCACGAAGATCCGGGATTCTGCCTCATGCTCGAGGGGTCGTGCTTCCTCGACGTCGACGGGGTCGGTGCCGTGAAGCTCGAAGAGGGCGACTTCGTCCTGCTGCCTGCCACCCCCGGCTTCACGATGGCGAGCGATCTCACGATGAAGCCAACGTTCATCAAGCCCACGACGCAAGTTGCGGAGCTGCGGCATGGCACGAAGGCCGGCCCGCCGACCATGCGACAGCTCGGCGGCTACTTTCGATTCGATCGTACGAACGCGCAGATCGTCGTCAGTTTCTTGCCGGCGATGATTCATATTCGGCGCGATGAGCCCGGAGCGACGCGTCTGCGCCGAATTGCGGAGCTCATCGGCGACGAGGCCACCGCGCGCCGTCCGGGGCGAGACCTGATCCTCGAGCGGCTCGTGGAGGCGCTCCTCGTGGAGGCGCTTCGCTTTCGACCCACCGAAGCGAAGAATGAACAGCGAGGGTTACTCGCGGGCCTCGCTGATCCGGTGCTGGCTCGCGCGCTTCGAGGCATGCACGACGATGTGGCGCGTCGATGGACGGTCGCCGACCTCGCGCGCACCGCGGGCATGTCGCGAGCGGCCTTTGCCGAGCGGTTCACGCGAAAAGTCGGGATGCCTCCAATGGAGTACCTTCTCGAGTGGCGCATCGCGATTGCAAAGGATGTCCTTCGTCGTGAGCGCACCCCGCTCGCGGAGGTCGCCGAAATGATCGGGTATCAGTCCGCGAGTGCGTTCAGCACCGCGTTTACGCGTCACTCGGGATGTTCGCCCAGCGGGTTCGCGCGTGCCGTGCGTACCTGAGTCGGCGAAGGTTGCTCGCGACACCGTCCGTCCGCGGCGAGCTGCGTGACGATGCGCCGGACATCGATGTGGATCCGATGCTCTCGCCAGCCTCGGTCGACCTCGACGGTGAATCGATGGGAAAGCTCGAACTCTACGTGGCGCAGGGTCGGGGCGATGAGGCCGTAGAAGGGACCGGTCTGACGCCCCGCGCACGCCACGACGACGTCGATCGAGTCGTGATGAGAGGTGATGGAAGCGACGACGCGAGTGAGCTCCGGGAAAGCGGAGCGGAAGAGACATCCTCCCGTGGCCAGGTCGCGCGCGAAGGCATCTGGAAGCTTGCCTTCGACGATGCTGGCGAGTCCGGGGAGGAGGCTTGCGGAAAGGACCGCCGACACGCGTGCGCGGAGCCGGTGGTCGAGCCCCTGCCAGCGCTCCACGAGGTCCCGTCGGATGACGACAGTCATGACGTGCACTCTGCCGGGGGCTGCCCCGTACCGCCCGTTGAGTGCCGTGAAACCTCGTGCGTTAACGAACTTTCACGCCTGTTAACGCGTCGAATTCCCTGGCCAGATGCATGCTGAGGGCGTTCCTGAATCCTTCGCCCCGCTCGCACTACTCAAGGGGTCCTACGATGCCTCCCGCCTTTGCGGGCTTTCAGCTTCCCGCGCCCGTAGCTGCCGCGATCGACGCCATCAACGCAGGCGACGGACCGGCTTTGCTCGCCCTGTTCGCCGAAGGCGCCCTGGTGAATGACCAGCTTCGTGAGCACTGGGGTAGAGCAGCCATCGCCGAGTGGATTGCCAGCGACGTCGTTGGCCAGCGCCTCGCCATGCGGATTGCGCGAGTCCGCAATAACCACTGCCATGCCGTCGTGGAGGCAACCGTCGACGGGAACTTCGAGCGACGCGGTCTGCCAGATCCACTCGTGGTGAGCTTCTACTTCTCCGCCCACACGGAGAAGATCGACCAGCTCCTGATCTTGCGCAACGAGCCCTCCGAGTGACTGGCTAAAGCGTCGACAGAACGTCCTTGGCTGCGAGCAGGTCCGCCGTTCCGAGCCCTTGATCGTACCGGGAGTAGACGGGCTCGAGGATCGCTCGTGCCGAAGTCTTGTCGGCTCGCCGCGTGTAGAGCTCTGCTAGCGCGGTGGCAGCGCGGAGCTCCCAGCCCAACGCATTCTGCTCCCTTGCGTGGTCCAGCGCCTGGCGAAGGTAGCGTTCGCCCAGCGTTTCGTCGCGCGACGGCATCGCCAGGAGCACGCGTCCTTTGAATCTGAGCATCTCCGGTAGATCGAACGACTCACCGTCGTTCCGCTTCGCCAATGCCAGCGCGGCGTCGATCGTTTGGAGGGCGTCTTCGAACCGACCGGCTCCGGCGAGCCCCTCGGCGATGGCCGTCGCGAAGACGGTTTGTAGAAGGTCGTGGCGGCCCGCGCGGAGCGTCTCACCGGCCTTACGAAGGAGTTCGACCCCCGCGAAGTTCCCTCGCTTCACCAAGAGCTCGCCCCGAAGTCCGAGCGCGAGCGGGATGTACGGGCCCAGCGAGTGCTTCTCGGCGTAGACGACGAGACGCTCCACCACTTCCTCCGCCCGCTCGAAATCACCGCACCAGACATAGACGGACGAGGTCCAGACGAGAGATATCGCGACGGTCGTCGGTTGGCCGATCTCTGCGGCATCTCGAATCGCCCGATCCGCCACGCGCAGCGCGTCGTCCACGCGGCCGAGGAGCCAGAGCGCTCTCGCCAGCACGATGAGCGCTCGAACGCGGTGATCGAACCCGAACTGGAGCATCGCGGTACTTCGCGAGGTCGGCGTGGGCTCGAGGGCAGAACGGCATCGCGCCTCCGCGGCAACCTGATCTCCGAGCAGATGGCGACAGGTACCGATCATCCAATCCGCGAGGCTGCGTGCGGCTGGGTCGTCGTCCAATCGAGCGGCGACCGCTTCGCTCCTCTGGCCAACGAGGAGTCCCTCTCGCCACTCGGCGGTGCGCGTCAGGAGAATGTTGAGCGCGCCAAGCAAGCGAAGCTGCTCGCGGGGTTCGTCGACCTCGTCGGCCAAGGCGAGCGCACTCGATAGCGCTTCTCTCACCTCGGGCCCGTTGCCTTTCGTGAACATGGCCGCGACGCCGAGCGCCGCCCGCAGGTCCATTTCGCGCCGCGTCCCGCGATCCGAAGGCTCGAGGAGCGCCATGGCCGCTTCCGCCCACCGCGCACACTCACGCAGCAGCGACAGCTCCATGAAGAGCGAGACGGCTTCGGTGGCGAGGCGCACGGCGAGCCTGGGATCGCCGCCATTCGAGAAGCTCCAGTCGAGCGCCGCGCGTGCATTACCGAGGTATCTCGCGAGGGAGCGAGCAGGCATCTCGCGGTCGTGGTTTCGCTCGCACTCGAGCATGGCGCAGACGTACTGCGCGTGACGCTTGGCGAGCTCCTGGAGTTCGCCGGCGTCCGATAGTTTCGCGTGGGCATACGCGCGCGTCGTATCGAGCAGTCGATAGCGGGGGCCTTCGCTTCCTCTCGTGTCGACGGAGATCAGGGATTTGTCGACCAGGCTCCCCAATGTGCCGATCGCGTCTTCCTCGTCCAGGATGCCGGCTGCGTCATCGAGGGAGAAGATACCGACCAGGATGGAGAGGCGGCGTAGTGCGCGCTGCTCCCTGCCATCGAGCAGGTTGTAGCTCCAGTCGAGCAGAGCACTGAGCGTCTGATGCCGAGGGAGGGCCGTTCGGCGCCCGTGCCAGAGCAGCTTGAAACGGTTCTCGAGGAGCGAGGCGGTTCCGCGGATCCCGTACGCCTCGACGCGTCCGGCGGCGAATTCGATGGCCAAGGCGATGCCGTCGAGCCGGCGGCACAGATCCGACACGACGGGCGCGTCGTCATCGCTCAGGACGAACCGCGTGCCGCTGGCGGTTGCACGCTCGACGAACAGCTCCACGGCCGGAAAGGCAAGCGCCTCGGTAGCCGCGATCGCGGACGCCTCGGGCGGGCTCGCGAGGGGCGCCAATCGATGGACATGTTCCCCCTCGACGCGGAGGGGCTCACGACTCGTCGTCAGGACGTGAACACCTGCGGCTGCGACGAGTCTCTCTGCGAGCGGAGCCACCGCGTCGATCAGATGCTCACAGCTATCGAGCACGACGAGCATGCGGCGATCTCGAAGAAAGGCGGGCAGGCTGGCCGCGAGATCCTGGGACACCGGCGCGAAACCCAACGCGGAGCAAAGCGCCGACGCGATCTGGTGAGGTTCGCGGAGCGAGCCAAGGTCGACGAAAGAGACGTCTCCCGCGAAGTCTTCGAGCACCGCATGCGCCAACGCCACGGCCACCGTCGTCTTCCCCATTCCGCCCGGTCCGACGATGCTGACGAACCGACTCGCGCGAACCTGCTCGACGATTTCGCGAATCGTCGTGTCACGGCCGAGGATGCGTTCGAGCCGTGCCGGCAGCTCGCTAGCAAGCGCGCGTGCGGTGCCTGCGATGTGCCCGAGCGACGTGGACCGTTCGACAGGCGCCACGAATGAGTACCCTCGACCGGGAACATTGGTCACGTAGCGCGCGCCGCCAGCGCCGTCTCCGAGGGCCTTTCGAAGGGCCGCGACGTGAACCCGGATGCCGCTCTCCTCCACGGCAGTGTCGGGCCAGACCTTGGCAATGAGCTCCTCTTTCGTGACGATCTCGCCCGCTCGCTCGGTCAGGATGACGAGAACGTCCAGGGCACGGCTCCCGATCTTCACCGGCTGCCCATCGCGCACGAGGCGGCGCTCGCGAGGGAATAGGGAAAATGGCCCGAAATGAAGAACGGCCCCGAGACCGAGACCGAGACCGAGTGCTTGTGCCGTTTCGCGGCCTGGTTCCGCTGCTTTCACTGCCTCAACGGTGAATACTGGTCACGCGGCGGACAGGTCCATCTTTCGCCGTCTGAATTTCATTCGTGAGCGTCCAACGTGGCCGAACACGACGCCCCGTGACCGATGTCAGCGCTCGCTAGGAAGCGCCCGCGTTAACGACCGTGAAGAGCCGTGAAGCGCGGGCTCGCTGAACGTTTCACGGCTCTTCACCGCGCATCACGTGCGGGTCGCGCGTCGCCTCCGCATACTCGCATCGGTCGCTGCACGAAGACGTCGGGCGACGTCGTCGAGCGCATACGCACTTCGCTTCGAAGCGCTTGCGTGACGACACATCAACAACCCGTGACGCGGAGTCTGTCCATGAAAACTGTGCTCATTACCGGTTGCTCGTCTGGCTATGGCCTCGAAACCGCGCGCTACTTCCACGCGCAAGGTTGGAACGTCGTGGCGACGATGCGCAATCCGCGCGAAGACGTTCTGCCCCGGTCCGAACGACTCCGGGTTCTGCCGCTCGACGTTACGAAGGCCGAGAGCATCGCGGCCGCCATCGCGACGAGCGGACCCCTCGATGCGCTCGTCAACAACGCGGGCGTCGGGGCCATCGGTCCTTTCGAGGCGACGCCGATGGCGATCGTGCGCGAGGTGTTCGAAACCAACACCCTCGGCGTGATGGCGATGACGCAAGCAGTGCTGCCTCATCTCCGCAAGCGGAAGGCCGGCGTGGTGGTGAACGTGACGTCGAGCGTGACGCTGACGCCGATGCCGCTCGTTGCCCTGTACACGGCAAGCAAGATGGCCATCGAAGGTTTCACTGCATCGCTCGCGCTCGAGCTCGAAGACTTGAATGTACGGGTCAAGCTGGTCGAGCCGGGATACTGCCCGACCACGGGCTTCACACGAAACGCCGGACCGCGGATCCAAGAAGTGGTTCCCGAACCCTACGCCTCGTTCGCCAAGCGAGCGCTGGCTGCATTCACGCAGCAAGAAGTGGTGACGAAGGAGTCCGACGTCGCCGAGGCCGTATACCGTGCGGCGAACGACACGTCGGGGCAACTCCGGTTTCCGGCGGGACCGGACGCAGTGGCGCTCGCCGAAGCCTCGATGAGCCTCGTCGCGTAGTTCTTTCTCGCTCAGCTCCGGGGGCGAGCGACCTGCGCCGGGGTGACGCCGAGTACCCGGCGCATGCAGCGCGCCATGTGGCTTTGATGCGAGAAGCCCGCCTCGAGCGCAATCTGGCTCGCGGGTAGCTCGCCGCGGAGCAAGAGGGTGCGCGCGCGCTCGACCCGCCTCTGGATGACGTACTCGTGGGCCGGGACCAACATCGATCGTTTGAAGAGTGCACGGAAGTGCGACGTGCTCACTCCGGCGACGCGCGCGAGGCGTACCAGCGAGACGTCGTGGGCGAGATGGGTCTCGATCCACTCGACAACGCGGGCCAATTGCTTTGCGGAGAGACCGTCGTCGCAGCGCGCCTTCGACGTCGTGCGGTAGCGTGTGAGGAGGTGCACTGCGAGAGCGAGACCGAGGCTTTCTCGATAGAGCAGTGTGCTTCGAGCACCTGCGCGGTGCTCGGCTTCGAGTGCCCAGGCGATGTGCTCGACCTGCGGGTCACGGAAGCAGAATTGCGGTTCGAGGGTGGCGCGGTCCGGATCGAGCCCCATCTCCTCCGCCGCCATACGAATCAGCGACGCCGATAGGTGCAGCTCGACAGTCGAGCTCGGATCATCCTGCATGCACTGGTCGAAGGCCCCGATGGGGACGAGGCTGATCTCGCCGCGAGTGACCACGGAGCGCGTCACCGACTGGCGACAAGAGACGCGTGCATCTGCTCCGGCGTGAATGCTCAGGCAATGCTCGCGCGGCGCCTCGAAGCGGATGGTTCCGGGCAGAAGGTTCCGGATCTCGACCCTCGGTTCGAGCCTCGGGGAAGGGAGCGCGCTCATGCTGGCGAAGCGTAGCAGCCCGTTGGCGTGTCGGCGCGAGCGTCAATTCGTGCTGCGGAAAACGTCGGAACGTGCGCGACGGTCGCAGACCTTCGGAGCTACGCATTCAGCGAACGCAGCGAACGCAGCGAACGCAGCGAACGAAGGAGAGACAGCGATGGCACGAATCTCGATTCTCGGTGCAGGGCGAATGGGCGCAGCGCTCGTGACGGCGTTTGCCAAGGGCGGGCACGCGGTCACCGTATGGAACCGCACGGCATCGAGGGCAAAGCCGCTCGAGGCGGTCGGTGCCCGCGTGGCGCTCTCGCTGCTGGACGCGATCGACGCGGACCTCGTCATCGACATCGTGAGCGACTACGAGGCGAGCGCTGAGCTCGTGCGAAACGACGACGTGAGCCGGGCGCTTCGCGACAAGACGTTCCTCGAGCTTGCCTCGGGGACGCCCAAGGAGGCGCAACGCGCCGCCGCCTGGGCGGAACAAAACGGCATTCGCTATCTCGACGGCGCGATCATGGCGACGCCCGATTTCATCGGTCAACCGGGATGCACCATCCTGTATTCCGGGCCGAGCGCCGTATTCGAAGAACACCGGACGATCCTCGGCGCAATCGCGGGCAATGGTCTCTATCTCGGAAGCGAGATCGGGCATGCCAACGTGCTCGACAACGCCATCCTCGTGGTCCTCTGGGGGTCGGTCTACGGCGTATTGCAGGGCGCCGCCATCTGCGAGGCGGAGCGCTTCTCTCTCGACGCCTTCGGCAGTGCGCTCGAGGGGGCGTGGCCGGTCGTCGCGCCGCTCTTGCTCTCGTCGATCGACCGGATCGGCAAACGACGCTGGGCTGCGGACGCGACGACACAGTCGACGCTCGCCCCGGGGTACGCGTCCGTTCGTCACCTCCTCGCGATGAGCAAGGAGTACGGCATCGACGCAGCGCTTCCAGAAGCGCTCCATCGCGTCTTTCAGCGTGCGGTCGACGCGGGCCATCGCGACGACGACATCGCCGCCGCCTACCAGGGCATGCGGTGAGCGTGGGACGAACATGATCGCTCGAACCAAGCTCGAGCAGGCGCCGAAGCTCCTGCTGGGCGCAACCGTCATCGGTTTTTCCGCATACTTCATCGCCATCAGCGCGCACCTCTTCAAGCTGACGCAAGAAGAGCTCGGAAAGTATTTCGACATCCGAGGGGTGCTCTTGCTCCACGTCTCCGGTGGAGCCGTTGCGCTGCTGACCGGTCCCTTCCAGTTCTGGGAAGAGCTGAGAAGTGCGCGCCGTGGCCTGCACAGAGGGATGGGCAACGCTTATGTGCTGGCCATCGCCGTCAGCGCGCCGTGTGCCGTCTATCTATCGCTGACGACCGCCTATGACGTCGGCTGGTCCTATGCGTTGTCGCTGCAGGCATGGGCGAGCGTGTGGATGGTCTCTACCGGACTTGCGTATCGCTACGCGCGGCAGAAGAAGTTCAGGCTGCACAAGGAATGGATGGTGCGCAGCTACCTCGTCACACTGGCCTTCGTTTTGTCGGCTCTCTTGAACAAGCTTCCGTTCGTGGCCAGCAAGGGCAGCCTGGCCGAAGTCTCGCCGGGCTTGTTCTGGGCAGGCTGGTCGATCCCGCTGTTCGTCTGCGACATCGTGCTTTCCACGCAGCGCAAGCAGTGATTGGCCGTCGAGGCCTTGCGTATTCGGGGGCACGCCGCCTCGGCTAAAAAAGGGCGGATCGCGAAAAGCGCCGTACGATGTCCGACGCGGGCAGGGTCGCGCGTCCCTGGATCTGAAAGGCGGATAACCCAATGAACAACCGATACGTGTTCGTGTTTCGCGGTGGGGCGGTCGTGCACAAGGAGCTCGCTCCGGCCGAGCTTGGCGCGCACCTCCAGAAGTGGATGGTGTGGTTGACCGACCTCGACAAGAAGGGTCAGTCCGAGCCGAACGGTCCGCGCCTCCAGCTGTCGGGCAAGACCATCCGCGGCAAGTCCAAGGCGGTCACCGATGGCCCGTTCGCCGAGGCCAAGGACCTCGTGACCGGCTCGCTCGTCGTCAAAGCGCCAACGCTCGAGGCGGCGACCGAGATCGCCATGGGCTGCCCGATCTACGAATACGACGGCTCGGTCGAGGTTCGACCCATCTTCGAGAAGCACGGGGCCTGACGTGTCCAAGGCCGACGCCGGGCAGGTGCTCGCGACGCTCTTCCGCCGCCAGTCGGGGCGGATGACGGCGGCGCTCGTGCGCATGCTCGGCGTCGGGCGGATCGACCTGGCCGAGGACATCGTCCAGGAGACGCTGCTCGCCGCGCTCCAGGCGTGGCACACCGAGCTGCCGCGCGACCCCGAGGGTTGGCTCTTCGCCGTGATGCGCAACCGCGTTCGCGACGCGTTCCGCCGCGAGCGTGTCCGGTCGCGCGTCCTCGACGCCGATACGTTGCCTGAAGAGACGGAAGCCGAGGCGCCACGGGAAGAGACGGCCGACGAGAGCGCCGATCTTCTGCGGATGATGTTCTCGTGCTGCCACCCGGCGCTGACCGACGACGGGCGGACGGTGCTCATCCTGCGCCTCGTCTGCGGGTTCGGTACCGGCGAGGTGGCGTGCGCCTTTCTCGCCGACCGGGCGGCGATGGAGAAGCGGATCGCCCGCGCGAAGCGGATCATCGCCGACGACGGGCAGCTCTTCGAAGTGTCGACGCGCGAGCAGGCACGCGAGCGCATGCCCGCGGTCTTGACGGCGATCTATCTGATGTTCGACGCCGGGTATCATGGGAGCGTCGTCCCTGAGCCGGTGCGTGCCGATCTGTGCGCCGACGCGATCCGTCTGGCGACGCTCCTCGCTGCCTCGCCAGCGACGGCGAGCGCCGAGGTCGACGCGCTCCTCGCGCTCATGTACTTGCACGCGGCGCGCATGCCCGCTCGCCTCGACGCCAGGGGCGCGCTCGTCCCGCTCGAGCACCAGGACCGGTCGCTCTGGGACGCGGAGCTCATCACACGCGGAATGGAGCACCTCGGTGCTTCGGCGCGCGGCGGCGAGGTAACGACCTACCACCTCGAGGCGGGGATCGCGGCGCTCCACGTGATGTCGCCGTCGGTCGAAGCGACGCCATGGGGCAAGATCGCCGATCTCTACGAGCGCCTCTATGCGCGGAAGCCGACGCCCGTCGTTGCTCTCGGCCGCGCGATTGCGCGGGCGCAGGTCGACGGCCCGGCGCGAGGGATCGACGCGATCCTCGCGATCCCGGGGCGCGAGCGGCTCGAGGACTACCCGTTCTACTGGGCAGCGCTCGGCGACCTCTCCCTCCGCGCCGGCGATCGCGGCCGCGCACTCGTGTGGTTTCAGCGTGGCAGCAAGGCGGCGCGCAACGACGCCGAGCGCGCGATGTTCGCCCGCCGCATCCTCGAGTGCGTCGATTAGGAGCGAGCACCCGGCCGAGGCTCGCAGTGTGTTGTCGTTAGCCCAGGGGTGGGAACCACGCGGAGCCGCAAGAACCGCAACAGAACCCGCCTCGCCGGATGTTGAGGGACTCGGCGCCGATCAACGTATCGAGAGGCCTGAAACCGGGACTCTCGAATTGCACTCTTAGGGCTGGGGCCACAGCGCTTCCATGCCCTTGAATTCGGAGCCGGATGTCACATTCGGTCAGCGCTGAGAAGCACTGAGGGCAACGCTTGGGAAGGTCTCGAAGGCGCGGGCGGAACGAGACGGATGCGGAGGTCCATCGGATGTCGCCAGGGGCGTCTTCGTCAACCGCACGATCATCAGCATTCGAGTCGAGGACAATCCATAGATACTGGTCGTGGTTCGGCTCGGTCCAGGCTTCGGAAAGGATGCTGCCCCACAAGGTCACCTCGTGACCGGCCCCTCGCAGGTCGGCGATGATCCATTCGAGCGCTTGATGGCTGTTCGTCGCGTCGTTGAGCCGTTTCGTCAAGGTCGCTGAAAGCGCTTGGCACCGCTGCTGTGGATCACCGTCCTCGATAAACTTCGACCGGGAGAATTCAGCGTCCAGCATCGCCCTCCCTGACTACCACCCCCGCGACGATCCACGAAGGACTCCTGGGGCGCATGCTTCGAAGAGCTGAGGATGCGCGTAGGGCTCGAGGAGCGAGCACGGTTCTGCCTCTGCAGCCGTCGCACTATGGGGATGTCCTCTGGACCCGTCGCGATCTCCGTTCTGGAGCCTGTCACGGGACCAGGGCGGGGGTAACAGTCCGTGTGTCGAGACCGGACTCCGCGAGCAAGCAACAAGGCCGATCCACGGCATTGCGCGCTTCGCGTTTGCCGCTCACCCGAAAACCACCGCAAGGAGCGCTGGAATGCACGACAAGAATCCTCTCGTCGTTCGGCCCGTTGAGAGAGGCGATTTCGAACAATGGCTTCCGTATTGGAAGGGCTACCAGGAGTTCTACAAGATCTCCTTGCCGGAGGAAGTGACCCGGGCGACCTGGGACCGATTCTTCGACGACCGCGAGCCGATGTACTCCGCCGTCGCGGTGGATGGCGGACGAATCCTCGGGTTCGTCAACTACCTCTTCCACCGTTCAACGTGGGCGCAGAATGAGTTCTGCTACCTCGAGGATCTGTTCGTCGCTCCAGAGACGCGTGGACGCCAGGTCGGCAAAAAGCTGATCGAGTTCGTGCAGCGGCGCGCCCGCGCAAAAGACTGCGGGCGGCTCTACTGGCATACCCAGGAGACGAATCTCAGGGCTCAACGACTCTACGACTGGATCGGAGAGAAGCCTGGCGTGATCGAATATCGGATGTCGCTCGCTTGATCGACCCGGCGCTAAATCGATCTCTTGGCGGTGGCCGCCAACGGCCGTTCGTTTGGGACTTCGACGCGCCGTCCAGCGGCTACGAGAACGGCGACCAATCCAACCGAGGAGGTCGCGGCGCCGGCAAGAGCGACCGACGGGTAGCCAAATCCGGCGGCGATCACGCCACCACCCAGCGCGGCGCCGAGCGCGTTGCCGAGATTGAACGCGCCGATGTTGACGGCCGACGCAAGGTTGGGAGCGTCAGCAGCCGCGGTCATCACGCGGACCTGCAGCGGGGGCACCAGCGCGAAGCTTGCCACGCCCCACAGGAACATCAGGACGGACACCGCGCCCCCGTGCGGCATGAAAATCGCGAAAGCGACCAAGATCGCGGAGAGGGAAGAGAGCGTCGCGATCAGCGTGCGATCCACCGAACGGTCCGCGAAGCGACCGCCCAGCCAGTTGCCGACCGTCAGCCCGACCCCGTAGGTCACGAGCATCGTCGTGACGAAGCCGAGCGACGCATGGGTCACTTCACGCAGGATCGGGGCGATATAGGTGAAGACCGTGAACATTGCGCTCGAGCCGACGACCGTCAGCCCAAGCGCTCCAAGCACCTTGCCGCGGCCCAATACCCGAAGTTCGGCAACGACGTTTCCGTCGTCGGGCGCGGCCAGTGTCGGCAACGACAATCTCAGCGCCGCCATCGTCACGAGGCCAAGCACGGCAATCCCCCAGAACGACGCGCGCCAGCCCAAGTGTTCGCCTGCCCAAGTCGCGAGCGGCACGCCGACGACATTCGCGATGGTCAGCCCCATGAACATGGCGGCGACGGCTCCGGCCTGCCGCCCCAGTGGTACGAGCCTCGCGGCGACGACCGAGCCAATGCCGAAGAACGCGCCGTGATTCAGTGACGTGACGATTCTTGCGAAGAGCAGCGCGCCGTAGCTGTCCGAGATCGCCGCTAGCACGTTGCCGAGCGTGAAAATCGCCATGAGGCCGATCAGCAACATGCGGCGCGGCAAGCGGCTGGTCATCAAGGTCATCACGGGCGCTCCCGCCACGACCCCCAACGCATAGGCACTGATCAACAGGCCGGCGGCGGGAATCGAGACGCGGAGATCGTTCGCGATGACGCCCAGCAGGCCCATCGGTGCGAATTCCGTCACACCGATGCCGAACGCGCCGATCGCCAAGGCCAGCAGACCAAGGTTGAGTTTCATGCGATTCTTCCATTTCGCCAGCTGCAGGACACCGGCGCCGTTTCCACATTGCCGAGCTTCCATGCTGCAGGTTGCCGTCGCTACGAGGCGTCAGATTGGACTGCGCAACGCGAGTCGAGTAGCAACCGTGGAGGCGAAGGATTTTTGCGATGGACGCAAAGCTGGCTGGCGGCATCGACCGCGCGCGGTCGTTGGAGATCTTCGCGGCTGTTGTCGACGCAGGCAGCTTCTCCGGCGCAGGGCGCTTGCTCGGCTTGACGCCCTCGGGGTCAGCCGTGCGATCGACCGGATCGAGGAGCGCCTTGGTGTCCGACTTCTCCTCCGCTCCACCCGTGCGCTGACGGTAACCGTCGAGGGGCAAGCGTATCTCCAACTCGCGCGGCGTATCCTCGTCGACCTCGACGATGCCGAGCAGCTGATTTGCGACCGGGGAGCTCCGCGAGGGCGGCTACGCGTGAGCGCGGGACTTTCGCACGGCCGACTGTGCGTCGTGCCGCTCCTTGGCGAGTTCGCCAAGCTCTATCCCCAAATCGTCGTCGACATCGCACTAACCGATACGCTGGTTGATATAAGCGCGGGCCACGCCGACGTTGCAGTTCGGTTCGGCCCACTGGCCGACAGCACGCTCACCGCGCGCAAGCTCAGCGAGAATGGCCGGGTCATCGTCGCTTCGCGCGATTATCTCGCTCGCCACGGCACGCCCCGCTCCCCTGAAGAGTTGTTGCGTCACAACTGCCTCAACTTCGACTTTCGTCGCGCCGAACCGGTTTGGCCGTTCGTTCGCGATGGGCAGAAGTTCTCTCTTCCGATGAGAGGCAATATCGAGGCGAACAACGGCGAGACGTTGGGCCAGCTCGCGGCGATGGGCATCGGAATCGCCCGGGTCGGCACCTTCGCGGTCGCCGCAGAGATCGCCGACGGTCGCCTCGTGCCTATTCTGGAGGAATTCAATCCCGGCGACGTCGAGCCGGTACACGCGGTTTTCGTCGGCGGCAGCAACACGCCTGCTCGCGTGCGTGTGTTCGTAGACTTTCTGGCTGCACGCCTCTCGTAGTTCGCGTCTCGCCTCCTCGTCCTTTGCCTGATCAGGGGGGCATCGACGACTCGGAGGTGAATGACTTCGGTTACCGCGGATCGTACGACAGGCGCGGATACCAATTCGGGTCGCGGCCCGCGGGCGTGAGATCGAGGATGTTCCAGAGCGGCGCGAGATCCACAGCACCGCGCGGATCCTCACCGGGATCGGCCATCTCCATCGTCATCTCGCCCATCCAATGGAGACGCACGGTGCCGTTCCGCTTTCGGAGCACCATCAGCACTGGCATCTCCATGCGTTTCTCCGGCTCGAGCCCGCCAATCGCGATGGAGAATTCGTCGCCTACGGCTTGGTAATAGGGAAGGTCGCGCCAGCCGCGCTCGATTCCGAATGCCGTCATGCGTTCGACCTTCGAGCGCGCCACCACCGCGAGCGCCACGCGCTGCTGCAGGTCCGCGGCGTT
Organism: Labilithrix luteola; assembly: GCF_001263205.1. Classification (GTDB taxonomy): domain Bacteria; phylum Myxococcota_A; class Polyangia; order Polyangiales; family Polyangiaceae; genus Labilithrix; species Labilithrix luteola. The sequence continues at coordinate 4,693,114 of NZ_CP012333.1, forward strand.
CGCCGCGAGCGGGCCGAGGAGGTTCGTGCACATCGGACAGGGCCGATTGCGCTCGGGGCCGAACATCCAGTGATAAAGCACCAACGTGTCGTGCGAGCCGAACATGTCGGCCAGACCGACCTCGCCGCCGTTCGGTCCGACGAACTTCCAATCATCGCCCCCGGGCGCGAGCTCCGGGCCTTCGGGCAGCTCGCGATTCTGCTGCGCGAGCCTTCCGAGATGACGCCGTACCTCGATCTCCTCGGCGAGCAGTGCCTCGCGAGCCTTCGCGTACGCGGCGCTCTCGCTCGAGAACCGCCCCTTCCTCTTGGCCGCCAATTCCTTCGCCGCGACGAGCTTGCCTGTCATGGGACGAAGGCTGCCGGAGCTTCCGGCCGAACACAACCTTCGACAGCGATGCGGCACCTTGCCTTGCTCGTCAAAAGAGCGGGATGTCCGCTGGACCCGTCACGATCTCCATTCTGGAGCCTGTCACGGGACCAGGACGAGGGTACCAGATCCGTTGGTAGAGACCGACTCCGCGAGCAAGCAACAATGCCGATCACGGCAGTGCGCGCTTCGCGTTTGCCACTCACCAGAAACCACGAAAAGGAGCACTGGAATGCACGACAAGAATCCTCTGGTCGTTCGCCCCGTTGAGAGGGGCGATTTCGAACAATGGCTTCCGTACTGGAAGGGCTACCAGGAGTTCTACGAGATCTCCTTGCCGGAGGAAGTGACCCGGGCGACCTGGGACCGATTCTTCGACGATCGCGAGCCGATGTACTCCGCCGTCGCGGTGGATGGCGGACGAATCCTCGGGTTCGTCAACTACCTCTTCCACCGTTCAACGTGGGCGCAGAGTGAGTTCTGCTACCTCGAGGATCTGTTCGTCGCTCCAGAGGCGCGAGGACGCCATGTCGGCAAAGAGCTCATCGCGTTCGTGCAGCAGCGCGCCCGTGCAAAAGACTGTGGACGCCTCTACTGGCATACGCAGGAGACGAATCTCAGGGCTCAACGACTCTACGACTGGATCGGAGAGAAGCCTGGCGTGATCGAATATCGGATGTCGCTCGCTTGATCGACAGCCCGCGACCCGACTCGGCCGGAAACCATTGCGCGGGAGGCACGGCCCCCGCGGAGCCCTGCGCGATCGGCACGTGGGATCACGACAGCAGTGCGGCGACGGCCTGTGTCGCTTGGACCGACTGCCCGCCTGGCCTGGCCGTCGTGACGGATGGAACCAAGACGGATGATCGGATGTGCGCGGCATGCGCGAACGGGACGTTCACCTCGGCCGACAACACCGCGACGTGCGCGACCTGGACCGACTGCGCGCCAGGAGTTTCGTGAGCAAGGCCGGGACCGCCGCCGCGGATCGCGAGTGCACGGTCTGTCCCGCGGGACAGACGACCACGACCCCGAATCCCAAAACCTGTACTCCAGAGCACGTGGTCGTGACGCCTGACAAGCTCGCTGCCGGCACGAACCATGCGTGCGCTTCACCGACGGCACTTGCAGCCGGGACTCTCGAATTGCACTCGTAGGGCGGGGGCCACGACACTTCCATGCCCCTGGATCCGTAGCCGGATGTCACATTCGGTCAGCGCTGAGAAGCACTGAGGACAACGTTTGGGAAGGTCTCGAAGGCGCGGGCGGAAGGCGACGAATGCGGAGGTCCATCGGACGTTGCCAGGGGCACCTTCGCAATCCTCATCATCGTCAGAATTCGAGTCGAGGACATCCATAGATATCGGTCGTGATCCGGTGCGGTCCAGGCATCGGAGAGGATCCTGTCCCATAGCGTCACCTCGTGACCGGCCGCTCGCAAGTCGGCGATGATCCATTCGAGCGCTTGCAGACTGTTCGTCGCGTCCTCGAGTCGTTTCGTCAAGGTCGCTGAAAGGGCTTGGCACCGCTGCTGTGGATCACCGTCCTCGATGAACTTCGAACGAGTGAATTCCGCGTCCAGCATGGGCCCCCCGTGACTACCAGCCTCCGCGACTAGGCACCAAGCGACTCCGGGGATGCCACGAAGGCCGTGTCGTCTCGAGACGCCATCCCCGGTAGTCGGTTGCGCCATCGCGCGGAAACGCTACATTCACCGCTCCTCCTCCCAGGCGCTTCCCACCCCAAGTGTCGCGGTCGTCGGAGTTCGCAGTTGCCATGCGAACCTTCGGACGAGCGGCGGAGGTGTGTTCGGCGTCGAGGTCGGGCGCCGAGTCCGCGCGCCGAGTCCGCGCGGTGACGGTCACCGGCGTGCTGTGGCGTGCCCACGGGGGCGAGGTACATTGCCTGATCCGCGATCAGAACCTCAGCGAGCGCTGCGGCTGGCTTGCTCGATGAGCGCGGACACGGCGGCCGGCTTGGATTCGTAGATCGCGTGGCTGCCCTCCACCTCGACCACGGTGGCCCCGGCGCGCTTGGACATTGCGCGCTGGGCCGGCGGAGGGATCATCTTGTCGTCCGTCGCCACGAGGTAAAAGCTCCGCTTGTTCCGCCACGCCGGCTGTTGAACCGCCCCGTCGAGCGCGCCGACGCCCCACGGCACCTGTGAATCCGCGCGGAAGGCCGCCACCTCGGGATCGAGATCCGCCGCGAACGAGGCCGCGAACTTGGACTTGTCGAGCAGGAGGAAGCCGTCCTGCGGCGGGAGGATCGGCGGGACCGGCGCGCCGGGCGGAGGGCTCTTGATCAGCGAGCTCACCGACTCGCCCTTGTCGGGCGCGAAAGCCGCTACGTAGACGAGACCTGCGACCTTCGGGTGGTTGCCGGCTTCCGTGATCACGACGCCGCCGTACGAGTGACCGACGAGGATCGCCGGGCCGTCCTGCCGATCGAGCACCCGTTTCGTCGCCGCCACGTCATCGGCGAGTGACGTGGTGGGGTTCTGGACGATGCTGACGCGATAGCCGTCTTTCTTAAGGTTCGTATAGACCTTCTCCCATCCGGATCCGTCGACGAAGCCGCCGTGCACGAGGACGACGTTGCGGACCGCCGCGGCCGCCGGGGCGGGAACCGCCGTGCCCGCGTGCGTCGACGAGCCGGAGGGAGGCGCAGCGAGGACCGAGCCACCGAGTGCACCCATCATCACCATGCCAGCCGTCGCAGTCAGAATCGTCTTCATGATGTTCACCATCTTCCTTTCTGGCTCTGAGACGCGGCCTCTCGGGCGACCTTACCTGGCCCGATGTCGATTCTTTTTCGCCGGCGGTCTTCCAGACAGCTTGGCCGGAGCGGGGGAAGTCCTTGACCGGGTCGGTGCAGCCAGAGATTCCCCATCTCGTCTTCACCTCGCGTCGCGGGATGCTGCCCGGCGCTCACGCGGTGATCGATCTTGCCGCGGAAGCGCTGTGCGCGGCGACGAACTCTCGCTCCCGTTCCGCCCAAAGAGCACGGCGTCCGATGCGGGGTGTCTTGTCGCGCGGACGTTCCAGCGCCATAGCGAGAGGGGGAGGCGGCCCCCACGACCCGCCGCTTCGATGGAGGCGCACATGCTGCAGGTTCGCTCCTCGCGACGCTCGACGGCGGCGACTACGGGGGGCTCAGAGCCAAGCAATTATCCCGCCGTTCGGGACGGCACGATCGCCGAGATCGATGCTGGCCTCACCGAGAGCGAATGGGTTGCGCGTGCGGTCGGCCGTCCTGCCATCAAGGCGTTCAACAGCATCACGGCTTCAAGTCTCGCCACGCGCGGTCTGCCTGTGGGATCTCCAGGGCGCGTCTGCCTGCCGGTCGCTGGAGACGAGCAGGATGCAAAAGCTCGGACCATCCGGATGCTCGAGGAGCTTGGCTTCGACGGACTCGACGCCGGCTCTCTCGCTCAATCGTCGCGGCAACAGCCAGGCACGGCCGCATACTGCAGCGATCTCGGCGTCGCTGAACTTCGAGTCACGCTTGCGGAGCCCGATCCGCATGGGGTCGCGCGTCGACGCCTGAGGCGGAGGACGCCGCACGGAGAATGATTGCGGCATCAGGCCGGACGTAGCGGACTTTGGCGAGTACTGCGCGAGGCGCACCAACCACCGACGGATCGCAGGGCGCACGACGCTACAATCGCGTAGGCTACTCGAGCTTCTCCGCACGAAGACGCTTCGCCAGGTGCTCGATGAATCGGCGGACCTTCGCGGGCACCAGCTTGCCCTTTGCGTGCACGGCGAAGACTCCGAGCGGCGTGAGGGGAAAGTCTGCAAGAAGCTCAACGAGGTTGCCTCTCGCGAGGTCTCCCGCGACGTAGAACTTCGGGAGCGTGACGACCCCAAGGCCGGCGAGCGCCGCGCGTCGGAGTGCCTCGGTGTTGTCCGTCGCGAGCGGTCCGGAAATCGGCGCGACGACTTTCGAGCCGTCACGACGGAAGTGCCATTCGATGTCGGCCCGTAGCGGAAGGAAGCGCAGACATCGGTGTCTGCCAAGATCATCGGGCGCGCGCGGGGGGCCGTGCATCTTCAGGTACGTGGGCGCCGCGCAGATCACCATTGTCATCGTCCCGAGGCGCCGTGCGACGAGGCTCGAGCTCTCGAGCCGTCGCGCCGTACGGACGGCGACGTCGATTCGGTCGTCGATGACGTCAGTCATGCCGTTGGAGGCCAAGAGCTCGACGCTCACGTCAGGGTAGCGCTCTAGGAACGACGCCACGGTGTCGCTGACGAAGGCGTCCGCTATTGCGACGGCGCAGGCGACGCGGAGCACACCGCGTGGCTCGTCCGTGCGGCCCTCGGCGAGCTCTGCGCCCTCGTCGGCTGCGCGAAGCATGTGAAGACAGCGCTCGTAGATGCCCGCCCCCTCCGGCGTGAGAGACAGCCGGCGCGTCGTTCGGTGGAGCAATCGGACGCCCAGTCGTTCTTCCAGAGCCGCCACGCGCTTGCTGACGAGCGAGGTGGATACGGACAGCGCGGTCGCCGCCGCGGTGAAGGACTTGGCTTCGACGACGCGCGCGAAGATTGCCATCGACACGAGGTCTTCGAGCGAGGTGGCCATGATTGTTTCCTGGGGGAAAAAGTCTACCGCTCTGGAGTGGCGAATGAAACCGAGCGCCGTGGCATCGATCCGGACAGAAGGAGAGAGGTCCACATGAGCACCATGAAGGTCATCGAGGGCGCGTCGTTCGGCGGCGCTGACGTGTTGAAGCTGAAGGAAGTGTCATCGCCGGCAACGGGGACGGACGCGCTGTTGATCGACGTGAGGGCTGCTGGAGTGAATTACCTGGACCTCGTGACGCGCGCTGGATTCCTGCACGATGCCAAGACGCCCTTCCGGTTGGGCTTCGAGGTGGCGGGAGTCGTAAAGGAGGTGGGCGCCGGCGTTACGAACTGGATGCCTGGCGATGCGGTCGCGGCGATCCTGCCCGGCGGCGGATACGCGTCGCAGGTCGTTGTCCCTGCAAGTGCTGCCATCCCCATCCCCACAGGGATCGGCCCCTCCCTCGCCGCTGCCCTCCTCGTGCAAGGTTTGACGGCTTTCCTGACGCTCGAGGTCGGGAAGGTTCGACCAGGCGCGAACGTGTTGGTGTCGGCGGCGGGCGGCGGCGTCGGTGCGTTGGCCGTCCAGATCGCGAAGCTCCAAGGTGCCAATGTCATCGGTCTCGCGTCACGCGCGAAGCACGACTTCGTCCGAAAGAACGGTGCAGATCACGTCGTCGACTACAGGAGCCCGGGATGGTCCTCTTCCCTGCGTGAGGTCGTCGGCGACCGCGGCGTCGATCTCCTCCTCGACTCGATCGGCGACCTGCAGACGGAGGCGGCTGGACTCCTGGGCACCGGAGCCCACTGGATCGTGTACGGCTCGCGGGCGGAGAGTCAGAGGCCGCTGCCGGCCGAAGCGCTCTGGCCGATGATCGAGAAGAACGTCACGCTTCGGGGCTTCAACCTCGAAGGCTGCGCGGAGCACTTTCCGAGAGCTCTCGGCCAGATCTTCGACTGGGCGACGAGCGGCCGCCTGAAGGTGGAGACGCGGACCTATCCGCTCGCCCAAGCCGCGCTCGCCCACCAGCACTTCGAGGGACGTGAGACCGTGGGGAAGGTCCTCCTCATCCCGTAGCGAGGTCGTCATGAGCAGCAAGTCATTGGAAGGGCGCGTCGCGGTCGTGACCGGGGCCGCGCAAGGAATTGATCGCGCGATCGCGACGAAGCTCGCCTCGCACGGCGCAGAGCTCGTCCTCGTCGACCAGCGCATCTCGACCGAAACGGCGGAGGCGATCGGGCGCCCGTCGCTCTCGCTCACCGTCGACGTGTCACGCGATGACGGTTGGGCCGAGCTCGCCGCGGACGTGGAGAAGACGTACGGGCGGGTCGACATCGTCATCAACAATGCGGCGTACTACCCGCATGCGGGGCTCGAGGAGCTCTCCCTCGACGTCTGGCAGCGAACGCTCGACGTCAATCTGACCCGCGTGCTTCTTGAGCGCCAAGCACCTCGTCCCGTCGATGCGGCGGAGGCGGTGGGCTACCCGACCGGGCGCGCGGTGAAATTTCGACTCACTCGCCACGCCGTTCAAGCCTCGCCTTTCGAGGCCAGCGCCTGGAGTGCCGCCGCGCGTGCCCCATGGGGGTGCTCGCTTACCGAACGCCGCCATGGGGACTGACCGCAAGGCGAGCCCGCTTACTTCGTCGGAGCAGAGGCGGCCGCCGCGGCCTGCTCGATGATCGATGCGACCGAGTCCGGCTTCGAGACATAGACGGCATGGCTGCCGTCGGTCTCGACGACCGTCGCGCCTGCGCGCTTCGCCATCGAACGCTGTGCGGGGGGCGGGATCATCTTGTCGCTGGTGGCGACGAGGTAGAAGCTCGGCTTCGCTCGCCACGCGGGCGTCGTGACCGCACCCGATAGAGCCTGCACTCCCCAGGGAACCTGGGAGTCGGCCATGAACGCGGCGAGGTCGGGTCTGACGTCCGCCGCGAACGACGCCGCAAACTTGCCGCGGTCGAGGAAGAGGAAACCATCCTGGGGCGGCAGGATGGGCGGAACTGGCGCGCCAGGAGGCGGATTGGCAATGAGAGTCTGGACCGACTCACCCTTGTCCGGCGCGAACGCCGTTATGTAGACGAGAGCGGCGACCTTGGGGCTGTTGCCTGCTTCCGAGACGACCACGCCGCCGTACGAGTGGCCCACGAGAATGACCTGGCCGCTCTGGGCGTCGATCGCGCGCCGGGTGACGGCGACGTCATCGGCCAGAGAGAGGGTCGGGTTCTGCACGATGCTGACCGGGTAGCCGTCGCGCTTGAGGATTCGGTAGACCCCGTCCCACCCCGAGCCGTCGACGAAGCCGCCGTGAACGAGCACGACCGCGGGCAAGGGACCGTTGGGTCTGGGCTTGCCGTCGGAAGCCGGGTTGGGGTTCGCGCGGGCCGGCGTGCAGGCTGCGCCCGCCGTGGCCAACAGCACGCCGATTATGCCAAGAAACTTCGTCATCGGAGAAACCTCTCTCATTCCAATCGAACGTCGAAACATCGCTTGCCCGCTCGTGAGGGCGCGGGCTACCGCGAGACTGCGACAGCTGCCTGCTTGATCAGCGTGGCGACGGCGTCCGGTCGGGACACGTAGACGGCGTGGCTCCCTGGCGTCTCCGCCATGGTGGCGCGCGCGCGCTCAGCCATCGCTCGCTGCGCGGTCGGCGGAATCATCCTGTCGTTCGTCGCGACGAGGTAGAAGCTCGGCTTCGCTCTCCACGCCGGGGAGATCACCGCTCCCGAGAGCGCCTCGACCCCCCAAGGTACTTGGGAATCGGCCATGAAGGCCGCCTGCTCCGGTCGTACGTCCGCTGCGAACGAGTCGGCGAACTTCGAACGGTCGAGGAGCAAGAACCCACCCTGCGGCGGAAGAATCGGCGGTACCGGTGCGCCCGGCGGAGGGTTCGCGATGAGCGTCTGGACGGACTCGCCCTTGTCGGGCGCGAAAGCGGCGATGTACACGAGCGCCGCGACCTTCGGATCGTTGCCGGCTTCGGTGATGACCGCCCCACCGTACGAGTGACCGACCAAGATGACCGGTCCGCTCTTCTGATCGAGGACACGCTTGGTGACCGCGACGTCGTCCGAGAGAGAGAGCGTCGGGTTCTGCACGATGGTGACGTCGTATCCGTCGGCGCGAAGGAGGCGGTACACACCCTCCCAGCCAGAGCCGTCGACGAAGCCGCCGTGAACGAGAACGATCGAGGGTACAGGTTTGCTGATTGTCGACATTGGATACTCCGCTGTTCTGCACGCCGAACAATCCGGGTGCGGGAGATGGTGAGGCGAGCGCGCGAATCAGTACTTCGTCGCGGTCGTCGGCGACCGAGCGCGCCGCGACTGGGGCCCAGCGCGCCCGCTGGAAACGAAGTGCAGAAGATCCTGATTCAGGCGATCCTTCGCGGTCGTGCAGATGCCGTGCGCGTGAGTCCCGCAGCTCTACGGAGCCGACCTCCGATGGTCAACGCGCGGCGCGCTTCGCTCCCTTCTTCGTGGCGCGAACGAACAAGCGGCGATCGCTTTGGTCAAAAGCGCCCGATTCGCTACCCTGACGGCGCTACTCGAGGTTGATCAGGATCCGCGCTCGCGCCGGAAGGTGCCCGGGCTCGAGCCGGTCGCCCGGGTGAATGTCCGTGTGAAGTGGCTCTGATCGGCGAAGCCACAGGCGGCGGCGATTTCTTGGAGCGAAAGGCGCGAGCCAACGAGCATGTCCCGCGCCTTCTCGAGCCGGCGTTCGATCAGCCAGCGGTGCGGTGGCACGCCGGTCGATTGCTGGAACGCACGCGCGAAATGCCGAATCGAGAGGCCGCATGTCTCCGCGAGCTCGGCGAGGGTGATGCCGCCGTCGAGCCGCTCGTTCAGGAGCTCCTCGGCGCGTCGCTGCTGCCGTGGCGTCAGGCCGCCACGCACCCGCGCGGGCCGCGTGCACATCTCGCCGTAGGTGCGCGCCAGATGGTGCAAGAGCGCGGTCGATACGTGATCCACGTGGAGACCGACGGCCTCGGCGGTGCGCGCGCCGAGGAGCGGCTGGAGCGAGAGCAAGAGGTGCCGCACGATCGGATCCGCGAAGCCGATGCCAGGCCGATGGCGGAGATCGCGGAGTGGCCGAGCCTCGGCATGGGCCGCGACGGCGTCGAGCGCGGCACGCGTCGCGTAGAACGTCAGGTAGTGAAACGGGCCGACGTACTCCGAGAGGAGGTCCATGCGCAAATCGACGATGCCGACGTTGCCCGCCACGAAATCTCGGCAGCGAGACCACCGGCCCTCGGCCCGCATGCTCCCCGGCGGCCGTGGCCGGAGGTGGAGCGACAAGATATAGGCGTCATCCTTCGGGACCGTGCCGGTCACGACCCCATCGCGTTGATCGGACCAGATCTCGGTGACGACCACGCCGGGGCCGCGGAGGAGTCGTCGCTCTGGTTCCGGCGCTTGCCGACCGTGAAAAGGGGCGGCGAGCGGGTGTGCGAGATCCGACATGGGTTGAGCCTACTAAGCGCCAAAGGGGTAGTCGACTGGCACCCCGTCCTCGCCATCTCGTCAGCGAACACCGTTGCTCGCGTGCTCGATCGCCGAAGCCACTGCGGCAGGCTGCGATTCGTAGAGCGCGTGGCTCGCCTTCACCTCGGTCAGCGACGCTCCGATGCGTTTCGACATCATTTGAACCCTCGCCAAGGGCCCCGCTCCACGGGTGATGCTGCTCGACCGCGAGACGTCTTCCGTTGTCGCAGTCACACCTTGGCTGCAACCTCGTGGTTGACGCGCGACGACTCTGTCGAGGACGAGCGCCATGCCGCCATGGCTCCACGCCACCATGAACCGATCACGCCACGAGCGGCAGCGACAACGCCTCGAAAATCACGTGCTCCACTCCGCGAACTGCCTCCGCGCAACGAATAGCCATACCACGACCCGGCCCTCGGCCCTGCGCCGGGGGCTTTGTCGTTGTGCCAAGGTCACGAGCGCGAGAAAGGTCGCTTCCGCGACGTAGACGCTGTCGTCTTCGGGGGCGAGGAAGAAGCGTCCACCCTCGAATATCCGGCGTAGACCCTCGCGGGCTCGCACGGAGTCGGCGTCGAGGTCCTTCGCGCGTTCAAGGACACGGTCTGGGGTCGAGAGGTCGACGGGGGCGTTCATCCGGTCCTTGATGTTCTGAAGCGCCGCCCGCTCCGTGAGGGCCTGTGCGTCAAGGTCTCGAAGGGCGTCGCGGGTCGAGCTGGAGTGGTCACCGCCGGCGATGAAAGTGATGAGTCCGCGTATCCGTTGCTCAGTTCGGGCGAGGCGGTCGAGCCTCTCCTTCATCTCCTGCTGTGCGACGCGCGCGGCTTCACCAACGTGTTCCAGTTGGCCATAGCAACAAAGCAAATTTGAAAGCAGGAAGCGGAGTGCGGGAGCCGCGCCTCCTCACTAAGAACACTGCACGCGAACAACTGAAGCGGGCTGCCGAACGCGAGTTTGATGCCTGCGTCCTGAGGGGCTTGGAATGAAAACTACAATCGGCAGAGATGCGCGTTCGAAGGAAATTGTGGCGCAATCTTATTTAACCAGGCCGGCAGTTCTAAGTCGCCCGCTTTTGCAAGGTAATGACCTTACAGCGATCATCAGGAAAGATGCGCCTCATCTTCGACTGTTGACAGAAGAAGAGCGCCAGGCCTCGCTAGACGAGATGCTGAAGTCCAGACCCGATGGTGACGTGTGGATATTCGGCTATGGCTCGCTGATCTGGAATCCTGCAATCAAATATGTCGAGCGACGCATCGCGCACATCGAGGGATGGCACCGGTCATTTTGCATGTCCATCGTTGCGGGTCGCGCATCCCCGTCGGCTCCGGGGTTGATGCTGGCGCTGGATGAGGGCGGGTATTGCAGCGGGAGCGCGTTTCGACTGGCGAACGCCGACGTGCGGTCCGAATTGACCCTGCTGTGGCGCCGCGAAATGCTGTGCAAAGGCGGGTATATTCCCCGTTGGCTGGAACTCGTCGATGCCAATGGCCAGAGCTTCGGACGTGCCATAGCCTTCACTATCGATCCGGAAGGAGGCAAGTATGCCGGTGACATGTCGACCGACGCCGTCGTGCAACGCCTCGCGACCGCGGCTGGTGGACTTGGATCTTGCGCGGACTATCTCTTTCAGACGCGCGATGGATTGCGTTCCCACGGCATCCCCGATGCGGCGCTTGAGCAGCTCGCAGAACAAGTCGAGCACGCTTTGACGATGTCCTAGGCCTGCATCAGAGTGGCAACATGCGCCGCGCTAGAGCGCGCGAGGGCGGTGAGATCGTAGCCGCCTTCGAGCACGGAGACGATACGTCCGCCCGCCGTCTTGGCCGCTAGATCGAGCAGCATGGTCGTTGCCCAGGCGTAGTCTTCCTCCACGAAATTGAGGCTACCGAGCGGATCGCGCTCATGGGCATCGAAGCCGGCGGAAATCAGGATCAGATCCGGCGCGAATTTCACCATGCGCGGCAGGATCACACTCTGCATGGCCTCGCGGAACTCGCGTCCTCCCTGGCCGGGCCTGAGCGGAGCATTGACAATGGTGCCGGCCTCGCCGGTTTCGCTGGGAGCACCGGTGCCAGGATAGAGCGGCATTTGGTGGGTGGATGCATAGAGCACGCTGGGATCGTTCCAAAAGATCGCTTGGGTGCCGTTACCATGGTGCACGTCGAAATCGAGGATCGCCACTCGCTCGGCGCCATGTGTCCTCTGCGCGTGGCGGGCTGCAATGGCGACATTGTTGAACAAGCAAAAGCCCATTGCCCGTCTCGGTTCGGCATGATGCCCGGGCGGCCGCGAGGCGCTGAATGCGTTGCGGACCTTACCCGTCATGACGTGGTCGACCGCCAGAGCCGCGCCGCCGGCTCCGCGCAATGCTGCCTCGAAACTGCCTGATGACATCGAGGTGTCGCCGTCGATCTGCACCGACCTCTCACCGTCACGCGGGCTCAGGCGACGCAGGGTCTCGGTATAAGCGAGTGGATGGCACTCCGTGATCATCTCGATCGAGGCCTCCGGCGCCTGGATGCGCGCTAGTGTGTCGAACAGCGGATTGGCCAATGCCTTCTCCACTGCCAAGATCCGGTCGACCCGCTCGGGATGCCCAACCGGGCGCCTTGTGGCGGGCATAGGCCGGGTGCGTGACCAATAGTGTCGTCATTCTGGGCTTCCTATCGAGCAATTCAGACGGTGAGTATCTCAGCGGAAATCGTCGCGGCGGTTGCAACTGCTAGCCATCGTGAAAGATCACGCCGAGCGTATGACGTGCGCCTCGATGGAGACGGCTCACGCCGTGCCGCATGTTGGCGCGATAGAAGCCGCGCGGTCCCTGTCGCGGTCGGTGGTTCACGGCGAATACCACCGCATCTCCCTGATTCAGAGAAACGACCTCGGCGCAGCCGGCCACTCGTGGATCGCTGTCGGTGAGAAGAAGCTCGCCGCCGTCGAAATCACGCCCGGGTTGCGACAGCAGGAACACGACCTGAAACGGAAAGACGAGCTTGCCGTAGAGGTCTTGATGCAGACAGCAGTAGTCACCGCGCCCGTATCGCAGCATCAGCGGCGTCGGCTTTCGCTGCCCTGCGGCGTGGCATTCGTTCGTGAATGCCGTGAGCGTGGACGGAAACCTCTCGTTGATTCGCAACCGGTGATGCCAGTCGTTCGCGATCGGCGCAAGCTTCGGATAGAGCGCGGTGCGCAGATCCGACACCGGCTCTGGAAGCGGATAGTCGAAATATCTGTATTCGCCACGTCCGAACCCGTGGCGTTCCATGATGACGTTACTTCTGAAGCGATCCCGATCGTCGTAGAGAGCGACGAGCGCCTCGCACTCCGGCCGCCGAAGCAAGCCCGCCAATATCGCGTAACCGCGGTCATCGAGCGCGTTGGCCACAACGGACCAATCGACGTCCGCGATGCGCTGCTCGACGGATCCGTCCGCGTGGTTGGAGGCGGAAGGCGCGCGCCCCCTCCCGTCGGCGGCAGGTGTCGGCCGAAGTTCGAGCTGTTTGTCCTTCATCATCGACCTCTCGGCGGCGTACGCGAATTTTTCCAACGCGCATGCTCGGCCGGCATGCAGACCGCGCAAGCGCGATAGCCCGCTGCGCGAGCCGTCTCTTCATTCAGGAAGAACACGCGATGAGCAACGTAGCCGCCGTGCGCGATGGCTTGTCGTGCAGCGCGACAATCAAGGCGCCCATAGATCTTTCCTTTTCGGTGACCACCGAAGTGCCCCGGGACAGGGCTCTCGTAGGCCTTGCCGTCCGCTCCGATCAACTTCCACCTACGATTCACGAGGCACCATCGAAGAGCAGTTCGAGGGCGACCCGATATCCGCTGAGCACGCGGCTCACCGCGTGCTTGAGGCTCACGCGATAGAAGCCCTTGGCGCCTCGAAACGGCTTTCGATGCGTCGCAAGAATGATCGCGTCGCCCTGCTTCGGCACGACGACGATCGGACGCGATTGCATACGTGGACGCTGCTCCGTCATGACGAACTCGCCGCCTGAGAACTGACGGCCCGGTCGAGAGAGCAGCGCGGAAACTTGGAGCGGAAACGCATCGTCGCTTTCGGCATCCTGGTGCAGGCCCCAATGATCACCCGCGCCGAGCCGACTGAGCGCGGACCGCTCCATCGGCCGGCCCTTCGTGCGGCGCTGCTTGGAGAGTGCGCCGAAGCTCCCTGGATAGCGCGCGTCATCGCCAATGGCTTCCTGCCATCGATTCGCCGTTCCGACGAGCCTTTCGTAAAGCGACGCGCGCAGCGCTGAGAGGTCGTCGGTGAGCGGGTCGCGGAAGCGCCGGAGCTCACCGCGCCCCTGGCTCATGGCCTCCAGATCGATCGCTTCGTCGAGGACGCTCTTGTCTTGGAGACTTCCCGCCAGGACATCGCATTCGGTCTCGGTCAACAGTCCCGGAAGGATCGCGTGCCCCTGAACGTCAAGGTCCGCTTCTACGTGTGCCCAATCGAAGGTGTCGAGTTCCTTCATTTCTGGCACCCGCGCGATGGCTTCTTCGCACTGCGTTCACGGTCGAGCAGCTCGCCGAGAAGTATCGCGCAGACACCGATCGCGCTGCGTGCGGTCGGCACCTTGCTCACGTCGCTATCCGCGACAGCGTAGGAGAGGGGCTCGGACGTCGTAGACGAGACCTTTGCTCCCGAGAGTGGCAGCGAAGAACGGTAGGCTCGTTTGAAGTTCATTGTCGTGTCTTCTTGCTCCGTTGTCACAGGCAGAACCTACGTCGGCCGACGCGCCGTGGAACTCCGGACCTTGCGGTCGAATTGAAAGACCTGAAATCGAAGGGCGAGGACGACCTCACGCGAGACGGAGGACTGTACTTTCGCCGAGCAAGTACGTTTCACCAGAGGCCAAGCGCACCTCGACGTCTCCACTTTGGAGCAGATCCCAGACAGCCAAGCCATCGACGACGAGCTCACCGATGTACGAGATGACGACCGCCTTGTCTGGATCTCCCGCCCGTGCGACGAGCATCGCCACGATGGCGCCCATCCCATCGAAGTGTCGATGTCGTTTCCTTGCTTCGTCTCCGCCATCGCAGGAGAGGTGCGTCGAACCTCTTGGAGACGGGGGGCGAGCGAGATCAGCCTGAGCGGAAACCTGTTTGGTCTTCATGGCATTCATGTTGGGCAGGGGGCGCTTGCCGCGACACTCCGATTTCTCTCTTCGAATCGACGATGGGCTGCCTTACAGCGCGCGATCCATCGCCGAACTCAGCTGTCTTCCTTGTGGACCACCTCGAGAGGCTTCGATGCCTCTCGCTCGAGGAGTGCACGTTTTCGAGCGACTCCCCACGCGTAGCCGGAGAGGCCGCCGTTATTTCGAATAACGCGGTGACATGGAATGGCGACCGCGAGGTTGTTTGCGGCGCAGGCGCTGGCTACTGCTCGTACGAACTCGGGAACTCCGATGCGTCGCGCAATCTCGGCGTAGGACGCCGTCTCGCCGACGGGGATCGCCTGCAGCGCTCGCCATACGCGGCGCTGGAACGCCGTCCCGCGGACGTCGAGCGGCAGGTCGAGGCCGACGGTGGGGTTCTCGACGAAGCCCACCACCCGCGCGATCAGAGTCTCGTATTCACGGTCAGCGCCGATGAGGTGCGCCTTCGGGAAGCGGTCCTGGAGACTGTGGACGAGCTCTTCTGGGTCGTCCCCGAGCAATATCGCGGCGACGCCCTTGATGCTCGACGCTACGAGGATCGCGCCGAGTGAAGTCTGTCCGACCGCGAACCTAATCTCCTCGTTTGCTCCGCCTGCTCGATACTTTGTTGGCGTCATGCCGAGCATGCCCGTCGACTTCTCGTAGAAACGGCCGCTGGAATTGAAGCCGGCGTCATAGATCGATTCGGTAACACTGTTGCCGGTCTCGAGCCCCTCGCGAACCTTCTTCGCCCGGTCGGCGGCCGCATAGTCCTTGGGCGTCAGGCCGGTTGCAGCCTTGAACACGCGATGAAAGTAGCTGGGACTCCGACCGACGGATTCGGCGAGGCTCTCCAATGAGGGTTCCTCCTCGCTCTCCTCGATGATGCGGCAGGCCTTGACGACGAGCGCCGCGTTCTCGCTCTCCACCGAGGGCCCCTCGGGGTTGCAGCGCTTGCAAGGCCGGAAGCCGGTGGCTCTCGCGCTCTCGAGCGTGTCATGGATCGTAACGTTCTTGGGGTGCGCGGTGCGCGATGGACAGGAAGGACGACAATAGATTCCGGTGGTCAGCACCGAGTACCAGAACTGACCGTCGGCCATCTTGTCGCGGGCGACGATGCGCGCCCAGCGCGGGTCATTGGCTACTGGGATCGGCTTTGTTCGCAGGCCAGGTGCATCTTTCTGCGTGTTCGTCGGCATGCGCATAATCTCGAGGCGGTTCTTCGTCGACTATTGCTTCGAAGGGCATTCGAGACACTCCGATCCTTGCTCTCGAAATCAGGGTCTGCTTTCTCTTTATCGGTGAACTTGACTATCGGCACGCTATCGCTGCGGTCTTCCAGCGACGCTCCGGCCCTTGCTCTTCAAATCGAAATGCAGCTGAAGATTTTTCGAGACGTCTTAAATAGGTGAGGCCCGCACCGGGGGTCGGGCGGGCCTCGATTTCTCGCGGAGAGCGCCGACCCAAGTGGATCGGTGCCGCGCGATATCAAACAGGCTTGACGAGTCCGAGCTGCGTCATGGCCGTGAGACCGTCGTCCAGACCGATCTCCTCGATGATCTTTCCGTCGATCACCTTCAATACCGTCGTGCCGGTGAAGCGCATCTTGCGGCCAGTCGCGGCGGGAAGGCCGCCAAGCAGGAAGTCCTTGAAGGCCGGCCCCGTGTGCGTTCCGCCGCCTTCCCACTGACCGACGACGTAGTCGCCTTCCGCGATCAGATCGGCGGTGCCCCAGAAGTTGAGGTCGGGAAAAGCTGCACGGAAGTCGGTCATGAACGCCCTGATGTCAGCCCGCCCACGGCGTGGCTCGTGAAGCGAGTACTTGAGCAGCATGTCGGGCGCGGCGATCTCTTCGATGACCGCGAGATTCACGTTCTTTCCCCAGAACTCGGTGAACCAGCGACCAACGACAGCCTTGTTGTCATTCTCTTTGCCCATTTGGAGACCGTCCTTTCGTTGACGTCGAAATGTCATCGAACCGCTCGGTGACGTGGATAGGGAGTAGTCGAGGGGCGCTCCGACGGAACTCCGGTTCTTACTTTCAAACTCGCGCGGTCGAAGCATGGTTTCGGATCCACCATGAGCCATGGGCTTCATGCTCGCTTTCCACGGGTCGTCACCGCCGCGCTCCGGAAGCGGGCAGTCGCCAGAGATACCAGGCAGCCACGGTTCGGTAGGGGCTCCAAGCGGCTCCGAGGTCGCGCATACGGCGTGGCGTCGGCGTTTCGTCGAGCCGCTTCAGGCGTCGATACCCCTCACGAACCCCGAAGTCGCCGATCGGCAAGATGTCGGGGCGCTCCAGGCTGTAGATGAGGAGCATCTCGACGGTCCACCGCCCCACACCACGGAGCGTCGTGAGGCGGTCGATGAGGGCTTCGTCGCTCACGTTCCGCGCTTCAGCCAGCGTCGGCACGATTCCGTCGAGGGTGGCCTGCGCGATTCCGCGGATGGTTGCTACCTTGGCCGTCGAGAAGCCGCATGCGCGAAGCTTCTCTTCCTTCGTGGCGAGGATTTGCTCCGCCGAGGGGAAGGTCGCGCCGGAGTAGAGCTCGAGCCATCGGCCGAGGATGGCGTCTCCGGCCTTCGCGTGGAGCTGTTGGTACGCGATGGCGCGTACGAGAGCCTCATACGGCTCGCGGGTTGGTTTCGGTTCGAGCCGACACGGCCCGACGGCCTCGACGTGGCGAGCCCAGTCTTCATCCACGCGGGAGAGGAACTGGGCGGCACGTCGCAACGTCTTCGGAGAGAGGTCTGGTTCCGTCGCGGTCATCGGTGAGCTCGTGTCAGAATCCAGGGAGCATCTCGGTTCGAGGCGCGACGCGCTTCGTCGGGAGCGCCTTCTCGTGCTCGAGGAGCCACTGCTTGCGCGGCAGTCCCCATGCGAAGCCCTTGAGATCGCCGTTGTTCGCGATCACGCGGTGACACGGCACGACGATCGCGATCGGGTTCGCGCCGATCGCTGCGCCGATGTCGATGGCCGCGCGCGGATCTTGGAAGCCGAGCTCCTTCGCGAGCTTGCCGTAGCTGGTGGTCGTGCCGCACGGGATGCGCTGCAGCGCTGCCCACACGCGTCCCTGCAACTCGGTCCCCTCCGTCGCCGTCGGGAGTGACTCCAGCGCCGTCAGCTCATCGGCGAAGTACCGTCCGAGCGCGCGTGCGATTGGTTCCGGTGGGGGGATCTCTCGAAGCGCGTCGACTCCATATCGCTCGCGCAGACCACGGCGCAGGTGCCAACGCTGGTCCGCGAACCCCAGCGCGTGCAGGACCTGTTGTTCGTCGGTGACGAGCAGGAGGTCGCCGAGCGGCGATCCGAGTTGGCTCAAGGACAATTGGTTCATGACGTTTTCCTCTGTTGGAGACGCTTCTCGCGTCTCGAGAACAACCTGCATCGAGGTGACAGATGCCGCGCTCCGATCCTTGCGATCGAATTCGTCGGCGCGTTCGACCGGGGCCGTCTATCCCGCTCGACGGAGGGTGAGATTGAAGCGATGAGCGCCCGTCTGCGGATGCACCGCTTCCAACGCGCGCTCGTTCTTGTTTTGATGGAGCGTGAGCCGCGAGCCCGGCGCGTAGCGATTCACCAAGCAAGCGTCCGGCGCGAAGTCGGGGAATCCCGTCTCCGAAGCTGCGGAGCGCGCGAGTCGCTGCAAGACCTCTGGCGTTGCCGGCCGGGCCTCGCCCGTGAGCGGATCGAGCTCAGTGTATCGATAGGATTCGAGGAGGACGCAGCGGGGCCCGAGCCTTGCGATCTCCGCCTCACCATCTCGAGGACTTCGGCGCGTTTCTGCGTCGACGACGAAGTCGATCGGCTCGTGACCATTGTCGAAGACGGCGACCTCACCCTCTCGTGTTAGGAACCCGCGGAAAAACCGAGACTGGCGTGACCTGGGCGTTCCACCCGTTGCGTGCCGTTTCGGTCGAAGTGGTGACGATGGTGGACAGCATTCCGGCGCAGGTGGGGAGGGCGACGGGAAGGCCGCGCGTGACCGTCAGCTCCAAGGTCCTCGGGCCGTCCAGCTTCGCGCGAAGGCCGCACTCGCCCGTAGCGCGTCGAGGGGCGGCCAGAGGAATGGTGAGATGGCGCCGACAATCTCGGCGAGCGCCTTGGGTATCGCCGTCTTCGACAGGCGTGACATGAACGCCTTCCACTGCTTCTGCTTCGCGCCGTCCTTCGAGAACGCTTCAGTGAGTGCGAACGAGGACTGCCTCGGGGAGGGGCGTGCTCCGCTTCTCGAACGTCGCCTAGAACGCGCGTCTGCGGGCATGGCTCCTTCGAAGGCGAAGTTCTGCGAGAGGAACCAGATGTCGAAGAAGTCCTTCATCCGGCTGTTCGCGATGCCGAGGTCGACCATCGCCGAACCCCACGTCGACCTGGGGAGCGAGCCGCGCGATGCCGAGGGTGCCGGTGAACGTCACGCGCACGCGTTCGTACTCTGCGTCCTCCCTTATCCGCGCGGCCTTCACGCTTTTCGCGTCGAAGAACATCGCGTCGTCCTCGACCTCGGCGGCTGGATCGACACGGCGTTCTAAGGACTCGTGTTCCAGAACGGCTAGCGCCGCCAATCGGGCTCCGTCCACACCTCGAAGATGCGCGCCGCCGAGATTCGAATCGTGTAGCGCACGAATGCGCTCCGCGAAGACCAGGTCAGCACATCGACGGCGTGTGGACGAGAATGTACTGGGAACCGCTTCGGAAGTATCTGGAGGCTACTGCCGCTTCGTCGTGAGCCAGGCGTAGTCGGCCTCGAGCTCGGCATCGCTGATGAGCGAGCTGTCGAAGGCGGGCATGGGGCCGCCGCCGGAGCGGACGCGTGCGATGTAGCCTTGTTCGTCGCGCGTGCCGGGGATGGCTGGGTTCTTGTCTTTGCCTCGGCCCTCGTCGCCATGGCACGTCGCGCAGAGGTTGGTGAACGCGCCCGACAGATGCGCGGTGTTGCCTCCGTCCGGAGCACTGTTGCCGGACTTGGGCTGGCCCACGTCGTCGCTCGAAGAGCATGCGCTGGTGAGGCTCGCGAAGATCGCGAGGCTCGAAATCCATTGTGCTAATTTCATCGATGTCGCCTCGTCACGCCAAGAAGGGAAGGAGCTCGCCGGTCTTTTGCCACATGGCATCCGTGTAGACCTGCGCTTGAGTGAATCCGTTGTTGGTGAAGAAGTAGCTGCCCGTATCGAACGTCGGACGTGCGCCGTAGCCGCCGTGGCTCGACTCGGACCACTCGCTCTTCGGGATCCCCATCGCCAAGAGCGCCGTGCTGAGCCACTGGTTGTAGAGCAGGCCGGGCCAGAGCGACTCCGTGCCCGTGGTGGAGTCGCCGCTCAGCTGACGCGAGAGGTTGCGATAATCGCAATAGTTCCCCGTCTTGATCGCTCCGCCGGCCGAGCCGGCCGTGATGACCGGCATCGAGAATGGAAGGTGCGTGACGTTGCCGCTCTCCTGGCCCCACGCGACGAGGCAGTGATCGAGCAGCGTCTTGCCCGCGCCGTCACTGAAGCTGTCGAGGCGGCTGACGAGGTCCATGAAGACGCCCGAGAAGAAGGTGCGGTTGAACTCCTTGATGAGCGCCTGGGCGGTACCTCCCTCGCTTGCGGCGTGCGCGACGTTTTGGTGCCAGTCTTCGCCTTGGGCAGGGCGCGAGGTGAAGGTCAGCCCCATGGGGTTCTCGTCGATGCCGAACGTCACGATGCGCGTCGAACCGCAGTTGATCGCGATCGCTAGGACCTCGTTCATCAGCCTGAAGAACTCGACGTTTCTCGTCGGATTACCGTCCATCGGGCGCAGCGCGAGGTTGTCGCTCGTCGGTCGCGCCGGCACCTGACAGCCGGCTGAGAGCGGAGCCTTCAGGCGCCGCTGCACTTCCGCGACGGCCTGCATGTGTTGATCGAGTCGCAGCTTGTCTTCTTGCGACAAGCGCTTGTTGCCGTCGCGAAGGCGCTTGTAGCTCTCGAGGACCTGGTCGACGACAGGCGGTCTCGGCGCGCCGCCTGGTGATGGCGTCGAGGCGACGCCGCCGAGGAGCGTGTCGAAGAGTCCCTGCGAGCTCTCCGTGCCGCCGATGGCGTTGTTCGAGACTCCCGACGATGCGACACCGGGAGTTCGGTATCCGTAGATTCCGCTATTGGTTTTGCTGATTGCGACGCTTCGCCTTCGGACCGACGCAACGCTCGGGTAGAAGGCGGGAGAATAGGCCATGATCTGGTCGATCGTGGCGCGGGGCTCCTGCGGTATCTCCTTGTTCTTATCGTAATAGCCGAGTGAGCCGCCGAAGTTGTGGGCCATATCGGTGGTGATGTCGAGGCCGCGCAAGATGTTCATCTTGGCCACGACCGCCGGCGTCAATACCGACGACTTTGCCGTGAGGACTGGGCTTATCGAGGCGTCTCCGCCGCCCGTGGACGCTACCAGCGCGCCTCGCCTCACCGCGTGGTTGTATTGAACAGTCTGGGTGAGGGCCGAATCCGCTGGCCACATGTTGGCGTTCCAGACGCCGCCGTGCGGCGTGCGAAAGTGGACGAAGCACTTGCTGTTGCCGACGTCGGCATACGCCGGGCTCGTCTTGAACAGCGAAGGCAACACCGGCAGCGCGAGAAGCGCGCCCCCCACTCCTTTGAGGAAACGTCGCCGCTCCATCACTGAAACCTCCTGACCTTGAATGCCGGGGCCAACGCCACGGACGAGAGCACCTCAGCCATCGGCGCTCCGCTTCGCGCTTTGCGTTCGATCTCGGAGAGGAGACATCCGTCTTTGTCCGGTGTCTCGACCCGTCTCTGGGTGAATCGGAAGTAGTGCCGTGCGAGGCACGAGTGAAACAGCTTGCTCTCGTCGACTGCCTGCGAGAGCTCGGTCGCGTCCGACATCTGGCGCGCGTCGCTCGGCTGCACCGCAGGCGCCGCGGTCGTGTCGACCGGCAGCGAGCCGATCAACTTGCCCTCCGCGTCGAAGACGCGCTCTTCCGTTCTCTCGCGACCGAGTGCGTCGAAGTTCTCGGTCAGAAACCCAGGAGGGTTGATACGCGTCAGATGGCAGCCCGCGCATGCGCCGCTGGACGTGAGATTGGCCACCGCTTGCCGCGTCGTCTGGAGATCCTGCGGCGTCGGAGGTTTCGAGTTGACGTTGGGGGGTGGCGTGCCCACCTGCTGGCAGAGGACCGCGTTGCGGATCACGTAGCCCTTGTGGATCGGACGCGTCGTCGAGGTCCCGGTCGAGAGGAGCGCTGCGCGCGTCAGGAGGCCGGCGCGCTTTTCGGAGGTGAAGAGCGGGGCGGGGCCCGTACCGCTCCAAACGGGGACGCCGTAGATCGAGGCGAGGTAGCCGTCCTTGGCGTAGGCATGCTTGTCCTTCAGGAAGTCGCTGACGCTGCCTCCTCCGGAGGTGATCGCGAACGCCGAGAGCAAGACGTCGTCGATCATCTGGGCGCGCCCTGAATCTGGCGGCATGTCGTCGCCGGCGAAGGCCTTGAAGGCGGGATCGTTCTTCAGCACGTCGAGCGGCGCGAGCTCGTCGAGGCGAAGCCACTGCGCGATGAAGCCGTCGAGCGCGTTGCGAAGCTCCGGATCGCCAACGAGGCGCTCGACCTGCGTTCGATAGCCCGCCTCGTCGAGGAGAGCGTTCTCCTCCGCGGCCTTCCAGAGCTCGTCGTCGGGAGGCGACTGCCAGAACTGATAGGACAAGCGCGCCGCGAGCTCGAAGCTCGACAGCGGCGCGGTCTCCTCCGAATCGGCGGTCCCGTGCTCGACGCGGTAGAGCGTCTGCGGTGCGTTCAGGATCGCGGCGATGACGTCGGCGACGCCCGCGGGATCGACGGGCTTGTCGCCGGCGATGTCGGCGTAAAAGGCGAGATCTCCGGCGTCGAGCGGAGCGCGCATGATCCGCGCGGCCCACGTGGCGATGAAGTCATCGAGGCAGGCGCGATCATTGTCCGTTGCGGAGTCGGTCGCGCACGCTCCCAGCAGCGCCTCAATCCGCGCCGGGGTCGCAGTGAGCTCCTTGCCGATCGCGATCGCGATCTCGTAAATCGCGTCGACCTGGGTTTGCTGAATGGCTTGATCGCCACGGTCGTATCCGCCTTTCAGATCGCCTGGCGCCGGCGTTCGGAGATCTTCCGGGTAGCGTACGAACGTGTCCCCGATGCTCTTCCAGATCTCTTCGGCGTCGTTGGGGTTGGCGAGCGCGACGGCGAACTTGAGCGTGTTTTCGAGCTCGGCGCGCGAAAGGCGAGGGAGCGCCAGCTCGTCGGGCTTGGCCGCCCCGTCGCAGGTGAAGAGGCCTTTTTCGCTCGTGCCGTCGCCGCCTTCAGACCCCGAGCCGTCGTTGCTCGGATCGGAGTTGGAGCAGGCGGCGACCACGGCGAGTGCGAGCGCGAGCGGCCCCAGGAGGTGCTTTCCCATGACCGGCTCCCTTCGCAAGGGCCACGCCAAGGGCGTCCCACGCGGTTTTGCCGGAGAAATCGACGACCGAACCGCCCGTTCGGCGCATGGGATGGAAAGGATCCTTCGAGCCTCGAAGGATTCGTTCCATCAGCGTGTGCGTGCGCGTAGCATCGTGAAGTACCGCCGGCTCATGCCCGAGGCTTCCGCGGCGCGGACGATGTCGCCGCCGTGATCGGCGAGCATCTGCTCCACATAGCGGCGCTCGAAGTCGGCCATGATGCGCTCGCGGGCGCGCGCGAACGGGAGCCGCTCCGAGAGCACGCCCGAGATCGGATCGGTCGCGGGTGCGTTTGGTGATGCCGTTGGGCTCGTGCTCGGCGCGGCGAGATCGCCGAGCGCGAGGAAGCGCGCGACGGCGTTGCGGAGCTGGCGCACGTTGCCGGGCCACGGCTCGCGTTCCCACCGCTTCAAGACGTCGTGGGGGAGCGCGCTCGCGTCTGCGCCGAGCTGGTGGCAGAGCCACCGCGCGAGCACCGTGATGTCGCCGCGCCGTTCGCGGAGCGGAGGGAGCTCGATCCTCGTGACGGCGAGGCGATGAAAAAGATCGTCGCGAAACCGACCGGCCTGGACCTCCTTGTCGAGATCGCGTCGCGTTGCAGCGAGGATCCGGACGTCGACGCGGATCGGCTTGTCGCCGCCGATGCGCCGCACCTCCGAGCGCTCGACCGCGCGGAGGAGCTTCGGCTGGAGCGAGGCGTCGAGGTCGCCGATCTCGTCGATGAGCAGTGTTCCGCCGCTTGCGAGCTCGAAGACGCCGCGCCGTTGCGCCGTCGCACCGGTGAAGGCCCCCTTCTCGTGTCCGAAGAGCTCCGACTCGACGAGGTTCGGCGGGACCGCCGTGCAATCGAAGACGACGAACGGCCCCTGCGCGCGCGGGCCCATCGTGTGGAGCGCCTCGGCGAGCGCCTCCTTGCCTGTCCCTGTCTCGCCCTCGATGATCACGGGCACGTTCGCCGCCGCGAGGCGCTCGCAGAGCGGATAGAGCCGGCGCATCTCCGTGCTGGCGCCGACGAGCGGTCCGAAGCTCACGACGGGAGGGAGCGGCGGCGGCGCATCGAGGACGCTCCGCTCGATGCGCAGCACGATGCCGCCGACACGAAGCTGCTCACCACCCACGAGGAGCGCGTCGCGGACACGCACGCCGTTGACGAACGTGCCGTTGGTCGAGCCGAGATCGACGAGGCGAAGCGATCGATCGACGACCTCGAGCGACGCGTGACGGCGCGAGAGCTCGCGATCGGTGAGGCGGAGCTCGCACGCAGGGCCGCTCCCGAGGAGGAGACGGCCCCCGTGACTGGCGGCGATCTCGAAGGTCTCTCCCGAGGCCACCGTCAGGACGAACGATGCTTCGGGCGCCGGATTCGGGTCGAAGCGGGTCGAGAGCAGCGTCGAGAGCTCGTCGTCGGTCGGTGAGTGCATCCTACTTGGCGATCCATACCACCGTGCCCCTCGGACCGGCATTCGCGACGTAGACGCGTTGGTCGTCGACCGCGATCGCGCGTGCGGTCGGCAGATCCTTGGCGAGGACGATCGCAGCGCCGCCCTCCTTCGGCACTTTGGAGATCGTGCCGGCGGAGACGACGTAGACGTACGAAGCGTCGACGGCGATCGCGGACGCGCTCGGGATCGCGCTGATCTGCGTCGGCGCGAACGGTTGAGCCGTCGAAGCGCGCATCACGGCATTCGCGCTCGTCCAGAACGCGAAGCGGTCGTCGAGGGCGAACGCGATCGCGCCACGCTGGCCCTCCGCGAGAATGTTCGAGCGTCCCCCTCCAGGCTCGTCGCAGGTGGGTGCGCAATACACGATTTGCCGATCGCCGTCGCCGCTGGCGAACACGAAGCCCGCCTTGCCGAGCGCGAGTCCGGTCGGGTGCGGCCAGCCGTAACCGGCGACGAAGTCCGTTCGGTTTTGGGTGCAGCCTGTTGCGGCGCAGCGCGCGACGCCGCCGACGTCGCTCGCGGCGGTCCAATAGAAGAAGCTCTCGTTCGCCGCGAGGGCGTCGACGTTGGATCCGGCACTGTCGTCGACCCGCACGATTTCGTCGGTGCCCTTTGCCCAACGAAGGATCGCATCGCCCAGCGTCCAGAACACGTGGGTGGTCGTCGGGGCGATGGCAACCACCGCGCGCTCTTCGACGTGGAGCTGCTTGACGGTCGCGCAGTTCTTCTCGGTGCAGTACCAGACGCCACCGGAGCCGCCGCTTCCCCAGTAGACCGATCGATCGTCGACCGCGATCGATCGGAGATCGTCCTGCGCGTCCGCGACGATCTTCGGCTGGCAGAAGCCGTCGTCGCAGGGCTGTCCGAGACAGTCATGGCCGCACTGACCGCAGTTCTTCGCGTCGCGCAGGACGTCCGTGCACGAAGCCGGGCCGCCGTCCGGCGCAGAATCCAGCGATGTCGTCGCGAGCTCGCCGACCGAGTACGT
Organism: Labilithrix luteola; assembly: GCF_001263205.1. Classification (GTDB taxonomy): domain Bacteria; phylum Myxococcota_A; class Polyangia; order Polyangiales; family Polyangiaceae; genus Labilithrix; species Labilithrix luteola. The sequence goes on from NZ_CP012333.1 coordinate 4,718,544, forward strand.
ACACGCGGCGATGGAAGCCAGCACGACGATCGCCGGCGCGAGCGAGGTCCGGGCGTGCACGGAGGAGAGCTTAGCGCTCAAAACGTTCCGGCGGCACCGAAGACGCCGAGCGCGATCTTCGGCGACGGCGGGCGCAGCGCTGTGAGGAGGAGGACTCCCCCCGTCACCGCGCAGACGGCGGCCGCGCCCCACGCGACGTTTGCCCACGTCCGAAGGCCGACTGCCTGCGAGCGCGCGTCGTCGTCGAGGCGCCGCGAGTCTTCGAACCGATCGCGAGCGTCGAGACCGAGAGAGCCTAGGACGAGCGCTCCGCCCGCAGCGGCTACGCTGGTCCCGAGCGCGACGAAGCCGAGCGTGCGTCCCGCGGAGCCGTTCGCCTTCGGTGGTTCTGCGGGGCTTGGCGCAGTTCTGGGCGGAGGTTCAGGAGCCGCCGCCGCAGGTGTCGCAGGCGGGGTCACTCGGATCGACACGTGTTCGCCGGCGCCCGCTTCGATCTCTTGTCGGACGAGGCGACCGTCGGCGAAGTGGACGACGAGCTCGTGTCGGCCTCGCGGGAGATGGACCGTCGCGGGCAGTTGCCGGCCTTCCGCGTGCGCGACGGAGACGCTCGCCGGCGTCGCTGCATCGACCCGCAGCGTGAGAAGCGATCGTTCGAGGGAAGCGAGCCGCTCGCGTGCGCGGGTCTGAGCGCTCGACGGAAGGCTCGGATCCTCGAGCGCGAGCGCGTAGTCGTCGGCCGCGCGCGCGGGCTCCGAGGCGGGGTCCCACGAGAGCGCCGCGTTGTAGATCGACTGTCCTCGCGGTGCCTCACGGTAGGCGTCTTCGAACTTGCGCGCCGCGGTCACGAAGTCCTTCTGCGCGAACGCCGCGCGCGCCTCGTCAAAGAGCGTGGCGGGGGATCGTTCGCCCTCGGCAGCGGCGCGACCAACGATTAACGCGACCGCGAAGAAGAACTGTGACGCGATCCGCGCGAGTCGCTTCATTCGTTCTTGTACGGATTGTCAAGCAGAGCGCCGCCGTTCGTCGAGGACTTTGTCGACGTGCCCCTCGCGCGCGGCGCCGTGCGAGGCCGCGGCGAGGCTGGGGCTGGCGCCGATGCCGATGCCGATGCCGATGCAGACGTCACGGCCGCCGGCGGCTGCTCGAGGATCGCGGACGGGGGGGGCAACACGTGGGTGGTAGCGGAAGAGCTCGCCGTGGTCGGCGGCGCGATCGGCGGCGCGATTACGGAGGCGGGAGCACGCTTCACGACGACGATCGCGGCGGCGGCTGCGCTCGCAGCGACGATCGGGAGGAGCACCGCGGGAAGGATCCACCGGCGTGAAGGCGCGCGCACGCTGCTCGTTGCTCGGCGTCGTATCGCTTCGGCGATCGACGTCGCGCGCGCACCGAGCTGACCCTGCGCGACGCGGCGGACGAAGGCGCCGATCTCGATCGTATCGGCGATCGGCGCGGCCGCGCGTATCGCGGCGCCGAGCTCGCGCGCCGTTCCCCATCGGCGTTGTGCGTCGAGCTCGAGCGCTTGCGCGATCGCGTCGTCGAGGGCGGGCGGCAGCGCGGGCGCGATCGATCTCGCCCGGCGCGGCTTTTCGGTGACGAGGCGGAGCATCATCGAGGCGTGGTCTCCGCTGCCGAAGAGGCGTTCGCCCGTGCACATCTCCCACGCGACGACGCCGGCCGCCCAGATGTCGACGCGTCGATCGAGCGTGCGCCCACGGAGCTGCTCCGGGGCCATGTAGCCGAACTTCCCTTTGACGACGCCGCTCTCGGTGACCGCCTCGTTGTCCCTCGATTTCGCGATCCCGAAGTCGGTGAGGCGTGCGACGCCGTCGACTCCGACGAGGATGTTGTGAGGGGAGAAATCGCGATGCACGATCGCGAGCGGTGCGCCGTCGTCGCCACAAAGCTCGTGGGCAGCGTGCAGTCCTTCGAGCGCGCCGCAGACGATCCCGAGACCGATCGATAGCGGCATCCTCTCGCCGGATGCCTCGAGGCTCCGAGCGAGCTCGGCAAGGCTGTCGCCCTCGACGTAGTCCATCACGAGGTAGACGCCGCCAGTGGCCTCGTCCGCGTGGAGCACCTGCGCGACGTTGGGGTGACGGATGCGCGTCGCGATCCGCGCCTCGGCCACGAGCTCACGCGCGCGATCGAGTCGGGCGCGCAGGTGAGGATGTGTCAGCTTGAGCGCGTAGAGCGCCCCCACGCGCTCGGTATGCTGCGCGAGATAGACCGTGGCCATCCCGCCGCTGCCGATCGGAAAGAGCAGCTCGTACGGTCCGAGCCTGGACGGCGTCTGGGGCAGCGCAGCGCCCATGGCATCGATGTAGTAGCACGGCGGCTTCCGAGTTTCGCGACTTCTCCGGTGCGCATCGTCGAGAGCGAAAGCCGTCCACGTCGAAGGAGTCGTCGCAGCTACCCATTCTTTGGGCCGACCTCGAGGCCCGCGGCGCGGCATGGCTTTCCGCACCTCTTCGAGCCGGCTCTTCGGAACAAGGAGTCTCGCCCCAGCCGCACACGCTTGGCCGCTGTTCATGAAGGCTATGATGAGCGCTGCAGGAATGGCCTGATCGAGCACCGCATCGTCGAGGAGGATCGAGGGCGACTTCCCGCCGAGCTCGAGTGTGACGCGCTTCATGGTCGCCGCGCCGTCCCGCATGATCGAATCCTTTCCGCGAGCGATCGCCTTAGGTAGTCGCGCAGATCGGCGACGGCGGCGGCGTCTTTCAGCCCGTCGCCCCACGCCTGATCGCTCCTATCCGTCAGCATTTCGGCCAGTTTCGCCCCATTCGCAGAAAAGAGTACGAGGCGAGGTAAGGCCCGGCAGGGGCCGGCGTCTCAGGTTCAGAAAGGCAGAAATGGTGGTCATCATGAACAGCTCGATCAAGAACGTGGTCCTCGTGCACGGTGGTTTCGTCGACGGCTCCGGCTGGGAGAAGGTCTACGGCATCCTTCGCGGGAAGGGCTTCCACGTGAGCATCGTCCAGAACCCGACGACCTCGCTCGCGGACGACGTCGCGGCGACGAACCGCGTCCTCGATCAGCAGGATGGCCCGACGGTCCTCGTCGGTCACTCGTACGGCGGCGTCGTGATCACGGAGGCCGGCAATCACCCGAAGGTCGCGAGCCTCGCCTACATCGCGGCCTTCGCTCCCGATGAAGGTGAGTCCGTGGCGGCGCTCATCGCGAACCCGCCTCCGGGCGCTGCGGTTCCGCCGATCCTTCCTCCGCGGGACGGCTTCCTCCTCCTCGACCGCGCGAAGTTCGCCGAGTCATTCGCAGGCGACTTGGATCCGAAGCTGGCCGAGTTCCGCGCGAACTCGCAGGTTCCGTGGGGCGTCGCAGCGCTCGAGGGCAAGGTGACGAAGCCCGCGTGGCGCGGCAAGTCGAGCTGGTACTTGGTGTCGACCGAGGACCGGATGATCCCGCCGCCCGCGCAGCAAATGATGTCGAAGCGCATCGGCGCGTCCGTCAGCGAGGTGAAGGGCAGCCACGCGATCTACGAGTCGCAGCCTGCGGCCGTCGCGACGGTGATCGAGAACGCGAGCCGCGGCATTCGGTGACTAAGGTGTCGGGCCGAGCTCCCAGGGTGGTGGCGTCATATGCGACTGAAGGTGGTCGATGAACGCCTTCACCTTGGGCGAGATGTGGCGGGTGCTCGGGTAGACCAGGTGAATCGGGATCGCAGGCGCGCTCCACTCTGGAAGAACACGTTCGAGGCGCCGCGCGCGCAGGTCGGCGATGCACTGAAAGGAGGGAAGCAGTGTGACCTAGAAGGAGGGCGAGCGCTGGACGTTCACCCCGCCCAACGATCACGGAGGTGACGGGGCTCTTGAGCGATACAACCTCGTCCAAGTGCGCGGACGAGATCGGGCGCAGGCTGGCGTCGCCAAATGAAGGAGCCGTCGATGAGTCGGTCTTTCGGCCTCGGGCCGGGTTGCAGCCATCCTCCGCAAGCGCCGGCGGCGCCCACGAGCGACGTCTCGAGCGTGTCGTCGGGGGCGAGCGGCGAGAACAACGCCGCCGAACCCGTGTTCGAGGCCGAGGTCATTGGTGCGTTTACCAAATGATGAGCGATGGGCCTGATCTCGGGCTGGATAGCTCGGTCGAAATCGTCGCCCCGTATGAACACGCCGGACTCACGCCGTGAAGCGCCTCATCACGTTCATGTTCCTCGTTCTCGTGGGCTGCCGCGAAGAGCCAAGGATGCTCTCGCAGGAAGACGAGCGTCGAGCGACGAAGGCGACCGAGGGCTGGGTCGAGCTCGCGCCGGTCGCAGGCGACCCCCGTAACGGCGACTATCTCACCTCGATTGGAGCGTGCAAGGAGTGCCACACGCTCCGCGCCGCGGACGGTGAGCACCTCGATAGGACGAAGCTCTTCGGCGGAGGAATTCCGTTCGCCGGTCCTTGGGGGCGCGTCTCGAGCGCGAACGTCTCCGCGGTCGCCAGCGCGATGCCTGCGGGCATTCTAGAAGCGACGATTCGCGGGCAGATGGCCTTCAAATTCCAGATGCCGACGGATCTCTATGCCGAGATGGCGGACGACGATATGCGCGATCTCCTCGCGTATCTGAAGACGCTCACGCCCGTAGAACGACGCAACACGGAGAATCACTACCTCGCGACGTGGCGGCCTCCCGAGCCGCGGGCGCCGCGTCCGAGACCGATGACGGCCCCGCGTGGGCGGACTGTCGAACGCGGCAAATACCTCACGACCGTGGCGATCTGCCGTGACTGCCATTCTCCCCGACTTCCCGACGGCTCGTACGACGAGGCTCACCTCTTCGCAGGAGGTGGATTCTCTCTACGCACGGGCAACGGTGAGGCGTTGATTCCGCCGAACCTCACGCCCGATCGCGAGACGGGGATCGGGACATGGACTGACGCCGATATCGAACGCGCGGTTCGCCATGGGGTCGCTGCCGACGGACATCGTCTGAATCCCGCGATGCCTTACGAGGTCGGCCTCGAGGCGCTGACCGACGAGGATATGGGCGCGCTCATCCTCTATCTGCGGTCGCTCCCGCCGGTGCGTCGCCGGCTGCCCGAGAACCCGCATTGGACGCCGAGCGATCCGCCGGACGATTGCTGCTTCCCCGGACCGGTGGGCGGCTACGACGGACGGGAGGCCGTCACGAAATGAGCGGCCGTACATCGACGCCGAAGATCGAGCACCACCTCGTGCGCGCCCATGGCATCGCGGCGCTCGCGTCCTTGGTCGTCGTCGCGTTGGCCGGTTTGGCCGTCGCGGCGAAGTTCGTATTTCCGAATTTCGCGGGAACGACCGCGGCATTCACGTGGGGACGGCTTCGCTTCGTTCACACGCAGGGAATCTTCTTTGGCTGGCTGGGAAATGCGTTTCTCGCATTTCTCTATTACGTAGTCCCGCGGCTCACCGATCGGAGCGTGACGAGCAGGCCACTCGGTTGGGTCATGTTCGTCACTTGGCAATGCGCCATCGTTCTTCTCGGGTGGGCGTCGGTCCTCGCAGGTCGTTCCCAGCCGCTCGAGTGGGCTGAGTTCCCGCTCTATGTCGACGTCATCGCGAGCATCGCGTTTGGGCTCGCGCTCGTGCAGTTCGTCATGCCGTTCCTCTCGACCCGAGCGAGAGAGATGTACGTCTCGGGCTGGTACCTCGTCGCCGCACTCGTGTTCACGCCGGCGGCCTATGCCATCGGCAACGTCGTGCCGGAGTACGTCCCCGGGGCCGCGGGGGCGGCGTTCAGCGGACTCTGGACCCACGACGCCGTCGGGCTCTTCGTCACCCCCATCGCGCTTGCGGTGGCGTATTACGTGATCCCCGCGCGAACCGCGCGCCCGATCTTCAGCCACGCGCTCTCGCTCTTCGGGTTCTGGCTCCTCGCGTCCGTGTACCCGCTGAACGGGATGCACCACTACCTGCTCTCGCCCCTTCCGATGGACGCGCAGCTCGGGTCCGTGGTGGCATCGGTGCTGCTTGGCTTCACGGTTATCGTGGTCGTCACGAATCTCCTTCTCTCGGTCCGCGGGGAGGCTGCAAAGGTCGCAGCGGACCCGGCGCTTCGTTTCGTATGGACGGCCGTTGTCTGTTACTTGCTCGTCAGTCTGCAGGGGGCCACGCAGGCGCTGATACCGTTCAATCGCGTCGTCCATTTCACGGACTGGGTGGTCGGTCACTCCCACCTTGCGATGCTCGGGTTCGGGTCCTTCATGGCGATCGGTGCGTTGGCGCACGCATGGGAGCATTCCCCGATTTCCCGTTACGACGCGCGCGCCCTCAACCTCGCATACGTCCTTCTCGTCGTCGGGCTCGTCACGATGGTCCTCGACCTCACGATCGCGGGCCTCGTACAAGCGGATGCGTGGAGCTCGCTCCGGCCGTGGACGGACTCGCTCACGCTCTCGAGGCCATACTGGATCGTGCGTATAGCCTCAGGGGTCTGTCTGCTCGCGGGCTTCCTGGCGCTCTTCAAAGCGTTCTTCAGCGGACCGTCCTACGAGCAGCGTCGCTCCGGCCGGAAGACCGACCTGGTGATGCCCGCGCGGTCCGGGGATGACACTTCGCGTGTGCCAGCGGCCATCGGCTGGGCGTACGTCATCGTCTTTGCGGTGGGGGTTGCGTTCTTCGCGTTGTCGTTCGTCGCGCTCGGTGTCCTTCCGATGCGCGCGCTCGCAGAGGAGACTCGGAGAGACGCGCCCAAAACGACGCCGACGCGTAGCGATCTCGAGCTTCGTGGCCGTGAGATCTACGCACGAGAAGGCTGCGCCTACTGCCACACGCAACAGGTGCGAGCGACGGAGGAGGACGTCGCGCGCTTCGGACCTGCCACGGCAGCCTGGGAGCAACGCAACGACATCCCGCATCTTTACGGCACGCGGCGAATCGGTCCAGATCTGGCGCGCGAGGGTGGGCTTCGTCGGAACGACTGGCAGCTCACGCACCTCTACGATCCTCGGGCCGTCGAGCCGCTCAGCGTGATGCCGCGTTTCCCGTGGCTCTTCGACGGAGCCGCCGCAGCGCCTCGACCGGATGCCATCGCTCTCGTCGCCTACCTGCAGTCGCTTGGACGAGAGAAGAAGGACGCAGGCACGTCCGCCGGGAGCCCTCACTGCTCGTGCAAGGATGTCGACCCCTCCGGCCCGCGCTTTCCAATCTCCACGTCAGGGGGCGATATCGATCGCGGTGAACGGGTCTTCGCGACACGATGCATCGGCTGTCACGGTGCTGGCGGACACGGTGATGGGCTTGCGTCTACGACGCTCTTGCCGCGCCCGGCCGATCTTACGGCCGCAGCATTTACCGCCGATCGCTTGAATGACGTCCTTTGGAATGGTGTCCCGGGCACCGCCATGCCTCGGTTCAAGGAGCTCTCGAAGGAAGATCTGAAAGGGGTCATCGCCTTCGTCGGATCGCTCGACGCGCCTCCGACCCGAGCGCGCGGCGACCTCGAGCTCGGGCGGACCGTGTACGAGATTCGATGCGCGGCCTGTCACGGCATGAACGGACGCGCGGACGGTCCGGCCGACATGCGCACGCCACGCCTCCCCGCGAACTTCCATTTCAAGCAGCCCACCGAAGCGCGGGCTCACGACGTCCTCGCGAGAGGTATCCCGGGCACGGCCATGGTCGCGATGCGCCAGAACCTCTCCGATGCAGAGGAGGATGCCGTCATTGCGTATGTGCGCAGCCTCTTCGACGCGGTTCCCGCGGAGGAGACCGTCAAGCCATGATCAACATCCTCGTCGGCCTCGTGGTCGCGCTCGCCCTCGGAGCATGCGTGGCATGGCTCGGCTCACGCCGCCTTCGCCAACACGTCGAAGCCCCCAAGCATGTCCTTCACGAGAAGCTCGCCCGCCACTACCCGCGACGGTCCAACGACGGTTGAGCATCGGCCGGACCCGTTGACCAACCTCGTCCAAGCGGTACGAGTCGGAGCAATCTAGCTTCCCGCGAGGTAGGAGGTTCCATGCTCTCTCTGCGACGTTCGAATGACCGCGGGCACGCCCAGCACGGCTGGCTCGACAGCCGGCACACGTTTTCCTTCGCCAACTACTACGACCCGCGCTTCACCGGCTTCCAGGATCTTCTAGTCATCAACGAGGATCGCGTTGCGCCCGGGGCCGGCTTCGGAACGCATTCGCATCAGAACATGGAGATCATCTCCTACGTTCTCGAGGGTGCAATCGAACACCGTGACAGCACTGGGACGGGTGCCGTTCTCACGCCGGGGGAAGTGCAGCGGATGAGCGCCGGAACGGGCGTCGCGCACAGCGAAATGAACGCATCGAAGACGGAGGGACTGCATTTCCTGCAAATCTGGATCGAGCCGGAGAAGCGTTCGCTTCCCCCAAGCTACGAGCAGACACGGTTTCCAGTCGAGGGCCGTACGAACCAGATGCGCATCGTGGGGTCGAGAGATGGTCGTGAGGGCTCCGTGACGATTCATCAGGACGTCGAGCTATACGCTTCACTCCTGAGCGCGGGGAAACGGCTGGAACTGCCTCTCGAGCCCAGACGTGCCGCGTGGGTGCAGGTTGCGCGCGGAGCGCTCGAGGTAAACGGCGTGTCGATGCGCGCCGGCGACGGTCTCGCTGTTGTCGACGAGCGAGCTCTGCGCTTCGATGGGCGGGAGGACGCCGAGTTCTTGGTGTTCGACCTCGCCGATCGACGCGCCTGAGCGTCGTCGATGGCGATGCTGTCGTGAAGGTCGTGGCAGAAGTTCTGCCACGGACATGCTGCCGTTCGGACTCCACGCGATGACGTGGCGTGGGCGATGATCGACCCGGGTGGACGTCATCCCGGTGACGACGGCAACTCTGCGAGAGTCACATGTCCCACGCACGACGTCCCAGTTCGGTCGGTGTCGACGCTTCGCTCTGCGGCGAGTGCGAAGCGAACCGCAGGATCGCCCGCCAGCGCCTTCTGGTGACGCCAGATGTGCGGAAACTCTTCCGGCATCTGGACGAACGGGTTCGCCCAGCGATCCATTGCATGAACATAGGCGTCGAGCACGGAGCGCAGGCCCTGCAGCACCCAATCGCGCCCATCGAGGTGGCGATTGAGCGTCGCGAGCTCGCGGCGAACGGCGCGCTCCGCAGCGGCTTTGACCGACCCTTCATGCGCAGCATCGGTCGTATAGCGATCGGGGCGAAAGTACGGCCAGAAGGCGGCGTGGAGTCCGCTCGCCAGGTACGCGAGCCATTCGTTGGCGACGTCGCGCTCCCAGCTCCCATTCGCCGGAAGGAGACGCGCCTCGGGACGTCGGTCGGCGATGTGCGCGAGAATGGCGTTGGACTCGACGAGTGTTCGTCCGTCGACGCGGACCGCGGGCACCTGCGCACGCGGGTTGATGGCGCGGTACGCATCCGACGAGCGCGCGTCGCCGTCGACGCGGCAGAGTCGGTACGGCTCGCCGAGCCACTCGAGCGATACGATGCACGCGAGCGCACACGTGCCCGGCGTGTAGAAGAGGAGCGTCTCCATCCGTCACTCCGAAGTGAAACCGGTCTTCTTGTGCGTGCCGTCGCAGTACGGTTTCTTCGAGGACTGGCCGCAGCGACACAGGAACACCTTCGTCACGCGGTTCGTCGTGCGCCCGCTGCCGCTCACGATCTCGAGGTTCCCTTCGACGAAGAGCGGCCCATTCGTCTGCGGCGAGATCTTCAATGCGCCGTCGCGCTCGCCGAGGGCCGACGAGGTCTCCGTCGCCGGTTCGCCGGTGGCGGTGAACTGCGCGGCGACGTGGCTCGTGTCGCAAAACGGTTTGGCCTTCGACTCGCCGCACCTGCAGAGCGTCGCGCGGAAGCCAGCGGGCTGTCCGTCGATGACGAGCTCCGCGTGGAAGGCGAGCGGGCCGTTTTCGCGGACGTGCAGGAGGTTCACGATCGGCACGCCCTCCTGTTCACCGCCGTCGAGGCGCTCGTACCGGATCGCGCCGGACGGGCACGCGTGCGCGACGCGAGCGACGGCCTCGGCGGATGCCGCATCGGGATGGATCCATTCGCCGTCCACGTTGGGCACGAATACGTCCGGTCGTGTGAGCACGCAGGCGCGCGAATGAACACACCTCTTCGCCTCGAACTGGATGAGGACGCGCTTGCCTCGAACTTCCTCGATACCGTCGCTCATTGCTGCTCCTCTACGTCGCCCTTGATCCAGTTGCCTTCGAGCGGCAGTCCCGCCACCTCCCAGTCGGACAGTCCGTCGGCGTAGCGACGCACGCGTGTGTAGCCGTTGTCGACGAGCAGATGGTACGCGTTGATGCTCGCCTTGCAGGCGACATTCGAGCAGTAGACGATGATCTCCTCGTCTTTGCGGAGTCCGCGCAACATGTCGTCCGGCGTGTTGAAGTGGATCGACCCGCGAATGTGCTTCTGCTGAAAGGCCCACTCGTTGAGGGACATCACAAGCTTGAAATCGTCGTGGCGCCTCAGCTTGTCGCGAAGCTCGTCACGCGCGATCGTGAGGACGTCGTTTTGCATGGATCCCTCCAACTTCCTCGACGCGAGCCCGAGGGAAACAAACGGCTGACGCGAAGCACCGTAGACAACCGACACCTCGGCCGCTTGGACGAGGTTGCTCTTCGCTGTCGCGTGAATGCTCAGTCGGAATGGTCCACACTGTGCGGAGGCCACGTGCCCTCGAACGCAACGCGCTCCAGCGGTCGGCGCGGAGAGGGATGCTCCAGCGCTTGGAGATCGGCGGGGAGGATATGCCGCTCGCCGCGACGACCAACGGCGATGGCGCAGAGTGCCTGATAGCTGTGTGCCGGGACGCGTAGAAGGTCGTAGGCGGCCTCGTGATTGATGGCTGCGACGACGTGCGTCGCGACCCCCAGCAGCTGGCCTTGTAGGCAGAACGACATGACGGCGGCACCGGCATCGAAACTCGCGTGCGGATTTGGTCGCCCATCGGCGAAGTGGCTGCGCGCGACGCAGACGACGAGGACGGGAGCTGCCGCCGCCCATCGGCGATTCCGAGGAACGAACAACGTGAGGAATCGCTCGAGATCGGTCTCCGTGCGCGCGTACACGAATGGAGCGGGCTGTGCGTTGTACGACGACGGCGCCCAACGTGCTGCCTCGAACATCGCATCGAGTGAAGCGGGAGCGACCGCCTCGCTTAGGAAAGCACGCGGCGACCAGCGAGCTGGGAACATCGGACTTACGAGCGGGGCGTCTACGCTGCGCTCCGGAGTGCTCGCAGTCCGGCGCGCGCGGTTGTCGTTGGTTGGCATTGGAGTGCTCTGCTGGTTCCGAATTTTGAGAGCGGTTCTGGAAGGTGGATTGGACGCCCTCGAGCGAGATAGCTTGCACTTGGATCCTCTGCGTCACCGTCGTTCGCGAAAGGCTCCGATTCCAGATGACGGCACTGAAGGAGCTGCTGGCGATGCCAACGCCGACGAACGCGAGAGGTCTTCGTCTCGGCCCATCTTCGTGTGCTCGGGCGCTATGGACCAACGGCTTGCCAGCGCGATTCCAAGAATGAGCCCGGCGCCAGCGCCGGACATCGTTGCTGACAGGCCGATCTGTTCGACGAGCCAGCCCCACGCAATGCTCGACAGGCCCATGCCGCCCTGGAAACACACCACGTACAAGCCCATGACGCGAGAGCGATACGCTTCCGGCGACGCTTCCTGTACCGCCACGATCAGCGTCGACATGATGGTGATCCAGGCGATGCCCGCGACGAAGAGGACCGCCGCCGCGACGGTGACGTTGGGTGCGTGTGCAAATCCAAAGAACGACGCTCCGAGTAGACCGACGCTGCCCGCGAGTAGTCCGCGAGAGGACAGGCGAGCCCTTGCGAACGGCACGACCATGGCACCAGCGAATGCACCGATGCCGAGCGCGGCGTACAGGATGCCGAAGCCCTGTGAGCTGGCTCCTGCAATTCGCCTCGCCAGCAGGGGCATCAGTGCCCAGAGCGCTGCGGCGAGGCCGCTGAACACCGCGATGCGCAAGAGCGTGCCGCGAAGCGCTCGAGACGTCAGTGCGACGACGAGCCCATCCGACGCAGCGTGGCGGAAGCTTACATGTTCGGCGGGCGACGGCGGCGCGATGCGGAGCCGAAGGAGTACGATCGACGCGTAAACGAGCGTGACCGCGTTGACGAGGAAGCCGACGCCGACACCTGCCGTCGCCGCGAGCCACCCGCCGATCGCGGGACCGATAGCACGAGCGAGGTTCACGCTCATGCCGTTCAGCGTCACGGCGTCACGCAACTCGTCGCGCTTTACGAGAGACGGGATGATGGCCTGCCATGTCGGCATCGTCGCAGCCCCTCCGAGGCCTAGGGCGAACGTGCACGCGAGCAACGACATCGCGCTCACGTGGTCGAGGAGCGTAAGCACCGAGAGGACCGTTACGCTCACGAGCATCCAGCTCTCTGCAATGAGCAAGATGCGGCGCCGATCGGTCATGTCCGCGAATACAGCGGCCGGGTACGCCAGCAGCGCCGGAACTCCTGCAGCCGCCTGGAGCAACGTGATGGTGCGCGACGAGGCCGAGAGCTCGGTCACCAGCCAGCTCGCGGCGACGTTCTGCAGCCACGTGCCGATGTTCGAAACGAGTCCAGCGATCCAAACGGCGCGGAACGACGGCTCTCTCAGCGGAGCCCACGCTCGGGCGTGAACGGGCGTGGGGGTCGCATGCGCTACGAGTCCGTCCACGAAGGCCATCGCTTGCCGGTACCTCGCGGCGGGGCGCAATTCTTGGACGGGGTTGCACTTGGGGCGCCGCTCGTCCGCGGCTTCACGAGCTTCGCAGGGACAAATACCTTCTATCGGGTCGGAGCGGCTGACGCATACATCCGAATCGTGGATGGGAGCGAACGTGAATGCATCAGGGCCGCGAGCAATCGTGATCGGCGGATCGGTCGGCGGACTCTTCACGGCGACTGCGTTACGCGCGACCGGGTGGCGCGTGAAGGTGTTCGAGCAGTCATCGAGGGAGCTCGACAGTCGAGGCGGCGGCATCGTCCTGCAGCCGCTGCTCCTGCAGGCGTTTGCGTTCGGCCACGTACCTCTGCCGCGCGACGCGGGCGTCGATTCGATCGAGCGGATCTACCTCGATGAAGACGACCGAATCGTACAGCGCTTTCACATGCGGCAGACCCAGACCGCGTGGAACGTGATCTACAGGGCGTTGAAGCATGCGCTGCCCGAGGACGTCGTCCACGCGGGCGAGTCGTTCGCACGGCTCGAGCAGAGCGACGCTGGGCTAATCGCGCATTTCGAGACTGGTCGGGTCGAGCAGGCGTCGCTCCTCGTCGGCGCCGACGGGGGCCGCTCCGCCGTGCGCGCGCAACTGCTACCCGCCTGGCATCCGGACTACGCAGGCTACGTCGCGTGGCGCGGACTGGTCGACGAGCGCGAACTGCCCGAGACGGTGCTGCGCGTGCTGGGCGACCGTTTCACGTTTCAGCAGGGAAACGCGCATCTCTTCCTGACCTATCTCGATGGCTCACAGCCCACGCCCACGGCGTTCGCATTCGTCGTGAAGAGGCGCTCTCCACTGACGTTCGAATCAGCGCATCTCTCCGCTCGGGCCCCTGAAGCCGACGCCGGCCGGTGTGGCCCAACCTGCTCCGACGGGCCTTTACGACCTCGTCTCGGCCCGCAGCGCAACCGCGAGGGCTTGCGCTCTCCCGTGCGCCCGCGTCGATCAGCACCTCGTCAGGCTAACGTGACAAACCTTCATCACCGCGACGCACTCGCCGATAACCGCCCGTCACGCGAGAACGCGGATCGAATCGAGGCGCGGTCATCGTCGGAGGACCAAAGCCACGCGAAATCGAGTCGAAGTGCGTCGGCGATCGGAACGAGAGTGTGCGGCACACCGACTGCAGATGCGCGGGGCATGAGCACCACAGCAAACAAAGCAAATGAAGACGCGACGGTTACTGCACTGACCTTGCTCGGAGGCATCGCACCCACGCCCCGGGCTGCTCGCTTGCACGCCGTGAAGAATTGCCTCGGTGTCATCATTGCGGTGCAGGCACTCCTCGAACGGGAAGTTCGTGGTCGCAGTCTTGAACGGCTGCTACGTGCACAGAAAGCGGCGGCCAGCATACGCGGGCTCCTCGACGAAGATCTGACGTCCAACGCGAGAGTCGACGACGCGACGTTTTGCACGGCTGAGCAGATTGCGCGAGACGTGGTTCATTGCGTCGAAGATCGCGCTGAAGCGAGCGGTGTTCAACTGGTGGTCCGATGCGGCTCTGGAGGCCTCCTTGGCGCGCACAACGAGCTGGTCGAAGCGCTCGCCAATTTGGTTCTGAACGCCGTCGAGGTGACGCCTCGCGGAGCGCTCGTCCAACTCTCGCTCGACGTAACTCCCGACGGAGAACATCTCTGGACGGTTCAGGACGGGGGCCCCGGCATACCGCCAGAAATGGTGGCTCGTCTGGGCACGCCGCTCTGCTCGCGCAAGCAAGGTGGTTGGGGACTTGGTCTCGCCCTCGTTCAAAGTGTCGTGAAGAGCCATGGCGGTCTTCTTCGCTTCGAGTCGTCGCCCGGATCAGGGACCCTGGCCTCCATCTACCTCCCTTGTTCGGCCAACTCATGACTGGCGAGTCAGGACCGAGCATGATCGCACGCGAGATCGAGCTGCTGGCCGCGCAGTTCGAAACACTCATTGCCGCGGTCACCGAGCGAGAGCGCGTGCGCGGTGCGATGGCCTCGGACGAAATCCCCACGCCGCGTTGGCTCCGGACGTTGGCGATTCTCGCCGTGGACATCGAGTTCCTCGTGTCGCACCGTGACGTCGTCGATCTCGCGGCAGTCGCGGACGTGTGCGGCGAAGTCGAACGGCTCTTGGCGCGCGAAGCGGACGACGACGAGGTCCGCTCCTGCCTTCGGAAGGCGATCGAGTCTTCTCCGCTCGTTCGCGCGATCGCCGGCGAGGCAGAGCGCCAGTCCCGACGTGTGCGCGGGACCGCTCGTCTTGCCGAAGAGGAGCTGCGGCGCCGCCAGGTGCTCGACGCAGCCTTCACGTCGTCGCTCCGCCTCGGGCACTGAACCTTGACGTGCGCTCAGCGCATCCGTCTCTCGCGCTCTCGCGCTTGGATCGGATCTGGATCGCACTCGTCGAGCGCTGGGAGCATCGGCCCCGCGCACCACAAAGACGTTCAATACGAGCCCCCAAGGGCGGTGGCATCGTGGAGCGACACGACATGAAGCTGAGTACGAAGGATCGCGAATCGTTTCGGGCGGTGCTCGAGTCCAAGCGCGCCGAGTTACTTCGCGCGCACGGCCAGAACATAGCGGCGGCGACCGAGCTCGAGGAGGAGAGCCTCCCCGACGCGATGGACGTGGCGACGCGTGCGACGGGAGAGGGGGAACTGCTCGGTCTCGCGCGTCAAGAGCGCGAGTTGCTGGCGGAAATCGAGATGGCGCTCTCGAAGCTCGACGCGGGAACGTACGGCGTCAGCGAGCTGAGTGGCCGCCCGATCCCGATCGCGCGCCTCCGAGCGATCCCATGGGCGCGGCTCACGACCGAGGAAGAGGAAAGAAGGGAGCGACAATCATGAAGAACGAGGATTCGGCGACGATCGATGAGTTGCGTGAGCGGCGTTCCGCTGCGCTGAAAACTCCGAGCGATCTCGACTCGAGCGCGGCCAAGGAGATCGGAGGAGCAATGAACCTCATGCTGGCCGACGTGTTCGCCTTGTACGTGAAGACGAAGAGCTTCCACTGGCACATGAGCGGACCGCACTTCCGCGACTATCACCTCCTGCTCGACGAGCACGCCGACCAGATCTTCGCGATGACCGACGTCATTGCCGAGCGGGAGCGCAGGATCGGCGCTCCGACGCTCAAGTCGATCGGGCAGATCGCCAAGACCCAGCGCGTACTCGACAACGACGCCGATTTCGTCGAGCCATCTGACATGCTGGCGGAGCTGCGCGAGGACAACGCGACACTGGCGGCGCGCATGCGCGAGGCACACTCGCTTTGCGAGAAGCATCGGGACATCGGCACCGCGAGCCAGATTGAGGTCTGGATCGACGAGACCGAGCGCCGAACCTGGTTTCTCTTCGAGACCATGAGACGTTCCGATTCGGGAGGTCATTAGCGCCATGACCGCGCAGTTCCGTGCAGCGGTGTGGCTCGACCACCGCGAGGCGCGCGTCTTCCATGTCGACCTCGACGGCTTCGACGAGAAGACGATCGCCGCACCCGTACATCGCTTCAACCGGCACGCGAAGGGCCCGTCCGAGCAGCAGGAGCATCCGGACGACCAGAGGCAATTCTTCTCCGCGATCGCAGCGGCACTCGTCTCCGCGGAAGAAGTCCTCGTGCTCGGGCCGTCGACGGCGAAGAGCCAGCTGTTGAAGTACTTCAACGGCCATGCACGCGAGCTTGCCAGCAAGGTCGTCGCCGTCGAGACGAGCGACCACCCGACGGACGCACAGATCGTCGCCCATGTGAGAAACCATTTCCGTATTCCTACGCTGCGCGTGGGCTAACGGAGGCCGCGTCCGGTCCCTGTAGCAGTTGAAGATCGTCGGAGGTCCACACATGACCCGCGAAGGGCTGCGAGGAGTGTCTCGCGATGGGGAGTGGGTGGGTCCATCTTCGGATCTGCCTCACCTGCGGCCACGTGGGATGTTGCGACTCGTCGCCCAATCGGCATGCGACGGCGCACAACCGATCCACGCGCCATCCCATCATCACGTCTGGCGAACCGGGCGAGACCTGGGCCTACTGCTACCCCGACGACCAGTTCCTGTCGGCGGAGTGATCCGCAACCGCAAAAGATGCTCCAAGCGAGCTGGAGGAAAATGGGCATTTCGAATCGCGTCTTAGGGCTCCTCGCAACACTCGGGGCGTGCGCCTCACCACCGAACGAACGGGTCGTGAGTGCGGGTGAATTTCGTCTGCTCCAAGGAGCGACGACGCGCGCATCCTTGAAGATGCGCGACGGACAACCCGAGCTCGCGCTCCTGGATGAACGAGGTCGCGAACGGATGCGCGCCGCACTCGATGGCGCGGCTCGTCCAAGCGTGACGCTCGCGGGACCCGAAGGCGAGCCCCGAGTCGTGATCGAGGTCGACGTGAAAGGCTCACATGTCCTGCTCCGCGGGCCAGCCAAGCAGGAGAGCTACCTCTTTCAACGAACCGACGGGACGTCGGGCGTCGTACTCGTGGGGCCGAACGGAGCTCATCGCGGCGAAATCAAGCTGACCAAGGAGGGCGTCGTCGACGTGACGCTCTTCGATCGCGACGGTAAGCCCGTTACCGAGTTCGTCGTCCCCAAGCCCTAAGACACGGCTCTGCGCCCCGAGCGCGGCATTCTGTTTGGGACAGCAACTCGGTCCAAGCCTCCCGATGGGCCCGCGAGTAGAAACGTACGGTCAGTTGGCCGAGGGCACGCCGTTATCGGACACGATGTCCGTAAGCGATGTCGACGGCGCGGTCGTATCGACGGTCAAGATGAGTCCGAGCGAATGCGTCTACGTTATCGATGACGACTCCTTCGTGCGCCAGGCGATCGTCTCTGCCGTTCGCGCGGAGGGTTGGGACGCCTGCGGTTTCTCGTCCGCCAAGGAGTTCCTGTCTCATCCTGACAGGGAGAATGCGGCGTGCCTCGTCCTCGACGTCGACTTGCCGGACATCTCCGGACTCGCGCTACAGAGCCAGCTTCAGGCCGCCAACGACCACGTACCGATCATCTTCGTCACCGGTTACGGCGATATCCCGATGTCGGTGCGAGCCATCAAGGCTGGCGCCGTCGACTTTCTGACGAAACCGGTCGACACGGGGGCCTTGGTCGACGCGATTCGCCGCGCCTTCGCGATCAAGGCGATGATCGCGTGTGGCCAGAATCAGAGCACCGATCGCGCTGGTGCATTCGACGGCATCATCGGCACGAGCGCATCGCTCCAGCAGGTCCTCGATCACATCAAGCGGGTCGCCCCCACCGACACCACGGTCCTCATCCAGGGGGAAACGGGTACCGGCAAAGAGCGGCTTGCGCGCGCTGTACACCAGCTGAGCTCACGGCGCGATGGGTCGTTCGTTCGAGTGAACTGCGCGTCGATCCCTGGAGCGCTGCTCGAGAGCGAGCTCATGGGGCATGAGAAGGGAGCATTCACCGGCGCGCTCGCGAAGCGAGTGGGACGCTTCGAGCTCGCCGATGGAGGGACGATCTTCCTCGACGAGATCGGAGAGATGGCGCTCGAGCTACAGCCGAAGCTTCTGCGTTTGCTTCAGGAGAAGGAGTTCGAACGGGTGGGCGGTTCACGAACCATCCGCACCGACGCACGTGTGGTCGCCGCTACGAACCGTGACCTTCGCATGATGGCCGGGAAGGGCACGTTCCGCGAAGACCTCTACTACCGTCTGAGCGCGTTTCCGATCACGGTTCCGCCGCTACGCCATCGGCGAGAAGACATCGACGCGCTGACTCATCAATTCGCCGCAACGTGCGCTGCTAGAGTAGGCAAACGAATCGATGGCATCATGCCGGAGAGCGTACGCCGCTTGGAGCGCTACGACTGGCCAGGGAATATCCGTGAGCTGCAGAACGTGGTCGAGCGAGCCGTCATCCTCACGCAAGGGGCGATGCTCGACGTGCCGGTTCCGGGTGAGGATACGACCTACGTCGTCGAAGAGAGCCTCCCGCCTTCCCAAGGGCTTGCGGATGTCAGTCGTGCGCACATCCTTCGCGTGCTCCACGAGACCGACTGGATCATCGCTGGGCCGAACGGAGCGGCGGCGCGCCTCGACATGAATCGCTCGACGCTGACCTTCCGGATGAAGAAACTCGGCATCGTCCGCCCTCCGCGCGGACGGTGAGTCGTCAAGCAGCTGCGGGCGCCGTACGCCACTCGTTACGCGACGACGTACCGCACACGCTCGCGTAGGCGCCAGGCGTCGTCCCCGTAAGCTCTTTGAAGCAGCGCGTGAGGTGGCTCTGATCGCAGAATCCGAGTGCGTAGGTCACCTCCGTGCAGTCGGCTCCGGCCGGAAGTAGCTTGCGTGCACGCGCTACTTGCAAGTGCGTACGAAAGCGATACGGCAGCAAGCCCATCATCCGCTGGAACAGGCGGCAGAGATAGGTGCGCTCGACGCCGGCGGCTTCGCTCAGGAGCACCTCCGTCGATCGTCACACGCAAAGGTCACCCCTTCGCTGAGCGCCTGCATCACGACCCGATGGGGCCATACGAAGCACCAGCTCTTCGTCACGCCGCCGCGCATCTCGAGGACTTCGAGCGCTCCGCGATCGTGCTCGACGCATGACCATGCTGCCGAGCAAGGCTGGAGATTCGAATCGGCGCTGATGAGCTGGCCGGAGAGGAAGGTAGGCATCATCACGTTCCCTTTCGTGTGAAAGGGACGCAACGCACGCACCGTACCTTCGGGTCGAAACCGACCCTCCCTTCGGAGAACCAAGAATCGAGTGGCGCCCGAGTGGTAACCGTTCACCACTTCCCACGCAGTGGCTGGTAACGGGCACACAGGGACGCGGACAGATGATGGCCGAGAGTCCACCGAGCGAGCACATTGGAGCGCCGCGATGGCTCCAGTCGTCTGTGTCATCGACGACGACGCTTCGGTCCGTGATTCGCTCGTTCGCCTCCTCGGCTCGGCCGGGTTCGCGGCAGAAGCGTTCTCCACGGCCGAGAGCTTCCTCACGGCAGAGGTCCGATGGCGCGCCGTGTGCCTTGTCGTCGATCTGATGATGCCATCCATGACGGGGCCTCAACTCCAGGACGTGCTCGCAGCCGAAGGCGCTGGCCTTCCACTCATCTTCATTAGCGGACAGCCGAGAGAGGAGATCCGCGAAGGTGTGATGCGTGCAGGAGCCGTAGCCTACCTCGCGAAACCGCTCGTAGCGGACGAACTCCTCGAGATCGTGGCCTACATCGTCGGGGGCCTTGGCGCTGACCGCTGATCCGATCGATGCTTCCCCTTCCCGGCTCCGAGGCACCGTGAAACCAAAAGCTCCTGCCGAGACGCCGCGGGTATGCATCGTCGACGACGACCTGTCCGTTCGCGATGCGCTCGATCGGCTCTTGCGGGCCGTCGGCTGGAACGTCGAGACGTTCGCCTCGGCCCGAGAGTTCCTAGCCAGCTCGGGGTCGGAGGAGGAGACGCCGGACTGCCTTATCCTCGACGTGGAGCTGCCCGATCTCAACGGCCTCGAGCTCCAAGCTCGCTTGCGGGAGGCTTGTCGTTCGATGCCGATCGTGTTCATTACCGGCCACGGCGACGTCCCGATGTCCGTCCGCGCGATGAAAGCGGGTGCCGTAGAGTTTCTGATGAAACCGTTCGACGACGAGGCTCTCCTCCATGGCGTCGAACAGGCGATCGAGCGAAGCCGTCGCGCGCGGCAAGAGGGCGCCGAGCTTCGCGCCATCAAAGAGTGCTACGAGTCGCTGACTCCGCGCGAGCGGCAGGTCATGGCCCGCGTCGTCGAAGGACTGCTCAACAAGCAGATCGCTAGCGAACTGGGAACGACGGAGATCACCGTCAAGACGCAGCGCGGTCGGGTGATGCGGAAGATGCGCGCTCGCTCACTCGCCGATCTCGTTCGCACCGCAGAGAAGCTAAGACCTCGCGGCGGTTGAGTCGTTCGGGGCGCTTGGCGGCGCCCTCCGGCTTCTGGCAACCGGATCCAACTGGATCGAGCGGAACGTGAACATGGATGGGGTGCGACGACACCGTCGCAATCGAAAAGGAGACACCCCATGCCCACTGCAACGCCGACCGCCGCAAAGACTCTTCTCACCCCCGTCGATCACACACTCATCCTGATTGATCATCAACCGCAGATGGCGTTCGCAACCAAGTCGATCGACGCCACCGCTCTGCGCAACAACGCGGCGCTCGTTGCGAACGCGGCGCGCGTCTTCGAGGTCTCGACCATCCTCACGACAGTCGCGGCAAGGACCTTCTCTGGCCCCTTGTTCGCGGAGATTCAGCGCGTGTTTCCAGAGCACAAAGCGATCGACCGGACGACGATGAACTGCTGGGAGGACTCGAACGTCACCAACGAGGTAAACAGGCTCGGCAAAGGACGCGTTGTCCTCGGCGGCCTCTGGACCTCCGTGTGCATCGCCGGTCCGGCGCTCTGCGCGCTCGAGCAAGGCTTCGACGTCTACGTCATCGCCGACATCTGCGGCGATGTCTCGACCGACGCTCACGACCGCGCGCTGGATCGGATGGTCCAGGTTGGCGCGCGACCGATGACGGCGCTGCAGTACTTGCTCGAGCTTCAGCGTGACTGGGCACGAACCAAGACCTACGACGCGGTCGGCAACGTGGCCAAGGACCTCGGAGGCGCGTACGGCCTCGGGGTCAGCTACGCGAAGGCCATGTTCGGTGCGTCCAAAGGCAATCGCTGACATCCACTCGTCGGAGCGGGAGACACGGCGTGAAGCTCGACGTCGCATCTCTGTTCGCAGGCGTGTTGCCAGGCGCGGTGTACGGCCTGATCAACGTTCGTTCCCCCGCTCCGAACGCGGGCATCCTCTACGCGACCCTGGCCAAGGGCCCGAAGCTCGCTATTTCGTGCTCAGTCGCGCGCTCGTTCGCAATCATGGCCCGGCGTCACCGCTCGCTCATCGTGCCGGACCGACGCCTCGAGTCGGACGCGTCGGACGACTTCCCGCCGTGCTGGGCCATCATGCAACCCTCACGGCGGATCGAACCAAGGTTCGTTGCGGCAGTCGCGAGACGGTCCAGGAACAAGCGAACCCGCGGTGGCGCTCGACGTGTTGGGAGCAGTGCATGGAGCGTCAACTTCCGCGAGCTCCAGCCGGGACAGGCCTGACGCAGCCGCCCTGCTGCGAGCTCCTCGCGAACGACATGAAGTGGCAAGAGGCCAAAGCCGGCGCCCGCGAGCAGGAGATCGCGCAGAGCGACGACGTTGTTCGCGGCGACCGCGACCGTGACGCTCACCTGCACCTTGTCGCCCTGAGGCGAACGCAGCGTCCAAGACGAGCGAACAGGCAGTCCCGGGTGAACCACCCACGGCGCGCCTCCGAGGCTTTTAGGGTCCGTGTGTCACCTCGTTCATCGATGACGGAGGGGCTCGCGGCGACAATCTCGGGCTCGGACGCGAGACGGCGAACGACGTAGCTCGATTCGACCACCGAGCCGAGACGCAACGCGAGGTCGAAGCCTTCGTCGACGAGGTCGTGGACCGTGTCATCGAACACGAGGTCGACCTTCAAGGCGGCGTACCGCTGGGTGAGCGCCGCCGCGATCGGTGCAACCATCGCCGACAGGGAAGGCTCGAGCGGCAGCGTCACCCTGAGCTTGCCCGTCGGGGCGTTCCGGTGGCCCTCGACAACCTGCTCGAGAGAGCGCACGGATGCGAGAACCTCTTTGGCCGCATCAAGCACCTGCTCGCCTACTTGGGTGACGTGCAGTCGTCGCGTGCCGCGCTCCATGAGGCGGACCCCGCAGCGTTCTTCGAGCGTACGCACGTGCAGGCTCACGACGCTCTTGGCCAGTCCGAGCTGGCGCGCTGCGCTCGTGAACGAACCTGCGTCCGCGACGGCGACGAAGACGGGAAGGAGGGGCCAGTCACGCGGTGAGCACTGTTCGGTACTATCGCACAGTAAGTTCGATGCGAGCTGTATTGTTCGAATCGGCCGTTGTCGTCATCTTGTGCCCATGACCTTCTCGTGCCGCGTCTCGCTCGTTCCCGCCACCGCTCTGGCGCTCGCTCTGGCGGGTTGCGGCGGTTCATCCACTGAAGCCAACAAGGACTCTACGACCATGACCACGAACCAAGCCGTGCAGAAGCATCAAGTTCGCGACCTCCTCAAGGCCATCGAGACGGGGGAGAGCGCCCCGGTGTCCGTCATCGACCCGAACAAGTACGTGCAGCACAACCTCGGGGCAAAGGACGGACTTGCCGGCTTTGGGGAACTACTCGCTCAGCTTCCAAAGGGATCGGCCCGCGTGAACACCGTGCGTGTGTTCCAGGACGACGATTTCGTCTTCGCCCACACGGACTACAACTTCTTCGGTCCGAAGATCGGCTTCGACATCTTCCGGTTCGAGAACGGGAAAATTGTCGAGCATTGGGACAACCTCCAGGAGAAGCCCCCGACACCGAATCCGAGTGGTCACACGATGACCGATGGGCTGACGGAGTCGAACGATCTCGACAAGACGGAGTCGAACAAGAGGGTCGTTCGCTCGTTCGTGGATGACATCCTCGTGAACGGCCGGATGGAGAAGCTCGCCGGGTACTACGATGGCGACAAGTACATCCAGCACAACCCGCAAATCGCCGATGGGCTCTCGGGCCTCGGTGCCGCTCTCAAGGGCATGGCCGAGAGGGGCATCACGATGAAGTACGACCGCATCCATCGCGTCCTCGGGGAGGGAAACTTCGTGCTCGTCGTCAGTGAGGGGACGTTCGCTGGGAAGGCGACGGCCTTCTACGATCTGTTCCGCGTGGACAACGGAAAGATCGCCGAGCACTGGGACACGATCGAAACCATCCCGCCGAAGGACCAGTGGAAGAACAACAACGGGAAGTTCTGACGGCCGATGGCTCGAACTGCCCAGTCATGTCGCCGAGTCCGGCTCGAAGACACGAGGCGGACTCAGCCTGCCCCCCATGACCAACCAGCGCTCCAAGCCACACGATGTTGGTCGGGGGACGAAGACCCTGGAAGATGGTTCTCGTGGAAGTCGTGTCGGACTTCATCTGCCCGTGGTGCTACGTGGCGGAGCCCGCACATCCACATCGGTTCCTTCGTCGCAGAAGGGGCGGTCGCCGTTTTGCGCCTCGTGGATGCGATCAAGACGGCCCCGGCGGCACCGCTCTGACGCGCGCGGAGGAGACATGCGAAGCCGAGGAGCGGTCGTCGTCGGTGAGGCACTCGTCGAGGCAATCTCGGATCCGAGAGCGCGCCGTCAGGGCGTGGCGTGGTCCGGCAGCGGGATCGTGAACGAGAACTGGCTGCCATAGGGCAGAAGCGTCGCGGCGTGCAGCTCGCCCTTGTGAGCTTTGACGATTGAATTGGAGATGGCGAGGCCCATGCCCATTCCGTTTGCCTTGGTCGTATAGAACGGCTGGAAGATCTTCTGGACCAGGTCGCGGCGAATACCGATGCCGCTATCGCGCACGCTGACCTCCAGTGCGGTTCCGTCCACGACGCGCGTGACGACTTTGAGCTCGCGTGCACGATCGTGAATGTCGCTCATGGCGTCGATGGCGTTGACCACGAGGTTCAGGATCACCTGCTGCAGCTGAACGCCATCGCCGAACACGATCGGCGGCTCCGCGTTGAGCGCGAGCTGCACGACGACTTGCCGGCGTTCGATCTCGCTGCGCGAAATGGCCAAAATGTGGCGGATCGCCTCGTGAACATCGACCCGTGCGAACACGGGAGCCGAATTGCGCGTCAGGGCGTGTAGACCGCGAATCATCTCGCCGACGCGCCTACCTTCATTGACGATGGCTTCGAGCCCCTCGCGTGCGTTGGTGATGTCGGGGGGGCGCGTGTCAGCCAGCGAAGACTGGCGCCTGCGTTGGTGACGATCGACATCAGCGGTTGATTGATTTCATGCGTGATGGAGGAGGTCAGTTGACCGACGGTGGTGGCACGCGACACGCGCGCCAGATCCGCCTGCGCGGCGCGCAGCGCATCTTCGGCCTGCCGCCTCGCGGTGATGTCCGTGACCGTGCCCACGTAGTCGAGCGCACCGTCTTCGCCGGGCATCGGTTTACCGACGGCAGCAAGGTACCGCACCGAGCCGTCGGCGCGCACGATGCGGTATTCGACATGAATCGGCGTCTGATCCGCAATATGCGATTCGGTGATCCTCCTGACGGTCGCCCGGTCTTCGGGGTGCATGCGCGATACGAAGTCGTCGAACGAGACGTCGCGCTGCGAGGGGTCGAGCTCGAAGATGCGGCGCAGCTCATCGGAGCAAAAGAACCGGTCGTCGCGAACGTCCCACCGCCAGCTGCCCGTGTGGCTCACGCTCTCGCCCATCGCCAGCGATGCCTCGCTGGCGCGCAGCTCACGCTCCACCCGCTGACGGTGCTCATTTTCGGCGAGCAGATCGGCGTACAGACGTGCCGTCCGGAGCGAGATGGCCGCTTGGGCGGCGATCAACTCGAGCAGCCGCACATGGTCGAGCGTGAAGGCGTCGCGTACGAGTCGGTTCTCCAGATAGAGCGCGCCCGTCACGTCGTCATGGCGCACGAGCGGGATGCAGATCGCCGAACAGCCGGGGTGCGCTGCCAAATAGGGGTCGATGACAAACGGGCTTTCGCGCGTTGCGTCGCCGACGATGGCCGCTCGACCGGTGCGGGTGGCGGCATGAAACATCGATATAGGTAGCGCATCAGACGTCATTGGCATTTGCACGAGGTGTACGTGAATGCCATTTTCCTTGGTCTCTGCCTGCGCTTCGACGATCGAGCCTTCTGGTTGAATGCGAATGAGCAGGGCACGCTGCGCCGCCACATATTCCAAGGCCACGGTCATCAGTTTGTCGATCAGCTTGTCGAGCCGTATCTCCTCCGTCAGCGCGCGGGAGGCCTTGATGACGCTCGTGGTGTCCACGGTTTGTAGGACTTCGCCAAGACGCCAAGGGCGTGGCCGGGTGGCGTCATCGAGGTCGGGAAACTGCGTTTCGAGGAGACGAACCTTGCCGGTCGCGCCCCAGCGTCGATACGCGTCCCGCGCGCTCCGGAAGTGCGCTGCTGCCGCTGACGCGAGATGCAAGGAGGTGCAGTGCCGTGCCGCGCGCTCGTGCGCCAACGCCGCGATATGCGCGAAGCCGTGCGCCGTGGCATGGGCAATGGCCTGCTCGTAGCATGACATCGCCGTCAGCGCGTCGCCCTCCAGCCGGGCGATCTCCCCTTCGACCAGAAGCGCCTTGTCCGTAAACGTCGCCGGGTTGGCCTGCGCCCAATCTCGAATCTGGCGCGCATCGGCGCGCAGCATCTCCCAGTCCCGAGTCTCCGATTCGCCGGACTCGGCGGCGATCGTCAGGGCGCGATACAAATGGAGGTCGAGTTGATGAATGTGTGCCGGCGCGGACCACGCGAGGGGCGCCGCCTTATCCAGACAGATACGGGCCGCATCCAACCGATCGCCGAGATGGAGCGTCGTCGCGCGATAGAGCCAATACCAGAATTCGAATGTCGAGAGGCGTTCGCCGGCTTTCGTATCGGCCGTCTCGAGGTCGAACGCGAGCTCGCCGTCGGAGGGGAGCTCCTCGCGTAGGCTATCCGCAAAGCGCAGTTGCAGAAGCAGGATCGCCTCGACGTCGCGGTAACCCGCGCGCCGGACGAACTCGAGACCGCGCGCGACTTCCGAGCGGACGTCATCGAGGTCGTCGCCGCGTACCAGCATCGCGGCGACGACGTGGCAACACTCGTAGCAGGCGGTCGTCAGGTCGCCATGCGCCACTCCGGCGGCAAATCCGGCGCGCGCGCACTCGATCGAATACGAGAGCGATTGGGTCCACACACTGAGCTGGTCCAATGGCAGCAGCGTGCGCGCTTCGTACGCGGTGTATCCTCGATGCGTCACCAGCCGGCGCGCCATCTCCGCGTAGCGAAAACCGTCTGCGAAGGCTTGGTATCGGTCACAGATTTGGAGGCCGAGCCAACTCAAGGCAACCGCCGAGGACCCCGTCATCCCGTGCGCCAACATCAGGCGCAGCGTCTCGCAGAGGGTCAGAAACGGGAGGTTCTCGTCGGTGAAACTGGCGGGCACCAAGAGCGCGGAGAGCAGGCCCGTGGCGGCTTCGACTTGCGGATCGGCAACCTGGGGGTGCGCGAGCAAGGCGTCGAGCTGGGCGGCATCGAGTTGGGGCCGAATCGCATCATACAGCGCATCGCAAAACTCCGCCGAAGGGTGCGGGGTGAGTGCGATGTCGAATCGTCGCAATCCAGCGATGGCCGTCTCCACGGCCATCGCGTTTTCCGAGCGACGCATGTGTATCTCGATCTTGAGACGGTAGATGCTGGCTTCCTGTAGCGGTGTTACCGGACCGCGGAGCAGCTCCGTGGCCAACGCCAACGCATCGTCGATGCGCCCCTGAAGGAACCAGCAGATCGCTCGCTCCTCCAGCAATGAGAACTCCAGCGCAGCGAAATCCTGGGCTTGTACGTCTGCCTTCCTCAAGAGGTTCGTGCCGGTCTCGACATAGGCGAGCGCGGCGTCGTACGCAGCGACGCGTCGCGCACGTTGTGCTGCGTTGGAAAAGACACCCGCCATATCGAGTGATTCGTCCGGTGTCGTCACCAAGGCTTCTGCTCGAGCGAGCAGATTGACGGCACGAAATACCACGTCGTCGCGCGCTGCTCCGATGAGTAGGCGCCCGGCCCGCAGACAGAGTTTCGCGCGTGTGTCGTCGTCGATCCATCCATGCACGGCTTCCTGGATGCGATCGTGCGTGAAGGCGTACTCGCCCTGGATCCGCATCGTGAGACCAGCCGCGCTCGCGTGCGAGAGCCGCTGGTGCAACTCGTGCTCACTCAGCGCGAACGCATCGCAGAGCAGCGTGATCGCGGACCGGGCGCCCAACGAAGCCATCCCACCGAGCAACTCCCGCGTCTCCTGCGGCAGACGCTGGAGGCGGTGCAGGGCCAGCTCAGCGACGTTATCGGTATACTTTCGTTGCTCGATCGCCGCCAAGTCGTAACGCCAGCAGTCGTGATCGCTCGAAAAGGAGACCTGCCCCTCATCGGTAAGTGTGTGTAGGAATTGCTTGACGAAGAATGGATTCCCCAGCGTTTTTGCATGCACCAGCTGGGCGAGCGGCTCGATGTCGGCCTCCGGTGCGCGTAAGCCCGCTGCGAGCAACGTGGTGATGGTGGTTACTGGCCAATTGCCCACGGCGATTGTCTGAATTGCCGTCCGCTGACGCAAGAGGGGTAAGGGCCCGCCTTCCGAGACGCGCGCGGAGCAAACCAAGAACAACGGCAACGGCCCTGGCGTGCTCGCCAGCCGCGCGAGCAGACTGAGGGAAGGTTGGTCGAGCCACTGAACGTCGTCGATGAACAGTGCAAGAGGACGATCTGGCTGCGCAAACGCCTGGACCAGCGAACGCATCGCGATATCGATATGGACGTCGGCGTCCGCGCCCTCCGTCGGCGGAGCAGGTGGGAAGTCGTCGACAAGCAGTAGTAGCGCGGGCGCGATGCGCGCCGCTAAACGCCCATATGCCCCCAGGGCCTGCACCACGCGGAGCTGCCACATGCGCACCGCATCCCCGGATAGCCCAAGAACCTGATCGACCACCGCCTGTATGGCATCGGCAAGCACGGCGTACGGGACGTCGCGACGAAATTGGTCCGCTTTTCCTATGCCGCAGAACACGGACCGCTGTTGCATCGTCCGCACGAAGGCGCGCATCAGCGTGCTCTTTCCAACTCCGGACGGGCCCGTCAGCGCGACGGTTACAGCCTGCGTCGTCGTCGCCGCGCGACCAAAGGCATCGAGCAATTCAGCGAGCTCGGCATCGCGAGCATAGAGACGGTCAGGAAGTTCGAGCTCGGCGGGCAGGTCTCGCTGGCCTAGCGCGAAGGACAGGATCTCGCCGTGCTCGTGCAAGGCAGCCGCACATCGCACGAGGTCCGCTTCGAGGCCAGCCGCAGACTGATAGCGCTGGGCGGGGCTCTTCTCGAGCAGCTTGAGAACGATCCGCGAGAGCATCCACGGAACATCCGGCGCGATCTCTTGTGGGGGCTTTGGTGTGCTGGCCAAATGGCCGTGAATCCATTCGGCGAGGTCTGACGGATCTCGCGGTCTGAACGGCAACTGCCCGGTGAGCAGCTCGTAGAAGATGACGCCGAGCGAATAGAGGTCACTGCGCTGATCGATGGCATGACGTGTGCGCCCCGTGTGCTCCGGAGACATGTATGCCGTGGCGTCGCCCGTCATCGTCACCATGGTCCGCCGGTCCGTGTTGGCGTCGCTACTGGCCGTGTCGGTGCTGGGCACCGCAACGCCGAATCGACCAATCCGGCAGCGGCCGTCGTCATCGACGAAGAGGCTGTGGGGCGTCACGGAGCGATGAATGAGACCGACAGAGTGCGTGGCCTTCAGCGCCGCCGCCGCACCTCGGGCGATCGAGAGCGCGTGCGCCGTCGGTTGGCGCTCGTGCAGCAGCGCGACCAACGGGGCGTCTGCGTAGTCATCGAAGACCGACGCCACACCATTGCGGTATCGCGCAAGGGCACGCGGCACGAGGGCCCAGTCCGGGTGCAGCAGCGAACGAAGCGCATATTCGTTCTCGATTCGGCGCGCAGCTTCAGGCTCGACATGGATCGAGGCTGCATGCCTGATGACGATACGGGTCCCCGTCTCTGGATGAAGGCCACGCGAGAATGCGACGATGCCATCATGATCGATCGTCTTGAAGCGGTATTCCGATAGCGTGGGAGCGTCTAGCTGACCGGAGCTGTCGGCGATCGTCATCCTAGGATACCACAATCTTCCTTCGGGACATGCGGGCGCCGAGCTCCTTCTCGTCGTGCGTCTGCCTCGCGTCGTACGTTGGCCCGGGGGACATCGCGGCGGTCGGCGCCGCCACTTTCTACACGGCAAACGCGTTTGGATCTTGGACGACGTTGTTCTGATGTGACCGAGAGCGTGATTCAGAATTTGTACGTCGCCCAGGCGGCCGCGTAGACGATGTCTCTTCCCGGAGCGCTCGTCTCGAAGAACGACCCCGTCGCGAACCAGGCGAGCGTCGCGTTGAGGGGCAGGTGCCGATCCGCGCGTCACGTACCCTCGACCTGCGTGCCGAGGTAGCGCCCCTGATTTGCGCTGCCCTTGCGGAGGAGTGTGCCAGGTACGTTGTAGACGCCGTCATCGAGGCTCGTTCTCCAGAACGCCCAGACCTCGCCAGAGAGTGAGAATCCCTTCGGGAGCGTGAGCGCGAGCGCCACGTGCGGAGACATGTTGTTCTCGGGCCCGTTCGCGGCAACGAGACTGCCGTAGCTCATGTCAAACGCCACCAAGAATTGACCCCCAAACGCCACTAAGACTGACCCCCTCTGGATGCCTTTACAGGGTTGTCTTTCTGGAGCCGAGAAGCCCGGCCCGTTTCTTCTGACGTACGCGAAAGCTGTCGCCCTGGATGAGCAGGACGTGGCTGTGGTGAAGCACGCGATCGAGGACGGCAGCGGCGATGACCTCGTCGCCGAAGACGTGACCCCAATGCGTGATCGTCTGGTTCGTCGTGATCTCGTCGCGAAGACGTGTATGTGATTGCTGTCGAGTGGTTGTCGGCCCTCAGCGATCGAGGTCTATCGAGGGGGCGTCGTCTGTGGCGAGATGTCGGCGGCGTACTGGCCCGGCGTCATGCCGACGGCCTTGTGAAACCACCGGTTCAAATGGCTCTGGTCGTAGAAGCCGACGGCGTGAGCCACGTCGACGGGACGCATGCCGCTCGCAAGCAGCACGCGAGCGTGAGCCACGCGCAGGTGCATGAGATACTCATAAGGGGCAATCCCGAATGCCCGCTTGAAGGCGTGAACGACGTAATGCCGCGTGAGTGCAACCTCTCGCGCGAGATCGTTCAAGGTGAAGGTCTCGTTCATCCGATCGTGCAAGATGTCACGCACGCGCGACGCCGCCGAGCGCTCGTCCAAGTGAAAGGTTGGTTCGGGCGAGCCGACGAGCGAGCCCACGAGCGCCATCGCACACGCATCGACGTGCATCTCGAGCTCTGTCGGGTGCGCATGCGCTTCGACCGCCGTGAAGATGGCTTCCGCGCGCTTTCTGAGGACGCGGTCTTTGCCGTAGCGAAGTACCGACGGCACGTCGTGCTTTCGCACCTTGGCTATCTCCAGCGCACTGGAGACGAGCGCATGGGAGAACGAGATGATACGAACGCGCGTCTCATTCGCGTGTCGACGAGCGAGCTTGCCAGTCTCGTAGGGCGAACGTATTCCGACGAAGCCGCTGCTGATGGTTTGGCTGGCGCCTCGGTGGAGAATGGTTTTGCTGGCAGAGTCGACGAGAATCAGCTCGAAATGCGGGTTGACGCCGGGCGCGGCAGCCCCCGACCAGGTGCGAAGGTAATGGAGCTCGGTGCCCTTCAGCTCGGGGGTGCGAATGTAACGAATCGAGCTTCGCCGCGAATCTTGGGAGCTCACCATGATCTCTGTCGAAGATAGGTCCTCCGCGCTGGACGGGCAGTAGTGAAGGCAATTGCACGAACGGAGGGCGAAGCAACCTCGACCGTGACGAGCTGCCGAGCTCCGTCGATCGGAGCCGGCGGCGCCTGCTTGGGCGGCAACCGCCGGTCAGCGGACCACGTACGGGCGGAGCGTATCGGTCACCACGAAAGGTGGTTCATGAGCCTTTGAGGAACGCGAGGAGATCCTCGTTTACGCGGACCTTGTGGGTGCTCGGGAGCGCGTGCGGACGAGCCGCGTGGGGCCGAAGGCTGGCTCCACGGATCATCTCCGCCGCGAGTTTTCCGGTCGCTTCGAAGGGGACGACCTGGTCGTCGGTCCCGTGGATCACGAGCGTCGGAATCTCGAAGGCCTTCATGTCGGGCCGGAAGTCCGTCTCCGAAAATGCGGTCACGCAGTCGATGGTCGCTTTGATCGATGCAAGCAGACCCATGTTCAACGTTTGCGTCGTGATCGCCGCGGAGACGGCGTCCTTCTTCCGGTTGGTTCCGTAGAAGAGCGTGTTGAAGTCGCTCAGGAACTGCGCGCGATCCGCGCGGAGCCCGCCGCGGATGCTCTCGAAGACCGCCTTGTCCACGCCATTGGCGCGATTGCTCGTCTTCAGGAAGAGCGGCGTTACGGCACTGATGAGCACGGCCTTCGCGACGCGCGATTTAGTTGTTCCTTAAACCTGACGCGGGTCGACGACGCGCGTCATGAAGACACGGCTGGACGAGCGTCCTGTGCGTGTTCAATGTGCAGGCAATGTCCGAGCGAACGAAGATGCTGACCTTCGCGTCGAAGTTCCTCGAGCGGATGCCGGACCTGTTCGCGTTGGCCCGCATCACGGGGCACTCGCACACGCGTGTGACCGAGCTCTACTCGCACCTATTGCCCGACCACCTCGCGGCGACTCGCAACGTTGTCACGTACGAGGTTGCGGCGGCGGTCTCACTCGCAAAGACCACCGACGTGCCACGGGCACTCAAGTCGAACGGTCGATAGGTCTACGCGATCAGTTCCGAACGCAACGACGCATGGCGAGTGCTCGCTACGGGGCACGAAGGGGAAGACGCATGTCTTGCCCATTGAGCAGGTGCCGGAGCAGATGACTTGGCCGGTGGGTTTGCTGTCACGCACCTCCACCGCGAACGACTCGTCCGTCGTCGGGGGGACCGCAGCTCGTTCGATCGTGGCCACGGTTGCATGGCTCGGCGGCCCGAAGTCGGGGTCGGGGAAGCATCGACGTTCTTCGCCCGTGATGCAGACGAGGGGGGACGGCAGTTTCAGCGTCTCCCAGGACTTGCTGTCCGGTACGCCACGCGGCCGAGGGTGCCACGGCGCGCCGGACGGAAGGTCCGAAGCCACCTTCACCGAGATCGTGGCGCTCTCCCACTTGGGCTGAGCCGCAGCATCCCTGGGCGCGTCCCTCGGCGGACGTTTGCACGCCGGTACGGTCGCAACCACGAAGAGCAGGGGGAAGACCCCTCGAAGAGACCCCACCCAAACCCCACCCACGGCTGAAGCTTAAAAGAAAAAGCCGGCTGAGCGAATGCTCGAACCGGCTTGTTTCTAGTGCCTAAATTGTAGGCGCGATTGGGGTTGAACCAACGACCCCTACCGTGTCAAGGTAGTGCTCTACCACTGAGCTACGCGCCTGAAGGTGATGGCGGAAGTACCGTTCTCTGCGCGAAGTGTCAAGCGGTGACGTCGCGAAGACGTTACGAAATATGCCGAGGCCCTGGTTTTGCCGGGGTTCTGAGGGGTCGGCCGAAAGACGAAAAAGTTGGCGGGGCAGGGGGGCCAACGCCCGTCGAGGCGTGTGGACGCTTCCGTCGCCTGCTTGGCGAGCGTTGGGGAGGCTTCGCGAGGCTTCCGGTCTGGCAGGCGTGTCATAGGGCCTGAGGTTCGCGCTTCACGTTCACACCGGCGCGGTCGGAAGGAACGGCGGCAAACCCCGGGATTCTCGGGCGAACGGCAGGCGGCGAGGTAGGTGCGCACGAAGGCACGAGCGTTGCGAGAGGGAAGGGCAGTCGGTCCGCTTCTCCCCTCCGTTACTGCTTTCTTCGCTTTGCTTTCGATCGTCGGCTTCCTTCCCGCTTCCGTTACCTGGCTGACTTCGTCGCGCTTCGCTTCGTTCGCTTCGTTCGCTTCTTCGCTTGCCTCGTCACAGCTCGTTCGCTTCGTTCGCTTCGCGTTACCGCTTCTTCGCTTGGCAGTTGCTTCGCGTCTCTTCCTTCTCGGAAACGATCATGAAGCTTCTTTCTTCCTTCGCACCGGCGCGGGCGCGGCATGCCTTCGCGCCGATGATGCTTGGCGCGCTCGCAGCCACGTTGATGGCTGGCTGCGGGTCGCGTGGGGGTGACGTCAAAGCCGGGGAACTCGGCAATGGTGGATTCACGTTCTCGTGCGACGACGGGGCGGCGTGCACGCCTTACTCGCACGAGGCCACGACGTTTCCCTCGGCGGTATCGCTCAGCTCTACGTTCGACGTGAAATTCAGACCGCGCACGACGTCGAGTGACGGGCCGCAGCCCCAAGGGGGCATCACGCTTTCGGCGATCGGCGAGACCTTCTTCACGCGGGGCCCCGAGGGGTTCGTTGCCCAGCGCGAAGGCCATGGCACCATCGCGGCGTTCGACGCCACGGGAAAGCTCGTCGACTATACCGTCATCAAGATCGTCAAACCCGACGCGCTCACGATTTACGATGCCGACGTAGACTCCGTCGACGACGCGGATCCGCGGAGCGTCGACCTCATCGCGTTGAAGCAAGGGGAGTCACGAAGCTTCCGCGTGCTTCTTCGCAATGACGCGGGCGAGCCACTCGCCGGCAAGATCGGCGTGAAGTGGTCCGCAGGTTCGGACGTGGCGAGCATGCAGCCTCAGTCGTCCGGGAGATACAGCGTCTATGGCAACGCGGCGGGCAGCACGATCGTCGCCATCGACGGCGCGGCGCTGCATCGCGAGATCAAGGTCGTGGTGACGCCATGAAGACGACGTCGGCACGTTCGCTCGTCGTCTTTGCGTTCGCGCTTGCTCTCGGGGCGTGCGGGCCGAGTTACGACCACACCGAGATTACCGGCGTCGTCGCCAGTCCGCTCGGAGGAACGGTCACGTTCCAGCGGGTCGAGATTCCCGAAGGGATGATCGTCAAGGCGCACATTGTGTCACTCAATGACGACGACGACCTCATGGGCGGCACCGTGCGCTCGCACGACGAGAGCATCGTCGGCGTCTCCAGCCTCGTCTCCGATCGCGACTTCGCCTTCGAGGGCCGGAAGCCCGGCCGCACGGACGTGGAGATCCTCGCCGACGGCAAGCTCGTACTGGTGCTCGAGGCGATTGTCTCCGCCCAGCCTTGAACCCCTCCCTTCGCGAACGGCTCCCTGGTAAGCAGGTCCGATGGAGAGTCGTTGGGTCGAGGCCGATGCGGCCAAGGCGGTCGAGCCGCGAAAGGCGAACGTCAGCGAGCTGCTTGCGCTCCGCACGTACAGCGCGCGGCTGCTGGGGCAGAACCCTTCGCTCGTTCTCCATGGCGGCGGCAACACCAGCGTGAAGGCCGAGGCCAAGACCATCCTCGGTGAGACCGTCCCGGTGCTCCACGTGAAGGGCTCCGGTTGGGACCTCGCGACCATCGAGCCTGCCGGGCATCCGGCCGTGCGCATGGCCCCCCTCGGGCGTTTGCTCGAGCTGCCCGACATGACCGACGAGGAGATGGTCAACGAGCTGCGGCTCGCGCTCCTCGATGCGAATGCGCCGACGCCGAGCGTCGAGACGCTCCTTCATGCGGCGCTTCCTGCGCGATTCATCGATCACACCCATGCCGACGCCATTCTCGCCGTGGCCGATCAGCCGGACGGCGAACGCGTCTGCCGTGAGATCTTCGGCGATCGCCTTCTTTGGATTCCGTACGTCATGCCGGGCTTCGGCCTCGCCAAGGCGTGCAAGAAGGCCTGGGACGCGGCACAGGCGGCCGGGCGTTCGCCCACGGTGATGGTGCTCGAGCGCCATGGGGTCTTCACCTTCGGCGACACCGCGAAGGAGAGTTACGAGCGCATGATCGACGTGGTCACGCGCGCCGAGCTCTACGCCTCGGACAAGACGCCCACGGCCAACGTGCCGGCCATCGAGCGCAATGCCGAGCTCGAAGCGACCGTTCTTCCCATCGTGCGCGGAGCGCTCGCGCAGGCGTCGAACGAGTCTCCCGAGCGCGCGCCGATTGCCGTCCTTCGCTCGAACGAGTGGCTTCTCGCGTTTCTCGATCGGCCCAACGCCTTCGCGCTCACGCAGCGCGGTTGCGCCACGCCTGATCACGTCATTCGAACGAAGCCCACACCGCTCTTCGTCGCGAATCCCGATTACGCCGATGTGCCTGGATTTGCCGCGCGTCTCGTGCGCGAAATCGGCGAATACGCACGAGCCTACGACCACTATTTCGAAGATACCTGCAAACGCAAAGGCATCACGCGCACCAAGCTCGACCCGTGGCCGCGTGTTCTTCTCTTGCCGAAGATCGGTGTCGTCACCGTCGGCAAGACCCGTAAAGAAGCCGAGATCGCCGCGGACATCTACGAGCACACCATCCAGGTCATCACCGACGCCGAAGACGTCGGCACGTATTCGCCCGTCAGTCGCGACGACCTCTTCGACGTCGAGTACTGGAGCCTCGAGCAAGCCAAGATCAAGAAGCAGGCAGAGGCGCCGCTCGGCCAGCAGGTCGCCGTCGTCACGGGGGCTGCTTCCGGCATCGGCCGCGCAACCGCCGAGCACCTCCTCGAGCTCGGTGCGCACGTCGTGGTGTGCGATCGCGACGGGGCGAGCCTCGAGAAGGTCCAGGCCGAGCTCGGCAAGAAGCACGGCGACCGGATCGTGTCGCGCGCGGCCGACGTCACGCAGCGGTCCGACGTCGACGCGGTCTTCCGTCTCGCCGCGCGCACGTTCGGGGGCGTCGATATCCTCGTGAGCAACGCGGGCAATGCGCCCGAGGGCAAGCTCGACACCGACGAAGGCGAGAATGCCTTGCGCGCATCGCTCGAGACGAACCTTCTCTCGCACAACATCGTCGCGTCGTGCGCCGTCGAGACCATGCGCTTGTCGCGCCGCGGCGGCTGCCTGCTCTTCAATGCGAGCAAGAGCGCGTTCAACCCCGGTCCCGGCTTCGGTCCTTATGCCGTCGCCAAGTCGGCCCTCGTGGCGCTCATGAAGCAGTACGCCATCGATACGGCGAAAGACGGCATTCGCTCGAACGCCGTCAACGCCGATCGCATCCGCACGGGGATCTTCGGCGGCGGTGTGCTCGAATCGCGCGCGGCCGCACGCGGGCTCTCGGTCGACGACTACTTCCGCTCGAACCTCCTCGCCCGCGAGGTCACCGCGCGTGACGTAGCCCAGGCCTTCGGCTACCTCGCGCAGGCGAAGGCCACGACCGGTTGCGTCATCACCGTCGACGGCGGTAACGCAGCCGCGTTTCCGCGCTGATCCCAGGAGAAGCTGCAACGGACAAGCGCGACCGCAAGCTCTCGGACGGAGCTTCATCGCGCGACTGCCCCGCCCAGCGCCGCCGTGCTAGTCGATATGCCACGATGCGTGGCGCCTCGGGTCTGTTCTTCGCTCTCGTCGCGGTGACTTTCGCAGGAGGGCTCGCCGCAGCCTGCAGCGATGACTCGTCGGGCTCGTCGCCTGGGTCGGTGAACGTTTCGGATGCGTCGGTCGACCAAGCATCGCCTCCGACCTCGACGGCGTCGCCGTTCTGCGTCGACGGCAAGCCTGCCGACTACCCTCCGGGGCCGTACGACCTGTCGCTTCTCAACACCGTTCCGCCGGACCTCACGTTCGAGAGTCCCGACGGCCCTGTCGCCATCAAGAGCTACTTCGAGCCGTGTGCGCCCAAGTCGCGTCTGCTCGTCGTGCGCTCGACCGCAGCGTGGTGCGGAAGCTGTGATTGGCACGCCAAGCACACGAACGACCTCTTCGGCGACGCGCGCTATGCCGACCGCCTCTTGCGTCTCGATCTGCTCGTCGCCGACGAAGACAACATGCCGGCCGATCAGGCGGCAGCAAAGCGATGGATCACGCGGGTGGGCACGCAGGGTAAGACGGCGCTCGATCCGGCGTATCGATTCCAGACCACGCTTCTCGGTCTCGGGTCACTTCCGGCCTACACGTTCATCGACACGCGCACGATGACGGTGGTCACCGTCGCCACCGATCCGGATCCCGAATCGTTCGCACGAAGCGTTCTGATCGCCCTGGCCGATCTCGACAAGGCTCCGCGTCCAACGGTTCCGGCCCCCACGTTTTACGACGGAATCTTCACGCAGAACCGCTGGGACATGATCCGCGGGATGAAGCTCGTCGACGCTCCGCCGCCGGATCCGACGAACGAGTATGCCGACGTCCCGGCCGCCGCCGCCTTCGGCAAGACGCTGTTCTCCGACGCGAAGCTCTCGCCGAAGGGAAACGTGTCGTGCGCCACCTGCCACGATCCGCTCAAGTCGTTTGCTGACGGCGCAGCGCAGTCCACCGGCGTCAGCCTCGGCGATCGTAACTCCCCCTCGGTCGCGCTCGCCGCGCATGCGCGCTGGCAGTTCTGGGACGGCCGCGCTGACACCCTTTGGGCGCAGGCCCTCGGGCCGTTCGAGAATCCGAAGGAGTTTGGCGGCAGCCGCCTGTTCGTCGCCAAGCAGATCGTAGCCCGTTACCCGACCGACTACGGCGCCGTCTTCTCGAAGTATCCGCTGCCCGATCTCGCCGGGCTTCCCGATGGGGCAAAGCCTGGCGACCCCGCGTGGGACGCGCTCACGCAAAAGCAACGCGACGACGTCACGCGCGTCTACGTGAACGTGGGTAAGGCCATCGCGGCCTTCGAGCGCACCCTTCGCGTGGCTCCGAGTGCCCTCGATCGCTATGCCGACGGCGATACGAACGCGCTGTCGAAACCCCAGAAGGATGCTCTGAATCTCTTCTTCACGGCCGGCTGTCAGCAGTGCCATTGGGGTCCGCGCATGACGGACGACGCCTTCCACGTCATTCGTTTCCCGACCGGCCGCCAAGACGGTGCGGCCGATCGCGGACGCATCGACATCCTGCCCGATCTCGCCAAGTCCGAGTTCCTCGCGAGCACGAGTTGGAGCGATGCGCCGTCCGCGGCGAAGACGTTCCTTTCCACGGCGGCTCCG
This sequence comes from Labilithrix luteola, assembly GCF_001263205.1. GTDB lineage: Bacteria > Myxococcota_A > Polyangia > Polyangiales > Polyangiaceae > Labilithrix > Labilithrix luteola. The sequence goes on from NZ_CP012333.1 coordinate 4,756,827, forward strand.
TCGATGATCGGGGCCTTCAAGACGCCGCCGCTACGAGGCGTGGCGCAGACCGCTCCGTACGGCCACGGAGGGAAGTTCGCAACGCTCCTCGAGGTGAGCAAGCACTACGGTCAACGTAGCGAAGAGCTCGCCCCGGGAACCACGACCGGCACGATCGAGCCCTGGGTGGCGAACTTCGACGGCAATGCGCAGACCGAGCTGCCGACCATTCTCGAAGTGCTCACGGCCGACGCCGTGCCCTGATTTCGGCTCGATCGACGCATCGTTCGCTCACAAAACGCGGAAGCAGGAGAGCGCCCTTTCGAGCGCCCTCCGCTTCGTCGCATCGCGCGCTGTGATAAGGCGCATCAGGCGCCGGTGACGATCGGGCGTCGGCCGATCGCCTGCTGCTCGCGGATGGGTTCCGTCGATTCACCCGCGAAGAGCCAGCGTGCGAGCATGCCCGCGACGACCGCGCCGAGGATCGGAGCGATCCAGAACATCGGAAGCTGCACGAGCGCGGAGCCCCCCGCGAACAGCGCCGGACCGGTGCTCCGCGCCGGATTCACCGACGTGTTCGTGACCGGAATGCTGATGAGGTGGATGAGCGTGAGCGCGAGACCGATCGCGAGCGGTGCGGCGGCCTTGGGCGCCGTGTCACGCGTTGCGCCGATGATGACCATCAGGAACGCGAACGTGAGCACGACCTCGGAGAGGAAGCACGCCGCCGCCGAATAGTGACCCGGCGAATGGACGCCAAAGCCGTTCGTCGCGAACCCGTTGGCCAGCGAGAAGCCCGCGGTTCCGCTCGCGATGAGATAGAGAATGCCTGCGCCGATGATCGCGCCGAGCAGCTGCGCGACGATGTACGGAAGCACGTCGCGCCAGGCAAACTTGCCTGCGGTCGCAAGACCGATCGTGACGGCAGGGTTGAGGTGCGCGCCGGAGGTGCCACCGATCGCCGCCACCATCGTGAGGACGGTGAGCCCGAACGCGAAGGCAACGCCGAGGAACCCGACTCCCGTCTCCGGGAATTTCGCTGCCAGCACGGCTGTTCCGCAGCCTCCCAAGACGAGCCACATCGTGCCCATGAGCTCAGCTACGAAGCGCTTCGGCATCGGAATCGTCGGCATGGGAGTACTACCCCTTTCCATCGCGCGTCCGTCGCGCGCACCGCCTCTGTTTGCGGCGGACTCGACGAACTTAAGTCCCGCGCGACTCCCCGAGCAATGTGGCAATGGCACCCGGTTGGGCTGCCGAGTGCCGTTATCCGACGATGAGCTGTCGTGTGGAGTTCGGAGTATGAAGGAGCTTCAAACGAGCTGGATGGTGTTCGTTCCCGCGAGCGTCGTCAGTTTCACGCGATCGACGATGGTGGACGTGGGCTCGCGCGGATCCCCGAGCTGGACGAACGTGGCTTCGACCTTGTCCTTCTGAATCTCCATCAGGGCGAAGCCGTACGCGTTCGAATCCGAGTAGCGCATGTGGGGATTCGACTCTTTCAGTGCCGCGTCGGCACCATTCAAGAAGGAGTCGGCGATGAATTGGAGCGACCCGCCGCCGGTGAGGTTGTTCACCAGCGCTTGGAGCGACGCCGACGAGATGCCGGCCGTGACGTACTCGACGCCCACCGGCTTCGGACCTGGTGCGTCGAAGTCGACGTGCAGCTCGGACGCGAAGAACGCGTGGATGTCTCCGGTGCAGACGAGGAGGTTCTCGACGTTCGCCTTGGTGAATGCGGAGAGGATCTCGGCGCGCTCGCTACGATAGCCGTCCCACTGATCGCAATTCACGTATGCCGTGTACGTGAAGAACGCCGGGACGTTGGGGAGCGTGCCGAGCTCCAGCGCCATCTGGTACATCTGCACTTCGTTGCCCCAGACCTTCCACGTTGCGGTGGATTTGGTCACGGCGTCGATGAGCCAGGCCTTCTGCGAGGCACCTAGCAATGACGGCTTGGCCTTGGTCTCTCGCTTGTCGAACTCCGATTTGCGGACGAAGTAGCGCGAACCCACCGAGGTGTTCTTCGTGACTTTGCCGACGAGCAAATCCGTTGGGCCTTCGGGGATGAGATGGTCGGCGCGGTACGACCGCTGATCGGTCATGAAGAGATCGACGTGCTTGCCGTATCGGATCGACCGATAAATCGTAATGTCGTTGGGAAAGGTCGCCTTCGAGTCGTAGGTGACGTCGACCACCTGGAACTCGGAAAATGCGCGATTCGCCGCCATTCGACGCGGCGTGTTCTTCTCGTCGGTAAAGCCCTTGGTGACCGGATCGAGCTCGTTGAACGACGTCGAGTGGTCTTGCCAGCAATCGTCGGCGAACTCGTGATCGTCCCAGGTGAGGATGAAGGGATAGAGGCGGCACACCTCGCGTAGCGTGGGATCCGCTCGATAGGCCTTGTAGACGGCGCGGTAGTCGGCGAGCGTCTTGGCCGCGATTCGCGAGCCGTCTTGCGCTGCGGAGGTGTCCATCCCGTCGGGGAGGGTGATGGTGCGATCGTCGCCGCTCGATTGGAATCGAGGGTCGTTGACCGACTCGTAGATGAAGTCGCCGAGGTAGAGGACGAAGTCGAGGTCGGCCTTCTCGTCGAGCAGAGCCTGCCACGAGTGGTAGTAGCGACCGATGTAGTCCTGGCAGGCGCACATCGCGAATTTGACCGGCACGTCGGCGTCGGCCGCAGGAGCCGTCTTCGTGCGCGCCACGCGCGTTGTCGTCCCGAGCGCTTCGAAGCGGTAATAGTAGAAGCGCCCGGGCTCGAGGCCCGTCGGGACCACGCGCACCGTATGGTCGCTATCGGCTGTCGCGGGAACCGTGCCTCGCGCCACGACGTTGGTCAGCGCTTCGTCGGTCGCGACGACGAAGCCGAGGTCGAAGCTGTCGCTCTCCGCCTTGCCCGCGCCTTTGGGATCGACGCGGCTCCACAAAAGAACGCGGTCGGGCCGCGGATCACCCGACGCCAGGCCCTGCGGGAACACGCGATCGCTGTCTTCGGGAGAGGAAGTCGGCGTGAGCGCGGCGCTCGCCTCGGGCCTTCCGCCATCCGGTCCGTCCGGGCCGCTCGTACCCGCGTCGTCGTCGACCGCGGTCGTCGCCGGGGACGAACTGCTCCCGCAAGCGATGTAGAAGACCGATGCCAGGGACCCAAAAAGGAAGTCGCGGCGCTTCATCGAGCTCACGCACGATGACACGGCCCCGTCGCGTGAACCATGCGCACGAGCGTCGTTTTGCTGTTCGTCGCAATGACGTGGTGCATCATCGACAGCTAGCTCGGCCGTTCGATGTTGTGCGCTTTCGGACGTTCGGTTCTGCCCTCGACGGTCGTGACGGTGGGACGCGCTACAACGAGCCAGCGTTCGGAGGAGCCATGCAGATGCTCCGCGCCTGGTGCACGCCGCCTAACGTGTGCTCGGCGTTGTCTACGGGATGGCCCGTACGTCCGTGCGCGCGAGATTCGAACGAGAACGGGGTCGATGACGAGTCACTCGTGACAAGAGCACATGTCGGAAATGCGACATGTCGCGGCTCAATCGGTCGTAAATGGCGAAAGAACGGTTGGGAACGATTAATTGGGGATTCGAAGTGCGGCTGTTGGATATCCAACAGCCGCGAGAGAATTGTTCCGCGGTCATGCGGGATTGGCCGGAATGCACACACGGTAGTACGGGCTCTCAGTTGCGCGCCGGGGGCCGTGTGACGCGGATGGGGCGTATTTAAAACGATATTGATTTATCTGGGATCGTGCCCTGTTTGTGATGTCGATCCAGACACCCACGCATCCAGCTAAAGCTCATGTGTTGAACGTCCGTCGCCGAATGAGCCATGCAGAATTGACGACAATCCCAGCACAGCGCAGGCGCTCAGGGCAGCGGCTAAGGTTTGATGAAGTTTGCGACGCGGCTCAGCCCGTGTCGGGGTTGTGTTGACGTTGTCTGACTTTGACACTGCGTGCGTTTACGTAAGAAAATTATCGTTGGTTCTTGTTGCGTGATGTGACTGAGACGTAGTGTCGCATTCATTGATTTAGATCGATATGGCTTAATTTTAATGGTTTGCGGGATGAGGTTTGGTTGCTCTAGAGTGCGAAAGCTTCTCGCGTAAAGCGCTGCGTTAGTATTTGTAAATCCATGGTGCCGAACGCGAGCTTGGTGGCCGTTCGTACTCGGTTGCGTCCGGTTTTGGCATATCGCTGGAGGTTCGTGATGAAGGTGCAGAAGCTCTTGTCTCAGGCACTGTTGTTGTCTGCCGTTGCCTGTTTTGCAATTGGTTGTGCTGCTGAATCGTCCGAGACGGGCTCCATTGCTGAAGGTAAACAGGCATTGTCTTCTGATCATGAGGTTGGCAGTGCAAATGCCGATGGGGTGGTGACCCCCAACGGGGCTCAGGCGGCCATGATTGGCGCAATTAGTACAACGTGGGATACAGGCATTTGTCTGTCTGGTGCTGATGTCGAGGGCAGCTATGTTGTGACCGCAATTTGTAATGGTAGTGGTGCGCAAAAGTGGGTGTTCCAGCCGAGTACATTTGAGCTGAGTTTGTTCGGAAGATGTCTTCAGGGGGCGTCGTCCGGCGGTAGGCCGCAGCTGGTCACTTGTAACGGGTCGAATGCTCAAAAATGGAATATCGTTTCGCTGCAGTCAGGGCCGAACCAGTATGCATTTATGAATATTGGCAGTCGGTTTCAATTGGCGTATACCACTCCTGTGGGTCCCAGTCAGGCGATTTATAATTATCCGGCGAACGGTAATGTGTGGTATAATTTTACGAGCTACATGTTCTGACGTGATTGCGTGTTGTTGAGTTGAGTTGAGTTGTTTCGTAGGTGTGACGCGCTTCGGTTCCTCTGCAGCGCGTTGCACCGGCGCATGCTCCCGTCGTCGCGCGAAGGCGCACGCCGGTCGAGGCGCGTAAGCGCACGCGGATCAGTTCACGCAGATCTGTTCGGCTGGCGGGGGCGTGCCGCGGGGCTGCCACGTGTCGGACCGCGGTTAAGGAGATCAGGTTTCGCGCTCCTATCGATTCGACGGAGGGCGGTCGGCGAGGTACTCGGGCGGATTCTCCTCGAGCCGGTCGCACGACACGACGAGCGAGTAGAACTGCGCCAGTTCCTCGTTGGCCTCCTCGCTGTGCACGAAGAGGAAGTTCTTAGGGGGAGTCAGTTTTTGAACGTTTGCTAACCAATTTGGCGCAGGGAGGTCAGCAGGCTGCCTTTGATTCCGGCTCTATGCAGTGCCGTTTCAATTGGTCGCAAACTCGGACGCGGTGTGCGCTGGCCAACAGCGATAGTGCCGACGGGTGTGGCTCTGGTGCGCACGCGTCGCGAATGGATCGACACGTCGGCGTCGGCCGAGGGACCGGTCTCTTGGCGGCTCCGCAACGCGTCGTCCTGCCGAGCACTCCGAACCGACCCTAGTAGATGCGACGCGGCGCGAGCCCCGCCGGTAGCACACGAACCGTGTGATCGGCGTCGCGGCCGCTGGAACCGGTTTCCGACCGGCGACGTCCGTCAGCTTCGTGGGGGCGACGTCGAAGCTGTCGCCGTCTGCTTTTCCGGCTACTTTCGGATCGACATGGCCCGGATAAAAAGCACGCTCTCGCATGCGATGTAAAAGACGGAGCCAAAGAGGAACTCGCGGCGCTTCTCGATTGTGTCTGCACGATGACGGGCGTGCGCTTCGGCACTATCTGACCGCGATGCTTGCGCGCAAGAGACGCCATGTTGTGCCGTCGCACGGGAGCTCGGCCCGCGTTGCGTTCAGAGCGCGACGATCGACAGGCAGCGGAAGTGGACACGGCCGTCCTCGCCGACGCGGCACTGCGATTCCGCGTCTGCGCTGCATACGTCCGGCGGAAGCTGGGCACGCAGGCAGGTGCACGGATCGCCGCCATCGCACGCTGTCATCGGATGACAGCCTTTGCAAAGTCGACCCGACGCATAGTTGAACGTGCTCGGCCCGACGTCTCCGCATCGACGTCGAGGGGCGCCAGTATGAGTTCCCGACCGAGAGACAGAACTGGCCTTCACCGCAAAGCGGGGGCAACGGCGGTGGTCGGGGGTGCTATTTCGTCCTCGGGGCCGGTCCATGGTTCGGCCGCTTCGCACGAAATCGTGCCGGGCGGAGTCGCGTCAACGCGTGCGTGGGGTAGGGGCGTAGGGCCCTCGCTCGATGCATCGCTCACCAGTGAAGCCTCGCGTCGCTCGAGCCGCAGGCGAGCATCATCCAGGTAGCAGCAGGCAGAGCGCTTGCGACGAGTGCGATGGTGATGCGACGTCTGTTCCGATTTTACCGTGCCTCTCGACCGTGGCCGACACAAAGACATTCGGCCCGGACGTCGCGAGGACGACCGAGCCGAAGCTCACTCGATAGCGTGTTGGTTCAGAAGCGGAGCGTGAGTTCGACGCGCGCGCCGCTGAAGGCGGGGAAGAAGCGACAGATGCCGCTCACGCAGCGAAGACCACCACGGTTCTGACCGCCGAAGAGGCGGATGTTCGACTGGCTCGTGAAGCGATACACGATGCCACCGTTGAAGTAGTAGGTCGGGAGACCGATAAACGTCGTGTACTCGAAGCCCTGCGAGAAGATCCACTTGGGGGCGACCTTCAACGCGACCTGGTTGTCGCCTTCGGACCAGGGCTGACCCTCCAGGCTGTTGGCGCCGCGAGCGTTCTGCCCTTCTTCTTGACGACGGCGGTGACGGCCGGCGATCTCGAGCGCGTACGGGCCTGAGATGTACTTCGTGATCGAGTACTGGAACGCGTACTCGCGGTAATAGAGATCGCCGTTGTCCTTCGTGTCGTTGCGGTACGTGGCCGTGAGGAAGGCGATCGACTTGTCGTCGTCCCACTGGAGCTGAGTGCCCGCGCTGACGTCGATGACGGAGTTCGTCGCTTCGCTTGGGTTGGTAGCGGTGCTCTTGCCGGTCTTGTCACAGCTTGGGGGCGCCCCAACCTCGCTGCGCGTGACGAAGTACCCAAGCGCGCCCCAGAAGAGCGCGTTGTTGTTGACGCGATAGTCGAGGCGATCGCGACCGCCCGTAACGCACGCGTTGAAGAACCCGAACATCGAGTCTTGCGTGACGACCTCGGCGGTCGGCGGCGCCGAATACGCGATGTTCGAGAACGCCGACGCTTGCGAGATGTTGATGCTCCCGGCGAGCGGTAAGAAGTTGCGGTAGCTCTTCACTTCGAGCGTGTTCGTGATCGGGCCACCCGTGTTGGTCAGCGATGCGTAGACCGCGTTGCCCTGGGTGTTGTTGTCGCGCCCGTCCGCGAGCTCGCGCTTCTGCACGGCAGCTTCGACGTAGAAGTTGCCGTGGCCCCAGAGGTTCGGAACCTCGATGCTCTGGCTGGCGTTGATCGTGCGCTTTGCCTCGGAGACAGGGTTCGTCTTCGACCAGCTCTCGGACCATTTGTCGGTCGCGCCCTCGTCGCACGTGCCGAAGGGAGCGTCGAAGAGGCCAGTCTGAACGCTGCCATCGCGGTTGTAGCGATACGGCGCACAACGATCGAGCATCGCTGCCTGCGTCGAGGCAACGACCGGCAAGCCACGACCCGCCTGGATCTGCGCCGCGATGATGCGGTCGGAGCCGAAGAGCGGCTGCGGCTCACGGCCGGGGATCGGCTTGGGAAGGAACAGCGCGCGGCCGGTCGGCTCGTCGACGCGCGCAGGGTTCGCGAGCCCCGCGGTCACGGTGAAGGAGAAGGGATCCTTCTGGAGCGTGAGCTTGCCGCCGAACAGCGTTGTGTCGATGCCGAGCTCGTCGACCTTGCGCATCGAGAGCACGAGGCCGCGACCGAACTGCACGTAAGAATCGCCCGCGGTGGCCTCGACGATTCCGTTTTTGTATGTAAGGTAGAGCTTCGCTGGATAGAGCGAATCCCGATAGCGGGAAGCGCCGTCCGCAATCGCGCCATCCTTTATCGAGGGATCGGCGTAGTTGCGATCTTCCGGCCGAAGCGCATAGAGCGACGAGTCGAGCCGCGCACCGAACGTGAACTGCTTCCATGACAGGACGACGTTGAGGCGATTGAGCCACGAGAACGAGCCCTGATCGCGTTCGTTCTCTCCGTCCCGTGCATTGAACCGCTGAGCGGCAATGGACGTCTCGGTGACCTCGAGCCGAACCGGGGCGCCGCCGACCTGCGGGAGGTCGACGGCTTTCGCCTCGGACGCGAGCGTCGCCGACACGAGGCCTGCCACAAGGCAGGCGATCGCGCGAGTGCGCACTGCTTTATCCCTTCACCTGAGAAGACGAATTACTTCTGCGGTGCAGGGGCCGCCGGAGCGGCCGGGGCCGCGGGGGCAGCTTCGAGCACCTTCGCGACATCCTTCGCGAGGAATTCCTCGTCCCCCGGGTTGTATCCTTCACGCGTCGCCACAATCTTGCCCTGCTTGTCGATGAGGACCGACAGGGGCGCCGACTTCTTCGGGTTGTAGAGCGCCGCGATATGCGAATCCTCGTCGGTCACGACGGGGAAGTTCAGCTGGTTACGAGCGGCGAACGCGGGAACGTTGGCGACCGTCTCCGGACCATCCATCGCGATGGCGAGGACGACGAAGCCCTTGTCCTTGTTCTGCTCGTACATCTTCCGCATGTGCGGGAACTCCGCGACACACGGCTCGCACCAGGTGGCGCAGAAGTTCAGGAGAATGGCCTGCTTGCCGAGATAGTTCGACAGCTTGACCGTATTCCCCTGGGTGTCACGCGCCGTGAAGTCCGACGCGGCACCACCTGCCGAGGGCCCGCTCGTGGTGCTCGCGCCGCCCGTCTGAGCGCCCGGACCACCTTCTTGTGCACAACCCCCGACGAGGAGCGCTCCGACGAGCGCTCCCACCAACATCGACCGCTGCATGACGTTCCCTATCTATGTGTTCGACGTGACGGTTTGCGTCACTTGACCTGGGCGAGCGCGGCGTCGATTTCCTTGAGGATCGCTGCGCCGTCGTTCGTGCCGCCGACGCCCGCGGAGAGGATCTCCATGGTCTTGGCGTTGATGTTCGCGTTCCAGGGAAGAGCCGCGGCGTCATAGAACGGTCCGAGGTTCTTGTTGCCGGGATCGAGGACGTGGGTGAACGGCGCGTTGAACGTCGACATCCACTTGTCGAGGTCCTGCTGGGTCGACGGCACGCCCGGCGTGGGGCCTTCCGCGATCGTGATGATCCACGCAACCTTGCGCGCCTTGATCTGATCGGCGAGCGGGACCGTCGCCTGCGTCTCGGCCTTACACACGCTGCACCAGGTACCCGACGCCTGGATGTGGATGAGCTCGTAGGTCTCGCCGGTGGGATCGTAGAAGTCGGCGAGCGAGATCGGCTTCAGACCGTCCGCCTTGTCCGCGTCCAGGTAGCCGACGAACTTGTAGTTCTTGATCGTGTTGCCCTTCTTCGTGCCCTGGTTGGCCGTCGGGTACACGTCACCTTTGCCGTTGGTCTCCTGGGTGGCGCCCGAGCCACCCTCGATACCGGGGTCGACCGGATCCGAGCTGGAGGTAGATCCGCCGCTCGATGAGCAAGCGACGAGAGCGAGGGCAAACAGAGCGGAAAAACTGGCAGCGATCTTCATTGGGACCTCTGATGACGTTGGTCGCCGGTAGGGGCCGTGCGCGTGCGGGAGGGTATCTAGGCCGTGCTGGCCGTCAAGGCGACCGTCCGTATTTCTTGCGCCTACATCGGCTGTCGTCAAACGCGTGTCACACGATGCGTTCGAGCGGGTCATGTGGGCGCCGAGAAATTCTGGGCGGCTACGACATATATGTCCCGAAGGCCCCAAAGTTATGACGAAATCGCTCCACGCTCAGAATGCCCGTAAGCCCTCGGCCAACCGCGTGTCGCCCGTCGAATCGCGCGGATTTCGTGACCGTCTGAGACGCGTCGCTTCTGCCGAATCCCTCTCGAAGTCGCTCGTCGTCGCCGCAGTGATTGGCGGCGCCTTGCTCGCAGGCGCTCCCGCATGCTCGAGCTCGGACAAATCCAGCGGCGCACCAACGCCCGCATGTGACAGCTCGAAGTGCGCCGCCGGCAATACGTGCCTCACGTACCAAGGCGAGACGAAGTGCCGAAAGACCTGCGCGAGCAACTCGGATCCCTCTTCGAGCTGCCCGTTCAACTACACGTGTGTTCCCGGTGAAGACGGCGGAGAGGCCTTCTGTCGCAAGGACACCTCGACGAACGGTGCAGGTGCAGAGCTTGCGAAGGGCACCGGACAGTGGGGAGCTTCCTGTCTCCCCATGGGCGGTCTCGCCGAAAACCCTGCCTGCGACTCGGCCCAGGGGTTCCAATGTTACGGCGTTGCCACCACGGACGCGGATGCGTACTGCACGAAGTACGACTGCGCGCAGGACAGCGACTGTGGAGCAGGTTTTTACTGCGCAGCCATCAACGCGTCGCCCAACGTCGAGTCCGACGAGCGCGTCGTCGGCGAAACCGTCCGCGCCTGTCTGCGTCGCGACTACTGCGCGCCCTGTACGGCTGACTTCGATTGCGGGCAGGGCCAGCACTGTGTCGGTGACGCCGACGGCGCCGGGTTCTGCACGAACGAATGCTCGCAGGGAAAGAACTGCCCCAGCGACGCGGTGTGTGCCGATATCGGCATCGGCCCGAAGGTCTGCTTCCCCCGAGCGCAGCGGTGTGTTGGTGACGGTTCGCTCTGCTCGCCTTGCCGTTCAGACGCCGATTGCGGTGAAGACGGAGCCTGCGTTCAGGGCCCTTACACCACCGAACGTTCCTGCGCGAAGAAGTCGACCATCACCTGCACTCTGACGACGGACCTCAACGGGAAGCCCATTCAGAAGCAGGGGGTCAACCTCGGCTGCCCCGCTCTCCCGGGCGACCTTCAGGGGCAAGTCGGTGTCGGCTGCAGGGGCCGGAAGGCCGATGATTCGACGGGGCTCTCGCGGATCGGCGTTGCGAGCGTTCCGGCCGATTACTGCACGGGCATGTACGCGTTCGGTACCGACTACAACGTCGGCTGCTGGTCGAGGCAAACGAAGTAGTCGAACGGCCGCGCGAGGGTGAGAAGTGGCGTTCGCGATCGTCGGATCGCGGCGCCGCTTTCTCGTTCAGCTCTCGGGCGCCCCTCGGCGACGATAACGCGATTCGTCACGCGCTCTTCGGCCATGACGACCTGCATCAGGCAGCCGTGAACGACCCTCGCCGGAAGGGGCGCGAGCGCGACCTCATGTATGTCTCGGATGGCTTGAAGTTATGACGAAATCGTCCTCCTACAGAACACGCGTGACGCCCCCGCCAACCGCTTGTCACCGAGCGATGCGAGGGGTAATTGGCTCGGCATGAGGTTCTTCGCTTCCGCCGATTCGTTCTCGAAGTCGCTCATCGTCGCTGCAGCGATCGGAGGCGCTCTGCTCGTTGGCGCTCCGGCCTGTTCGAGCTCGGACAACAACAATCCGACGGGCCCCGCCCCGTGCGACAGCTCGAAGTGCGCCGCCGGCAACACGTGCCTGACGTACGGAGGCGAGACGAAGTGCCGAAAGACCTGCTCGAGCAACTCGGATGCGTCTTCGAGCTGCCCGTTCAACTACACCTGCGTTGCCGGTGAAGACGGCGGACAGGCCTTCTGCCGCAAGGACACGTCGACGAACGGCGCGGGAGCCGCCCTCACGAGTGGCGCTGGGCAGTGGGGCACGACGTGCACTCCATCGGGCGGCATCGCCGAGAACCCCGACTGCGACTCCGCGCAGGGCTTCGTGTGCAACGGCGCGTCCAAGACGGACGGTGATGCGTACTGCACGAAGTTCGATTGCACGCAGGACAGCGACTGCGCCGCCGGCTTCTACTGCGGAACGATCAACGCGACGCCGAACGTCGAGACCGACGAGCGCACCGTCGGTGAGACTGTCCGCGCTTGCGTTCGTCGCGAGTACTGCGCGCCGTGCAACACCGACCTGGAATGCTCGTCGGGCCAGCACTGCGTTGCTGACGCCGACGGCGCGGGTTTCTGCACCCCGGAGTGCTCGGACAACAAGAACTGCAACAACGAAGCGGTCTGCGCCGACGTTGGCATCGGCCCCAAGGTTTGCTTCCCCCGCGCGCAGCGCTGCGTGGGTGACGGCTCCTTCTGCTCGCCGTGCCGCTCGGACGCGGACTGCGGCGCCGACGGCGCGTGCGTGAAGGGCCAGTACACGACGGAGCGCGCGTGCGCGAAGAAGTCGCAGGTCGCGTGTAGCATCGCCCCTGTCGACTCGACCGGCAAGCCCACGGCGGACGCCAAGGCCGTCTCCCAGTGCCCGACCGCTCCCGCGGACATGCCCAACAAGATCGGCGTCGGTTGCTACGGCGCGAAGAAGGAAAAGTCGTCGGGCCTCGCGATTCCGTACGGCATCGCGGGCATCCCCGCCGACTACTGCACCGGCTTCTACCCGTTCGGCCAGGGCTCGGACATCGGTTGCTGGTCGTGGCCGGTGAAGGCGAAGTAGCCCCGGCGACACGCAAGAGCGTGTGAATGCGGCGTTCGCGATCTTCGGATCGCGGGCGCCGTTTTCATTTGGGCCGTTTGCGCACGGCGTGATGCTCGCGGTGGCGCGGACCGAGTGCGCTCAGACCGAGCGCTCTTTACCGATGATCGCCGTCCACATCGCGCGGTCGTCGACCATCGCGAGCAGCGTCCACTGCGCGGCCGCCGTGATGGCGAGCGCCTGCATCGGGACGTCGAACGCTCCTTGCGAGATCAACGCGAGGGCGAAAGCAACCGTGAGTGCAACGGGCTGCTTGGTCTGCAGCAACGCGACGATCGCGAGCAGCAGTGACGCGGGCAGGAGGAACGCGGCGATCGCCGACATGCCGTACGAGAGCGACGCGCTCGCCGTCTGAACCAGCGAGGTTCGGAGAATGGCGAGCAGCTCCGTCTCCGGTGCTTCGGTCTCTCGCGCGGCGAGGTACGTCATCGCGAACGCGAGGATCACGGCGGCATTGGCCAGCATCCGACCGCGGAAGCGCGAGCGCGTTGCGAGCCACGCTGCGGCGATCAAGGTGCCGAGCATGTGCGTCACGACGGCGCCTGTCCCGCAGCCGCGGCCGACTTGGTACATCGTGAGGCTCGCGCGCTCGCCCGCGAGGCCCACGAGGCCCCAGGCGAGGGGGCGAAGCATTCCGGAGAGTGAAAACAGGAGGAAAATGGTGCCGAGCGCGCGCGTGCGTGGGTTACGGAGCGCGACGACCCCCGCGGTGAACGCCACGAGACTCGTGACGCTGGCGAGCGAGAGCGTGGCCACGGTATGAAGTCGCTGCACCACGGCGGGCGATGCGAGCGCAACGACGAGACCCGACATCGCGACGATGAGGCCGCGCGCGAACGTGCCGATCTTCGTTGCCCGCGCGAGCTCGAACGAACCGCCGCAGACGAGCGCGACGAGCATCCCTGCCAGCGTGTAGCCGAGGGCTGAGCTGACGACATCCATCGTGTCGACGCTCGACTGAACGGCGACGCCGCGCATGCCCGGCAGAACGACGACGCCTGCGATCTTCGCGACGACGGCCAACGCGCCGGTCAGGAGCAGTGCACCCGAGGCCCAGGCGACGGTCGCGTTCGGGCTCGCCGGATTCGTCGGCGCGCTACGCGCCGGGCGTGCGGCCGCTGCACGTTCGCTCGAGGTCGCGTCGGATGCGTTCGGGGGCGTTTGGAGCGTCGGGGGCAAGGTAAGAGCCTGGAACGAGCCTACACGATCTCGCCTGGCCCCGAGCGCTTCGCGCGCCTTTCGCGGGTCGACTGGACTCAGCCGTTGCCACGTTCGCGTTCCGGCCGACGGCCTTCACGCATCTCGTGCAGGTTCACCGGAGGGGGCGCACCGCGCTCGTTCGACGGCGGGCGAGGGCCCGGCGCCGGCGGCTGCGGATCGGGGCCGGGCTGCTTTGCCGGCGTGTTGAGCATGAAGGGGAAGGCGTGCATGGTCGAGCACGCGAACACCGCATCGCGGTGAAACTCCCAGTGGAGGTAGACGTTGCCGTCGGCCGAGACGATCGCGCCCGGCGCAGGGCCGAACGGCTGCGCGCGGTGGACGCTGTCGAGCGCCGCGATGTCGAAGGCGGTGATGCCGCTCGTCTTCACCACGCCCATCTTCACGATGCGCCCTTCCTTCGGGCTGACCACGATCTCGATCTTCGTGATCAGCTTCGGGTCGTTCATCGGGTGATTCTTCGGGAGGTTGTCGAGCGAGTCGAGGTAGCTCTCCGCGAAGAGGGGGTGAATGCGGTTGTGAATCGTGTTGAGGTACGTGGCGAACGGAACGGCCGCCGTGTTGAGCGCCGTCTGGTTGCCCGGCTTCACGCTGGAGACGTAGTTTTCGATCGCGTTGCGCCAGCGCTCGAAGTTCGAGGCCGTCCACGAACCACGGTGCTCGCTCTTGCGGCGCTCACCATCGGCCTCGCGTTCCTTGCGCAGCTGATCGGAGCCGACGACGGCCACGACGCCCGTTTGGTTCAGGTTCAGGTTGACCTGGCCCGGACCGGGCTGACCGCCAAGGCCGAGCCATTTTGTCTTGCCCGCGACTTGCGGTGTCACCGGCTTGTTTTGGTTGGTCGTTCCCGCGACGGGGTTGCTGCTCGAAGCAGGCGCGCCCGGACGAACGGGGTTGAACGACCAGCCCGTCTGCCCGCCGGCAATGACTTCGGACGAAGGGGGAGGAGGCGTGCCCGGCACGAGCTGCGGGGGCGGATCCTTCTGCGCAGAGGCCTGCGCCTCGCGACCGTCGCCGCCGGACTTCGGCGTCTGCGCGGAGTTGGCCGGTTGGTTGATGGCCACCTGGCTCTGCGGACGCTCGATCGGCTTGTTGTCCTTCTGAACGTCGAACTCGGTGCCTCGCTCGCCGGGCGCCTTGTCCTTCTCGCCTTTGTGCTCGTCGCTGTCGGCGATCTTCGTGCGCTCGCTGTCGCCGACGTTTTCCTTCGGCCCACCGGGCTTGTGCGCGCCGGGCGTGGGGTTCGGATCGTCCTCGTCGTGCGAGGTCTGCGTGGCGACCTTCTCTTCGTCGACGTGGTTTGCTTCGTCGGCGATGAAGCGCGCGTTCGGGTTGTCTTCCTGCTTCTTCTCGGCGTGCTGGCGGACGGCGATGCGCTTGTCGGCCTGCGGCGGCGGCTCGTCGAGCTTCTTGAGCGGGTCGTCATCCTTGACGACGACCTTGACCTCGGGCTTGGCCTGGTCGGGCTTCTTCGGATCCTGCGGCTTGGGCGGCTCGGGCTTGGGCGGCTCGGGCTTGTTTTCGGCCACCGGCTTGGGCGGCTCAGGGGGCGGCGCAGGCTCTTCTTCGGGCGCCTTGCCCTCCTCGATGATCGCCACGTCGACAGGCGTGTCGGCTCCGCGAATGCGTTCGCGTGCTTTCGTGCCGAGCATCGAAATGAACTGGCGGTCTTCGTTGTAGTTACGAAGCTGCTTCGAGACTTCCTCGGTTCCTCCGCCAAAGAGGAAGTGAGCGCACACCGCGGCGCAGATCCAGAGGACGATCGGCGTCTCCGGAGACCGGGAGAACAGAGGCTCTGCTTCTCCGTGCGTCGGGCGGTTGGGACGTCTCATCGAGGGAAGGCGGGTGCGAGAATGATGCCGGGGGTGCCGTCCAGCGACTTAATCGACCGGCTGGGACTGGCTGGATCTGCGAACCTACGCGGCGGTCACGAGAACTGCGAAAACTGCGAAAACTGCGAAAACTACGAGACCAACGAGACCTGCGAACAACACGAACAGCGAGCGGCCTGCGACTAAGACTGCGACAGAAACTGAGAACTGGGATGCTGTGAACGTGGGGTTGGGATCCAAAAAACGGAAGAGCGGACCCGGCGTCCTCGACCAGCCTCCTCACGCTAGCATCGCCCCCCGCGCCCTTCCATCCGCGCGGGACTTGATTTTACGCTTGTGTTGGCGTCCCACGGTCGCGTGATCGGGACACGCGGTAGCCGGGTGCGCCCCTGTCGCACGCGGCGCAAGCGTTGCAGAATCGCCTCCTCTCCCGGCCGCGTCGAGCGCGGTCACGCGGCGATTTCGGGACGCAACGGGCGCTCCAGCGGAGCACCCTCGCGTCGAAAATCGCCTCGAAGATCCTCGGGCGCAGGCGCAACCAGTGAAGTCCGCTCGAGGTACAAACCCTTCCCCCACAGCCCGCACACGGCGCGATGGCGTGCGGGCTGTGGGGGGAGGGCCGACGAAAAGTCCGTCGCGTTCGCGTCTCCGAGCACGATGACGGACTGCTCGCGCGCTCGAGCGTCGGGTGCAGTGACGAGATAATTTTCGATCCGCCGAACGTCCGTTCGGAGGACGTTCGCGGACGCTTCGCCGTTGGTTCACCCTCGTGTCGCGCGCACCTCGAGCGTGCCGTGCACGACGTCGACGCAAGCACGCACGCGCGCAGGGCGAGTCAGCTCTTCGTTCGCGTTCCACCTCCTGGTCGCGCGCCTCACTGCATCGTCCGCGTGTTCCTCCATGACGAACGGAGCGATCGGCAGGTTCTCGAGGGCCAGCGAGCGCGACCGGCGTCGTTTCGTCGTGACGTGTCGGAGCCCAACCGGTGCGCGGAGCTCGAGCTCGAGCTGCTCGTCCGCGTTCGCGTGACGGACGAGGTCGTGCGATTTGGATTCGCTCCCACGTTTTCCTCGCTGCGCGTAGGGTTTCTTCGAGCTCGTACGCCCCGTCGCGACGAGCCTCGACCCGCCACGGAACGACCCAGAAAGCACCTCGTCGCGACGTTGTGATAAGAACGCCGGTCGTGTCTTCCGATGGAGCCATTCAAGGACCGCTCTACGAGATTCGTGGGGCCCTGCTCACGGACGAAGAGCAGATTCTCGCCACGGCGCGTCATCTCAACACGGTGAACCTTCCCCACGAGCGGGAGGGGGTGCAGCAGATCCTCGAGCACTCCGTGAAGAGCATGACGGGCGAGATCCAGGATCCAAAGCGCCGTCAGTACGTGTTCGTGCTCGTCGACCGATCGAAGAACCAGATCATCGGCACGTCGATGGTGTTCGGCCAGCTCGGTCGAAAAGATGCGCCTTACATCTATCTCGACGTGATCGACGAGGAGCGTTACTCGCAGACGCTCGACAAGCATTTCAAGCACACCACGCTCAACATCGCGTACTCGTACGACGGTCCGACGGAGATCGGCGGCCTCGTCCTGCACCCGGACTACCGCCGCGTTCCGGAGCGCCTCGGCACGTTCCTGAGCTACGTGCGCTTCCTCTTCATCAAGATGCACCGCTCCTGGTTCCAGGACGAGGTGCTCGCCGAGCTCCTTCCGCCGCTCGAGAAAGACGGCACCTCGCACCTCTGGGACGCGCTCGGACGTCACTTCATGGAAATGACGTACGCCGAGGCGGACAAGCTCTCGCGCAAGAACAAGGAGTTCATCCGCAGCCTCTTCCCGGAGGGCACCATCTACGCGTCGCTGCTCCCGAGGGCCGCGCAGGACGTCATCGGCAAGGTCGGCGCGCAGACGCGGGGCGTCGAGAAGCTCCTTCGCCGGATTGGCTTCCGCTACGCCGAACGTGTCGACCCCTTCGATGGCGGGCCGCACTTCACGGCCCACACCGACGAGATCACGCTGGTCGAGAACTCGCACCGCGTGAAGATCGAAGGCCTTCTTACGGACGAGACGTCCGAGGCGGCCACGTCGGGTCGTAAGCGTGCGGTGGTGGCCAGCGAGACGTCGGCGCCCCCTTACTTCCACGCCATGCTCGCGCCCTTCGAAGAACGTTCGAAGGGAGTGGGCGCGATCGGCGCGAGCGCGGCCAAGGCGCTCGGTATCGCGCCTGGCGACGAAGCCTGGATCCTTCCGCTCGAGTGAGCGCGTGATGGCGCGGAGCCCCAAGCGTCGTGTCCGGGGGCTCCGTCGTACCGTCGCGATGCCTCGCGCGTCGTACGAAGAGCTCGAGATCCGCGCGGCCGACGGCGTGGCGCTGCGCGCGGTGGTCGACGATCCGCCGGAGGACGTGCCGTTTCGCGGAACGGCCGTCCTCGCGCATGCGATGTTCGCCAACAAGCGCGAGTTCGGTCATCGCGAGCGGCCGGGCCTCGCCCACGCCTTCGGTCAACGAGGCTTTCGAACGATCGCGTTCGACTTCCGGGGCCACGGCGACAGCACCCTCACGTCCGAGCATGCCGAGTGGGGCTACGACGATCTCGTTCGTCTCGACCTCCCCGCCGTGGTCGCATGCGCGAGGGATCGAAGCGAGGACAAGCCCGTCGTCGTCGTGGGGCATTCGCTCGGTGCCCACGTCGCGCTCGCGTCGCAAGGTGCTGGGCTGCTCGCGGCCGACGGCGTTCTTTCCGTCGCGGGCAACGTCTGGCTGCGTGCGCTCGAGCCGTCGCTTCTGCGCTGGGGAGCCAAGGTTGCCGTCACGCGCGCCACGCTCGAAGGCGTCGATCGCATCGGTCATGTCCCAGCGCGCGCACTTCGTCTGGGCAGTGAGAATGCCTCCGCGCGCTACATGCGAGACCTGCTGCGGGTCGTGACCGAAGGGCGCTGGGCAAGCTCCGACGGCAGCGACGATTACTTCGCGAACCTCGCACGTGTCGTGGTCCCCGTGTGCTCCGTCGCGAGCACGGGCGATCTCCTACTCTGCCATCCGGACTGCGCCGATGCGTTCGTGCGTCGATGTCGCGGGCCGGTCGAGAGTTTTCGAATCGCGCAGAGCGAAGACGGCGGTCCTGCGCCCGGTCACATGGAGCTCGTCACGACGGACGCGGCCCGCCGCTCGGTGCTCGCGGCCCTCGATTGGGTGCTCGCTCACGTTCCCCCGCTGACGTGAGCTACGGGTTCACCTGGCCGAGCTGCGGCGGGAAGAAGCGCCGGTAGGGCACGACGAGCGCGAAGAGCGCCGTGACCATGAGCGCGGCGTCCCAGATCACGTTCGTCGGCGAGAGCGCGCCGTAGCCCGCGAGCGCCATGAAATCGAGGGTGACGTAGAGCGGTAGCGCCAGCATCGCGTACCACGCCCAGCGCTCTCCGCGACGGAACGCGGTTGCGCCGACGGCCATCACGAGAATGCCCGCCAAGATAGCGAGCATCCCCGCGAAGCGCACACCTGCCGAGACCAGACGGAGGACGTCGGCATCGAGGACCTCCATGAGCGTCCACGATGGGCCGCCCACGGCCTCGTAGATGCGCGGATCGAAGAAGCGGCCGCGCGCCAGCCAGTAGAGGCCGGCGCTTGCCAGCAGAAATCCGTTCGTGAGCACGAACACCCATGCGGTGCATGCTCGCGCTCGCCGTCGGGCTCCGATGGCCTCTTCCGGAATGTCCGGCGTGGACAGTTCGGCGGTCATCCTCACCGAGGCAAGCATCCGCCGTTCCCGCGGAGGCCCGTCGCGCTCGATTAGCTTCTGCCGTAGACCGGAATCGCGGCTCCGCTCACGTCACGCGACTCGTCCGAGAGGAGGAAGGCGATGACGTTCGAAGCTGACTCGAGCGAGACCCAGCGCGACGGATCGGCGTCGGGCATCGCCGCCCGATTGGCGGGCGTGTCGAGCGTGCTCGGCAG
Source organism: Labilithrix luteola (assembly GCF_001263205.1). Lineage (GTDB taxonomy): Bacteria > Myxococcota_A > Polyangia > Polyangiales > Polyangiaceae > Labilithrix > Labilithrix luteola. The sequence continues at coordinate 4,776,287 of NZ_CP012333.1, forward strand.
AATTGCGTTCACGCGCACGCCGTGCTCGAGCACCTCTTCCGCGACGGCTTGGGCCATCGTGACGACAGCGCCCTTGGCCGCCGCATAGGCTGCCGCGCCTGCGCTCGTCCACGGACGAGGAACGGCGCGTGAGCCGATGACGACGACGCTGCCAGCCTTCTTCGCGACCATGTCCGGCAAGAGCGCGTGGAGCGCCTGGTAGGCGGTGTCCACGTTCGAGGTCATCATCGTGTCGAAGACCGCATCGTCTTTGGCCTGGTAGAGGGGCGCGCCACCGTCCCAACCACCGGCCACGAGCACGGCGTGCGAGGGCTTGGCGCCGAACGCGTTCTCGATCGTCGCGAGGGCTGCCGGCCACTCGCTCGCCGTCGCGAAGTTTCCGGCGATGCCGATCGCGCGGTCCTGCCCACCGAGCGATTTCACCAGCTCGGCGAGACGGGCCTGATGGCGTGCGGTGTCGAGCAGCGCGAGGCGATAGCCCTTGCCGGCGAGATGCGATGCGAGGGCGCTTCCGAGCGCGCCGGCGCCTCCGGTGATCGCAACGATGGAGTGCTTGGTCATGAGTCGTCACCCAATGCGAACGTTCCGACGATCGGGGTGTGGTCGGAGAGATCTCGGAACAGTCCGTCCTTTTGTCCGAATCGATGAGTACCGGAGAAGTCGAGCCAGCGCAGCTCCCCTCCCGTGAAGACGTGATCGAGGTGCATTCGCATGTTCATGAACCCAGCCGTATGAAAATCGCTCAGGGCCAGTTCGTCCATGCCGCTCTGGAGGGCGAAGGCATCCGTCAGGCCGTTCTGGAGGAGCGTCCGATAGACCGGTGAGCCGGGGAGGGCATTGAAGTCGCCGACCACGACGAAGCGGTCGCTTCGTTTCTCCCGTGTCACGAACTCGACAAGGTTCTTCGCCTCCTCGACCTGGTTCGGACCCCAGCCGAGCCGCCGCGGCTCGAGCCAGAACTCGCGCGACAGCGTCGTCGGCAAGCTCAAGTGGGTGTTGAAGATGTCGAGGTCCGTCCCGCGCTCGTGTTTCACGCGGAGGTGGGCGCAGATCCGGGTCTGTTTGAGCCGTTTGACCGGATGGATGTGCCGATACGTGATGTCGTGCGGCTGACCCGCATTGTGATGGGAGACGTGAAAGTCCCGGTGGGCGATGACGGCGAGCCCGGTCGTGTAGATGGGCGTGGCGCTGAAGCGATACGTGTGGGCCGGGAAGTAGTAAGCCTCGTAAGCGTCTCGCTTGCCGGCGCGCTCCAGTGCCGCATGCAGCATCTTCATCAAGCGCTGCAGTTGCGTTTGGCCATCGACGGTCGGATGCGCCAGGTTCGAGCGCAGCGACGTGGTTTCCACCTCCTGGAGGCAGATGATGTCGGCCAGCGGATCGAGCGAGGACAAGGCCTCGGCAATTCGCTCCATCGCCTTGCCGGTGCTCGCAAGGCCGCGCGTGCCGTGTCCAAAATACCGGACGTTGTATGTGACGACCCGCACGCGGTGCATGGTTCCATCAGTTTAGTGACGCTGAGGCTCTTGGCGACCCCACTCGAACGGTCATCTTGTCGCACGCTGGGTGCGTTAGACTCGGCCCCGTGAGCGACGCACGCTCGAGCCTGGCATCTGTCACGTCTGGCATGAACGTCACACCGACGGTGTGTCTCGTCTCGCCCTTGCGCGAAGGTGGCATGGGGGCTGTCTGGCTCGCCGAGCACACGGGCCTCAAGACGCGCGTGGTCGTGAAGTTCATGCACGAGGGGATGAGCGATAGCTCTCGAGCTCGAACGCGCTTTTCGCGCGAGGCGGCGGCGGCTGCGCAGGTCAAGAGCCCGCACGTGGTGCAGATGCTCGACCACGGCGTGACCGACCTCGGGATCCCCTTCATCGTGATGGAGTACCTGGAGGGACGCGACCTCGGCACCGCCCTCCGCGAGCGAGGCCGCCTCGATCCGACGACGGTGGTGACCATCATCTCGCAGGTCGGCAAGGCGCTCGCGCGCGTCCACGCTGCGGGCCTGCTCCATCGCGACGTCAAACCGGACAACGTGTTCCTGTGCGACGGCGAAGAGGAGATCTTCGTCAAGCTGCTCGATTTTGGCATCGTGAAGCAGCACGCCTCGGAGCCGTCGGAGGAGAGCCTCGACAGCCGAACGCAGACGGGGCAGGTGGTCGGCACGCCCTTCTACATGAGCCCGGAGCAAGTCACGGCCGACAAGGTGACGGACGAGCGAAGCGACCTCTGGGCCCTCGGCGTCGTCACTTACGAATGTCTGACCGGCAAGCGTCCGTTCGACGGACCGACCTTCGGCGCGCTCGCGGTGAAGATCGCGACGGAGACGCCCGCCCGGCCTTCGAGCATCGTCTCCAGCCTGCCGCCCGCCTTCGATGCCTGGTTCGAAAAGGCGTGCGCGCGCGATGCGGCCAGGCGGTTCGCGACGGTCAAAGACCTCGTCGAGGCCCTCCGCGCAGCGTTCGACGGCGTCGTTGCGCTGCCGGCGATGACGGTGATCGACTCGGGGCCGCGCACGCCCGAGTTGGCGCTCGCGCCCACGGTGCAGCGTAACGCCATGGCCTCGGAGGCGTCTTCGGGGCTCGCCCGCACCGAGCCCGGCAACGCTCCGGCGGGCAGTGAACCCAATGCGCGCACGAAGCCTTCTGCCGAGGCCAACGGCGGCAAGGGCTTGCGCGTGATCGGAGTTCTGGCAGTCATCGCGCTCGCGGGCGTCGCTGCCGTTGCCGGTCGACAGCGCACCGCTCAGGAAGTCGAGAAGCGCCCGACGCCCACGCCGTCGGTCACCCACGCGCGCAAATCGACGGCCACGAAGCCGAGCTCCGCGGCCGACGCTCTCCCTTCGGCGAGTGCATCGGCTTCGATCGCGCGCACCGCGCCTTCGGCGAGTGCGAGCAGCGCATCGCCAGTGGCTCCCGCCGCGTCGTCCGTCACTCAAGTCCACGGCGCCCGCGTCACGACCGCGAAGCCTCCGGCCTCGGTCGCTCCTTCGGCCCCGCCAAGCGCCTCGGCAAAGCCTTCCACAACGCCTGCCAACGCCCACGATGATCCGCTGTTCTGAGGGCCGCGCGACGCGCGCCTGCGTTGCGTTCGCGCTGGTGGCCGGCTGGCTGGCGATGGCCAGCATAGCGCACGCTGCGCCGACGGCGCACGAGCCTAGTGCCGGTGATCTGGCCACGGCACGAAGCGCACTCGTCGAGGGCGTCGCCATGCGTGACAAGGGAGACCTCCCTGGCGCTCTCGCTCGCCTCACGACCGCGTGGGATCTCGTGCAGACGCCCGTGACCGGATTCGAGCTCGGAAAAACGCACCTCTTGCAGGGCCGCATCCTGCAAGCCCACGAGCTTTTCAAGAAGGTGGTGCGCATGCCTCCGGCGCTCGAAGAGTCTTCGCGTTCGGCAACCGCACGCGAAGAGTCGGCGCGCGTCGCGGCCGAGATCGAGCCGCGCATTCCGAGCCTGCGCCTGAAACTCACGCTCCCCGAAGGCGCCACGGCGATCGTGAAGCTCGACGACGAGATCATCGCCATGGCCGACACCGTGACGCCGCGCGCGGTCGACCCCGGAAAACACGAGCTCGTCGCGAAAGCGGGCGATGGGCCCGAAGAGCACGTCGTGGTGGTCGTGGCCGAAGGCGAGACGAAGACCGTCGAGCTCGCGCCGCAGTGGGTGATTCCGAAGCCGCCGCCGAAAGATTCCGCCGCGCAGGTGGTTGTCGTCCGTCAGACGAACTCGCTCGTCTTCATCGGTTTCAGTGTGGCCACGGCGGGGCTCGTGCTTTCGAGCTTCTCCGCGCTCATGGCCGTCAACGCGGCCGATCGCGCCAAGGCGCGCTGCGGAAACGACTACTGCCCCGACCACGTTCGCACGGGCGAGATTTCCGAGATGAACTCGTGGGTCGTCGCCACCGTCGCCGGAGGCATCACCGCGCTCGTGTTCGCGGGGATCGGCATCGCCAGCTTGTCGAAGCCGGTCGACCAGAAGGTGATGGCCATCGTTTCGCCGACGAAGGGCGGGGCGATGGCGGGCTTCGAAGGGCGCTTTTGATGGGCGTTCGTGCGCTGCTTCGCGCCACGGTCGTCGGCTCGATCGTCGGGCTCGTCGTGGCCGTGTCGGCGTGCCGGACGTTCGAGCTGCCGTCGGAGACCTGTCACGGCTCGGCCATCAACGGCAGAACGACGGCACCGGGCTCTTCGGACCTCGATCCCACGTGCTCGCGCTGTGTCGAAGATGCGTGCTGCGACGATGTCGGTCGCTGCGAGGCGGAGGGCGGCTGCTCGGAGACCGTCTCCAAGGCACATGCGTGCGTCCTCGCCGATCCGGCGCGTGCCGCCGAGCGCGAGTCTTCGTGCACCCAGGGCCTCGTGCCCGGCTCGCGCGCGGCCTACGCGTACGCGTGCATGCGTCAGAAATGCGGTGGGCAGTGCGCGCTTCCCGTGTGCGAAGTCGACCCGTCCGCGTCGCTCATCGTCACGAGCTCGTGTGACAAGTGCATTGCCGGCGCGTGCTGCGGGCAGCTCAACGCGTGCTACGGCAATCGCACCTGCAAGCTGACGTTCGAATGCATCGTCACGCACTGTCCGGCCGACGTTGCCAAGTCTCCTGGGGCTCTCGACGTCGCGACGTCGACCGCTTGCTCGGGTCATCCGGCGATGCCCGAGGGGGCCGTTTCGTCGTGCGTGGCGCAATGTTTCGCCGAGTTTTCGACGCATCCACAGGGCGCTCCCACCGATCCGAGCGAGGAAGCTTCCTGCCTCGCAGCGAAGACTTACGCATGTGCGACGGGGGCCGGCTGCGCGGCCGCCTGCAGCCCCGACGGGGGATGAGACGGCCGGCAAATCGCCCGTTCGCGTTTCGCGTGCTAGTTTTTCGGGCGTGAGCCTTCGACTTGCTTGGGCACCTGTCGTGTTCGGCGCGCTGGGCGTCACCGCCGTCATCGCCGTCATCGCCGTCTCGGCCTGCTCGCAAACGACGCCGCCTGCCGACGAGCCGTCGGACGACCAAACGACGACGTCGAAGCCCACGAAGGACGGCGGGTCGGGCAACAACGGCGGTCAGATCCCGACCACGCCGGGCAAAGATGCATCGGCCGACTCGGGCGTCTGCAAGACCACGCCTCCGACCAATCGCTGTGGGCTCGTGCCTCAGTGCGGGTGTGGAACGAACGAGACGTGCGACGTCACGAACCCGCAAACCGGGGCGACGTCGTGCCTGACGGCGGGCAACATGACCCTCGGCAGGCCCTGCTCGCAGAGCGGCCAGTGCGTCCAAGGTTTGGCGTGCGTGTTCGGTGCGTGTCGTCCGTATTGCGAATCGCCGACGTCGAAATGCACCGCTCCCGGCACCGACTTCTGCATGTCGATCGCCGACAAAGGGTCGCCGAACCCCGACCTCGCTGTCTGCTCGATCACGTGTGATCCTCGGATGCCCCAGGCCGTGTGCGGGCAGAACACCTGCATCTGGTTTCCGAAGGAGTACATCCCGGCGAAGTTCACCGACTGCAACGCGCCGGGGCCGGGCGTCCAATACGACCTCTGCAACTCGGTCTACGACTGCGGTCCGGGGCTGGCCTGCGTGATGCATCCGACGCAAGGCCAGGAATGCGAACGCTGGTGTCGTCTCGGCCAGGTCGGCGATTGCGGGATCGGCCTCACCTGCAAAGACGCGTTCGGTAGCGACGCCCCCACCATCGACGGCATCAAGCTCGGCGTTTGCCAGGACTGAACGGGCGCGGCGCCTGCACGGCCTGGCCTGCGGCGCCTCGCTCCGTTGACTTGTCGGATGACCATCATATGATGGCCGTAATCGTCTTCGTGGGGGCGTCTCCGGCAAGTTGAGGTCGAGTCATGGCACATTCGCTCCACACGACGTCCCGAGGTGAAGGCCAGCCCGTCGTCATGCTCCACAGCGGTGGCATGTCCTCGCGGCAGTGGAAGAAGCTCGGCGACGTCCTGGCGACCTCGCACCGCGTAGTGGCGCCCGATTTCCTGGGGTCGGGCTCGAACCCGCCGTGGCCCGAGGGCGAGCGATTCGACTTCACGATGGACGTCGAGGCCGTCGCGAAGATCGTCGGCGAGCTCGGTCAGCCCGTCCATCTCGTCGGACACTCGTACGGCGGCCTCGTGGCGATGACGCTCGCGCGCCGGTCGCCGGGATCGGTTCGGTCGGTCGCCGTCTACGACCCCGTCGCGTTCGGCGTTCTTCATGCCGCGAACGACGTCGAAGGGCTCACGGATCTGGCGAGGAACGACAAACCGATCTTCTTCGACCTCGAGCGTGGCGGCAGTGACGCGTGGTTCGAAGTCTTCGTCGACTATTGGAACGGCCCGGGGAGCTGGCGCGCCATGCCGGAGCCCGCGCGCCAGAGTTTCTTGCAGGTCGGTCGCAAGGTGTTCTTCGAGGTCTACTCGCTGCTCCAAGATCGAACCGCGGCGTCGGCCTACGCACCGATCGAGGCGCCGGCCCTGCTGCTCACGGGCGAAGCGTCACCGGCGGCCGCCAAGCGCGTCGCGGCCCGGCTTGCCGATTCCATGCCCCACGGGCGACTCGTTCAGATCTCCGGCGCGGGCCACATGGGCCCCATCACGCACGGAGCCGCGGTGAACGAGGCCATTCGAGAACACGTCGCGTCGGCCTCGTGATCAGCGGCGCGCGTTCGTTGCCAGGGCGGCGGCGGCGAGGTTCGCGAGGGCTCGAACGAGCGCCAGGTCGTCGGGTCGGACGATCTCCGGCGTGGTGAGACTGTCGGCATAGAGAACGCCGATGACACCCGTACCGGGGTCGATCGGAACGCACACGGCCGACCGAATCCCGGCGTCGTCGTCGACGTTGCCCGGAAGGGTCTTGTCGCGGCCCAGATCGGCAAACGACGTCTGGCTTCCGTGGGCGAACACCCAGTCGACGACGCGCTGGCTGTACGGGGCTCGCGCTCCGCCGAGGAACGTTTTGACGACCCTCGCGACCGGCTTGGCCGAAGCGGAGGTTCGCGTGAGCAGCGCGAGGCGATCGACGTCGACGACCTGCGCCGCGAGCACGACCAGCTCTTCGAGCAGGCGGTCGATGGGCAAGCTCGCGGTCAGGAGCTCACTGGCGCGGATGAGGACGAAGAGCTTGTCCTTGTAGCGCTCGTCGACGGCCGGGGCCCCTGCGGCTGGGGTCAGGTTGCGCCCGCGCTTGCTCGCGATGGCGTCGACCGCGAAGGGCGAGGGGAGCGTCTGAGCCGAGCCGGAGTTCAGGGTGCGCGGCACGTGCGAGGTCGCGCTTTCGACGAGGAACGTAATGTCCCCGCAGCGAAATGAGTCACCGTCGGCGAGGGTGACCTCCTGGACGCGATTTCCGCCGTAGAAGACGCCGTTCTTGCTCGCGAGGTCGGTGATGCGCACTGTGGTGCCGTCGCAATCCACCTGGGCGTGCTTCCGCGACAAGCTCTTGTGGAGGCAGAAAACCTCGTTGTCCTTCGTGCGCCCAATGGTCACAGTACCGATGGGGAGCGGGAAGGATTGCTCCCCGGCGATTCCGGGGTTCACGACAAGCGACAGCACGGGAGCCGAGCCTATACCACCGAGTTCCCCTCGCTCCCTGAGCTTTGGGCCTGAGGTTTGGGGGGCCGAACCTCGGAAGTCGCGGCGAAAATCGTGCCCGCCGGGGTTGACCCGCTTCACAGTCCCGGGGAAACTGCAACGCGTTCGGCCCTCCAGGCCGATCATCTAGGAGGTCACGGTCAACTCATGTCGATGGGTCGCCCCCGTTTCGATCCGCGCCAGCCGCAGCGCCAGTTCCAGATCCGAGTCAATCACCGCATCCGCGTGCCGGAGGTGCGCGTCATCGACGCGAACGGCGAGATGCTTGGTGTGCTCTCTACGCACGAGGCGCTGAGGCGCGCGCAGGAACTAGGGCTCGACCTCGTCGAGGTGAACCCGAAGGCCGAGCCGCCGGTTTGCAAAATCCTCGACTTCGGAAAGTACAAGTACGAGGAGAAGAAGAAGGCCGGCGAAGCGAAGCGCAAGCAGACGGTCGTCCAGATCAAGGAGATCAAACTCCGCCCGAAGACGGACGATCACGACATTGCGTTCAAAACCAACGCAGCCCGCCGCTTCCTCGAGGCCGGTCACAAGGTGAAATTCACGGTTCGCTTCCGCGGCCGTGAGATCACCCACCCCGAGAAGGCGCAGGAGCAGCTCACGGTTCTCATCCAGGGCATCGAGGACATCGCCAACGTCGAAACGCGCGCCATGATGGAAGCGCGTGCGATGAGCGTCCTCGTCGCGCCGAAGCCCGCCATCATGCAGAAGGTGGCGCAAGCGAAGGCGCAACGCGAGAAGGAGCGCCAGCAGGCCGAGAAGGAAGGCCGCGAACTTCCGCCGGAGCCCGAGTCGCTGCCGGACGTCGAGGACGAGGACGACGAGGACGACGACGAGGACTGAGCCGCAACGCGAGCGCGGGCCATGCCCAACCCTCGCGTAAGCTTGTCTCGTTCTCGCCTCGTACTCGCGCTTCCGTTCGTGATTGGCGCGGCTGCCGTTCGATTGGCAGTCGCGCCCATGGGCGATGCGCTCGCGCGGCAAGCGAGCGCTCTCGCCAGTTGGTTGTCGGTACCGGCGCCTCGCGCGGGGCAGGCGCCGGCTGTTTCGAGTCGTGATGACGAAGGCTCCGGTGAGGCTGGACCGGAGCCTGCGTCGACCTTGCCGAGTCTGCCCGGCCCCGTGAAACGCGAGCGACGCACCCGGCAGGCCGGGAACGTCGCGAACGAAGCCGCCGCTCTCGCCGCTCCCCCCGCAGGTGGGTCGGCGGGAACGATTGCCGTGCCCGCAACGCTGGTTGCGCGCGCCCTCGAACGCAAAGACGTGGGCGCCACGAATGCGACCGCCGCGGACGGGACGCCGCTCGGTGCGCGTCTGCGAGGCGTCGGCAAGTACCGCGCGGGCCTACGCGACGGCGACGTCGTCGTGATGGTCGAAGGCGTGGCGACGCCCACTGTCGAAGCAATGGTCATGCAGGCCATGCGTGCGGCGAGTGCAGGGGTCACGCGACTTTCAGGACGCATTCGCCGTGGCGAGGCGACGTACGACGTGGTCCTCGAGCTGCCGCGTTGAGGCGCTTTTTGCCTCTTAACGCAGGCGCTTCGTGCGCAGATACTTGCAGAATGAAACTTCGGTTCGCGCTCGCGTCGCTTGCCACCCTGGCGCTCGTGTTCGGTTCGTCCACGGCGTCGGCAACGCTCACGTCGAGCGAGAAGGGGCAGATCAAGGACTTCGTCGCCTCGGCACGCACGGCCGATGCTGGGCGTGTTCGCTCGCTCGTGGCGCGAACCGATTTGGCGCCCGAAGAATCCGTGGCGGTTCTCAGCGAGGCTCTCACACAACTAGCCTTCACCGAGCAGCGGGCCGTGTTCCTACGCGAGCTCGTTTTCGGTGGGGCTTCGGCACCCTCGCGGCCGCTCGTCGCGCACGTGGTCGTGAAGAGCCTGCTTGCCCGTGCCGACGCCATCCACCAGAAGTACGCCTTGGGGCTCGATCGCGAGCCGCGCGCCCTGGCCGAGCTCACTTCGATCTACGCGTTCATCGATGGGACGATCGCCAACGCCGGCAAGCCGACGCTCGCCACGCACGATCCCAGCGCGGGTATTCCGTCGGCCACGTACGAGGAATGTTCGAAGGCGCTTCGTGACCATGTCGAGCACAACGCTCGCTGGCTCAAAGGCGATGCGGCCGTGCCGGACACGGTCGCTCGCACGCGCGCGCAGGCGCACCTCGCGCTCTTCGACATGCTCCCCGACGGGCTCACGCGCCGCGTGGACGCGGCCGATCGACTCGCTCTCAAAGGAGCGCGCCGGCAGATGCTCATCGAGTGGGGGATTCTGTTCGAAGACGGCGGAAAGCTCGAAGACGGCAAGGTCGAGCGCGTTCGTCAGCTGCTTGCCAAGCTAGGCTCCGTCCGCGGCGAGATCGAGGCGATTGCTTCGATCGACGATCCGCTACCGCTGACGGGACGCGGGCCGATCGTACAAGCGCCGCGCGACGAGGCGAATCCGTTCGGCGACGAGGTCACGCCCGGAACCTTCGATGGGCCGACGTCGGCCATCTCGCATTCGCTCGCCGTGATGGTGGCGAAGAAGGCGCTCGATGCGAAGAGCGATCTTCGCGCGCGTGCCGAGAAGGACGTCGTTGCAGCGTCCGGCGATCCGATGCGCATTCTCGGCAGGCCCCTCGCGCCGAGCGTGGAGCACGTGGTCGGAGCGGCCGTGCATCTCTTGCTCGTCGACGCGCCTCGCGCCGTGGATCTCGCGTTCGTCCGATTGCTCGATGCCCGGCCGGAGAGTGCCGCGTTGCTCTCCGACGCGATGGGAACGCTCGATGGAATCTCGGCGCCGGTGACCGCTCTCAAGCTCGCGCCCTACGGAGCGGCGACGGGCTTCACACTCGAGGGGCACGCTTGGTCGATGGATCGAACGGGGCCGGCCCTCGCGGTGACCGGCGCGTCGCGCGATGGGAAGCTCGTGTCGCTCGCGTTCTTGTCGACGGCGAAGACGCCGCTCAAGGAGGCCGCGTCGTGGTCGGAGGGCGGGCTCTCGTTCTCCAAGCTACACGGCACTCCGCGCGCAGGTCTCGTTCCGGCGAGCGCGAAGGAGGGCCTCACCGTGAAGCTCGCGGGAACGGGCACGAAGGGCTACGACGTCATCGTCACGCGCGCGCCTTCGGACGACGTGCTGCTCGAAGGCGATCTCACCGTGAGCTCGGCGCCGGGCGGCATCGTGTTCCGCGCAGCTTCGGGGCGGGACGCGGTGAAGGGCGGCATGCTGCTCGTGACGCCGTCGGGGCGAGTGGCGATGGTCACCACCGACGACGCGGGGGCCGAGGCGCCTCTCTCGGCGCCGATCGAGCCTCCGCCCGCGATGCCGGTCCACGTTCGGATCGCCGTCAAAGGCACGAAGGTCGAGGCGACGGTGGGCAAGACCAAGCTCGAGGGCACGCTTCCCGCCGGCCTGGCGAAGGGCGACATCGGCTTCGTCGCCAAGCGTGGTGCCAACGTCGAATTTGCCGGCTTTTCCCTTCGCAAGCCATAGCTCCGAAGCCCCTCAGAACGACCGGGGTTCGTGAAAAGTTTGCGACATAGCTGAGCTTTTGGCGACCGACGGTCGTTTTCTCCTGCCGCAAATTGGTCCGCGGAGGTGAGTGGGTGGGACACTTGCCTACATGGATCTTTGGCCGATCGTCGGGGGGGCGATCTTCGCAACCCTCGTTGTCGGCTGTGGAGGAGGAGACGCTCCCAACGGCGCCTCGTCGTCGCACGCTCAGCCGTCGCCGAACCAGGCGATGCCGGTCGAGACTGCGGAGACGAGCGTGGGGATTGGCGTGCGAGGCGCATCTGCGCCCGAGCCCCCGCTCCGGATCATCGTGGGTGGCGACCTGCTCCCGCATCGGCCCAGCCTGATCTCCCCCGCGGCGATCGGAAATGCGCTAGCGCCGCTTGGCTCGCTGTTCGGCAAGGCGGACGCCGCTATCGCCAACTACGAAGCGGCGACGGGCGAGGTCGGCGACAAGACGGAGCGGCTTGCCTACGCCGCTCCGCGCGGCTGGCTCTCGGCGCTCCACGACGCCGGGCTCAAAGGCGTGACGGTCGCGAACAACCATACGTGCGACCTCGGCGAGTCCGGACTTTCGGCGACGCTCGAGGCGGCGCCCGCGAGCGGCATGCTCGCGCTCGGCGGTGACGCTCGCGACCCTTGGGCCCCTCAAGTTCTCGCGATGCGCGGCGGCCACACGGTCTGCGCCGTGGCGTGGACGACGCTCATGAACTCGCAGGGCGGCTGCGCGCGCTCCAAGCAGCTCGCCGTGGCTCCTCCCGGGCGCGTGGGCAACGCCAAGATCGATCGCGCCATTGCCCGATCGCTCGCCGAGTGCGACGCGACCGTCGCCATCTTCCACGGCGGTCAGGAATACGTTCCGCAGACGAGCACGATTCTCGAACAGGCCAAGCACGCCGCCGATAGCGGCGCGGACGCCGTCATCATTCATCACCCCCACGTGGCGTCGCCCGTCGTCGTCCACGAGACGCGTGACGGCCGCAAGGTCCCGATCTTCGCCTCCGTCGGCAACCTCGCCACGAATCAGGGCGAGTCGTGGAAGCCCTCCATGTTCCCGGTCATGCGGACGAACCGTCGACTCGTGTGCGTCAACGGCTGGACGCGCCTCGGCGTGCTCGCCGATCTCGCCTTCTCGTTCTCGGACGATTCGGTGCGACTCGACTGGGGCTTCCACCTCTCGTGGACCGACAACCAGCATGCGCAGGACCGCAAGGTCGCCGTGCCCAAAATCGAGACGCGGCTCCTCGATCCGACGGCGGATCGGGTGATCATCGATCGCTTGAAGGAAGACACCGCCGGCCCCAACGCCCTCTTCTCCGATCCGTGCTGGTTCGAGCGCGCCGGAGCGAACGACGCGCGTTGCTCGGCAACGTTCGCCCACACGTCGCGCTTCTCCGAAGCCGCTGCGATGGTCGAACCCGTCGGCAAGTCGCCCGCCGCCAAAGCCAAGAAGCCCAGTCACAAGCGCTCGCCTCGACGCTGACGCGGTCGGCTCACGCTGCGCGGAATGCGCGCGTGACGGCGTCGGCGAGGATCTCCGGCTTCGTGGGCTTCGGTACGTGGCAGTAGAAGCCCGCTCGGCGTGCGCGCTGCGCATCCTCGGTGCGGGCGTACGCCGTGACGGCGACGGCGGGGACCTGCGCGAGTGGCCCGGGCAACTGTCGCACGCGCTGCAAGAGGGCGTAGCCATCCTCTTCGGGCATGCCGATGTCGCTCACGAGGACGTCCGGCGTGAACGATGGAAGGATGGTCATGGCTTCCCGCGCCGAGCCGGCCACGGCGACCGTGGCGCCATACGAGACGAGTGCCTCTTTCAAGACGTCACGCGCGTCGGGATGGTCGTCGACCACGAGCACGCGAATGCCTCGGAGAGCGCTGCTCTCGCTCGGAGGTGGAATGCTCGGCACCGCCGACGGCGGCTCGGACACCTCCTGCGCCGCGTTGTTCGCCGCCGATTCGACGGCTGCACACACCGGCAGCTCTACGCGGAACGTCGCCCCGCGCCCGACCCCGGCGCTCTCCACCGAAACGTGACCGCCGTGCAGCTCGACGAGGTGACGCACGATGGCGAGCCCCAGCCCGAGCCCGCCTTCACGTCGCGTGCTCGAGCTGTCTCCCTGACTGAAGCGGTCGAAGACGAAAGGGAGCATCCGGCGATCGATACCGACACCGTCGTCCTCGACTTCCAGCACGATCGGCGCGCACGCGGCCTCGTCGGCCGGCGCACGCCGACGCAAGCGAAGCTGGACGCGCCCCCCGGCGGGCGTGAACTTGATCGCGTTCGACAGCAGATTCCAGACTATCTGACGTAGTCGCTCGGCATCACCGAGGAGCGAGAACTCACCTTGGCCATGGTCGAAGGTGACGCGAATCTGCTTGGCCGTGGCCGATGTTTTGAGCGACTCGATCGTCTCGGCGATGATCGGGGCGAGTGACACCTGCCTTTCGTCGATGTGGAGCGTGCCGCGGATGATGCGCGAGACATCGAGGATGTCGTTGATGATCGTCGCCTGGGCCCGGGCGTTGCGCGCGATGACGGCGATGCCTTTCTCGAGCGTCGCCGGATCGTTCTTCCGTTTCGTCTGGAGAATGGATGCCCAGCCGGTGAGCGACGCCAAAGGCGTTCGAAGCTCGTGCGAGACGACGGCGAGGAACTCGTCCTTCATGCGGCTTGCGTGCTCCGCCGCGGCGCGGGCGCCTTGGGCCTCCGTCTCCGCTCGCCGCCGCGCGAGGGCTTGCGCGAGCTGACCGGCGATGGCGCGCGCGATGCGAAGCTCCTCGTTGCGGAACCGGTGCTGTTCGCTCGAATACACGATGAACTTTCCGAGCACGTCGTCGCGATGGACCAGCGGAAAGATGGCGAGCGCGCGGATGTTCTCTTCGAGGCAAAGGGCGCGATAGGGCTCCATCGACGGATCGGTATCGACGTCGGACACCAACGTTTGTTTCGAGACACGCCGGTGTTGGCGTGCAGCGCGGGCGAGCTCGTCCTGGAAGTTCGCCGAGAGGCCATGCGATGCGGCGACCGACGGCTCGCCGTCCCCCGGGAACACCACGATCGCGCACCGACCGATTTTCGGCACGAGCTGCAGCGCATCGATCGCCGCGTCGTAGACTTCGCCGATGGTCCTGGCCCGGTTGACGGCCTCACCGAGCTTGAAGAGCAGCGCCATCTCGTTACGTGCATGCTGGGCTGCTTCGTAGAGGCGTGCGCGAACGAGTCCCTGCGCGCAATGCTCGGCGACGAGCATGAGGTACATGCGCTGTTCGTCGTCGAACGGACGAGGCGCATCGAATCCGAACGAGACGGCGCCGACCACCTCGTCGTGCGCCACGAGTGGAAGGCACGCGAACGAGGGGATCTCGGAGAAGCGAGGCGCCACCAAGGGGTATCGTGCGACGAAGTCCTCTTGGGAGACGACGAAGATCGGGGTTCGTTCGCGCACGCACTGGGCCAAGGGAAAGTCGGACTCGATCGGGATCGTCTCGAAGAGCGACCGCGGATAACGAGCGACGAGATCCATCCGAATGACGCGCAGCGTGTGCGTCTGATGCTCGACCATCCAGATGACCGCGCTCCGCGCTCCAACCGCCCGAATCCCGTGGTCGACGATGGCGTCGCCGACCTCCTCGACCGTGAGCGCCGACGCCAGGTCGGTCATGATGGCCTGCAGGCGTGCGAGCTTCTGAGCGGCGTCTTCGCTCTCCGCGCGCGCCTTTTGCTCTTCTTGGTAACGACGCGCGCTCTCGAGTGCGAGGCCTGCGTTGAGCGCCAGCTGCTCCGCGGTGTCGAGGTCCGCTGGCCCATAGCTCCGTTCGGGATCCGTGAGGACCAACGACACAGCGGCGACGACGCGATTGTCCACGATGAGTGGAACGAGCATGCCCGAGTAGAACCCGAGGCGGCGGAGGAGCCGATAGTGCTCCTGCGAAGAGGCGACCTGTCGGAGGGTCTTTTCGGTGAAGCGAGGGATTACTTCGGCGATGCCGCTCGCGAAGACACGCGACACGCCCGAAGATTCGCCGAGGCGCAGCGGAAACTTCTCGTTCAACGCGCGTGCAATGGTGTCCTTCTCGGCGTCGGCCCATAGGCCGGCCTCGACCTGGAGGACTCCGTCGCCTCGCCGAACGAACACGGCGCATGCATCGGCGAACGCGGGCACGATGAGCTTTACGAGCTGACGAAGGCGCGCGCGCGGATCAAGCGAGGCTGCCAAGAGGCGCGGGACGGACTGGGCGAGGAACGACGCGCGCCGATGCGCGGCCTGTGCATCCTCCAGCATCGCCGAACCGGCGAGCTCGAAGTCGCAGACGTAGCCCACCGCCGTCGCGGAGCCCGAGTCACGGAGCGCGAGGCAGCGAGCGTAGAGGCGAATTCGCGAGCGGTCGAAGCGCTCGATCATCACCTCCTCCGGAGGACCACCCACGTCGACGTGCGTCGTCATCCACGTGGCGAGCGAACACGTCCGTCCTCGCGCGTCGACCACCTCGAACCGAAGTGGTGTCGTGAGGTCGGCCTTCGCGAGGCGCCCCGACCAGACGTCGAACGCACGCTGGCTCGCGACGCATACCTCGTGCGTGCGATCGCACACGAGTACGGCTCGACCTGAACGGTCGATGAGGCCCCGGATGTGGTCGCGCCGATCAGGCGCATCGATCGGGATACGCTCGAGTTCGGAGAGGAGGTTTTCGAGCTCGGCGCGAACGGTCAGGCCGTCGTTCGCCGTGTCCGTCGAACGCATCGAAGGCACCTTGTGCTACGCATGCATTTCCCGTGTCGAAGCCTGCTCCGCTCGCCGAAGCTCGTCCTCTCGCCGTTCCGGTGGGGCATCGCCTCGAACGCGTGCTCACACTCGCCTATCGCGCACGCCGAGCCGTGCTGCTCGAAGGGCCCACGGGCATCGGCAAAAGTGAAATCGTCGCACGTGTCGCGCAGGCACTCGGAATCGGCGTTACCGTTCTGGATCTCAGCTTGCTCGAGCCGCCGGACCTCGTCGGCCTGCCGGTCGTCCGCGACGGGCGCACGCACTACGCACTACCGAACGTTCTCCCCTCGGGAGGTGCCGGCATTCTCTTGCTCGAGGAGCTGAACCGCGCCGAGCGGTACATTCAGCAACCTGCTCTCCAGCTGCTTTCGGCGAGGCGCCTGCACGAGTACGAGCTGCCTCCTGGCTGGATCTGCGTGGCCACGATCAACCCGCAGACCTCGGAGTACCAGGTCACGACGCTCGACAAGGCGCTGCGCGCCCGCTTCCTCCAGATCTCGGTGAGGCCCGATCGCGCCGCGTGGCTGGCCTGGGCGCAAGGGCGGGGGCTACACCCCGGCATCATCGCGCTCGCGCAGACGCACGAGCGCATCCTCGACGACGTTCCCCCGCGAACGTGGACGTACACGTCGGAACTGCTCTCGGCCCTCTCACCCGAAGAGCTCGAAGACGGCGCGCTCTTGCGGGATGCTCTCGGCGGCTATTTGCCTGCCGCCTGGGTCGAGGCGCTGATTTCGTCGAAGGGCAGCTGGGGCTCGCGCTTGTCGTTCGACATTCGCGACCTGCTCTCGAAGTACACGCCGGATTCTCCGCTCGCGAAGGAGATTGCCGGCTATCGCGCGCAGGGCAAGACGGACCGTCTCGACGAGCTCGTTCATCGCCTGGGGTCGCTCCTCGCGGGGCCCGAGGCCGGCGTTCTCGTGGCGGAGCGGCAGATCACGCTCTCGTCGTTCGAAGCGCTTCTGGCTGACCTACCGGGGGATCAACGCGAGAAGTTGCAAGAAGCTCTCGGTCAGAACGCCACCGCAACGCCGCTCGTCGACGTCATCCCCGCCGAGCTGCTCCAGAGCTACCTCGGAAGCCCCGCCGAGCAGAAGCTCACGGCGTGGAAGAATGATCCCATCAAGCACCATCGCGTGGCGCTCGCCGTCACCGCGCTGCGTGCTTGGGTCGAACAACCCGCCCGCCTGCCGGAGTTGAAGCGAAGCAACACGGCGCGCGCCAACCTCGGCCACCTCCTCGTGCAGCTCCGCGAGAAGCATGCGCTGCCGCTCGTCGAGACGCTCAAGCGAGTAGGTGTGACGCCGCTCCGGCCGTCGTCGTGAGCAAGCCCCGCGCAGGATCCGGCAAGGCCGACCCCAAGGGATCGTCGCGCTCCAAGTTCTTTCCGCCGCTCGAGCGCGAAGAGCCCGAGACCGCGCCTCTCGTCACGTTGCCCGAGCGCGCGAGCAAGAGCGAGATCGCGGCATGGCTCGATGCGTTCGTGCGCGATCCGGGCTTTCTCGAGGCCTATCCGTACTACGCGGCCATCCTCGCCAAGATCTCGCCCGTCGCCGATCCGTCCGTGAAGCGCATGGCCTTGTCCCTGCACGACGGCCGTTTCTTCCTGCACGTGAACGTCGACTCGTTCATGGCCGAGCCACACTTCTTGCGAGGCGTCCTTCTCCACGAGGTCCACCATCTCGTCCTCGGTCATCTGACGCACCCGAAGTTCGCCGAATGCGAGGAGCCCGAGCTCATGGACCTCGCCATCGAGATGTCGGCCAACGAATACATCGAGGAGGCGCTGCCTCCGCACGTGAACTTCCGTGCGTACGCCGCTGCTGGTCTCCGCCCGGGGCAGAGCACGATGGAGCGCTACGAGCTGCTCGTCACGCACCTCCGCAACACGGGCGCGCGTCCGAAGCCCTCGGCGGGGGAGCAGGCCTCGGGCACGATCGACGAGCATCGGTTCCTACGTCGTGGCGACGAGTCGCCCGGGGGCGTCTCGCAGAACGCGCTCCTCGTCTCGCGGGCGGCCTCCGAGCTTCCTCCGCCGCCCAAAGAAGACACCGAGACACGCGGAGGCATGCGCCGGTGGCTCGTGGCCGGTCGCTCGCCCGGGCGCCTCGTCGAAGAGCTCGCCGACACGTTGATCGCGCCCGAGTCGTTCATCGACTGGCGCGAAGCCCTGAAGATGTTCGTGGCGCGTGCACGTGCGCCGGTCCACACGTGGTCGAGACCGAGTCGGCGCTTTCCCGAACGCATCTACGAAGTGCCCGGGCGAACGTGGGCGCCGCGCCCCTCGGACGATCCGAGTCTGCTCGTCGCGATCGACACATCGCTCAGCATGACGCGGCCCGAGCTCGACGAGATCGCTCGTCAGCTCGCGCTGCTCTCCGAACGCGCGCACCTCACCATCGCCGAGTGCGACGTCGAGATCACGCGGACGTATCCCTTCGCGCGGACGCTGGACCACGTCGTCGGACGCGGCGGCACCGATCTCCGACCCGTGTTCGAACCGAACTATCTCGCCGCGCAGCGGGTCGACGGCGTCGTCTACTTCACCGACGGCGAAGGACCGTTCCCCGAGTCGCCGCCGCCGTTGCCCGTCCTTTGGATCCTGACGAAGCCGCACGCGTTCCGATGCCCGTGGGGCGAGCGCGCGTGGCTCAAGCGGCGGCCTCGCTTCTGAGCCGTCGTCTCACGAGAACGAGTAGCCCGAGGCTGCCGAGGCCGAGCCACCGGGGCGCCGCCGAATGCGCAGTCGATGCGTGTAAATTGCATGAGCTGCCCGAGGCCGTGCTCGGATAGTTGGCGGTCCACGTGTCGGTGGCGATGGCGATGGTGCGCGGCTCGACGATCGGTTTCCCGTCGAAGGTTGCGCCGAACGTCACCTGCCATCCGCCCCAACCCGCGGGTGGTCTCCATTCGAAGAACCAGACGCCGGGGCCTCGACGGGTCAAGGGTGGGGCTTCGATCGATTTGCCGTCGGACGACAGCACCGGCTGCAAACGATTCTGATCGAAGAAGTCGGCGCGGTGCTGTCCGTCCTCGGTGCGTAGCTCGAGGATCGCGGTGATGGGTGTCGAGCCGTCCGCCGGGACGTAGTCCGAGCTCAGGGCAATCCAGCTCTGTGCGGCGTCCGGCAAATAGAGCTTCGGATTGCGCATCTGATCGAGCGCATCGAGCGCCCCGAGGGCGTCGACTTCGCCGGGCCCTGCTTGATCTTGGAAAGGGGCGTCGGTTCGGAAGCGGTGCGCGCCGGCCTGGAGTAGTGCGCGGACCTTGTCCTGCGTGAGCGTCGGATCCTGCTGGAAGAGAAGCGCCACCACGCCGGCGACGACCGGGGCGGACATCGACGTGCCCACGGCGACGCCGTGCATGTCGTCGACGAGTTGGCAGTTGCCCCCTCGCTGGCCGTCCGAACCTGGTGGACACGTGCGCACGGTGAACATGCTCCCGCGCATGCCAGGCTTGGCCATCCGGCTCATGGCGGATGCGACGTAACCTCCGGGCGCGGCGATCTCGGGCTTCGGAACGCCCGTCACGGTCGGACCTGCGCTCGAGAACCAGCACACCTCGCCTTCGCGGAGACCCTTCTCCGGAGCGTCTTCCAGAGGAAGCGCGCCTGCGTTGTCCAGAGTCGGTACCGTGATGCGTGTCTCGGCTCCGTCCATGCCGGTCCAGCCCGTGCGGTTCACGGTGCAGCCTACGGCGATGATCGAGGGGTGCGTGGCGGGGAGGTTGACCGTGCCCTCGCGGACGCCGTTGACGAACGAGGTTCCCTGCGCCGCATCGAAGAGCCCTTCGACGTAGAGATCGACCAGCCCGCTTCCCTCGAGCGTGATGTCGTACGTGCCGGTCGGCCACGACCCTTTCCAGACGACGACGGCGCTATGCGAGTCCTGCGGGATGGGGCTGTCCCGCAAGTTCGAGCCATGGAGCACGGCGGCGTTGTACTGGCGCGTGTTTTTGCCGTTCTGGTGTCCTTGTGCGATGGGCGCAATCCACGCTCCGTCGGGGCCGTCGAGTCCGACGCTGACGTCGGCGCCCTCGCGCATCGTTACCCAGACTTGCACCTGCCCGTTGTCCACGTTGGTGGCTTTGATGGGGACGCGCATGGTGGCGCCCGTCGTGACGCGCACCGATTGATGCATGGGCTCCTCGGCGATCGAGCCGGAATTCCCGGCCGCCACGACGATCGCGCGCCCGGGATGATCGGGGCCGACGAAGCTGGCGAGGCTCTTCTCCCAGATCATCGTGCCGTCGTGCGGGCCGAAGTCGCTGCCGAACGAGAGATTGACCACCATCGGTCGCTTCTCGGCATCGGCCCGGTCGAACAGGAAGGCGATGGCGCTCAGGACGTCGTCGGTGGTGCCACCGATGCGCACGAATGCGATGTCCGCGCCGGGAGCCATGCCAACGTACTTTCCCTCCTGCCCACCGCTCGATGCCGCGATGCCGGTGACATGCGTGCCGTGGCCGAGGTTGTCGGTGGGCACGCACGTTCGGCTCTCGGGCCGACACGTCCCGGCGGCGACCTGCGCGATCCGCTCGTCGAGCATCGCGCGATCGAACACGGCGCCCACCGGGTTGTCGTGGATGTCCGTGGATCCGAACCGCTTCTCCAGCTCGGGATACTTCCCGATCGGGGGCAGCGACAAATCGAGGAGCCAGGCCACGCGCGAGTGCCCGTGCTCGTCGATCAAGTCGGGATGGGTGACGTCGAGCCCGCTGTCCGCCACACCGATCAAGACGCCGCGTCCGTCGGCATTCCGCGTCTGACGAGCCGCCGTCGCGTGCACCCAGCCACCGACGCGATCGAGAAGCGGATGAAGCTTCATCGGCATCTCGAGACGTAGGTCGGGATGGGTGAGACCGAACGCATCGAGCTCGTGAGGGGTTGCCCGCAAGCGACCGACGCCGGGCGCAAGGCTCTCGAGGCCGAGGTCCTCCGCGCGTCGTCCAGGAGGAATGGCGACAAGCGCCCCGATCTTCTTCGACGTCGGCGCGAGCGTGCGTTGCGCGTCGTGTCCGAGAGCGTGCAGGTACGCGAGCCCCATCGGCGAGCCCGCAACTCGCTCGAGGACGAGGGGCTCCGACGATTGCGAGGGCAGCGCGGCGAACACGACGCCGCCCGCCAGGCCGATGGCCAGCGTGAGCATCCCCCGTGATCGGCGAGACCGAGTCGAGCGCGCGATAGGCCGAGCGTACCAGTGTCGAAGCGTCTCGACTATCTCGGCGCGCGGGTCTACTTGGGGAGGCGCTTCAGGGGCGGAGTGAGCGTGTCGAGCGCCCAGCGCGTGGCGTTCGGAAAGTGGCGCACGAGGAAATACAGGCGAGGGTAGACGACGCGAGGCCGCTTCTTTTCGACGGCTTCCGCGATGAGTCGGGCAAGGACGTCGGGCGAGCCCGTTGGCGTGTACCGTGAAGCCGGCGTGTCCTCGTAGGCGGCTCGGCCGGCCTCTTCCATCGCGCTCTTGACCGGGCCGGGATAGACGGTCACGACGTGCACGCCGTGGTCTTTCACCTCGGCGCGCAAGCCCTCCGAAGCCGCGGCCAGCCCGCCCTTGGCCGCGTTGTAGAAGAACATGCCGGGCGTGGGCGCGATGGCGGCGACCGATGCCACGTCGACGATGGTGCCTCGCTTGCGCTCGAGCATCCGCTTGAGGACGTGGTGCGTGAGCTTGAGTGGCGTGTGCAGATCGAGGAGCAGAAGGCGCTCGGCCTCTTCCCACGTCGTGGCGGTGGCACTCTTGACGATCTGCACGCCGGCGTTGTTCACGAGCACGTCGATCGGTCCGAGCTTCTGTTCGGCTTCGTCGACCCACGCATTCACGTTGGCCGGATTCGCGAGATCGGCCTGCACCACGTTCGTCCGCTCGGTCCCGACTTCGCTCGCAAGACGATCGAGAAGCTCGCGACGGCGCGCCACCAACGTGAGCTTCGCCCCTCGCTTGCCGTACTCCCGCGCGATGGCTTCACCGATTCCGCTCGACGCTCCCGTGACGACGACGTGCATGCGCGGAGCATAGGACGCACGGCCGTGCTTCAGAACGAAATCTTGCGCGCGCGACGTCGCAGGGGAAGCACGATGGCGACGACGAAGATCGCGAGACGCGAGACAGGGCTCGAGCCACGCTTCCGCCGCGGGCCGAGCGAGCTCTTTTTCGTTGGACGGACCTTCGTGCTGCGCGTCTTCGGCGTGGCACTGTTTTCGTCCCAACCCTCGTCGTCGCCACCCTTGCCGCTCGTCGACGAACATCCGCCGCCGGATCCGGAGCACGAGTCGCTCGAGTCGTCCTTCGAGTCCCAACCGGAATCGTCCGACGAGCTCTTCTTGTCCGAGGACGAGCTGCACGAGTCGTCCGAGCTGCTCGAATCACTCGAGTCCCAACCCGAGCCGTCGTTCGAGCTCGACGAGTCGCTGCCTCCGCACGAATCGTCCGACGACCCGCTCGATTCGGTGGAGGTGTCGCTCTCGTCCGAGGAGCTGACAGTGCTTCCTCCACAACCGTCCGAGGCCACCACGTACGACCCCGACGGGCCGGGCGCGCTGGCAGGTGGAGAGGGATCCGTGAACGACGGCGTCGGCGCAGGCGAGGGCTCCGTCACGCAGTCGTTCGACGGCGCGTAATAGATCGGACCGCTGGCCGAACCGGCGTTCGCGAGCACGGCGTCCGTACCCGGCGTGGCCAGCGGAACGATGCCGGCGAGCCGTGTGACGAAGGCGCGGCTCGGGGAGAGACCGGACAGCGCGAGCGCGAGATCGTCGGCGTCGCCGCATGTCATCGTGATGGCGGGAATGGTGCCGTCCTCGGGCACGCAATCGATACCGCCGCCGACGCGCGCGAGTGCTCCCGCGGCGCAGGCATGGCCCAACGCTCCTTGCATGAGGCTCGCGCTTTTCGCCGAAGCCTCGCATGCCGCGGGCGAGCTCGCCGTTGCACGAAAGTACGTCTCGGCGAGAGACGGGACCGACGTTGCGTCGGGCAAGGACACGCCCGCGAAGAGCACCTGGTGGGATGCCGACTCGCGAAGCCATCGCGTGCCGTCGGATGTCTCGAAGAACTTCTCGCGAACCGCGCCGTAGTTGTTCCTGCTCGCCGTCCAGAAAAGGGCGTTGGGATCGACGTCTTCGGTGGCTCCAACGACCTTCGGCGCGTTCCCGAAGGCGAACACGGTGAGTCGCGCGTCGAGGACCGAACCGCCGTTCGTCAGGGCGAAGGGGAGGGTCGGCCCCGCATCGTCGCTCACACGCAACGTGGGCGAGGAAAAGCGCGTTCCAGGCGGCGCGCCTGCGTCCGCGAGCTCGACGGAAACGAGAACCTCACCATGCGCATACACATCGGTGATGCGCGAGCCGAGATCGGCCGTGACCCGATAACCGCGTGCGGCGGCGTGGGCGCGAGCGTCGCTTTCGGTGTCGTGGACGAGCAACGGGGACGGGGCGCTCGCGGGACCTGTCGTTGCCCACGAAGTCGCGCGTTCCACGTACGAAACGGGGCAGAGCGCCGACGAACGGGTGGCAATGCGTGGTGCCGTCGTCTCGTCGAGTGCGTCGAGCCAGGCCGCCGGAGCCCAGTCGATCCGTGCACCAGGGCGGACTGGCACGAGCCACATGACGTCGTGAGTCCCGGCCGTCGTGATGCGTGTCCAGCGCGTCGTCCCTTGCGTCGTCGGCGCCACGGCGAGCTGAACGTCGATCTCCGTGGGGCCCGATTCCGACGCTGACGCAAGGATGGCGCCCGTCGCATGTGCCGGGCGCGCGTGAAGCGCCACGGCGAAAAGAGCGAAGCTCGCCAAGCCGGCGAGGCGAGTGACGTTGGAGACGCGCGAGTGACTTCTCAAGCGCCCCGTGTCTACGCAAGCGTCGTTCCTCGGTCCCGCGCCCGTTGCGAACGGGCGATTCCGCTAACAAATCGAAATCGGCGCGCCATTCCGTATCGCATCAGTGACGTCTCACCTGCGAACGGCGGATTACACACCAGAGGGGTTTCGTCGACGTCTCACGTCCGACGTTCTGCACCGAGGTGGCTAGCGTGGGTTGATTCCGATGCTACGGGGAAAACGTCATGAAATTCCGCTTCGCTGACTTGAGTAAGGCCGCTTCTTTCGTCGTTCCGATCGCGATCATGGTCGCGTGTGGAAGCAGCTCCTCCCGAGGCGCGTTCGACGGCAAGGACGGAAAGGACGCTGGCGAGACCTCGTTCGGCGACGCGGACATTCAGGGCGATGGCGCCGTCGCGAAGAGCGACGCCGATCCGAAGACGTGTGACGAGGCTCGCGAAGCGAAGACCTACGTCGGATGCGACTATTGGCCCACCGTCACGGGAAACCTCGTGGCCGATGTCTTCGACTTCGCCGTTGCCGTGGCGAACGTCGGAACGGAGGATGCTGAAGTCACGGTGACCGGCCCTGGTGGCGTCAACAAGAAGGCCACGGTGGCGGCCGGCACGCTCGAGAAGATCTATCTGCCGTGGGTGACCTCGCTGAAAGGGTCCGCGAAGACCGGGCTTACGGCCTCCGTCGTCGCCAAGGGCGGCGCGTATCATCTCGTCAGCGACCGACCCGTCGTCGTCTATCAGTTCAATCCGCTCGAGTTCGAAGCGACCGGAGGTGAGCCGGGCAAGGATTGGTCGTCGTGCGTCCCGCAGCTGTTCAGCGACGCGTGCTACTCGTACTCGAACGACGCTTCGCTCCTCCTTCCCAGCACCGCGATGACGGGCAACTACCGCATCATGGGGACGCAGGGCTTCTCGCGGCACATGGATCCGGATACGGGTGAGATCGACCCGAGCTATCCGCTCCGTGCCCTCGGGCCGGCGTACTTCGTGGTGACGGCCACCGAGGACAACACCTCGGTCACCGTGAAGCTCTCGTCGAAGGGCTCGGTCGTGGCGGGCGGCAGCATCAAGGCCACGCCGGGAGGCGGCACGCTCACGTTCGTCCTCAATGCCGGCGACGTCGCGGAGGTTGCCTCGGAGTCGGGCAACGCCTTCGACTTCTCCGGCTCGCTGC
Source organism: Labilithrix luteola (assembly GCF_001263205.1). Lineage (GTDB taxonomy): Bacteria > Myxococcota_A > Polyangia > Polyangiales > Polyangiaceae > Labilithrix > Labilithrix luteola. The sequence goes on from NZ_CP012333.1 coordinate 4,801,138, forward strand.
TCACGGCGGACAAACCGGTTCAGGTCATCACGGGCGTCTCGTGCATGGACGAGCCGCTCGACACGCAGGCGTGCGACCACATCGAAGAGACGGTGTTCCCCGCCGAAACGCTCGGCAAACACTACGTCGTCCCGCGGCCGACCGGTCCTGCGAAGAACGACGTCGGTCACGTGGTTCGCTTCTACGGCAACGCCGACGGCACCACGCTCACGTACACTCCGTCGAAGCCCGCCGGATGCCCCGACAGCCTCTCGGCGGGGGAGCTCGTCGAGTGTGGCGTAGTGAACATCGACTTCGAGGTGGAGGGCTCGAACGAGTTCGGCATCGGCGTCTTCCAGCTCGGTGGCGAGAAGGCCGACCCGAACTTCGATCCGTCGAGCCTCGCGCAGCCGCAGGGCGATCCCTCGCAGAGCTTCGCCGTGACCGTCGAGCAGTACCGCAAGCGCTACGTGTTCCTCGCGCCTGCCGACTACAAGACGAACTACGTCGACGTCGTCGCGCCCGAGGGCACCGAGCTCACGCTCGACGGTGACAACGTGTCGAACGCGCTCAAGCCGATCAAGGGCACGTCCTGGTACCTCGGCCGCGTCGACCTCTCGACGTCGGGCAAGGACGGCGTGCACGTCCTCGAGGGCGACAAGCCGATCGGCATCCAGGTCATCGGCTACGGCGACAACACCAGCTACCAATATCCCGGTGGTCTGAACTTGGGCACCATCTCCGCGCCGCCCATCAAATAAGACGAAGCCGGTCGTTCAAACATCCACGTGACTGGTCGGGCGGAGAGCGCGACCGTGGGATATACTCACGGGTCGTGCGCCGCCCGATTCGCATTTTCGGCCCCGTCGTCACCCTCCTCTCTGTCGTTTCCAGCGGGCACGCTGCGATCGCGCTCGGCGCGTGCAACCTGCTGACCGGCGCATCGGATCTCAGCACGGACGTTGGCGCGGGCGGCCCCAACGATGGAACCGGCGGTCCGTCGGGCCCTGATGGTTCGACGACCAACGGATCGAGCTCGACCGATCCGGGGACGGATGGCGGTGCCAATCGAGATGCGGCCGCGGACGTCGATGTGCCCGACGGCTACGTTCCCGGAAAGCGTGTCTTCGTGATCTCCTCGACCGTGACGGGCAATTTCGGCGGCGTTGCGCAGGCGAAGACGGAGTGCACCCAAGCAGCGGCTGGGCTTGGTGGAACGTGGATGGCGTGGGTCTCCGTTGCAGGAGACGACGCTGTCGATCGTCTGACGACCGACGGTCCGTTCCGACTGGTGGATGGGACTCTCGTGGCGACGAACAAGGCGGCGCTGCTCGCCGGCACGCTCTCGTCGGCCATCAACAAGAACGAGAGGGGACAGACGGTGAGCGGGTTCCTCGCCACGTCATGGACGGGGACGGGGCGCAATGGGCGCTCGACGGGCGACGACTGTCAGGGCTGGACGTCGGCCAACCAAAGCGACATCGCCACTGTCGGCTCGGTCACGGCGCCCGATGGTGGATGGACCGACGTTTACGATGCCGTTGGGAGCGGCGGCGGCTGCAGCAGCACGTTCAAACTCTACTGCTTCGAGCTTTGATCATCTCCGTCATGGAGGGTGCACGTGAGCCGAGGTGAGACCAATCTTTGGCCTCTCCACGATTCTGCGAATAGAAACCCTTCGAGACGGCATTTGGGGGTATGCCGAAACGCGCAGGCAACCGCCGCGTGACGAGAAGCTCCGCTGCGCCGTTCGTCGGGACTGGGATGGTGGTGACGCAGTGAAGCTGTCTCTCGAGACGATCGCGACGTTCGGCACCTTTGCAAGTCTGCGCGAGGCACGCGATGCGGAGATTTCGATCCCGCCGCCGGCGCCCGTCTCGAGCGAGGTGCCTCCCGATTCGGTGCGTGCTGCGAGTACGGAGAAGGCGTCGCTTTCGTCGCGCGCGCCTGATTCCACGCGCACGCCTGATTCCACGCGCACGCCTGATTCCACGCGCACGCCTGATTCCACGCGCACCCCGGAGTCGTCGCGCACGCCCGAGAGCCGCAACGCGAATGGTCGAGCTACGCCGGCTCCTCGTCGAGCGCGTGCCGAACGACCGGCCGCTCCGCTTCGAGGAAAGAAAGCGGCCGAGCTTGCCGAGCGCAAGAACGCATCGCCGGTGGCGCCGACGACGGGCGAGCTTCTCGGCCTCGCTCCGGCGGACGGCGGAGAGAACCCGCTCGACTTCGGCTTCTTGAAGACGGTCTGATCGGACGGGATCAGTCAGTGGTTCGGGCGCCTCTTGCCCGGGCGCTCGGCGCGATCGCGACCGCCTCGTCGTTCGTTTTCGCCGAGCGGAACGGCGTGCGGAACGTGATCCGAGCGTGCACCTTGCGGTAGGGGCCAGCGGTCCTTGCGGCTCGGCTGGGTTTGCTCGAGATCGTGCGGGAACTCGAGTTCGGGCTTCGGTAGGACGACGTCCTTGAGGTCGCTTCGCACGGTTTTCGGATGCTTGCCGCTCATGCGATCGGTGAGCGTGCAATCGGCGAGCCCCGTGACCTCGCGGTCCGAGCGTCGGGACGAGAGCGCCGCCCTTGGCTTCTCCAAACGACGTCAGCTGTGCGCGCGCGCTCGCGCGAGCCGTGAGGCGAGGTCTTCGTACGCGTTACGCCACGTCGTTCGCATCTCGGGAGTCCAGTCGTCGCCGGCGGCGCCTTCGAGCGTGTCGAGGAGGACTTCCTCCATCCACGCGACGACGTGCGGAGGAATGTCGAGGGAGACGTGTGCATTCGCGAGCGCGACGATTGCCGCACTGAAGGCATCGGGATCGTCGACGTTGTCGAGCAGGTCGCCTGCAACGGTCGACAGGCAAACTGCGATGTCGTTCTGAGCGCCGAACACGTGGTCGAGCAGCCGACGCGCCGAGGGGTACTTCCACGAAAGCTCCTCGTAGAAGCGTGCAGCGAGATCCGGAGCACGTCGGTACGACAGATGCCAGCTCTCCTTGAGAACGACCGCGTCGAAAGGCATGAAGCTTCCTCCTTGCTCTGCTCGGCTCGTTAGCAGTGCATGTGCCACGCAGCGCGCGACCCACTGCCCGATCGCGTGGCGTTGTTCGCGATCGACACGCTGAAATCTCGCGATGGGAGCGGCGAGTGCGGCAGCGCGTCCTGAACCGCGCGGGTTTCGTCCGCCGAGTGCCTATGAGAGAAGAGTGTGCATGGAAGCCAAGGCGAAGATCGGAGTCATCGGTTCGGGGGTCGTCGGTGAAACCCTCGCGAATGGGTTCTTGAAGCACGGTTACGAGGTGATGCGCGGCTCGCGCGAAGCCGCGAAGCTCGAAGACTGGAAGAAGAAGGCGGGCGCCAAGGCTCGCATCGGCACCTTCGAAGAGACCGCGCGTTTCGGGGATATCGTGGTCCTCGCCGTCAAGGGCACGGCAGCCGAGAAGGCAGTCGATGGGGCCGGTGCTCAGAACCTCGCGGGCAAGCTCGTCATCGACGCGACGAATCCCATCATGGATGTGCCGCCGCAGAACGGAGTGCTGTCGTTCTTCACGGACTTCCGAGAGTCGCTCATGGAGAAGCTCCAGAAGCGAGCGCCTGCCGCGAAGTTCGTGAAGGCCTTCTCGAGCGTCGGGAACGTCAGCATGGTCAATCCCGACTTCGGCGGCCAGAAGCCGTCGATGTTCATCTGCGGAAACGACGAAGCGGCCAAGGCCGAGACCGCGCGCATCCTGACCACCTTCGGTTGGGAGGCGGAAGACATGGGAGCGATCGAGGCCGCACGCGCGATCGAACCGCTCTGCATGCTGTGGTGCATCCCCGGGTTGCGAAACAACCAGTGGACGCACGCGTTCAAGCTTCTCAAGCGGTAGACGGCGCGCTTACGGGGCCGGAGCGCGCGTTGCCCGCGTTCCGGCCGTCCGATCTCGTCGCGGCTCGTCGCGGCTCACTTGAAGCGCATGCAGCGGCCGCCGGTGTACGCGCCTTTGGCTTCGGGGCGTTGGATTCGAAGGACGGTCTCCCCTTTGATGAGAGTCGTGTTGAGATCCGAGCGCGCGCTACCGTAGCCGATGCCGCGATACTTCATCGCAAACAGGCCCTTGAACGCGCCGTTGTTCATGTCGAGCGCGGCCTCGCTCAGGTTGCCCGCGAGATCGACCCACGGCTCGTCATCGGGATTGAGGCGGACGAGGTCGGTTTGCTTCGTCGTCGCGAGGCTCACGCGTCCGGGCGCCGAGACCACCCAAGACTTGTCGGCCGTCGAATTGCCGAGATCCGGATAATGGTAGTTGTGCACGTTGAGGGGTGAATTCGGGACTGGGAGAGCGTCGCCGGCGTCGAACGTTGCGTTGATGTCGATGAGGTTCGGACAGCGACCGCCGGTCTGCACGGTTCCCGACATGTTGTTGCCCAGCAGGTTTCCGTGATTGTCGTGCTGCGTTCCGCAGCCGGAGACATTCCCGAGCGACGCGGGCGACGCGGTGATGTAGTCGAGGACTTCGTCGGTCACGAGCTGACCGCCATCCCACGCGCAGAACGCCGCGAGCATCGCGTTCGTGATGCAGTTCACCGATTTGACGTCGAGGGCGTCCTGCGCCCGGATCGTCTCGCCCGCGTAACCCACGCCGTCCCCGCGCGGTTGTTGACCGTCGCGTGCGAGGATGTCCGGCGAATACCAATAGGTCGAGAATCCGTACGAACCCGTGAAGATCCCGCAGTCGTTACCGTGGAGGTCGACGTAGATCGACGAGCCGAATTGGTAGTTCGTCCCTAGGTTGCGCGGCTCGTCCGTCGCAGGGGGGCAGAATCACGCCGGGGCCGGGCGGGCCTGATTCCCCATTGTCCTCGGGGCGCGGATCGCCGAGCAGACGCCGCGCGATGACGACGGAGGGCCCCTCGGTGCTCGAGGGCAGGAACTTGTCCCACGCATGATCCCAGACGACCGGCGTGTGGTCCTTGATCCAACCCGCCACGTCCGGCTTGCCGGCGCGCTCCGTGGCCAGGCGCGCGACCCAGTTGCGAATGCGCCCCGCCGTGATCTCGTACTTGTCGACGTAGACCGTTTTGCCGGGATGCGCGGGATCCGCGTAGCCCGAGACGGGGAGGGGGCGGCAGCAGCTCTCGTGCTGGACGCCGGCGGACCCAAGTTCGCCGATCCCGCACGTGTCGCCGCCGAGCTGAATCGTACAGCTCGGAGCAGAGACGCACCTCTTGGCATGACCGCACGCGACCTCACAGTCGTCGTCGACGAGACAGGCCTTGCCTTCGGCGCATTTCGGAGCGGCGGTGCCGCCGCAGTCGACGTCGGTCTCGCTGCCGTCCTTGATCCCGTCGCTCGCTTCGGGGCCGTTCTCGCTCGTCCCTCCCGAGCTGTTCTTGCCCGAGCTACCGCCGGTCGCTCCCGCGATGCCGCCGTTCGCTCCCGAGCACGCGTCACCGTTGCATTCGCTGCACGACGCTGCGCTCGGGCATGTCGGCGACGTGCTCGTGCCCCGATCGTGGTCGCTCGCCAACGAGCACGCAGAGGTCGCAACGAGCAGTCCCAAACACGCCGCGACGCTAGCCCGGAAGACATGATTACCCAACACGGACACTTCTCCTGTTCGGTGCCCCGCGCTCGAATCCTGACGCGCGTGCCACCGACGTTATGCAAGCCCTTCGCCGAGTCCCTCCGCGGAGAGCGAGGCGCGGGATCGACTCGCGATGGGCATCGGAGGTTCGTCGCGGAGTCGATGATTTGGGCGGAAGGCGGAACGACTCAGAAGCCGAGCTCGAGTTCGACTTCCGAGCGACGTGGTCACGCGTACGGCCGGTCTGCGTGCGCGCCAATCCATCCCGCAAGCTTTCCCTCGGGACAAATCGACCGAATCTCGCGATGGCCCGGCTCGTCGCGGGAGGCCGTGCTCGATGCCTTGGATCGTGCGTTGCACGCGTTCCGCGGCGTCGCATGAACACCGATGCGTTCCTAGCCACTCGAGTCACGGCGGTCCGTACGCGTTGTTCCGCCTTGGAGCTTCCGAGGCTGATGGCCCAAGCGCGCTCGTCGGTGCCGGAGGCCTTCGATGGTGGAGGTCGAGTCCTGTCGGCCGTCGGGAACGCGTGGAGAGTGCCGCCGCGATGGTTCCACACCATTTCACCGATCGATGGCACTCCGCTGGCGGAGCTTCCCAGCCTCGACCTGAACCATGCAACCGAAGCCGTCGACGTCGCGGCGTCCGAGCGCACGGCGTGGGCTTCGCGCCGTTCGAACGAGCGAGAGGCTCTGATTGCGCGCGGGGTCGCGGCGCTATCTCGACATCGTGATCTGCTCGTGCGCCTCTTGGCATGGGAGATCGGCAAGACCATTCCCACCGCGAGCAACGACGTCGACCGCTGCATCGCGAGCATCACGTGGTACCTCGAGAACGCAGGTCCGATGCTCGAAGGTCGGCGGCCTCTCGGCCTCGTCTCGAACCTCGCATCGTGGAACTACCCGTTCTCGGTGCTGCTCGCGAACATGCTCGTGCAGATGCTCGCCGGCAATGCGGTCATCGCGAAGATTCCGACGCTGGGCGGCGGCCTCTCGCTGAGCGTTGCCGTGGCTCTGCTTCGTCGCGAGGGGTTGCCGGTGACGTTGGTCGGAGGCCGTGGTCCCGACTTGACCGAAGCTCTGGTGGGCCACCCCGCGATCGCTGCGGTTGGCTTCGTGGGCGGACGTACCAACGGAGCGGCGGTCGCCGAGCGCCTACGGACGTCGGGCAAGCGCTATGCGCTCGAGATGGAGGGCGTCAACGCGTACGCCGTCACGGAGTTTTCGGATTGGAAGGGGCTCGAAAAGCAGATTCGAGCGGGCTTCGACTACGGCAAGCAGCGATGCACGGCATACACGCGCTGGGTCGTCGAGGCGTCGCTTCTCCCTCGATTCATCGAGACGTACGTGACTGCGGCGTCGAGCCTGCGGGTGGGGCACCCGTTCTTGGGAAATCCCATCGACTACGGCCCGCTCATTTCGAGCGCCAAGGTCGAGGAACTCTGGGGGCGCATCGATACGGCGATCCAGTACGGCGCAACGGTTCTCTACGAGGGAACGTCGTTCGACGAGGACTTCGAGCCAGGGCAAGACCGCAGCGCGTACTTCATGCCGGTGCTCCTCACCGGCGTTCGCGCTTCGGCCGACCTCTACGGCCGGGAGCCGTTCGGTCCCGTCGACGTGCTCGTGGCTGCTCACTCCGAGTCGGAGCTCGTGCGCGAAGCCAACGTTTCGAACGGCGCGCTGGTGGCGTCGGTGGCGACGGACGACCCGAACTACGGCGCCAAGATCGCGTCGCGGCTCGACGCTTTCAAGGTCGGCGTGAATCGTCTCCGCTCGCGTGGCGACAAGGATGAGGTGTTCGGCGGGACCGGTAAGTCCTGGGCGGGCGCGTTCGTCGGCGGTTCGAACGTGGTCTACGCGTTCACCGACGGTGAGCGGCCTCCGCCCGGCAACTGGCCTGGAGGGTGGCGCGGGCCAGGCCGATAACTGGCCGGGCCAGCATCCGAGCGCAGAAAGGCGAAGGATCTCGCGAGAGGCCTCTCGGCACGTCGCTCGCTGAAGCGCCGAGTCAGAAGGAGGTCTCCATGACTCGTCACGCGTGCCATTGGTTGGTGGGAGCGTTGGCCCTTTTGGGGTGCAGTCCGTCGGCGGAGAAAACGGATCTCCGCGCATCCGTCGAGAAGGCGACCGACGGTGGTTCGGGCTCGAATGCGTCCGTCGGTTCCGATCAAGTCGAGATCGTTCGTGGTGTGCCGGATCGAAATCGAGACCCCGCCGTCGTGGCGCTCGACATCGACGGCTCTGGGCTATGCACCGCGTCGCTCATCTCGCCGCGCATTATCCTCACCGCTCGTCATTGTGTGAGTCGCACGGTGGAGGAAGTGTCTTGCCCGGCGTCGGGCACGCAGGTTCTCCGCGATCGCGACCCCAAAACGCTCTCGGTGTTGCTCGGCGACGACGCGTCGTCGGCCTACGCCGTGGCGAAAGGGGAGGCGATCATCGCGCCCTCCGGCGTCACGCTCTGTGACGCAGACATCGCGCTCGTCGTTCTCGATACGCCGATCAAGACGGTGAAGCCGCTGCCGATTCGGGCCAAGGGCGCCGCCCGCGGCGATCGCGTTCGCGCCGTCGGCTACGGACGCAAGGCCGACGACCAAGTCTCGGCCGGCATGAAGCTCGTCCGCGAGCACGTTCGTGTGCTCTCGGTGACGCCAGCGGAGTTCACCGTGGGCGAAGCTACGTGCCAGGGAGATTCGGGGGACCGGCCATCGACGAGGATACGGGCGAGATCGTCGGTGTGGTTTCGCGCGGCGGCCCTTCGTGCGAAGGCAGCGACGTCCACAACATCTATACGCGTGTCGACGCGTTCAGCTGGCTCGTCGACGAAGCATTCGCGCGTGCGTCGGGGTTCACGCACGACGATGGCGACTCGGATGCAGGAGCCCCCGAGACGACGCCCGCAAAGAAGGGGACGAAGGCGAAGCCTCCGAGCGACGTTGGTGGTCCTTGCGACACGGGCTCCGATTGCGCGGCGGGGATCTGCCTGAACGACGAGGTCGGTCACTACTGCTCGCGGCCGTGCGGAACGGGCGACCGTTGCCCGAACGGCTATCACTGCGAGTCGGTCGGCGGATCGACCTCGGCGTGCGTGGATCAGCGCTGATCGGCGCCCGTCAACGCAAGCCGTAGCGTCGGAGCTTGTCGCGTAGGGTCGAGCGCGCGATGTCGAGTTGTCGCGCCGTTCGACTCAAGTTGCGGGCGCAGCTTTCGAACGTGCTGACGATGAGCTCGCGCTCGATCCTCCGGAGGCTCGTTCCGGCCGCGCCGCCGGCGAGGGCGGCGCTCGGAACGACGAGGGCTCCGTCCAAAGCTCCGTCGAGAGCGATCGGCCGGATGTCAGTGTTCGTCGCGCCGTCGGAATCGGCATCGGCCTCGGAATCCAGCATGTCGGCGCTGGCTTCGGCCACGATCCGCCCGAGATCGTCGAGCATGGCCTCGAGCGCCGTGCGTCGATACACACCCACGCGAACGGCGGCTCGTTTCGGATCGCTTCCGATGGGACCGACGAGAACGACGTCATCGCCACTCGCGAGATCCGAGAGCGACATCCACGATCCGACGCCGTCGTGGCGCATGATCGCGTGATCGAGGACCTTCGCTACGTACTCGCTGCTGGCGAGCTTGTCGCGAGCGTCCTCGGGGCGCTCCGCGACGGCGATGACCGCGTCGTGCGACGCGAGCCGTTCCGTCACCTCCCGGACGAGATCGGGGTTCGTCGTGACGAGCACGACACGTGGCTGGGTTGAGGTTTTTTCGGACACACCAGATGGGGACATGACGTCTTCCGTCACGATCACGGCCGCGCTCATGGAGAATTTCAGTGCTCCCGGTAGACGGGCTGCATCAACGGGACCATCCCGGTCCGCCCAGTTGCTCGGCTCGCCCCTCCGTGGACACGATGAGCTACGCGATCTGCATAAGAAATCGCACGCGTCGATGGTTCGCTCGCGCTCACGGTCGCCTCGCAAAATGACCTCGGCACCGGACGCTCACCTTCGGCCTGTCGTCGTTTCTGATTCGCAGCGAATCGGCGAAGTCGATCGCGGCCCCACCGACACGATGACGATCCTCGCCGGAGGTCCGGCGACCGCAGACGAACGAGCGGACAAAGCTCGCCGAGCGCATCGCATCGTCGATGCCGTGCGCGCGCGGCTTTGCCTAGCCGCGTGGGAGTCACCGCCGACGTCGAGGCGCCCGCCCAAGCTGCGATGGAGGAAGCGCCACGAGCCGGCGGGCTGGGGGCATGCACGGGAACGTCTGCCACCGGGCGAGGGACGTCGCGAACGTCGGGCAGTGACCGAGACGCGTCGAGCGCTGGCTCACTTCAATAAGTGATGGCGCTCCAAGCATGGGGGTGACGTCCCCCGGCACGTGGACTTGCCACCGAGTCGGCGTCACGGATCACCGCGAACGCGCGAACGATCTCGTCTCCGAGAAGTCGATCCACAGGCGTGCTGTGGATAACTTGTGGGGCGGCATGCCCCTTCGTCGCCATGTAAATTATTGACGCCCCCCCACAGCCAAAATACCTTGCGGCTTCTAGGTGGGAAGAAGTGGCGGAAAGTGCCAAGCAACGGCATGAACGCCCAAGGGCCCCCCACCTGGCAAGGGCGCGTCGCCGATGTTTCGCGGTCGCTACGAGCACACGATCGACGCCAAGGGGCGGACAAGCCTCCCTGCGCGCTATCGCGACGTGCTCTCGTCGATCGGCGAGCGACGCATCATCCTCACGAGCGCGCTCGACCCCTGCCTCGTCGCCTACACGGCGCCGGAGTGGAACGCGTTCGAAGAGCGGCTCGCCAAGCTCCCTCAGTTCGACCGTGCCGTGCAGAAGCTGAAGCGCATTTACGTGTCGGGCGCGGTCGAATGTGACGTCGACGATTCGGGACGCATTCTCGTCCCGCCGACGCTCCGGGACCACGCCGCTTTGAAGAAGGACGTGCTCTGGGCGGGGAGCGGGAAGTACGCCGAACTCTGGGACGTTCAGGCCTGGAAGGCGAACTTCGAAACCACAGATGACGAACGCGGCCAGATCGCGTCTCGCCTTGCGGAGCTCGGCCTATGAGTCAGGCCCGATTCCCGCTTGGCTCACAGGATGGCCAGCTCGCGTTGCCCGGCGTGGTAACCGAGCCGGCTGCCGAGTGGGTCTGGACAGAAGAGACTGGAGAGGAGGCGGACGTGGCCGACTTCGTTCACGCCACGGTGATGAAGACCGAGGTGATCGAAGCGCTTGCACCGCGTGCGGGCGTTTTTGTCGACGTGACCGTCGGTGGTGGCGGTCACACGGAAGCGATTCTCGAAGCCGATCCGAATGCACGCGTCGTCGCCCTCGACCGTGACTCGATCGCCCTCGAGGCCTCGCGTGCCCGTCTCGCTCGCTTCGGAAATCGCGTCACCTTCGTCAAGACGCCGTTCGGCCACGTGCTGAAGGCGCTCCAGGGGCTCGGCATCACGACCGTGACCGGCCTTTGTGCCGACCTCGGCGTGAGCTCTCCGCAGCTCGACGACGCCGATCGCGGCATGAGCTTCCGTCGCGAAGGTCCCATCGACATGCGCATGGACGCGAGCGAAGGGGAGACGGCGATCGAGCTCATCGCGCGCCTCTCCGACGATCAGCTCGCCGACGCGCTCTACCACTACGGCGAGGAGCGCCGCTCACGCCGCATCGCGCGAAGCATCAAGCGCGCGCTCGCCGACAACCAGCTCGAGACCACGCTCGACCTTCGTCGCGCCATCGTGCGCGCCGTCGGCCCCGTTCGCGTCGGCGGCGTCGATCCCGCCACGCGCACGTTCCAGGCGCTCCGCATCGCGGTGAACCGTGAGCTCGAAGAGCTCGAGTCGCTCCTCGCAGCGCTTCCCAGCATCATCGAACCGGGCGGCGTGGCGGCCATCATCAGCTTCCACTCGCTCGAAGATCGCCTCGTGAAGCGTGCTTTCCACGATCGCGCGGTCTGGCAGGTGCTCACCAAGAAGCCGCTCGTTGCGGGCGACGAAGAGGGCGCCGCCAATCCGCGTTCGCGGAGCGCGAAGCTCCGTTCGGCGCGTCGTCGCGGCGGCAGCACCATCCTGCCCCCCGGAAACTCGCTGCCTCCGCCGAGCGGTGACGTGTCGCTCCCGCCACCGAGCATGGAGATCGACGACGAAGGCGGCGACCCGTGAACACGCGTCGTGCGCGCATCTTCCTCTTCAACTGGACGCTCGCCGTCGTGGCCACGGTCTCGGCCTATTGCGTGCATCTTGCCATGCGCGGGCGCACCGTGGCTCTCGGCTACGAGCTCGGCAAGGCTCGCAACGAGCAAGCGCGCCTTCGCGAAGTGAAGCGCGTCCTCGAGCTCGAGTCGGCCAGCTACAAGACGCCGGAGCGCGTCGAGATCGTCGCCCGCTCGCTGCTCGGCATGGAGCCGCCCGGTCCCGAGCGCATCGTTTCGACCACGTCCCGCGCGTCCGACTCCGCCGCTTCCGACAAGCAGGCATCCCAAGCTCCGACCCCGAAGCCGACGCCGACGACCGGCGAATCCGGCCCTCCCTGAGGAGCGTCCGTGAAGAATCTCGATCCCGCGCGCGCCAGGTGGATTCGCTTCCGCATGGGACTCCTCTGCGGGACGATGGCACTCGGTCTCGGCGGCTTCGTCTCGAGCGCCTTTCGCGTGCAAGTCGAAGACGGCGCATCGTGGAAGGAAACCGCTGAAAATCAGCGTCAGCGACGCCTCCACATCGAACCGAAGCGCGGCGCCATCTACGACCGCAACGGAGCTTCGCTCGCCGCGAGCGTCGAGGTGCCGAGTGTCAGCGCCGACGTCGTCGAGATGCTCCGTGGCATCGAGCAGCCGGCCGCGCGTGACGCCGCGCTCACCGAGTTCGCTCCGCGCATCGCCGCTGTGCTCGGACTCGATCCGACCGAGCTGCACACGAAGCTCGCGAGCAAGCGACGTTTCATCTGGCTGAAGCGGCGCATCTCCGCCGAAGAAGCTCAGGCCCTGCGCGACCTCGGGGACTCGAAGAAGCAAGCGCGCGCTATCAAAGGACTCAACATCGAAGGCGAGGGCCGTCGCTACTATCCGGGGCGCGAGCTCGCCGGACCGGTTCTCGGCTTCGTTGCACCCGACGGCTTCGGCAAAGACGGACTCGAGCTCTCGCTCGACGAAGAGCTGCGTGGTCGCGTCGAAGAGGTGAAGGGACTCCGCGATCGAAGCGGCCGCCTCATCTTCTCCGAGGGCACGAACAACGAAGACGCGCTCGCCGGCCACGACGTCACGCTGTCGCTCGATCAGGGCATCCAGCACGTCGTCGAACGCGAGCTCGGTGTCGCGCAGCGCACGTACGAGACGAAGGGCGCGTCGCTCGTCGTCATGGATCCGCACACGGGCGACATCCTCGCGCTCGCCTCGGTCCCTGGCTACAACCCGAACGACTACGCCGACAGCGATGTCGATGCGCGACGTGATCGCGCGGTGACCGACCGGTTCGAGCCGGGCTCGGTCATGAAGGTGTTTACGGTCGCGGCCGCGCTTGCGGGCGGAACGCTCAAGCCGAACGACATCATCAACTGCGAGCACGGCACCTACCAGCTCGCCAACGTCACCATCCACGACACGCACCAGAACGACTTGCTGTCGCCGACGGCCGTGCTCGCCAAGAGCTCGAACATCGGTGCGCTGAAGATCGGGCTCGCGCTGGGCGAACCCGCGCTCTACGCGGCCTACCGTCGTTTCGGATTCGGCGAGCCGACGGGGCTTCCGCTCCCGGGCGAGGCCTCGGGCGTTCTTCGTCCTCGTGGCCGCGCTTGGTACGACGTCGAGACTGCGAACGCCTCGTTCGGTCAGGGCGTCAGCGTGACCACGGTCCAGCTCGCGGTCGCCATGTCCGCCATCGCCAATGGCGGCAAGGTGATGGAACCGATCTTGGTGCGCAAGATCACCGACTCGCGCGGCAACGTCTTGAAGGAGTGGAGCACGCACGTTCGTCGTGAGGCCGTGCCTGCGGGGGTCGCGAAAACCGTCGCGGAAATGCTCACAGCCGTCGTGGAAGAAGGCGGCACGGGCGTCGAAGCTGCGATGAGTGGATTCCGCGTGGCTGGAAAAACGGCGACCGCCCAGAAGGTCGATTCGACGACCGGCAAGTACTCCCAGGACAAGTACACAGCGTCGTTCGTGGGCTTCGTCCCGGCGGAAAAACCGCGTCTCGTCATTGCGGTAGTGCTCGACGAACCGATGATCGGGCGGTACGGAGGCGACCTAGCGGGGCCGGTGTTCCGGCGTGTCGCGGAGGCGAGTCTGCGGTATCTGGGGGTTCCTCCCGCCAACAACGCACCGAAGATCAAAACCGTGAACCGCGCCGAAGATCCTGCCGATGCGATGCTTGCCGCCATGAAGGTGGACGCGCCTGCAGGCTCGAACGCGCCTCCTCCGCGTGCAACGCCGCCCATCGAATTCGGTCCTCCGCCACCCAATGCCGTTCGCGTTCCCGACGCGATGGGACTGGGCGCGCGTGATGCCATTCGCATGATCGGTGGCGCAGGGCTCGTGCCGCAGGTCGAAGGCACGGGTCGTCTCGTCAAGCAGGTGCCGAACGCCGGATCCGCCGTCCCGAAGGGCTCGAACGTGCGGCTAGTGTTCGAGCCCGCATCATGACCGACGAGCGCAGCCCGGACAGCCAGCTCCTCGAGGCACGCACCTCGGACGGTCTCACGCTCGCCGATCTCGCCCGCGAGCTCCCCTCCGCCGTCCTTCACGGTGACGGCAGCGTTCGCGTCTTCGGCGTCCAGCACGATTCGCGTCGCGTTCTACCGGGCGACCTCTTCGTCGTGCGTCGCGGCGAGAAGTTCGATGGCCGCGCTTTCGTTCCCGATGCCATGGCGCGTGGCGCGGTGGCCCTGCTCGTCGACAAGGCCGGCTCCGAGCAGGCGTGGCCGTGTCCGTCGATCGAAGTCGACGATCTCGCGGTGGCGATGGCCTATGCGGCGGCCGCCGTCTACGGCCACCCAGCGTTCTCGCTCGACGTCGTCGGCGTGACCGGAACGAACGGCAAGACCACCACCACGCATCTCGTGCAGACCGCGATCGACGGTGCGCTCGGCGGACCCTTCTGCGGCGTCGTCGGAACCGTCGGCCACAAGTACGCAGGGCAGGTCATTCCGGCGGCGCACACCACGCCCGAGTCCGACGAGCTCGCGCGCGTCCTCGCGATCATGAAGAAGCGCGGGGCCACGCACGTGGCGATGGAGGTCTCGTCCATCGCGCTCGTTCTGCAGCGCGTGAAGGCGGTGCGCTTCCGCGTGGCCGCGTTCACGAACCTCACGCAGGACCATCTCGACTTCCACGGCTCGATGGACGCCTACGCGGCGGCCAAGATGGAGCTCTTCACGACGATGGGGCCCGGCCTCGCCGTCGTGAACGTGAGCGATCCGTTCGGCGCGCGTATCGCCGCTACTGCGCGCTGCAAGGTGTTCCGTGTCGCCGTCCGTCCGGGCGCGCCCGAGGCGGAGACCGCGGACATCGCGGCGATCAGCGCCGAGCCCACGCCGTCGGGTACGCATCTCGTCGCGCGCGTGCTCGGTCGCACGATCGACCTGAAAACAAGGCTCATGGGCGCGCACAACGTGGAGAACATCCTCGTCGCGCTCGGCATCGTGGCGGCCCTCGAGCTCGACGTCGATCGCGCCGCCGCCGCCCTTGCGAACGAAGGCGGGCCGCCAGGCCGGCTCGAACGCTGCGACGGTCCCGACGACGACATTGCCGTTCTCGTCGACTACGCGCACACGCCCGATGCGCTCGTGAACGTCCTCGCCGGCCTACGCCCCGAGCCGGGCGCTCGTTTGATCTGCGTCTTCGGTTGCGGCGGCGACCGCGATCCGAAGAAGCGAAGGCCCATGGGCGAGGCCGTCGGGGCGGGCGCGCACATCGCGATTGTCACGAGCGACAACCCGCGAACCGAGTCGCCCGAGGCCATCGCGGTGCCGGTCGAAGAAGGCGTACGTGAGCAGGGGATGACCAAGCTCGAGGCGGCCGATCTCGCGACCGCATCGCGCGGCTACCTCGTCGAGCTCGATCGCAAGAAGGCCATCGAGCTTGCCGTGCTCGGTGCTCGCCCGCGTGACATCGTCCTCGTCGCCGGCAAGGGCCACGAGGACTACCAGATCATCGGCACCACAAAGCGACCCTTCGACGATCGCGCCGTCTCCCGCGAGGCGCTTGCAGCGCGTCGCGCACCAAAAGGGATCGCGTAGCGATGGCAACCCCGATACCCGCGAACACGGCCCGCTTCTCGATCGACGACGTCGTTCGGGCGACCAAGGGCGTGCTCGCGAAGTCGGGCAGCAAGCGTGAAGTCGTCTCGGTGACCACCGACAGCCGTGCGGTGGTGCCGGGCGGTGCCTTCGTCGCGTTGCGAGGTGCGTCGCACGACGGGCACGCCTTCGCGGCCGGTGCCGTGGAGCGTGGCGCTGCGCTTCTCGTGGTGGAGCGCGGCGGAATCGACGTGCAAGATGCACGTTTTTCATGCGCGGTCGTCGAGGTCGACGACACGCTCGCGGCCTGGGGTGATCTCGCACGGGCCCGCGTCGAAGGGTGGCGTACGGCCGATGCGCGGCGCCGCATCGTGGCGATCACCGGCAGCGCCGGCAAGACCACCACCAAAGAGCTCACCGCGGCGCTCCTCGGGGTCGTCGACAAGACGCACTTCACGGCAGGCAATCTCAACAACCGCATCGGCATGCCGGCGGTGGTCCTCGCGCTCCCCGACGATTGCCGCTTTCTCGTCCTCGAAATGGGAATGAGCGTGCCGGGGGAGATCGACGCGATGGCCACTATCGCGCGCCCCGACGTCGCCGTCGTCACCAACGTGCTCGTGGCGCATGCCGAAGGCGTTGGCGGGCGCGAAGGCGTGATGCGCGAGAAGGGCGGCGTGTACCGCGCCCTCGGTGAGCAGGGCGTGGCCGTCATCAACGGCGACGATGACTTCGTGATCCGCGCCGCCGAGGGCGCGCATGCGAAGCAGAAGGAGATCTTCGGCCTCGCCGAGCATGCCACCTACCGCCTCGTGCGTCGCGAGCCGCTCGGCGCCGATGGTTCCCGTGTGCATCTTGCATGCAAAGGGCGCGAGCTCGTCGTCCACCTCCCTCTGCCCGGTGAAGCCGCGGCGATCGACCTCGCCGCAGCCCTCGCAGCCATCGAAGCGGCGAGCGGCGAGCTCCTCTCGAGTGAACGCATCGACGCGGCGCTCGCGAACCTGCAGCTCGTCGGCCGCGCCAGCGTGAAGCATCTCGCCGGCGACACAGTGGTCCTCGACGACACGTACAACGCGAACCCCGGCAGCATGCGTGCGGCGCTCGCCACGCTCGTCGAGATTGCCGGCACCCGCCGGCGGATCGCCGTCCTCGGGGAAATGAAGGAGCTCGGGCCCTTGGCCGAGGCCGAACACGCGGCCCTCGGCGACGTCATCGCGGATGCCGGTGTGCACCTCGCGATCGGCTGCGGAGGCCTGATTTCCCTGGCTCTCGAACGCGCGGCGGCACGCGGTGTGGAGGTCGTATCGGCCTCGTCCACCGCGGAAGCCGCGCGGGAATCCATGTCACGCGTCCTGCCTGGTGACGCAGTTCTGGTCAAAGGGTCCCGTAGTGTAGGGGCCGAAAAGGTGGTCGCGGTTTTGTCGGAAGTTTTGCCGTTTTCTCCAAAATCTGCATCGTCGTCGGAAGGTGAGGCCCCCGGAGGCCTTCACCGAGGACCTTCCCGATGATCTACGAGCTTCTCTACCCGCTGCGTCACTCGGTGAGCTGGTTGGGATGGCTCAACGTCCTCCGCTACGTACCGTTCCGCATCATCGCCGCGACGATCACGTCGATGCTGATCTGCTTCCTCCTCTCGCCGTGGTTCATCCGCGAGCTGCAGAAGAAGCAGATCGGTCAGGTGGTGCGTGACGTCGGGAACATCCCCGAGGGCCACATCAAGAAGCGCGGCACCCCCACGATGGGCGGCGCGCTCCTCCTGCTCGCGGTGCTCGGCTCGACGATCCTCTGGGCGGACCTCCGCAATCCCTTCGTCCTCGCGGCCACGGCGGTCACTGCCGGCTACGGTGTCATCGGGTATCTCGACGACTACCTGAAGATCCGGATGAAGAACTCGAAGGGACTGCCCGCGCGCTTCAAGCTGCTCGGCCAGTTTCTCGTCGCGGCTGCGATCCTCACCTGGCTCTTCACGTCGAAGGATCGTCTTCCCCCGGACTTCTGGGAGATCAAAGATCGCGTCGCGATTCCTTTCGTGGCGTTCGCGAAGCACCCGATCTCGCTGCCCACGTGGCTCTACGTGGTCTTCGCGGTCATCACCGTCGTCTGCATGTCGAACGCGGTGAACTTCACCGATGGCCTCGACGGTCTCGCCATCGGCCCGGTCATCTTCAACGCCGGCACGTATCTCATCTGGGCCTATCTCTGCGGCGCCACCTTCGGTATCGCGAACGTGGCTCAGCGCTTCGTCGTCGCGAAGTATCTCGACATCCCGTTCATCGCGAGCGCCGGTGAGCTCGCGATCTTCTGCGGGGCCATGGTCGGCGCCGGCATCGGCTTCCTCTGGTACAACACGTACCCCGCGCAGGTGTTCATGGGCGACGTGGGCGCGCTCGCTCTCGGCGGCGGTCTCGGGATGTGCGCCGTGTTCACGAAGAACGAGCTGCTCTCGATCATCCTCGGCGGCATCTTCTTCCTCGAGGGCCTTTCGGTCGTCACGCAGGTGGTCTCGTTCCGCCTGACGGGTAAGCGCATCTTCTTGATGGCGCCCATCCACCATCACTACGAAAAGAAAGGGTGGCCAGAGCCGAAGATCATCGTTCGGTTCTGGATCATCTCCATTTTGCTCGCGCTCGTGAGCCTCGCGAGCCTGAAGCTGAGGTAACGCGGTGGAGACCTTCGACCTGAAAGACAAGCGCGTCGTCGTGGTGGGCCTCGGGCTCTCCGGCGTGGCCGCTTGCCGTCTGCTCGCGTCGCGCGGGGCACACGTCGTCGGCACCGACAGCAAGAAGACCGTCTCGGACGACGTTCGCGCGCTCGAAAAAGAGGGCGTGCGCCTCGTGCTCGGTGGTCACGCCGAGGCAGGCCTCGAGACGGCCGATCTCGTCGTCGTCTCTCCCGGCGTTCCGAGCTTTCCCGAGCTCGTGGCCGCAGAGATGGCGAAGGTTCCGATCTGGGGCGAGGTCGAGCTCGCGGTTCGCGCGGTCAATGCTTCGGCGGCAGCTGCCGGTCGTGCGCTTCCGCGCGTCGTGGCCGTCGGCGGCACGAACGGCAAGAGCACGACGACTTCGCTGGTCGGTGCGCTCCTCGAAGCCCATGGCCTGAAGACGTTCCTCGGGGGCAACCTCGGTGAGCCGCTTGCTTCCCATGCCGACGAGGCGTGGGACGTCGTGGTGCTCGAGGTGTCGAGCTTCCAGATGGAGCGCGTCGATGCGTTCCATCCGCAGGTCTCCATTCTCCTCAACGTCACACCCGACCACCTCGATCGCTACCCCAGCATGGAGGCCTACGCCGCCGCCAAGGGCAACGCGTTCGTGCTTCAGCGCTCGACCGACGTGGCCGTCGTCCCCGTGCGTGACGACGTGTGTATTGCGCAGGCAAAACGCGGTCGCGGCACGATCGTCCAGTTCGGCCCGGGCGGCGACCTCGACGTGACCGACGAGGCCGTGATCGACCGCGCCTCGGGCGTTGCTTACGAGCGCAGCAAAATGCGCCTCCAGGGCGGCCACAACGCGCTCAACGTCGCGGCCGCCATCGGCGCCGTTCGTCCGTTCGGCCTCACGCCCGACACGATCCGCAGCGTGCTCGCCAGCTTCGAAGGACTCGCCCACCGCATGGCGCTCGTCGCCGAGGTGAAGGGCGTTCGCTACTACGACGACTCGAAGGGCACGAACGTCGGCGCGTCGGTCACCGCGGTGCGGGGCGTGGTCGAGCCGAAGGTCGTTCTCATCGCGGGCGGTCGTGACAAGGGCGGAAGCTACGGGCCGCTCGTCTCCGCGCTTCGCGACAAGGGCCGCGCGGCCGTCGTCATCGGCGAAGCGGCCGACGTGATTGCGAGCGCCATTGGCGACGCGGTTCCCGTTCGTCGCGCCAGCTCGATGGACGACGCCGTCGTTCTCTCCTCGGAGCTTGCACGTGAAGGCGACGCCGTTTTGCTTTCGCCGGCCTGCTCGAGCTTCGACATGTTCCGGGACTACAAGCACCGGGGCGACGCGTTCGTGGATGCCGTGAAGAACCTCTCCAGCCGCGGGGTGGCGTGATGGAAGCCCGCAACGTTCGGCGAGTCCCCGTCGCGCTGCCGATGCAGCTCGCGCTTCCGCTCGATGCGAAGCCGAATCAAGAGCGCGCGCATCGCCCGGTCGACGTGGTGATGGCCGCCATCGTCGTGGCCCTCATCGGCTTCGGCGTGGTGATGGTCTACAGCGCCTCGGCGGTGCAGGCGACGCTGCACTACCACGACCCGCAGTTCTTCCTGAAGCGTCAGGCCGCCTACGCGGTGGTGGGCCTCGCGCTCATCTTCCTCGTGGGCATGGTGGACTACCACCGGCTCTACAAGCTCACGTACCCGGTGCTCGGCGGCGTCGGCTCGCTCCTGATTCTCTGCGTCGTCGGCTTCGGTCACGCAGGCGGTGGTGCCACGCGCTGGCTCGCGGTCGGTCCGGTGCACGTTCAGCCCGCCGAGATGGCGAAGCTCGCGGTCGTCATGTGGCTCGCCTATTCGCTCGCGAAGAAGGCCGATCGCGTGAAGACCTTCACGGTCGGCTTCCTCCCGCATCTGATCGTGGCCGGTATCTTCATGTTCCTCTGCATGAAGCAGCCGGACTTCGGTAGCTCGGTCGTTCTTCTGCTTTTGACCTTCACCATGCTCTTCGTGGCGGGCGCGAAGGTCGGCTACATCCTCGGCGCGTCGATCCTCGGCGGCGTATTCGGCGCCGTGTCGATCATGTCGAAGCAGTATCGCTACGAGCGATACCTCGCGTGGCTGAACATGGACCAGCACCGCGCCGACCTCGCCTACCAGCCGTTCCAGTCCGTGATGTCGTTCGGCTCCGGCGGAACCTGGGGCACGGGCATCGGCAAAGGCCTGCAGACGCTCTACCTGCCCGAAGCCCACAACGACTTCATCGCCGCGATCATCGGCGAAGAGCTCGGCTTCATCGGCATCCTCGTCCTCTGTCTCGTGTATCTCGCGCTCGTCGCGCGCGGTGTTCGAGCCGCGTTCCGCGCACCGGACGACTACGGCGCGTACCTCGCGTTCGGCATCTCGACGATGTTCGGCGCGCAGGCGCTCGTGAACCTGTCCGTCGCGCTCGCGATTCTGCCCACGAAGGGCCTCACGCTTCCGTTCCTCAGCTTCGGCGGCTCGTCGCTAATCGTGAACGCCGTGGCCGCCGGGATCTTGCTCAGCGTCTCACGTCAGGGCGAACAGGCCGACGCCATCGAAGCGATGACGCCCACGCCCGCGCCCACCTATGTCGACGAACCCGTGCAGGATGCACTGACTTCGGAGGCGTTTACCTCCGACGAGGCGCATCCGTGACCACGCCCGAGCGAACGATCATCATCGCGGGTGGCGGCACCGGTGGGCACGTGTTTCCCGGCCTCGCCGTCGCGCACGTTCTGCGCGAACTCGCCGACGTGAACGTGGTCTTCATCGGCTCGCCGCGAGGCATCGAATCGCGAGTGACCCCCCAGCACGGCTACGATCTCGAGCTGCTCGAGGTCGAACCGATGAAGGGCGGGGGAGCCTCGCGCGCGATTCGCGGTGCGCTCGTCGCCGCCAAGGCCACGCGTCACGCGACGGGCATCGTGGGGCGGCTTCGTCCTGCGGCGGTGCTCAGCGTGGGCGGATATGCGGCCGGTCCCGGTGCGCTCGCGTGCGTTCGCCAGCGCGTGCCCCTCGCCGTGCTCGAGCCGAACAGCGTGCTCGGCCTCGCCAATAAGCTCCTCGTGCCGTTTGCCAAGCGCGCCTACGTGGCGTGGGCGGAGACCGTGCGGAGCCCGAAGACGCGCACGTTCGGCGTGCCGCTCAGGCCTGGCTTCGAGCCTCGCGCATATCTTCCGAAGTCGGGGGTTCGTCGCGTGCTCGTCCTCGGCGGCAGTCAGGGCGCCGAGGCACTCAACGAGCGCGTTCCGCGAGCGCTCGCGCACGTCCTCGGCAAAGGCTTCGAGCTCCACGTGACCCACCAGACCGGCAAGGATCGCGAGGAAGCGACCCGCGCCGCGTACGAGAAGGCCGGCGTGAAGAACGCCTCGGTCCTCTCGTTCATCGACGACGTAGCCGCACAGATCGCCGCGGCGGACGTCGTCGTTGCGCGCTCGGGTGCCTCGACGGTGGCGGAGATCTCCGCGATCGGTCGCGCGTCGATCTTGGTGCCGTTCCCGCACGCAGCCGACGATCACCAGGCGAAGAACGCCCTGGCGCTCGAGGCGCTCGGAGGCACTGTGTGCATTCGACAGGAAGTGGCCGACGAAGCCTGCCTCGCGACCGAGCTCTCGAAGCTCCTCGAGGACGAAAGCGCGGCCGTACGCATGGCGGACGCGTCGCGTGCCCATGGCCGGCCCGACGCCGCGGAAGACATCGCCCGTGACCTCCTTGGCCTTGCGGGCATCGCCGTAAAGCGCAAGAAAGACCCCGTGAAACCGACGAACGGAGCAGCAGGCGGACCGAGCGGCCACCACGTGACGTCGAAGGAGGTCTCCTGATGTTCCGCGGTCGCGTCAAACACGCGCACTTCATCGGCATCGGTGGCATCGGCATGAGCGGTCTCGCCGAGATCCTCCGCACGATGGAGTTCGACGTCTCCGGTTCGGACCTCAAGCCCAACGACATCACGCGCCGGCTCGAGACCATGGGCGTTCGGGTCGACGTGGGGCACCGCGCCGAGAACGTCGAGGGCGCCGACGTCGTCGTCTATTCGAGCGCCATCGATCCGAAGAACCCGGAGATCGCCCGCGCCCGCGAGCTCGAGATCCCGATCATTCCGCGCGCCGAGATGCTCGCCGAGCTGATGCGCGTCAAATACTGCGTGCTCATGGCCGGCTCGCACGGCAAGACCACGACCACCTCGCTCGTTGCCACCGTGCTCCGGCACGCCGGGCTCGACCCCACGGTCGTCGTCGGCGGAAAGGTCAACGCGCTGGGCTCGAACGCACGTCTCGGCGAAGGCGATCTCTTCGTGGCCGAGGCCGACGAGAGCGACGGCTCGTTCCTCAAGCTCACGCCCACGATCGGCGTCATCACGAACATCGACGCCGAACACCTCGATCACTACGGCACGCACGAGAACGTCAAAGACGCGTTCGTGCAGTTCGCCAACAAGATCCCGTTCTACGGCCTCGCCGTGCTCTGCATCGATCATCCGCACGTGCAGGCGATCCTTCCGCGCATCGCTCGCCGGCACGTGACCTACGGCGTGTCGCGCCAGGCGGACTATCGCGCGAAGAACCCCGTCTTCAACGGGCTCGAGACGCACTTCGAAGCGTTCCGTCGCGGAGAGTCGCTCGGCGCGTTCACAGTGCGCATGCCCGGTCACCACAACGTGCTCAACGCGCTCGCGGTCATCGCCGTGGCCGACGAGCTCGAGGTGCCGCTCGACGCCGTGCGCGAAGCGATCTCGCGTTTCCACGGCGTGCAGCGCCGCTTCACCGTCGTCGGCCAGCCTTCGCTCGTTCGCGAGGGCAAGAAGGGCGACGTCATGGTCATCGACGACTACGGGCACCACCCGGCAGAGATCGAAGCCACGCTCGACGCTGCGCAGAAGGGCTTCGATCGGCGCGTGGTCGTCGCGTTCCAGCCGCACCGCTACACGCGTACGGCATCGCTCTTCGAGGACTTCACCCGCGCGTTCAACAAGGCCGACCTCGTGATCGTCACCGAGGTGTATGCCGCCGGCGAAAAGCCCATCGAGGGAGCAACCGGGCAGGCGCTCGTCGACGCGATCCGCGCGCACGGCCATCACAACGTTCGCTTCATCGCCGACAAGAAGCAGGTGACGAGCGAGCTGCTCGACGAGGTGCGCCCGAACGACCTGGTCATCGCGCTCGGCGCCGGTGACATCAACGCGAGCGCTCGCGAGCTCGTTGCGGCGCTCGAAAACGAGGGGGCGAATCGATGAACGCCAATCTGCCGCCGCCGAGCATGCGCAACACGCGTCGCAAGCCTCGCGAAGTCGAGGCCGTCGACGGGACCGTGCTGCCGCCGGTGGCTCCGAAGCCCAGCGTTCCTCCGCGCGCGTCCAAGTCCGCCTCGTCGGCGATGCGCGTCGTGTGGGGCGTTCTCGGTTTCGCCCTCGTCGTCGGCATCGGTGGCACCGTGGCTTGGGCCGCGCGCCACTACGTCAAGACGAGCCCGCGCTTTGCCATCGCCGAGGTCGTGACCACCGGCGGCAAGCGCCGCACGCCCGACGACCTCATGGCCACGGCCGGCGTCGTGAAGGGCGAGAACGTCTTCTCGACGGACCTCGACGCCGCCCGCGATCGCCTTCTCGCCGACCCGTGGATCAGCGACGCGATGTTGTCGCGCCAGCTCCCGGGGACGATCTTCCTGCACGTCAACGAGCGCGAAGCGGCAGGCCTCATCGTGAGCGGCAACGACACCTACCTGGTCACGCGCGAAGGCGTCGTGATCAAGCGCGTCGAGGCCGGCGATCCGACTGATTTCTACGTCGTCACCGGCGTGCCCATCCAGCAGCTGGTCGACGATCGCGAGGGAGCTACGCGCACCATTCGCCGTGCGCTCGATCTGGCGTCGGACTACGACCATGCCCCGCTCGCTCAGCGTTCGCCTCTCCAAGAGGTCCACGTCGAGTCGAACGGCGAGATGACGCTCGTGGTCGGCAAGAGCACCGTGTCGCTCCACATGGGCGCACCGCCGTATCGCCGAAAGCTCGAACAGGCGGTGCGCGTGGTTGCGGAGCTCGATCGACGAGGCGCCAAGCCCGACGCGATCATGCTCGACAACGAGGCGCGGCCCGATCGCGTCGTCGTCCGAATGCGCTGACGCGCCCGCTCAGCGACGGGGCGGACTCGCGAGAAAATCCCGCATTCGTTCGAGTTCCTCCGCGAGCCCGCGCGTGAACGCCTTGTCTCGCGGGGCGCGACCGGCCACGTAGCCCGACGTCACCTCGAGGTCAGTTTCCTTCGCGGTGACGTTGGTCCAGCCAATCACGTGTGACCGCCAGAGGATCGGTAGCGCGTAGTAACCGAGCTTGCGCTTCGCCTGGGGCGTGTAGGCCTCGAAGCGATAGGCCCAGCCCCAGAAGATCTCGAAGCGATGCCGATCCCAGACGACGGGATCGAAGGGAGCGAGCAAGCGAACGCGATCGGCGTCGTCGACGACCTCGCTCGGATCTTCGCCCTCGGGCCAGTACCACGTCACGCCATCGACGACCGCCCGAGGAAGTTCGCGTCGTGCCGATGCCAGCGCCGTGCTGAGCGCCTTGACGAGCTGCGGCGCGCCGAACCGAAGACGCGAGACGAGCGCGCGGAGACTCTTGTCGGGCATGGGCGCGTACTTCGCGACCGCAATGGCAACGAGGGCTTCCGCCTTGGCTTTCGGATCGCGCGCCTCGTCTGCACGAAGCTCTTCGTCGTCACGCGCTGCATAGACGCGAATGCCGCCTTCACGCTTCACGACACGCAAGAGCCCGCGGTAGTGCATGCGCTCGAGGAGCTGGGTGGTCGCGTTCGACGACCCTCCCCAGTAGTTCGTCACGCTGCCGTGCGCGAAGCGCTGATCGACCTCGCGCGGGTGCACCTCACCGCGCTCTTTCACGAACGCGAGCACGTTCTTGGCGCGCGCTCGCGTGGTGCGGTCCCAAGGGTGCCGCGGCGTTCTCGGAAGCATGAGGCCGAGGTATCGGCGAGGCATGAAGCCGTAGTTGACGAAGTAGTCTTCTTCGACCGACAGCGTCGGGTAGAGCCGCTCGAGATCGCCGGCGTGATAGCCGGCGACGCGATGTCGGAGCGTGAGATCCTGCGCGCGCGCCGGCGCACGGATGGGGTCGGCTTGGACGAAGCCTAGCTTGTCGATGGCCGCTTCGAGCGAGGTCGGCGCAAAGAGGCTGCGGCCGACCGCGTGACGTCGCAAGCGCTCGAGGGTGAGAGCGGAAGGCATCGGGCGAGCGCGATTCTACGTCAACGAATCTCAGCGCGGCAGGCGGCGCTCGAGCTCTTCCGGAAGCGCGGTGAAGTCAGTGACGGCGTAGCGCGCTCCGGCATCGAGGAGCGTGCGCGCTGGATTGTTCGTGGTGATCCCGACGACGAACATTCCCGCCGACACGGCGCTGCGCACACCGTTGGCGGCGTCTTCGAAAGCGACGCACTCCTCGGGCGCGATTTCGAGACGTCGTGCCGCCTCGAGAAACACGTGGGGCGCGGGTTTCCCCGGGAGGTGCTCGGCAGCGACGACGACGTCGAAGCGCTCGAGGAGCTCCAGGCCCTCGAGGACCATCGCGCGATTGGCGGGCGGCGCCGAGCTCGCGACGGCAAGCCGAACGCCGCCTGCGTGGAGACGGTCGAGGAGTGCGAGTGCACCGGCGACCGGCGCAAGGTGCGGTCGGTACATCGCGCGGTACGCGATTTCCTTCTCTTCGCCGAGCGTGGCGATCTCCTCGGCGCTGACCGAGCGCCCCAAGAGCCTTGGAAAGATGTCCTCGTTCTTCAGTCCGTTGAACGACTGGAACAGCACCTCATCCATGTCGTGGCCGAGCTTCTTCGCGAGATCACGCCAGGCGTCGAAGTGGAATCGGATGTCGTCGACGAGCGTGCCGTTAAGGTCGAAGACGGCGCCTCGAAAGCGATCGGCCATGCCTTTCGATAGTCGAGGCGCGCGATTCGCGCACGCAGAACGGCGAGCTCTTCAGCGCGCGCCGGTCGAGCTGCAGGTGAGCTCGTGCGATCGCTCTTCCATCGCGTCGATGTCGTCACTGACGGCAAGCGAGATGGTGACGTTCTGTCCGCCGTTCTGGACGAAGTCGGCCGGGAAGTTCACGCGGTAGTAGGCGCTCGACGAACCGCCGGAGACGCGGATCCACTCCGAGTCGCTTTCCTCGCCGTCGTTCTGGCCGAGGCGCACCTTGGAGACGCCGCTCACGTTGAGTGACGAGGAGCTCGTGAGGAACATCTGGCCGGTGCCCGGCGCCTTGAGCTCGATGTTCGCGCGAATGTCGCCGTAGCCTCGCGTGGACTGGCACGTGATGGCGGTACCACCCGCGACGCTCGCCGGCTTTCCGGGATCGGTGCCGATCTCTTCCACTTCGGCGACCTGGCTCGAGCTCGCGTAGGTCATGTCGAAGTCGTTCGCGTACTCGTCGCTGTGGAACGAGACCTTCGAGCCGCGAACCTTGTACGTCCAGGTCGAGAGGGCGTTGCCCGAGTGGAGGTTGAGCGTGAGCTTGCCGCGCGACGCGGTGTACGTGCCGTCGATGTAGCTGATGGAGTCGTCGGGGAACGCCGGCCCGCGGTACATCTGGACTTCGTACGTTCCGCCGCTCTTCAGAACGAGCTGCTTGAACATCGAGAAGCTGTGCGTGCCCGAGAGCTTGTACGTGCCCGTCTTGAGGGCATCAATGACGGCATCTTCACTCGTGGCGGGATTCTCGTCGTCGGTTGCGGCGCAACCCACGAGGGCGGTGGCCGCCGAGGCGCCCGAAAGAACGGTGAGCAGCGCGAGGGCGTAGGCGCGGAGCGGCTTCGTCATGGTGACGGTGGAGTAGCGCGAAAAAGGCGACGGGCCACCCACAGCTTCTTACATCGGGTGACAAAATGATCTAACCGGCCGAAAATACTCGCGAAGCACTGCACAAAAAAGCGACCCGTGGTTCGTGGAGCACTGCACAAAAAAACGACCGGGGTTGGTGATGGGGCCTATCCCGAAGGTGAGGGAGGACCTGCTCGGCTGACCTCCCGGGGCCTTCGCCTTCAGCGAAAAAATCGCGTTCGGCGCGTTTTCTCCGTTCAGGGCGCCGGCGGGCGCGCAAAACAGCGCGCGGAGGCCAAATCGCGGCTTCACGTGAAGCTCCTTGAAATTCAGGCGTTTCACGATCCGGGCCCGCTCGGGCGGCGAGCTCAAATGATCACTTATTTGGCCCACCCCAACTGACTATGCGATTGCCGATTGGGATGAGCACGATGGCTTCGCAAGGGGAGATCGTCGTCGGCCTCGACATTGGCACGACGAAAGTTTGTGCCGTGGTGGGCGAGATTGCCGAGGACGGAATCACGATCCTCGGGGTCGGCTCCGTTCCGTGCCGCGGCCTGCGCAAGGGCATCGTCAGCAATATCGACTGGACGGTGCGCTCCATCAAGGACGCGATCGAAGCGGCGCAGACGATGGCTGGCGTCGAGATTCGGACCGTCTACGCGGGCGTTGCGGGCAGCCACATCCGCTCGCAGTCGTCGGACGGCGTCGCCGCGATCAACGGCGGTGAGGTGACCCGCGCCGACGTCGAGCGCGTGCTCGAAGGCGCCCGCGCCATTCCGGTCGACGCCGACCGCCAGATCCTCCACGTCCTGCCGCGCGAGTACATCGTCGACATCCAGGACGGCATCCGTGACCCGATCGGTATGAGCGGCGTTCGCCTCGGCGCGAAGGTCAACCTCGTCACCGCCGCCACGAGCTGCGTGCAGAACGTCATCCGTTGCGCCGAGCGCTGCGGTCTCGTCGTCGCCGACGTGGTCCTCGAGGCTCTCGCGAGCTCCGAAGCGATCCTCTCGGACGACGAGCGCGAGATTGGCGCGGCGGTCGTCGACATCGGCGGCGGCACCACGGACATCGTTCTCTACGTCGACGGCGGCATCGCGCACGCGAGCGTCATTCCCGTCGGCGGCAACAACATCACGAACGACATCGCCGCGGGGCTTCGCACCCCGATGGCCGAGGCCGATCGCCTGAAGCGTCTCTACGGATGCGCGCTCGGGCGCATGGTCGCCGACGACGAAGAAATCGAAGTCCCCGGCGTCGGTGGTCAGAAGCCGCGCCGCACTCCGCGTCGCGTGCTCAGCGACATCATCGAGCCGCGCGTCGAAGAGATCTTCGCGGTCGTTCGCAAGCGTATCGAGGACACCGGCATGCTCGAGCAACTCTCGGCAGGCGTGGTCCTCACGGGCGGTGCGGTGCTCCTCGAAGGAACGACCGAGCTCGCCGAAGAGGTCCTGGGCATGCCGGTTCGCATCGGCTTCCCGACGGGCGTGCGTGGCATCACGCAGCTCGTCCACGGACCGCAGTACGCCGCGGGCGTCGGCCTCGTAAAGTATGGTGCGCAGGCGATCGCCGACGCGCACGCGCGAGCCGCCGCTCCGGCTCAGTCGATGATGCGCATGACGGCCGCCGCTGCGAAGAAGGGCGTCGTCGAAGAGGAGCCGGCACTGGTTTCTCCGAAGTCGCAATCCAAGTTCTGGGAGTGGCTCAAGGCGGCCTTCTGAGCCGTCTCGACCGACCCCGTTTTAGTTTCGAATCCACTTAGACAATCCAACGCATCACCCACCGCTCGCGAGAGGAAGAGGCGCCTCGAGCCAGCGGATGCAGTCGCGCCGACGAGCGCGACCCAGAAGTTTCTTTCCCCGGGAGGCACAGGCGTCATGAGTTTCTCCATCGAATTTGCGGACGAGACGCAGGAGTACCAGGCACGCATCAAGGTCATCGGCTGCGGCGGCTCCGGTGGCAACGCGGTCAACACGATGATCAACTTCGGCCTCGAAGGCGTGGAGTTCATCGTCGTCAACACCGATGCGCAGGCCCTGAACAGCAACGCGGCTCCCACCAAGCTGAACATCGGCAACGCCGTCACGCGCGGCCTCGGTGCCGGCGCGGATCCCGAGCGCGGTCGCAAGGCGGCCCTCGAAGATCACGCGCGCATCAAGGAGCTCATCGGCGGCGCCGACATGGTCTTCGTCACCGCCGGCATGGGCGGCGGCACGGGCACCGGCGCGGCCCCCGTCATCGCGCAGCTCGCACGTGAAGAAGGCGCCCTCACGGTCGGCGTCGTCACCAAGCCCTTCCTCTTCGAAGGTCGCCAGCGTTCGCGCCGCGCGGAGCTCGGTCTCGCGCAGCTCACCGAGCACGTCGACACGCTCATCACGATCCCGAACCAGAAGCTCCTCATGCTCGGCGAGGAAGACCTCTCCTTCATCGAGGCCTTCCGCAAGGCGGACGAAGTCCTCTTCCAGGCCGTCAAGGGCATCAGCGACCTCATCACCCAGAACGGCATCGTCAACGTCGACTTCGCCGACGTGAAGACGGTCATGAGCAACATGGGCCGCGCGCTCATGGGCACCGGCATCGCCAAGGGCCAGAACCGCGCGCGTCTCGCGGCCGAGATGGCCGTCAGCTCGCCGCTCCTCGACGACATCTCCGTCGACGGCGCGACCGGCGTTCTCATCAACATCGTCGGCGGCCCCGACCTCAAGATGCGCGAAATCCAGGAGGCCGCGAGCCTCGTCCAGGAGCAGGCGCACGAGGACGCGAACATCATCTTCGGCGCGAGCATCGACGAGACGCTCGGCGACAACGTCAAGGTCACTGTCATCGCCACGGGCTTCGAGCAGCTCGAGCGCATGCAGGGCCTCGAGGCGGCCGCCCGCGCGTCCGTTCCCGCGGCTCCGCAGACGATTCCCTCGCACCACCAGCCGTCGGTCCACCCCTCGACGATCCCCGCGTCGATGCACCGTCCGTCGTTCTCGCAGCAGCCCGTTGCGGCCCGCTCCAGCGAAGCCGTTCCGGCCTTCTCGAGTCGCCGCGTGATGGCGCCCGCCGCGCAGGAGACCCGCGTGGCTCCCGTCAGCGGGCGCGCTCCGACGCGCTCCGCCAACTTCCCGGCGTTCGACACGGACTGGGACATCCCCGCGTTCCAGCGCAAGAACCAGTAAGAAGCCCTTCGCTTCTCGGTCGAAACGCCCGCCCTTCGTTCGAAGTGGTGGGCGTTTTCGCTTTGTCGAGCGTCTCGTCGTCAGCCCACGGTGAGAACGATCTTCCCTCGCTTGTGCGGCTTGCCCGCCAGCATTTCGTGGGCGAGCCGCGCTTCGGCGAGAGGAAGAACGTCACCCACGTTGAGGGTGAGCTTCCCTTCGTCGACCAGCTTGGCGAGCTCGCGGAGCACGCGCGTGTTCACGTCGACGATGAAGTAGATGCCCTTCACGCCGCACTCGGCGGCCCTTTTCTCGTCGGGCTTGGCCGCCGAGGACACGAGCACACCGCCATGTGCAAGGACCGAGAACGAGCGGGCGAGCGTCTCGCCGCCCACGGTATCTATGACCACGTCGACGGCCTTCACGCGATCTTCGAAGTTCGTCGACTGCACGTCGATGATCTCGTCGGCGCCGAGCGACCGCACGAAGTCGACGTCGCTCGCGAACGCCGTGGCGATGACGGTCGCGCCGGCGCGCTTTGCGAGCTGGAGGGCGAACGCGCCGACGTTGCCGGCCGCGCCATGGACGAGAACACGCTGGCCGCTCGTGACCTTGGCGTGGTCGAAGAGCATTTCCCAGGCGGTCGTGGCAACGACGGGAATCGACGCCGCGTCGACGTCGGTTGCCTTCGCGGGCTTCTTCGCAATCATCGAGGCCTTGGCGACCGCGTATTCGGAATAACCGCCGGTGAACTCGGCATTCGTCACGCCGTAGACCGCGTCACCGACTGCGATTCCCGTCACGCCGGGGCCAACGTTCTCGACGACGCCCGCGATGTCCGAGCCGAGCGTGAGAGGCAGCTTCTGCTGCAGCGCGCTTTGCCCGGCGCGAACCCACGCGTCCCACGGACCGACCCCTGCCGCGCCTACGCGAACGAGGACCTCGCCCTCGCCGGGCTGTTCGCGCGCCGTCTCTTCGATGGCCATCCGATCGATTCCGCCGAACTGATGAACACGTACCGCTTTCATGGCTTCCCTCGCTGCCGCCGCACCCTCGTGCGTCGATGGATGGCGGTTTTGCAGGTCACGTGCCGTCGCTATCCATCGACGTCAACGGCTCGAAATTGGGCGTTTCGCGCGGGGGTCAGGGACCTCGTCAGGCGGGGTGTCGCGATTTCGAGACCGCTCGTGTCGAGATTCCCGGCACCCGAAGTGAAGACCAAACGGCCCCCTGCCAGCCGGCTACTGCGGCGACCACTTGCGTGGACCGAGGATTTCGGGGCCCACGATGGGCGAGGGCCCCGAAATCCTCGGTCCCTTGCGCAAGTCTGTCGCGAACTCCGTTTGACTATTCAATCAGCGCAACTGAGTTGCGCTGTAGGTGCGAGGAGCCGCGCGTGCGATCCTGACGAACGTGACTCCGGCAGCCTCGGGTCACCGACCGTCTTCGGAAATGACACTGTCCGGAGACGCGCTACGACAAACAAACCGTCTATAGAGCCCAGCCCATGAAGTGGTGGTCGTGCGCAGCATTGATGGTCCTGGCCGCGTGTGGGGCTAGCGAGAGCTCGTCTCCAGAGCCCACGCCCACGCCTGCGCCTGCGACCGAGCCGTCGTCGTCGGCCACCACGCAGCCCGACGCATCGCCGCCGCCGGTCGACGCCTCGGTCCCCGACGCGGACGTGGACGCGTCGCTTCCCCTCGACGTTCCGGAATCGCTCGTCGCTGCGCTCGGCACGAAGACTTACGTCGAAGAGTCGTGCGAGCCGACCACGTACGCCGGCTGGCCCTTCGCTGCGCTGCGGTGCACGTACCACGGTGGGCTCGTCGTCACGATCGCGAATCCCGAGCCGCAGCGCGTGGCGCGTTGGATCGTCGAAGCCTCGACACGCATCCCCGCGCTCGACGCGCTGCACGACCGCGATCGGCCGAATTGGGAAGCCGGTCTGATCGTCATCGCGAAGCACACGATCAACCAGTCCTCGCGCATCTTTCCGCTCCAGGGCCAGATCTGGGAAAACGGCAAGACGTACGACTTCGAGCGCGGCGTCACGAAGTCGTGCACCACGGGTTGCTACTGCCGGGTCAACTCGACGAGCCGCCAGCAGTGGTGCGCCTACGCGGCGAACGTGCTCAAGACCGAGGACGAGACGGCCTGCCTCGCCAAGTACGGTCAGCCCACGAAGACGTTGCCCGAAGACTGGCTCGCTCACTGCGTCGCGAACCACGAGGCGTCGTGGAACGCAGACTTCAACGAGCACTACCGGGCGCAGGCTTGGAATGCGAACAACGCGATCGCGTCGAAGTTCCCGGATCCCTCGACGGCCGACGGAGCTGCCGTCGTCACTGCAATGAAGACGCAGTACCCCTAGAGCACCGAACGCGTTTGGGTCACTCGTTCCCGGGCGCGGGCGGAAGCATGGGCGCGGGGGGAGGCTGCTGCATGGGCAGGGCGGGGGGCGGGGGCGCGGCCTTCGGCGGGACGTCGAAGTAGAAGTAGAGGTTGAAGATGTGGTCGTTCGTCCACTTCCCTTGGTCTTCGCGGCTTCGAAGCATGTACGCGACGTCGAGGCGAATCGTTTCGGTGAGCATTCGCGCGATGCCGACGTCGAATCGATTCTGGTGGAAGCCGGTGCCCGAGAGGTCGACGAGGATCTCGTCCCAGACGAAAGGAATCCACTTCGCACCCTTCGGCGCGTAGTTGATGCGCAGCTGATTGCGGTAGCGCCAACGATTGTTGCCTTCTCGCCAGCGTGACTCGAAGCGGTTGCGATCGTTGAAGGTGAAGTCGCCGAAACGCCCGAACAGGTTCGGTTCGAGCTCGAGACGTCCTTCCTGGAGGAAGCGCCCATCAGGCTGACGATCGGCGTACACCACGCCGTTGACCGCCATGAAGAGCCAATCGGTCGCGTAGAACGCCGGGCCCGTGCGGAAGAACGCCTGGTGCAAGCCGCCTGCGCGTTGATTGAAACGGAAGTCGGTGATGAGCCGCCAATCGAGGCGAGGGAAGCCCGGCGTGTCCGTTCGCACGATCGGAATCCGGTTCTCGGTCCAGATCCAGACCTCACCGTCTGCTCGTGCTTCGCGCGGCACGAGCACGAAAACGATCAGGGCCAACCACGCCCAGAGCGAACGAAGCGAACGCACTCGCGGAGCCAAGCAAACGCGCTCGCGATCGAGCAAGGCTCTTCGCGATCGTCGCGTGGTTCGTCGCGCTCTGCGACGTCGTCAATTGCGACGACGATCGGCGTGAATCAGCGCGGCTCTTCGTGGTGAGCTTCGTCGATCACGCGCAAAACGAGTGCGATGAGCGATTCGGGGTCGAACGGCTTGGCGATGGTCGCGACATTGTCGAGGTCACTGCCGCGATCGAACCCGCTCATCAGCACGACCGGAATTGAGGGGCGAATGGTTCGCATGGCTCGAACGGCGTCCTCGCCGCTCATGCCTGGCATCGAGCGATCGACGAGCACCGCATCGATGACGTTGGCTTGGTCGGAGACGAGCGCGACGGCCTCGGCACCGTGCTTGGCCTCGAGCGTCTCGAATCCCGCCCCCGTGAGCACCATACGAATGGACCGGCGTAGCGAAGGCTCGTCGTCGACGACGAGGACGTTGCGGCCTTTGCCTCGCTCCGCCTTCGCCTTCCCTGCATCGGTGGACGCGGGCGGCACCTGCGCGGCGACCTTGGTGCCCGAGCCGCGTTGGGAGGCGACGTCGATGCCGCCGCCGTGCGCGTCCGGCGTGGTGGTGAAGAAAGGATCGAACATGCGCATCCGTGTCGTCTCGCTCATTCCGATGCCGGTGTCCGTGACGGGTACGTAAGCACGTGATGGCACTCCGTGCTTGGACGTTCCGCCGTCGATCGTGAACGCCCCCTTCTCGGCATCCATCGGACCCGCAGAGTTTTGCACGAGGTTCATGACGAGCGACGCGAGCGCGCTCGCATCGCCGTCGACGAGCGCAGGGCATGTGACCTTCGCGATGCTCGCGAGGTGCGCCGGAATCGCCCGTGCCGATCGAACTTCGCGATCCTGTCGTCTGCGTGCTGGTCGAGAACGCGAAGTCGCACAGCGATTCGCGAGCGCGGCCGAGAGCTCGTTGCCGTTCGCGACGAACGGGTCGTCGGCCCGGGCGAACTGGAAGCCCTCCGTCAAGCCCCCCGTGAGGCGCTCGAGTGCGGGGCCCTCGACCGCCCTCAGCCGCTCGTACCGGTCGCCGCCTATCATGATCGGGATACTTTCGGCGACCAATGTTCCGAAATTACGGATGAGCTCAACGTCCCCTCCAATCCGTTTCTTCGCCGCCCCCGCCCAGTCACCTTTCTAACGATCTCCCACGTGGGGGGCGTGCATCTCAGCTCCATACCCCCAAAGAACGCGGTAAAACGCGACGGCCCCATCCTTGCTTACGCGCCCGATTATGCGATCGAACTGGTCGGGTAGAATTGGACTCATAGCGCTCGTCATCGGAGTCTCGGGCGGCTCTGGGCTGGCGGTCGGTTGCGCGGCTGAGCGCGATCCGATCAACCGCGTACAGCCTAACGCACTTCCGAAGTCCTTCTTCCTTGGAGAGAACCTCCAGGACTACAAGGACGACCCGGAATTCCGGACGAAGACGTACAACATCGATAGCGCCGCAAACACGGACAGCTATGCGGGCACCATCGGTGGAGCTTCGGCCGTCGAGCGTATCCGGTGGGAAGTCACCGAGAACATGCTCTTCGCGCGCCGCGCCTACCAGGAGTCCCCCGGCGCCGACGACCGCGGCCTTCCCCGGAAGGAAGTTTCGCCTGGCCAGTGGGAGTTCCCCAGCGGTCCGAACGGAACGATCGTTGCGGCTTACAAGATCCTGAGCCACTTCGACATCCGCCGCGATTACAACTCGTCGACCGGCGAGCAGACGAACGTCATCGTCGAAAACTCGTCGGACCGTCCTTGGAACGAGCGCGAGTACATGCGCGTCGACTGGTCCAAGAACGAGGCCGAGAGCACCAGCGGTGACACGAGCTGGATCTTCGGCCAGGACACGAGCGTGACCGCGGTCGAGTACTCGGCGACGAACCCCGACGACGTCGATGCTCCGCACTTCGAGACGGACACCGGCTACTTCGACATCACGAACAAGTACCAGCTCAAGTCCGAGCCGATGGCGGGCTTCGGTATCTCCGAGTGTGTCCTCATCGGCTACTTCAACGGCTCCACGTCGTTCGACTGTACGCCGACCGAAGTGAAGGTTCGCGCTTCGTACGTCCGCCTCACGGGCAACGAAGACTTCGAGCCCTTCGAAGAGTCGAAGGCCCAGCGCGACATCGTCGGCAACTGGGGCAACGCCGGCAACAGCATGAACCGCGAATACGGTGGTCCGCCGATCACCGCCTGGGACCCCCAGTACGGCTACACGGATGCGCAGACCAAGACGTTCTACGCCATCCACAACGTCTGGGAGAAGAGTCACCAGCAGGTGGCCTGTCACGACAACACGGACGACGACAAGGACGGCACGGCGGACGTGTGTGACAACACCGTCACGCACTACAAGGGCTCGAAGGGCTCGCAGTGTGACGTTCACATCGGCAAGTGCACGATCCCCGTGCGCGACCGTCCGGTGAAGACGAACGCCTACTGGCTCAACATCGACGCTCCGCAGGATCTCACCGACGCTGTCAGCAGCGACGGCAAGAAGATCACGACCCCGGGTGCGATCGAGGAGAACACGGTCACCTGGAACCAGCTCCTCAAGCAGGCTGTTGCGACG
The DNA here is from genome assembly GCF_001263205.1 of Labilithrix luteola. Taxonomy (GTDB): domain Bacteria; phylum Myxococcota_A; class Polyangia; order Polyangiales; family Polyangiaceae; genus Labilithrix; species Labilithrix luteola. The sequence goes on from NZ_CP012333.1 coordinate 4,837,280, forward strand.
CGTCGCGAGGTCGAGTGCCGCCGCACCGGCGACGGCGACCGCGCCACCTGCCACGCGCAGTTCTTCGACGACGGCACGGACATGGTCGCCTTCGGCGGCTGGGGCATCAACAAGGTCAAGGAACAGAAGGTCGACAACGGCAAGCCGGTCGTCGCGACCTGCCACAACCCCGTTCGCGCCTACGATCTCGAACTCTGCGGCAAGCCCGGCGAGACCATCCGTCTCGGCGACATCCGCAAGAACTACGCGATCTACTGGCCCTACGCCTCGCGCGCTCCGTACGGCGGCGTCGCCACCATCGGCGGTGACCCGCTCACCGGCGAAATGCTCGGCGTCACGGCGACGATCATGATGCGCTCGGCCACGATGGCTGCCGCTCAGCAGCGCGACATCATCCAGCTCGCGCTCGGTGACATCGCGGTCGACGACATCATGCAGGGCAACCAGGCGTCGCGTTACGCCGGCCTCGTGAAGAACGGCAAGATCGTCGACGGCATGGCGAAGGCGAAGACGGACGAGGAGATCGCGAACCTCGTCAAGAACGTCAACTTCGCCGACATCCAGGCGGCTGTCGGCGAGACGCCGGCGAACAACGCGCTCTCCGCCGCGGATCGTCAGCTCAAGGCCGCGAAGCTCCGCTCCATCAGCTCGCCCCAGACGGCGAGCATCGTGGCGGCGGATCAGACGGTTGCGAATCTCATCGGCAAGCTCGACTCGAGCGAGTTCAAGTCGGCCATCGCGAACCGCGGCCTGCTCAAGCTCGTTGCGCAGTCGGCGGACAAGTCCACCGACGTCTACAACGCGCTCAGCACGTTCGCGTCGATGGACAACACGAAGATCCAGACGCTGCTCGACCAGTACCAGATGTACCTCGGCAGCCGCGGCATCTGCTTCAGCGACCCGACGCAGGCCGCGGGCGCCGGCACGATCTACCAGGCGTCGCTTGCTCCGTACTACAAGGACCTCTACGGCGACCTCGACAAGAACGAGCGCGGTCTGAAGATCTACCAGGACCTTCTCCGCGAATCGATCAAGGGCATCGCCTTCCACGAGATCGGCCACTCGCTCGGTCTCCGTCACAACTTCTCGAGCTCGTGGGACGCGATGAACTACGCGCCCCAGTACTGGCAGCTCCGCACGAACGAAGGCCAGTCGACGGCCAAGTGCACGGCGGCGCGCAACGGCGGCGAGGACACCTGCATGGGTCCGCGCTACCTCGACCCGTACACCGACGACGAGCAGGGTGTGGCCAGTGAGCCCCGCCCCGGCATCGAGTACTTCGCCAACACCTCGACGATGGAGTACCAGATCGAGCGCTTCGGCGAGACGGTCGGCGCCGGTACGTACGACCTCCACGCGATGGAGACCCTCTACGGCCGCTCGCTTCAGACGTTCGACTCGGACCAGGTCAAGCCGCAGGACCAGCAGTTCTTCGCGCTCAAGATGCTGTCGCAGGGCATCTCGAGCGACCTCGTCCTCGACCCGAAGAAGGGCTACGGCATGCACTACACGCGCACGGCGACGACCGCGAAGGTCTTCGACCCGGCACGTGACTGTCGCGCAGCGACCGACGAGGAAAAGGCTGCTGCGAAGTGGCGCATCGTGCACGGCAAGGTTTGCGCGCCGCCGCCGAAGAACCACCTCGCGTACGAGGACATGATCTCCGGTCCGATCTCCTTCACCATCGGCAAGCAGTCGACGTCGATTGGTGTCGACGGCGTCCGCTGGTCGGGTGTCGACGAGACCGGCGGGAAGCTGATCCGCTGGCCGTTCCGCTACGGCGAGGACTACAGCCGCGGTGGCTACATCCACGCCAAGATGTTCGACAGCGGTGCCGACGTCTACGAAATCACGATGAACGTCCAGCGTCGTTTCGAGGCGACGTACCCCTGGGCCTACTTCCGCCGCCAGAACAAGGAGTTCGCGTGGTGGAACATCCCGGACGGCATCGCGAACAACACGCTCTCCCGCATCCGCGCGTACCACTGGAACACGGCCACGGACATCGGCCGCTCGGATCCCTCCGGACTCGAGGACGATGACCAGCAGCGTCCGGACGTCATGGCGAACGCCGAGATGTTCAACTTCCTCCAGCGCATTCTCCTCATGCCGGAGCCTGGGACCTACGGTCCCGGTGCGGATACCGGACGTCGCACCTCGACGCGCCCCGGCGCGCAGACGGTCTTCGACCTCCTGACCGAGCAAGAGGCCACGTCCAAGGCGCCGATCGGTCAGCTCGGCATCGTGGACGGTCGCTTCGTCCAGGTCGACTTCGACAACAGCCGCGGCGGTAGCTGGGACTACAACAGCTACGTCCGCCACGCTGGCTTCGACGAGGAGAAGGTCCGCGCACTCATCGAAATGGTCGACTCGCGTCCGACCCTCTCGACGGTCTCGCGTGACAACGCCCTCGACGGCCGCGACCCGTACATCTCGTTCCGCACGGACCTCCCGCACGCCGTCGACCGCTTCGTCGGTGCCATCCTCTCCGAGGACTGGGAGACCATCGCGCCCTCGATGAACGCAGACGGCGTCACGACGTCGGTGTTCAGCCTCGTGGATCGTGATCCCTCGAAGCTCGTCCGTCCGGCCGGCAACAAGGGCATCGTCTTCCCGAACATGGGCTACCAGAACGAGCTCGGAACCGGCATCTACGCGATGCTCTACTCGCGCTTCAGCACCGACATGACCCTCGCCACCAAGATGCGCATCCGCCTCGAAGGTGACGCGGGCCCGATGCCGGTTGCCGGCAAGCGTATGAGCTTCGTCGACCCGACCACCGGCTACCGCTACGTCGCGACGCGCTTCGGCACGGAGAACATCCCGGGTCGCGGTGCGGTCGAGCTCGGCGTCGCTTCGCGCATGCTGCAGCGAGCGAACGAGCTCCTCGGCAACGCGTACGAGAACACCGGTCTCGTCAACGCGGACGGTGAGCTCGAGCTGAAGCTCACCAACGGTCAGCCGACGGTCAAGGCGAATGGTGGGGCGGACCAGGCGCAGGTGCTCCGTCGTTACATCGGCCTCCTCGACGGCATGCGTCAGGTTGGCAACATCTTCGGCGGTGGTCCGCTCGGTGGTGGCGGCAACGAGTGATTCGTAACTCGAATCAGTGAACCACGACGAGGCGGCTTCCTTCGGGAAGTCGCCTCGCTCGTTTTTGTCGACTCGACATCGTCAGGTCGACGGCGTTCGAATCAGGCGACGAAGCCCTTCCAGCCACGCATGTACTCTGCAAAGCGTGGTCCGAGGCCGCGCGCGCGGAGCTCCTCGATCGTGACGGGCGGCCGCTTCGGATCCCACGCCGTCTCCGCGATGCGCATTGGCCAGTCGGGATTCACGATCGCCGAACGGCCGAGCGCGACGCCGTCGGCGCCCAAGGCGAGCAGCCGTTCGGCCTCGTCGCGTGTCCAGATCGCTCCCGCGACGAGGATTTTCACGTCGCTCGGGAGCGCCGCACGGAAAATTGGGAGGGCATGCTGGTCGGGACGCTTCTTCGTGGTCTCGTGTGAGCGCCAGAGCGAGACGTGGATGAAGTCGGCGCCGTCGTCGGCGAGCCAGCGGGCCGTCTGCACGCTCTCGTCGAGGTCGAGTCCAACGGCGTTGCCGAAGTCCTCGGGCGAGAGTCGAACGCCGACCGTGAAGGCGTTACCCACCTTCGCGCGTACGGCACGCATGAGGTCACGCACGAGGCGCGCGCGATTCTCGAGCGAGCCACCCCAGCGATCGGTGCGCCGGTTCTGAGTCGTGCTGAGGTGCTGCGTCAGGAGATAGCCGTGGGCGCCGTGGAGCTCGATGCCGTCGAAGCCCGCTTTGCGTGCGCGCTCGGCGGCTTCGGCGAACTGGCGAACGATGCGCTCGTAGTCCTCTTCGGTCGCCGCGCGGAAGCCGTCGCCTTCGCTCGCACTCCAAGGGATCGCGCCGTTCACCGAGGTGTCGGCTCGCATGCCGCCGTGGAAGAGTTGGATCATCGACATCGCGCCGTGCCCGCGCAGCGCGTGCGTGAGCGTTTCGAGGCCGGGAAGGTGGCTGTCGTCGAAGACGCCCAGCTCGCCGGGCCATCCCTGGCCGTCCTTTGCCACGTGCGCGGCGCAGGTCATGACGACACCAAAGCCTCCTGCCGCGCGCGACACGAGCCAATCGTGTTCGTCGTTGGAGATCGTGCCGTCGTCGTGGCTCTGCTTGTTGGTCATCGGAGCGAGCGCAATTCGATTGCGCGAGGCGAGTCCTGTCCGAAACACGAGCGGTTCGAGAAGCGACGTCATGGCGGCGGACAGTAGCAGCGCGATCGACGCGGCGTCACACGAGCCGCACGAGGCGCGCGCTCCTCGGTCGCAAGGTCTCCCGTGGCATGACCGGTGCTGCTGTTCGCGGCCGTCACGAAGTTCGCCGCGACGTCGAGCGCGACGAGCGATGCGGGCCTCGGCGACTTCTCGGCCCTCAAGGCGTCACTCGACAAGCTCCTGCCCAATCAACAGCAGATGCTGGCGTTCCGTTTTGCACGGCACGATGGCCTCGATTCGCACGCGTGCACCCCAGAAGCAGAACATGCCGTTTCCAACGCTCGAGCGAGCAACCGCGACCCAGATCGAGTTCACGTACACGAACATCACGGGCACGCTCGTCGGCTTCCGTCTGCCTGCCTACTTGGGGACGACCAATCAGACGGGGTACCACCTGCACTTCGTCTCCGACGATCACACGGCAGGTGGCCACGTGCTCGACGTGGCGCCGGCGGCGGGGCTGCAGATCGAATCCGACCTGCTCGGCGAGTTGTTCCTCGAAGTCGCCGCTCCTGACGCTGGCGCGGACGGTGGCGGCGAGACCGATTCCGGCACCGACGGCGGTGGGGATGCAGGGGCCGACGGCGCGAGCGATGCCGGCGCCGACGCGACGACCGACGGTGGTGGAGGCGACGCGACGACCGACGCCGAATCGACCGACGGATCGTGAACGGACGACGCTCGGCTTCAGCGGGGAATTCTCGCCGGAGCCGAGCTCGTATGCGTGGTTCGAATCTTACTTGGCCGCGCGGACGCGGCAGCCGCCGCCGCTGCAGGCGCCGTCGAAGACCAGATTGACCATCTGCTCGATGCGTCGGTCGGTCGGGAGCTCGTGATGGACGAAGTACAGGTTCTGCAGCGCACCGATGAGCGTGCAGAGGACGAGCTCGATGTCCGTGCCCGCGGGAAGCTCGCCTTGGGCGACCGCGCGGGCGAGCGCCTGCTTTGGCTCCTTCTCCTTCTTCTTGCGGAGCGAGTCGACGAGCGCCGCGAGCTCCGGGCTCGGTCCTTCGGCGAGCATCATCCGCACGAGGCTCTGACCTCGATGCGTTGCAAGGATGTTTCGGAACTCCCGCATCATCGATACGACGTCCGAACGGATCGAGCCAGTATCGGGGAAACAGAGCGTGCTGTCCGCCTCGCGCTGGAGCGCCGCGCCGGTCAGGTCGGCTTTTGTAGGCCACCGCCGATACACCGACGTCTTGTGGACTCCGGCGCGTTCCGCGACGGTTTCCATCGAGAACGCGCCGTACCCGACGCGCGCGAGCTCCTCGAGTGTGGCTTCGAGCACGTTGTCGACCAGGCGCTCGCCACGGATCTGCTTACCGAGCCCGCGCTCGGCGCTGGGCGAGGTTCCGGACGGAGCAGACGGAGCAGAGGGAGGTGATGACGTCGCCGCCCCTGTCGTCTTCCGAGCCGTCTTTCGTGGCGTAGCCAGCCTTTGCATCGACGGCAGCAGCATAGCGTGCGCCGGGCAAATTGACACGGAGTGCACGGAGTCCAGCTTGCTGGACGGAGTCCACGTCGGCCGAGCCGTATTGCAACATTGCAACGACTCGTTGCTTTTTCTCGAAACCTCCGGCACAGAGCAGGCATCGCAACGTCGTGTTGCAATGTCCGTCGACGGAACCGAGAGATTTTCGATGAAAACTGCGTTCGCGCTTGCCTCAATCGTCGTGTTGGGAGGGTCGATCTCGGCGTGCAAGACGGCTCGTTCGGCCGAACCCGCGCCCGATTCCGCGGCCGCTCCGGCGGTCCACGTCGATACGCAGAACGTCACGGCGCGCATGGTGCCGAAGTACCTGCTCGTGACCGGTCAGCTGAAGAGTGCGCGCGAGACGGATCTCGCAGCGAACGCGAGCGGAAAGGTGCTTGCGACCAAGGTTGAACGCGGCGCCAAGGTGAAGGCGGGCGATGTCCTCGCCACGCTCGACGTCCGCGCAGCGGCGCTCTCGGCGGCGGAAGCGCGTGCGAACGCCGACACGGCCGCACAGCAGGCGAAGTCGGCGAAGACGGATTGCGAGCGCGCGAAGGCGCTCGTGCAGTCGGGATCGATCTCGCAGGCGGAGTTCGACCGCATGGACGCGCAGTGCCGTACGACGGACTACCAGGTCTCGGCGGCCATCGCTCGCTCGAACCTGGCCGCGCAGAATGTCGGCGACGGCGTGATCCGCGCACCGTTCGCGGGCTTCGTGGCCGAGCGTTACGTCGACGTGGGCGAATTCGTGATGCCGAACTCGAAGGTCGTCACGCTCGTCGACCTCGACTCGCTCAGGCTCGAGCTCACGGTTCCGGAGACGCACATCGGAAGCGCGCGCAAAGACGCGCCCGTCTCGTTCACGGTTGGTGGCTACCCCGACAAGGTCTTCACCGGCTCGGTGAAGTACGTCGGCGCGGCGGTTCGTGCGAGCACGCGCGACGTGGTTGCCGAAGCTACGGTGGACAATGCCGAGAGCCTTCTCCGGCCGGGCATGTTCGCCTCCGTGCGCCTCCAGCAGGGCGAAGAGAAGGCCGCGATCGTGCCGAAGAAGTCGCTCGTCACGCGTGACGGCAAGGCCACGGCGTTCGTCGTCGTCGACGGCAAGATCGAGCAGCGCATCGTGCAGACGGGCGAGAGCTTTGGCGAAGAGGTCGTCGCGCTCCGTGGCGTTTCGGAGGGTGAAGCCATCGTGCTCGCCCCGGGCGACGGCCTGAAGAACGGCCAGCGCACCAAGTAGTCCGGTTTCCGAAAGGTTCCTTCCATGCAGTGGCTTGCGCGCGTCTGTATCCAGCGCCCGGTCTTCGCGACCGTGCTCATGCTCTTGCTCGTCGTCCTTGGCGGCGTCGCATACGGCAAGCTCGGTCTCGATCAGTTCCCGAACGTCGACCTCCCGATCGTCGTCGTCACGACCACGCTTCCCGGCTCGAGCGCCCAGGAAATCGAGAGCGACGTCACCGACAAGATCGAGGGCGCGGTCAACACGATCAGCGGCATCGACGAGCTCCGCTCGACCTCCAGCGAAGGCGTCTCGATCGTCGTCATCACCTTCGCCATCGAGAAGCCGGTCGACGTGGCGGCGCAGGACGTGCGCGACAAGGTCAACCAGGTCATGCCCGACCTTCCGAAGGGCATCGATCAGCCGGTCATCAGCAAAGTCGACCCCGGTGCCTCGCCAATTCTCTTCGCGGCGCTTCGCAGCAAGCAGCCCATTCGCGAGACCACCGAGCTCGCCGACAAGGTCGTACGACGCCAGATCGAGAGCATCGACGGCGTTGGCGAAGTGAAGATCGTCGGCGGTCGCAAGCGCCAGATCAACGTTCTGCTCGACCCCATCGCGCTACGCTCACAGGACATCACCGCGCTCGACGTGCAGCGCGCGCTCGCCACGCAGAACCTCAACGTTCCCGGCGGCAGCGTCGAAACCGGCCCCAAGGACATCACGCTCCGCGTCGCCGGGCGCGTCGGTTCGGTCGACGAGGTCGGCCGCATCGTCGTCAAGCAGAAAGATGGTCGCCCCGTTCGCGTCGCCGACCTCGGTCGCGTCGAGGACGGTTCCGAGAAGCAGGAGAGCGCCGCTCAGTACGACGACGAGCCCACCGTCGTTCTCCAGATCAAGAAGCAGTCGGGCAAGAACACCGTCGAGGTGGTCGACACCGTCCTGGCGCGCCTCGACGAGGTCCGAAAGACGCTTCCGCCGGGCGTGTCGCTCGACATCGTCTACGACAACTCGGGCGTCATCCGAACGTCGACGCACGCCGTTCTCGAGCACCTCGTGCTCGGCGCCGCGCTCGCCGCCGTCATCGTTCTCGTGTTCCTCGGCAGCGGTCGAAGCACGCTCATCGCGGCGATGGCGATTCCGATCTCGATCATCGGCACGTTCGCCGTCATGTACGCGTTCGGCTTCACGCTGAACTTCCTCACACTGCTCGCGCTGGCGCTCGCCGTCGGTCTCGTCATCGACGACGCCATCGTCGTCATCGAGAACATCATGAGCTTCATCGAGCGCCGCGGGTACAAGCCGTTCCCCGCCGCGGTGCTCGCCACCAAGGAGATCGGCCTCGCCGTTCTCTCCACCACGCTCGCCCTCATCGCGGTCTTCGTGCCGATCGCGTTCATGGGCGGCATCATCGGCAAGTTCCTCAAGAGCTTCGGTCTCACGATGGCGAGCGCCATCGGCGTGTCACTCCTCGTCTCCTTCTCGATCACCCCGATGCTCGGCGCGCGCTGGCTGAAGGGCCACGAGCACGGCGCGAAGCCGAACATCATCCAGCGCCTCGGCGACGGCCTCTACGGTCCGATCGAACGCGTGTACATGACGGCGCTCCGCTTCTCGATGAAGCATCGCTGGGTCGTCGTGATCGCTTGCTTCGCCGCGCTCTTCTCGATGGGCCCGGTGGCCAAGCGTCTCGGCGGCGGGTTCCTCCCTGCCAACGACAAGGCGCAATACCAGATGAGCCTCCGCGCGCCGGAGGGCACGAGCGTTGCCGAGACGCAGCTCATCGCCGAGCGCGTGGCGCAGGACATCAAGCGCTATCCCGGCGTCACGCACACGCTCATCACCATCGGCGACGACGAGCAGAAGACGCAGAACCTCGCGACGATTCGCGTGCTCCTCACCGACCCGCACGAGCGCGAGGTCACGCAGGAGCAGCTGATGAACCGCACGCGCACCGAGATCGTCGGCAAGCTGCCGAAGGAGCTCCGTGTGACGGTCGCCGAGGTCCCCGACTTCAGCGCGGGCGGCGGCGTTCAGGCCAACGTCATGTACGCCGTGACGGGGCCGAACCTCGACGAGCTCTCGCGCATCGCCACCACGATCACCGACGAGCTGCGCAACACGAAGGGCGCCGTCGACGTCGACAACACGCTCATCGTCGGCAAGCCCGAGATCCGCGTGAGCATCGATCGCGATCGGGCCTCCGACCTCGGTGTCGAGGTCGCCGACGTGGCCTCGGCCTTGCAGCTCTTCGTCGGCGGCCTCAAGGTCTCGACGTATTCCGAAGACGGCCAGCAGTACGACATTCGCGCTCGCGCCGACGAGAACTTCCGCACCGATCCGGACACGTTGCAGCTCCTCTCGGTGCCGTCGTCGAAGGTAGGAAGCGTGCCGCTCTCGGCCGTCGTGAAGCTGAGCAACGCCACCGGTCCGTCGAAGATCGAACGTCTCGCACGTGGTCGCCAGATCACCATCTCGGCAAACTCGACGCCCGACGTCGGTGACAACGCCGTCGGCCAGTCGCTCGTCGCGATTGCCGACAAGACGAACATGCCGGCGGGCTATCGCCTCTTGCCGCTCGGCATCTCGAAGGAGTCCGGAAAGATGGCTGCCGCCTTCGGCCTCGCCTTCGGCATGTCCTTCGTCTTCATGTACCTGATTCTCGCCGCGCAGTTCGAGTCGTGGCTGAACCCGTTCATCATCTTGCTCGCCCTGCCGCTCACGGTGCCGTTCGGGTTCATCTCGCTGCTCATCTTCGGGCAGTCGATCAACATGTTCTCGATGCTCGGCCTCCTCGTTCTCTTCGGCGTCGTCCAGAAGAACGCGGTTCTCCAGATCGACCACACCATGCAGCTGCTTCGCGAAGGCAAGCCGCGGCTCGAGGCGATTCTCGAGGCGAACAAGGACCGCCTCCGCCCCATCCTCATGACCTCGCTCGCGTTCGTCGCCGGCATGGTTCCCCTCGTCGTCTCGAAGGGCATCGGCGCAGGCTTCAACCAGGCGATGAGCGGTATCGTCGTCGGTGGTCAGGCGCTCTCGCTCGTACTCACGCTCCTCGCCACGCCGGTCATGTTCTCGCTCTTCACCGACGCGGCGATGTGGGTCCAGAGCAAGATGCCGAAGGGCCGCTCGCGGGAGGAGACTGGCGAGGCCGAGCTCTCGAACCTCGACAACCTCGAGGAACGAGGACACGCCGCCGCGGCGGAGTGAACGGCGCGAACCGTGCAGGAAATGCGCAGGAGCCACTCATGGCGATCCTGCCCGCGAATCGGGAAATCACCGCGCTACGTGCGATCGTCTTCGCGCTCGTCGCTGCAGCCGCTCTGACGTTCGTGCCACTCTGGACGCCGCTCGTGCTTGGCGCTTGGGTGGCCGAGCTCGTGCGTCCTCTTCACACGAAGATTGCGCACAAGATCAAGGGGAGCGCGGCGGCGAGCGGGCTCTTGGTCGCCATGGTCCTTCTGATCTTGGCGCCGATGGCGAGCGTCATCGTGATGCTGTCGAAGAGCGCGATCGGGCTCGTCCGCTCCGTGATGCAGTCGGACGACGCCAAGAAGGCTCTCGTCGCCATTGCTGCCGGTGGCAAATCCGAAGAAGAAGGACAGGTCTTCGACGTCTTTCGCTCGCCGCAAAAGATCGTCGCGCTCGTGCAACAGCACGGGATGCAAGCTGCGCACGTGGCTTCGGGCGTAGCGAGCGCAGCGGCGGCCGGCGTCGTCTGGGTCTTCGTCTTTCTCTATGCGGTCTACGTCTTCCTCGTCGACGGACCGACGCGACGAGCGTGGTTCGTCGACCATTCGCCGCTCGACGCCAGTCACACGCGTCGTCTCGCCTCTGCCTTCGACGAGACGGGGCGAGGGCTCTTCGTGGGCATCGGCCTCACGGGGCTCTCACAAGGCATCGTGGCCACGCTCGCCTACGTCGTGCTCGGCGTTCCGCGCGCTCTCGTGCTCGGCCTGCTCACGTGTGTGGCGTCGATTCTACCGTCGATCGGCACGGCGCTCGTCTGGGTGCCCGTCGCCGCGGGTCTGGCTCTGGCAGGACAAATGACGAAGGCGGCCATCATGGCCGCCATCGGAGTCTTCGCGATCGGCACCATCGACAACGTGCTGCGCCCCGTCTTCGCGCGGTTCGGCAAGCTGGAGTTGTCGACGTTCACCCTTCTCTTGTCGATGTTCGGAGGCCTCGCCGCGTTCGGCGGTTGGGGCATCTTCCTCGGCCCACTGCTCGTGAGGCTCGCGAAGGAAGGCCTGGTCCTCGCGCGTGAAGATCGCGACGTCGTCGCCGCGCGTCCTACGACCTGAGCTCGCGCAGCAGATCCGTCTGCTCGCCGAGGAGATAGACCTTCGCGCAGTAGCCGAAGATCGACTGCTCGTTCAGACGCGGATCGATGTTCGCCTCGATGGCGCGGTGCGCTTCACGCGCGCGGCTCCAGTGAAGGCCTGCCTTCATGTGATGGATCGTGTGGAACCCGTTGTCGAAGACGAAGAAGTTCATCCACGGCGAGACGAAGTTGCGCGAGTGATTCCACTCCGAGCCGGTGTCGCAGTCGATGTGCTGCACGTAGTTCGTGAACATCAGCCCCCAGAGCGCACCAGCCGCGGGGATGCCCAGCGCCGAGAGGTAGACGAACGTTCCGAGCTTCACGCCGTGCATGTGAATCGCGAGCGCGAAGGCTGCGAGATGGCCGCCGAACACGACGACGTATTGCGCGAGCAGCCAGGCATAGGCCTTCTTGCTGCGAGCCTTCGCGCGGCGGAGGAAGCGCTTGATGAGCGGCGCTTGCCAGCGCGACGAGGCGAAGAAGAACGAGAAGGCGGCCCACGCGGTGTTGCGCGACGTATGACGCTCGGTGCTGGTGGCGTCTTCCGGCCCGTTCAAGAACCGATGATGGTTCTCGTTGTGCGTCGGGATCCACGCGAACGTCGGGTATCCGTAGAAGAACGAGAGCGCCGACGAATAGACTGCGTTGGCGCGCTTGTTCCAGAACACCGGGGCGTGGTTGTGGTTGTGCGCGAGCACGCCCGCCGAATAAGCGAGATACATCGAGAACGGCAGTAGCCACCCCGCGAGCCCCGGGCGCACGTATTGCGCGACCGCGAAAAGGGGCATGAGGACGAATACCCAGAGCAGCGCGCGGTAGTCCGCACGGACGCGGGGAAGCATCGATTTCTCCTTGCCGGGGTCGGACGGTGATGTACTTCTCACCCGTTCGCGTCGTTCCAGCGAGCGAGAGTATCGGCTGCGGCGACCGGTCCGTCCATTCGCATTGGTTTCATGAATCGCTCGCGATTCGTTCGAGAATTTCTCAGGAAACTTTCGGAAAAATCGACATGGCCCGCCCCAGCACGATTCCCTCGAGAAAACCGCCTCGCCAAGCGCGTGCGCAGGTCACCGTGAACGCGATCTTGGAGTCCACTGTTCGGATTTTGGAACAGGATGGTTTGGAGGCGGCAACGACCACGCGGATCGCCACGGTGGCCGGTGTGAGCGTCGGCACGCTCTACCAGTACTTCTCGCACCGCGATGCGATCCTCGACGCTTTGCAGGAGCGCGAGTTCTCCCGCGCGCTCGAGATGATGGGCGGCGTCCTCTCCCACGACAATCTCACGCTCGCTCCGCGCGAGACGGTCACGGCGGTCGTGCGTGGGCTCGCGAAGTTGTATTCCGAAAGCCCAGCGCTGCACCGCGTTCTGACCGTCGAAGGACTTCGCGTGATGAAGTCCGATCAGGTCGAAGCGTTCGACATTCGTGTCATCGCCATCATTCGGCACTTCCTGAACGCGTCGCGCACGGCGATTCGCCGGCCGAACGTCGAGGCCGCGGCCTTCGTCATCTTCCAGGCCGTGCGTGCCGTGATGCTCGGTCAGCTTCTCGAGCGCCCCGTGGGCCTCGACGCAGAGACGCTGACGAACGAGGTCGTCGACCTCATCATGCGCTACCTCGTGGAAGATGCCGTCATCGAACCCGCGCCCGTCGCGGCTGCAAAGGTCACGAGGAAGGCTGCGAAGAAGACCGCGAAGAAGAAGCCGTCCTAGCGCGTCGGTTCGACGCCGGCGCCGACGAACGCGCCGTAGATCTCGATGAGTTCCGTAGCTCAGTCGCGATCGTCGATGAGCACCCGATCGGCCTTTGGATTGGCGCGATAGTGCGCGAGGCGAGACTCGAGACTGCCCACGTGGAGTTCGAGCTTGTGGCCGTCGGGGTCGAGGAAATAGAGCGAGAGACCTTCGCTGCGATTCTCTTTCCAGCTGCGCGAAGAGGCGCTGATGGTGCCGGCGAGGCTATCGAAGTCCTCGGCCGCGACGTCGAACGCGACGTGGGTGTAGTCCGGATGTGGCTCTGTTCGGGCGGCGTCGTCGACGGAGAGGCAAAGCCATAGTCCGCCCGCATCGAGGTACGCCCCCTCGGGCCAATGCGCGCGCACGCGGAGACCGAGAACGTCGCGATAGAAGGCCAGCGAGCGCTCGAGATCGGCCACCGCGAGGGTGACGTGATTGAGTCCGCGCACGACGGGCCGCTGCAACGAGGTCATGCGTGGTGCGTATCAGATCGAGTTCGCGAATTCGCGCCCGAACTCGAGCGGGGAGGGGCGATCACTCGGCTCGCGGGCCGTCGCTGCACGGAGCAACTTGGCGATCGACGCGGGATAGGTACGAAGGCGCTCGGTGTCTTCGAACGGATCACGCTTCATGTGCGCGATGATGCGGTCGCGCGCGCTGTCGATGTCGTCGAAGAACGAGCGGCCCGTCGTGACGTTGTAGATCGTGCCGGCGAGCGCATAGACGTCCGAGCGGGGATCGAGCTCCACCGGGTCGAGGACCTGCTCGGGAGCGATGTAGCCCGCCGTGCCGGCGACGAACCGCCCGCCGACTTCGGCCGGGACACGAACGGCGCGCACCATGCCGAAGTCGATGACGACGGTCGCGAGAGGCTGCGCACGTGCCGGATCGCGGTGACGATCGGGATCGAAGCGCTCGCCGCCGGGCAGCGGAAGGCGCAGCCAGATGTTCGCGGGCTTGATGTCTCGGTGCACGAGGCCTGCGCCGTGGAGTGCGGCGAGGCCTGCGCACGATTCGAGGACGACCTGCCGGAGCTCGAAGAGCGTCATCGGTCGTGCCGATGCGTACTGCTTCAAGTCGGCGCCGATCAGGTACTCGAGGACGAGAAAGGGCACACCGCTCGACACGCCGCGGTCGATGATGTTCGCGACGTTCGGGTGATAGAGACCTGCGAGCGCCCGCGCTTCCTCGACGAACGACGCGAGAATGCCGGCGCGCTCGGTGTCGCTGGCATTCTGCAGCGCATCGGCCTTCGGGATCTTGAGGACGAAGTAGCGATCGGCCCCGGGCTTGCGCACCAGCCACACGCTGCCGATGCCGCCTTCACCGAGCGGTTTGACGAGCTCGTAGCCCTCGACGAGCTTCGGCTCCTTCTTCGGCGCCGGCGGGGGAGGAGGCGTGCGCTTGATGGCCGAACGAATGGCCGACTCGAGCAAGGCCGACGTCACCGGACCGAGCGAAGCGAACCACACGTCGAGCGTCGAGGGATCACGTGAACGAACCGCTCGTGCGACGAGGCCTGCGACGCGCGGCGCGTTCTCGGTGGCGCTGCGTGCGAGTGAATCGGCAGCGAGCGTCTCGGCCGAAGCCGCGTGGAGCGCCTTGACCGGGTTTGCGAGCGCGGCGTGGAGACGATCGCCGGCGAGCACGAGCTCGAGACACATGGCCTCGAGATCGGTCTTGTTGCCTGCGGCGCTCCCGAACGTCTCGAGCGCATGCGCGAAGTCGGAGAGGGCGTGGGCGAGCTCGGTGTCGTCCGCGTGCAGCGACGCGAGCGCCTCGGCTGCCGAAGGACCCCATTCGCCGTCGGCAAGGCCGAGCGAAACCGCGGTGCGAAGGGCTTCCGCTCGCTCGCAGCACTGCTGCAGTGCGCCCTCCGCCATCATCGGAAGGGCCGTTGCGAGCTGCTGGAGCATCGCCGGGCGATCGATGACGAGCGCCCACCATGCGGCGAACGGCCCGAGCCAGCGCACGTCGTCGACCTCGCCGAGCGCTGTGCCGCGCGTGGTGTCGACGAGACGCCAGAAGAGCGCGCTCAGTGCATTCTTGAGCGGCGCCGGAAGATCGCGCGAGCCATCGGCCAGGCCTTCGAGCTTCCGCAGCCAGAGGCACGTATCGTGGGCCGTGGGGCCGCGACCCGGGCCGAGCGTTCCGTCTTCGCCGCATGCATCGAGGGCGTAGCCGCCGAGTCGAAGCGCGAGCACTTCGAGAGGGAGATCGGCGTCGTGCTCGGTGCCCTGGCTGCGTCGCTCTTTGACGAGGTCGAGGATCTCCGCCGGCGCGCTCGCGATCGTCTTCCAGGTCTCTTCGAGATTGGGTTCCTCGACCGGTTCACCGGCCGGTCGCGTGGCGAGGAGCGGACCCCACAGCCGCAAGGCAACGGCGCGCGCACAGCCTTCGAGCGCATTGATGGCCGCCGCACGCGGGCGCATTCTTCCCGCGCCGAGCGCGATGCGCCTTGCTTCGTGGAACGTGGGCGCGACCGAGATCGCGAAGCGCGCCGCACGAGCATCCGCCTCTTCGTCGTCGTACTGCGCGGCGATGCGCATGAGGTTTTCGATGCCCGCCTCCAGGTCGAGCGGATCACGCTCGGCGCCCTCGAGCGCGTCGGTGGCGGCGATGACTTCGATCCATCGGCGCGCTTCGTCGAGTGTTCCCGCACGGCCCGATCGGCCCATCTCGCGCAGCGCTCGAAGCGTGTGCTCGATGTCGGCGCTCTGCTCGCCCCGCCGCCACAGGCTCGCGAGACCGCGTGCCAGCGCACGCGCCGCGATCTCCTTGCCGTCACCCCGCAGGATGCGCGCCGTGAGGCGATCCCAGAACGCGCGACGCTCGAAGAAGAGATAAGGCGTTGCCGCCGCGACCGCCGCGAGCTCCCAGCCCTGCTCGTACGGCGCGTCGATGATGCTCGAGAGCTGGCTTGCCAGGAGGAAGTTCAGGCGTTCGGCGGGCAGCGAGGCGAACGCCGTGAGGGCGCGCTGGCGAAGCGTGATCGACTCGCCCTGCACCCAGTCGAGCAGCGTGCCTTCGAGTTGCTCGACCGGCCCGGTGAGCCTTCCGAGGGCACGAGCCGCGTGCACCCAGACCAGAGGCTCCGGATGGAGAAGAAGCGGCTGGAGCACCTGCAGCGTGCGGCCGACGAGCTCGGGATGCGTCGTCGGCGGCATGCCCGAGGCGCTTACCTCGAGGCATCGTGCCGCGAGCACGCGACCACGCAGCGTTCCGTGCGCCGGCTCGCCGACCATCGCCTCGAACGTGGCGCGCGAGCCCCAAAGCCATTTGCCGAGATGCGGAACCTCGAGCGCGCTCGCGCCGGCTTCCCAGATCAGGATCTCCAGGCGAGCGCGCGTCTCCGCGTTCTCGGGCAAGGAGAGCTGCGTGCCGTCGCCGATGAGCACGGCACATCCGAGAGCATCACGCAGTGGTCCTTCGACGACGCGTTCGTGCGCAATCGACGGAACCCGAGCGCGATAGGCGGGCTGCGCGGCGGCGAACGAGAGCAGCGGCGCCATGCGTACGTCGCGCCGCCACGTGTTGGCGAAGCACCACGAGAGCAGGACTTCGCCGGCCGGTTCGGCAAAGAGCTTACCGAGCTCGCCGATGGCATCGGCCGATTGCGTCAGCTCGATCAACGCCTTGCCGAGCTCGTCCGCATGACCACGCAGTTCGGCGGAGAGCTCGCTCTCGGCGTGATCGGCGCGATTGGCCGCCCGCCATCGCAGGCGCAGCGCCTGCTCGAGCTCGGGGTGACTGGAGATGGCTTTGCTGAGCGCGCTGAGCGCTTCTTGGGCAGGACCGGCGAGCATCACGAATTTCCTCAGCGTAGAGCAAGAGCGGCCGTGCATGTCGAGGCGATGGTCGAAGAAGCTCGCGCCCGGGCCTCTTTGTTTCATCTCGCCGCCGTCTCGCCTTCGTCCCGCGCTTCGTCTCGGGCTTGGCCTCGCGACGCGGCCACATTTGCCGACATGGTCGGCGCGCGTTCGTGTCGTGCGCCCTTCCTTTCGTCGGCGCGGCCCGGGAGGCCTTGTTTCAGGCTGCTATCTTCACTGCGTGGAAGCGTACTCGAAGGTCGATCTCGAGCATTCCCCGCCCAAAGTGAGCCTTCCGCGCCGCTACAACGCGGCGATCGATTTCGTCGATCGGCATCTCGTCGAAGGACGCGCCGATCGCGTCGCCTTCATCGACGATAGCGGCCCGACGACATACCGCGCACTCGCCGACCGTTCTGCCCGATGCGCCGCGCTCGTCCGCTCCTTCGGCATCGAGGCCGAGCAACGGGTGCTGCTCTGCCTCCTCGACACCGCGGATTTCCCGGCGCTCTTCTTCGGCATTCTCCGAACGGGCGCGGTGGCCGTGCCGATCAACACGCTGCTCACGATCGACGACTACGCTTTCATGCTCGAAGACAGCCGCGCGCGTCTCGTCTTCGTCAGCGACGCGCTTCTGCCGAAGATGGAAGCGCCCGTCGCGCGCCTCTCCTCGCCACCGCGTATCGTGGTGGTCCGTTCGCCGCTCGGCGGCCCGGCGGGGGAGCATCCGCCTCTCGACGCCCTGCTCGAGACGAGCGCTCCGATGCAGGAAGTCGCGCCGACCACGTCCGACGACGTGGCGTTCTGGCTCTACTCGTCCGGTTCGACCGGGCGCCCCAAAGGCGCGGTGCACCTCCACGCCCATCTCGTGCACACCGCCGCGCTCTATGGCACCGCCGTTCTCGGCGTGAGGCCGGGCGACGTGGTGTTCTCGGCGGCAAAGCTGTTCTTCGCCTACGGCCTCGGTAACGCCATGACGTTCCCGCTGCACGTGGGAGCCACGGCGATCTTGCTCGCCGAACGGCCCACGCCCGCCGTGGTCATGCGTGTTCTGAGGGCTCACTGCCCGACCATCTTTTGCGGCGTGCCCACGCTCTTCGCCGCGATTCTCGCCGACGCGTCGCTCGCGGAGGAAGGCGGCTCTCCGCGCCTCCGCGCGAGCATTTCGGCGGGCGAAGCGCTGCCCAAACACGTGGGCGAGAAGTGGCGCGCTCGGTTCGGCAGCGACATCCTCGACGGCATCGGTTCGACCGAGATGCTCCACATCTTCTTGTCGAATCGGCACGGCGATGTTCGCTATGGCACGTCCGGCAAGCCGGTCCCTGGCTACGACGTCAAGCTCGTGGACGACGCCGATCAGCCGGTGGCGACGGGCGAAGAGGGCTCGCTTTGGGTTCGAGGGCCGTCGTGCTGCGTAGCCTACTGGAACCAGCGCGAGCGAAGCCTCTCCACCTTCCACGGCCCGTGGACGCGCACCGGCGATCGCTACGTTCGCGACGCCGACGGCTACTACACCTATGCCGGCCGCGCGGACGACATGCTCAAGGTCGGCGGCATCTGGGTCTCTCCTTTCGAGGTCGAGAGCGCCTTGGCGGCCCACGATGCGGTGCTCGAGGCTGCCGTCGTCGGCGATGCCGATGCCGACGGTCTCGTCAAACCGCGCGCCTTCGTCGTACTGAAGGGCGGTCGCGAAGGCTCGCCGGAGCTCGAAGCCGAGCTCAAGGCGTTCGTCAAAGGAAATCTTGCGCCTTACAAGTATCCACGCTGGGTCGTGTTCCTGTCCGAGCTGCCCAAGACGGCCACCGGCAAGATCCAGCGCTACAAGCTGCGCGTTGCCCGCGAGACGTGATCCGTGATCCCCGACCTTCGCTGTTTCACTCTGCCCTCGGGGCGTATCGAGCACTTCTGGAGCGGGCCTCCGCCCGATCCGACGGGGGAGAACCCCACGCTGGTCTTCTTGCACGTGGGGCTGGGCTGTGCCGTCCAGTGGCGTGACTTCCCTGCGACGATCGCCGAACGAACGGGCCTCGGCGCGCTCGTCTACAGCCGGCTTGGCTACGGCGGTTCGGATCCTGTCTCCCTGCCGAGACCGCTTTCGTACATGCACGACGAGGCGCGTGAAGAGCTCCCACGTTTGCTCGACGTCGCGGGCATTCGTTCCGCCATCCTCGTCGGTCACAGTGATGGCGGTTCGATTGCCTTGATTCATGCCGCGACCTCGAAGGGCCGCGTGAAGAAGGTCGTGACGCTGGCCCCTCACGTGTTCGTCGAAGACGTGTCGGTCACCAGCATCGCCGAGGCGAAGCGAGCCTACGAACAGGGCGATCTCCGCGCTCGGCTCGCGAAATACCACGCGAACGCAGACGTCGCGTTCTGGGGCTGGAATCGCGCGTGGCTCGATCCCGCGTTCCGTTCGTGGAACCTCGAGGGCTTCTTGCCGAGCATCGAGGTGCCGGTGATGGTCCTCCAAGGCGAAGAGGATCCGTACGGCACGCGCGCGCAGGTCGATGCCATCGCCAAGGGCGTTTCGGGGCCCGTCGAGACCATGCTGATTCCGAAGTGTGGGCATTCCCCGCAGCGCGATCAGGCCTCTTTCACGGCCGAGGCCATCGTCCGTTTCGTGCGCTGAAGGACCTGTCGGTTCCCACCCATCGGCTTACGTCGTTCGAAGTCGCCTGCGCACGCGGGGTGCATCGAGAAGGGCGAGGCGCCCGTGACAACGCGAACCGACCATCTTCCGCACACCCTTCCGCACGCTCACTGGCCTGCGAAGCGGACGCCAACTAGCGTTCTTCCGGCCGTCGACCTGCACGCCGACCCAAGGGCGGGGAGCCCCATGCTCCAGCTTCGGCGTTTGGTCGCCGAGGTGTTCGGAACGTTCCTCCTTGTCACGGTTGACTGCGGCGGAGCCGTCATCGGCGCGCTCAGCCGTGAGGTCACCGCACCGGCGCGATCCGTCGCCACAGGCCTTCTCGTGATGGGCATGATCTACGCGGTCGGTGATGTCTCCGGCGCGCACTTCAATCCCGCCGTGACCTTCGCCTTCGCGGTGCGAGGCGTCTTTCCGTGGAAGCGGGTTCTTCAGTATTGGGCAGCGCAGCTCGTGGGAGCCTTCCTCGGGATTGCTCTCCTTCACGTGTGGTTCGGCAACGTCGCCAACCTCGGTACGACGCTGCCTGGATTCGGAGCGGCGCGCGCGTTCGGGATCGAAGTCGTTCTCACCGCCATCCTCGTTTCGGTGATCCTGGGAACGGCCACGCAGCATCGGAGCATCGGCGCGAGCGCCGCCCTCGCTTCGGGCGGGGCCGTGGCTCTGTGCAGCCTCTTTTCGCGTCCGATCAGCGGCGCATCGATGAACCCCGCGCGGTCGCTCGCGCCGGCCATCGTCTCGGGGGCCACGCAGGACGTCTGGATCTATCTCGTTGCGCCCTTCCTTGGCGCGCTCGTCGCCTTCCTCGTCATGCACCTCGTGCACGCGCGTGTTCTTCCCACCGAGCGTGCCGCTGCCCAGGGCGACATCACATCCAACGCGATGTAGCGCCGTCGCCACCGTCGCCCGCTCCGATCTTTCTTGCCTGGTGGGGAGGGGGGTGGCCAAACCGATGGATCACCGGATCGTCCATGGACCATGGTCGAAACCGCTGACACGAGCAATTACCGGCAATTACGAAGCGGCCTACACTGGCACACAGGGTGCTGAGGGAGAGCTCAGCCCGGCATCGCCGGACCCTCCCTCCAACAGCCAGGTCAGGTTGCCATGTCCCTTCGTCGCCTTTTCGGTCTCGGTTCGCTCGCCGTAGCTACCCTCGCGATCGTCGCGTCGAGCGCGGTCGGTTGTGCCGCCCCCAGCGAGGAAGAGGGAACGCCGTCCTCCGCCTCGGCCGTCAGCGAGCGCCCCCCGCAGTTCGTGCTCCTCGCGTTCGACGGCTCGCTGAACCTCGACTTCTGGGAGGAGTCGCGTGCGTTCGCCAAGAGCACCAACGTGAAGCTCACGTACTTCATGAGCGGTCCGTACTTCCTCCCGGACGCGAAGAAGACGATGTACCACGCTCCCCACCACAACGCGGGCGCGTCGGACATCGGCTTCGGCGGCGCCACGGCGAACATCCCGCTTCGCGTCCAGCAGGTCATCAACGCGCGCGGCGAAGGCCACGAGATGGCGTCGCACGCGAACGGCCACTACGACGGCACGAAGTGGACCGAGGAGGACTGGGACTCGGAGTTCGCGCAGTTCAACGATCTGATCTTCAAGTCCGCCGCCAACGGAGGCGCGCCGAACCTCGACATCGGCTTCGGCCCCAAGGACGTCATCGGCTTCCGCGCGCCGCTCCTCGGCCAGGGCCCCGGACTCTACAAGACGCTCGCGAAGAACCACTTCGCGTACGACACGAGCAAGACGAGCGCGACGAACTACTGGCCGGAGAAGATCAACGGCATCTGGAACTTCCCGCTCGCCCAGATCCGCATCGCCTCGGGAGCGAACCAGGGCAAGAAGACGCTCTCGATGGACTACAACTTCTACTACACGCAGTCCGCGGGCGTCTCGAAGCCGGCCATGAAGGACGCGTTCAAGAAGGAGATGCTGGATACGTACATGACGTACTTCCAGAGCAACTACTTCGGCAACCGCGCGCCGGTGCACATCGGCCACCACTTCTCGAGGTGGAACGGCGGTGCGTACTGGGAGGCGATGCAGGCGTTCGCGCAGCGCGTCTGCCACCAGCCCGAGGTCAAGTGCGTCACGTACAAGGAGCTCACGGAGTTCATGGAGGCGCACGCCTCGATGCGCGGCGCCTACCAGCGTGGCGAATTCACGCAGCTTCCGCGTCCGCCGGGTGCCGGCGATGCCCAGCCCGTCGAAGAGGCGGTGGCGGATGACCAGCTCGCGGCCGAAGGAATGGTCGGAGACTCGTCGGAAGCTCACGAAGAAGTCGACGAGAACGGTAATCTCGTCCGCGAGTGATCCTCCTTCGCACGGGTGAAAGTGCCATGCGCGCTCTCCTCGCCACCTTGTTGATCCCCGCAAGCATCGGCGTTCTGGCCGGTGCTTGCGCCGCCCACGACGAAGACGATGCAACGTCCGACAACGGCGCGCTCATCGGCGGTCAGGTGGCGACCACCGCGCAATTCCCCTCGAATCTGTACTTGAAGACCGGGTGCACGGCGGCGAAGGTCGCGCCCAAGAAGATCCTCACCGCCGCGCATTGCGTCTTCGACCCCGCGATGGCGTCGGTGAGGTTCGCGAACGGCTCGACGATCTCCGTGAGCCGCGATCCGGTGAACGGATTCGCCGAGCACAAGGTCAAGGAAGTCCACGTCCACCCCTCGTGGGTCACCGCGTGCGAAGCGCAGTATTGCGCGGCATCCTCGGTGACTGCGCTCATGGACGCGGCGGACATCGCCCTCATCGAGCTCGAAGACGACATCGAGTACGTGCCCTCGGCGGAGATCGATACGACGGAGCTCGTGCCGAAGACCAAGGTCGTCATCATCGGTTTCGGTTGCACGAAGGGCGTTCTCGTCCGCGACGACCGCCCGAACCCGACGCTCGCCTACGCGATTGGGGAAATCGCGCCTCCTCAGCTCCTCGATCACCCCGGAAGCCCGATCGAGAACGACAAGGAGCACGAGATCGCGGCGGGCAACTACGCCCTCACCTATGGCCCCGCCTCGTACCGCCAACAAGCGGGCATCTGTCCCGGTGATTCCGGGGGCCCGCTCTATCGGGACGAAGACGGGAAGATGAAGATCGTCGGCGTCAATTCGAACTACACCTTCTTCCCTGACCAACAGGACAAGCTCGGTCTGCCGGTGAGCAACTGGCACACGCGCCTCGACGGCAACTCGCGTCAGCACATCGCCGAGTGGCTCCAATCGTTGGGGGCGCTCTCGAACGATTCCTGGACGAAGGGCGACGGCGGGGCGGGCGCGGGCAAGGGGGCCGACCAAGCGGGCACGTCCGATGCCGGTACGAGCGATGCCGGAGCCCAAGGCGACGCCGGGCACTGAGAAAAGCGCGATCGGAGCGGTCTTCCCGCGAAGTTCGGAGTCTCCGCCAAGTAGAGCTATGATTCGGCGTCGATGATGCCTTCTTCGTTGCCGTCGAGCGCCCGCGGTCTTCCGCGACCCGGGGACGTCGTGGCCGGCAAGTACCGCATCGAGGCCACGATCGGTACGGGCGGCATGGGCATCGTCATGGCCGCCGTCGACACCACGCTCGGTCGGCCGGTGGCGATCAAGCTGCTCTCGCCGGAGAGAGCCGCTCGCGATGGGGCGGGCGCACGATTCCTGCGCGAAGCACGCACGGCCGCATCGATCCAGAGCGAGCACGTCGTTCGCGTGTTCGAAGTGGCAACGCTCCCCGACGGCGTTTCCTACATCGCGATGGAGCTCCTGAAGGGCGTGGAGCTCGGAGACCTCGTCGCGTCGCGCGGTGGGCTTCCGATCGACGAAGCGGTCGACCACGTGCTCGAGGCCTGCGCGGCGCTCGCCGAGGCTCATCGCCTGGGCGTCGTGCATCGCGACCTCAAGCCACAGAACCTCTTCGTCACGCAGCGGCCGGACGGAACGCCGTGCGTGAAGATTCTCGACTTCGGCATTTCGAAGGCGCAATCGGCCGACGTGCAGAGCCTCACGGCCACCGACACCGTGATGGGGACGCCGCTCTATATGTCCCCCGAGCAGGTTCGGAGCCTGAAGAACGTCGACCACCGGACCGACATCTGGGCGCTCGGCGCGATTCTGTTCGAGCTGCTCACCGCATCCCCCGTGTTCGACGCGCCGACGGCGTCCGCGCTGTGCGCGATGATTGCGATGGATCCGCCGACGCCGCTCCGCATGCGTCGTCCTGCGGCTCCGCCGGCGCTCGAGGCGGTGATTTACCGCTGCATGAACAAAGACCCGGCGGGGCGCTTCCGCGACGTCGTGGAGCTCGCCGAGGCACTCGTGCCGTTCGCCTCCGAGCGTGGACGACGCGCAGCGATGCTGGCCGTGCGCATCGCCCGTTCGGAGGCCTCGTTCGCTCCGACCGACGCGCAACTGATCCGTGGTCCGCAGTCGATGGCCACCGCGCCCACAGTGGACAGCGGAAGCGTTCGCACGACGGGCGCGCCGTTTCCGCTCGTGCAGCACCCCGTCAGCCCCATGCCTTCGGGCCAACCGCCGATGGGACCTTCGGGGTTTCCGGTTGCGCCGATCGTCTCGGCGCCGCCGCCAGGCTCGCTGCCGCCCAACGACACGCAACGTTCCTGGCAAGAGCCCTCGGCCCAGACGGCAAAGAGCGGCGGTAGCGCGGTCGTGTTCGCGATGGCCGGCGCGGTCGTCGGTCTGCTCTTCCTCGGAGGCGGAGGGTACGTCGCGTACACGAAGCTCACGCCGCACCCGACCGC
Source organism: Labilithrix luteola (assembly GCF_001263205.1). Lineage (GTDB taxonomy): Bacteria > Myxococcota_A > Polyangia > Polyangiales > Polyangiaceae > Labilithrix > Labilithrix luteola. The sequence continues at coordinate 4,861,515 of NZ_CP012333.1, forward strand.
ACCGGTCGCGAGCAACGTCGAGCCAGCGCCGCCGCCGTCGATGTCGCCGAGCAACGTCGCGCCGGGCATGACCACCCCGGTGCCCAGCGCGTCATCCGCTCCGTCGCCAAGCGCCGCGCCGAGTGCTTCGGCCAGCGCGGCCAAACCCACAGTGCCGCCGAAGGGCGCGAAAGACGCCGGTGCACCTGCTGCACCGAGCTCCGCTCCGAAGAACGATTCGCTCGAAGCCGAGAAGCGAATCGCCCAGGGGCGCTGCGACCACATGAAGTTCCTGCTGAGCACCAACGACCGCAAGACGAACGCGAACGCGAATCAGGTGAAGACCCTGACGTGCCTCCCGGCGTCGACCCAGAACGGGATCAACTGCGAGCGCGCGGTGTGCCGATCGGCGTGCGAGATCCTCGACGACAAGTCGTGCATCCGCCAGCTGGATTTTGCGGAGCGCAACTGGCCCGCGAAGTTCTGAGTTTTAGAGAAGCGTGATCTTCACGCCGAGGTGCTCGGCTTCGCGCAAGACGGTCGACAGGCCCTCCGCGCGCGAGGCGTGCACCACCTCGTCGGCCGCGCCGATCCAGCTGAGGGCCTCGGTGCGGGGCGTCTTGCCGAGGAAGCGTGCATCGATTCCCCAGCGCTGCGCCTGCTCCTGCAGGCATTCGCGCTGCGGGCCGTCACCGAGGACGACGAGCACGGGCGCTTGGTCGTGGCGCTCGGTTGCGACGTAGTCGATGACCTTGTCGACGCGCTTGCTCGGCACGAGGCGCCCGGCGGTGACATAGAGGCGGCGGGACCCGAGTGCGGTTCGCCGTGCGCGGACGCCCTCTTCGACGTTGGGCATCGTCAGCGGGCTCGGCTGGACGATGGCGACGGCCTTCACGCGCTGCGCGTCGTCGTGCGCGAGCGAGGAGGTGAGCTCCTCGAGGAGCGCGTCGGAGACGAAGCGCCAGCGGCTGGCGCGTTCCGCGATGCGCCGAACGATGCTGGAGCGGATTCGGGCGGGCAGGGCGCGGAGCAGCCGGACGTCGCCCCCGTGGGAGACGACCTCCAGATCGACGCCCTCGAGGTCGGCGCCGAGCGCGATCGGGAAAGCCCCCGGGAGGGCCCAGTGCGCGATGATGCGAGACGGCTTGCCGAGCCGGACGCGCATGGCGGCCGTGGCGACGAATCCCGCCGCGTCGATGGCTCTCCAGGGGCGCCCCCGTAGGCGCGTTGCCGCGCCTGGCCATCCGAAGGCCCCGCCGGCGCGCGGTTTGAGGACGGTCACGGAGTGGCCAGCAAGCTCCAGCTCGCGTACCTCCGCCTGCACGAAGTGACCCGACGGATCGCCCTCGTCCACCGGATAGCTGGTCGTGATGACCCAGATCGTCGAGCGGGATGCGCCGCGTGTTTCCGGCATGTTGGACGGGGGCGCATTTACCCCAAATTGAGGGCCCCCCGCCATCTCATCCGGCAGGGACCCGTGCTAAGGGGGATCCATGGATACGGCCGCCCACACCGCCTCGAGCTCGAGTCGTACCGATGTGCCCGCCGTGAAGCCGTCTAGCACGTCCAACGTGACAATCGGGGGTCGGGTTCTCTTCGTCACCGAAGATCTGGCGCTGCTCGAGAAGCAGCTCGCCGGCGAAGACCTGCCGTACGACCCCGAACGGCCGCTCGTATCCAACATTTCGACCGACGAACTGACCCCGGGTTGGGTCTGTTACTACTACGACGAGACGCTTGCGCGTTTCTGCCTGGTCGGCCTGCGTGGCGGCAAGATCGGCAAGGACGCGATCAAGAACGGCGGCTTCGGCGTCATCGTCAGCGGCATTTCCAAAGGCTGCGGTTCGAGCCGTGAAACGGCGCCGTACAGCGAGCTCAAGGCGGGCGTGAAGCTCGTCATCGCCAAGAGCATCGAGAAGATCTACCGGCAGAACGCGCAGAACATCGGCCTGCTCACGTCGACGGACTTCGGGCTCATCGAGCGAATCCGAGGCGGCGAAGCGATCCCGATGTCCGAGTTCACGAAAGGACTCGACCCGATTAGCGCGGCCATCGTCGAGCACGGCGGCCTCTTCGCGTACAACCGCGCGCGCCTCGCCGGCGAGACCACGCCGCCCGCCATCGAGACGCCCGCCCGCCCGATGACGCTCTGCGAGAAGATTCTCGCCGCGCACGTGATCACGAACGCGAAGACGGGCGCCGTCGGCGTCACCGCCGTTCAGCCGGGTGATGCGTTCTTCGCTCGCACCGACGTGCGCTTCAGCCACGAGTACGTGACGCCCATGGCCGAATCGCTCTTCTCCGCGGAGATGGGCAAAGACGCCCGCGTCACCGACCCGGAGAGCGTCTGGGCGTTCCGCGATCACCTCACGTTTCTCGATCTCGTCATGCCGAAGGCCCATCGCGACATGGGCCTCAAAGAGCAGGCCGAGAAGCTCGCGGTGGTGCAAGACGAGTTCACCAAGAAGCAGGGCGTGAAGCTCTACGGCGAGGTCCACCGCGACGGCAAGCTCGTGGGCTCGGAAGCGATCTGCCACAACAAGGTCATCGAGGAGATCGCGCTTCCCGGGCAGCTCGTTGCCGGCACCGACTCGCACACGTGCATGGCCGGCGCGCTCGGCTGCTTCGCGTTCGGCGTCGGCTCGACCGACATGGCGAACGCCTGGTACACGAAGGACATCCGCGTGACCGTGCCGGAGACGGCGAGGTTCGTGCTCCGCGGCAAGCTCCGTCCCGGCGTCTGCGCCAAGGACGTGATGCTCCATATCCTGAGTCAGGAGTTCTTCAAGAGCGGGCAGGGCATCGGCAAGGTGCTCGAGTTCGCAGGCGACGGCGTTGCGTCGATGAACCTCGACGAGCGCGCCACGCTCACCAACATGGCGGTCGAAGCGGGCGGCTTCACCGGCATCATCGAGGCCGACGAGGTCGTGGTCGACTACCTCGTCAAGCAGCGCGGGCTCGACGCCGCGTCGGTTCGTTCGCGCATCGTGAAGGCCGATCCGGGGGCCAGCTACCTCGCCACGTTCGAGATCGATCTCGCGGCGGTCGAGCCGATGGTCGCCACGCCTGGGGATCCGCGCAACGGCGTGCCGCTTCGAACGCTCGGGGCGAGCTCGAGCGACAAGGACGTTCGCATCGACATCGCCTACGGCGGTTCGTGCACCGGCGGTAAGAAGGCGGACATGGATATGTACGCCGCCGTCCTCTCGGAGGCCGTTGCCAAGGGCAAGAAGGTCGCCGACGGCGTGCACCTCTACATCCAGTTCGGCTCACAGGACATCCGGCGCTATGCCGAAGCGAAGGGGTATCTCGAGGTGTTCCGTGCCGCTGGGGCCGAGCTCGTCGATCCCTCGTGCGGGGCTTGCATCAAGGCGGGACCTGGTGTCAGTGACTCCCCCGAACAGGTCACCGTCAGCGCAATCAACCGCAACTTCCCGGGCCGGAGCGGACCCGGAAAGGTCTACCTCGCAAGTCCGCTCGTCGTCGCAGCCAGCGCGATCGCGGGCCGAATCGTCGGCCCGGATGCGCTCTGATCAGCAGTCCGAATCGTAGAGATCGAAATCATGGAAACCATTCAGCCGAACGCCCGGGTCGTCCTCGAATACACGCTCAAGGGCGACGACGGTGAAGTCCTCGACACGAGCGACATGGAGGACGGCGAGCCGATCGTCTACGTCCACGGTTACGGCATGCTCGTGCCCGGCCTCGAGGCCGCGCTCGAAGGCCTCAAGGTCGGCACGGAGAAGTCGATCGTCGTGGACCCCGCCGAGGGCTTTGGCGATCACGACGAAGATCTCGTGCTCGAGGTCGACCGTGGCGATTTCCCGGATCCGACGAAGGTCGCCGAGGGCGACGAGTTCATCGCCGAGTCACCCGATGGGGACGAGCTCGCGATGCGCGTCATCGAAGTGAAGGACGACACGGTCGTGGTCGACGCGAACCACCCGCTCGCCGGTCGGACCCTCCACTACGCCGTGAAGGTCCGCGAGATCCGCGCCGCCAGCGAAGAAGAGATCGCCGAGGCGGCCGAGGCCTTCGAAGACGCGGGCTATGGCGGGTGCAACGACCCGACCCACGACCACAGCCATGACCACGGTCACGAGCATGGTCACGAGCATGGCCACGAGCACGGGCACGACCACAGCCACGGTGGCGACCTCGTCCAGCTCACCTCCAAGAAACTGCACTGATTTCAGTAGGTTGTGTCCTCGAAGTCGCGGGCACGACCTTGACTTTCCGTCTGTTTCCGCCCTTGCGGCGGTCCCGTGCCGCGACTACATCTGCACCAGGCATAAACGGCCCTCGTGCTTGTTCTTCGGGTTTGTTTCGGCCCGGAATCGACGCTACGTGAGGCACCTCCGAGGTTAGCCATATGACTCAGAAGAACGTGAATAACTGGACCTTCGACGTGCGCGTTCGCGAGCGCAACCTCAAGAGCGGCGCCGTCACCGAGAAGGACGTCGAGAAGTACGTCGCCGGCCTGCCCGATCTCACCGGCCAGACCGAGGCCTTCGGCGTTTCGCAGCCGGCCCTCGCGCAGCCTTCGGTCGTCGAGGATTTCTCGGTCGGTCACGACGACGTGGATGATGAGGACGAGGACGAGGACGAGGACGAGGACGAGGTCGTTGCCGAAGCGGCTGCGCCCGAGGCTCCCGCGGCGGCTCCTGCTCCTGCTCCTGCTGCTCCCCCGTCGGCGCCCGCCGCCGAGCCCGAGGAACCGGCGGCTGTCGCCCCGTCGACGGACGACGGATCTTCCGAGCCGCCCGCGGTCTGAGAACGAACGCGATGAGCGACGAAACGCTTCCTCAGATCGACTTCGCGACGTTCATCCTCTCGCTCAGCCACTCCGTTCTGATGCACCTCGGCGAGGCGCCGGATCCGGAGACCAACAGGGTGGAGGCCAACCTCTCGCTGGCGAAGCAGAACATCGACATCCTCGGCCTGCTCGAGGAGAAGACGAAGGGAAACCTGACGGGAGACGAAGAGCGTCTCCTTGCACAGGTGCTCTTCGATCTTAGGATGCGTTACGTGGAGCGCTCCAAGGGGGCTGCCAAGTAGCAGCCCTCCGCGACGCTCCCGCAGGCGCTCATGAAGCCAGCTGGTCGCATCGCACGGAGTTTCCTCGCACCCACGCTCGTCGCGGTCGCCGCTCTTGCGAGCGGGTGCAAACCAAAGGAACAAGCGCGCTCGGATGGTCTCCCTCCGGGCGCGATTCCCGTTCCGAGCGCGTCCGCCGTCGCCGAGCCCACGCGCCCCCCCACGTCCACGCTGCCTCAGAAAGCGCCGGCGGCCGAGGACATCAAGATGGCGCCACTCAGCTTCGCACCGATCGCGAAGCGTGCGGATGGAAGCGTCGTCACCATCTACACGGTCGGTGAGGAAGAGGGCCGCGGGCTGTTTGCGCGCAAGGGCCGCAGCAGCCGTGCGCAGAAGGGCCTCGGCACGGGCTTCGTCGTCGACAACACCGGCGTCATCATCACCAACAACCACGTCATCGACGGCGCCGACGAGATCGTCGTGCAGCTCTCCGACGAGCGGCGGTTCCCTGGGAAGATCGTCGGGCGCGACGCGCGCACGGACATCGCGGTCGTGAAGATCGAGGGCGTGAAGGATCTCTCGTCGATTCCCCTCGGCGACTCGGACAACCTGGAAGTCGGCGATTGGGTCGTCGCCATCGGCAATCCGTTCGGCCTCTCGCACACCGTCAGTGCGGGCATCGTGAGCGCGAAGGGCCGCGGTCGGGAAGACGTGCCGCTCGATCCGAGTGGGTACTACAACTTCTTGCAGACCGACGCGTCGATCAACCCCGGTAACTCGGGCGGACCGCTCCTCAACCTCAAGGGCGAAGTCGTCGGCATGAACACCGCCATTCGCGGTGGCGGCGCGCAAGGCATCGGCTTCGCCATCCCCATCAACATGGTGAAGCAGCTGATGCCGACCTTGTTGAAGGAAGGCCACGTCACGCGAAGCGCGCTCGGCGTTCGCATTCGTGACGTGCGCGACCTCTCGCCCGAGGACAAGCAGCAGCTCAAGGTGACGGACGAGAAAGGCGCCGTCATCGAGTACGTCGACACGGGCGGCCCGGCCGACAAGGCGAAGCTCGAGGTGGGCGACGTCATCGTGGCGTTCGACGGCCAAGCGGTCGAACGGGGAACGCTCCTCCAGTGGCTCGCAAGCACCGCGGGCGTAGGCAAACTGGTGACCGTCCGCGTGATTCGCGCGGGCAAGCCGTTCGAGCTCAAGGTGACCCTGGGCGAGCTCAAGGAGCCGAAGAACCGCGGGCCGTCTTTCCGTCCGCGCGTACCGCAGCCTTCGCCGGACGACGAGGACGAGCCGTTCCCCCACTAGGCGCCGCTCGCCCTGGCGCGGCCTGATACCCTCGATTTCCAGGGGTTTTGGCTACTTTGGTGCATTGCGCCATGGCGTCGTCGTGCTGGCGAAATCCGGTCTGTAGCCGCGACCCTAGCCCCTGTACTACCCTGGACCACGCGAATGTCCGTGGCGCAGCCAGACTCGGAGGACAAAGACCCGGGTGGTGACGACGACGTGCCTTCGTCGGATCACCTGCACGAGCGTGCACGGGAGTTGTCGCGTTCCGCCCCTCGACCCCCCTCACGACCGCCGTCGTGTCCGCCTCCGTCGGAAGCCGTGAATACTCGGCTTTCCGAGGCGTCAAACACCAAGCAGACACGGCAACGCGAAGCGGAGGAGGATCGTGCACTCATTGCGAGGGCGCAAAACGGCGACACGGCGGCTTTTCGGTCGCTCGTGGAACGTCATCAGCGTCGGGCCTTCGCCATCGCGCTGTCCTTCGTCCGTGACGAGAACGACGCGCGCGAGCTCGTCCAAGACGCGTTTCTGCGAGTCTTCAAGAGCCTCAATAGCTTCCAGGGCGGGTCGAGCTTCTTCACCTGGCTCTATCGCATCATCAAGAACCTCAGCATCGACCTCATCCGCAAGCCGGGGCGGCAGCTCGGCGACATCGACGAGACCCGCTTCGAAACCGACGAAGGGCAGGAGGAGGAGTTTCCTCTTCTCAGCCGCATCGACGGCTCCGATCCGGCCGACGTGGTCCGGCGTACGGAGATCGCGGGGCGACTCCAACAAGCTCTCGAAGCCCTCCCTCCGTATCACCGCAGCGTCATCGTCATGCGGGAGATTGACGGCCTCAGTTACGAAGAAATGGCCGAAGCGATGCAAGTGTCGAAAGGGACGATCATGAGTCGTCTCTTTCACGCGCGGCAGAAACTCCAGAAAGCTTTGGCCGACTGTTACGTAGAACAGATCGGAAAGACACCGGGGTCCGGCGTCCCCTCGACAGGGGCGGATGACGGAGACGAATCATGACCCTCAGTTCGGACAACATGCTCAAGTTGATGGCTTACGCCGACGGCGAGCTCGCGGGCGACGACCTTACCGAGGTCGAGAAGCTCCTCGCGACCGACGCCGACGCCGTTCGCTTCGTCAACGACATCGCCAACCTCGGCGACTTCGTCCAAGAGGGCCATGCCACGCGTGCGGGCGGCGCCATCGCGTCGTTCGACATCGCCGACGCCGTCATGGCGAAAATCGCGGCCGAGCCGAAAGCTGCTCCGGCCGTGAAGGCGGAGCCGGCCGCCGTCACCTCGCTTGCGGCCGAGCGCGCCAAGCGCAGTCGACGCACGCAGATTGCCGGCGGAGTTGCCGCGGCGCTCGCTCTCGCGGCCGCCCTGTTCCTCGTGGCACGTCCGCAGGAGACGCCGATGGCTCCCGCGCCGGTCGCCGTGAACGCGTCCGAGCCCTCGAACGCGCCTGTGGAAGTCGACGTTACCGCCACCGATACGCCGGGACAATCGGTGAGCGTGTTCTATCTTCCGGCTGCCAACGAAGTCACGACGAGCGTGGTCGTCTGGGTCGACGAAACGGGAGCAAAGTAAGATGGGGCACGAGATGACTTCTTCTCGTCGGGGCGCGTTGACGATGGGGCTCGCGTTTGCCTGCGCGTTCATCGCGGGCACGACGACCAAGACGGCCGAAGCCCAGAGCGGGCCGAACGCCGAGGTTCTCGTCATCCACGGGACGCAGTGCGACAAGCCGACGGTCGACCCGGCCATCGGCGAGATGCCGCCGCTCAAGTACAACTGCTACAAGCTGCTCGAGAAGAAGGTGCTTCCCCTGCAGAAGGGCAAGCCGAGCACCACGCCGCTTCCGAACGGTCGCACGTTCCAGGTGACGTTGAACGACGTCACGCCGGACAAGCGTTACAAGGTCGGTGCAGCGATCAGCCAGCCTGACAACAACGGCTTCCTCAAGCTCGCGGACATCACCGCCGAGCCGAACAAGCGTTTCAACGTCGGCGGCTGGGCCTACCAGAACGGCGCGATCGTTCTCGCGATCCGCGTGCTGCCTTAGTCATGATCGAACGTCGGGGCTCACTGCGACCCCGACGTTCTTGTCTTCGGTCATTCGGGCGGCGAGCCCAAATGGTGCAGAAACCCACGCGGTAAGGAACTGCGTGGGTTTTTCGCCTGTTTGGCGCGTCTTTGCTAAGAAGTGAGCCGATGCGCAAGGACGCGCCGCTCGCTGTCGACATGCCCGGTCCCGATCGGGACAGCCCCGGCTGGATCAAGGTCGGTGTGATTGCTGCCGTGGGCTTCGTCCTCGGCGTGGCCTGGCCTCGTGTCATGGGCATTCGCCTCGGACCGAGCGCCCCTTCGGAGACGAGCGCGGCCGCAGCGTCGGGAAGCGCCAAGTCGGGCGCACGCGCACCGGAAGCGCCGGCGGCCAGTGTCTCGGGCAAGACGCCCGTTCAGCCCGCCGCTTCGGTGACTGCTCCGGCCGCCAGCGTCAGCTCCGTCGCCGCCGCCACCGCCGTTCCGACGGCCGCCGCGGGCACGCAGATCAGCGTCCAGAAGGGCAAGGTCCTTTCCTGCAAGACGGAAGGTGGCGACACCAAGAAGGGCCAGGATTGCGGGGCCGTCGCGGGGCTCGATCAGCTGGTCGCCCCGCGTCTCCGCAAGCTGAGCACTTGCTCGGCCGCGGACGGACAGAGCGGCAAGCTCTCGCTCGTCGTCACGGCGGACTTCGCCGGCGGCAAGATGAACTGGGACATCGGCAAGTCGACGAACGTCGGAAACATCGACGGCATCGGCGGCTGCCTCAAGACCCTCTTCCAAGGCACCGGCGTGAGCGGCGTCGCGCACGAGCACGCGCGCTACACGGTGGCGTACAGCGCGACCTTGGCTCCATCGACCGGCGCAAGCTCGCTCGACAAGGGCGACAAGGACCCCATCGGCGCGCGCGTCGACAAGAATGCCAAGGCTCGCTCGGGCGAAGACGCGCCGGACGACTCCAAAGATCGTCCCGAGCCCGCACCGGTCGCCGGTGGCGAGGCGAGTGTTGGCTGGGAAGTCGCCCTCGTTCGCGACGTGCCGAAGACGGGCCAAGTCGTCGCCCGACTCCCGCGCGGGACGAAGGTGAAGGTCGGGAACGTCAAAGACGGCTGGTTCTCGATCAAGTACGGCGACGGCTTCGCGAGTGACGGCTGGGTCTATCGCGGCGCAATCAACCGCTGACGTCGGGCGTTCCGCCTTCGCGGCTCGTCGGCTTCCTGTCGCGCCAAACCCACGCTCTGTGTAGGGTCCGGACGTGTCGACCCCGGGCCGCCGAACGCTCGCCGCGCTGTTTTGCGGAATCGTTTTCGGCCTGCTCGTCTTGCTGACGACCGGCGCTGCGCACGCGCAAGGCAACTACCGCTCGTCGCCGATGGGCGGTCGAACGACGCTGCTCGGAGGAACGGGCGTCGTCTACGGCATGGATGGCGCGTCGGCCATCATCAATCCGGCCACCGCGCTTCGGATCGATCCGGGTCGGCTCGCCTTTTCGGTGAACTTCTACGCGGCGCAGTTCACGACCGCGCCGCACTGGTATCAGCCGGGGCCGATCGACACGCAGAAGTTCGGCTCGCTCCAGGTGGGCGGCACCTCGATGTCCGACGTGCGGCTCACGTCACTGCCCTCGAGCTTGTGCCTGTTTTTCCGCGTCGGCCGCATCCATTGGTTCAAGAAGGCCACCGAGAACGATCCTCGGTTCCGCGACGCGCGCCTCGGTCTCTGTGCTGCGACCACGCAGACCGAGTCGTTCTATTACTCGAACGAGGGCTACCAGCAGACGAGCTCGCAGGGTGTCGTCACGCGTCAGTCGCAAGCGTTCGCGCAGACGTTCTCGCGCTTCCAGTTCGGACCCACGTACTCGATGTGGCTCGTGCCCGGGCTGACCATCGGCGCGTCCATCCACGCCAGCATCTCCAACCAGTGGAGCTCGCTCACTGCGATCGCCCATTCCGAGCAAGGCATCTTGGGGACGCCCATCAACTCGATGTTCCAGAGCTCGTCGCATGGAACGTCGTGGCAACTGCACGCCATCGCCGGCGCCACGTACACGTTCGGTCGCCAGAGCGTGGGCCTGGCCGTCGAGGCGCCGTCGCTGCATCTCTTCGGCACCGGTGGCGCGTCGCTCTACACGCAGTCGGACGCTGGCGGCAATCAGTCCTCGGTGATGACCGGGCAGGGAGGCTTCAACGCGCGAACCCCCCTGCGCGTCACGTTGGGGACCGGCATCGCGCGCAAGTGGGGCACCGCAGAGCTCGACGTGAGCTGGTTTTCGCCGATGAGCCCGGCCTACGACGCCGTCATCGACGGCAATCGCGTCGACACCGTAGGCAATACGAGCGTGAGTAGTTCGCAGTCGTTCGAGCTCTCGCAGCGCGCGCGTGGCGTCGTGAACGTCGGCGTGGGTGCGGAGGTCTTCCTCCGTCCGCAGATCAGCCTGCTCGGAGGCTTGAGCACCGACATCAGCGCGGTTCCGAAAGGTGAGCTCTCGGGCACCCTCGTCAACTACTACCCGGCGCGCACGAATCGCGTCGCGGCCTCGTTCGGCGTCGGCTCCTATCGCGGCGACGGCGCGCTCCTGCTCGGCCTCGAGCTGTCGTACGGCTGGGGCGACCGGCTCGCAGTCAACTCCTACCAGGCGCCGCCCACCATCGCGACGGCGGGGCAGAACTCGCTCGGCGTCCTCTTCGTCATCGCCGGCGGCACGAGCTTCCGCGCGATCTCGCGCGCCGTGCAGGACGTGACGCGAATCCTCACCAAGCCGAATGACCAGCAGAACGAGCCCACGCCGGAGAACTCTTCGCCGGCCATCGAAGCGCCGCCGAAGAAGGGGGCGCCGCCTTGAGCCGGTCAGTCTTCGCGATCGCCGCGTGTGTCGAACGGCGTGGTTCGCGGCCGACCATCCCGATCGAGTCCGAGGAGCTCTTCGACCCGCTTCTGGGCACCTTCGAGCTTGTCTTGCGAGGTGCGTGAGAGGCGCACGCCTTCTTCGAACAGGCGCAGCGACTCCTCGAGCGGGAGCTCGCCGCGCTCGAGCGTCTGGACGATCTCCGAAAGGCGCTTGATGGCGTCCTCGAACGTCGGGCCCTGCGTACCGCCCGAGCCTCCGCCCGAGACTACAGAAGCGACGGCAGGGTTCTGTTTCGAGTCGGGGGAGCTCATCGCGGCTTAGCCTCGTACGAAGGGAGGCGCGGTGCAAGCACGAGCCTCGCCTCGCCAGGCGGCAAGCCGGGCAGCACGGCGAAGCCGTCGTCGTCGAACGCGATGGGCACGGCCACGCCGTTGGCATCGACGATCGAGCCCACGAAGGCGCTGTTCGGAGCTCCGCCGTTTTCGTTCTGGAGACGGAGCCACGCAACGTCGCTCGAAGACGCGGCTCCGAACGGCGCGGTGACTCCGGCCAAGGCGCGCGCCGCGGCGAGGCGCGTTGGTCCGTCGGGGTCGAGCGTTGCGGCCATCTCGAGGGTGCGCTGTCGCGAAGGGGAGCTCTTGTCGTTCGTGCGCGCGGCGAACGCCGAGACGATGGCCCGGCGGACGTTCACATCCGTCTCATACGCGTAGGCGGATGCGAGGAGACTCGAGGCGTCTTCGAGTGGAGCCGCGCCGATCCCACGCGCCGTGTGCGCGCGAACGACCGGATCCCGATCGCCGAGCAGCGTCGTGACCTTCGGTTCGAGGCTCTCGTCGGCACGGCGAGCCAGTGCGTAGGCCGCGAGCGGAGCGTCGGCGCCGCCGCTCTGGGCTCGGTCGACGAGCGACAGCGTCTTGACCCGACCCTTCGCATCTCCGCCGCGAAGGCCCGCGGCGAGCACCTGTTGCGTGAGCGGATCGGCTTCCAGCGCCAGGTGCGCGAGCAGCGCGCGATCGGATTCGGGCGAGGGCCGCGCCGCACTTCCCATCGCCGCGGCTCGCCTCACGCGCGCATCCTGGTCACCGAGGAACGTTTCGACCCCGGCGTCGCCGAGGGCAACCCGCGCGAAGGCTCCGAGGGCGCGTTCACGTCCGTCCTTCGAACGGGCGAGGCCGAACACGAATGCGTCGGCATCACGCGAACGATCCCCGCGAAGCAGCGCACGGACGACATACGCGCGAACACCGAGCGCCCGCTCTTTCCCGCCGACCAGGTCCGCCGTGAGCCCCGCGGCATTCGGCGCCGGAGAGCGCGCGAGCGCGAGTGCCGCTTCGTAGCCGAACGACGGATCAGCGAGCAACGCGGGCGCGGCAAGAGCCGTCGCCGCCGCGGGATCCGACGAGCGCCCGAGCGCACGGATGCAAGCTGCACGTATCTGGCGATCGGGATGGACCGCCGCGCGCGCGGCGAGGAGCTTCGTGATCTCCGGTCCGTGCACGCGCTCGGCGAGGCGTGCCCCCATCGCCGTGGTGGCTTCGTCTTCGATGAGCGCGGTAACGGCCTTGAAGCGCTCGGGCGCACCGAGCGTGACGAGCGATTCGGCGGCGGCGTTGCGCAATCGCGTGTCCGGCTCGGCCAGAGCCGCCCGTGCAATGGAGACGGCGCGCTGATCCCCCAGCTCGGCGAGGGCCTGAATGGCCGCCGCGCGCGTGACGACGTCGCTCGAGCGCGTTGCGGAATGGAGAAACTCGATCGCGCGAAGGTCGCCGAGCTGCGCGAGCAGTTGCACCGTCGCCGGCGACACGTTCGCGCCTGGCGAGCCGAAAAAGCCCGGGTCGCGAGGAGGCGAGCGCAGGATGGCATTCGTGGCCGCGGCCTGTCCGACGCCGACGCTGCGTGCGACGGCATAGAGCTGCTCGAGCGCGCGGTCGGCACTCGAACGGGCGAGGCCAATGGCGGCGATCTGACGGGCGAGCTCGGTCCGAACGACCGGATCCCCTTCGACATCGGCCGTGAGATCTCCCGCGCGTACCTGGGGCGGGCGCCGCGACGCGGTCGTCGTACCGCCGGTCACGATCGCGAGCAGCCCCGCCCGCGCGCGTTCGTGATCCGTGAAGCGCGAGAGCGCGCGTGCCAGGTCGACGAGGGCGCGCGGATCACCGCGCATCGTACCCGTGGTGGACGACCCTTCCGCGAGCTGCGCGAGGAGAGCCACCGCTTCCGGAGTTCCCACGGCCGCTGCGCGCTGGATGCCGCGCAAACGTTCGTCGGGATCGGTCGACCGAAGGAGCCGTGCGGCGTAGTCGATGCCGACGCGTGCCCGCAGGTTGGTGGGCACGCCGTTCGAGGAGCGCTCGGCGTTCGCCGGTGTGCTCCGCGACTGCGCGTTGCTCGCCTGCGCGCAGGCGACGACCGTCACGAAGACGAGGGCCGCCGCGCCTGCCCTCATGGCGTGGGGTTCACCAGGATGAGGAAGCCGAGGTTTCCGTCGGCCTGGGCCAGCTTCTTCACCGCGTCCCATCCAACGGTCTCGGCCACGCCGTCACGGTGCGAGAGCGAAGCGACCTCGCGAACGACGGCGAACGAGCGGCCGAGCGCATCGAGCTGGGCCTTCGTCGCGTCGCCGGCGCCTGGTTTGGCGCCTACGGCCAGCGTCCAATTGCGGTGCTGATTGAGCTGCGCGGCGAGCGCGTGCACGATCGGGAGGCTTGCCGGATCGACCTCCGGATCCTCCGCGGTGCCGACGATCTTGATGGGCTTCGACAAGCGGATGTTGCGCTTGGCGTCGATGGTGACGAGCGGCGTGCCGCCCTCGTCCGGGCAACCGTCTTCGTCAGTGATGCCGTTCCAGACCTCGGCCTGATCGGGACACTTGTCGACTTCGTTGTCGAAGGTGTCGCCGTCGCGATCGGGATTGGGGCAGCCCGTGGTGACCGGATCACTCCAGCGATCGCACTTCTTCTCGGGCACGACGGGGGCGACGACCTTCTCTTCCGGACACCCGTTCTTCTTCGGATCGTCCGAGGCCACGCCTTTGACCTGCGGGCAAGCGTCGACGGAGTCTTCGATGCCGTCGTTGTCTTGATCGGGGATCGGGCATCCGTTCTTCTTGGGATCCTTCGACTCCACGCCGGGGACGTTCGGACAGGCGTCTTCCTTGTCGAGGATGCCGTCTTCGTCGTTGTCGATGTCCGGGCAGCCGTCCGAGTCCTCGAAGCCATCCTTGTCTTCGGGGATCTCCGGGCATCCGTCGACGTCGTCTTTGACTCCGTCGTGATCCATGTCGTGCTCGCGGGGAGCCCAGCCGATGCTCGCGATCGCGCGCACGATCGGCACGCCGACGGCCTGGTTCAGCCCGAAATCGGCGCCGAAGAGCAGGTAGGTGTCACGGTAGTGACCGAGCTCGATGCGATCGCTCGCGGAGATCATCAGAGGCGAGAGCGCCGCGCTGCCCGGGTCGCCGGTTCCGAACGGACCGACTGGGCCGGCCGGGAGCCAGCCGTGCATGGCGACCTCCCAGCGCTGTCGATTGCCTGGGTCGACGCCGAGCACGCCCGGCCGGAAACCCAAGCCGAAGGTCCACGGGATCTCGTCGCCGAAGCGATAGCCGCCGACTTCCTGGGCAGGCCACGTCCGGTGCTCGGTGCGGAGCTTGTAGCCGATGCTCGCTTGGACGGCCGCGACGAGAAGGGTGTATTCTGCAAGAACGCGAACGCTGGCCGTGACGGCGCCTTCGCCGGCGAAGCTCGACTTGTTGCCGGTGGGAAGGCTGACGAGGCCGAGGCCGGCGAGACCGAAGCCGCCGCCCTCGTTGCGAATCAGCGTGCCCTTCACCGTGAGACCGAGGTCACCGATGGTGGTGTGCGGGACCTGCGATTCGTTGGAAACGGTGGGCGGAAGATCCGACGAGCCCGTCTGGTAGAGGAGGACGGGGAGGGTGGCGCCGATTGCCAGGCGCTGGCCGATGCCCAGGTTGACGACCGGATCGACGCCGAAGACGTGCGAGACCGGACGGAATGCGACGTCGTCGGTTCCCGCGCGACGGAGCGTGACCGGCTGGAGCGAGTAGTGCGTGTAAGCGCCGATCGACACGACGCCCGGGCCGGGCGTGATCGCCGGTTCGATGACGAGGGATGCGTTCGGGTCGGTCGACGGACGCCACGTGCGCGCATCGATCGACGGCGTCTGACCCTCGGCCTGGGCTTCGCCCGCGGACGTGAGCGTCAGCGCAGCCCAGGAGACCGCAGAGACCGCAAAAAGAGCTCGAATCGAATGCGCCATCGTCTCCGCCCAACAGTACGCGAGCGCGCCGGGGGCGGTCTACTGCGGTGTCCTACGTGTCTCCCGTCCGGGCAACGCGGCTATTCGGCTTCGCCCTGGCTGATCGCCTGGAGGACCGGATCGGTCGCCGTGATGGCCGCGGAAGCAGCGCCACGTGTGGGCAGCTCATGCGCCATGCGGGTTCGCTTGGTCTCGAGGTAGCCGCGCGAAAACGGGTTCGGCGGAACGATGACCGGGAGGCGACCGATGACGGTCACACCGAGCGCGCCGAGGCCTTCGACCTTGGCCGGGTTGTTGGTCATCAGCAGAACGCTCTGCACGCCGAAGTGCGCGAGCATGTCGGCGGCGGCGTGGTACTCGCGCGCATCGTCGGGCAGACCGAGCATGCGGTTGGCGTCGACGGTGTCCGCGCCCTGCGATTGAAGATCGTAGGCGCGAATCTTGTTGGCGAGACCGATGCCTCGGCCTTCCTGGCGGAGATAGAGGACGGCACCTGCACCGCGCCGCGCGACTTCGGCGAGGGCGGCGTCGAGTTGCTCTTTGCAATCGCACTTGAGCGAACCGAAGACCTCGCTCGTCATGCATTCCGAGTGGATGCGCACCGGCACGGAGGCTCCGCCCTGGATGTCGCCATAGACGAGCGCGACGTGCTCTTTCATGCACGCCCCGTCTCCGGGCTCAGTCGTGCGAAACACGTGCGTCCGGAACTGGCCGAAGCGTGTGGGCAGATCCGCCGAGGCGATCCACTCCGTTCGACCAGTCTCACTCTGAAGTGTCTGAGGCCGGATCACCCTCTCGGGGACGTGCATCTCATTTCTCCTGAAAATTCCGTCTACTTCCGTACCGTTGTCACTGTTTCGACGCCGATCAAGCTCGACCTTCATCGAGCTTTTTTCGACGCGAAGCCTTCGAAAACCTAAGGCCGTCGGGGCGTTCTGTCATCCATGAGGTCGGCGCGCAAGTCCCGCTGCGGCGGAGCTGCAACACCTGCGTTCGCGTTCTCTCCTGGCCATTGGATGAACGAAGCGGGCGAAACGTTCCCACGCTTCAGGCAGCACGGCGGCAGAGCCGGGTGAACATGTCCTCGAGGATGGCGTCGGCCGGGCGGCGTGAGCTCTTCAGGGCGAGGTCGGTCTCCTGAACGACGAGGAGCCAACGTTCGAGCTCGCGGGGCCGAAACGCCTTGAGCTTCTGTGCGTGCTCTCGTGCCCGGAAGGCTGGGTAGATCCCCGCCCGTCGCGCGGCTTCGTCGAGGCTCGCGCCCTGGCCGAGCGCGGATTCGAGCTTGAGAAGCTGGCGGAGCGACCACGCGATGGCGCCGACGAGAGGCAGGCCCCGATCACGAGGATCGTAGACGTCGGCGAAGAGGGCGAGGACCTTGCCCAGGTCTTTCGTGCTCGCCGCGTCGACGAGCTTCCAGGTGTCGGCGAGGCGCACGCGGGTCACGTTCACCGAAACGGCCTCCTCGGTGATCGGGGCGTTCGGGCCGACGTAGAGCGACAGGCGCTCGAGCACGTCGTCGAGATAGGAGAGGTCGGGACCGGCGATCTCCGCGATGAGCTGGGCGACGTCGTCGGCGATCTCGTGGCCTTTGCCCTTCGCACGCGACCGGATCCAACCGGGGAGCTTGGAGCCGTCGACCGTGGCGCAGTCGACGACGAAGCCGGCCTTTTTGGCCATCGTCACGAGCTTGCGCCGTCCGTCGAGCTTCTGCGCGACGAGCACGAGGCAGGTCGAATCGATCGGGGCCTTGGCGTACTCGGCGATCTTGTCGAGCGGTGGCAGGGCCTTGCCTTCGTCGGTGGCCTCGGCGGTGCCGTCCCAGCGCTCCAGGCCGCGCACGAGCACGACGCGCTTCTTCGCCATCATCGGCACGGTGCGCGTCGCGCCGAGGATCTTGTCGACGTCGACTTCGCCGGCCGTGAACTTGTCGAGGTTGAACTCGGCGAGGCCGCCGGCGAGCGCCGCTTTCGTGATCGCCTCGAGCGCCTGATCGCGCAGGAGGCGCTCTTCACCCATCAAAAGCCAAACCGGGAGCAGTTCCCCACTCCCGGCTCGCTTGATCGCCTCTTCGGGCGTCATGACGTGGCTACTCTACTACGCGCGACGACGGCGTGCCGCTACCAAACCAAGACCAGCGAGAGGCGCGAGCCACGCGAGATGGCTGAGCGGCGAGCTCTCCGAGGAGCCGGGGATCGAGCAACCACAACCGTGCGGGCGCTCCTTGATCTCCTCCTCGTTCGTCTTCTCGAAGCCTTCCTTCGGGATGAAGGGCTGGGCCTCGCCACTCGCCTGGACTTCGCCGTTGCCGCCGGCCGAAGCAGGCGCGTCGTCACCGGCGTTCTTCGCGGCGGGAGCGCCGGCGTCGTAGCCGTCGACCTTCTTGATCGGCTTTTCCTTGGCGTTGAACGTCATCGCGCGGCGATCGACAACCTCGTTGTCGCCCTTGAGCGTGAGGTTCTGCGTGCCGCCGATGGTGGCGCCGTCGGACGTCTTCACTTCGACCTTGTACTCGCCGGCCTCGTAGCCGCGCGCACGCGTGAGACCGAAGTCGAAGCGCGTGCCCTTGAAGATCTTGCCGCTCGGATCGGCGAAGTCGACGTCGAGGCTCTCGACCGACGGCGTCTGGTTCTGGAGCGCCTGACGGTTGAGGACCGGGCCTTCGTGGCCGTCGATGAGGGAGCGCTCGTAGGCCACCGTCTTGGTGAAGAGGAACTTCATCGACTGGTGGGCGATCGGGGGCGCCTTGGGCAGCTCGAGCGTCACGTAGATGTGCCAGGCGCCGGAGACCTCGTTGACCTCGGTCGTCTTCAGCTTGAACACGCCGGCTGCGCGGGCGTCCGAAGCGAAGAGCACGACGAAGGCAAAGAGCGCCAGGCTCGCGAGGGAGCGGGCAAGCTTGCCGGCGGATTTGCCTAGAGGAGCCGAAATGGAGACGGGGCTTCGCATCACGGGGCGAGACGGTACCCGAACTGAGCGCATCGATCAGGCTTTTTGCCCGTCGAGACGGGCTGAGGATGCGTCGAGCCCTCGTTCGTTCAGCGCGGCCCGGGCCCGAACGACTCGAACCGGGGGGCGCCGGTGACCGAACGATCCACCCGGGCTGTGACTTTGCAATTTGCCGGTCGTCGGCGGGTCGTACCTCCGTGCATCGTCACCGATCGCAAAGAGACGCGGAAACGTTGCCGGGGGCGTTTGACACAACCGCGAACGGAGGGCACACTTCTCCCACCTTCACCCCCATTGCGACATCCTACCGATTTCGGGAGCATCCGTCGAAATGTCCGAGTCCGCGGCCGCGAGCAAGTCAGGGGCACCAGACCCCTTGATCGGTCGCGTCATCGCCGACCGCTTCAAGATCGTGCAGCTCATCGCGCGCGGCGGGATGGGGAAGGTCTACGCCGCCGAGCAAGCGCCGCTCGGGCGCATCTGCGCGGTGAAGGTTCTCAACCCGAACTACACGGGTGACGCCGATCCCGAGTTCCATCGCCGCTTCTTCCGCGAGGCGAGCATCACGTCGAAGATCACGCACCCGAACTCGGTGACGATCTTCGATTACGGCAAGACCGACGACGACATTTACTACATGGCGATGGAGTTTCTGGAAGGCCAGACGCTCCATCAGGCGCTCCGCGAAGTTCGCGTGATGCCCGAAGACCGCGTCGGTCGTATCGCCGTCCAGATCTGCCGCGCGCTTCGCGAGGCGCATCTTCTCGAGGTCATTCATCGCGACCTCAAGCCGGCGAACATCTTCCTCACCAAGCACGGTGACGACGAAGACTTCGTGAAGGTGCTCGACTTCGGACTCGTGAAGCAGCTCTCGGAGAGACCCGAAGAGCAGCTCACGCAGACCGGCCTCTTCATGGGCTCGCCGAAGTACATGGCGCCCGAGCAGATCCAGGGCGGGCATGTCGATGCCCGCACCGACGTCTACTCGCTCGGCATCATGATGTACGAGATGCTCACGGGGAAGGTCCCGTTCGAGCGCGCCACCAGCGTCAACATTCTGATGGCGCACGTCGGCGAGGCGCCCCCGCCGATGCGCGAGGTCAACCCGCACCTCGTCTGCTCACCGGCCTTCGAAGAGCTGGTGATGCGCTGCATCGCGAAGGATCCCAACCAGCGTCTTCACTCGATGGAAGACGTGCTGCAGAACATCAGGCGCGTGCACGGCGTGGCCATGACCGGCCAGCTCTCGGCGGTATCGCTGAGCGGCGCCTACGCGCATCTGAGCTCGGTGCCGCCGCCGGTGAATTCGAGCAGCGCCTCGGGCCTGCCGGCCGGGAGCGGTTCGCATACGCCGCCGGGCGTGCATCGTCCGAGTGTGCCCGCCGAGACGCTCTTCGAAGAGGCGCCGAGGCCTCGCTCGCGCGTCTTGTGGGTGCTCGGTGGCGTGATCGGGGCGGCCGCCATTGGTGGACTCCTCGGCATGATTGCCTTCCACGTGACGTCGCCAGCGAAGGTGACGAATGCCGCGAGCGCTCCGGTGAACACGGTCGCTCCGGCGATCCAGCCCGGCGCCGCGGGCGCGTCTTTGCCTTCGGTTCAGGCCACGACGCCCGTGGAGACGTTGCCCTCGGTGAGCTCTACCGCAACGCGTGATCGCGTCGTGACGGTGACGAGCGATCCGCCGGGTGCCTCGGTCCGCGAAGGCAACACCGAGCTCTGTGCATCGACGCCGTGTCAGCTCTCGTTCAAGGGCGAGGCGGACGGTGGCAAGGAGCACAGAGTGCTCGTCTCCAAACTTGGCTATCGCGTCGAGCTTCGCTCCGTCGGTGCGAAAGACGATTCGCTGGCGGTGAAGCTCGTTCGCGCTACCGGTGGAGCACCGGCGCGTCCGGTGGCTCCGAGCAAACCGACCGAAGCGCCGGCCGAGAACGGCACGCCGAACGGCTTCAAGGATCTTCCGTACTGAGCCGTCTCGTCTTCGACTCGCCGCCCTGATCCGTCGCGCGAGTCGAGCGTCCGGTGTGTTAGCCTCCCATGCCCGTGCCGCCTTCCGGGACCAAGCGATCGCGCGTGATGCAGGTTGGCGCGCGCGCGACCGCTCGTGAGTCACGACTCCGGAGAACGATCGGCGCGCTGCTCGTCGCGTCCGCCGCGCTCTTCGGTGTCACGCACTCCACGCCAGCCTTCGCCGACGCGCGAACCGAAGCGCGAACGCACTTCAAGAAGGGCATGGATGCCATCTCGGCGGGCCGCTACGACGACGGCATCGCGGAGCTGCAGAAGGCCTACGAGCTCCTTCCGCATCCGAACGTCCTCTTCAACATCGGTCGTGCCTACGCCGAGTCCGGTGAGCTCGAACAGGCCGTCGTCTATTATCGGAAGTACCTCGAGGGAAATCCGCCGGACAAAGACGAGATCGCGCAGGTGGTGAAGAACCTCGAGGCGCGCATCAAACGTCAGCAGCTCGCGCGCGACGCGGCGCTCTCCGCTCCTCCCACGCCGACGCCGAACACGCCTGCACCGGTCACGCCGGCCCCGGCACCTGCGCCCGTCACGCCGGCTGCGCCCGTGCCGGAGACGAGCGACATCGGCGCGGCGCGCACCGAAGACGTCTTCGCGGAGAGCATCGTCACCGCGTCGAAGGGCACGCAGAGTCCGCTCGACGCCGCGAACTCCACGTCGATCATCACCGAGCAGGACATTCGCCTCTCGGGCATCACGAAGATCCCCGAGCTGCTTCGTCGTCTCGCCGGCCTCGACATCATGGAGGTGACGGGCTCGCAGACCGAAGTGAGCATCCGCGGATTCAACCAGCGTCTCTCGAACAAGACGCTCGTCCTCGTCGACGGCCGCAGCGTCTATGCCGACATTCTCGGCGCGACCGTCTGGCAGACGTTGTCGATCGGTGTCGAAGACATCCAACGCATCGAGGTGGTGCGCGGCCCGGGCTCGTCGCTCTACGGCGCCGACGCCTTCAACGGTGTCGTCAACATCATCACCAAGAAGCCTGGCGAAGGGCGCAACGGCGTCGCCGGCGGTTATGGCTCGCAAGCCACCACGCACGGCAGCCTCTGGGCCTCGGGGCGCGACGGTGACTTCGGTTGGCGCCTCGCCGCCGGCTACGATTACCTGCCTCGCTGGTCGCGCGAGGTCCCCAACGGTCGCGCCGACATCGTCACGGGCGTGGGTGATCAGGTCGAGAGCTCGCGCACCATTCGTCTCGACGCGCGCGGCACACGCCGCCTCGGAAATCTAGGCACGTTCGGCATCGGCGGAGGCCTCTCGCAGGGCTCCGTCGAGATCCTCGCGATCGGTCCGCTGAACGACGTCGTCCTGCCGACCTTCACCGCCACCGACGTCACCTCGTACTTCAACGGCGACAACGTCGACGTCCGCGTCTTCTGGAACCGTCTGCGCGGCACGAGCAGCCTCAACTACGCCTACGTCGGTGAGTCGCTTTCGCCTTCGCACGTCGAGCAGAACATCGTCGACGGCGAGATGGTGCTCAAGTCGAAGATGGCGCTCGGCGGCGGCGTGAAGAACGATCTGCGCGCCGGAGCGGCCTATCGCTACAAGAACGTCGACTGGTCGTATCTCGATCAGCGGCGCATCGAGCATCACTACGCGCTCTTCCTCCACGACGAGCTGAAGATCGCCGAACCGCTCGCGCTCGTTGCCGACTACCGCATCGACTGGGTGCCCTATCTCCAGCGGTTCCAGCAGTCGCCGCGCGGTGCGGTTCTCATCCATCCGAGCAAGCAGTCGACGGTGCGCGCCTCGGTGGCCACCGCGTTCCGCAAGCCGACGTTCCTCGAGTCGTACTTGCAGCTGCCCATCCAGCTGCCGGTCACGGGCGCCGCCCACGTCTCCGAGGGCGTTCGCAGCGAAGATCCCGGGTTCAAGCTCAACGCCGAGCGCATTCTCTCCGCGGAGCTCGGCTACCTGAATCAGGAGAGCGAGTTCTTCGTCGTCGATACCGCGGTCTACTACAACCGCGTTTCGAACCTGATTCAGCTCGCCGACAACCGGCCCATCACCGTGGGCGACATTTCGAGCGCCGGCGCCCAGAACCCCGAGACCGGGCTCTACCCGGTGGCGCTCGGCGGTTGGGACAACCAGTGTCAGGCCTACAACGTCTACGGCGGTGAAGCGGGCGTCCGCACGTTCCCCACCGAAGGCCTCGACGTGTATGCAAACTACACGTTGAACCTCCTCCAGCAGGACAACTCCAACTGCACGGCGGAGCAGCTCTCGCGCATCGTCGACGACCAGCGTACGAGCAAGCACAAGATCAACGCGGGCGTGCAGCTGCGCACCAAGCCCGGGATCGACGGCTCGATCGACTTCCACTACGTCTCGTCCCAAGTTTGGGCCGAGCAGGTCACGAACTTCGTGCGCCAGCAGATCGAGCAGCAGGAGTTCAAGCTCTCCGACTACACGCTGTTCAATGCGCGCATCGGCTATCGGTTCCTCAAGAACCAGGCCGACGTGAGCCTGAGCGGCTTCAACCTGCTCGACGTGAGACACCGTGAGCATCCCTTCGGCCAGCTCGTTGGTCGAAGGGTGATGGGTATGTTCTCGTACCGATTCTGAACGAACTCCGACCCGCATGAAACTTCGCGACGTCTTCTTCGGCTCCGTGCTCCTCGCCACGCTCTTCGTGAGCGGTTCGGCGTGCACCGACGTGCCGATCGACGACGAACGCAACGATCAGCGGCTCGCGCCCGCGCGCGGCGTGATTCGGGGCACGGTCACCTACGTCGGGCCGCGGCCGTGCTCGCGTGACGGGCACATCGTCGGGAATGCGGTCGTGCTCGTGTTCGATCGGAGGAACCCTCCGCCGCCGCAGGGCATCGCATCGTCGGCTGTGAACTTCGTTGCCGTGCCGGGTGATCGCTTGTTTGCCAACGAGCCGCGATCGGTGAGCCAAGGGCTCGTGTGCCCGCCGGACGATACGACGATCACCGCGTCGGTGCCGTTCACCATCGCTCCGCTCGACGGCGGCTCGTACATGGTGCAGGCCTTCTACGATCGGCGCGGCCGCTTCCTGCCCACCTTCAAGTTCCGCAATCAGCCCGAGGCGGGGGACATCGCCGGCGGCTACGTCGATCTGGAAGACGCTCGCAAGAACGCGTCGAATCCGAGCTACCGGCCCGTCTTCCTCCCTGTCGACGTCGGCACGCGCCAAGCGTCGGCGTCGGAGCAGAACCCGATCTTCACCATCGGTCCCGACGGCTACGTGGCCGACAACGTGCCGGTCACCATCGGGACCAAGGTGCCGTTCACGCGTCCGTACTTCTACCCGGAAGGCGCGGATCACATCGGCGGTCGCGAGAACTCCGATGCGAACCTGACGGGCGATCCGCTCGCGGTGCCGATCGTGGCGATGACGCAGGACGCGCAGATCCTCGCGCCGCCCTCCGCGCCGACGCCGGAGACGCTCGCCGCGTATCAGTCGAGCTTCCGCTCCATCAAGCTCTTGTGGGGCGTGCCGGACGAAGAGCGTGACGCAGCGGTAGCGGCTCCTTTCGGTCTGCAGCTGCCGAACGTGACTCCAAGGGGCAAGGGGGGCCTCCTCGTCTTCTCGAGCGGCACTTCCATTCCCGAGAATCCCGCGGTGCCGTCGCTCTGGCCGCAGGTTGCGCTCGTGAAGCTCGCCGACGATCCCAAGCGAAAGAACGATCCGCAGTCGCTCGTCGTGCAGGGCACGCCGGAAGAGTCGAACGTCACCGGCCAACTGCCGAAGCCCGTGGTCGTCCTCCAGGGAATCACGCTGCTCGACGACAGCCTCGCCAAGACGATCGCCGGTCCGGTGCCTTCCGCACCCACAACGGCTGCGCTTCGGGATCACGTCACGGTTCTGTTTCGACCGGCTGTGCTTTGTTTCGACCCGCGGAACATCCAGGCCGGTGGTCTCCTCGTCACGCCGCATCTCGTCGGCCGCAGCGCCGACGCGAGCGAACAAGGCGACAAACCGCTCTTCGACGCGAGCGCCGTGGCCAATCAGCCGCTCGTTCGCGAGGTCCGGCGCGGCTGTTTGCCGAAGGGGCGCTACGCCATCTCCCTCGTGCAGCCTTCAGGTCAAGCGTGGACGGTGCCGAACGAGATTGGCGGCTGTGCGCCGTCGGAGGGTAACGTGACGTCCACGTCGTCCCCCGCATCGTGTTCGACCAAGCCGCGGCCCGTTCTCCTGTCGCAGGGAGCGCGTGCCGTTCTCGAGATCGTCTCCGCAGGTCCCGACGGTGAAGAGACCTGTAGCGACAACCCCGTCCCCGACGAATGTCTTCATCTGTGAGCCAGAACGCAGTAGTCCCCGAGCGAAAGCCCTCGGTCGTCGCCATCGGCAACTTCGACGGCGTGCATCGCGGCCATCAGGCCGTCCTCAAGCAGGCGCGCGCCCTGGCCGATGCGCGCAACCTCGAATGCGTCGTGCTCACGTTCGACCCGCATCCGAGTGTCGTGCTCGGACGGCCGGCGCCCCCGCGCCTCGCGTCGCTCGATCGTCGCGTGGAGCTCCTTCGAGCGAGCGGCGCTTCCGAGGTCGTGATCCAGCCGTTCACGAAAGAGCTCGCTTCGTGGTCGCCCGAACACTTCGTGCGCGATCTGCTCGAAGCGAAGCTCCTCGCGCGCGTGGTCGTCGTCGGCCAGAACTTCCGTTTCGGTCACAAACGCGCCGGTGACTTCGAGACCATGAAGGCGCTCGGCAAGGAGCTCGGCTTCGATGCCGTTGCAGCCGACGTGGCCGGCGATGCCGAGGGCCCCTTTTCCAGCACGCGCGTTCGCGGCGCGATTGGGGCGGGGGAGGTCGTGAAGGCCGCGGAGGTGCTCGGCCGTTCCCATGCGCTCACCGGCGTCGTCGAGCAGGGCGACAAGCTCGGTCGCACGCTCGGGTTCCCGACGGCGAACCTCGGCAGCATCGAGGAGATGCTTCCGCCGCACGGTGTCTACGCGGTCTGGGTCGATCGCATCGACGACGGCGCTCCCAAGGTCGCGCACCGACCGGGTGTGATGAACATCGGCGTTCGGCCCACGGTCGACGGAACGAAGCTCCGCGTGGAGGTCCACCTGCTCGACTTCGAGGGCGATCTCTACGGCGCGACGTTGCGCGTGGAGCTCGTGGAGCGCCTGCGCGGCGAGATGAAGTTCGACGGCCTTCCGGCGCTGCAAGCCCAGATCGCCAAGGACTCGCAACAGGCCGGCGCCATCCTCGCGCGGTCCCGCTGACCCCCGCCCCGATTGGTGCTACCAGAGTGACGATGGACCGCGACGAGCTCGAGGGACTCGACCGCGAAAGCCTGGTGCGACGCGCCGAGGTTGCGGGGATCAGGCGCGCGCGGATCCTGACGCGGCCCGAGCTCATCGACGAGCTGCTCCGACTCGATCCGCGCATGGACGAGATGCAGCTGAAGCGCTCTCGCGGTTTCTTCGGGCGCGCGCGTGACCTTCTCTCGCGCGTCGTGGAGCGAGGGCTGCACCTGCCCGATGCGGCCACGCGCATCCGCTGGACGGGGACGCTGCCGCCGGCCGTTCCGCAATCCGAAACGCAGGCGCTGCCCACGCTCACGCTCGCCGAGATCTACGCGGCGCAAGGCCACAAGCAGCGTGCCATCGAGACGCTCCGTCGCGTGCTCGAGCGCGAGCCGGAGCACGGATCGGCGCAAGCGTTGCTCGCGAGCCTCGAAGACGTGGCGTACGTCGCGCCGGCGCCTCCGTTGCCCCCCGAGCCGGAGGTCGAGCCCGAGCCCGCGCCGCCGCCGGAAGAAGAGGAAGAAGAGGAGCTCGAGGTCGCGGACGCAGAGTCGCCCGGCGACGTGTACGAGGAGGAGGAGACCGAAGCGACGCTGTCCGCCGAGGGCGCGCCGCCTCCAATCGAGGTTCGCGAGGTTGGCGAGATCATCGAAGAGCCCGCGGGGGAACCGGCGGTCGCGAGTGAGAGCGCGCCGGCGATCGAGTCGGACGACTGCGTCGCGCTCCCTCTCGCCAAAGGCGCCATCTACGTGTGGTGGCGCGTTTCCAGGCGCACCGTCGATGCGCTTGCCGAGTCGAGCAGCGCACGTTTCACGCTCCGCGCAGTCGTCGTCGAGCCTTCGTGGGACGGGCCGGTGACCACCATCCACGATCGCGAGGTCGGTGTGGATGCCGGTGAGGCGATCCTCGCCGACCTTCCCGTCGCGGCCGTCGTGCGCGTGGCCGTGGGAATTCTGGAAGCGGCCACCTTCGTGCCGATCGCCCACTCGCCGGCGCTCGAGACAGAGTCTGACGACGACGAAGGCGCCACGAGGCTCGTGCGCTGGACCGTCGAAGGCTCCGTGCCCGTGGCGCTCGACGACCCCGAAGCCCCCGTTTCGCGTGCTCTCGCCGGCGCTCGTCGTGCCGCGCGTGCGGCTCGCGGCGCGCGGGCCTGAGGGATGTCCGAAGATCTGCTGCTTCACGCGCAGCTCGGCAATGCCGATCACATTCGCCACCTCGTCGAAGGTGGAGTGGACCCCAACTGGCGCCGCGAAGACGGCGTGACCACGCTCATGATCGCCGCGCTGACGGGGCGGCTAACCATCATCGAGGCGTTGATCGATGCCGGCGCCACGGTGGATCTGCGCGCGCCCGACGGCATGACCGCCTTGCTCGCCGCCACCGCCTACGCACACACCACGCGCGACTGGTCGGGCATCGAGCTCTTGCTTTCGAAGGGCGCGGATCCGACGCTCGCGAACTCCGAAGGCAACGACGCTCTGATGATGGCGGCGCGGCACGGCCTCGTCGAAGCCGTCATCGCGCTCCTCAAACGCGGCGCCGATCCGAATCGCAAAAACCGCTACGGAACGACGTCGCTGATGCAGGCCGCGCGCGGACACCTCGTCGAGACCGCTCGCGTTCTCTTGCGTGCCGGAGCCGACCGCACGCTCACCGACGAGCGAGGCCTCACCGCATCGACGTACGCGCGAGAGATCGGACGTCCGCCCGAAGAGCTCGCGGCGCTGCTCGCACCGAGCGGGCAGGGGGACGTCAACTCGCGTCAGGTCAGCAAGTTCAGCCACGACGACTTCCGCATCTCGCTGCTCGGAGCGTGGAGCGAGAACGCGACCTCGGCCGGCTGGGAGTTCATCGACGTCTCGGGCCAGCGGCAGATCGACGTCTGCGTCACCCTCCTCGACGAACCTCTCGACGACGACGAGCGCGAGCAAGATCTGGCCGCCCGCATGCGCGAGCACCGCGCCTCGCTGCGCGCGACGAGCCCTTCGAAATGGCGATTCTCCGAAGCGCGCTTGGTGCAGGCGAACGACGCCACCCAGGCTCGTTTCCACGGCTCCTGCAGCGACGTCTTCGCGGCCGTTTGCGTCTACGTTGCCCCCACGAAGACCGTCGCGCTCACCTATCGCGACTTTCGCCCGAACCTCGAGGAGGAGGCGCGGGGCCGTCAGGCTACCGAGAGCGTGGCTTCGTTCCGTCTGAAATGAGCGCCAGACGTTCGCCGTTCTTGTAGCCGCCGAGCACCTTGCGCACGTCGCCTTCGCGCAGGATGTACGTCCACGAATCTTGCTCCACCTCACCGTCGAGGAGCAACCCGAGGTGCAGATGAGGAACGCCGTTGCCGAGGCCGGAGACGCCGATGCGCTCGCCGGCGACGACGTGCTTGCGCACGTGCGCTCCCTCGGGCTGCTCGTGTTCGAGCTTGGATAGATGTGTATAATACATGTGCGTGATGCGCTGATTCCCCCAGGCAATCGGCTCGTCGAGGGCGATGCGCACGCTCAGGGGCGTGTCTTTCCCGCGCGTCCAGAGGGTGTGACCACGCTCGGAATAGTCGAGCGTACCGCTGGCAACCGCGAAGACCTCGAGATGGTCACCGGCGATGTCGAGGCCGGTGTCGCCCTGGTAGCCGCCGAAAATGCCTCCCGGCATCGGACTTCGAAGGGCGGGATTGCGGAGGGCAGGCGAGAGAGGCCTCCCCGCGTCGGCGGTGGTCGGGACGGGTGCGGCAGGGACGGCGACGGCGCCGGCATCCGATGGAGGCGTTGCGGCGGCGGCGGGCATGCATCCGATCACCAAAGCGAGGGCGGCGAGGGAGCGGGCGATCACGTCCGGACGTCGTTCGGCGGCGCGATTCCGTGACACCTGCACGATCGGACGGTCCTGCGATGTCCGCAAAACACGACCGTGACAAACGAGCCGCAGGACGTTCGGCGCTCTTGCGCTGCCGAGAGCTCTCCTCGACCATGCGCACTCGATTCGAGGATCAAGGAGAACGTCATGCCCAACGCGTTTGCGCACATCGAGCT
Organism: Labilithrix luteola; assembly: GCF_001263205.1. GTDB lineage: Bacteria > Myxococcota_A > Polyangia > Polyangiales > Polyangiaceae > Labilithrix > Labilithrix luteola. Next base: position 4,890,221 of record NZ_CP012333.1, read on the forward strand.
CACGACGAACGACCTTCCGGCGGCGAAGAAGTTCTACAAGTCCGTCTTTGCCTGGAAGCTCTCGGACGTGAAGAGCCCGGCGCCGTACACGATGATCGACGTCGGCACCGGAGTGGGTGGCGGCATGCAGGCGCCTCCGATGCCGGGCGCGCCGACGGGCTGGATGCCCTACGTCGAAGTCGACGACGTGAAGAAGACCGTGGCGAAGGCGGCCAAGGCCGGCGCCAAGATCATGCTCGACTATCACTCGATCGGCGACATGGGCGCGATCGGCGTCTTCACCGATCCGACCGGCTGCATCATCGGTGTGTGGGAAGCGCCGAAGAAGGCGCCTGCGAAGAAGGCCGGTGCGAAGAAGGCGGGAGCCAAGAAGGCAGGCGCCAAGAAGGCGGGAGCCAAGAAGGCGGGAGCCAAGAAGGCCGCCGCCAAGCCTGCGAAGAAGGCGGGTGCGAAGAAGGGGCGCTGAAACGCCCCTCGCGATCGATGGAGGCTCTCCGCAGGCGTCAGAGGACGTCGAGCGGATAGCCTCCGTCGGCGCACGTCTTCTGGGCGATGGCCTTGCGCAGCTCGTCGTCGTTCTCGTCGAACGCGGCGATCTCTTCGGCGAGGCGCTTCTTCGCGGCGGCAACGAAGACGCTCGTGAGATCGATCTCGCGGCGCGCGCCCTCTTCCCCGCGCCGTTCGATGGCCCGCGTGGTGCGCGCGATGACGCTGGCGATGGCGTAGAGATCGATCGCCACGTTGGCCACGCGCTTCTGCGTGTACTGCATCTCGGCGATGTTCTTGCCGTGGCGGCGCAGCACCTTGTCGACGCTTTTGGCGAGATGCGAGGTGTACTCCTCGAAGATCACCGTCTCGCGCGAGAGCACCTGGTGGGCCTTCGACATGCGCTCTCGTCCGAGGGCGCTTCGCGCCTTGCGGATGGCGAAGTCGCTGAGCAAGCCGAAGCCCTTGATGGGCTCGCGCATCGCGCGTGACACCTCTTCGAGCTCGCGCCCCGGGCTCTGCATGCCGGAGAGCGCGATGAAGCAGCGGAGGATCTCGTTGGTGCCCTCGAAAACCATGGGGACGCGCGCATCGCGCAGGAGGCGTTCGTACGGATACGAGCGCGTGTAGCCAAGGCTGCCGGCGATCTGCGCTGCCTCGTTGGCGACCTTCCAGAGCGTCTCGGAGCCGAACACCTTGCAGATGGCACTCTCGATCGTGAAGTCGCTCTGACCGGCGGTGGCGAGCCCCGTCGTCAGGTACGTCATGCTCTCGAGCGCGAATACCGAGGCCGTCATGCGCGCGATCTTGTCGCGAACGAGACCGAACTCGGCGATGCAGCGGCCGAATGCCTTTCGCTCGCCGACGCGGTCGATGCACATCTTGAGGAGGCGCTTCGAAGAGCCCACGCATCCGCTCGCGAGCGAGAGGCGCGCCTGGGTGAGGACCTCCATCGCGACCTTGAAGCCCCGACCGACCTCGCCGAGCACGTGACTTCGCGGCACCTTCACGCGGTCGAACGTGACCGAGGTGGTGTTGGTTCCTCGGACGCCCATCGTCGATTCGTTCGGCCCCGTGCTGAAGCCCTGACCGCGCGGGACGACGAAGGCCGTAAGGCGCGGTTTGGCGCCCTCGTCCTTGGGGGACGTACGTGCGAACACCACGAACACGTCGGCAAAAGCCCCGTTCGTGACCCACGCCTTCTCTCCGGTGATGACGTAGTCGTCGCCCTCGAGATCGGCGCGCGTCTGGATGGCGCCAGCGTCGCTGCCTGCTCCCACCTCGGCGAGGGCGAAAGCCGCCACCGACTCGCCCGTGGCGAGGCGCGGAAGCCAATGGGCTTTGAGCTCGTCCGATGCGAACTGCAGGATGGCGGTTACCGCCAGCGATTCGTGGGCCGCGATCGTGAGCGCGAGCGAGCCGTCGATGGCCGTCAGCTCCTGCATGACACGGGCGTAGGGCGACGGACCGAGTCCTCCGCCACCATGCTCCTTCGGCACCAACCACCCGAATGCGCCGAGCTCCTTGAGGGCGCTCATCGTTTCGGGGCCGATCGCCTCTTCCTTGTCGATGCGCGCCGAATCGACGCCCTTGGCAGAGAACTTCCGCAGCGCATCGAGCACTGCGTGAACCTGGTCCGTTTCGAAGCGGCTCTGCTCCGGATAGGGAAACACGAGGCTCTCGGCGATGACTCCGCCGAAGAGGCTCTTCATGAACGACTCGTCACTCATGCTCTCGATCTCGGGGATTGGCGCTGCGGGAATTGCAGGTTTGTTGGACGGCTAAACGTGCTGCAAATGAGTCAATGTTGGAAACGAAACATCACGAATGCAGTCCTGTGTCTTGACGCATTTCACATTCGGAAGACAGGCGTACCAAACATGAACGGACATGCACGTGAGAGACTGGCGGACTTCATCCTCGCAGAGCTTCTCGATGTTGACCACGCACGTCGCATTCTCGACGCCCCGCGTTGACCGATCCCACGCGCCAGAAGTAGAACGCTAGTCGATGGCCAAAGCTCGCCGCAGCGCCTCGCGTTCGGCTGCTTCCAAGAATGCCGCGGCTGCTTCGAAGCCCGCTGCGAAAGGCATCAGCTCTCGTGGCTCGCGTGACGCGTCGAGCGACATGCCGCGCACGCGCGCTCATGGCGCTCGCGCTGGAGGAGGGGCTCGAGTCGGAGCTCGCAGTGCGTCTCGCGAGGGAGCGCGTGATCCACAGCACGACGGGCCGATTGGAGGAGCTGGCGGACCGACGCTCGACGAGTGCCTCCACATGGGGTTTGCGTGCGCCTGTTTCAACCTCAGGCGTGCTTCGCGTGCTGTGACGCAGCTCTGGGACCTCTACTTCGACGACGTTGGCGTCAAGGCTACGCAGTACACCGTGCTCGCAGCGCTCGCGTACGAAGAGCGGAAGAAGCCGACGGTGACGGATCTTGCCGAGACGTTGGTGCTCGACCAATCGTCGCTCTCGCGCAACCTCGCCGTGCTCGAGCGCGATGGTCTCGTGAGGCTCGTGCCTGGTTCGGATCGCCGCGAGCGCATCGTGCAACTGACCCGCTCCGGAAAGACGGCCGTGCAGAAGGGCTGGCCCGCCTGGCAGAAAGCGCAGGCGGCGATCAAGTCCGCGCTCGGCTCCACGGATCTCGATGCCCATCTGAAAGTGCTTCGGCACCTGACGCGCGCCGCGCTCGATCTGCACGATTCGGCGGTTCGCGAGCGCCCGGGACGGCGCTGAGACACGCGCTCGAGCCTTCGCAGAATTCGTCCTGAAAAGCGCAGAAAACGAGGCATTCCGAAGAGTGGTTCGGAACGGTGGACGTCGTCGTGGACGCGGTCACTCTCGGCGTGCTACGGGTCTCTTGAAGGGCGCGTGTAGGCGTCCGGACACGGCACGAGCTCGTGGACAGGAGTGTGTCGTCGAGCTTTGGTCGTCGAGCTTGGAGTGCTCGGGAGTCGACGAAGGTCGGCCCTCGAAGGAGGCCCTCTAGCCCTCATGGGCGGCGAGTGCATCCACGGAGGGGTCGTGTCGGTAAGGCGTGCGAGGTTCGCAGATGTCGTGAAGACCGCCGTCGCCCGTCGGGGCGTCGCGATCATGGGCGTCTGCAACGTCACGCCAGATTCCTTCAGCGATGGCGGCCGTTATCTCGGTCGAGATGCCGCGCGCGCGCAGGCCGAAGAACTGCTGCGCCAGGGAGCCGACATCGTCGACATCGGGGGTGAGTCCACACGTCCGGGGTCGGAGCCCGTTCCGGCCGCGCTGCAGCTCGAGCGCGTCCTCGACGTCGTGCGTTGGACGGCCGAGCGCGCGTGCGTGTCGATCGACACGACGAGCCCAGCGGTAGCGGCGGCGTGCCTCGATGCGGGCGCGCATGTCGTCAATGATGTCTCTCTCCTCGCCAACGAGGAGCTTGCCAGCGTATGTGCGGGGAGCGGCGCGGCCCTCGTCCTGTCGCACGCTCGCGCTGCACAGTCGAAGATGGATGGCTTCGGTGGGTGGCCGATGTCGGCCTACCAAGACGTCGTCGTCGACGTCCTCGCAGATTGGGAACGGGCGGCTGCACGGGCAGGCGAGCTCGGTGTTCCGCGAGAGGCCCTCGTGATGGACCCGGGGCTCGGCTTCTCGAAGGCCTCGCGTCACAGCTTCGAGCTCCTGCGACGCACGGCCGAGCTCGTGGCCGCGGTCGACGTGCCGGTGCTCGTCGGCGCGAGTCGAAAGTCGTTCCTCACCCTCGTCGATCGCGACGCGAAACCGATGGAACGCGAGGGCGCCTCGCTCGTCGCCGCGCTTCACGCCGCGCGCGCGGGCGCCGCCATCGTGCGCGTCCACGACGTTCGAGCAACCCGCCAGGCGCTCGACATGGAGGTCGTCCTCGGCACCCGTATTGGGCACGCGGGCCCAGATGGGGAGGGCGTCTGATGCTCGAAGGGCTTGGTCATCTCTTCGCGGCGCGACCGCTCGTCCAGGTTCTGGTCGATCTCTTCGACATCCTGATCGTGACGTACGTCGTGTACCGCGCACTGCTCGTGCTCCGCGGTACGCGCGCGATGCAGATGGGCACCGGCCTCGGTGTCATCTTCCTCATCTACGTCGTGGCGAAGTGGGCGGGGCTCGTCACGCTCTTCAATCTGCTCTCGACGCTCCTGTCGTCGATCATCCTCATCGTCGTCGTCGTCTTCCAGAACGACATCCGCCGCGGTCTCATGCGCGTCGGCTCGCGCGCCTTCTTCTCGGGCATCGCCCGCCAGCAGGAGACGCGCGTCATCGACGAGGTCGTCGCCGCAGCCACCGAGCTTGCGCGTCACCGTATGGGCGCGCTCATCTGTTTCGAGCAAGACGCGAACCTCGACGAGTTCGTGGTCGCGCAGGGCACCACCCTCGATTCGTCGGTGCAGCGCGAGCTCCTCGTGAGCCTCTTCATCCCGGAGAGCCTCAACAAGCTCCACGACGGCGCGGTCGTCATCCGCAACCTCCGCATCGCGAAGGCCGGCGTGTTCTTTCCGATGCCGGACACGAAGCTCGTCGACAAGTCGCTCGGCTCGCGTCACCGCGCCGCCCTCGGCATCACCGAAGAGACCGACGCCGTCGTCGTCGTCGTCTCGGAGGAGCGCGGAACGATCAGCTTCTGCTTCAACGGCAACATCGTCCCGAACCTCGATGGCGCTTCGCTCAAGCAGGCGCTGCTCGGCCTCTTCGGTCAGCGCGCGCGTGCGAAGAAGAAGGGCACGGCGGCCGGCAAGCGCAACAGCATGACGAACACGGGATCCTTCCGCATCACGGTCCCGAGCGGCTCGCCCACGTCCAGTCCGCCCGGCTCTCGCAACTCGACCGTCGGCCGCGAGCCGGACACGGTTTCGGGGCGTCTTTCTTCCGTGGGCCGCGAGTCTCCCGAGATCAGCATCGGTCGCACGGGGATCATCCCGCCCGAAGAGTCCGTGCCGATGGGCCGTCTCTCCGAGGCCGGAGCGAGCCGTCCGATGCCTTCTTCGACCATCGAGACGCCGATCCCGATGCCGTCCAGCAATACGCCGCCGCGCCGCGAAGGTGAGTGAGCCGCCATGTGGGAGCGGATCAAGACTGCGCTGACCGAGAACCTGAACCTGAAGCTTCTCAGCTTCGCGTTCGCCCTCGTCCTCTACTCGCTCGTGCACGGCGGCCAAGACGCCCGCCGCTCGATCGTCGTCGACCTCGAAGTTCTGCTGCCGCCCGAGAGCAGCGATCGCGTTCTCGTGGGATCGATCCCGCAGAGCGTGCGTATCTTCGTCCGCGGCTCGAACCAGACCATCGACAACCTCCGCGCGAGCACGGTCTCGGTGCAGATGGACCTGTCGCGAAACCAGCCGTCGCACGTCGTCTTCGAGCCGAAGATGGTGCGCATGCCCGAGGGCGTGAACGTCGAGATCGAGCAGTTCGATCCGGCGTCGATCGACCTCAAGTGGGAGCAGCGCGTCGTTCGCGACGTGCCGATCCAGGTCAGCGTCGTCGGTACACCCGCCGACGGCTTCGTGGTGAAGGGCCCGCTCGTGGCCGAGCCCAAGACGGTCAAGGTGCGCGGGCCGCAGAGCGAGGTCATGGTGCTCCAGCACGTCCGCGCGGACGCCTTCGACGTGCGCGGCCTGACGGAAGGCTCGTACCCGCGCCAGCTCGCGATCGAGAAGCCGAGCGTTCGCCTGAAGCTCGACCCGACCAGCGTGATCGTGACGGCAGACATCACGCGCGAAGTGGCCGAGCGCGTCTTCCAGAAGCTCCCCGTTGCGGTCGTCGGTATTCCGAAGGGCAAGACGCAGCCGGCCGAAGTCGACGTGCGCCTCATCTGTCCGCCCGACATCGTTCGCAGCCTTCGCCCCGAGCAGATCGTCCCGCAGGTCGAGGTCAACTCGAAGGACCTCTCGGGCAGCGAATCGCTGCCGGTTCACGTCCGCATGGACCGCTGCGACGCTTACACGGTGCCCCGCGAGGTCATCACTCGCTGGGGCCCGTGACGCGTAGACGGCGGACTCGCCTGGTCGATCAGTAAACAGCGCAGCGGCCGCCGGCGGCCCAGTACTTGTTGGTGGCGGCGACAGTGGTGTTGCCCCAGGGGATGTCGTGTCCCTGGAACGAACCGTTCTTCGACCAGAGCGAATTGCCGCTGGGGTCGATGGCCGTCATGTTGAACACGAGGCCGCCGAGATCGGCGTGGCCGTAGGGGCCGTTGCCGAGCGGGAAGCGACCCGGCTGCGCGATGTAGAGCGAGTAGTCGTTGCCGATGAGCGTGAGGCCGCCCCAGTAGTTGTAGGCGAAGTTCGCGTGGAACGGGTCGCACGTCGGACCGTACGTGCACGTCGGGTACGCCGGAGGCGGTTGATAGTGCTCGCTTCGAAGAAGCGTCATGCCCAGCTGCGGCGTGAACTCCCGCGCCTCCGCGTAGTAGCCGCCCGGATCAGGACCGTCGCCCCAAGGATACTTCTTCGTGCCCCACGCGGTGTCGAGCTGGGCGCGCGTCGGCAGGCGTGCGCCTTCCCACAAGCAGAGTGCCGCGACCATGTACGCCGTCACGCATTGAAGCGCCCGCTCGTCCATGTCGTTGACGCTGTAGTTCTGGACGCTGCCGGTAGCGTCGTTCGCCGTCTTCGGAAGGACGTAGGTGCGCGCGCCGATCTCCCAAGCTCCGGTACCGATCCAGCACGCTTCGTTGGCGGGGCCGGTCGTGCCGTACTCGCCCGCGCCGAGCTGCGTGTAGACGCCGTCGTAGTTGGCTCCGGTGAGGCCCGTCGGAAGGTACTGGTCCCAGGTCACCGGCCAGGTCCACGAGGTGGGGCGGTGGTTCTGGACCCAGCCACGGATGTTGCCGCTCGTGCGGTTGACGAAGGCGCGCATGCGGCCGGCGGTGATCGAGTACTTGTCGAGCTGGACGCCGGTGTTGCCGATGGGCAGGCGCGTGCAGCAGCTCTCGTTGCCGTCCTTGCCGCAGGATCGTCCGCCGTGCAGCGCGGTGCAGGCGCGGTCGTCGGCGCAGACGCCGTTGTCACCGCAGCCGTCGGACGCGCAGTCACCGTCCTTCTTGCAAACCTTGCTCGTCGCGCAGAGCTTGCCGCTCGTGCCTCCGCAATCGATGTCGGTCTCGTCGCCGTTCTTGATGCCGTCGCTATTCGAGATCGCCGCGCACTTGCCGCCGGTGCATAGGACGTTGTCACAGTCCGCCGTCACGCTGCACATCTGGTTCGTCGCGCAGCGCTTGGCGTTGGTGGGGGCGCCGCCACCGCAGTCGACGTCGGTCTCGGTGCCGTTCTGGACGTTGTCGTTGTTCGTCGGCGCCTGGCAAACGTTCGCCGTGCAGACCTTGCTCAGGCAGTCGCTTCCCCCGATGCAGGCCTTGCTCGTATCGCAGCGATCGGCGTTGGTGGGGGCGCCGCCACCGCAGTCGACGTCGGTCTCCGTACCGTTCTTGACGCCGTCACTCTTGGTCGGCGCCTGACAGACGTTGCCGGTGCAGACCTTGCTGATGCAGTCGTCTTTGACGAGGCAGGCCTTGTTGGTCTCGCAGCGATCGGCGTTGGTGGGGGCGCCGCCACCGCAATCGACGTCGGTTTCGGAGCCGTTCTGGACGCCGTCACTCTTGGTCGGCGCCTGACAGACGTTGGCCGTGCACACCTTGCTGATGCAGTCGTCCTTGCCGACGCACGCCTTGTTGGTGTCGCAACGATCGGCGTTGGTAGGGGCGCCACCACCGCAGTCGATGTCGGTCTCGGTGCCGTTCTTCTCGTGGTCGTTCTTGGTCGGCGCCTGACAGACGTTGCCGGTGCAGACCTTGCTGATGCAGTCGTCTTTGACGAGGCAGGCCTTGTTGGTCTCGCAGCGATCGGCGTTGGTGGGGGCGCCGCCACCGCAGTCGACGTCGGTCTCGGTGCCGTTCTTGACGCCGTCACCCTTGGTCGGCGCCTGGCAGATGTTACCGGTGCACACCTTGCTCGTGCAGTCGTCCGCGACCTTGCAGGCCTTGCTCGGGTCGCAGGGCGGCGCCGTCGGGCCGCCACAGTCGGTGTCGGTCTCGGAGCCGTCCTTGACGCCGTCGCTCGCCGAAGGCGACGCGCAGACTTGCTTGATGCACTCGAGCGACGCCGCGCAGTCGCTCGTCGTGCTGCATCCCTTCAGGCTCGGGCATTTCGTCGAGCAGCTGCCGCCACAGTCGACGTCGGTTTCGCTCCCGTCCTTCTTGCCGTTCGAGCAGGGATCGCCGTTCGGCGTCGATCCGTCGGCGGGACCGCCGCTCGACCCGTTGTCGCCCGGCGTGCCGGTCGTGCCCGAGTCGTTCCCGTCCGCGCCGTCCCCCGCGGAGGACGAACAACCCGCGGCCAGCATCAAACAGAGAAACCCACCCAAGACTCTGCGCGCGTGGAGCGACATGATCGTGGCATCGTGACCGTAGGACTTTGCTACGGCAAGGTCCCCAGATGGGCTACGTCACTTCATGTTTTGCATTGTTCCGTTCGCCGCGACGCGGCTCCGCACGTCGCGCGAAGGGGGGGCGGGCTCGTGGCCGCGTTCGTTGCGATCACGCCTCTTTTCCTCGCTCCAGGCTCGCGAGGCCCGCGCGCAACGTCGCCGCCGTTCTGAGCGCTTGCTCTCGTCGCGGGCGCGTCAGCCGACGTCGACTTTGCCTGTGCCGGCTCGCTCGGCGACGTCGTCGACGGCGTGCCGATAGCTGCGCGTCTCGCGGCGTTCGTCGCTCTCGACGCGTCCGTCTCGCAGGGTGACGACGCGGGGCATGCTGTTCGCGAGAGCGGCGTTGTGCGTGACGATGATGATCGTCGTGTTGCGCTTCCGGTTGATGTCGAAGAAGAGCTGGTGAATCTGCTCGCTGGTGCGCGAGTCGAGGTTGCCGCTCGGCTCGTCGGCGAGGAGGAGCTTCGGCTCGAGAACGAGCGCGCGAGCGAGAGCGACGCGCTGCTGCTCACCGCCGGACAGCTCGCCGGGGCGGTGGTTCATGCGGTCTTTGAGGCCCACCTCTTCGAGCAGCGCCTCGGCGCGGCGATTCAGCTCGTTCTTCGACGTGCCCTGGATGAGGCCCGGCATGCACACGTTCTCGAGCGCGTTGAACTCGGGCAAGAGGTGGTGGAACTGGAAGACGAAGCCGATGGTGCGGTTGCGGAGATCCGCGAGCCGCGCGTTCGACATCGTGGTGAGCTCTTCGCCTGCGACCACGATCGAGCCCGCGGTCACGAGGTCGAGCGTGCCGATGCAGTGCAGCAGCGTCGACTTGCCGGCGCCCGACTGGCCGACAATGCCGACCATGTCGCCTTCTTCGATCGAGAGGTCGATGCCGCGCAAGACGTCGAGTGTTCGCCCCATGTGCTGGAACGACTTCTTCACGTCTTTGGCGAGCACGATTGGCGAGATGGGCGATTTGCTCACGATGGGCGCGTTCCTTCTAGCAAACGAGACGAGAGCCCAAAGGCTCCCTCATTCGTACCTGAGCCCGTCGACCGGGCGCAGCCGTGAGGCCGCGTAGGCCGGATAAATCGTCGAAAGCGTGCAGATCGTGAGGGCAGCGAGGGCGACCGTGAGGAAGTCCCAGCCGTTCACGCTGATCGGCAAGCGATCGATGTAATACACGTCAGGGTCGAGCCTGAGGCCGAACCACGACAGACCCGTGCAGACTGCAAGTCCGGTGGTGACGCCGAACACCGTGCCGATGCCGCCGATGATGATGCCTTCGATCATGAAGGTGCGGAGGATCGTGCCGTCGCTCGCGCCGATGGCTTTGAGGATGGCGATCTCTTTGCCCTTCTCGGTGACCATCAAGAGCAGCGTGCAGACGATGCAGAAGCTCGCGACCATGATCGCGATCGAAAGAATGATGAACGTCGCGAAGCGTTCGAGCTTGAGCGCGCTGAAGAGGTTCTTGTTGATCTCGCGCCAATCGCGCACGCGAAGCTCGGGCCGGTCGAGTGCGGCCACGACTTCGGGGGCGATTCGATCGGCGTGCTCGGCGTCTTCGACCTTGATCTCGATCGCGCTGATCTTCCCCTCCGTCTGGAAGTAATCCTGCGCGGCGTCGATCATCGTGTAGACGTACGTGGCGTCGTACTCGTACATCCCGCTGTAGAAGATGCCCGCGACGCGGAACTTCTTCGTGCGGGGCATGACGCCCATCGGGCCGAGGTCGCCGAGGGGAGACACCAGCGTGATCTCGTCGCCGACGTAGACGTGCAGCGTCTTGGCGAGCTCGCGGCCGAGAATGAGGCCGGGGCGATCGGGCTTGTCGAGCAGGACGGCGCGGACGGAGGGATCGATCTCGTCGGTGAGGCCGCCGAGATCTGCGCCCTTGAGATACTGCTCGCCGCCGGGACCGAGGCCGATGACCTCGTTCGGCGGAAGGTGCGTGAGCTTCTCGGGGTGCTCGAGGTAGTCGAGCTTGCCGACCTCGATGTTGTTTCCGAGCTCGATGACGCTCTTGATCGACTGGGGCTCGATGCCGGAGACGATGACGCCGGCGAGGTTCGACGCACTCGAGGCCATGACCTCGCCGTGGACGACGGGCGCCGCACCGATCACGCCCTTGACGCCTCGCACGCGTTCGACGGCCGACTCGTAGTCGCCGAACGTGGCTCCGGAGGTCATGTCGACGACGATGTGAGCGTTGTTGCCGAGGATCTTGCGCTTCAGATCTTGGCTGAAGCCGCCCATGACGCTGACGACGCTGGAGAGCGCGCAGGAGGAGATGGCGACGCCGCAGATCGATAGAACGCTGATGACCGTGAGAAATCCGCTCTTCTGCGAGCGAACGTGTCGAGCCGCGACGAACGACGTGAAGCGGCGCCCTTCGAGCCGGTCGAGGACGTACGGCAAGAGCAGCGCGAGCAGAACGATGACCGCGGTGACGCCGGTGAGGATGGTGCTCACGCGGACGGCCATGTCCTTGGCGCTCCAGGCGGCGCCGCGGAGCGTGGGCAGCGACTCCACCCAGGCCACGAGGCCGGCGAAGAGCGTGAGCAGGGCGACGAGCGTGACCTTCAGGAAGGTGCGGATCGCACGGCTTCCGTACTCGGGCGTGAGCCAGGGAAGATCGTTGCGGCCGGTCGCGCGCGCGTAGACATAGGCGATGGCGCAGACCTGCAGCGGCAGGGTCACGACGGAGAAGATCTGACTGGCCAACCCGAGCAGCGCGAGCGGCGAGAGGGCGAAGCCCAGAAGCCACAGCGTGCCGAGGAAGTGCTTGCCGAGGCGCCAGCTCTTGCGCAGTGCGGTGCCGATCGCTTCGTCGTCGTCGACGACGAAAAACGGCGCGAGGACGAACGGCAGCGCGAGGAAGCCGAAGGTCGCCGGGATGCACGCAAGCAGCAGGATGAGCGTGTGGAGCACCAGCAGCTTCGGCGTCCGCTTCAGGGCTCGGCCTACCCGGCCGGGCGGCACGGGAACGCCACGAATCGCAGCGAGAGCGGCTTCGTAGAGCTGTGCGACGCCGACCGTGACGATCAATCCCGAGAGGAGACCGACGCCCGCCCCCAGCAGGACGAGGGGCCTCATCGACGGCTGGGCGAGCGTGAAGCCGCCGGTCGACGTCGAGCCTAGCGAGCGATGCAGAAGGTCTGCGGGCGACTCGAAGAAGACCGACTGGAAGACGGTTCGCGCGAGGACGCCTGCAACGACTCCGATGACGAGCGGAAGCAGGACGTACGGAACGTAACCGCCGACGAGGCTGCCGAGGTTTCGGCGAAGGGCGGACAGGGCCTGGCCGATCGCCTCGCCGAGCGTCCAGGGCTGCTCGATGCCCTCCGTTGCCCACCGCGCACCCGCGTTCGGGGCCTCACCCGCCGTCTCCGGCGAGCGCTGGCTGGACGGCGCGGAAGGCTCCTGCGCCGTTGCGACCTCGTTGTCGGGTGTCTCCGGTGTCGTCATTGCGCGATCACTGCTCCGGACGGAGGAGCGGGAAGAGAACGACGTCGCGGATGGACGGCGAGTTCGTCAGCATCATGGTGAGGCGGTCCATGCCCATGCCGAAGCCTGCCGCAGGCGGCATGCCGTGCTCGAGCGCGCGAACGTAGTCCTCGTCGTAGTCCATCGTTTCTTCGGCCCCGGCCGCCTTCTTGCGCACCTGCTCGCGGAAGCGTTCCGCCTGATCGTCCGGGTCGTTGAGCTCGCTGAATGCGTTGCAGAGCTCGCGGCCATGGATGAACAGCTCGAACCGGTCAACCAGGGCGGGGCGGGCATCATTCCGACGCGCGAGCGGCGAGGTCTCGAACGGGTAATCCATGATGAAGACGGGGAGGCTTCGCTTGCCGTCCTGCGCCTTGTAGTCCTCGGTGAGGAAGGGCTCGCCGAGGTACTCGTACGCAGCGAACAGGCGTTCGCCGTCGTTTTCGCACTTGAGCCAACCCTTGCGGAAGTTGCCCCAGTCGATCGACTTGGCGCGCGGGGAGCTCTTCGCCCACTCCTTGATGTGCTCGCCGAAGTCCTGGCCGAGCAGCGCGACGAGCCCCGCGCCGCCCTTGTCGGCCACCGCCGCCTCCCACGCGGGGATCTTGGTGGAGCGCGCGGCGTTGGCGACCGCCGTGTCCATCGGGATACGGGCGAACGGCTCGTCGATCGTGAACGGGCGCTCGGCCTTCCACTTCGCGTGCGCCTCGGGCATCGCCTTGGCGAGCTCGCCGTCGATGCCGCGGAGCATCTTCTCGGTGAAGGCCATGAGGTCGTCGTACGTGGCGTACGCCCAGTAGTACTCGAGCATCGTGAACTCCGGATTGTGCCGGGTCGAGATGCCCTCGTTGCGGTAGCAGCGGCCAATCTCGTAGACGCGATCGAGGCCGCCGACGAGCAAGCGCTTCAAATACAGCTCCGGCGCGATGCGCATGAAGAGCTTCATGTCGAGCGCGTTGTGGTGCGTCGTGAAGGGCTTGGCCGCCGCGCCGCCGATGAGCGTGTGCATCGTCGGGGTCTCGACTTCGAGGAAGCCCGTGTCGTCGAGGAGCTTGCGCGTGGCGCGCACGATGAGGCTACGCGCGCGGAAGACGTCGGCGACCGCCGGATTGGCGAAGAGGTCGACGTACCGCTGGCGGTAGCGCGTCTCGACGTCTTGGAGGCCGTGCCACTTCTCCGGCGGTGGCCGAAGTGCCTTGGTCAGCATTCGGATGCGCGTCGGCTCGATGCTCAGCTCGCCGCGCTTGCTTGCCGTGAGAGCGCCTTCGGCCTCGACGAAGTCACCGAGATCGATGTCTTCGAGGGCGGCATAGCCGGCGCCGAGCGCGGCTTCGCTGACGAGCAGCTGGATCTCGCCGGTGCGGTCGCGAAGGCGCAAGAACGAGAGGCCGCCGGCCGACCGGAAGGCGATGACGCGCCCGCGGACGTGGAAGCGGTCGGCGCCGGTCAGCTCCTTGACCTTGTCTTCGGTGTACTTGCCGTCGGCGGAACGGGCGCCCGAGGCGCGCTCGCGGAGCGCTCCGATGTCGAGCGTGATGCCGCCTTCGCGGGCGACGACGTCGTTGGCGAACGGATTCTCGCCCCGCTTGCGGATGCGGTCGGCCTTGGCACGCCGTGCGTCGATGAGCGCCTGTTCGGCGGAATGACCTGTTCCGGACCCTTGCGATGACTCCGAGCCTGACATAGCGCTCCCGCGTTTAGCCTGCGCAGACCTGAAAGGGAAGACGGCCCAAGGACAGGAGAAAAGACGGACGAAGAGCGGCCCCAAGACGAGGTTCGGACAAGGTGCAAACGAGGGCTTGGCACCTCGGCCGTGACGTGCTCAATAGCGACCGGCGCAGAACTGTGGACGTGAGTCCACGTTTTCATCGCTTTTTCTTGCGTTTGATCGCGTTCGAACGCCCAGATCGCGCAGGCCTCGCAGCAGAATCAAGGCTACGCTTCTGCCTTCGTGGATGCCGGCCGTGACGACACGCTTGTCGAGGTGCTTGGGCGCGACCGGGACATTTCCGAGCTTCGTGCGCTACTGATCCGTAACCGCGTCGTCCAGGTGTACGGCGCAGCCGGTGTCGGTAAGACCACGCTCGTGCTCGAGGCCTGTCGTTCCGCCGCGGCGGAAGGGCAGCTTCCACCGCTCGTTGCCGTCTCCATGGCGGGCGCCTCCGCCCGACGTGAGGCAGTCGAGAGGATCGCCGATGCGCTCGGCGAGTCGCGCCCCGATCCTTCCGCGGCGAGCCTCGATTCACTCTCGACGATGCTCGCGCGAGCTCCGCGCACGCTCGTATGGGACGACCTCGACGAGCGTTCCGATGCCGTGCTCGACATGGTTCGTCGTTTCGCCATGCACGAGGGAACGGCGCGCATCGTGATCGTGTCGCGGCGAGCCGTGACGACGCGCGACACTTCGCTCCGCGCACCGGCCTTCCAGGTGCGCCCGCTCGCGCGGGAGGATGCGCTTCGTCTCGTGCACGCGATCGAGGCGAAACGTGGTCGTTCCTTGGCCGACGACCTCGTCGAGGCAACCGGGGGCAATCCGTTCTTCATTCGCGTGGCGCTCGCGCAGTCGTCCGTTCCGCGTGTGGTGGCGGATACGTCGGCCGCGATCCGGCACACGATGGAGACGCTTTCGTCGGACGCGGGGCGACAGTTGCTCGGCGTGCTCGCGGCTGCGAAGGCTCCGCTCGACGAAGAGGAGCTCGTCCGCCTCGCGAACAAGGGTGGGCGCGACGCGCTCGACAACCTGCGAAAGCACCTTCTCGTCGAGCGTGACGGCGAGAAGATCGGAATCGTCGAGGCGGCGATCGAACCGGCACGCGAGGTGCTGGGTGAGCCCACGGCCGAAGACTGGGGACTCGTCGCGAAGGTGGCCGAGAGCTCACTTGCGGCGTCGGCGCGGGACGAAGTGGCGCTCGTGTCGGCCGCTCGCGCGCAGCTGGAGCTCGGCGATCCCGAGATCGCGCTTCGCTTGATCCAGCAGCATCCGATGGCGCGCGTGATGGTGCCGATCAGTGTCATCGAGCGTCTTCTGCGTGACGTCGCGTCGCGCTCGCCGGCTCATGCTCCGCTCGCGTTGCGGCTCCTGGCGCGCGAACACTTGCGAGCGTCGGACTACGAAGCGGCGCGCCGCACGCTCGACGAGGTGCCTCGCCCGAAGACGCGCGAAGAAGCCGAACGCCTCGCGCTCTTGCGTGCGGAGTCGCACATCCGAGCCGGAGAGCCGGAAGCCGCGCGCCATGCCCTCGAGGCGCTCGATGCCATTGGGGATGGCGCCCCGAAGAAGGCTGGAGCGGGCAAGAAAGGGCCCTCACGCAACGCGAAGGCGGGGAAGGTTCCCGGCGAGAGTCCGGGCCTCGCGCTCACGCGCGCTCAGCTCTCCATTTTGCGAGGTGAGCTCGAAGCTGCGCGAGTGACGCTCGAGGCGCTCGCGCCGGAGACGGCGGGTGTTCCGCAGCTCGAGGCGCGCCGGGCAGTGGAGCTTGCGTCGAGCTACCTCTACGAAGAAGACTACGCGCAGACCCACGCCTGGACGACGCGGGCACGCGCCGCTCAGAAGGCTGCCGGGGTTCCCATCGAACCGGTGGCCACGCTGCTCGACATCCATGCGCTGCTCGGTCTCGGCGAAGTCGATCGCGCGCTCGAGCTCGTCAACAGCGAGGCGCGCGGGCGGCCGTTCGCGAAGTTGTTCGAGCTCGCGGCGCTGATCCGTCGCGGTGAACACAAGCGGGCGCTGGAAGGTGCCGACATGGCGCTCGCTCTGCTCGATCGCCAGGCGGACATCCTCTTCCGATGCATTCTCGCGCGCGACCTCCTGCGCGCGTGCATCGGCACGGGTGATTTCGCACGCGCCGAACGCATGCTTCGCTTGCTCGAGATCGGTGCCGGCGAGCCCGGGCTCGCGGCGTTCGTGCCGATCTGCGACGCCGATCGCGCGCTTCTCGCCGAGGCCGAAGGTGACTTCACACGCGCGCGCCAGCGCATCGAGGTGGCTTACGAGCGCATCCCGAACTCGCCTTTCATCGCGATCGATCACGACGTGCTCCACGGCAAAGTGCCGGAGGTCGACACGAAGACGCCGGGCGTCGTTCATGCGTATGCGATGCTGCGAAAGGCGGAGTTGCTCCTGACGACGGGGGCGCTCGAGGAAGCGCTCGAGTCCGCCGAAGCGGCCGAGCACGTCTATGCGCGGACGCGCCTCCAGCACGAACTGGCGCGCGCACGCCTCGCACGCGCCGAAGCCCTCGCTCGGCTGGTGCGCGACGGGGCCGAGGGGGAACGTGCGGCTTGGGCCGCGCGAGCGGCGGACGCGCTCGCGGGGTGCGAAGACGTCGCGCAAAAAGGAGGGTACGCACCGATCCTCGCATCGGCCGCGATCGTGCGCGCAGCGCTTGCGGAGTCACGCGGCGATCTGCTGGCGTTTCGCGCGTCGCTCGACGCGGCCGTACGCCTGGCGGGAGAGGGGATCGACGCGGCTCTCACGCGCGCGGCCACGCAGGCAGGGGTGGCGGTGCCGCCACGTCGAAGCACGGCGACGCGACGTCCGTTCGAGGCCCGCATCGAGAGGCTCGGCGTCGCGAAGAATGCAGAGGTCGTCTGGCGTATCGGGCCGCGTGGTTACCTCACCGCGGAGACCGCAGAGCCGCCCGAGCGCGTGGCCTGCGTCGTCGACCTCGACGGACGACACGTTCGCTCCGGTGCGCGCGAGCTCGAGCTACCCGAGCAGCGCCTGGTGCTCCTCTCCGTGCTCGCCGAAGCGGGCGATCGCGGCATCACACTCGAAGAGATCTTCGCGCGCGTATGGGGCGGCGCCTTTCACCCGCTCCGGCATCGCAACGCGGTCTATGTCGCGCTCGCGCGCCTGAAGGACAGCTTGCGCCCATTCACGCGCGACCTCAGCATCGCCTACCACGGCGAGCGCTATCGTCTGTCCGGGCCGCATCCGGTCGCCGTGCGCCGAAAGGCCGATCGCGAAGGAGTTCGCGCGGCCCTCGGCACCGACGAGTGAGAGGCCGTCAGGGACGGAACTTGTCCGTCGCGGAGATGAGCTCGTGCACGATGCCGGGCTCGCTTGCTGCGTGACCGGCGTCGGGGATCATGCGGAGATCGGCTTCGGGCCACGCGCGTGAGAGATCCCACGCGCTCTTCGCGGGGCAAACGACGTCGTAGCGACCCTGCACGATGACCGCGGGGATCTTTCGGATGCGATCGACGTTGGAGAGGATGTCGCGCCCCTCGGTGAGCCACCCATCGTTGACGAAGTAGTGGCACTCGATGCGCGCGAAGGCGAGCGAGAAGTCGTCGCCGCCGGTGCGCGCGATGAGCTCGGGGCTCGGCAAGAGGCAGCTCGTGCTGCCTTCCCACACGCTCCACACCTTCGCTGCAGCGGCCTGTTCGACGGCGTTCTTCGAGGTCAGACGCTTGTAGTAAGCGTGGAGGAGATCGCCGCGCTCGGCCTCGGGGATGTGGTCGACGTAAGGCTCCCAGGCGTCCGGATAAATCCAGCTCGCGCCTTCCTGGTAGAACCAGCGAATCTCTTCGGGGCGGAGAAGGAAGATGCCTCGCAGGACCATCTCGGTGACGCGCGACGGGTGCGTCTCGGCGTAGGCGAGGGCGAGCGTGCTGCCCCACGAGCCACCGAAGACCATCCACTGCTCGATGCCGAGGTGGACGCGCAGCGTTTCGATGTCGGAGACGAGATGCCAGGTGGTGTTGTCTTCGAGCGAGGCGAACGGCGTGCTCTTGCCGCAACCGCGCTGATCGAAGAGGACGATGCGGTAGACCGAGGGATCGAAGTAACGACGGTGCTTCGGCTCGGTGCCGCCGCCGGGCCCGCCGTGGAGGAAGATGACGGGCTTGCCGTTGGGGTTGCCGCTCTCTTCGAAGTAGAGCTCGTGAACGGAGGAGACCTTGAGGCGCCCGGTGCGGTACGGCTCGATCTCCGAGTAAAGCGTGCGACGTGTCGCCATGCGCGGCTTTTAGCACGCGTGGCTCGCGACGAGGAAGGTGGTGGCGCTTTGACAGGCCGTGTCAGAGACGACGCATCACGGGCACTGCGTCAGCGACTTGATCCAGTCGTCGACGACGGCCATGCCCTTGTCGTCGACGACGCTCGACGCGATCGGCGGCATGCGATTCGCGCCAGGGGAATGCGGTCGCACCGAGATCAGTGACTTCGCGGGATCGCCCGGCACGAGGAGCTTCGCACCGTCGATGCCGAGGTCGCCTGCCGAGGGGGAAGCGTTGCACGCCTTGACGTCGGCCAAGGAGCTCGCGAAGCGCAGGTCCATGTTGCCGCGACCCGGTCCGTCCGGGCGATGGCAGTTCGAGCAGTTCGCGTGGAGATACGAACGCGCGCGCGCCTCGAGTGCGCCGTCATCGAGCGGATCGGGGTATTTCGCGAGCTCGTCGACGGGCTTGCCAAGCGCCGTGGCGAAGAGACCGATGTGGTCGAGCGTCTTCAGCTGGTTCGAGATGCGGTTCGTGCTCGGGTAGGTGAAGTCGCCGTTGAGCTGGCCGAGCTCGAGCCCGAGAGAGTGACCGGCGGCCTCCGAGTGACACGAGACGCAATCGCTGCGGCTCGGGTACGTCCACGGTTGCGCGCCGACGACCTTCGACTTGCTCGATGGGAGGAGGACGGCATCGCTTTGGTCGTCGAGCCACTCGTAGGTGTAGCCGGCCCAGCCACCGTCGTCGTGGCGCATGAAGAGGCGCGTCTCGATGCGCTTTCCGCCGAGCGAGAACGTCTTCACGAGAACGGTGCCATTCGGGAAGTCGAAGTCACCGTCCTGGCCGATCGTGATCTGCTTGCCGTCGGGCAGCGCGAGGTAGCGTTCCTTCTGTGCGCCGTCGCTCCAGAGCGCGGAGTTCACCCCGTAGGGGACGAGGCCCGCGCCTGGCTTCTTGGGATCGCTCGCGTCGACGCATCCCGTCCTGGAGAGCCGATCGGGGAACGTGTTCGGCCCCGTCGGCGCGGCGGCGACGACCTTGTAGACGCGGCCGTCGTTGAGGCTGACCGCGTAGACCTCGCCGTCGTTGTCTTCGGCGAAGTGGACCCAGGAGCCGGCGGGTGCGTCACTGATCTGCGTGTCTTGGACGGCGCCCGTCGAGGGATCGAACGAGAGCGTCCAGATGTCTTGCTTGGCGTAGTCGCCGTAGATGTACGAGCCGACGAAGTCGGGGATGGCCTTGCCGCGATAGACAACGCCGCCGGTGATGGAACGCGACCCGTCGTGCTTGTGTTCCGTCACCGGATCGGTGAGGCCGATCATGCTGGGGCAGTGGTCGGGGTTCGTCTTGTCGGTCATGTAGTCGTGGAGACCCTCGCGGCACGGCCAGCCGTAGTTCGCGCCGATTTTGATCTTGGCGTCGATCTCCTCCCAGACGTTCTGGCCGACGTCGCCGACCCAGATCTCGTTGGAGTCGCGGTCGATCGAGAAGCGGAACGGATTGCGGAAGCCGTACGCGAAGACGGCGGGCTCGCCGCCGCCATTCTTGAAGGGATTGCCGTCGGGAATGCCGTACGTCTGACCTTGCGGGACGTTGTCGACGTCGATGCGGAGTAGCTTCGAGAAGAAGCCGGTCTTCGTCTGGCCGTTCTTGAAGGTGTCGTCGCCGCCGCCGCCGTCACCGAAGCCAAGATAGAGGTAGCCGTCCTTGCCGAAGGCGATGCCGCCGCCCTTGTGGTTCGTGGCCGTCGTTTGATCGAACGAGAGGATCGGTTGGAAGTTGCCGAACGACTTCCCGTTGTCGGTGCTCGTGAGGTAGCCGACCATCGAGCGACGGTTGTTCGCTCCACCCGTCGTCAGGTACGAGACGTAGAGGCGGCCGTTCTGCGCGAACCTGGGGTGGAAGGCCATGCCGAGGAGCCCGCCTTCGCCGTCGGTCACGCTTTGGACGGGGCCGATGGTGGCGACGACGTTGGGCGCGTTGGGCGGGTTGTCGGCAGGGAAGGAGACGACGGTGGCGTTGCCGCCGTTGGTCGTGCCGCGCAGGGCGACGAACCAGCGCGAGCTGTCGCCGGGGATCTGCGCCATCATCATCGGGGCCTGGAGGGCGACGTTGGCGTAAACCTGCTCGAGCTTGACGGGGGCCGTGCTCGGCGGGCGCGCGGCGGGCTTGCAGGTCGTGTTGGTCGGACGCGAGTCGAGGCCGAACTCTGCGCGGACCGCCGGCGGTGAGGAGCCGTCGTTGGTTCCGTCACCATGGCCGCCGTTCCCGCTCGGTGCGTCGTCGCTACCGCATGCGCCGAGCGGCGCGAGCGCGGCGAGCGGCATGACGACTGCGAGGATGGCCGAGACGCCGAGGCCCAGGAAACCCGTCTGCTTCATCATCGTGGGAACGATACACCCGGTCGAGCTTGCCACGAAGATTCGGGCTGTTTTCCACGCCTCGATTCTTGCCTTCGCACGCACTATGCTCCGCGCCCGATGAGCGAGTTCCAATATCAGGACATGCTTCCGGTCGGAGCAGACGAGACGCCCTACAAGTTGCTCACGCGAGACCACGTCTCGACGTTCGAGGCGGGGGGCAAGACGTTCCTGCAGGTAGCGCCCGAGGGGCTCACGCTGCTCGCGTCGCATGCGATGCGTGACATCGCGCATCTGCTCCGTCCCGGACACCTCGCGCAGCTGCGGAAGATCCTCGACGACCCCGAGGCGTCGCCCAACGATCGCTTCGTCGCACTCGACCTGCTCAAGAACGCGAACATCGCGGCGGGCGGCGTGCTTCCCATGTGCCAAGACACCGGCACGGCCATCGTCATGGGGAAGAAGGGCCAGTACGTCTTTACCGGCGGCGGCGACGAGGCGGCCATCGCGCGCGGCATCCAGTCGACTTACCAGACGACCAACCTGCGCTACTCGCAGATGGCGCCGCTCGACATGTACCGCGAGAAGAACACGGGTACGAACCTCCCCGCGCAGATCGAGCTCTACGCGACGGACGGTGAGGCCTACAAGTTCCTCTTCATGGCGAAGGGCGGTGGCTCGGCGAACAAGAGCTACCTCTATCAGGAGACGAAAGCGCTCTTGAATCCCGAGAGCCTGCTCTCGTTCGTCGAGCAGAAGCTGCGCTCACTCGGCACGGCGGCCTGCCCGCCTTACCACCTCGCGATTGTCATCGGCGGAACGAGTGCAGAGTACACGCTCAAGACGGCGAAGCTCGCGTCGGCGCGTTACCTCGACACCCTCCCCACCACCGGCAACGACCTCGGTCGCGGCTTCCGCGACATCGAGCTCGAGGCCAAGATTCTCGAGATTGCCCAACGCAGTGGTATCGGCGCCCAGTTCGGCGGCAAGTACTTCTGCCACGACGTCCGCGTCATCCGCCTCCCGCGCCACGGCGCGTCCTGCCCCGTCGGCATCGCGGTCTCTTGCTCCGCCGACCGCCAGATGCTCGGCAAGGTCACGCGCGACGGCATCTTCCTCGAGCAACTCGAAACCGACCCCGCCCGCTACCTCCCCGACACCACCCACGCCGACCTCCCCGACGAAGTCGTCCACATCGACCTCGCCCAACCCATGGCCGGGGTCCGTGAGAAGCTCTCGAAATTCCCGATTAAAACGCGCCTCTCTCTCTCGGGCCCGATGATTGTCGCGCGCGATATCGCGCACGCGAAGCTCAAGGAGCGCCTCGACCGTGGCGAGGGCCTCCCGCAGTACATGAAGGATCACGCCGTCTACTACGCAGGCCCGGCGAAGACCCCGGAGGGATACGCCTCGGGCTCTTTCGGTCCGACGACGGCTGGACGCATGGACGCCTACGTCGACCAGTTCCAGGCCGCCGGCGGAAGCATGGTCATGTTGGCCAAAGGCAACCGCTCCGCGCAGGTCACCGAAGCCTGCAAGAAGTACGGTGGCTTCTACCTCGGCTCGATCGGCGGTCCCGCCGCGCGCCTCGCAAAGGACTGCATCAAGAAGGTGGAAGTCCTCGAGTATCCCGAGCTCGGAATGGAAGCCGTCTGGCGAATCGAAGTCGTCGACTTCCCCGCCTTCATCGTCGTCGACGACAAGGGCAACGACTTCTTCGCGAGCCTCACCGGTGCAGCGCCGAAGCGCAGCCTACCGCTCAAGTAACTCTGCGTGTCTTCGTGTCGACGCCTCGCGAGTGGCCAGGGCGCCGCGCGCGAGGCCTCGACGTTTTCGCGTTCAGCTAACGGTCGTCGCTGGCGCTGTCACGTCGCCGCGACGCGAAGAAGTACGTGATGCGGCTAGCGGCGTTTTGGGGACGCGCGGGCGCTCGCATGGCGCTCCGAGTAACCGCATGCGGTAGGTGCCATCGGGGAACTTCGCCTTGCGGTTGCCGCGGAGCCACATCCGTAGGGCGTCGGCGTAGTCGGCTCGAAACGACCGCAAAATGTCGAGGGCGTGCGCGCGGCTCTCTCCGTTTTGACAAGCGACCGTCGGCTTGAATCGCCTACGCTCTTCGACAGTGGCTGGCGTGTCCGTCGGGAGGGCGGCGAGGACTGCCTTTCGTCCGAGAACGCGGCCCTTCGTCTTCATCCGCTTCTTTCGCGCGTCCACTTCTGCCTCATCCAAGGCCGCCAGGACCTTGGCGCTCCACTCCTTTTGTGACAACTCCTCGAAGCCCTCGAGCCGCGCAACGCGCAAGGTGACCTCGTCGGGCATCGGACCTTTCTTTCGAAAGTAGCCTTCTGGCTTTTTGATGACTTTCTCGCCGCCCGAGACGTTCAGCGATAGCGAACTCGAGCTCGGCCAATCCCCCACACGCTCCACCAGCTGGGCGGCGACCGGGTTCGCGAGGATGTAGATCAATTTGCCGAACTTGTCGTCGTTCTCCACGACCCAAACGACGTTCGCTTGTTCGCACGACCAAAGGTTCTCGTGCCGTTCCAGGTAGTCGTTGATCGCCATCGAAATCAGCTTGTGGAGATGTTCGATGAACTTTGGATAGTTGCCGTGGTTGTCTCGGATGAGGATGTGGATGTGATTCCCCATCAGCACCCAGGCGTAGAGGGTGACGCCGAATCGCTCCGCAGCTTCCGCGAGGATGTATTCGAACGTTTGCACGACGTGGCGATCCGCACTCAGCAAAAACTGCCTTTGCGTGCAGCGGCGAGTGATCATGTGGACACGTCCGGCTTTCACCTGGCGCGGTTTCATGCCGACCCGTCGGCCTCGCCCCCGCGCGCGTTGCGTTGCCCACCAAAAAACGGACCTCGTCCCTCCGCGGCGAACCAGCCTCCGTCAAATGCCACGCGATTCCGTTGAAGTACAACGGACCCCGGCCCTTTTAGGGCGGGCGCGGGTGAGGGGGGACCCGGGTTACGGCGAGGGTGCGAGGGGGCGGGCGGGGACGCCGGCGGCGCGGGCGCCGGGGGGGACGGCGCGGCCGACGACGCTGTTGGCGGCGATGTGAGCGCCGTCGCCGATGACGGCGCCGCGCAGGATGACGACGCCAGCGCCGATGTGGACGTTCTTGCCGATGCGGATCGGTCGCGGCTCTCCCATCGTTTCGCGACTCTTCACTTCGTGGAAGTCCACGTCGAGAAGCATCGCCATTGGCCCGACCACCGTGTTGTCCCCAATCTCGATGAGCTCGTGCGCGAAGACCGACGCGCCATACGAGATGCGAACGTTGTTGCCGACGACGATGCGGCCGCCCGACCGCGCCTCGAAGTGAGAGCGAACCGGCGAAGCGCTCATCGCGAACCCATCGCCAATCTCGATACGGCCCCCATTCGTGATTTGGGGCCGCCCCACGAGGAGAACCCCTTCGCCGACGGCATCGCAATCACGCAGCAATAGCGCGCGCGATACGCGAGCCGCGAGGCGTGCCCGCAAGTCACTCAGCGGAGGCCGTCGTAGGTTCATGGACCGGTTCCTCATCGGACGCGTTCGTCGCGCTCGTCGCGCGTGGCTCGCCACCCGTCTCCGATTCGGTGCCGCGCAAGGCGGTATTGCCGACACGCGGGCGCGAGCCCGACACGGGAGCGTTCGAAGCATGAATTGGCGCCGTGATGCGCAGCACGCGCGCAGGAATGCCGGACGCAACAGCGTTCGCCGGAATGTGGCCACTGACCACGCTCCCCGCCGAGATGACCGCTCCGTCGCCGATGCGAGCGCCCGGCAGCAGTGTGACGCGTCCGCCGAGCCAAACGTCGTGGCCGATTTCGATCGCCGAAGCCTTGTCTTCGTATCCCCCCGCGGACGGCTCTGTGAGCGGCAATGGCAGCGGAAGCTCGGTATCGGCGATGACGCAATAGGGGCCGATCTTCGTCCGGTCGCCAATGCGGACGCTCTCTCTCGCCGAGATGGCCGTCCCGTAGTTGATGCTGACGCCGCTGCCGATCTCGATGCGTCCCGACTCGCTCGTCGCGAGCTGCACGGTGCCGAACGTGCAGCTCAGCGAGAAGTCGTTTCCGATGCGAATCTCCCCGCGATTCCTGACGTCCGGGGCGTTCCCGAACGTGCGCGCGTGGCGTCCCAAGGAGGTGCAAGTGTGGAGGCGAATGCGCGCACGGACGAGCGCCAAGGCATTGTCGCGTAGCTTCCTTGCGAGCGCAGTAGGCGAAAGCGCGCGATGCTTGCGCACTGCGCTCACGAGTTTGCCGACGGTCGATACCATGACGTGCTGCCTTCCTAGTTTCGAAGAACGTCGAAATCGCGTGTCCAAGCCAAGCGCTGGCGCTTCAGCTGGCGCGAGCCTTGTCGGCGTTCGCTCCGGCTGCGGCCGACTTGCGCTTCACGAATGCAACGATGTTGGTAATGGTGTCGAGGTTCTCCGGCACGATCTCGGTGTCCTCCACCTTGATTCCGAATTGCGACTCGAGAAACGCAGTGACCTCGAGAACGCCGGTGGAATCGACGATCCCCTGATCGAGCAGCGACGTATCGTCCGAGAGGGCTTGGGCGTTCGGTACGTAGAAGTTCGAGGCGATGAACGCACGGACCATCTCGTGGATCTGCTTGGCCATGATTGCGATTCCTTCCTAAAGCTCAGGAGAGCGATTTCTTGTCGATCTTGCCGTTGTCGCTCTTGGGGAGAGCCGGCCTGATTTCGAAGTACTTGGGCACCATGAAACTCTCGAGCCGTTCCTGGCACACGCGACGAAGCTCTTTCTCGTCGACCCCCATGCCCGCTTCGAACACGACGAACGCCTTGGGAGCCTGACCGAAGATCTCGTCGGGGACGCCGATCACGGCGGCCTCTTTGACACCTTTGATCGTGTAGAGAACCGCTTCGATCTCCTTCGGTGCCACCTTCTCGCCGCGTGA
The DNA here is from genome assembly GCF_001263205.1 of Labilithrix luteola. Taxonomy (GTDB): domain Bacteria; phylum Myxococcota_A; class Polyangia; order Polyangiales; family Polyangiaceae; genus Labilithrix; species Labilithrix luteola. The sequence continues at coordinate 4,915,837 of NZ_CP012333.1, forward strand.
CTTGATGATGTCGTCGAGGCGACCGACGAAGTAGAGATATCCTTCTTCGTCGAGCTTGCAGAGGTCGCCGGTGTAGAGCACGCGCTCGCCCGGCAGCAGTCCGGGCTTGAGCTTTTTGGCAGTCTCGGCCGGTTTCTCCCAGTAGCCCGCCATGACCGTCGCCCCGCGGATGACGAGCTGCCCGACAGCATTGGGTTCGGTCAGCCGCTCACCGTCTTCGCCGACAAGCCACAGTTCCGTATTCGGAATGGCAATGCCGACGCTCGTGGGTTTGCGGTCGAGATCCTCGGGCGGCAAGTACGTACAGCGCTTGCACTCGGTCAGGCCGTACATCGAATAGATGCGAGCCGTTGGGAAGATGTCTTTGAGCATCAAGATATGCTTCACGGGCAGCGCCGCGGCCGTGTTGGTGACGTAACGGACCGCGCGCAGGTCGTAGTCCTTGATGGTCTTCATCTCCGACAGCATCGCGAAGATGGTCGGCACGCCCGGGAATCCCGTCACCCCTTCCTCCACCACCGTCTTCAGGATCTGCGCGGGGTAGGTGAAGCCCTTCTCCAGCACGAGCTTCGCGCCCATCGTGAAGGCCATGATCATCTGGTACAGCCCGTAGTCGAACGACATCGGGAGCACGCCGAGGATGACGTCGTCCTCCACGTTCTCGAGGTACGTCGTGATCGACTTCGCTGCCGTGAGCATGTTCCGGTGCGTGAGCATCACGCCCTTGGGCTCACCGGTGCTTCCCGACGTGTAGACGATCGCGGCCAGGTCGATGTCGACGTTCTTCCGCGCCGGCGCGATGTCGGAGCGCTCGTTCGCGACGACGTCGTGCCAGCCCACCGAACCTTCGTGCCACGTGTGTCGCGCTGCATCGAAGCTGCCCGAGACGACGATCGTCCGCAGATGCTTGCTGCGGCGCGCCGCGTCCGTGAACACCGCGGCCAGGTGCGCGTCGGTGATGAGTGCGCTTGCACGGCAATCGGAGAGCAGCCACGCGAGCTTGTCGGCCTTCGTGTGCGGATGAATCATCGACACGACCGCATCGGCCTTGAGCACGGCCCAAAAGGCGATGACGGCCTCGACCGAGTTGTCGAGGTAGACGAGCACACGATCGCCACGCTCCACGCCGCGCCGCACGAGAGCATTCGCGAGTGCGTTCGAGCGCCCCTCGATCTCGGCGTAGGTCAGGTGATGTCCCTGGCACGCGAGCGCCACCTTTTCGGGGAGCCGTCGTGCGGAGTGGATGAGGGCATCGTGAAGAAGCGGAATTGCCGGAATCATGCGCTCACCTCGGCGGCCTCGAGCTGGATGTGGGAATTCGTGTCTTCGTGTTGGATTTGCGGCACCGCGAAGCGCGCCACGAAGGTCTCGTGGAGGAGCTGCGTCGAGATCACGCCCGTGAGTGCCATGTTGTCGGCGTTCGAGAGCGGCCCCTGGCCTGCGCCGGCGGTGCACTTCGTCCAGAGGCGCGTCACTGCGTCGGGGTCGAAGATGCCTGCTCGGGCCACGGCTGCGGGGTCGAGCAAGGCCCGTGCGTACTCACGTGCGTCGGTACTCGTGAGCGCAAGCACGTCGGGGGCGCGGTACGGTTGCTTCTGGCGCCGCGCGACCTCTTTCGGCAGATACCGATCGGCGATGCGCTTGAGCACGTGCTTCTCGTCGAGCACACGAAGCTTCACGTCGTCGGGCAGCGTGCAGGCGAGATCGACCACGTCGGTATCGAGGAACGGGAAGCGTCCTTCGACCGAGTGTGCCATGAGCATGCGGTCGCCCTGCGACGAGAGCAGGTAGCCCGAGAGCAGCGTGCGCATCTCGATCCACTGGTCCTGCGCGAGCGAAGACCAACCCGGAAGCGCGGCGGGCAACGTGCTCAGGAACTCGCGCGCCGCGTCGAAGCTTCCGACGCGATCATGCATCTCACGCGAGAATAGGCGCTTCATGGCAAGCGCGTTTTGCCAGCGCATGGCGTGCGCGAAGCCGGGCAGGCGTGCGCGATCGAGGTCGCGCCCGAAGAACTTCCGCGCCATGGCACGCTGGGCCATCGGCGAGCGCGCGAGATATGGATAGAGTCGGTCGAGCAGCTGCGGGCGCATCGTCGACGCCGGGTTCTTCGCCCAGAACCGCCGAACCTTCCCCTCGCGGAAGAGGTCGTAGCCGGCGAACACTTCGTCGGCACCTTCGCCGGTCAGCACCACCTTGATGCCCGAGTTACGAACGAGCTCGGAGAGCAGGAAGAGCGGCGCCGGCGCCGTGCGTAGGATCGGACGCTCGGCGTGCTTCACCACCTTGGGGAATGCGCGCGCGATGTCCTCGCGACGCACGAGCAGCTCGTGATGGTCCGTTCCGAGCTCGCGGGATACGAGCCGCTGGAACGAGGTCTCGTCGTATTCGGCGTCGTCGAACCGAATGGAGAAGGTCGAGAATCGCTTCGTTGCCCGCTGCGCGAGCGCTGCCACGAGCGAGCTGTCGAGGCCGCCAGAGACGTAGGCGCCCACGGGCACGTCCGCGCGAAGCATGCGCAGGCTCACCGCGCGAGACAGCGCCTCGTGCACCGCCTCCGCCGCGTCTTCGACCGTGCCCCGGAAGGCACGCTCGCCCGCCTTCGGAAACGTCACCTGGAACCAGCGCCGCTCGCGCGGCTGCGTGGTGCCGAGGTCGTAGTAGCGAAGATGACCGGGCGGCAGCTCCTCCACACCCGCGAACGCGGTGCGCGGCGCAACGGGACTCCAGAAGGTGAACGTCTCGTCGATGCCGAGCGGATCGAGTGCGCGCGGAATCTGCGGATTCGCCGCGAAGATGGCCTTCGCCTCGCTCGCGAAGTAGAGGCGTCCATCGTAAATGCACGTGTGAATCGGACGCACGCCGAGCCGGTCGCGCGCGAGCACGAGGCGCTTCTCGCGCTTGTCCCAGATGCCGAAGGCGAATTGCCCGTCGAAGCGCATGAGCACGTCTTCGCCCCAGTGAACCCACGAACGTAAGAGCACTTCGGTGTCGCTCTCGGTCGAGAAGCGAACACCCTTGGCCACGAGCTCCGCGCGGAGCTCGACGTAATTGAAGATCTCACCGTTGAACGTGACGACGTATCGACCGTCGGACATCGGTTGGCGTCCACCCGACAGGTCGATGATCGACAAGCGCGTATGCGCGAGCCCCGCAGGCCCTTCTGCGAACACACCGAAGGCATCGGGCCCTCGGTGATGAATCGCTCCAGCCATGCGCAGGAGCTCCTCGCGCGAGGGCGCTCCTGCGTGCGACGAAAGCGCGACGATCCCGGCGATTCCGCACATCAGACGCCCGCCCCGGTTCCGGCCACGCGTGGGTGGCCCACGTCCTCTGCGTCACTACCGTGCATTTCGGTGACGGGCTCGACGAGGAGCGGCGGCGAATGGAGCCAGCGCGTCGTACGACGTTTGGCGTCGATGTCACGATAGACGCGCTCGACCTGGAGCGGCGTGAGTCCAATCGCTCGCGCCACGTCACTCGCCGACACGCCGTGGTTCTTGCCGTACAGGCAGACGTCCATCTTGTCGTAGGGCAACGCGAAGTAGAATTCCTCCTGCGTCTGCTCCATCGAGAACGTGTCCGTGGTCGGCGGTCGCGAACGAATCTCCTGCGGCACGCCAAGGTGCTCGGCGAGCGCGTACACCTGCGTCTTGTACAGGTGTGCGATCGGCTTCACGTCGGCCGCGCCGTCGCCCTGCTTCACGAAGAAGCCCTGGTCGTATTCGAGTCGATTCGGCGTTCCTGCGACGACGTAGGCGAGTCGATCGGCGTGGTAGTATTCGAACATCTTGCGCACGCGCTGCTTGAAGTTCGTGGCTGCAACGAGCTGGCGATAAGCCTCGGGCATCATGCGCGACGTGGATTCCTTGCCGTTCGGGCTGCGCACGGTCAGCTGGAACACGTTGATGCGATCACCGTCGAGGATCGACGGAAGCGTGAGTTTGCACGTCCACCCAGCCGTGTTGCCGTACTCCGGAAACACCGTTCGAATGGCATCATCCTGACGCGCGTAGCAGCCCATCGCCGTGAGCGCGGGGGCGATGTCTTCGACGACGAACTCGATGCCGAGATGTTTCGCCAGCATCTTTCCGAGCGAGAGCGAGCTCGGTGACGAGTCGCGTTCCGGCATCAAGAGCGCGAGGACCTTGTCGGGGCCCACGGCACGCACGGCGAGCGCGGCGACGACGGAGCTGTCGATGCCACCCGAGAGTCCGACGACGATTCCCTTGCGTCGCAGAGTACGGCCGAGCTGGTCGCGGAGTGCTTCTTCGATCGAACGAACCATGCGCGCGGAGTCGATCCGGAGCACGTCGGTGGTGAACGCCATGGGGTCCACTCGAGCAACCTGCGTACCTCGACCTTCGGTGATCCAACGCTCCACGTCCCTCGTGGCCCTGCGACAGGCACTCGGTGCGGCCACGAATGGACATGCCAAGATCAGGCAGGCCGGGAAGCGGAGTTCGGCGAGGATCGCGATCGAGGCGCCGGGGCTTGTGACCACGTGCGACGGATGGGCGACCCGTTCGATCCCGCGCCCACGAGGCGCTCCACGCTAGCTCGCTACGTCGTGGCGGCTTGGATACGCCGGCGCGAAAGCGGCCGGCGACCGTTTCTGGAAGGCCCGACGCGCGCTGCGCTCAGGCGATGTCTCGGTCGAGCTCCTCGAGCAAATGATCGTGCGAGGCGGCCGACTTGAGATCCGGCCGCGCCTCCGAAGGCCTCTTGCCGCAGGTCGTCAGCGCATGGACGAGCTGCTCGGGATCGACCGGCTTGGCGACGTGATGATCGAAGCCCGCCGTAATCGCGCGAGCGATGTCTTCACGTGCCGAATACGCGGTGAGCGCGATGGCCGGCACGTGAGGGAACAAGCGCCGTAGCTCGCCAGCGAGCCAGTACCCGTCCTGGCCGGGCATCCCGATGTCACTGAGGACCACGTCGGGAGCGAACTCTCGCACGACGTCGACGGCCTGCTCGGCTGCCGCTGTCGTTTGCACCACTGCGCCTTCCGACGCGAGCAGAAGCGCGATGAGGTCGCGCGAATCGACCTCGTCTTCCACCACGACGACGCGCAATCCCTCGAGCCGTTGGTGCCGCGGACCGAACGGCGAGCTCGGCGGAGCTTCGAACGTGTCCCGAGCCGTCGGCCGCGCGATCGGCGCGCTGAAGGGCCGAACTGGCAGCGTGACCGTGAAGGTGGCCCCGGCGTCCGGCCCGCCACTCTTCGCGTCGACGCTGCCGCCGTGCATCTCCGTGAGGTGACGTACGATCGAGAGCCCGAGGCCGAGGCCTCCGTGTTCGCGCGTGGTCGAGCTGTCCGCTTGTCTGAAGCGTTCGAAGACGTGCGGGAGGAAGTTTCGCTCGATGCCGCGCCCCGTGTCACGCACGCGCAAGACGATGCGGTCGCCGCTTTGCTCGATCTCGAGCCAGACCTTTCCTCCGCTCGGCGTGAACTTCACCGCATTCGAAAGCAGGTTCCAGAGAACCTGGCGCAGGCGGACCGAATCGCCCGCGAGCCGGCACGGACTCTGGCTCGACTCGAAGACGAGCTCGATGTCTTTCGCGTATGCGGTCGGCCTGACGGATTCGAGCACGTCGCTCGAGAGCGCAACGAGGTCCACGGGCCCCGTGTCGATGCGAAGCTTGCCGGTCACGATGCGCGCGACGTCGAGGATGTCCTCGATGAGGCGTTGCTGAGAGCGCGCATTGCGCTCGATGACCTCGAGGCCCTTGCCCACGAACGCGGTGTCCGCGCGTGGCCCACGAAGCAGCGTTGCCCAACCCAGGATGGCGGAGAGCGGCGTCCGAAGCTCGTGGGAGACGGTGGCGAGGAACTCGTCTTTCAGCCGACTCGCATCCTCGGCCTGCCGTGCAGCTTCTTCGGCGCGACGCGTCGCCTCCTGCGAGAGTCGGTAGAGGCGTGCGTTCTTCAGGGCGACGGCCGCGCGTCGTGCGAGCTCTTCGACGAGCGCGATGTCGCTCTGCGTGTGACGTCTCCCCGAATCGCCGTAACAGACCGTGAGCGATCCCAGGCGCTCACGTGCGGAGACGAGCGGCGCCGTGATGAGCGAAGAGAGTCGAAGCTTGCGCAGGAGCGCGAGATACGTCGAATCGGGCGAGACGCGCTGCATCCACGCATCGTCGACGTTCGGGTGAAATCCGGTCTTCCGACTCCAGAGCGGGTTCACACTCGGCTCGAGCGGCGTGTTGAGCGCGTAATCTCGCTCGAGGTGGTGCAGCTCGGCGAGCACGCTTGCCGATTCGCGCGAGCCGACGAGCCGTCGGGTGGTGCCGTCTTCTTCGATCAGATCGAAGAAGCAAAAGTCGGCCAGGGTGGGAACGGCGAGGCGCGCCACGTTCTCGAGCGTGGTGTCGTAATCGAGCGTTCCGGAGAGGAGCTCGCCGGCGTCGGCGAGGACCTTCACGCGCTCGTGGTAGCGGCGCTCTCGTTCGAGGAGGTTGGCGCGCGCGAGTGCATGCGAGGCGTGGAGCGCGAGAATCTCGACGAACGCGCGATCCGTTTCGTCGAAGCGACGCCCGCTGTCGAAGCCGAAGGTGACGGCGCCGAGGGGATCGTCGTCCGCGACGAGTGGCGCGACCACCCCTGGGCCCGTGCCGAGCTGCGAGTCGTCTTCGACCCACGACGTCTCCCGCCGACGCACGGAGTCGTTGGCCGAGATGATGGGGGTTGCGGCGAGAAGTGCGATCCGTCGGGCAGTCGCGTCTTCGTCGCCTTCGTGCGCCACGAGCACGCACGATCCGTCGTCTCGATACAGGTGGAACGTTCCGCTCTTCGCGCCGAGTACGCGGCGTCCGCCTTCGATCGTGATCCTCGCGACCGCGTCGATCGGCAGCGACGGCTTGGCGAGTGCGGCGGTGAGTGCCGACAGCCGCATGAGGCCTTCCCGCGCGGACCTCTCTCTTTCGAAACGGCGCGCACCTTCGAGCGCATGGCCCGCACGACGACCGAGCTCCTCGGCAACCGGCAGGTCGTCGGCGCGGAACTGCCGTCCCGAATGGGTATGGAAGAACGTGAGCGCACCCGCCACGACGCCCTCGGCGGAGATCGGGGCACATACATAAGAACGCAATCCGAGCACCGTTGCCTGGTCAGTTCGGTCGGGAGATACGCCATCCGTCCAGACGTCGGAGGAGACCTCGGCCATGCCGGTTCGAATGACGCGCCCTGGACCACGCGGTGCGTCGAACGTCGGCGGCATCTGGCGATCGATCCCTCGCGCGAGCTCGGTTCGCTCGGCGTCTTCGAACACCACGACGACTTGCGCAATGCTCCGATCTGGCTGGAGCATATGTACAGTGCAAGCGTCTGCGAAACGCGGGATCGCCAAGCGGGCGACGGCAGCAAGAGCCTGCTCGTGGTCGAGTGGGCTTGCGGCTAGTCGCCTACTTGCTTCGAACAAGAAGTCGTCGACGTCGCGTTTCAAGGTTGAAGGCCGACGCTAGCATCCTGCGTCCAGCAGAGCGATGAAGCCGCTCGCCGCAGTCGTCCCCGAGGCACGGTGGGGGAGGCGCTCGGTCGCAGGGGCGACCGTCCCTCCGCTACGTGGAGGCCGCGTCGTCGTTCGAGATTCGCGAAAGAGGGCGGGGGCGCACCGCGGCGCGCAGATCGTCGAGCGTGAATGGCTTGTCGAGGCGGCGTAGCGCATCTCCGCCTGCACGTGCGATCGCATCGTCCACCGCGTCGTCGAGTCCGACGCCCCCGCCGGTCATCAGCACGGCGTTGTGAGCGAGCGAGGGCACCGTCGACCGCAGGCGTTTCACGAGCTCGAGGCCGTTGGTCCCCGGCAGGTTGACGTCGCAGAGGACCACGTCGAACGGGCGGCGGGCCTGTGAGACGGCGAGCATCGCGCCTTTCGCGTCCGAGCAGCTCGTCACCTCGTAGTCGCTCCGCAGAGCCCGCTCGATGAAGCGAACGACCGCGCTATCGTCGTCGACGACGAGAAGTGCCGGCCGTAGGGGGCGCGAATCGACAGAGGCCATGGCTTCCCACGGAAGCATCGCGGGATCCAAGCGAACGGCGAGACACGACGAGCCCGTGGGGGCGCCGCCGGGACAACGATGCGCTGGTCATACGACCAGGCGCGTGAAGCTCGAGTGCCGCTCGTCGCCGCGAATGGCACTTCGGTTGCTGGTCATCAGGACCGTGCCACCGCCCAAACGAACCAAGCGGAGCCCGGTCGCGAGCCAGGTTGGGAGCCAGGTTGGGACAAGGCGTGAGTTCGCCAAGCGCCCGCGTCGTTCGCATGTCGTCCGACGGAAGAACGCGGCCTCCGGCTGGGTGCTTTGGGTCGACGGCTACACCCGGACGGACGGGGTCCGCGTGTGTGGTCATTACCGCGGTTCGCCCTCGCCGGCACGCGATGAAGGCGAAACCTGAAGCGTGATTGCCGCGGCGTGGCGCGCACCCTGCAATGGTGGCCGACCGGTCGCGCCATGCGGGTCATCAAGGTGGACGCCGAGTCTCGAATGTCCGAACCCAAGAGCGGGCGCGGTCAGCCGCCTGTCCTCGATCTGTCGCTCTATTTCCTACCGGAGGGGCTCGCGAGCCTCACGCCCACACGCGTGCTCGACGATGCCGAACGACGGACGCTCAATCAGATTCGTGCGGCGGGCTACGTTCACCTCTTCGATCTCTTCGAAACCGCACTCTCGGTCGCGGTCCGAGAGCGCGCGCACGGCGACTTCCAGGTCGCCGAGACGCTCGCGCCGCTGCTTCGTCTGGACGTCTTCGACCATCATGAGTTCTTCCGTTCGTTCGAGGTCGCGTTCGCCAACGCGTTTCCCGTTACGCCTGTCTACGTCACGCGCACTGACGATCTCTCGCAGACGTTCGCCCATGCATCCCCGCTCGCTCTGCTCGTCTTCGCGCTTCATCTGAAGCTCATGACCCAACAGCACTACCTCGCGTGCGTGCGTGGGGACGGGCAGCTCGAACCGCACTTCGTCAAGCTGCTCAAGGATCATTGGACGATCGAATGCGGGACACCATCGGGGCGCGAGCGTCGGGTGACGAGCGAATCGCTGCTTGGCATCCAGCACGCTCTTGCGCATGCGTTGCCGGGGCGTCTTCCGGCGGCGCTCCGTGACTATCGCTTGATCGTGTTTGCGTGCGACGACGTCCTGCGCAGCCAAGCGGAGCTCGATGCCGACGTCTTCAGCGCGGCTCGCGGCCGTACGCTCACCGACGTGGAGCGATCCACGGTCGTGGCGGTCGAGGCAGCAGCCTATCGGAAGATCTTCCTGACGATCGGTATCGTCAACGCCGCGTTCGTCTACTCCACGAGGAGCCTCGGACCGACCGCACCGGCCATGCTTGCGGGGATCGTTTCGGCGCTCGGTCAGCGAACCTGATCTTCGTCTCGTGCCTCGACCCTCAGGCGCGCTTCCGGGTGCGGCTGTGCGTCCTTGCCCCGGTCGGTGACAAATTGCACCGATTGAGGCGCAAAGATCCCCTCACAACTTGTGGATATCTACGGCACGCGCCGTGCAGACCAACCCGAGCCATGAGCGAGGGCAAGATCCTTGTGGTCGACGACGAACAGGAGACTTGTGACCTGCTTCAGATGGTCCTCGAGCGCGAGGGATATTCCGTCACGACCTGCACCTCCGCGCAGCGCGCGTTGGAGCTCGTGAGCGCGCAAGACTTCGACAGTGTGCTCACGGATCTCCAGATGCCGGAGATGGGCGGCCTCGAGCTTTGCGAGCGCGTCCTCGGCACGAGGCCGAGCGTTCCCGTCGTCGTGATCACAGGGCAGGGGAGTCTCGAGACGGCCATCGGCGCGATGCGCGTCGGCGCCTACGACTTCATCACCAAGCCGGTCGATTCCAAGCTGCTCATCGTAGCCGTGTCACGCGCGATTCAGCATCGCGGTCTCGAGGAGGAAGTGAAGCGCCTCCGCTCGGTCGCGCTGATCGACGAGGCCCCGATGGACAACGTCGTCGGCGCGAGCTCGGCGATGCGTCGGGTCTTCGGTCTCGTCGCACGCGTGGCCGACGCCGACGCCGGCGTTCTCATCCACGGAGAAACAGGCACGGGCAAGGAGCTCATCGCGCGCGCCATCCATGATCGGAGTCGCCGCAAAGACGGCCCCTTCGTGGCCATCAACTGCGCGTCCATCCCGGCGAGCCTGCTCGAAAGCGAGCTCTTCGGACACGAGCGAGGCGCATTCACCGACGCCAAGACGCAGCGCACCGGTCTCTTCCTTCAGGCGAGCGGCGGTACGTTGTTTCTCGACGAGATCGGCGAATTGCCGCTCGAAGTGCAGCCGAAGCTTCTTCGCGCGCTCCAGGAGCGAAAGGTGCGTCCCGTCGGATCGAACCGCGAGATCCCCTTCGATGCACGCGTGCTCACGGCGACGAACCGCATCCTCGAAGACGAGGTCTACGAGCGCCGTTTCCGCGAGGATTTGTTCTATCGCATCAACGTCGTGAAGATCGATGTGCCGCCTCTTCGCGAAAGGAGCGGCGACGTTCTTCATCTCGCGCGCCACTTCTTGAAGCAGTACGCCGATCGCCACGGCAAGGTCGACATGGACCTCTCCCCCCCCGCCGCGGAGAAGCTGATCAGCTACTCGTGGCCGGGAAACGTGCGCGAGTTGGAGAACTGCATCGACGGCGCGGTTGCTCTCGCGCGCAACAACCGCATCGAAGTCGACGATCTTCCCGAGAAAGTCCGGAGCTTCCGGCCCGAGAAGTTCGTGGTTTCGGCCAATCAGCCCGAAGAGATCGTCACGATCGACGAGCTCGAACGGCGCTACATCCTCCGCGTGCTTTCGCTCGTCGGGGGCAACAAGTCACGTGCTGCGCAGGTGCTCGGCTTCGATCGCCGCACGCTCTATCGCAAGCTCGAACGCTACCAGAGTGGTCAGGCAGGAGGTGCGGGGCCTTCCTCCGAGACGCCCGCGAGAATCTGAGCTCCGAGCGGTCAAGAATCGGAGCGAAAGGTCAGTTCGATTGCATCCGCGGAGCGGTGATGTCCGTCGCGATGACCTCGAAGTCGCCGGTGCCGGTCGAATCGACGATCCGCGCATGACGGTAACCGAGCTTCATGTGCATCAGGCCGGTCATGCGCCCTGGCGTGCTCGGCGAGAAGCCGAGGCGCGACCAGTGACCGGCTTCGTGCGCGTCGCGGTAGGCCATGACGGCCAGCTGGCAACCGCTTCCGAACGTGTCACACAGGCGCCGCACGATGGCGAGGTCCAGGTTCCGGCGTCGCGTCGGGTCCGCGATGGTGAGACTGTCGACGTAGAGCAAGTCAATCCCCGCGCCGTCGGCGTACTCGTCACGGTACCAACCCTGACTGAAGTAGACGTCGTGCAGGGGCTCGAGCCGGGTGCGATGCAGGGCCGGCCAGAGATCGCCGTGGGCATCCGCGATTTCTCCGACGTGCAAGAGGGCGACGCGGGCCGAGGCGTACTGCTCTCGATCGTCACCTGCGCGGACGTCGAGCCAAGTGCAGTAACCGCGTCCAGCGTTCGGTCCGTCGAGGTCGATATCGGAGTGGATCGTGAGCTTCATACGAGAAACCGTTCCAGACCGGCGTTCGGCACGCAACGCGCGAGACGTGCTGAGCTGCATTTTCGCCACAGGTGCCGCACATCTGAGGCAGAAAGAACCACGCTCTGCGGCAGACGATCCCACCGATGCGACGCTAAATGCCTGATCCGTGGCGGAGCCTCAGGGATAAATGGTTGCGTGATGCATGTTGTTGGTCGCGTGCATGATCGCCTCGCGTACGGAGCCGACACGCAAAGTCGCCACGCGCACCCCGTTCAGTTTTCGACGTCGTCGACGATATTCACACGTGTTCGAACGACTCGGCCCACTGGTATGCAGTGTGCTCGGGCGCGCGAACCCCATCGGAGGCCAACGCGATGAGCGCCACGGATTCTCGACCGGACAGCACGCGTGACGTGGTGATCCCAGGAGGCCAGGATTCTTCGCGTTTGAGCGGAGAACTGACGCTTCCCACGTACGCGCGTGGGCTCGTGGTCTTCGCCTGCACGGGGCTCGCGTCGCGTCGTCGTCCCTCACTCAAGACGACCGTGGAGCGCATACGGCGCAACGTGGAGGTCGCCACGCTCGTCGTCGATCTGCTGACGCCCGACGAAGACGAACCCGGTCCGCAAACGCCCCACCCCTTCGGCGATCACGAGGCACGTCATGCCGGGCCCAACGTCACGGCCCTCGCGCAGCGCCTCTACGCGGCCACCGACTGGGTCCTGACGGAGCCCAACGCCAGTCATCTACGTATTGGCTACTACGCGAGCGGGGTCGCGGCGGCCGCCGCCCTCGTCACGGCGAGTACCCGTCCCGACGTGCGCGCGATCGTGTCGACGGCCGGACGCGCGGACCTCGCCGGCCAGGCGCTCGAAGCCGTTCTCGTGCCCACGCTCTTCATCGCCTCCGAGGCCGACGACATCGCGCTCGCCTCGAACCGCAGCGCCCGTGGTCGACTGCGCGGAAAGAGCGAGCTTGCTTTGCTCGGTGGGGCGGGCGCGAATGCGAACTTGGAGAGCGGCCAGGTGCTCGAAGAGCTCACGAGCGTCGCGAGCGAGTGGTTCGCTCGTCATCTTGCCTAGACCAACTGGGCCTAGACCAACTGGGCCTAGACCAACTGGTCTAGACGGGCGCGACGCGGGTGACGTTCAACGAGGCCGTTCGAGGGCCGAGTGCGCGCTGCTCGCGATGAGCGCCGCGAGTGCACGTGCATCGAGGTTGGGGGCGAGCTTGAGGAGCTCGGCGCCGATGGCCACGCACCGATCGGTGAGCATCTCTTCTTCCGCGGCGACCAGCGTGGCGGGGAAGAGCACGAGCTGAGGCATGGCCACGGGCAGGCGCTCGAGCGCCGGTGCCACGTGTTTCACGCGAATGACCCGGAAGCCGGCATCGTCGAGCAGCGTGACGCACGTTCCCGCGAGCCGATCATCGAGCGCGATGAGCATGGCCGTCGCGACGTCCATCCGGGGCAGGGTTTGGGACATGGGGCCATCTACCTTACACCATTGAGGTATGGCGCTGCTTCGGGAACCCACCCGGTTCCGATTTTGAGGAGGAAAACCTCTGCTGCAGCGCCCGGCCCCCGGCCCCCTCGGCCCACCGCGCGCTAAAGTCCGGGCAGGCGCTGCCGTTCGTCGGGAAGGATGGATTCGGACGAACGGAGGCGCGACCTACGCGCGCGAATCTCGTTGCCTACCAGCATCGTGCGCCGAGGCTCGGAAGACTCGGCAACGATGCTGGATGCGAGTTTCCGCGGTCTCTTCCTCCAGATGGAGGAGGCGCCGCCGGTTCGGCAACTCGTCAAGCTTCGCATTCGCCTTCCGAAGGCAGGGGGCGAGGCACGCGAGCTCGTCGTCCACGCGGTCGTCGTCAGGGTGGTCGACGGGCAGCATGGGCAGCCAGGCGTGGGGTTGCGCTTTTTTGCGCTCAACGGCCAGGATCGCTCGGACTGGGAGAGCTTCGTCGCCGGCCTCATCCGCGCGCGGACGCGGGCAGCGTAGGCAGCGAAAACGCGAGGGGCGAACCAGGCGGTCCGTCCCCTCGCGTGCTCGGGCGCTCACTCCGCGGCTTCGGCTCGGACGCTCTCGGCCTGCGGGGCCGGGGCCTTCGGGGCCTTCGCCGGCGCGGTGGATTCATGCGGCGGCTCCTTCAGCACACGCCAGGCGATGCCGAGCATGGCCGCGCCGATGCCGATGAGCGTGATCGCCATGACGCTCGACTCGCGGTTGAACGAGCCGATGCCGAGGAAGAGGGCGGCGACACCCGCGGGCAGGAGCGTGAAACCAAGCGTATCGTTCTTCTTCTTGCTCATGAAAAGTCTCCGAAAGGCCGTGCGCGTGCGTTGACGCCGCCGGCCGCAAGGCCTCCGAACGTGACGCCGACGACCGGGCGAGAAAGGCCGCGGTTCAGCGCACGAGCAGAGGGGGGGGCGCTCGCGTGACGAGCGCGTGGGAAGCGCCGCTGCTTCGACCTCGAAGGGTGGCGCGTGAATGCGAGTGAACGCGATGAATGCGAATGGTCGAGCGCGATCAGGCTCGTGCGGGGGGACCGCGAGCGCTGACGTGGCGGCGCTCCGCTCGGCCCGAAGGAACATCGAGCGAACGCGTGATCTCGAGGAGCTCGTAGCCGGCGTCGCCGATGGCGATGCTGCTGCCAGGCGCGAGTGCCCACGGCAGCGCGTGCGGTGAACCGGGCGCTCGGGGACGCTCCGCGCGACCTTCGCTCAGGTCGATCGCCGGATGAGGTCGCGCCGCGGAGATCTGCGTGGACGACGGGGCCGTGACGAGTGCAGCAGGCCCGCGCGCGAACGAGAATCCGCGTGCGGCGCCGACCTGCGCGCCGGGCATCGCACACATCACGCACGCCGCCATCACCGCAACGACGTGCAGCAAAAGGGCGACGAACGATGTCTTCGAGCGCGACGGCATGCGCGTCCGTCATCGTAGCACGCGCGAGCGACGAACCCTTGTCACTTGCCCGCTCGGCGCGCCGAATCGGTGACGCAGGAGCTCCGGACTCCGTCAGCGCGGTGACGGAGATCATGCTTCTGTTGCGATTTTCGACGTCGATCGCGCCGAGCGCGACATGGAATACCGGCTGCAATGGTGGTCGCCATGATGAACGCCTCCGACCACTCACCCGCGGCGCCGACGATTCTCCGGCTCCCCGATCTCGCTTCTTCCTCGGCGATCGCGCGTGCGTGCCGAGACGCGTGGACCTCCTTCGTCGACAACGCTCACGAGTGGGGGAAGTCCGAGCTCATTCTCTGGACGTTCGCGTCGTACGCACAGACCACGCGCTACGCCTCCGAGACGGCGAGCGAACGCTTCGGGCCTCCCGCGCTCGATGACTTCCGGCACATCGACGCGCGCTTCGTCGAGCGCCTCCTTCGCGCGGCTCGTCAGAAGATCATCGACACGCTGGCCTCGTTCACGTCACTGCAGGCACGCGTCGACTTCGCCTACTCGATGCTCTCCACCGGCCACGTCATTCGTTGCGAGGACGATGCGGGCAACGTTGGCTTCGTGCCGATCGCCGAAGCCGGTCCGCTTGCCGTGCGCGTGCTTGCCTTCATCGCTGCCGACCTTCTGACGAACGCGTACGACTTCGAGCGGCCCGTTATCTGCGCGGACAACCATCACGTCTGCATCGGACGCGCGCCGTGCTGCGGTGGCGAAAACCGCCATGGCAGCGAGATCGTGACGATCGGCCCGAGCTCGCGTGACATCAGCGGTCCGTCGGCCGCATAGCGACGGGCCGGTGCGCACTCCAAGCATCAGTGCTCGACGCGCTGACGCATAGTTGGCCGAGGGGGAGGCTCCCATTGCTTCGGAGAAGCCTCGGATCCGCCCGATCCTGACGAAGTAATGTTTGCCTAGAGAGACTGTGCATCGCACTTCTCTCGTGTATAGCTCCGCGGAGGTTGGAGCAGGTCGAAGGGGATTCCGCGGATGCGGAGGCGACCGGCGAAGCGCCGCCACAGCTCGTCGTTGCGCTGGGCGCGTCTGCCGGGGGTCTCGACGCTCTCCGCTCGTTCTTCTCGCGAGTCCCCAAAGACACGGGGTTCGCGTTCATCGTCGCCGTGCACTTCGAGCCCCGCTGGCCGAACATGGTGGGTGAGCTCCTCGCGCGTCACGCGAGCGTTTCGGTCCAGGAAATCGTGGACGGAATGCGTCTCGCCGGAGACCGCATTTACGTCGTCCCCTCGGGCCGCCACCTCACCTCGCAGGGCGGGCGCTTTCATCTCTCCGAGGCATTGAACCGCACTGCCGATCGGAAGGGGGAGCCGAGCGAGACGAGCCTGGCGAGCATGACCGGCGAGCCTCAGCTCGACGCGCTCGACGCGCTCGACGCCCTCTTTTCCACGATTGCTCGAGACCATCGAGAACGTGGCGTGGGCATCGTTCTCAGCGGCGCTGGTCCCGACGGTGCTGCCGGCGTCGTCGCCATCCGGGATGCGGGTGGGATCTGTCTCGCCCAAGAGCCCGGCAGTGCTCACGAGCCGGCAATGCCTCGTCGCGCCATCACCACGGGCGCCATCGACTACGTGCTTCCCGTCGAGCAGATGCCGGCAAAGCTGGTGGATCATGCACGGAGGTTGGCGCAGTCGCCTCGTAAGGTGGCGCCGGACGCCATTGCCGACGAATTGCCCGTCGTTTGCGCGATCGTTCGTGAGCGGACGGGCCATGACTTCAGCGAGTACAAGCGCAACACGCTCATTCGACGCCTGCACCGGCGCATCCACCAGGTATTGCACGTCGCGAACGTGAGCGACTACCTCGCCAAGCTGCGTTCCGACCCGCGTGAGGCGAACGAGCTCGTGAAGGAGTTGCTGATCGGCGTCACCGAATTCTTTCGTGACTCGGAGGCCTTCGAAGCCCTTGCTGCGCACGTGCTTCCGGCCGTCCTGGCGGGCAAAACCCAGAACGACTGCGTGCGGATTTGGGTGCCCGGCTGCGCGACCGGGGAAGAGGTCTATTCGATCGCCATCATCGTCCAGGAGCGCCTCGCCGGCTTTGCCGTTCCTCCGCGCGTCCAGATTTTCGCCACCGACGCCGACGCCGACGCAGTCGACTCCGCGCGCCTCGCTCGCTACCCGCACTCGATCGAAGAGCGCGTTGCGGCCGATCGGCTCGAGCGCTGGTTCGTGCGCGACGAGACCGGCTACGGCGTGAGAAAGGTCATTCGTGAGATGTGCGTGTTCTCACAGCACGACGTCATTCGCGACCCGCCGTTCACGCGTATCGACATCGTCTCGTGCCGTAACGTCCTCATCTATCTCGAACAAGATCTGCAGAAGCGGGTTCTCGGCCTCTTCCACTACGCACTCAACAACGGGTCGTATCTCCTCCTCGGGCCGTCGGAGAGCGTGACAGGGAGAAGCGACCTGTTCCGCGTCATCGACAAGAAGCTGCGCGTGTTCCAAAAGAAGCGAACGATCGGGAGTGTTTCGCTGCGTCTGCCGCTCTCCGAGGGAGGCTGGCCCTCGCGCATGGATCCGATGGCTCGCCGAACGCCATCGCTCGAGGGTGGGCTCCAGCTCGCCGTCGAACGCCTGCTTCTCGAGCAGTACGCGCCGCCCTGCATCGTCATCAACGAGCAAGCCGAGATCGTCTACTTCGCCGGGCGCACCGGGAAGTTCCTCGAGCCGCCCACCGGCGCCATCGACGTCAACATCGCCACGATGGTGCAGAAGAGCCTGCGGCCCGACGTTCGCGCCGCCGTTCACCGCGCGGTTCGCGGTCGGGAGATCGTCGTCCACGACAACGTGGTCTTCGACGCCGAGACGGGCCCCGTTCGCCTCAACATCGTCGTGCGCCCGCTCGTGACGCTCGGCGAGGAGCCCGCTCTCTTCGCCGTTCTCTTCCAGGAGATGGGGCCGGCAGGAGGGGCTTTGCCCATGCACGGCGGCGATCCCTCGGCGCTCATCCACCAGCTCGAGAACGAGCTCAAAGCGACGAAAGAACACCTGCAGACGACGATCGAGGAGCTCGAAACCTCGAACGAGGAGCTCAAGAGCTCGAACGAAGAGCTCCTCAGCATGAACGAGGAGCTCCAGAGCGTGGCCGAGGAGTTCGAGACGCTCAACACCGAGCTACGCAACAAGCTCGACGAGCTCGATTCGGCGCACAACGACCTCTCCAATCTGCTCCTCAGTACTCAGATCCCGACGGTGTTCCTGGACGAGGAGCTGCGCATCAAGCGCTTCACGCCGAGCGCCACCGAGGTCTTTCGGCTGATCGAAACCGACAGCGGGCGGCCCATCACGGACATCGTCGCCAAGTTCGATACGAGCCATCTCGTCGAAGACGCCGTCGCCGTACTTCGGTCGCTCGCTCCGCGCGAACGCGAGGTTCGCCTCGACGACGGTACGCACTTTTACCTCGTGCGCACGCTTCCGTATCGCACGCTCGACAACGTCATCGCCGGTGTGGTGGTCACCTTCGTCGACGTCACGCAACAGAAGCGGGCCGACGAGAACCAGGCCATGCTGGCGAGCATCGTCGAGTCGGCGGAAGAGGCCATCTACGCGATCGACCTCCAAGGCAACATCAAGAGCTGGAACGTCGGGGCCGAACGCATCTTCGGTTGGTCGGCGAGCGAGATCCTCGGGCGCTCCGTGTCGCTCATCGTGCCGCGCGACAAGGCCGACGAAATGCGCGACCTCCGGGCGCGTACGCTCGCGGGGCAGCGTATCGAGCGGCTCGATACGGTTCGCGTCGGAAGGTCGGGGCACCGTTTCGACGTCTCCGCGAGCATCGCGCCCGTGCGAGATGCCGAGGGCCGCGTGACGGGCGCTTCGGCCATCGAGCACGACGTTTCGTGGAAGCGTCGCGCGGAAGGCGAGCTCGTTGCCGCCCGCGACGCGGCCGAGGCGGCGAGCCGAACGAAGGACGAATTCCTGGCCGTTCTCTCGCACGAGCTTCGCACGCCGCTCACGCCGGTCCTCGTCGCCGTGGGAATCCTCTCGCGCGATCCGTCGGTGCCTCCGCACGTTCACGCCAAGTTGCAGCTCATTCGACGCAACGCCGAGCTCGAGGCGCGCCTCATCGACGACTTGCTCGATGCCACCAGCGTCGCCCGTGGCGAGGTGCATCTCCACCAGAAGATCGCCCGCGCGGCCGACGTCGTCGCGCATGCTCTCGAGGTGTGCGCCTCGGACATCGACGCCAAGGGGGTCATTCTCGAGAGCGACATCGATGCCACCGTCTGGCTCTCCGCGGATACGGCCCGGCTCCAGCAAGCGCTCTGGAACCTCCTGAAGAACGCCGTTCGGTTCAGCAAGGTCGGGGGAACCGTCCGGTTGCGTGTCTCACGCGACGAGGAGACCGCCCGGATCGACGTGAGCGACGAAGGCGAGGGAATCTCGCCGGAAAATCTTTCCCGACTGTTCGGGAAGTTCGAGCAGTTGCACCGCACCGAGGACGCACAAGGCAATGGCCTCGGGCTTGGGCTTGCCATCGCGAAGGCCATCGTAGAGGCTCATGGGGGTTCGATCCGGGCCGAGAGTCAAGGGACCGGCAAAGGGTCGACCTTCAGCATCGTCATGCCGCTCGCCAAAGCACCCGTCGAGGAACGCGCACGAACTCCGAAGCCGGGAGAGATCCGCGTGCTGCTCGTCGAAGATCACGAGGACACGCTCGACTTGATGCGCGAGCTGCTCGTGAGTGAGGGCTACACGGTGACAGTGGCGACGAATGCCGCAGAAGCACGCAGCGCGCTCGAGCACGGCCGTTTCGATCTGGTCATCAGCGATCTTGGGCTGCCCGATGCGAGCGGTCTCGAAGTTGCGCGCGCAAGCCGCACGCTCGCTCCTGGAACGCGCGCGATTGCTTTGAGCGGCTATGGCACGAGCCAGGACCGCGAACGCTCCGCCGAGGCGGGGTTCGAGGAGCACCTCGTCAAGCCGGTAGGCTTCCGCGATCTGCAGGCGGCGATTCACCGCTTGCTCGGTCGTTGAGCGCCTTCCGCGCGGTTCCGCTCGTTCAGCGTCGCGTGAGCAGGGCGGTGAGATCGGCGCGCAGATCCGAGCGCGCCCCCGCGAGACGCTCGACCACGGCACGACCGCCGACCGGATCGAGGTGCACGAGCGAACGCGCGAGGGCAACCGTGATCGCCGGTCGCTCGCGACTCACGAAGGCCTTGAGCATCGACGAGACGAAGCTCTGCGCGCTCGCGATACGCTGCTGGAGGAACGCGATCGCTTGCGGCTTGCTCTCCGGCGTTGCGGACGCGATGGCGGTGGCCGCAGCCAGGCGCAGATCGTCGCTGGCTTCGGCCTGACCGACCAGGATGCGTGCGAGGCGCTCGAGGGTCATCTCGTCGATCGCGTCGAGGCTCTGGAGCGCTTCGATCGCCGCGCGGCGAACCGTGTCGTCGGTGCTGTCGAGGACACCGAGGAGGAGCGGCTTGGCGCGCGGACCCCAGAGCATGGCCGTGGTCATCAGGGCGATGCGTCCGAGCGTGGGCTTGTCGATGCGCACGAGCCGGAAGGTGACGTCGCCTCCCTCGTCCGAGCGGGTGTTCGGCATCGACCGGAGAAGGTCTTCCGCGAGCGCCTCGTCTGGCTTCGTCTTGAGGTCGACGATGGTGTCGAGCACCGAGAGGATCGCCGGCAGGGCAGGGGCGCCGATCGCCCGCATCGTCTCGACGAACTTGCTTCGGAACTCCAGCGTTCGCGCAATGCGCCCGCGATGCTCGATGAGGGCGTGAGCGGCCACGGGACCGCCTGCCGACAGCACCGAGGCGACCTCTTCGACACGAATGAAGGTGCCGTCGAGCACGTATGGCGCCACGACCTTCATGGCCTCGGGATCACGGAGGCTCGCACGCGCGCGGTCGGCCGCTTCGCGTCCTGCATCGTTGGGGAGGCCGGCGGTGCGGGTGTCGAGCCAGAGCAGGAGGCTTCGCGCGACCGGGAAGCTCTTCGCCATGACGGCCGCGCGGGCAGCACGTGCCACGGCGTCGAAGGCCGACATCACCGTGTCGTCGTCGAGCGCATCGAGCTTGGCCAGTGAAGGCTCGGTCGTCTCGAGGAGCTCTTCGGTGGTCGGGATCACCGGCGTCGCGGTGACAGCTTCCGGCGGGACGGGCGGAGTGGGGATCGGCTTGGGCGCGGGCGGGGCCGCGATGTCGACCTCGGTGACGGCCGCGAGCTCGGCGCGCAGGGCGCGGACGTCGGGCTGGCGTTCGCGCGGGTCCTTAGCGAGGGCCTTGAGGATGATGCGCTCGAGCGCCGGATGCACGTTCCTGGCGATCGACGAGGGGGCCGGCGGCGGCGCAATCACGTGGAGATCGAGAACGGCGAGCGGATCGTCGGAGGAGAAAGGCACCTCGCCCGTGGCGAGCTCGAACAGAACGATACCGAGGGCGTAGACGTCGACGCGCGCATCGACCGCCTCGTTTCGAATCTGCTCCGGCGCCATGTACGCGGGCGTTCCCACAACCTGCGAAGCGTCCGGCTTTTGGATCTGGGCTTCGTTCTTGCGGGCTTCGCTTCGGACGGGGACCCAATGCGCGATGCCGAAGTCGCACACCTTCACGAGCTCGACCTCGCGGCCCTCGTCGTCGCGTCGCTTCACGACGATGATGTTCTCGGGCTTGATATCGCGATGGATGACGCCCGCGTCGTGCGCGTGGGCGAGGCCGGCGCACGCCTGTGAGACGAGATCGACGATGCGCTCGTTGGGGAGAGGCCCGCTCTCGTCGAGAATGTCTTGGAGGCTCCGGCCTTCGAGCAGCTCCATCACGATGTAGAGCAGGCCGTCGGGCTCCTGGCCGTAGTCGATGATGCGCAGAACGTTGCGGTGATCGAGCTGGCTCGCCGCGAGCGCCTCGGAATAGAAGCGCGTCGTGTAGTCGGTGCTCTGGTGGAGCGACGGATGGAGGATCTTCACCGCCACGTGGCGGTGGAGAGCGAGGTGCATCGCGCGGAAGACTTCGCCCGCCGCCCCCGCCCCGAGCTTGTGCTCGAGCTCGAACCGACCGTTGCCGAGCTTGCGGCCCGGCCCCACGGGAGGAGGAGGGCGTCGCGACGTGGTCGCGATGATCGGCTCGGGTGAGAGAGCCGCGGCATGCCGAAAGGAGATCGGCGGAGGAATGTTCGAGGCTCCGCGCGGAGGCGCGAAGTGACCCGTCATGCTGCTCGGCGGCTCGGAGACGTCTTCGAGCTCAGCCGGTGGCGGGGTGTCCTTCTTGGCCTCGTTGTCGCCTCCGGCCTTTCCTCCGAAGAGTTCGCGCTGGAGCGTGTCGGCGTGCTCGTCGTCGAGAGGGGAGAGGCGAAGCGGAAAGCCCTCGCCCGTCGGAGCGCCCAAGGGCTCGGCGCGGACGATGAGCGGGTCGCGGAAGCCCTCGACATAGATCTCGAGCGCATGGACGGACGAGTCGATCGGCGCATGATCGAGCGCCAGATGCACGGTCTCGTTGGCGACAGCGATCCACGCTAGCCACCCGCGATCTTTACGGTCGATACGTCGAGCGACGATGACCGGGAGTGGCGCCTGCATGCGTCCTTTGCTTCCCGAATACGACTGGTAAGCGCATGAAACCATGGACCCCACGCCGGTGCAACGAACGTGCTGAAGCGGTGAGTTCCGTCCAGGGACGCTGGACGGACATGGTCATGACGCGCTGAACCGAGCGCTCTTCAGGACTCCTCGATGTCGACGCGCCAAGCGATGTTGCTTCCGTTCCCCGCCGCGCGGATCGCGATGAGATAGGGCTTGCCCTTCACCATCGGGATCTTGGGGTTGTTGCTGGCGTCGAGAACGTAACTCTTGCCGTTGACGGACACCGTGAGCGTGACCTTGCCGTTGAACTTGATCGCGAAGTTGGTCGTCGACGGATCGAGCTCGAACGTGAGGTAGTCGACGTCGCCGGCCGGAGAGATCTTGCCGCAGTTCGAGGGCGCCGCCTCGTTGGCCTCTTCGGGCGTGTCGTTGGGCTCGCTCTCGGCCTGGCATCCCGTCGGTTGGGGGGGCGTCGACGCGTCGCGAGTGGTCGCTCCACTGTCCACGTTCGTCGAGCCGTCCGGCTTCGACGTGTCGTCACCTGTGCCCGGGACCGTGGCGTTGCCGCCGGCGGCGCTGTCATTCGACGTCGCGAGAACGTCTTGCGTCGTGGCTCCGGAACAAGCCGCTGCGAGAGGCAGCGCAAGAACAAGGGTGAGCTGCGCGAGTTTGACGAGAGAAGAAAACATCGCGACGCGGGCCATCCTCTCATCGTAGCGCATCGCGGCGCGGTGCAAGCGACTCGCGCACGAGCGGTCATGGACGTTACCCTGCTGCCCATGTCCGAATCGCGACCTTCCCTGGGCGCAGGTAGGCAAGCCGTCGAACTCGGTCCCGAACACCTCGTCGATGACATCGAGGCGGTCGAGGGACAGCGAGCCTCACTGATCTTGGCGGCTGCCAACGCTCGGAGCATTGCCATGCTCACGGGCACGCACGGTGTCGTGGCGCTGCCCCTCGATCAAGCGACGATCAAGGCGCCAGCGACCGCGTCGCTCCTCCGCAGCGGCGCGACGTTCGAGCCGCGCGAAGGCGAAAGCGAGCTTGCTGCGTTGCTCCGTGCACGCGTGTCGGAGCTCGCGACGTCGGGGGATGCCGTCGGGCTCTTCCGCGCGCGCCTCGAGCTCGCGTTGTCGAAACTCGACGACGACGATCGCGATGGTGCGATGACCGCCGCGAAGGAAGCGGCCGCGACGGTGGAGCATGCGCCTTCGGCGCACGCGCTTCTCCGCATGCTGAACGCAGGGCGGGCCAGCGTCGACGAACAGCTCGTTCACGTCGAGCAGCTCGCTGCGCACGCGGAGAGCACGACGGTTCGCGCGGACTTCCTCACCGAGAAGGCACGCTTGCTCGAAGCGCGGAGCGGTCCGTCGAGCGACTCGGCGGCGGCTTATCTCGAAGCGCTCGGGCTCGTGCCCGATCACGTGTTCGCGCTCCAGGGCCTCGAGTCGACCCTCGATGCACTCGAACGGCACGCCGATCTCGCCGCGCACTTCGGACGTCTCGCCGGTCTGGCGGGCGATCGCGAAAGTGCCGCCTGGCTCCACGTGGAGCGCGCGCTGCTGCTCGATCGGCGCTTGGCCGACGTGACCTCGGCGACGGCTGCCCTCGATCACGCGTTGGAGCTCCAAAGTGGCATCGGTCCGGTCCGTCAAGCGGCGCTCGACCACGCGGTCTTGCATCGCGACGCGGCGCGCGTCGGAACGCTGCTCGAAAGCGAAGCGGCCATCGAGAAGGAGTCGGCGCGCGCGGCTCGTCTCGAGCTGGACGCCGCCCTCGCGCTCCTTGCGAGTGGAGGCAGTGCTCCGCGCATCGTGCGGCTGCTCGAACGTGCGCACGGGCGGGCCCCAACCGCGACGATCGTCGACGCCCGCGTGGCCGTCGAGCTGGCGCGTCTCTACGACGCCGAAGGCAAGCACGAAGAAGCGCTGCGCGTTCGTAAGACGGCGCTCAAGTTCACGTCCGACCCGCGCGAAGAGCTCCTCGCCCTGCGCGCTATCGCCACCGACGCCGAACGCGCAGGCGCCTACGAAGACGCGGTACTCGCGCTCGAACGCGCCCGCGTGCTCGACGGCGAAGACACGACGCTTCTCGCCGAGCTCGATCGTCTGCTCGTCTCCGCCGGCCGTCACGAACATCGCTCCGTGCTCTGGGTGCGCGAGTCGGCCCTGGCGGACGAACCCGATCGCAAGGCGCGTGCACTCCTCCTCGCCGCCGAGGCCTCGCGCGCAGGCGGACGCGATGCCGATGCCGCACGTCATCTCCAGGCCGCGTGGGTGGCTTCACCTGGCGCGCCGGGCGTCTTCGATGCCCTTGCCGAGCGGCTCGGGCAAGCGGCATCGGGCGACGGCGTGAACGAACGCGTGGCGCTCTACGAGCAGGCTGCGTTCGCCACCAAGGACCCCTCGCGTCGTCTCTACTACCTCGAGAAGATCGCGTGGCTCTGGGACGACGTGGCCGGTGATGCCGAGCGCGCAGCACGCGCCTACGAGGACGTCCTCGCGATCGATGACAAGCGCTCGAGCGCGATCTCCGGACTCGCGTCGGCGGCTTCGCGCGCTGGCGATCCGGTCAAGGTCGCCAAGGCGTTGCTTGCGGAGGCTGCCCTCGCGGTCGACGAAGGGGCGCGTGACGAAGCGCGCCTCCGTGCGGCCGAGGCGATGGCGAATGCCGAGCCGGAGCGGGCGCTGCGTCTTGCCGAGAGTCTCCTGGCGAGCCCGCGCGTCGGAAGTCGCGCGGGCGAGCTCGTCACGACGCTCCACGCGAGCGGTGGTCGGTGGGAGCTCGTGGCCCGCTCGCTCGCCGACCGCGCGTCGCGCGAGAGCAAGCCGAGTGTTCGCCTCGCGCTCAAGCTCGCCGAGGCGCAAGTGCGTGCCGAGCGCCTCGCGTCGCCCGAAGGTGCGCTCGAGGCGCTGGCCAGCGTGCGGGATATCGCCGCTGGAGATCCGGCCTTCGCTCACGCTCGCCTCTCGGCCCTCGAGGCCACGGGGGATCACGATCGACTTCGCGCCGAGCTCGAGACGCTGGCCGACGAAGCCAAGCGCGAAGAGACGAAAGCCGCACGTTTCGTGCGTGCCGCGGAGCTCGAGGAGAGTCGCGAAGGCGGCGATGCCGAAGCCGTTCGCCTCTATTTGCGCGCAAAAGACGCGTTGCCCGACGAGCCGTTGATTCGTGAGCGGCTCTTCCGGCTCGGCGCACGCGCCGACGTTCCCGAGGAGCTCGTATCTCCGCTCATCCGTGCCGTGCGCCTGCTCGACGTCGATCGCCCCGAGAAGGCCAGCGCCGAACCTCTGCTCGCGTCGGCCTCCCACGACGTCGCCACGCTGCGTACGGCCGAACGTCTCGCGCGACGCGCAGGTTCGGCTCCGCAGCTCGCCAACGCACTCGCTCTCGGCGCGCAAGCGAGCCACGGCATGATGGCCAAACGTGCGCTCGGAGGTCTGGCCGCGCTGGTGGCGTGGACGCTGCCCGAGAGCGAAGAGCTCGAGCCGTGGGGTCAGCTCTTGTCGATGGGCGTCGACGATGCGGTGGCCCTCGACGATCTCGTGAGGCGCACCTGGCCTCGCGTTCGAACCCGCGATCCGCACGCCGTGCACCTCGCCCTCGAGGCGAGCAAGCGACGGCTCCAGGGCGTTACCGATCGAAGCGAGCGCCTGATGCTCGTTCTCGAGGTTGCTCGTCTCTGCCGCCTCTCGGGGGCCTTCCGAGAATCGGCCACGTGGCTCGGGGAAGCGCTCACGCTCGACCGCATGAGCGTGTCGGCCGCCATTCTGCTTGCCCGTGTGGCGGCGGAAATTGGCGATCGCGGTCTCGCGATCGGTGCCGCGACGGCGCTCGCCGACGTGGTCGTTGCCCCCAAGGAGCGCGCGCGACTCCTGCAAGACGCGGCCGATCTCTCGGCGGCCGAGAAGGACACGCGCAGCGCGGCGACCTTGCTCGAACGCGCGCTCGATGCCGATCCCGAGAACGTCCTCGTGGCCGCTCGCCTCGCACAGATCCAGGCCGAGCGCGGAGCATTCCCCGACCTCGCACGTGCGCTTCGCAAAGGCGTTCACGCGGCCACCACCAAAGAAGCGATCGTGCCGATGGCGTCCGAGCTCGCCGACGTCGCACGCAACAAGCTCCAAGACCCGCTGCTCGCGATCGAGGCGCTCGAGTGCTCGCGCCAAGCGTCCCCTACGCACGTTCCAGCCCTCTTCTTGCTCGCCGAGCTCTACATCGGTCAACGGGCTTGGCAGAAGGCGCTCGAGGCTCTGGCCGGCGTCGTGGTGTCGAGCTCCGAGTCGGACGAGAAGCTCACGGCACGTATCGGCCGCGCAAGCATTCTCGCCCGCGTGCAGAACGATCCGAAGGGCGCCGAGATGGAGCTTCGGGCAGCGCTCGAGATCGACGCGCACGAGCCGCGCGCCATCCGGGCGATGCTGAAATTGCCCGGTATCGTGGCCCCGGAAGAGCGCGCGACGTTGCTCTCGCGCCTCGTCGTCGCCGAGCCCCAAGGGGCGAATCGAATCTCGTCGCTCCTCGAGCTCGCCGATATCCGTCGTTCGCTCGGTGACGCGGAAGGGGCCGAAGGCGCGCTCGTCGAGGCCGCGTCCATTTCGCCGGACCCCTCGATGTTCGAGCGCCTGCGGGTGGCCTCGGGCGGCGATCCGGCGACGGCGGTACGCTTGTTCGGGCGTGCCGTCTCGCGTGCGCGCGAGGGCGGTGTGATGCCGGGGGCTGGCTGGCTCGCGGGGCTCGGTGACCTCGAGCTCGGCCTCGGACGCGTCGACGACGCCATCGAACACCTCGAGGCGGCGCTCACGATCGAGCCGCACCGCGACACCGCGCGCTTTGCGCTGGCGCGCGCGCTCGTCGTGAAGGGCCGGCACGAAACGGCGGCGGCGGCGCTTTCTCCTCTGCTCGATCGTCCCACCGTTCCGGTGGACGTGGGCTTCGTGCGACTCCTCGCGAGTACGTTCGAAGGCTCGGGCCGTACCCAGCAAGCGGTCGTCGCCAACGAGCTTCGCGCGATTGCCGGCGATCTCGATGCGCGCGGACTCGCTGCACTCGATCAGCGGCGCATGATGCCGGCCGCGAACAGCGAAGCCATTCCTGCGCGTGCCCTACGCTCGTTCGTCATGCCGCCTCCGCTCGGCGCGCATCCCATCTGGGACGTTGCGCAGGTCGCCACCGGCATCTACGGCAAGCTCGCACGCGTGGGCGTGAACGAGCAGGGCGGCAACACCAAGAGTCGGATCAAACCGAAGGCCATTCACCCGCTCCGGCAGCTCTTCGATCGCGTCGCGCGCTGCTTCGATCTCCTCGACGTCGAAATCGCCGTCTCGGATCAGATCTCCGCGCCCACACTCGCGACCGAAGACGTGCCGTGGATCATCGTGCCTGCGCAGATTGCGGATTGGCCCGAGGCGTATGCCGTGGCGGCGCTCGCGCGTCCGCTCGTCCGCGTCGCGCTCGCCGTTCCGTGGGTCGGTGCACTCGACATTCACGACGTGCTCGCGATCCTCGTCGCGCTCGGTCGACAGGTTGCTCCCGCGTTCGGAGCGACACCGCCCGAGCGAATCGAACCGCTCGTGGCCGACTACGAGCTGCGTGTCCGGCGCGCGATCGATCGACGTCGCCGGCGGACGCTGGAAGAGCTCGAACCGTCGCTCGACGGCGCGCGTCTCGTCTCCGACGTCGAGTTCGCCGATGCCGTTGCGCGTACCGAAGCGCGGGCTGCGTTCCTGCTCTCCGGTGATCTACGTGCGTCTCTCGAGGCACTCGCTACCACCGATCACATCCTTGCCGACGCCCTCCGGACGCCGAGCCCGACGACGCTGCACGTCGTCATGTCGAGACCGGTGACGCGCGATCTCGTGACGTTCGCGCTTTCCGGCGATGCGACCGCGCTTCGGAGAAGCCTCGGCACACTCCACCACTGAGCGCCGTCATCGTCGTTTGAAGACCAACACCTGCCGAACGCCGCCGCGAGGTGGGACGAGCTTCACCTCGTCCCCCTCGCGATAGGCCACGCCGGTCGAAGGTCCGCCGTCGAGGTTGAGAGCGTCTTCGCACCCGCGCTGCGCGAGGAATCGGCCGAGCGCGTAGAGGGATGGCCCGGTTGCCTCGGTGGGGCCGCCGCGCACGAGGACCACGTCGACGGTGCGGCCGCCATCGCGCAAGCAGAGTGCGGTGCGCTCGGAACGCTTGCCGTCGTCACGACGCACGTTCGGCGCGCGGTCGACCACGAGCCGCGGTCGGCACTGGATGGCGAAGTGCGTCCCTTCGTTCGGCTCGTAGGTTTCGGCGTCCCACAGCCGAGCCACGTCCCCGTCGATCGTGACGACGCCGCCCGAGAGATTCTTGACGTGCTTCGAGAGGACCGCGCCTTCGGACACGGCGTAGCCGAGCGGCCGCGCTGCCGTGTCGAAGAAGCCCGCGTTCACCACGAGATCGGCGCCGGTGCGCTCCAAGATGGCATCGAACGCGGTGCTCATGCCGGCATCCTCGATGCGCACGTCGTAGTTCTCGAGGGCGAACGAGAACGTGGAGACGGCATAGGTGCGTCCGTCTTCGACGAGCTCGTTGCCCGCGTCGCTCGTCTCGGGTGCCGCTCCGCCTGCGGCGGAAGGAACGTAAAGGCGTCGGCTCGGCGTGTTGCGTCTTCGCCAGACCACGCCACCGATTGCAGCGGTGACCATTCCGGCGACCGCGAGCGCGAGCACTGCGCGGCGGACCCTGCGCATGACTGCGGCCATAGGCGAACGAGGGCGCGATCGTCAACCGACTCGTCTAGCCGGACGTGTTAGAGCACGAGGCATGGCTCGCTCCGCCCTCGTCCTCTCCTATTCTGGCTGCTCGACCTGCAAGAAGGCGCTGAAGTGGCTCGCGGATCACGACGTCGAGGTCGAGGTTCGCCCCATCGTCGACGAGCCGCCGACGGCGTCCGAGCTCGGAACCTGGATCCCCCAGAGCGGCAAGCCCGCGCGCAAGTGGCTCAATACGAGCGGCCAGAGCTACCGGGCGATGGACAAGGAGAAGGTGGCGGCCGCCGAGGACGACGAGATCGTCCGCTGGCTCACCAAGGACGGCAAGCTCGTGAAGCGGCCCGTCGTCGTCGCCGGCAAGCGCGTGCTCGTCGGATTCGACGAAGAGGCTTACGGCGAGGTGTTCGCGTCGAAACGCGGCTGAGGTCCAGACCGCGTCGTTCTTTTCGTTCAAGGTCTCGCGCGCGGCGCCGTTCTGATCGTCGAATCTCATGGTTCGACGCTCGACGGCATTGGGAATCGGCGGAATCGGCGGAACCGGCGGTGCTTCGGCGGCCTCTCCGCACCATCCCGAGGAGCGCGAAAAGCTCGATGATCGCGTGGCGATGTCGGGCGAGTATCGCGTGAGGAATGTGGATGGCACGCCCGTGCGCGCCCCGTACGCAGGCGGACCGAATGCCCCGAAGACTCGGTATGCCACGGTGCAGATGCCGAAGGTGGACGTGCCGCGCCCACCTCCGTCGGGCCGCATGCTCGATGAAGAGCTCCATTTCGAGCGCGCGCGCGACAGCCTTAGGCCGCTCGACCTCGCGAGCTACGATCCGGTCACGCGCCGCGCGACGCCGCCGCCGCCGCGACGACACTCCTCGCGCGAGGTTTTGATTCCACCGAAGCCGCCGTGGCCCGTTCCTGCGCCGCCCATGCCGGTGCGTCGTGCCTCGAGTGACGTCGCGGTCGATGCGCGCGCGGCCGTGGTCGCGTTCGCGGGCTTCGGCGAGCCGCCGGCCGATCTGTTCTCGACGCCGGCCTATGCGTGGCGCGTGCTGCGTCGTCGACGCCGACTCAAGCAGGACCTCGAGCTCGCGCGATTGCGCCTGTCTGCCGACATCTCGCTCTACGAGGCCGCGCTGCGTGCGGCCGACTCGAGGGCGGTGGGTAGGGGGATCGCGCTCACGGTTTTCGCGTTGCTCCTCGGGATGTTCGGAACGCTTGCGCTCGTCCACGTTCTCGAGCCGGTCCCTCCGTTGGCGGCGCACGTCGCTCGATGAAGCCGTGCCGTCGCGTGCTACCGTGAAGGCATGATCGACTTGCTTCGTCGCGCGCACGCGCGGCGATCCCGCTTGGCTTCGTTCATGGGCTCGAGCTCGCTCGCGACGGGGATCATGGCGGGCCTTCTGGCGTTCGCGCCGGCTCCCGCCCACGCGTTCTGCCGCACCGTCACGAAGGATCTCCCGCCCGACTACAGCCCGTTGCAGGGCTGTTACACCGACGGCCTGCCGCTCTTCTGGGGCAACGCGTGCGTCGGCTACAGCGTGAATCGTGCCGCGTCGGCGAATTTGCCGCTCGCTGCCGTCACGCCGATCATCGATCAGGCATTTGCGTCGTGGACCTCGGTGACGTGCCCAGCATCGCGCGCCGCCGTGGGCATCCAAGCCTCGAACCTCGGGCCCGTCGACTGCGACGTCGTCAAGTACAACAAGTACGCCGCCAATCAGAACGTCATCGTGTTCCGCGATACGGAGTGGCCCTACAGCGATCCCAACAACACGCTCGGCCTCACGACGGTCACCTTCAACGAAGAGACCGGCGAGCTCTACGACGCGGACATGGAGATCAACGACACGGGCAAGAACCTCACCATCTCGGACACGGTTCCGCCGAACGGCTACGACCTCCTCAGCGTCGTCACGCACGAGGCCGGCCACTTCTTCGGCCTCGCCCACGCCACCGACACCAAGTCGACGATGTACGCGAGCTACAAACCGGGCACGCTCACCCTGCGTCACTTGTCGCCGGATGACATCGAAGGCATCTGCGACATCTATCCGACCGAGACGACCCGTGCGGTCGCCAGCACCGTCTCCGGAGGAACCTTCACCGCCGGCGCGTGTGATCCCACCCCACGACACGGTTTCTCGACCAAGTGCGAGGTCGACACCCCGCCGTCCGAGGGCGGATGTGCCGTCGGCGGCCCGATGGGGGCGAACGGATCGGGCCGGAGCGGAGCCATCTGCGCGGTAGGGCTTGCGCTCGGACTCGCCTTTGCTGTACGACGCCAGCGCAGTCGCATGTGCGCGAGTGTGGGTTTGGCTCGATCCACCAGCGATTGATGTCCGCCTCACCCGGGCGCCGCTCGCGGTGCGGCCAACCTCTCTAAACGCCGCGCAAAGTCCGCCGTTCGCTGTTCTGTGGCGCGTGGCTCACGGCGTGCATCGAGGCTCGTTGCATCATGAGCCAAGCACTTCCGACTGGCTTCGCGCCGACCCGTTCGCCGACCCGCGCCTCCGTCAGCGTCAGCGCCTGGGAGGTCTGGGAGTCGACGTCCAAGGTCAGGCGGCTACGCGCACTGCTCTCGCTGTTCGCGCTCTACGCCGGCTCGCTTCTCGCGGTCATGACGTTGTCGGACGGCGCTGACATCGGATGCGTCCTTGTCGCGATCGCAGGCCACGTTCTCTACGCGACATGGGGACTTCTGAGCGTGTGGCGCGACAGCTCTTGGCTGGAACGCGCGCGGCTTCGATCCCGCACGACCTTGCGCGAGCGTCACGCGATCTAAGGCGCGATCCCCGACGTGGTTTCCGGCGCGCTGGCGACGTGACGCGCCCAGCCGATCGCAACGCGGCAGGAGAGCACCACGCCGAGCACGATCACGAAGAAGCGTACCGGCACGTCACCCCCGATCTCCACGAGTCGCCAACGGAGGGCGGCGAAGGCCAGGCGAAGCCGAGGACCGATGACCGGACCGAGCATGGACGGCTTGGTCAACGGCCGACGGCGAAAGTTCCCGGCGAATCAGACCTTCGGGATCGAAGGAACGCGCTCGAGCCGCCCGAGAGCGTCGAGGTCCTTGTTTTCCAGCACACGCTTGTCCGCCCCCTCGCGTGCGAGGCGGATCATCGCCCGGCCTACGCGCTCGGTGTTGGTCACCATGTCGGGCACGATGGCCGCGAGCAGCGGCGTGAACGGCGCGAGGACCGCATAGAGAATCCGATAGAGCTTCGTCTTCGACGTGATGCCGTGGAGGGGCTGGATGAACCCGGGGCGAACGGCGTACGACGCGGCGAAGGGAAGGGCCAGGATGGCGTTCTCCGTCGCTCCCTTCACACGCGCCCACATCGTGGGGCCCTTCTCCGTGCTGTCCGTGCTGCCACCCGACACGAAGACGAAGGTCATCTGCGGGCTGGTCTTCACGAGTGTTGTCGCCACCGATACGGCGAGGTCGTAGGTGACGCGCCGGTAGGCCTCTTCGCTCATGCCGGCCGAGGAGACGCCAACGCAGAAGAAGCACGCGTCGAGGCCCGTCAGCTCGCCTTCGATGCCCGATAGATCGCCGACGTTCGGTACGACGATCTCGCGGAGCTTCGCATCTGTCCGTCCCGTCGAGCTTCGACCCACCACGAGGACCTGGGTGATGCCCGGGTCGAGCAAGCATTCGCGCAGCACGCCCTGGCCGACCATGCCGGTGGCCCCGAAGACAATGACCTTCATTCGCGTCGTCCTTTCGCGTCGGCGGGGCCAACTTGACAACATGGTCTAGGGCTGTCAAGTTGGTCCAACGTGACAAACGGGTCCAACGCGGGAGATCAGGCGCGGAAGCGGAAGCTCCTCGAGGCCGCGATTGGCGTCTTCGCGCGCTACGGCTTTCGCAAGACCTCCATGGATGAGGTCGCACGCGCCGCGGGGGTCTCGCGACAGGGCCTCTATCTCTATTTCGCGACGAAGGAAGATCTCTTCCGCGAAGGCGTGCAGACCATGCTGAACGACTCGCTCGAAGGCGCGACGGAGGCGCTCGCGAAGTCCGATCAGTCGCTCGAGGCTCGGCTCGCGGGCGCGTTCGATGCGTGGACCGGCAAGTACGTGGGCGTGTTCGGTGCAGGTGCCTCGGACATTGCGGAGGCGAGCAAGGAGCTCGTCGGCTCGATGCTGAGCGACTACGAGGAGCGCTTCATCGAAGCCGTCACCAAGGCGATTCGTTCGAGCGGGCTCGTTGCCGAATACAAGGGCGTGGGCCTCTCCGCCAGGCAGCTCGCCGATGTTCTCCACGCCACGGCGCGCGGTTTGAAGTATCTCGCTGCCTCGCGGCAGGACTTCGCCGAGCGTTTCGGCGTTGCTGCGCGTGCTCTCTGTGCGCCGCTCTCGGGCAAGCCGTGATGGCGAAGATCGGGCGCGTGCTCCGCAAGGTCCTCGCGTGGACTGGCATGGCGTTCGTGCTGGCCATTCTGCTCGCCGTGGTCGACGGCTGGACGGCCTTCGGCCACCGCGCCACGGGCGCTCGTCGCGAGCGCATGATGCACTCACCGCACTGGAAAGACGGCCATTTCGAAAACCCCGAGCCGCTCCAGAACGATCTCTGGGGATCGCTCGCCTCCATGCGTGATCCGAGTCCGCCGCGTCGTCCGGTGGGGCCGATGCCCACGAGCACCGTCGATCCCAAGACGTTCGCGACGGCGCCGGCTTCGGGGTTGCGCGTCACTTGGCTCGGACACTCGACCACGCTCGTCGAGATCGACGGTCATCGGGTGCTCACCGATCCGGTGTGGAGCGAGCGTGTTTCGCCGGTCGACGGCATCGGCCCCACGCGATGGTTCTCGCCGCTCGTGTCGCTCGCCGAGCTTCCTCGGATCGATGCCGTCGTCGTATCGCACGATCACTACGATCATTGCGACTACCCCACGCTCTCCGCGATGAAGGCCTGGGACACGAAGTTCATCGTGCCGCTCGGCGTCGGTGCGCACCTGGCCTACTGGGGGATTCCCGAATCGCGCATCGTGGAGCTCGATTGGTGGGAGTCGACGCCCATCGGCGACCTTTCGATCGTCGCGACGCCTGCACGTCATGCGTCGGGGCGTTCCGTCATCGACAAGGACGCGACGCTCTGGGCCGGCTATGCCTTCGTGGGAAGCAAGCACCGCGTCTACTTCTCCGGTGACACGGGACTCTTCCCGGCGATGAACGAGATCGGCTCGAAGCTCGGTCCGTTCGACCTCACCATGATCGAAACGGGTCAGTACCATCCGACCTGGCCCGATTGGCACCTCGGACCCGAGCAAGCGGTGATGGCTCATCGCATGGTGCGCGGCCGCCTCATGCTCCCCATCCACTGGGGGCTGCTCGAGCTCGCCTATCACGGGTGGACCGAGCCCGTGGAGCGCACGCTCGCTGCCGCCGCGCGATCGGGCTCGACCGTGGTGACGCCGCGGCCCGGCCAGTCGTTCGAACCCGACGCTCCGCCGGCGCCCGAGCATTGGTGGCCGGCCATTCCCTGGGAGACGGGCGAGCAGAAGCCCGTCGTGTCGACCGGAATCCCAGCCGCTGCGCTTCCCCGATAGCCGAGCATTCGCAACTTGACGCGCCAGACGCGGCGCTTCGGCGTATCCTGGCGCCGCAATGAAGCGAAAGCCCCAACTGACGAAGCGCGAACGCAAGGCTCTTGGTCCTGCGCGTCCTGCGCAACCGGCTCGCCACAACCACGGCCACATCCACTGCATCGCGTGCGGTCGTCACCTCGACGAAGCGGACTTCCAGCCGCCGGCCACGGCCACGATCATCACGTGCGACCACGGTTCGAACTTCCCGTCGTGCGTCCGCTGCGTGACGCAGTCGACGGCCCTCGTCGCCGAGCACGACCGCACGAACCAGCCCGTTCGTACCGCGAATGCGTGGCATTGATTCGGTCAGCGCACGCTGATCTGCGCGCGTCCGAGTAGGACGCCCCGGCGGGCATCGACGGGACGCACTTCGAGCAAGTGGTCCCCTCGGCCCACCGGGACGCGCGCGCGATAGGCCGTGTCGAGGCGCATCGCGAGTCGGCCGTCGACGAGCACCTCGAGGGGCTCTCCGGCCGGCATCCCGCGTGTCTCCACCGCGACGTCGAGCGCGTCCGAAGCGCTGCGCGCACCACGCTCCGCCGATAGAACGGCGCCGTCACGAGGCTCGACGACCACGATGCGCGGCTCTTCCGAACCCGGGGCCACGCAGTTCGGAACGCGCGAGGCGAGGAACCACGGAATGCCGTGAGGATCGGAGCCGGGCGCGCCGAGAGGTCTCTCCGAGAGCCAACGCCCGAAGGTCTCGGGCAGCACGACGACGGGCACGGTGCCCCCCGCGTCGCAACGGTAGGCAGGCTCGTTCGAAGGCGCCGAGCGCGCGACAGTCATTTGGTGTACTGTGCATGCATGTGCCGGGGTATGCCCGCGCGCAAACATGCGATGAACGCGGTCCGGACACGCCGCGCCGGCGCGGTGACCGGAGAGGGCACAGACTTCGGCGTCTTCGAGGAGACCCGGCTCCGAGAGCGGCGCTCGCACCGCGACGTCGTTCATCGCGCGCTTCATCACGTCGAAGAAGAGCGGCCCAGCCCCAACCGCTCCGGTGAGCTTTCGCGTCGCCGAGCCGTCCGCATTGCCGACCCACACGACGACCGTGCGCTCGTGCGTGTATCCGGCCGTCCAGGCGTCACGATAGGCAGTGCTCGTGCCCGTCTTCAGTGCCACGGGGTAGTTGAACTCGAAGGGGCCGCGTGTCCGCAGACCACGCACGCGGGCCAATGGATCGGAGAGCGCGTCGGAGATGGAGGCCACGGCGGCGGCGTCGAACACGCGCGTCGTCGGTGCCGCCTGCCCTTGGCGTTCGTGGAGAGCGACGTGCTCACCACCACGGGCGAGTGTGGCGTAAGCCTCGGCGAGCTCGAGCGGCGTGACCTCGCCGCTGCCGAGCGCGATGGAAAGGCCGTAGCGCTCGGCGCCGAGGGGGAGCGAGAGGCCCGAGGCGCGCAGTGTCGAGACGAGCTCGGTCGCTCCGAGATCGGCGGCGAGCCGTACGGCGGGAACGTTGAGGCTTCCGGCGAGCGCCTCGCGTGCGGAGATCGGGCCGAGGAAGGTGCCGTCGAAGTTGTCGGGCGCGTACGCATGCCCGCGGGCGTCACCGAACTCGGTCGGCACGTCGGCGAGCATTTCCATCGGTGACGTGCCGCGTTCGAACGCGCGCGCATAGACGAAAGGTTTGAGCGTCGAACCGGGTTGGCGGCGGGCGCGAACGATGTCGACCGCGCCGGCGATCTTCGGATCACCGA
Source organism: Labilithrix luteola (assembly GCF_001263205.1). Taxonomy (GTDB): domain Bacteria; phylum Myxococcota_A; class Polyangia; order Polyangiales; family Polyangiaceae; genus Labilithrix; species Labilithrix luteola. Next base: position 4,951,905 of record NZ_CP012333.1, read on the forward strand.
ATGCCGCGCTGCCCACTTCGGCCAGCAGCTCACCGGTCGCGTTGTCCACCACTACCACCGCCGCCGTGCTCGCGCCGCGTTGCTCGAGGCGAGGCACGTGCGCGCGCACCATGGCCTCCACGTCCTTCTGCAACGCGAAATCGAGTGTGGTTCGGATTTCGCCGGCCGGTACCCGACGCGCATTGGCCAGCACCACGTGTGGCGCGACGAACGGTCTCGGCAGCTTGGGATCGCGCAGGAGGAGCGGCTCGCTCAGCGCCCGATCGAGATCCTCCGACGAGACGAGCCCGCGCCGGTTCATCTCCGTAAGGAGTGCTCGTTGGCGAACCACCGCGCGCTCGCGGTGCCGATGCGGATCGAGCGCACTCGGAGCACGCGGCAACACGGCGAGTAGGGCCGCTTGCGCGAGCGACAGATCGCGCGCGGGCACGCCGAAGTACCCTTGCGCCGCGGCCTCGGGCCCGGCCAAGCCACGCCCGTAGTCGAGTCGATTGAGGTACGCCTCGAGGAGCGCGCGCTTGCTCGTCGTGCTTTCGAGGTTCTGCGCGCGCGCCATCTCGACGAGCTTGGTCGCGACCGTGCGGGGTCTCGGGCGCCCCTGATGATCGAGCCGTTTGACGAGCTGCGTGGTGATGGTGCTGCCGCCCGACACCACGTGCAGGTGCCTGAGATCGCTCAGGGCGGCCCGCGCGACGGCAAGGCGATCGATGCCGTCGTGATCGAAGAAGCGCTTGTCCTCGCTGGCGATCGTCGCGCTGACCAGGCGCGGGCTCACGTCGTCGAGCTTCGTCTGCACGCCGTAGAGACCTTCGCTCGAGGGGCGCTCCCCGAGCAGCCGACCGTCGCGTGCGAGGACGCGCGAGGCCTGCGTCCAGCCCGTGTTCGAGAGCTCGTCGGCGGGTGAGCCCACGTGCCAGCGGAAACCGCGCCACGCCAGCCAACCGACGAGCACGCAGGCGAGGAGCGCCTGGACGCTCCTCTTGCGCGCGAGTCGTTCGAGCCGCGGAAAGCGCGTCACTTGACGTTCACGCTCCCGGCATCGCTGTAGCCCGTGCTGTCCGGCTCGTACATCATCTCGCCGGCCGCCGGTGGAAGCGTGAACTTGCCGGGCGTCGTGGCGCGCGTGAGGTACGTCGCATAGAGCGGATGGTCGCCGTAGACGCGGTCGAAGTAGAGCTGCACTTTGTCGTCGCGCAGATCGACGTGGCTGGCGGGCGCCCCGTAGCTCGAAAGACCGTCGTAGAACGGATGCCTCTTCGAGAGGTCGGGCACGAAGGCGGTCGTCGACAGGTCCGGATCGATGGCTTCGAGGCCTGCCGGAAGGCGATCGGTGATGGCCACGTAGCCTCGGCGATAGCTGTCCATCTCGGGCAGCTCGATGCGGAGGGCAACGCGGACGATGTCACCCGCCTTCACGTTCGCGAGGTCGACGATGTTGCCCTTCGCGTCGCTGTAGGCGCGATGGATGCCGACGCCGCTCTTGGCGTGGCGCGCGAGGCGCGTTCCACCGGCGCCGAGTGGACGCTTGTACTTCGCTTCGATCGTGAAGGCGCTGGCCGTGCTCGCCGAACCCTTGAGCAGCAGCGTGACCTTCTTGCCCGCGAGGTCCTTGAGGGGAATGCGGACCTCTTTGTTGTCGCCGCCGAGCCGACGATAGGTATCGACGAGGCGACCTTCGAGCTTCACGTCGACGTCGACCCCGCCGTTCGGGCTCCGCGTGCCGACGAAGTCCGCCAGCGCAAGGAGCGACCAGGCGGTGCTCTGCGTCGTCCAGCTTTCGAGGCCACGCGAGAGGTGCGCGGCGAGCACCGGCAAGAGCTTCGAGTCCTTGCGGAGCTTCGAGAGTGCGATCACCGCCTGCGCGCGATCGCGATCGTTGGACCCCCAGTAGTACCAGTCGCGTTCGTCGTGCTTCCTCTTGGACAAGCCCTTCTCGTCGAACGACGCTTCGAGCATGTCGAGAAGCTCCTTCACGCGATCGTCTTGCTTGGGGAGTGACGAGAGGGCGAGGGCGAGGCTGGCGAGCCCGAACGGGTCGACCTTGTCGCGCATGTCGAAGAGGCTGTCTGCGGAGTCTTCCGGCAGTGCCTTCGCCTGCGCGAGCACCTCGGCGATCGAAAGGCGAATTTCGTTGTTCTCCGAGACGAGCGCCTCGGTGAGGAACTTCGTCGTGCGCTCGACGAGCTTCGGCTTCTCGATGCCGATCTCCTTGGCGCGAAGGAGCGCGCGCATCGCGTAGGCGGTGCCGTAGACGTTCGGCTCTCCGCCGCCCGGCCAGTACGAGAGTCCGCCGCCCGCCGTCTGCATCGTCGACAGACGCGTGATGCCCACTTCGATGCGCTTGCGGAGCTCGGCGTCTTCCATCGGTGTCGCGCCGGTCCAGGGCAGGAGCGTGCGCGCGGCGAGGAGGGGCAGCGTGCTCGAGGTCGTCTGCTCGACGCAACCGTGCGGGTAGTCGAGAAGGAACGCGAGGCGCTGACCGAGCTCCGGATAGAGGGCGGAGCCCGTCTTGATGCTCAGCGCTGCGTCGTCGTCGTAGGTGGCGTCACCGGGGATCTCGAGGTGGACCTCCTGCTTCTCGCCGAACACGCCCGAGAGCTGCGGATGCTCGTCGATGCCGGGTTCGTCGATGCGGAGGGGGACTTCGACGTTGTCCTTCATTACGCCGCCCACTTCGAGTGCGAAGCGCATGGTGCGGGTACCGCGCTTGTCGGCGTTCATCGGTACGGACACGCGCTGGTGACCGTGCGGAGGAACCGTGACGTCGCGAACCTGGCCGGCCACGGTGACCTTGGCCGAGGCAGCTGCGTCGGTGTTGTTGTGCACCATCGCGGCGGCCTCGAAGGTGTCGCCTCGGAGTGCGAAGCGAGGCATGACCGGATCGAGGAGGAGCGGCTTCGAGACCACGAAGCTCGACTCCGCCGAGCCGCCGCGTCCGGTGTCGTCGACGACGACGGCCATCATGCGGAACTCGGTGAGGTTGTCGGGCAGCTTCACCTTGGTGACCACGCGGCCCTTGTCATCCGTTGTCAGATCGGGGAGCCACGCGGCCGTCTCGACGAAGTTCTTGCGCGTGTCGAGCGCGTCTTCGCCGGTGCCATCGCCGCCGCCGGCGACGTGCGCGCGCTCGCGTCGTTTGAGGAGCGCGGCGCGGCTGTCGGTGATGCGGAAGTCGAGGCCGCGTCCTTGCCGAAGGGCCGTCACCGGATCTTTGGCGTGGAACGAGGTCATGCGGAGCACGCCTTCGTCGACGACGGCCAGCGTGACGTCGGCGTTCTTGACCGGCACGCCGCCCTTGCTCACCTCGATGGTCAACTCGGCGTCGTCGCGAACCTCGTACTGCTTCTTGGCGCTCGAGACCTTCACTTCGAGCTTGGCTTCCTCGGCCCCCACGGGAACGCGCACGGCGCCGACGCGGTAGTCGGCATCGGTGGTGCCGATCGGAAGGAGGGTCACTGCCGCGTTCATCCACGGCGCGTTGGCAGGCGTGACGGGAATGTCGAACGTGACGCTCGGTCCGGTCACGACCTTGCTCTCCTGATGCAGGATCCCGCCTTGCTCGACCGTGAGCAGCGCCGTGGCCTTCTCGTAGGGACTCTGCGCGAGCAGCTTCGCGGTCTCGCCGGCCTTGTACTTGGCCTTGTCGAGGACGAGCGGAACCTTCTTGCCGCTCGAGGGGACGGCGTCGCGCTCGCTGCCTCCCCAGTTTCCGTAGGCCCAGAAGGAGACGCTCGAGTCGTCACGGTCGTCGACGTTCGCGGTGACGCGGTAGCTCCCGCCCTTCACCACGGGCAGCTCGCAGCTCGCCGCCGTCTTCGCGCTGACCACGTCGCACTGGCCCACGGTGGTGGCAACGTTCTGCCAGCGCTCGACGATCGCGCCGCTCTCGGCTTTCTCGGCCGTTCGCGTCCAGGTGAGTCGTTCGATGCGAGCGACTACCTTGCTGCCGGCCACGGCTGCTCCGCTCCGATCCACGACGCCGAGGTCGACGCGCAGGGGCTGACCGGCTTCACCGAAGCGACGACTCAGTTTGAGGCCAGCATGACGCTGGAAGGGATCTTTGACGGCGCGCAGTTGTCCGGCGACGTGCCGGTTGGACGTGTCGGTGACGTCGGCCTCGAGGATCAGCTCGGTCGGACCGTCGGCGAGTGGTCCCGTCTCGGCGTCCACGAGAAGTGCGCCGTCGGCGTCGAGCTGCCCTTCGCCGGTCATGGGGCGGAGCGTCTCGTCCGACGCGCGATCTTCCCAGTAGCTGTACTCCCGATCGAAGACGAGCCCGGCATCGGCGAAGGCACCGCCGTTCACGGCGATCTTGTTCTTGCGAATCGTCCAGTTCACGCGCGCGCCGCTCATCGGTGCGCCGAAGAGATAGCGGCCGGAGACGCGCGCCTTGATCTTCTCGGGTGAGGCCTCGTCCTGGGCGTCGACGTCGACCTTGAATTTGGGCGCTTCGAAGTCCGAGACGCGAATCATCTCGTCGGCGAGGAGCGTGTGCTGCTCGTCATCGAGCTCGAGGCGCACGCGATAGCGGCCCGTATGCCAGCTCTTGTCGGTGACGACCTCGCGGTTCACCCAGCCGCGCGCGTTCGTCTGCACGACTTCGTCGAGCGTGTTCGTGTCGGTGGGGTCGACGACGCGCAGGCGCACCTTCGTGTTCGGCGCGGCCTTGATGGCGGCGTTCTCCTGTTTGCGCACGAAGGCTTTGACGAGCACCTTCGAGCCAGGGCGGTAGACGCCGCGATCGGTGACGAGCATGCCGACCAGATCACTTGCGCTCGCGCCTCGAGCGTCGCCCACGGGCGCCAGATCGGAGAAGAGGGCCGACGCGTTGATCGAACCACTTCCCGACAGCGGCATCATGAGCTGGGCTTCGCCCGCGACGATGGCCACGACCGTTTCGTCCGAGTGGCCGTCGGCGACGGGGGCCGCGAGGACCGCCATGCCGGTCGCGTCGGTCGTCGTCGTAGCGTCGCCAATCGACACCTTGGCATCGGGCATCGGCGTGCCGCTCGCGAGACCGAAGACCTGAACGACGGCCTTGGCGCCCGCCTGATGCACGTGCGCTCCGATGGCGTTCGGGCCCGCAGGGAAAAGAATGGCAATCGAAGGCTGGCTCGCGTCGCTCCCGACGGGGAACTTGCTCGGCGCGGCGTCGGGGACGGCTTTCACGACGTTCACCTTCGCCACGTAGGCGCGCCCGCGTTCGAGCTTTCCCGCGAGGTCGAGGTTCGTGTCGACGTTCTCGTCGCGTTTCTGGGTCGGCGTGAACGGCACGACGATGGATTCGCCCTCGGGCGTGGCCTGCGCGTGCGCATCGGCGAGCGCCTTGGAGAAGGCTTTGGCATCGCCCTTCGGCAGCGCCCACAGCCGGAGCTCGCCCTTCTCCACGTTGCGCGTGGTCACGGTGAACGCCTTGACCGACTCTTCGTCGAGCAGGCTCACGCCCTCGCTCATCGTGGCGCTGGCCGAGAGCGGCCTCGTCTTGAACGTGAAGTCGAGGGGCGCGACGGTTCCACCGTACTGGTCGAGCATCGCATCCACGTGCACCGAGTACGTCGTCGACGGCGCGAAGCTGCCGGAGATGGAGAGCTCTTCGTAGCCGCTGACGTAGAGGTTCTTCGGCGCGGGCGTGACGTGGACGAACTTCTTGCCTGCATCCCAGGGAAGGCCGAGCGCGTTCGAATACTTCACGCGCACGTTCGAGGTGTGCGGGAGCTTGATGACCTTGTCGCCTTCGAGCTCGCACTCGGACTTGTCACGACACAGGAGCTCCGCGAACTTGGTGGGCTCGATGATCGTGAAGCTGTTCGCGATCGCTTTGTCGGCGTCGTCGTTCTCGGCCTTGGCGACGACCTCGATCTTGGTCCCCGGAGCCTTTGCCGCCATCGGCTTCATGACCACGACGAAGCGCGGGTCGACCTTCTCGCCTTCGAACGTAGTCGACGTTGAGCGTCGGATGCTCGCGGGGATCTTGTTGCCCTTGTCGTCGTGCATTTCGACGAGCTTCTGGGCGAGGGCCAGGTCGACCGCCTGGTCGTAGACGACGGTGACCTCCTGCGAGCCACCGAGCATGCCCGTGCCTCGCGGCGTCACGATGATGGGGCGCGCCTCGCCCTTCTTGGGGATGTAGTGGATGGTCTTTCCGGCGATTTCGATCGCAGGCGTGGCCTTGAACGTGGCCTTGAGCGCCTGGAGCGTGCGTCCCGACGGACCTTTCAGGGCAGGCAGCTCGACGGTGTACTCGACGTCGGGATCGAACGGGGCGTCCGCACGGAATTCGACCGCCGAGCCGTGCTCCCAGACCGTCTTGCCCTTGACGGCCGGCGAGATGACGACGTTCGGGGCCTTCTTCCCGTTCGTTTCGATCACGTCGTCGCTGAAGTACAGACGCAGGGTCTGCCCTTCGACCTCGAAGTGGTTCTTCGCGTCGAACGTGGGCGACGACACGCGGATGTTCTCGTCGCTCAACGTCGCGCGCGACAGTGTGTCGGGCAGCGGCGCGCGATCGGTCCAACCCTCGTCAGGGGGAGGGAAGGTGAGGGGACCCTGATTCCCGGCTTCCAGGCCGAGGGGGGGAGCCTCGTGACGGCGGCAGGCTTGCCCCAGAACGACCACACCGACCAACCCAGCCAGCGTGACCGACGCGCGCAGATTCATCATCCCTCTCTTCATGAGCGGCCGCGAGGGTCGCCCGATCGGGGCCCCTGCTGCAACGATTGCCGCCGGAGAACGCCCGCGAAGGGTGGGACGATTCCCGCCTCTAAATATTCGGTCGAGCTTCGAGCCGGATGGCGCGTTCGGGGCAGACGACCACGCAAAGCCCGCAGGCCCGGCACGCGTCGGCCCGCGGCGTGTACGCGGTGAGACGCCCGTGCACGCGGCTCTTGATCTTGGCGAGGAACCCGAGCTTCGCGAAGTCGTGGTCGTCCATGCGGCGCACTTCGAAGACGTCTTGCGGACACACGTCGATGCAGTCGCGTTTTCCCTCGCAGCGCGCGCGATCGACGATGGGAAGGAACTCGCGCGGCTCGGCGCGGCACTCTTCGCCGGGGCGCGCGGGATCCTTGGCGGCACGCCGTGCTTTTTCTGTGTCGCGGACGGGCTTGGGCATGGACGCATCGGATGCCCGAACGCCCTGAAATGCGTGGACCTTTACATTTCGTTACGTGTCGTTCGGCGTGGGCCGAGGCAGGCGGGCCGATCGGTGCGCGGGGATTTCAGACTTGTAGAAGGCCATTCGGATTCGAAACGATGGGCTCTGCTGGAGGGGGTTCATGCCGGATGTGCGTGTGCGGGTTCGTCCGTTCCTGATGCTCGTTTCGCTCGGTGCGCTCGTCGCCTGCACCACATCGAGCCTTCCTTCGGACGACCCGGGAAGCTGGGAAGGTTCGACGGTCGTTCGGGAGCTAGAGGGCGCTCGTGGCATTCCGCATCAGGACGTTTCGAACGGATCAGCGGCCACGGCCGGCGGCGAGATTCGGGCAGCCACCGTGGGTCTGACCTTGGCTCCCGGCACGGTACAGAACGGCTTCACCGGCGACCTCGTCACCTGGAAAGACACCGCCGCGCAGACTCGCACGGCGTTTCTCGTCGCTCCCGGCCCCGACGCGGCGGGCGCGTACGGGGGTTACCTTCGCTCCTTCACCTATGGCACGGGCGCTGCCGCGCGGAGCATCGGTCCGAGCTCCGGCGAGATTGGTTTCGGTCTCGTCTACGCGCAGCGCTCGAGCGACTACGACACGATCTCTTCGAGGTACGTGCAAAGCACGCGAACAGTCACGAGCCTCGGTTCGAACCACGCCGTCATCCAGTACGTCTTCCCCGTCTTGAAGACCTCGTCGGGGTCGATCACGCCGGTCAAGGCCACGGTCCAGTGGACGTTCGTGGCGGGCCGCGACCATCCGCTCTTCGACATCACCTACGACTCGACCTCGGCAGGTGTGGACGTCGTCGAGCTCGACACGAAGACGCCTTACGGTGGTCTCGAGTTCACCGGCACGTCGGGCACGACGGTCGACGGCATCGGTTGGGGAGACCAACGCAAATTCGTCACCACGTCGTCGCCGGTCACGTTGCAGTCGACCTGGGATTACACCGCCACGAACCTCGTGCCGTACGTGCACGCATGGAACGATGCGAAGAATGCCGAGATGGGGCTCGTGCAGAGCGAGCGCACGGCACGTCACGATGCGGGCTACGGCTGGTTCTACGGCAACTGGGGGCACACGAGCGCGAACCGTGTGGTCGACGGCGGAACGCCTGCGGGGCAGGTGATGCCTGCGAATTGGAACTGGCCCTTCTTGCTCCACCAGTACGACCTGCCCGACACCACGAAGAAGCGCATGGGCTGGGGCATGAACTACGGCGCGGTCGGCAAGACCTCGGCGTGGAAGTACGGCTACACGGGCACGTACGGCGGCTGGCCGTACGAGAGCTACGGCGTGTTCTTGGTGCTCGGCCCGAAGGCGTCGGTCGCCGCGCAGATCGCGCAGAGCGAGAGCTTGACCGGCGCCACCCTCACGGCGTCACGAGGCACGGTGGTGACGAGCGGTCCCGGCGGCGCGGGCCGAACCGATTCGGTCGCGTATTCGCCCGCCGGTTACGATCCGCTCTACGCGACGTTCGACGTGCAGACGGAAGCGAGCTCCGGGGCGGTGGTGATGACGTTCGATCCGAAGTCGACGTCGATCACGAATCCGGTCTTTCGCATCGTCGGCTATCCACTCGCGAACGATCCGACGGGGGTGAGACTCGGGACGACGTCCCTCGTGCAGGGCACCGATTACGAAGTCTCGCGCGATGGCACGGCGCTCTGGTTCATTCTGAAGAAGACCGTGACGGGCGTGGTCACGCTCGGGATGAACGAAGTCGCCTCGCCGCCTCCCGTCGCCTGGCCCGGCGTCGCGATCGACGGCGCTCAGAACGTGGGCGGCTACCTCAGCGACGTCTATCGCTGGCGCGACAGCCAGAACAAGGAGCGCAGCGCAGCGCTGGTTCGCAACGACGCGGTCGATCCCGCGGGCCTCTACGGCGGTTACATCCGGCGCTTCACGTACGTGAAGAGCGACGGCACGACCCTCACGGCAGTGGGCGGCCACAAGCCCGAGCACCCGGGCTTCGGCTACACGCTCCATCACCAAAACGGCGGTCAGGATCGCGACACGCTCTCGAGCCGTCGTGCGCCAGGCACGTATCGTCAGGTGTTCGTAGGCACGCACCACGCGATGCACGAGTACTCGTGGAACGTTCTCCGCACGCAGGGCGAGCCACCTTCCTACCCTCAGCAAGACAAGCCCATCAAGATCGTCATCCGCTGGCTCTTCTCGACGGCGCAAGACGCCGTCACGTGGGCGCACACGATCGACACGAGCGGAATGGGACCGAACGGCTTCTTCGGCGACGACCGATCACCGGCCGGCGAGCTCGCCTTCGACGGTGTCGACGGCCCTGCGTCGGGTGTGGGGTGGGGCGATCGCTATCGCTTCAAGACCACGTCGACGTCGCTGTCGTTCTCGTCGAACTGGGATTACGCGCAGACGAACCGCGTGCCCTACGTGCAGATGTGGAGCAATCCGCAGAATGCCGAGATGGGCGCGGCGCAGACCTGGGACTGGCAACACAAGGACGCCGGGCAGGGGTGGCTCTATCCGAACTGGGGCCACACCAGCGCGAACAGGCTGATCACGGCCGGCACGCCCACCTCGCAGACGATGCCCGTCGACTGGAACTGGACCTATCAGCTCAACCAGTTCGAGCTTCCCTTCGACCCGAACGGCAAGCGCATCGCGTGGAGCACGCCGATGGGCTCGACGGGACAGACCTCGTACTCCGCCTACGGTGACGACAAAACGTCGAGCGGATATCCGTACACGCTCCGCACCGTCCGCGTGGTGCTGGGCGCGAAGGGCGTGACCAGCGCCGAGGTCGATCAGGTCGCGCGTTCGCTCGACGTCGTTCTCAGCGCTGTCGAGGGCACGGTGGTCACGAGCGGTCCCAAGGGATTCGGCGGCGCCGCGCTCGTGAACGAGTCCTTCGCTCCGGCGGGATGGGATCACGTCTACGGCGTCTTCGAGCTCGTGGCATCGTCGGCGAGTGCGGTGCGCTTCACGATGAGCACGAATGATCAGGATCTCGTGCGCCCCATGTTCCGCATCCGCAATTGGACGGCTGCGGTTCCGCAGGCGATGCGCCTTGGCACGCAGACCCTCGGGAAGGACGTCGACTTCTTCCCCTCGGTGGTCACGAACGAGGGCCAGCGCGAGCTTTGGCTCACGCTCAATCGCACCGTGCATGGTCCGATCGAGCTCGCCATCGGCACGCCATGAACCGGAGTGCACGGAGTCCAGCTTCGCTGGACGGAGTCCACGGAGGTCCAAGAGGACTCGGCGGAGGCCGAGCCGCATTGAACGTGATGCCGGAAGGCCGCAGCGAGCCCACGTCGATCCATGAGAGGCGATGTGAGCTCGCCAACGGCATGGCTGAAATCACGACGAATTCGTGATCGGCGGCAACGGATTGCGGACGGAACGTCCCTTGCTGGAGTGCTCTTCATGAGCGCAGACACGGAAGGCAAGGCTCGTCCCTCGGCACCCGCAGCGCCTGCCTCGCCTGCCTCGCCTGCCTCGCCTGCCTCGCTTGCCTCCGTGCGCGGCGTGCCGAGTGTTCCGCGTCCTGGGATTCCTCGACCGACCGCGCGTGCCGAAAGGGCGGCACCGCCCGTCTCCACGCCGTCGCGCGCTCCTCTCTCGACTCCTCCGAGCGCTCCTCGCTCGTCGAGCATGCCGCCTCCGGTCTCGCGGCCGGTCCCGATCGCGCGCGATCGCGCCCCCACGCTCGATCTCGAAGACGAGGAGATGGTGGAAGAGCCTCCGCCCGCAGCCGTCACGAAACCGGCGCCGCCCGTCTCGAGTCGTCCGACCGTGCCTGCCGTGAAGCCGGCTCCTCCGCTCCCGGTGCCGGCGTTCGTACCGCCGCCCGTCTTCACGCCGCCGCCGCCCTCGTCGATTCCCGTGCCGATCGCGAGCGGGCCCGCGCCGATTCGCGCGCCGAGCGTGCCGCGCGCCCCGTCGCTGCTCGACCCGATGGATATGCTCTTCGAAGGAATGTACGAGCTGAACTTCGCGGAGACCGCATCGGACGCCGCAGGCGTGTGCGCCGAAGTCCTGGCCAGCGCCCTCTTCGCGCGGTCGGTGGTCGTGCATGCCCATGATCTCGGTCGTCGAGAGATCCGCGCGATCGGTGCGTCGGGTCAGACGAGCCCGGGACTTCTCGGTTCGTTCGAGTCGAGCGACGACGACTTCCTTGGGTCGGCCGTCGTCTGCAACCTGCGGCCCGTGACGATGCGCTGGGACGGCGAGCTTCCGCGTCTGGCCCCGCGTCGCTTCCACGGCATGGGCGCACCGCGCACGGTGATCGCCGTACCAGCGATCGCGTGGGGACGCTGCGTGGCGATCATCGAGATCGTCGATCCCGACGAGCGCTACATGGCGCGCGTTGCCGACGCCGCTGCGTACGTGGCCGAGCGATTCGCTCAGTTCCTTTCGCATCGCGCCGCGGCCTGACGAGCACTGCGCACGGAAGCTCGAAGTACGACCCGCGCCGCAGTAGGCGGGGGCATGTCGACTGCACCATCGACCCTCGATGGCGCGAGCTACGGATGCGCTTCGAGCTTTGCTCGCTTTTACGTTCATGGCGTCTTGCGTTGCTGGAACAGCGCGCGAAGCGATGGCCGATGCGAACGATGGCAAGCCCGAGCAGACGAGTCCGCCACGACGTGACGAACCACGTCGTTGGTTCACGATCACGATCAATCCACTCGCCATTGCGTGCGCGCGCTACGGCGGCAACATCGAGTTCGTGCCGCTGCGCCATCACGCCTTCATCGCGAGCGGCTACTTGCAGACGTTTCCGGTCGCTCTGATTCGCGACATCACCGCGCGCCCGGAGCTCGCCGACAACACGCCGACGGCCTTCGGCGGAGAGCTCGGCTACCGTTTTTACTCGGGCAGTAGCGGCGCCGACGGCTTCTTCATCGGCCCTTCGTTCGTCATGATGCCGCTCGCCTATCTGCGTCTCCAACCGAACGCACTCTCACGCGTCGCGACGCAGCGGTCGGTCGAGGGGATCGAGCGCGCGCTGGAAGGCTCGGTGGAGGCCGTGCCCTACCAGACCTTCGGTGCGGCACTCGACATCGGCGGCCAGATGGTGACGAGCTCCGGCTTCACCATCGGAGGTGGCATCGGCATTACCTATCTCTCGTACACCCTCCCGTCCGATGCCGCTCGCCTGCCGCTCGACTTCACGCCACACATCGTCCCGCGTGTCCTCTTCTCGACGGGCTGGTCGTTCTGATCAGAGCGGGACCGTTCGCGGTCGATGAATCGGATCGGCGCGTGAGCGACGAGGCCCGAAATTCACGGTCCGCGCAAGGGTCGCGGCGGTAGGATGGCCGCCATGGCTTCCTACGAATCGATGACGGTCGAGATCGCGGATGGCGTGGCCGAGGTGTGCCTCACCGGGCCGGGCAAGGGCAATGCGATGGGCTCGGCGTTCTTCCGCGAACTGCCCGTCGTCTTCGATGCCCTCGATCGCGATCCGCTCGTGCGCGCTGTCGTGCTGCGCGGTTCGGGTGGCCAATTCAGCTACGGGCTCGACTTGAAGAACATGATGGGTGAGCTCATGGGCCACGTTGCGCCCGGCAATCTCGCTGCCGAGCGCCTGCGGCTCCTCGACTTCATCGGCGAGCTCCAGCGAGGCCCCGATGCCGTCGAGCGGTGCAGAAAGCCCGTCATCGCTGCGATCGCCGGCGCGTGCATCGGCGGCGGCGTGGACGTGATCGCCGCATGCGATCTCCGCATCGCGTCGCGCGATGCACGGTTCAGTGTGCGCGAGGTCAAAGTCGCCATCGTCGCCGACCTCGGCAGTCTGCAGCGCCTCCCGCGCATCATTGGCCACGGCCACACGCGCGAGCTTGCGTTCACCGGCAAGGACATCGACGCCGAACGCGCACTGCGCATCGGGCTCGTCAACGACGTCTACGACACCGAGGCGGACTTGCTCGCCGCCGCGCGCGCCATGGCTCGCGAGATCGCCGCCAACCCGCCTCACGTCGTGCAGGGCGTCAAACAGGTGCTCGCCTACAGCGAGGACAAGAGCATCGCCGAAGGCAATCGCTACGTCGCGCTGTGGAACTCGGCGTTTCTTGCTTCGCAGGATCTCGGCGAGGCGATGCAGGCCTTCGCGGAGAAACGCCCGCCGCGCTTCACCGGGAAGTGATCCCCATGCTCTAGGGCACCGAACAGTTTCGTGCCCTAGGGCGCCGGGGCTTCGCCGCGGAGGCCGCGCAGCGCTTCGATCCCACGCGCGGTGACGCGCACCCACGCGTCGCCGTCGCCCTCGTCCTGCGTCTCGACGAGGCCCGCGACCACGAGCGCTTCGAGGTCCTCGTACTCGTCGTCTTCGATGTCTTCCGTCGACAGCCCGCCATCCTCTTCGTCGGCGCGGTGAACGACCTGGAGCAACGCGTGTTGAGACGGCGTGAGAGTCGGCATGGTCGTCCACGAGGGTTAACCGTGCGCTCGTCGACGCGCCATGCCGAGGGTCGTCGCTGCGGTCTAGCTCAGCCATATCGCGACGATCTTTTGCGATGCGTCATTCGTCTCCTTCCCGCCTCGCGGCGCGCAGCTGCCTGAAACTCCGAGCGTCAAGCTTCGAACGGGCGCTTACTGGGGGCGTTCGAGAAGTGTCGCAGCGATCTACGTATCGTCGCGATTCACCGCAATTTCGTGCGGACCTGGGTCATGGTCGGACATTTGCAACTGAGTGATCTTCGGTCGTAGGGCGCTCGCGCCCAGCACGCGAGGAGTGACGTTTGGTCATGAGACGAATCGACGCCGTCTTGCTCGGAGCTTTGCTCGTCACTGCCTGCGGTGCGTCCGATGACGGACAAACCGCATCGGGCAAGTCCAAGACTGACCCGAGCAGTGCAGGGTCGAAGATCCTCGCGGACATCCGTGCGGACTCGAACCGTGACGGCAAGGTCTCGTTCGACGACGAGAGCGACGGCGACAAGACGACCTGGAACGAGAAGGTCGGCGCCGTGTTCCTCGCGAACATCGACGACGACGAGGTCGCCTGCAAGATGGCGAAGACGGACCTCGATCTGCCGACGTGCAACGACGCCGCGGACGAGGTGATCAACGGCGCGGACGACTTGCTCGACCTCGCTCCGATCAAGACCAAACCGTGGCCGAACGCACCGGACGATGCGACGGCGACGATCGCGGTCGACCTTCCGGACCCCGTTCGCATCTTCAAGCGTGTCGGCGAAGGCGCGACCGATTTCGAGGTCCTTACCGAGGACCCGCTGACCGCCGACGAGATCCGTAACGGCATCGAGCTCGCGATCGAGGCCAAGGACATCGTTCGCGACTCGGACGCATGGGATGGTCGCGTCACCGTGACCTTCACCGTGACGACGTCGGAAGGCGAAGCGAAGGACTCGGTGAAGCTTCGCGTTTCGCCCGTCATGACGTTCCACCATCTGCTCCAAGCGCAGACGGTCTACGTCACGAACAACGCATCGCCGGGCAATGCGGCGATGCGCAAGGATCTTGCCTCGGCGTGCACGGAAGCCAGCTTGCCCACCCCCATCGAGGTCAAGACCGACGACCCGTGGACGCAGGACTTCTTCGAGACCGCGTACATGGCAATGCCGGGAGCGAACGGCGAGCAGCACGTCATCAACGTGAACTACCGTTCGGCGAACCTCTACAACCCCGGCAACGCCAAGAGCCCTCTTCGCACCGCGGGCCGTTACGCGTTCGAGCTCCGCGGCAAGGACAGCGCGGGCATCCAGCAGTACGACCCCAAGCACTCGCTGGAGATGGACTCGCTCAACTCGTTCGGCAACACGGAGACGATTCCTCCGTTCACGCTGGGCGACAAGAGCTACCCGCTCGGCCGTTTGCTCCGCGGCAAGGTCGACAACTTCTACCCCGACCCGACCTTCACCAAGATGCTCGAGTCGCAGGGCATGCAGCCGCCGGTGTACGTCGACACGTCATGGCTGCTCGTCGGTCACGTCGACGAGACGCTCTCGTTCGTGAAGGCGAAGACGCCGCGGGGATGGGTCCTCCTCGTGAACGATGCCTCGATGGCCAAGAAGATGCTCCAGGACCAGGTCACTGCCGGCCATGGTGACGTGCCGATGTTCGTCGGCATGGAGTGGTACGACGACAACGGCAAGGCGAGCCCGGCGCAGGCGACCATCAGCGAAGTCCTGGCCGATACCGACGTCATGACCGCGAGCGCCGAGGCCGCGACCGAGGTCGACGGTCAGATCGCGAAGATCAAGGCGGAGACCGGGCTGACGGACGACGAGATCATCCACGTCCCGTACCTCCACCACTCGTACCAAGGCGCGTCGGTCGCCTACCAGCCCGGAACCGTCAACGGCATCTACGTGGCCGACGATCGCTTCGTCGCGCCCGCGCCCCACGGCCCCGAGATCGGCGGCACGGATATCTTCCGTCAGAACCTGATCGACACGCTCGCGAAGGTCGGCATCAAGGTCGACTTTGCCGAAGACTGGGACGACTACCACGCCGCGCTCGGCGAGGTTCACTGCGGTTCGAACACGCGCCGCAAGATTCCCGACGTCAAATGGTGGGAGACCGGACGATGATGCGCTCCACGATCAAGACCACGATTGCGCTCGGCGCACTGCTCGGCAGCTTCTTCACCATGGGTCAGGCTTCGGCCAATCCAGGGCTGGCGATCGACGGAAGCAAGGTGCTGCCGGTGAACGTCTCGTCCACGCTTCGCGCGGAGATCTCGCGGGGCCGGACGGCGGATGCGGGCTCGTTCCACGCCGTGAACGATCTCGTTGCCCGTTCGAAGACCATCGATGCGCGTGCGCGCGGGGGCAAGGCGGCGATCTCGCACGCGCTCGCCAAGCTCGGCCCCACGGCGGTGATGCCGATGATCGAGCTCCTCGCGTTCGATGGCCCGGCGGGCTTGCCGGTCGAGCAGTCGCCTGCCGTTCAGCGCGATCTCGTGGAGGCTCTCGGTCTCCTGCGCGATCCTCGCGCGATGCCCGTGCTCGGCAAGATGCTCGAGCGTGATGCCGACTTCACGACCACGCGTACCGTCGCCGAGGCGATCGCACGCATGGATACCGACGAGGCTTCGCAGAAGCTCGTGTCGTCGCTCGCGACGTCGTCGGGGGAGCGCGCCAAGGCGATCCTCGCGGGCATGGGCATGTGCCACAAGACGGTCGTGACGCAGACGCTCGCCGCTCGGCTTGCCGCCCGTCCCGACGACGCTACGGCGATCCTCGTCGTGAAGTCGCTCGGCCACGCCGGCAATGCGTGGGGCTGGAAGACGCTCGCGGATCGCACGGACGAGAACGAGGTTCGTGGAGCGGCTGCCAAGGCGCTCGTCGACGCCTACGTCACGTACACCGGCTCCGCGCGCGAGGCCGCGGCCAAGGCGCTCCTCGTCGTCGACGCACCGAACACGAGCTCGCTCATCCAGAACGCGAAGAGCTCGGCATCGCCCGAAGCGCGCACCGCCCTTGACGCTCTCGCCACGCGCGTCGCGCACAACCCCACTCGGTAGTGTGCCCGTAGCGGAGCCCTCCACGGGGCCCCGAGCGAAGGCTTTGAGAGACGAAGACGGGTGTAGGTCGCCACACGGCGAGCGGTGGGTTCTTCGTCGCGCTCCTAGCGCGACGCGCCGTAGGCGACCCGCCGCGGGCAGCTGAGGGGGAGGCTCGAAACCGAAGGTTTCAAGGGGGAGCGAAGCTCCCCACAAGGGGGAGCGAAGCTCCCCACAAGCCTAACGCGTGAGCTGCACTTCGAGGGTCTTCGTGTCGCCCTCGACGAGCACGATCTCGCGCTGCGTCGTTTTGTAGCCGGTGGCCTGAGTGACCACGCGGTACGTACCGGGATTGACCGGACGGGCGATGCCGATCAGATCGGTCGGCATCACCTTGCCGTTGATCTGCACGACGAGGTTTCGGAGCGTGCTCGGCGAGGGATTGATCTGGATGCGCATCGTGGGGATGCGTTGGCGGAGCGCCGCGAGCGATTGACGGCCGCTCTCTTGCGCCTGCTTGAAGGCGTCAGGCGCTTGCGGCGAGAGGTTCGCGTGCGCGAGCGTCTCGTAGTTCTCCTGCGCCTCGATGAGCTTGCCGACGGAGACCTGGCAATCGGCGAGATGCTGCAAGTGCGTGGGCGCGTCGAAGAGGCGCTGCGCGATTTCGAAGCGTCCGATCGCGTGGGTGCAGTCGCCCTTGTCCGCGAGCTCGACGCCCTCGAGGAACGCAGCGCGCGCTGTGGCCTTGCGCTCGGACTCGCTCATCTCGGGGCGCGGGGGCGCGGTGTTCGACGAGGCCGAGGGCGAGGCACCCGCGCCAACCGGCATTCCTGGTGGTAGGCGCGCACCATAGTTAGGGCCGCCAGGGCCGAGAGGTTCGAGCTTCGCGTGGTGGACGCGCTCGACGTTGTTCCATGCGCCGCTCGCGCCGTCGGCGATGAGCGGGATGCAGAGCAGGACGGGAATCGCGCACGTGAGGATGTCCCACGTCAGCCATGCACCGTTCTTCGACTTCTTCACGACGCTGCGATGGTCGGCGTAGCCGGGCTTCGTCACCGCAACGTACGTGGTGCCGGCGCGAGGAACCTGGATGACGGCGGGCGTTGGTTGCCCTTGCGGCACTTCCTTCAGGAAGATCTGCGCGCCGTCGGGGTCGCTCTCGAACTGCACCGGAGGAGCACTGCTCCTGAAGACGGCCGCGCAGCCCGACGTGAGGCCGGACGAAAGCGCCAGGACCGCAACCATCACGAAACGACCTAGCCCAACCGCACGCATCGATCGGCAACCTAGCTGGTCCGTCTCGCCGACACCAGATGGCGCTCAGGTTGCCTTCTTACGCCTGTTTTTCAGGGCGAATGCACGCACGACCTCGAGGAACTCCTCGAGCACCGCCGAGCGGTTGTCGCGCAGCCACACCGCCAGGAGCGCCGTCTGCGGATTGCCCACGATGGGCCGCAAGACGATCCCCGCGCGCCTGAGACTGCGGAGCGACGACGGAAGGACGGAGACGCCAAAGCCCGCCGCGACGAGGCTCACGATGTCGAGCTGAGGGGCCTCCTGCACGATGCGCGGCGTGAAGCCCGCATCACGGAACAACCGCATGAGGTGATCGAAGTAGCCGGGACCGCGCGGGCGAGGGAAGAGCACGAACGACTCGCGGGCGAGCGCGGAGAGCGGGATGCGCGACTTCGAGGCAAGCGCATGACCTTCCGGCAACGCGACGAGGAGCGGCTCCTGACGGACGAGCTCCGTGGCGAGCATCGGATCGTCGACGGGGGGCCTCACGAAGCCGATGTCGACGCGCCCTGCGTGAATCTCGTCGACCTGGTGTTGAGGAGGAAGCTCACGCAGTGCGACCTCCACCTGCGGGAACCTCGCGCGGAAGGCACGCAAGAGCTCGGTGAGGCCGCTGTACGCGAGCGACGACGGATACGACACCATGATGCGACCGCTCTCGCCGTGGCTCGCACGCTTGGCCTCGTGCACCGCGAGGTCGACCGCTTCGAAAAGTTTTCGAGCGTGACGGAGTAGAACGACGCCCGCAGGCGTTAGCTCCACCCTCCGATTCGAGCGATCGAAAAGAGCGAAGCCGAGCTCCTTCTCGAGCGCCTGGATCTGTCGGCTCAGTGGCGGCTGTGCAATATGAAGACGCTCCGCCGCGCGACCGAAGTGTCTCTCCTCGGCAACGGTGGCGAAGTAGCGAAGGTGGCGCAGATCCATGCAGGTGGAGCGTGTTCGGGTGAACCGTCGTCGTTGGCGGACGAAACCTTGCTCAGCGCCGACGAACGGAGAGTGAACGCAACGAGTCGTCGCGAACTGTCGTTAAAAAGGACGCGAAACCCAGCAGGTTTGGTGGCTCGATACCTTAAAGGTATCGAAGGATGCCGCACAATATATTGGACGCTCCTGTTGCGCGACGCCACAACCCCCAACGGCATCCCAGGCTCCGCAATCGAGACCTTTCCCAATGTGGCTCGTAAGAATCGCACTTAAACGCCCCTACACGTTCATCGTGATGGCGATGCTCATCGTCATCGCGGGCGTTATGTCGATCGTCCGGATGCCCACGGACATCTTCCCGGACATCGACATCCCCGTCATCTCGGTCATCTGGAACTACCAAGGTCTGTCTCCCGAGGAGATGGAGCGGCGCATCGTCACCAACTACGAGCGCACGCTGACCACGACCGTCAACGACATCGAGCACATCGAGAGTCAGTCCCTCACGGGTATCGCGGTCGTCAAAATCTTCTTCCAGCCGGGCGCGCGCATCGAAGCGGCGACCGCGCAGGTCACGGCCGTCTCGCAGTCCGTGCTTCGGCAGATGCCGCCGGGCGCAACGCCGCCGTTCATCATCCGCTATAGCGCGTCGAACGTTCCGATTATCCAGGCCGTCCTCGAGAGCGATTCGCTCAGCGAGCAGCAGCTCTTCGACTACGGAACGAACTTCGTCCGCGCGGATCTCGCGACCGTTCCCGGTACGCAGATCCCGTGGCCGTACGGCGGCAAGCAGCGTCAGATCATGGTCGACCTCGATCCCACGCGTCTCTACGCATGGGGGCTGTCGCCGCGTGACGTCAGCACCGCGCTGTCGAACCAGAACGTCATCCTCCCGACCGGCACGACGAAGATGGGGGCGAACGAGCTTCCCATCGTCCTCAACAGCAGCCCCGAGGCGCTGAAGGACATCGGCGACCTGCCGATCAAGACGGTGCGCGGAACCACGGTCTACGTGCGCGACGTCGCGAGCGTACGCGACGGGTCGTCACCTCAGACGAACATGGTGCACGTCAGCGGCAAACGCTCCGTGCTCATGTCGATCTTGAAGAACGGCGCGGCGAGCACGCTCGAGGTCGCGAACAGCATCAAGACGATGCTGCCGTCCACGTTGGCGAAGCTGCCGAAGGAGCTCAAGGTATCGCTCCTCTTCGATCAGTCGCTCTTCGTGCGTGCCGCGGTCGATGGCGTCGTGAAAGAGGCGGCGATCGCCGCAGGCCTCACGGCGCTCATGATTCTCCTCTTCCTCGGAAGCTGGAGAAGCACGCTCATCGTCGTCATCTCGATTCCGCTCTCGATCCTCGTCTCGATCATCATGCTCGCGGCGCTTGGGCAGAGCCTCAACGTCATGACGCTCGGAGGTATGGCGCTCGCCGTCGGTATCCTCGTCGACGACGCCACGGTCGAGATCGAGAACATCCACCGTCAGATGGGGAAGAACAAACCCCTCATCCAGGCGATCCTCGACGGTGCGCGCGAGATCGCGACGCCGGCCTTCGTCGCGACGCTCTGCATCTGCATCGTCTTCGTGCCGGTCCTGTTCATCACCGGCGCGGCCAAGTCGCTGTTCGTTCCGCTCGCGATGTCCGTCGTCTTCGCGATGATGGTCTCGTACTTCCTCTCGCGAACGCTCGTGCCCACGCTCGTCATGCTTCTCCTCAAGCACGAGAAGCACGGGCATGGTCATCCGGAAGAGCCCAAGAGCATCTTCGGGCGCTTCCACGCCGCGTTCAATCGCTCGTTCGACAAACTCCGCACGGCGTACGGCCGTTGGCTCGCCTGGGCGCTCAGCCATCGTCGCATCGTCGTCCCGGCGTTTCTCGCCTTCGTCGTTCTCTCGGGAGGTCTCATGCCGTTCCTCGGCCGCGACTTCTTCCCGAGCGTCGATGCCGGTCTCATCAAGCTCCACGTCCGTGGCCCGCCGGGCACGCGTATCGAGGAGAGCGAGAAGCGCTTTGCCGCGATCGAAGACACCATCAAGACGGTCATTCCGCCCGAGAGCATCAAGACGATGCTCGACAACATCGGGACGCCGTACTCCGGCATCAACCTCTCGCTCAGCGAGGGTACGTCGATCTCGCCCGCCGACGGCCAGATCCTCATCGCCCTCGAAGAGGATCATGAGCCCACCGCGGGCTACGTGCGCGAGCTACGCAAGAAGCTGGCGGAGAAATATCCCGACACCACCTTCTTCTTCCTCGCACCCGACATCTCGACCCAGGTGCTCAACTTCGGTCTTGCGGCTCCGATCGACGTGCAAGTCGTCGGCGCCGTCGGTAACGAGGAGGCCACCTACGACGTCGCTCGCAAGATTGCCGAGCGCGTGAAGAACATCCCGGGCGCGGCCGACGTGCACCTCGCGCAGGTCCAGCGCGTGCCGCAGCTTCGCGTCGACGTCGATCGCACCATGGCCCGCCAGCAGGGGCTCACGGAGCGAGACATCGCGAGCGACCTTCTCATCTCGCTCTCGTCGAGCTCTCAGGTTTCGCCTGGCTACTGGCTCGATCCCAAGCGCGGCATACAATATCTCGTGGCCGTGCAAACTCCGCAGTACGCGATCGACTCGATCGCAGACGTCGGCACCACGCCGCTGGCGGTCGAGAACAAGGAAACGCAGTTCCTCTCGAACGTCGCGCAGGTCTCGCGCACGACCGGCCCGGCGAACGTCACCCACTTCAACGCCTCGCGTACCTACGACGTTCAGGCCAACGTCGACGGCACCGACCTTGGTTCGGTCGCCGCCGCCGTGAACAAGGTCGTCGACGAGATGCGTCCCACGTTCCCGCGCGGCACCACGGTCCGCATCAAGGGACAGGTGGAGAGCATGGAGTCGTCCTTCCGCGGCTTGGCCTACGGCCTCGTCTTCTCGGTCGTGCTCGTCTATCTGCTCATGGTGGTGAACTTCCAGTCGTGGCTCGACCCGTTCATCATCCTCATGGCCTTGCCGGGTGCCATCGCCGGTATCGCCTGGATGCTCTTCCTCTCGCACACCACCCTCAGCGTTCCTGCGCTGATGGGAGCCATCATGTGCGTCGGTGTCGCGACGGCGAACAGTATTCTCGTCGTCACGTTCGCCAACGGGCAGCGCGCCTACGGACGTGACGCCACAGAGGCAGCTCTCGCCGCAGGAATGACACGTCTTCGTCCGGTCATGATGACCGCGCTCGCCATGATGATTGGTATGCTGCCGATGTCGCTCGGATTGGGCGAAGGCGGAGAGCAGAACGCTCCCCTCGGCCGTGCCGTCATCGGTGGCCTCTTGCTCGCAACCTTCACGACGCTGTTCTTCGTTCCGGTGATGTACAGCCTCCTGCGACGCAAGTCGCCGGCGACCGAACCGGAGCTCCACGGGCTATGACCATGCGCGACGAACATCATCACGAGCGGCACTTGGAACCGGAGGACCAGCGTCACGGTCACGGTCAGCAGCCGTCCGACACCGACGACGACCGCGATCTCGGCTTCGACTTGCCGGAGGCCGCGAAGGTCTCGCCGACGCGCATCGTGGCCCTCGGGGCCGTTGCCCTCGCCGTCATCGGCGCGGCGTTCGTCATCGGCTGGGTGCCCAAGCATCGTTCGAAGCAGGCGCTCGAGACCTCGACCAAGGAAGCGGAGAACGCCCTTCTCCGCGTTCAGGTCGTCACCCCGAAGGCCAAGTCGAGCGATCGCTCCCTCGCGCTTCCCGGCAGCGTGCAGGCGCTCCAGGAGACGACGGTGTTTCCGCGTGCGAGCGGCTACGTGCGCTCGTGGGCGGTCGACATTGGTGACAAGGTCAAGGAGGGCGCCACGCTCGCCGAGATCGACACGCCCGAGCTCGATCAGCAGATCGACCAGGCGCGCGCGCAGCTCGCGCAGGCCCAGGCGGGGCTCGTGCAGGCCAAAGCCAACCACGAGTTCTCGGTCACGAACCTCGATCGCTACAAGCTGCTCACGCCGAAGGGCGTCGCCTCGCAGCAGGAGCTCGACAAGCAGCAGGCGCAGACGCTCGTCGACGACGCGAACGTGAAGGTCGCACAGGCGAACATCGAGGCCCAGCAGGCGAACATGCGTCGCCTCGTGCAGCTCAAGTCGTTCGCGCACGTGACGGCGCCCTTCGGCGGCACCGTCAATGCCCGCTTGATCGAACGCGGCGCGCTCGTTTCGTCGAGTACGCCGCTCTTCAAGATCTCCGAGACCGATCCGGTTCGTGTGTTCGTGCAGGTCCCGCAAGACGTCGCTCCGAGCGTTCGCTCCGACGTCCCCGCGCAGGTTACCGTTCGCGAATACGCGGGTCGTACGTTCCAGGGCAAAGTGGCTCGCTCGGCCGGCGCGCTCGATCCAGGGTCGCGCACGATGAACACCGAGGTCCGCGTCGACAACCCGAAGAACGAGCTGCTCGTCGGCATGTACGCGCAGGTCTCGCTCACCTTGCCGTCGCCCCATCGGGTCTACGAGATCCCCGGCACCGCCGTCCTGCAGGACGCGAATGGCGTGCGCGTGGCTACGGTCGTCGACGGCAAGCTCCACTTGGTTCCCGTCACCATCGAGCGCGATACCGGCACGACGATGGAGATCTCGAGCGGTCTCAACGGCTCCGAGCACGTGGTCAAGCTGGCGAGCGCCGAGCTCGTCGAGGGCCGCGGCGTCGAGGTCGCCACGGAGCCGCCGAAGGAAGGCGCGCCCGCCCCCGCCAAAGAGCCGGCGAAAGAGTCGAAGTAGCGCGCTACTTCGCTTCGATCGACACGCCGAACTTTCCGCCTCGCATCGAGATCGACTCGACGACGACGACGTAGTCGCCGGCCGGGACGTTCTCGAGCGAGAGCGTCGAGGTGTAGCCGCGATCGTCGTCGTTGCAGGCCAGCGCGGCAGTGCCCTGAGCCGCGCAGCTCGGCAAGAGGTAGAGCGCGGTGTCGATCTCGGTCTCGGGCATCGCCGTCGTGATCTTCAGGCTGCTCGCTGCCTTCGCGAGGTGGAGCGGCACGACGCTCTCGGGGCGCCCGGTGGCATCGTTCGAGACGCAGCCTGCCGGCGGATCCCAGAGGCTCGCGCCGCTCGTGAGGCCGAAGGCCTTGGTCATGCCCTTCGCGGGATCGAGCGCGCCTGCCGAGGAGCACTTGGTCGTGCGCAACGGTCCGACGCTCGCGCACTTGTTCGCGACGTCCGGCAAGCCTGGGCTGCACACGCTTCCGCTCGCGCATGCGTCGAACCCGCGGTCGTCGCAGGCCTGACCGTTCGTGCGCGTCGGAACGGCCCCCACGCTCGAGACCACGCGTGCGCTCACGTGCCCGGCGGCGTCGGTGACGGTGGCGGCGACCTTCGGAACCACGCCGTCGAAGCCCGAGCTTGCGATGTTCTCGCGGAAGAAGATCGTGCCCAGGTTGTCGGCGCGCGGATCGAGAGCAATCGAGAAGCGGTCGCGCAGGTCGGGATTCTCGGGATCGCCCGAGAGGTTCACGATCTTGGCATTGCCGGCTGCGTCGAGGAACTCGACGTCGATGCGCGCGACGTCCTGATCGGGCTCGGTTCCGCGAAAGAGCATGCGCGGACTTGCTCCGCGTACATAGGCCAACTGCGAGAGCGTGGGAGCCACGCCGGCGTGACACGTGGCGGGAGCGCCGCCTTCGCTCGCGCACGACATCCCGTCGGCGCAGCGATCGGCGACGAGCGTGGTGTCGCATGCTTCGCCTTCACCACGGATGGCTTGATTGGCGATGTCGGCGATCATCTCGGGGGACTGCTTGCCGCTTTCGTCTTCGAGGACGATGACGGCGCGCGCGATGCGTGAGCCGATCGGGTAGAGACCGGCCTGGACGACGGCGCCCGTGAAGTCCGGCGTTCCGAGCGTGCTCGTGTCGAAACGGAAGCGCCGCCCGTCGGTATCGGCGATGCCGTCCCAGTCCGAGTCGATGGCAATGACGGGGTTGTCGGTCTTGTCGCGAAAGCGCACGAACATCGACGTCGTCTGTTTCGACGAATCGGTGCCTTTGAGTGCAATACGCAGCGAGTCGCCGTTGCGCCCGACCTGCTGCAGTTTGACGGCCTTCAGGGCGAACGTTCGATTTCCGGACGGCGTGTTGGGATCGGTGCTGCCGCCACCGCCGCCGTCTTCCGAAGTCGTGTCGCCGGGCCTCTCGTTCTCGTTCTCGTTCGCGCTCGGTGAGGTGCCGCCATCGTCCGATGCGCCCGCGCCCGAATCACTCGCCGAGCAGCCAAAGGAGGCAATGGCGATGGCAGCGCCAATTCCCGACAACGCGAACCACATCGTCCTTTTCATCGTCTTTTCTCCACCACGAACTCTCAGGCGTCGTTCGGACCCGCTCGAAGCAACCGACATGCCTCGCGTCGTTCGCCCGCGATTTCTCGGGCGACGCGCCGCCAGCGTCATGCCTTTGGCGCTCGATTGGCTTGCTGGCTCGTTCGACCGTCAGGGGACCGTCACGCGCAACTCGAAGCTTCCGCCCTTCGCATCGAGTGAGTCGACGACCACGAGATAGCTTCCGGGGTGGACGTCACGCAGGGTGAGAGTCGAGCTCGGCGGCTCGCCGTCGTCGTTGCAGCCGAGCGCGTCTTGCGGCTCGGCGGTGCAGGACGGAAGAACGTAAACGACGGTGTCGAAGTTGGTCTTGTTCGAGGCGGTCGTCAGCGTGATCGAAGGCGTTTCGCTCGTCACGCGCAGCCAGTAGGTACTCTCCGGGCCGCCACGTCGTTCATCCGAAGCGCAGCCGCTCGGAGCATCCCAGGCGCTCGTGCCCGCCGCCTCGCCGCTGACGCTCTGGGCGCCCGACCTCGCGACGATGACAGGCGCGCCATTGCAGCGCGAGCTGCGCACGACGGCAATCGACATGCAGCGCGGGGACTCGGTGGCGCCGTTGGCCGTGCACATGGTTCCCGTCGTGCAGCTGTCGAAGCCGTCGGCGTCGCAGTCTTGGCCCTCGGCACGCAGGGGCATCGAGGTGATGAACGCCATCTTGCGCTCGCCCCAATTGGCCGACGTGTCGCGAGGGGTCACGGCCACGATCTGCACCGTTTCGTCGAAACGCGGAGCGCTCTGCAGCGCGACGAAGAAGGCGCCCTGCGGCTGACCCGCCGGCACGTCGACGTCGAGCTCGGCGGACTCGCTCGCACCATCGCCGTCGGGATCGATGACCGCCGGCTTGCCTTCGGCATCGAGGAACTCGAAGTGCAGCGACGAGATGCGGGTGCTCGGGTCGTTGCCGCGGACGAGAATGCGAGGACCGATCGTCGACGACGTGCCTGAAAAATAGGCGAAGTTCGCGATCGACGGCATCGTCTTGGTCCACGTCGATGGCGCACCCGCCTCTGGCTTGCCGCCGGACGACGCGTTGCCGGTTTCGCCTCCGCTTCCGTCTGCCGAGCCGAGCGGTGAGCCCGAACAGGCCACGAGCCAGAGCAGGTACGAGAGCCAGGAGACGAGAGCAAGGTGCAGTGACGGTGTCTTGGCACGCCGGAGGAACATGCCGTCCTCCAAGCATCGGGCGTGCCGCCCCAAGGTTGATCGCGTCACCCGCAAACCTACAAAACGCGAGAGGCGCCGCGATGGGGAGGCCATCGCGACGCCTTCGCGCTCAGTGACGACGTCGGATCAGAGCTCGCAGCTCGGGTCCTTCGTGTCGTTGCCGATGCTGCCCAACGTGATGTCGAAGCCGTTGCCGCAGTTGAGGAAGTCGTCGCCCGCGCCGCCTTCGAGGACGTCGTCGCCGTCGAGCGCGATGAGCTGGTCGTCGCCGGCGTTGCCCACGAGCTCGTTCGCCGAAGCGTTGCCCGTCAGCGTGTCGTCGCCCGAGCCGCCCCAGAGGTTCTCGACGTCGGTGGCGAGGATGTCGGCTTCACCGCTGATGCCCGACGCCGTGGCGCCGTCGAGCGTCGCCGTGACCGCCACCGTGCGCGACGAGTAGTCGACCGTGTCGACGCCCGTGCCGCCGCTGATGCGGTCGTCGCCGTCCGAGGCCGTCGTGCCCGTCTGGACGAAGACGTCGTCGCCGGCGCCGCCCGCGAGGATGTCGTTGCCGTCGCCGCCCCAGATCTTGTTGTGGCTGGCGTTGCCCGTGATGTTGTCGTCGCCCGAGCCGCCCTTGAGGTTCTCGACGTCGGCCTTGACGTTGTCCTTCTCGTTGGCTTCGCCGTCGTTCGCCGCGACGCCATCCATCGTGACGACGAGCGCGACCGTGCGGGCGCCGTAGTCGACCGTGTCGATGCCGTTGCCGCCGTTGAACACGTCGGCGCCGTTCGAGGCCGTTTCCTCGTCGAAGACGTCGTCGCCGTCGTCGCCGTTGAGGATGTCGTTACCCGCCTTGCCGCGGAGGATGTCGTTGCCCGCGCCGCCGCTGAGCGTGTCGTCGCCGGCGCCGCCGATGAGGGTGTCGTTGCCGGGGCCGCCCTGGAGGGTCGCCGCGGTGGCCGACGCCGTGAGCGTGTCATCGCCGCTTCCGCCGACGACCACTTCGACGTCCGCGGTCACGTCGTCCTGCTCGCCCGAGACGCCGTCGTCAGCGCTCGCACCCGAGCCCGCGCCGATCGTCACCGTGACGGCCGCGGTGCGCGACGCGTACGTGACGGTGTCGGTGCCCGAGCCGCCCGAGATGGTCTCTTGCGGCGTGCTCACCGAGCCCTGGTTGAACGTGTCGTTGCCGGCGCCGCCGTAGACGGCGATGGGCGCACCGAAGGGCGCGCCCGCCGTGGCGTTGCCCGCCGCCGAGTACACGTCGTCGCCGTCGCCGAGCGAGACCACGTAGGCCTCGACGCCCGCCACGGTGATGTCCTTGTTGGTGTCGGTGTTGAGCAAGATGCTCGCCGCGCCGAACACGAAGTTGTCGGCGCCCGACGTGCCCTTGATGCCGAGCGTGTCGGTGCCGGCGCCGAGGTCCACCGCGATTCCGCTCGACGCGGCCGAGGTGGTGCCGAGGGCGAAGAGGCCGTTCGTGAAGTCGAGGATGAGGGCGTTCGTGCCGCTCGAGCCGGTCACCGTGATCTTCTTCAGCGTGGTCGACGTCGCGACCGTTGCGCACGTCTCTCCGTTCTGGAGAATGGCCGAGTCGGCGGCGCGCTTCGAGATGATCGCGGTCTCACCGTCGGCAATCGTGACCGTCATCGCGCCCGTGGTGGCATTGAACGCGCAGGCGGTGGCGAGTGGGGTCAGCGCGGCCTCGACCTTGGCGAACGGCTCGTCGGGATTGAACGGAGAATCCGGCTTCTCCGAGCCGGTCTGCCCGGCGCACGCAGCGAGGATCGCCGCGAGGAAAAGCGTGGTGGTTCTCGAGACCGTGTGTCGCATAGAGGACTCCTCCCGTATTCGGAATTCTTTGCGCTCCGCACTGCGCGTGAGCCTTCGGCCTCGCTGGGCCTGACGGGGGTGAACGGTCCGTGGCGCCGAAGCTTTAGCGTCTCCGCCGCGAGACTTCGATTTACGACGCAAAACAGACTCAAGGTCTCCGAAGCGCCGTGGTAGGGGGGGGCTCCATGGTTGAGTTTCGGCCGTTCTCGCGACTTCTTCGAATCCTCCCGGTGACGCTCATGACGGCCGCTGTCTCGCTGGCGTCAGCCTCGTGCGGTAGCGACACCGAGACCGATGGGGCGGCCGTCGAGGGCGATCCGGCGTGCGAAAACCTCGACGAATCGGCCTGCATGTTTCCTTTTCCATCGGACTATTTCCGAAAGTCCGGCGGTCCGTTCGGACAAGCGTTCCATCTCGATTTCGGTACGGCGCTGCCGGTGAATAGCGTCAACGACATTCCGATGTCGCCCGAGCCGTTCAAGGCGAACGACGGCTATCCGATCGTTCCAGCCATCACGTTCACGTTGCCCGGCGCGACGCTGAACGGAGCTCCGCCCATCACCGACATCGGGGCTTCGCAGAAGCCGGAGAGCAAGACGATCATCGTCGATGCCGAGACGGGCGAGCGAGCTCCGCACTGGGTCGAGTGGGACTACCAGGCCAAGGACAACGGCAAAGACATCATTCAGATCCGGGTGGCGAATGGCCTGCAGCATTCGCACCGCTACGTGGTCATCGTGCGCGGCTTGGTGGACGCTTCGGGCGCTCCTCTGCCTGCAACGCGTGGGTTCGCTGCACTGCGAGATGGCGCGCCGACGAAACTGGCGGGAATCGAGGAGCGTCGGGCGCACTTCGAAAACGACGTCTTCCCGGTGATCGCCAAGGCGGGCGTTGCGCGCACGGAAGTTCAGCTCGCATGGGACTTCACCACCTCGAGCGAGCAGAACTCGACGACCCGCCTTCTCTCGATGCGTGACCGGCTCTACGACCTCATCGGGGATCAGGGGCCGGAATACTCGATCACCAACGTGGTCGCCGATCCGGACGGGCCCGAAGGTCCGATTGCCAAGATTCTGGAAGGCGTCGCCAAGATTCCGAACTTCATGCTGCCCCCGTCGTCGGTTCGCCGAACCGGCTGCGGCTGGACGGGCAGGGGCTTCCGGTGGCGCAGGGCACCGCCGACGTGAAGTTCCGTGTTCAGATTCCGCGCGTCGCCTTGACGAGCTCGACGCTCTCGGCGGTGGTCCAGTATGGCCACGGCTTCCTCGGCGGTGATGGCGAGGCGAACAACAGCTGGCTCCGGAACTGGGCTGCGCAGCAGAACTTCCTCGTGCTGTCGACCGACATGCAGGGCATGAATACGGCGGCCGGCGTCGTCTGGTTCGTTTGCCTACCGCAAGACGCAACGTGCCTCGCGACGATCTCGGAGGAGCCTCTCCAAGGCGTGATCAACCACCTCGCGCTCCAGCGATTGATGAAGGGTCGCTTCCTCACGGACGCGAACGTGCAGAGGGACGGCAAGCCCTTCTACGATCCGGCTCGCCTCTACTATCATGGCAATTCGCAGGGCGGCACGATGGGCAATCTCGTCTTTTTGCCCTCGCGCGATCTGCCCCGCGCCGTGCTCGGCGTCCCCGGCGTGGCCATCGGCTTCTTGCTGGCGCGCGCATCGCAGTGGGAGCAAGTCGCGACGAACATCGGAGCCAACTATCTCGATCCGATGGAGTTTGCCGAGATCATGGACCTCGTCCAGCTCGGTTGGGACAAGACCGACGCCATCAACTTCGCACCCCTCTCGAGCAACGTTCCCGGCGCCGGGCCGAAGAGCGTTCTGCTCCAGGCCGGTCTCGAGGATGCGCAGGTGAACAACGACGTGACCCACCTGCTCGCACGTCTGTACAAGGCGAAGCTCGTGTCTCCGCCGGTTCGCCCGATCTTCGGTCTGGACGTGGCCGATCCTCCGCTCGTGTTGACGAACGTGCTCCAGGAGGCGGATTTCGGAGTTCCTCCTCATCCGGAGACCAATCGCCCCGCGCCGGAAGCGACA
Source organism: Labilithrix luteola (assembly GCF_001263205.1). Classification (GTDB taxonomy): domain Bacteria; phylum Myxococcota_A; class Polyangia; order Polyangiales; family Polyangiaceae; genus Labilithrix; species Labilithrix luteola. The sequence continues at coordinate 4,982,099 of NZ_CP012333.1, forward strand.
GATACGCACGAGAAGCCGCGGCGTACGCCGAAGCTGCAGGAGCAGGCGTGGCACTTCCTCGAGACCGGTGAGGTGATCCACACCTGCGATGGAGTCTGCGATCCGGAATGAGTTTCACCGCGGAGAACGGTCTCCTTCGCGCTACAGCATCCGGGCAGAACGCCAATTGCCGAATCGGTAATAGGTAATCGACATCAGCATCGACATCCCGGAGCCAACGGGAAAGCTCCACCAGAGCGAGTTGGCTCCGAGCACCGGCATCAGCGCATAGGCGAATGGGATTCTGAAAATCCAAAGTGAGATGATCAGGATCACGAGCGGTGGGATCACCGCTCCCGTGGCTCGCACGACGCTCGAGAGAACGAACGAGACGCCGAAGAGCACGAACGACCACGACACCATGTGGTGGATGTGGCTCGCGATGTCGATCGCCTCGGGATTGTCCCGAGGAAAATGCCGAAGGCCGGCCGGTTCACGAGCGTGACGAGCAGCACGAGCGAGCCAGTGAGCAACACGTTGTAAATCACGCCGGCGCGCGCGACCTTGGCAACGCGGTCCCACCGTTTCGCGCCGACGTTCTGTGCGGCCATCGACGAGACGGCGCTGCCGACTGCGAAGGCCGGCATCTGGATGTAGTTCCACAGCTGGAAGCATGCGCCGTACGCAGCGGTCGTCCGTGAGCCGAAGTGATTGACGAGGCTGATCATGAAGATCATGGACGCCGACATCACCACGACCTGGAGCCCCATCGGCACGCCCTTGAGGATCAACGCGCGCAGGATGACGCGGTCGATCTTCAGATAATGCCCTTCGCCTCGCGCCAGGCGAAGGAAGTGCTTGCTCAGGTAGAGGTAAACGACGAGCGCCGCGAGGCTCGTCCACTGGGCAATCGCCGTCGCCAAGGCCGAACCGGTGATTCCCAAAGCCGGGATTGGGCCAATACCTCGGATGAGCAGCGGATTGAGCGATACGTCGACGACGGCGGAGAGCAGCAAGAAGTAGAACGGCGTCTTGGCGTCGCCCGCACCCCGCAACGCCATCATCGCGAAGGTGAACAGATACATGCCCGGAAGCGCGATGAACGTCACCCGCAGATAGGCGGAGGCAAGTGGTAGCGAGTCCGGCGGCGTTCGCATTGCCGCGAGGACGTGTTCGGCAAACGCAATCCCGAAGATGGCGAGCACGAGAGACACGGCGCCGAAGAAGGTGATGCACGTCCCGATGGTCCGCTTGGCCTCGTCGAGATTGCGCCCTCCGAGGCTCTGTCCGACGAGCACGGTCGCGGCGAGCCCGAGCCCGAATACGCCGCCGAGCAGGAAGAAGAGCAAGCTGTTGGCATTCGCACCCGCCGACAGCGCGCGCTCGCCGAGCAATCGACCGATCCATACGGTGTTGATCGACGCATTGATCGACTGCAGAACGTTGCTCGCGAGAATCGGGAGCGAGAAGAAGAGCAGCGTGCGCGCGATCGGACCTTCGGTCAGCGCGGTCGAACGCGCGCGAGCGGGCGATGCGGCGCGCGGGGCATCGGGGATCGGGGTGGGGGCGTCTGCGGGCGAGCGTGGTCTCTCGTCCTCCGACGCCATGCTCCTTTCATAGTCGAATGGCCATGCCATCGTCGGCTGCAACGAAACGGTCTTTAGCGACCGGGCATCGAAGAATCGCGTGCGTCGGGGTGAAGGGCGATCGAGGATGACGGCATGAGTCGTGACGTCGCGGTTCGATGTCGCTGCGGTGAAGTTCAGGGGCGGCTGCGGGGCGTCGCGCCGAGCAAAGTCAACCGCGTCGTCTGCTACTGCGGGGATTGCCAGGCCTTCCTCCACTGGCTGGACCGCGCCGATCTCCTCGACCCGCAGGGCGGCAGCGACATCGTCCAGTTCGCGCCGTCGTCGCTGACGTTCGAGCGCGGTGCCAAGCGGATCGTGGGAATGAGGCTCTCTGCGAAGGGCCTCTCTCGCTGGTACGCGAGCTGCTGCAAGACCCCGCTCGGCAACACGGTGAGCCCCGCGGTCCCCTTCATCGGCCTCCTTCGCCAAGCGGTCCCCGAGCTGTCGACCGCGAGCGATCAAGCCGCCGTCTTCGGCCGCGCGTTCCCCGTCCAAGGCAAGTCCGCCATTGGCAAGCCCCCGAAGGCTCGGTTCGTCCGAGCCTCCGCATGATCGCGCACGTCATCCGTCTCCTTCTCGGCTGGAGACTCGGCGGCAAGGCCTGGCCTCATCCATTCTACGATCGCGCCTCGGGCAAGCCGACCCACGCTCTCGTCACGCTCCCCCGGTCGGAGCGCGAGGCCTTGCGCCCCTTGTGCGGTCCGCACCCGACTTCGCTGTCGTAACGAGTAGGTGCCCGGCGTCGTTCCAACACGATGCCGGTTCGAGCGCAGCCATTTTTGAATGAGGCGCTTCTCGCCGGGGGCGCGATCGCTGCTCGTGATGTTTGAATAGGGCACTTCTGCCGAAGATGCGTGATCTGTGTGCAAGCGGCGAAGGGAGCCCACGCCATCGCCTGACCATCGCATATGCCTCTGGAATGAACTGACGGATCCGTGCCACGTCGGTTGTCATCCAATGGTGTTGCCTCGCGAAGCGGCGCGGCATGCTCCGCGATTGCCTTCGCGTCGGAGGGAGAAGTCCCTCACCGTTTCGAGAACGAGCACGGACGCATCGAGGTGCCTTCTACAAGGAACCTTTGCGATGATGGGCAACGAGCCATTGCGTTGGGATTGGAGCTCGGCCCGCTGCATTGAATAGGGCGCTTCTGGTTGGGGCACGATCGCTGCTCGCCACGCTTCGCGGGTTGCGTTGCGTGCGTGCAGCTCGGTCCCCGACGCGTCCTTCGCCGATGGAGGACAATGGGGACATCGAAACCGAATGTTTGAATAGGGCGCTTCTCCCGGCTACACGGACTTGTGGGCAGGTCGCGAAGGAGCCCCGATGTCGTTGCCTCGTGAGCGCGATGAAATAAAGAATGGACTTGTTGGCTGTCGAATCATGATTAGAGTCGTTCTCTCGCGTTTCGGCGCGAGGTTGAGGGGGAGCGATGAAGGGGGCGCAGCTTTCGCTGCTCACGGACGTCGTTCGACGAACGCGCGGAGGTACGCGTCCGAATGCGGGGCGCAAGTCCGGACCTCGGCGACGTGTCATGCATCGGGGGCGGCCCGAGCACTGCTCCCGCCATCCGGTGCATGTCACGCTTCGTGCCGCGCGCGGGCTACCGAGCTTCCGTAGTGAGGTGCTCGCGAAGGTTCTCGAGAGTGCCGTGCGCGCGACGAGGCGGGACGACTTTCGTATCGTCGAGTACTCGATTCAAGAGGATCATGTTCACACGATCGTCGAAGCTTCGAGCAAGCAGGCGCTCGAGCGAGGCATGAGGAGCTTCACGGTGCGCGCGTCGAAGCGTCTCAAGAAGGCCCTCGGCGTGAAGCGGTGCAGAATCTGGGGCGATCGCTATCATCGCCGCGATCTCACCTCTCCGCGCCAGGTGCGAAATGCGCTTGTCTACGTGATTGCCAACTTCAAGAAGCATCAGCGTCTCGCGAACGGCGCACCCCGCATCGACCTGTACTCCTCGGCGCAATGGTTCACGGGCTGGATCCAGCACCGAACCCCGCCGAGCGAAGGGTCTCCGGTGATGCCGTCACGAACCTGGCTCGGCAGCACGGGGTGGAAGAAGCATGGACTGATTCATCCAGGCGAAGCACCCTCGGCACCGGTCAGGCCGCCTGGTCGAGATATTCCTGTTCCACCTCGGTAGGCGTTGTGTCGTTCAGAGCTCGTTCTCGAGCGTGGCGACCAAGAATCCGGCGACAGCGTCGTTCCAGCAGGTTCCCGACACGCCTCATGCTCACGAGCACACTCAGTCGCTGGCGGTACTCGTTGCTGGCGAATTGGCAGACCCGGTTGGAACGGTGAAGCCAGTCGTTCGTAGAAGACGACGACGTAGCCTTCCGCCTTCCGCTTTCCGCCGTCCACACACACACGTAAGTGACGTCCGTGAGTCGCCGTTCGTTGGGCCGCTGACATGCGATGGCGAGCAGCCGACACATCGCGTGAACGGGACACGACGCTTCTCCGATTCGGCTCTTGCATGATGCCGGCTGGGGCACCCAGGGGTCGCCGCGGAGATTGGTGTCGCGCGCAACACGTCTCTCCCCTTGTGTCACTCGCCGAGATGCACAGGCGTCGACGTCACGCCGTGCTGTCTGAGCAAACGACGCGCCCGAATCACGCTCGGGTGACCGGCATCGAAACCGTCGTATTCCGCGCCAGGACGAGGGACGAAGGAAGATTGGCGAACCGTGAACGTACGATGGGCGTGCGAATGCCGCGATGGGCGCGATGGGTGGTTGGAGCGGCGCTGCTTCTTGCTGGCCTGCCCGCGAGTGCCGGCAGCGCGCAGCGGCGAAGCGCGGCGAAGGCGCTTCTCGCGGGCGAGGCTATCGGTGGTGTCCGCATGGGGATGACGCCCTTGCGGGTCATCGCGCAGCTCGGCAAACCGTCGCGAGTATGGAAACGCAACGTCGAGCACGACGGCTCCGTCACGATCAGGTGGTGGTGGGAAGGGCACGCCGCCGAGATGCTATTTTGCGGAGCGAGTGTGAAGACGGTGAGCGTCTGTGGGCTCGAGATCGTGAGGCCATCGCGGCTCACGACGAGCAAAGGCATCGGCATCGGTAGCACGCTTCGCGACCTGGATGCCGCGTACGGGGCGGGGCACGACCCTCGGCCGGAAGACAATGGGATGTACGTCGTCGGTGAAGAAGGCGGCCTTGCGTTCGACGTCGGCTTCGACAAGACGGTTGATGCCATTTACTGGGGACGCGATACGGGCCCTTAGAATCTACCGCCCGATGCCCTCGCCATCACAATCGTCGCAGTCGAAGCCTAGGCCTTCGTCGAGATCGCGCGACGAGACCCATGCGTCCACACGAACGCCTCGAAGATAGCGGATTCGACGCATATCGCCCGACTCCTCGAGCGCTTCCACGGTGAGGAGCGGCTGGTCGGGGAGCAGGTCGAGGAGAGCCCCACTGGCGGAGGCGCCGACTCTTCAAGTGCATGTAGTGAGGAGCGTCGATTGGCTGGCGTGGTACGTCGGGCTGGACAACGCTTCAGTGCACCGTGATGTTCGTCCTCGAGATCGGCCGCAGGCCGGCGCCGCCGGGGTAGGCGTAGCTGGCGTAGGCGGAGACTCCCCAGACGGTGCTCGTGAAGGGACCGTCGCTGTGGATCCGTTGCGGACCATCCTTGCAGGTGCCGCCGGGGTAAGTCTGGGGCGCGCCGTAGAACGAGAGCGCCACGGACGTCCATTCGAAGTCCGGAGTGATCGGAATCCAGTTCGTGAGTGGGCCGGCGCAGTCGAGGATCACGTCGTGGAAGGCGCCCTTGTCCTTTCGGCGTGTCACGACGATGGAGCTCGACTTGTAATTCGCGTCCGAGAAGAAGCCGTAGGTGTCGAGCCATTGGTCCGTCGGAATGACCAGGACCATCTCCGGGTCGCCGACCTGGTACGACGATGCGTCGGCGCCGGTCATGTACGCCGCGACGAAGAACGGGTGGTCGCTGTCTTGGCTGCGGACGACGAAGGGCTGGTCGACGAAGAACGCGGCGAGCTCACCAGCTGCAAGCGTCGTCGGAGCGCCCGCAGGCGTCGACGGTTCGTAGACGAGCTCGATGCCGTCGGCTCCACCGACGAGTCGAACGACGCTCGGATCGCGCTCTTTTTCCTTACCGTTCGACATCAGCATGGCTCGGTTCGGCGCCGTGGTGATGGCATATTCGCGGCCCCACGCGGAGATGGGCGGAATCTGCTCGTTCTCCTGGTCGGCGGCGGTGACGTCGCTCGGTATGTGCACGGCCGTGTTGCCGCCGAAGAGTCCGACCTTCTTGTTCGACTCCATGATCGACCCCACGAGCTCGCTCTCCTGGGTGAGTTGGAGCAGTTCACCGCGTTTCAGTCGATAATTGGCGACGACACCCTTGGGGCTCGCTGCGACTCCATCGCCGCCCATGATGTCGGTCTTGGGGAGAATGTCGATGGACGTGTCGTCTTCGATGGCCACGACTTGAATGGTCGGTCTCCCAGTCTGATTGATCGTCTCGTCGGCGCCGCGCAGCTCGCCACGACCGAAGCGATCGAGCTTGCCACCCCAGGCACTCGTGAAGACGTACTTGTCTCCGAACGACGTCGTCGGGAGGAGGAGTGTGGCGCTGGGAAATTGAGTCTTCGCTCCACCGTAGGGAAAGATGGAATACATCGATATCGGAACGTCGGCGCTCACGAATGCTGCGCGGCCGATCGCCGTATCGTGGACGACAGGATCCTTGTCGAGGACTGGCGTCACCCCGTCCGGACATGGGGTATACGTGCCGGAGACGACGCCTTTCTCGTCGGAGAAGAAGATGACGGCCCCTGCGCCGGGGGGGAGCGGTCCGTCGAGCTTGGTGTGAACCACCTTGCCGTCCACGATCGATGGAATCCATACGGCGCCGTCGAGAGAGCGCTCCTGTCCATCGAATTCGATGTGCAGTGTTGCCGGCGAGGTCCAGTTGTTGGCCACGAAGAGTGCCGAACAGCTGCCTTTGCTGAATTGGTCGCTATTCGAGCTGGGAACGGCGAACGAACAGCCGACGGAGCCGGCGTTCACCGCCGCGGCGCTGCAGGGGTCGACGCATCGATCGCCGCCGCACGCCTTATCCGGCGGGCATTGCTGGGTGACATTCCCGTTGCAGTCGAGGACGGAACGCAAATCGCGCGAACACGCGAAGCCGGCACATGCCTCGACGGTCTGGTCGCCGGCATCGGGGGGAATGAACGTCCCGTCGTCGGGACTCCACGTCGAGCGATCGGAGCTGCATGCGAGCCACCCGGTCGAGCCGCTCGCGACGACGAGAAACAGCGTGAAAATTGGCCTGCGCATGACAATTCCTCGAGCGCGCTGATGCGGATGAAGCGAATCGATCATGGGAATACGATGGCCCCCGGTTCAACGTGGATTGCGTCGTCGCGTGAGCCGCGCCCGAGCTGGCCCACGAGATTGTCACCCCAGCAGGCGACCGTGCCACCACGGCGAAGGGCGCAGATCGCGGCGTCCATGATGGCAGCGGACACGACCTGCTCGCCGAGCCCCTCGATGCGTCGAGGGTGGGGCTGCGCGCGTCCTGCGGTGACGCCGAGCTGTCCGCGGTCGTTCGCGCCCCAGCAAAGAAGATCGCCGTTCGCGGCGATGATGCAGGTGTCGTCTCCGCCGGCGAACACAGCGACGGCCTGAACGCCTTCGGGAAGGGAGACTGGCGCAGGAAGCTCTTGAGTCCCCAAGGTGCCGCTGCCGAGCTGGCCTTGGTCGTTGGCTCCCCAGCAGAAGAGGCCTCCCCCGTGACTCAATGCACAGACATGCGAAGTGCCGCTGGCGATTCCCACGATGTCGGAGAGAGCAAGGGGGGCCGGGACGGGATCGGCGACGAGCGAGCTCGCCCGGGCGAGCGGCGAGTCGATCGACTTGCCCCACGAGAGAACGGTTCCCGTTTCGGTGACCACGAAGCCGTTGTCGCTCGTGCCCGCGAAGCCGCGCACGGGACCAGCCAGTCGACCGGCCTGCGCCGCAGATGTGGTCGCGCTCGTGTCGCCGTCCGCTCGAGCCAACTGGAGGCTGTCATTCGCTCCCCAAGACCACGCTCGGCCGTCGTCCGAGTTGGCAAGAGCGAAGGTGTTTGCCAGCCAGACGAACTTCGCTTTCAATCCTTCGATGACGACCGGTTCGGGGTGAGCACCCGCGGACACTGCGCCGCCTCGCCCGAGCTGCCCATGGGCATCCGAGCCGAAGCACGAGACGTCGCCGGCCGTCGAGACGACGCAGGTCGTGCCCGCCAGGTCGTCACCGACGACCGCGACGCTCGCCGCGTTCGAGGTGGCATTCACGGCCGCGGGCGTCGCCAGGAAGGCGGGCATGGGCCCGGCGTCGCTCAGGCCGGTTCCGAGCTGCCCTGATTCGTTCGCTCCCCAGCAGCGCACGGTTCCATCCTGCAGCACGGCACACGCATGACTGCCGCCGCGCGCGGCGAGCTGATTCACGCACGGAGTGCCCGTGCACGCGATCGTGAAGTCGTAGGTTGGTGGAGGCAGGGCGTCGGCATCGGCGTCGTGCGTGCCCGGGCCGGCATCCCTGACATCGCTCTCGGCGTCGTTGGTCGGCGCTTCGGCGTCGTCACCTAGGGATGTCGCGGTCTCGTCCGAAGACGAACACGCGAGGGGGGCTACCATGCCGAAGGGCGCCAACAGGAGCAGCGCGCTGCCAATTGCCTTGCGTCGCGAGCTCATTTCGTAGGTCCCTTCAGGGCGAAACCGTCGCCCACGAGCCACGTATCCGTATCGTTTCCGTGAATGGCATTGAGCTGTCGCGGGACGAAATCGAAGCCCATGTCGATGGCGGGCGCCGCCACCAGGTCCGTGCCGTCCCAGCGATTGGCGACGCCGATGGCGCTTTGGACGCGCACGTCGACGCCGCTTTTTGCCCAGGACACCAGGTTGGGAGGCGGAGGGTAAGTATTGCCGTTGATGTCACCAATCCTCGATTCCTTGCCGGACACGTCCCTGACCCACGGGATGGGCACAGGGGGAAGGGCGACTTTGCCGAAGTTCGCGTAAGCGAAATACCAGGCCTTGCCGATCGCTTGGTAGCCGAATACGAAGAAGCGGTGCTCGTCGTCGGGCGCGTCGGTGACGACCGCCGACGTCGGAAATATGCCTAGTTGGCGGTCTGCGGCGGAATTGACCTCCGCGATCTGATCCGGCACGAGCTCGAAGATGAGGGTACGGCTAATGGGCCCGAAGTTGCAGGGCGAGCAGGGGACGTCGTAGAGAGCGTACGTTCCATAGCCGGCGCGTCCGAACAACGTGCGCGCGCGAAGCGCAGGATTGCCGAGATCGTAGCTCGTCAGCGTGGACCCGTCGAAATGCTCGACGGCACCGTCGTAGCCGAACCACACGTCGTCGGGGGCCGACCCGTAGATTCCGCGAATGTCCTTGGTGTGCCCAGTCTCGACGCGTGTCCACGCACCGTTGTTCGACGCCGACGTCGAATGCAAAAGCAGTCCGCGCTCGCCCGCCGCCCACACGTCCGTGGCGCTGCCCCAAACGGCGTAGAGCGCGTGAGCCGCACGATAGGACGTCGTCCAGCTCGTGCCATCCCAATGCAAGATGAAGCCTTCGGCGCTGACGGTCCAGACGTCGTTCGAACTCGCCACCCACACCGCACGTAGCGAGAGCGGTTCTCCGATATCCGAAGTTGGAATCTTGGTTTCGCAAAAACCGGTCTTGCCGCAGACGAGGGAACGTTCGGCATCGAGGTTTACGTCGCGCGCCCCACCGTCGTTCGGGGTGGCGTCGTCGGTCAGGCCGGCATCGGACGCGACACTCGTGTCGGGCGCCGGAGCCGGCTCTTCGGTGGCGCTGTTCGTCGCGCACGCGCCGAGTACGATCAGACTCGCGATGGCCGCTCGTCGTGAATGGTGATTCATGGAAGTGGTCCCCAGTGGAACATGGCGCCTTCGCCTCCGATCCACACGTCGTCCGGGCTGGCACCCCAGATCGTCCTCAGCTTGCCGCTGTAACCCTGAATCGGAATTCGCGACCAGGTCTTTCCGTCGAAATGCAACAGCGTTCCGGAATCTCCCGCGGCCCAGATATCGCTCTTCGAGAATCCAAAGACGGCATTGAGCGTTGTCGTCGTGCCCGATGCCTCTTCCGTCGCCGTCGTGCCGTCGATGTGAATGACCGTACCGGCCTCGCCGACGGCCCAGAGCTGATCACCTTGGCCCCACGCGGCAAAGAGATTGTTTTGATTCGCGAGCGGAAGCACCATGCCTTCTCCAGGCCCGGCGTCGGCCTCAGCAAGTGGATAGTGGGCAATCGTGCCACGTTGTCCGACGGCCCAGAGGGCGTTGCCAGGGACGGCGAAGAGAGCCTGGATGTTCATCGGCATCGGCGCGTTGTTCGCGGCGACCACCGGGGGAGGAAGAGCCATCAACCCGACGCCGTCGAAGTCGACGAGCTCGATGAGCAGGCCGCCCGTTCCGGGAGGCGCGAGGCTGCCCTCGCTGGCCCCGATATAGCCATGGCCGTTGTCGAGGAAGACGATGCTCGTGAAAGCGTACGGGATGAAGGTGTCGATCTTATGGACGCTATCGGGCGAGAGGCCTCGTCGCATGACAATCGGACCAGCGACGCCGTACGCCCAGTCCGCCGACAACGACAGGCCCGTCATCGTCGAGAGATCTTTGGGCACCTCGGTCGAACGGATGTCCGTCCAAACGTGGCCGTCCCAGTGAATCATGAGGCCGAGCGAGCCGGCGGCCCACACGTCGCTGTTCGATCGTCCGGCGAGTGCCGAGAAGGACCCGACGGTCAGCGTTGTTGGCACATGACACACGTTTCCGACCGCACACGGCACGTCGGGGAGGACGATGGCCGCGTCAGCGGCGTCAGCATCGGCATCGGAAGCTGCGTCGGCGGTAGCATCCTCGCTCGGTGCGATGACGCTGCTGTCCGGCGTCGTCGGGGCTTCGTTGCTCGACTCGGCGCATGCGGCAAGCGAGATGCCGCCGAGCGCGACGAGGCCGGCGACTGTGAGAACGCCTCGACGGTGACCACGCGAATGAAAGAGGAGTGTTCTCATTTGGTCGTCGGTGTTTCCGTGTCGCAGGGGGCGACGAGGCATTGGCCCTCCGAGCAAACCTGATCGGGGAGGCAGGCATGGCCGCAACCCCCGCAGTTCCGGTTGTCGACGCGGGTGTCGATCTCGCAGCCGTTGTCGGTCAAGCCGTCGCAGTCGGCGAATTTTTCTTCGCACTGACCGCCGCAGAGTCCGTACGTGCACGTCGGCACGTAATGCGGGCGATCGAAGCCGGCGCAGCGCTGATTGCAGCCGCCGCAATGGTCCGGGTCATCGTCGAGGTGCGCGCAGAGGAATCCGAAGCAGCGCGTCTCGCCGGGGGCGCAGATGCATTTGGGGCCGGTGAAAGGATTGACGAAGCAGATCTGGCCGGGGGCGCATTGGTCTCCGCAACCGGCGCAGTTTTCGGTCGTAAAGAGCTCCACTTCACAGCCGTCCGCCAGATCTTTGTTGCAATTCGCTTTCGGCGAGTTTGGCGGGTCTGGCACTTTGCATTTGGGAGTGGTGCATTTGCCTCCCCCGCAGCCGTAGTACATGTCGTCGGGAAGGGGTTTCAGCCCAGGGCCGCTCGGATCACAGATCCGGCCGCAGACCTTGCAGTCCTTGTCGGCCGTCCGCTTGTCCGTGCAAAGCAAGTTGGGCGGATGGTCGGGGTCGGGGCATTGGTCGGGCGCCCCCATGGACTCGCACGCCGTCATGCACTCGCCCTGGTAGCAGACGAGGCCGTCTGCACACACGTTGCCGCAGACTCCGCAATTCTTCACGTCGTCGGCGGCCGCTTCGCAACCATTCGTGGGGTTGCCGTCGCAATTGCGAAAACCGGGGTCGTTGCAGCTGAACGTGCATTGCCCGTCCACGCACGACCACTTGCTGTGTCCGACGTTTGGCCCAGCGCAGCGAACGCCACACGCTCCGCAGTTGTCGTCGTCCGTGAGCAGGTTCACGTCGCACGGAAAGGCCGACGAGGCGCACGTCGTGTACGGGAGCGAGCACGTCGTCACCGGACACATGAGCACGTTGCCCTGAATCGACGCGTCGACGTCGTCCGTGGTGCCATCGGCGCCGGAGTCGACGACGAATCCCGTCGGGCCCTCGCTCGAGCCGTCGGCAAGGACGGTCTCGCGCGAGCACGCCGGCATCGACGCGAGCGCTATGCCGCCGAACGCGGTCAGCCAGAAGAATCTACGAAGCATGAGTCTCCTCGTCCGTGCTGGGACGTCAGCGAGCGAGTGCACGCTCGATGCGCGCGACATACGGCGTGCGTGGGAATCGTGCGAGAAGCGCCTGAGCGCGGTTCGTGGCTTCCGGCATCCGACCGAGTCGGGCCAGCGCCTCGACGGCGGTGAGCTCACGCTCTTGCGTCAGCTCGCCGTTCGGGAACGTTCGTGCGTGCTCGTCGGTGAGGGCGAGCGCTTGTGTCGGGTTGTCGGTGAGTGCGAGCTGGGCGCGCCGGATCAAGGCGAATTCCGCCTCGGACGGCGCAGACGCATGCGATGCAGTCGGAGCAGACGTCGACGCTGCAGGCGCGATGGGACGAACGATGGCGCGCGCGGGTGCGCTGGCCGTAGACGATGGAAGTGCATCGACCGAGATCGACGGCATCGTTTCGCTGCTCGTCGCCGGCACGGGCGCCGGCGAGGGGTCGTTGGTGACGTGCGGAGCCTCTGACGTCCGAGCGAGAGCGACGACAGACGAGGGCGTCGGGGGCGTCGTATGTTGGCTGCGCCACGTGACGGCAGCACCGCCGAGCGCGACGAGTCCGAGAAGGGCGAACTTCGCGCTTCCGAGGCGCGCGAGCACGCTGCCAGAGGCCATCGAGCCGGCGCTGCTCGTCTCCTCGAAGGCTCCCGAAGTCTGGAGACGTTGCGCGAGGCGAGCGGAGGCAGCGGCGTCCATCGTTTGCCGCCCGGACAGACGCAGGGCCCTACCGAGCTCGGAGGCTTCGTCGTCGGTGAGGCGCGGGGGGCCGTCGAGCTTCATCGCGGCTCCCTGAATGCGCGCGCGAGCTCACGCCGAGCGGCGTAGAGGCGGGCGTAAGCCGTCGGGAGCAGGCACCCGAGGGCAATGGCGACTTCGCGCATGGACATCGATTCCGTTTCGTAGAGAAGGAGGACGTTGCGTTTGTCTTCGTCGAGCATCGCGAGGGCGCGATCGAGTCGTTCGAGCTCGGCGCGCGTCGAAGGGTCGCCCTCGACGCCGAGGTCGGGGACTTCGTCGACCTGGATCTCACGGGTGCGATGCGCGCGTCGCCGGTAGGCTGACGCACAGCGGCGGGCAATGGCGAACAGCCACGCGCGCTCGTGCGCACCGTCCCAATCCGGGTACTTTCGATGGGCAACGAGAAAGACGTCGTGCGTGACGTCTTCGAGATCGGCGGAACGGACTCCGAACCGTCGCAGGTTCCGCCACACGAAGTTCGCGTGTGCCGAAAAGAGCTCCTCGACGGTCGGCCGCGCCGGCGCCACGACGGACGTTGAGGGCTCGGCGAGTCCAGAAACTGCGGTCACTCGAGGCCTATGCATCAGAGCCCCGTCTTTTTTAATGCCTCGATCGATTTCGCCCGCACGCGAATCTTGGCCTCAAAATGACCAGCCGACGCCGATCGACAGACGAGCTTCGACGGACGCCGTTTCGTGCAAACGGATGAGCTGACCGTCCTGGCGGACGTCGAAGACGTCGTGGGCGAGCGGTAGCCGAACATCCGGCAGGATTTCGAGGTGTGTTCGGGATCCAAGTCGGATTTTCACGAGCGCTCCCGCCGCGACGATGCCGACGAGGCGCGTCGTGTCATAGGAGGCTCGAAAGCCCGACGTCGACCCGGCCAGGGCGCCGAGCCGCGCCTCGACCAGCGGAATGAGCTCGAAGGCGCGTGATCGCAGCACGCGTAGACCCACGAGTGCGCCGGCATCGAAGTAACGAAAGGTGACGTCGCCACCCGGTGCCGACGTGGCCCACGAGGTCTCGAAGCTTCCCTCCGCGCCGAGCACGAGCATTGGGAACGAGGCCGTCCATCGCAAGGCAACGCCCAATCCGACGTTCGGGAGAAACCCGAGGCTGGCGACGCCCGAGCCGCTGACCGCCATCGCGAGAGGCTCCTTGTGGCCCTCGGGTACGGGGGAAGGGGATACGGTGCGGTCACGAAGGGGCGGGGCGACGACCGACGGGGCGGGCGGCGGGGCGGGCGGTGGCGCAGGCTCGGCGGCGGTCTCTCGTGCGGGCTCACGCGACCGCGCCACGGCGATCATCATGGCAACGAGCAACGCAGCGGGCTCCTCGATCTCCGAGCAGCGCGACTCGTAGAAGCGGACGCGGCGTTCGCCGAGGTCGGCCCCCGCAGCATCCCTCACGCGCAAGACGACCAAAAAGGATCCTTCGTCCGACGTCACCTCGCCATGGACGACGAGTTCGGCCGCACCGGACGACATCGGCTCGCCGAGCGCGCGACGGGACGCCTCCATCATGCGCTCGCGCGTCGGACAACCCTCGGGGGCCGACCATTCGAGCTCGTAGGGAGCGGCCTCGGCGCGGCCCGCCTGGAGGATGACGAGACTCGCCGCGAGGAATGCCAGCGTTCCCCTCGTCGTGGGCGTTCGCGACGCACGCATTCCTTCGTGGTGAGAGTCTAGCGAGGTTCTCTCGCCACGTCCGTCGCTTCGTGTCAGGGGCGAGCCCAGCCGTAGCCGCAACTCAGTTGCGCTGAGCGAACGGTCAGGCGGCGGTGACCGACTGCGCGAAGGCGAAGAAGCCGTCCGGATCGTAGGCTCTCGACACGCTCGCGAGCTTTTCGAGGTTGCCTTTGTACGAAGCGCGACCCCAGTCACGCTGGTTCGGATCGATGTAGTTGATGTACGCGCCGCCGCCGACGATGCTCGCGAGTGCGGTCTGAACTTCGCCGACCTGACGTGTCGCGTTCGCCCGGTTCGCCGCCGTCGTGCCCTTGTAGACTTGCACGCTGGCGAGCGCGGTCCGATGGGGGAAGGCGGTTGCGTCGGGCGGGGTCTCGGCGACTTTCCCTCCGAGGCTGTCGAAGAGGACATCCATCCCGCTGTACTTCGCGAGAAGCGCCGTGAGCTGGTCTGGAGCGCTCATCGGCGACTCGAGCATGCGGGACGAGGCGACGAAGGCCTGACGCTCGAGGACGCCCCCCGCACTCTCGCTCGCGAGGTGGCACTGCGCGAGGGTCTTCGTCGAGCATCCGCCGAAGTAGCGCATGGCATCGATATAGCTCTTCTCGACGACGCTGCGCTTGGTCGGCTGCGCATGCGTCTTCGCGACGAAGTCGTCGAGGAGGGAATCGATGGTGGCCTTGCTCCCGACGAACGAGCCGCCGACGCGGATGCTGGGGGTCGACCCGGCCGAGACGACGCAGTTCGACCACGCCTCGTTCGGGAGTGTGGCGAGCCAGCTCTGCCAAGCACCGAGCACGTTGGTCGCGGATCCGGCGGGGAATTGGAGGCTGAAGACGACGACGGATGACGGAGCCTTCGGCGCGGCGAACCTGAACGACGTCACGATCCCGAAGTTGCCGCCGCCGCCACCACGAAGAGCCCAGAACAGATCGGGATCGTTCGCCGCGCTCACCGTCTTCTGCGTGCCGTCGGCGAGGACGATGTCGGCACCGACGAGCGCATCACACGTGAGTCCATCAGCGCGTCCGTCGCCCCTTCGGATGCTTCACTCGTCTCGACCCCGCAGCCGCCGAGAACGAGCGAGCCGAGACCGATCCCAGTCCACGTCAGAACGTCTCGTCGGGAAACCGCGCGCCCAGCCATCGGTGCCGCGTGTGCGCGAACCGTGCCAGTCCGCTGACCTTGGAAATTCCCGCGTATCGTGGTTCTCGTCGCGCACCGGAGCTCGAGGATGGACAACGAGCTGCCCAGGTCCGGTGACCGTGGTGCCGTGTCGCTCCCGCTCGAATCGTCAGGGGCAGGCGACGGCGGCGTCGTCGATGGCGATCGCGTCGAGCCACATGTCGACCTTCGGGCCGTCGTCGCAGCAGTTGAGGAGGCCGACGCTCAGCTTCGCGATGTCGAAGGCTTGCCAGTTCGTGACCTTGTTCTCGAGCTGAACGCCGTCGATCGACATCACGGCCGTCTTGTTGGGGCCGTCGAACTGCCACTGAATGCAGGCCCACTTGCCTTGCGGATACTTCGCATTGCTGACGGCCGTATTGTCGCCGGGGCCGAAGTTGAAGAGGGCCTTCGAGTTCTCGAGGCCGCCCATCGTCATCTGGCCGTTGTCGCCCGGGCCGTTGAGGATGACGAGGTGATAATGGGTCGTCGGCATGACGTTGTAGAACATCATGAAGCGGCCGTAGACGTTGTTGCCTGACATGGGCAAGAGCGGCGCCTCCTGGACCATGACGGCCATCGCGCCGCCGCCGTTCGTCGTGATGTGGACGGACTTCGTGCCGTCGTAGGCCTTCGAATCGTCGATGGCCATGCTGGCCGAGGCGACTTGCGTGGTCCAAGGAGACGTCGGAAGTCCGCCCTTCGCGTAGCTCTCGAAGTCGTCGCAGACCTTGGCACCGGTGCAGCCGGCCTGCGGGCCGGAGTCGTTGCCTTTGCCGGAATCGCTCGAATCTGCGCCACCGTCGTTGGGGTTCGTATTCCCTCCCTCGTTCGTAGTGCTCGAATCGCCGGAGGTGGGGCCCTCGTTCGACGAGCTGCGATCACCGTCGTTGGCTCCGTTCTGCGAGCCCGAGTTCGTGAGCTGATTGGTCGAATCGTCCGAGCTGCAGCTCCACAGGGCGACGAGCGTCAGCGTGGTGAGGCTGACCAACCAAGCGCGTCGAAACGTCATCGCAATATCCTTTTGGAAATGCCGAGTCAGGAAAGTTCGGTGAGCGGGCTGCTGTTGAACTGCGGATCGCCGAAGCTGTTCGTGGGAACGCCGACGGCGGTGGCAACGGTCGACAGCAGACGCGTGTGCGGCTGACCCTTGAAGTCGATCGCTTTGCCGGGCTTGAAGAAGCCACTGGCGCTGCCGGCCATGACGTACGGCATGTCGACGCGCTGGTGAATCTCACCGAGAGACTGTTCGTGGCACCAGAGCACCACGCAATTGTCGAGCATCGTGCCGTTGCCCTCGGGGATCGCCTCGAGCTTCTGACACAGGTAGAGGAACTGTTCGCAATACCAGGTCTCGATCTTCGTGAGGTAATCCTCGGCCGTCGCTTCATCGACGCCCGCGACCTCGCGGTGACCCAGCGAGTGGTGGCCGGCGCCGCTCGGAACTCCCGCCCAGGTGTGGACGATCGAGCTCGCGTCGTTCGACCACTGGAGCGTTGCCACGCGCGTGAGGTCGCAAGCGATGGCCGCCACGAGGTTGTCCATCTGCAGTTTGCCGACCGCTGCGAAGTTCGTGGGGTCCTGGATGTCCATCGTGCTCGGGGTTTTCGGCACGGTGCACGCGCCCACGGCCGTGACGAGCTGCTTTTCGAGCTCGCGGACCGAGGTGAGGTGCGCGTCGAACTTCGCGGCTTCGACCGACCCAAGCTTGCACCGGATGTCGTTCAGCTCGGCGCTGACTCCGTCGAGAATGCTCTGGCGCTGGGCGCGCACGCGCGCGAGCTCGGCGGGGTCGAGCGTGAAGTCCCCGAAGATGCGGTTGAACGCCTGCATCGGGTCGTCTTCGCCGACGACGGGCTGGCCCTTGCCGCGTGCGGAGATGTGATAGGCGCCGGTCTGCACGCCGAACTGGAGCGAGCTGAACTTCGTGAATTGACCGAGCGCGTTGCCGATGTGCTGATCGATGGACATGCCGCCCGGCTGGAGCGGCGTGCCCTGGTAGCCGGTGAGCATGTTGGCGTTGTCGGGCTCGTGGTTGACCGGCACCGGCTCGATGAGTGCGGACTTCATGTCCAGGCCGCGGAGCAGCGACACCTTCGACTTGAGGGGCATGAGCGGTTGCAGAATCCGCTTGAAGGCGAAGTTGTTTCCGCCGCCGCCGACCGCGGGGCTGTTGAGGGGTGGGTTGTTGCCTGGAACGGGCCAGAGCTCGTTGAAGACGGTGCCGTTCGGCGTAGCGAAGATGATGAGGCGCTTGGGGAAGTTGCCCGTATCTGCGCTGCTCTGACGATTCATGAACGGGAGCGCGAGAGCGCCCGCGGCGACGGAGAGACCCTGGAGGAAGTGACGCCGGGAGAACTTCATTGGCAAGCTCCTGCGCTCGTATCGATCTTCCGGTAACGGAATGAATCCGACTTTGCGACGAGGATGATGAGCTCTTTCAGGTTGTATCCAGATTTTGCGAAGTCGGTTTGCACGCCCTGTATGGGGCAGGCGTCGTCCGTCGCGTCCGGGCGTTCGAGCGCGTAACGGAACCACTGCGTCGCCACGCACTTGCGGACCTGGTCGCTCTGCACCAGCTTGTCGACGAGGCCGGTCAGGCCAACGAACTTGCCGTCGACGTCGGTGCCGACGAGCTCGCCGCTGGAATCGACGGGGAGGTTGTTCTCCGTCGCGCGGAATGCGCCAACGCCATCGAACTCTTCGAAGGCAAGGCCGATCGGATCCATGAGCTTGTGACAGCCCGCGCAAACCGGATCTTTGGAATGCTGGGCGAATCGCTCGCGCGTGGTGGTGGTGGCGTCGGCGGAGGGCGGGCTGGTGTTCGCGTTGGCCGGCGGTGAGGGCATCTGCTGGCAGAGAATGCGCTCGCGAATGAACTTCCCGCGATGGACCGGCGAGGTCTGCGCCTCGTGCGCGTTGGCGGCGAGGAAGCTGGCTTCGCCGAAGACGCCACGGCGCTGCTTGGGGTCGAGGTCGACGCGCGTGAAGGCATTGCCGGTTACTCCCTGGATTCCGTAGAGCTCCGCCAGCGGGCCGTTGACGAATGTGAATGGCGCGTCGATCAGCGTCTCGAGGTGCGCGTCGCCATTCCAGAGAATCGAATTGACGAATTGCTTCGTCTCCTCCGCCATCGCCGCACGGAGCGCGGGATTGAACTGAGGATACGTGTTCGTCGATTTGTTCATCTTGAGTACTTTGGCGAGGCCGAGCCACTCACTGTAGAAATTCATGATGCCGTCATGCGAACGCGGGTCGTCGAGCATGCGTCGCGCCTGCGCTTCGACGTCCTGCACGGTGTCGAGCTTGCCCTGATCGGCGGCGTCGAAGAGCGCCTGGTCCGGCATGGTTCCCCAGATCGAATAAGAGAGGCGCGACGCGATCTCGTAGCCGGTGAGGGGAGCGGCACCATCCTTGGCGCGAGCGAGGTCGCCGGTCTCGATGTGGTTCACGAATTGTGGCGACTGGAGCATCACCTGCAGGACGAGTTGCATGGCGCTCTGGAACGTCTCGCCCGACTGCGCGCGGCGCGTGGTGAAGAGATCGAGGAGGCGTGTCGACTCGGAGCCGCTCAGCGGACGACGGTATGCCTTCTTGCCGAACGACGCGATCGTGTCCTGGGCGCACTGGGCATCGTTGCCGCTGGCCGCGCATGACGCGAAAGCCGTGATGTTCGCCGTGGCCGCCGTCGCGAGCTTCTCCGCTGCGTTCATGTACTGGGTGGCGATGAGGCTCGTGACCGGCGCCTCCTTGTTGCTGTCGAACGGACCGAACGCGCCGTCGGCCACGAAGCCGTTTGCCGGGGCGGAGTCGTCGCCCAGCAGATCGCGCACCGTGGCGTTGTATTGCTCGCGGGTCATGCGACGTAGGGGAGCGTCGCCCGGCTTGATCGTGTTCGATGAGCAGTCGAGTGCGCTGGGCGTGACGTTGCCTCCGTTCGCTCCGACGGCCGAGCCCGTCCCCGGACCGCTGCGATCGTCTTCGCCTCCGATGATGCCGGTGCAGGCCGTCACCGCGCCGCCCGCCAGCACCAGCGCCAGGATCGCTGTACCCTGTCGAATCATCGCGTGCCTCGGCGCGAGGGGGACGCCGAACACTCGCCGTGTACGACATTCACCGAGAAAACTCGGAGGCCGATGCATCGCATGCCCGAAAGGACGGGGAGGCACTTCGGGCGTCGCGCCAAATCGAACCGATTGGCCACACGGCCGACCACTTCCCCGAGCGCGGTCGGATTTTTCCGTCCTTCGCGGACGCTCGGCTTGGGTTCCGCGACGCGCCTTGTGACATAGTCGCGCCATGCGTGGAGCGCGGGTAATTGGCCTAGCGCTCGCCATCGCGGTGACCGGCCTCCCACTTGGTGCGAGCGCCGAGAGCACGCCGTTGGCGCTCGACTACGTAGCGCCGCCCGACTGCCCGACCGAGACCGCGTTCGTTGGCAGCGTCAAGGAAAGGCTCGGCGATCGTCCCGTGTCCGCGATTGACGGACGGCAGGTGCGTATCCGAGTGACCGCCGATGGGAGCACGTATCGCGGAGCGCTCGAGACCGTCGCTCCACCTTCCGTGCGTGACGTGACCGGTGCAAGTTGCAATGAGGTCGCCCGGGCCCTCGTCGTCTTCACGGCTCTCGCGCTGAGTCCTCCGGACGGCGTCGAACCGCCGGCGCCTCCTCCCGCGCCGGTCGAAGATCCGCCTCCAACCCCGCCACCGTCGTCGTTCGCTCCCGAACGTCCCGCGCCTCCGCGCCCCAAAGAGAAGGGCCGCTCGCGCCTCGGCATTGGCCTCGACCTCCGAGCCGTCGCGGCGAGCGGTGTCGCGCCAGGGGTCTCGCCTGGAGGTGCCGTCAGTGCGCGTGTGGTTCTCTTCGAGCGACGGTCGCTGCGCTGGCTCGCGCAGGTCGGCGGCGTCATCACCTACCGCGAAGAGCCGGTCGATGACGGGGGCTTCTCCTTCCTCTGGACCGCAGGCCGCGTGGATACCGGCCCGGAGTTCTCTCTCGCAGGATTCCGTCTGAGCGGTGGCCCCGTGTTCCGAGTCGGAGCCTTGATCGTGAATGCTCGCGATCTTCCAGCGTCGGTAAGCTACTCGGGGTTCTGGGGCGACGTCGGAGCGTTTGCCCGCCTTGGCCGTCCGCTTTCCTCGGCGGTCGAGTTCTCTTTCGTCTTCGAATTGGCCGCTCCCCTGAGAAGGAAGTCCTTCGGGATCCAGGGCGTCGAGGCTCCGGTCCACGAGGTTCCGCAGATCGTGGCGACGGGATCGTTTGGCATCACGTTCGGCCCCTGACCAATCTAGAACCAATACTTCCTGGGCTCGTGTTGCACGGATATCCAGCGATCCGTGGTGAACTCGGCAATTGCCCATTCGCCGCCGAAGCGACCGAGGCCCGATGCCTTCTCTCCGCCGAAGGCCGTATTCGGCTCGTCGTTCACCGGCGAGTCGTTGACGTGGACCATGCCGCTCTCGAGACGCTCCGCAAATCGGACTCCGCGTTCGATGTCGCGTGTGAAGACGGCGGCGGATAGTCCGTATTCGGTGTCGTTCGCGACGCGAAGAGCCTCATCCTCGTCTTCCACACGGATGACGGGGGCGACGGGGCCGAAGATTTCTTCGCGCGCCGCCGGCATGTCGTTGGTGACGTCGGCGAGGACCACGGGCGGCATCACCAGCCCTTTGGGTTGGCCCCGCACGAGCAGTCGCGCGCCTTCGGCAATCGTGTCGGCCACGAGCTTCTGCACGTGGGTCAGCTGCTTCTGGTTGATGAGCGGCCCGATGACCGTGCCCTCGAGGGCAGGGTCGCCGACCTTGAGCGAGACCACGCGCTCGACGAAGCGGTCGAGGAAGGCGTCGTACTGCGAGGCGTCGACGACGATGCGGTTGACCGCCATGCAGATCTGGCCTTGATGGAGGAACTTCCCGGCGATGGCTGCGTCGACAGCGCGATCGAGATCGGCGTCGTCGAGCACCACGAGGGGACCGTTACCTCCCAGCTCGAGGCACACGCGTTTGACGGCGCGCCCGGCTTTCTCGCCGATTCGGCGCCCGACCGTCGTGCTGCCCGTGAACGAGATGGCGCGCGGAATCGGGTGTTCGACCATCGCGTCGCCCACGTCCGAGCCTTGCCCGACGATCACACTCAGAACCCCTGCGGGGAGGCCTGCTTCTTCGTAGATCTTGGCAATGAGCAGGCCGCCGCTCACCGGCGTTTCGGTGGCCGGCTTGAGGACCACGGCGTTGCCGAGCGCGAGCGCGGGAGCCACCGAGCGCATCGACAGCTGCAAGGGGAAGTTCCAGGGGCTGATCACGCCCACGACGCCGATCGGGAGCCGATAGATGCGGCTCTCTTTGCCCGGTGCTCCTGCAGGCAGGATTCGCCCCTCGACATGCAGCGGATAGCTCGAGGCCTCGACTATGCTCTGCCTCGCGAGCTCGAACTCGAGGTTCGCTTTGATGAGCGTGCTGCCCGCCTCACGGACGAGCCAATCGACGATCTCGTCTTTGCGTCGTGCGAAGATCTTCGCCGCCTTCGAGAGCACTTCACGACGCTCTTGAGGCAGCGCCGAGGCCCACTGGCGCTGCATTCGCTTGGCAGAGCGATACGCGTCGTCGACGTCTTTCACGCTGGCGAGTGGAATCTCGACCAGGAGCTCGTTCGTATACGGGTCGCGGTCCTCCCCAATCTTCCCCATTCGACCGGGGCGCCAAGCTCCGGCAATCGGCATCGCGCCGAACCCCTCATAAGGAGAGGGCGGGCCATGCTTGGCCCCGGCTCTCTCTCGGCTGGCCTTGCTCGCGCTCTTGTCGGTGGCATGACGCGGCTGCGGTTGCATGACGTTGAACCTCGCCGTCCGAGGCGGCAACGTCCGCGCCATTCGGTCGCCATCCGCGAGGCGACGGGACCAAAGGGACCTGAAAGGCCAATCCCGTCGTCTCGCGGTCGCTTTTGATCGCTTGTTCGCAGGCCCGGGGCGAAGCGCCTCGGCCGCGATCGGGCGCAGCCATACAGCGCTCGGCTCGCTCCTGCCTCAACGACGACGTGAGCTCTTGGAATGCGAACGACGTTTGGCCGCGCGACGCACGCCGGACGAGCGCTTCGTTCCGGAAGTCGAGCGCGACGACGTGCTGCCGGTACGTTTGGCGGCGGCCGAGGCGCGCTGCCTCGAGGCCATGGCTCGCTTGGCCGGCCGTCCCGTCACACGCCGTGAGCTGCCGTTGGTTTTTCCGAGCGAACGTACGTTGGCGTAGCAGACGACTTCGATGTTGTTGCCTTCGCGGTCGGTGACGAACGCGGCGTAGTAGTTCGGGCCGTAGTTCGGGCGTAGGCCGGGCTTGCCGTTGTTCTTGCCGCCCGCGCGAATGGCCGCGGCGTAGAACGCGTTGACCTCATCGCGGCTGTCCACGCGAAGGGCATAGTGGCCGTCGCCCGTGGCCTTCTTGTCGCGCACGAGCCAGAAGATCTTCTCCTTCTTCGAGCCCATGCCGAAGGCGTCGTCGACCTCCATGTTGATCTTCATTCCCAACGCGCCGAGAGCGGCCTTGTAGAACGAGCGCGCGGTCTTCAGATCGCGAACGGGAACGCTGATGTGATCGAGTGCAACGATGGCTGTTTGTTTCACGAGTGCCTCCAGTGGCAAGTCGGAGTCCTCGCGAAGCAGCTCCCGTGCCCTTCGCGTTCGAGCGTCGATTCCAGGCCGTTCGACGCGTGGCGAGACCGTTACGGTCCTTCGATTCGAGCGATGCGACAGGGGTGGGCGTCGCAAGCCTGACCGTTGGGGAAGGTCGCCTCGTACGTCACCTGTCGATCGATGTTGGCGAGGACCTTCTGAGTGCGTCCGTCGGTGACGGTGAGCCGGTACCGATCTCCGTCGATGAGTGCAGCAGTCTCGCCCTGAACCCTCACCTCGAAGTCGGCGCGGTCCGGGGCCGGGCGCGTCACGGCGATGCTGCCGGGGGGCGTCGTCATCCGCGTGCTCGAGGCGCCCTTACCGGAGGGCAGCCCGACGACGGTGGTCGGCCAGCACGCGTCGTTGCGGCAGGCGACGACGTTCACCTCGGTGAGGGCCGCGTCGACGGCGACGGACTGGCGAATGATGGCGCCGGCGTCGCACGTGTTACCGGTACACGCGAGTCCGTTCGCCGATTCACTGTAGAGCGCATGCGTTGCGTTCATGCATGCCCGCTCGTCGCAGTCGGGACCATTGGGGTACGAGCGTGAGTAGGTCGTGATGCGTTCGACATCGAAAAGCACAGCGCCCTGCGCGTCGGTGACGGTGAGGGTGTACCGGTCACCGTCTTTCGTCTCTGCAGCGGGCCGGACGGACACGTCGAGGCGCGTCCAGCCGCTGCCCTCGTCCACTCGGTGAACCGTTCCGTACAGCGAGCCTCCTTGGAGCTGAAAGAGGGTTGGGAGAGGTTCTCCCGATCCGGCGTCCTTCTCCTGGTCGACCGAGCCTGTCCCGCAGTAGCCGTTCCAGCACGCCTTCACCTGCAATGTACCGAAGGCGTCGACCGGCATCTGCAAGTGCGCCGACAGGGTAGCGCCGTCCGCACAACCGATGGCCGTGCAGCTCTTGCCGCCGCCAGAGTTGGAGGAGCAAGCGAGCAACGTGGCGGCCGGGATGCCGACGAAGAAGAGGAGGGCGGCGAGAGGCTTCCGAGACATCGCTGCGGAAGCGTAGTCGATGCATCGCGCTCGGCGAGCGTGGCGTGCTGCGTTCATCGTGCACCCGTGTAGGACGAGTGGGTGATTGCCGGCACGCTGGTGCGCTGATCCGAGGTCGTTTCATGCTCGAGCCAACGACCATACGCGGGGCCTATTTCGAAGGCGTTCCACGCTTCGTACGGCCGGGCGAAGACGCGTGAGCGATCATGTGCTCGTCGTGTCTCCATTGTCCCTCCTAAATGAGTGCTCGCGCTTTCCGAATCGGCGCCTGCGCAACATGCTGCGCACCTCACGATGACGGAACGTCGACTTCACCAGCCGCTCTTCCATCGTCGTGTCCGCGAGTCTGAGTGCTTCGCGGAGATCGCGGGTCGCCGTTTTCGAAACGACGCCCATCCCGATCAGGCTTCGCCGGTTGCGTTGATCTGATCCCGTCCGACCGCGCACGAATCGTCGAGAGACTCGTCTCTCGGTGGGGTGTGCGAGCGGACGCGAGCAAGAAGCCATCCACGGTTGCGCCCTTGCGCGGCCGGCGGGTGACGTCTGCTCGTCACCCAACCCAAACCCGAAACGAGCCTCGAAGTATGAAGTTCCTTACCCACCGCCGAATCCGCAACGTGAAGCGCACCTGTCTCGCTCTCTCCGCCATGACCTTGCTGGCCTGCGGGGCCGGCGCTGGCGATTCGCAAGCTTCCGAAGCGGTGCCGACGGCCGGCGCGAACGGCAACACGGGGACGCCGGGCGCGACGAAGGTCGCCGAGACGCTCGACCCCACGGCTCAAGGTCCGGACATCCCGGCGGGACCGATGCCCTTCCGCGGCGTCAACCTCGCGGGCGCCGAGTTCGGCGATCCCGTCCCGGGCGTGGAAGGTCAGGACTACCACTTCACGACCAACGAAGAGGTCGACTACTTCATGTCGAAGGGCATGAACACCTTCCGTTTTGGCTTCAAGTGGGAGCGCCTCCAGCCCCAGGCCAACGGTGAGTTCGATGCCACGTACGCGAACAAGCTCGACGCGGTCGTGAACTACGCCGCCTCCAAGGGCGCGCACGTCATCCTCAATCCGCACAACTTCGCGCGCTACTACGGCAAGACCGTCGGCTCGGCGTCGATGCCGAGCTCGGTGTTCGCCGACCTTTGGAAGCGCCTCGCGACGAAGTACGCGGGTAACCCGAACATCATGTTCAACCTCGTCAACGAGCCCCACGACATTCCGATGAACGAGTGGGTCGACGCGGCGAACGCGGCCATCCAGGCCATCCGTGGTGCGGGCGCGGCCAACACCATCATCGTCCCGGGCAACAACTGGACGGGCGCGCACAGCTGGAACGACGGGGGCGATCAGTCGAACGCCACGGCGATGCTCCAGATCAACGACCCGCTCGACAACAGCCTCTTCGAGGTTCACCAGTACCTCGACGCGAACTCGGGTGGTGGCTCGGGCGCGTGCGTCAGCCCGACGATCGGCAGTGAGCGCCTCAAGGGCTGGGTCGATTGGCTCCGCACGAACCACAAGAAGGGCTTCGTCGGCGAGTTCGCCGGTCGTAACGACGCGACGTGCAACGCCGCGGTCACCGACATGCTGAACTACATGAACGCGAACTCCGACGTGATCAGCGGCTGGCTCTGGTGGGCCGCCGGTCCGAACTGGGGCAACTACGTGTTCAGCCTCGAGCCGCAGAACAATCAGGACCGCCCGCAGATGTCGGTCATCAAGCCGTATCTGTTCGCGCAGCAGCAGTAGCTGCGACGCGTCGAGACCAGCTCCGACGCCAATCGCAACGCGGCACCCCTCCCTCGGTCTTCGAGGCGAGGGGTGTTCGCATTTGTCGATCCGGCACGGATCCCTCCTGATCGTGATGCCCGACGTGGCACACGTGGCACGCCTGGCATCACGCGAAAATCCAGGCGAAAGCTCGGGCATTGTCCTTGCTGTAGCGCCGTGCATGCTCCTCGCGCGTACCCGACTTGGTTGGCTTCTTTCGCTGTCCGTCATGGGCGCTTCTCAGTTCGCCGTAGGCTGCGGTAGCGGCGACGGTGGGGGCCCGACCGGGGCGGTCGACGAGATCGACAACGGCTTCGAATCGGACGACCCGAGCGGTCAGTCGGCAGCGACACGCGGAGGTGCCACCGGCGCCGCGGGCGGGGACACGGCCGCGCCTCCGAACGCCTCCGCAGGCGCGTCGAACGATCCGAGCGATGCTGCGCGCACGGTCGAAGAAGCCGACATCATCAAGCAGGACGGGAATCGCCTCTATGCGCTCTCGCGTTACGGCGGCCTTGCGGTCGTCGACATCACCGACCCCGATCACATGAAGGTGCTCGGTCGCAAGCGGACCGAAGGCATGCCCTTCGAGATGTACGTCCGCAATGGCCGCGCTTACGTGATGCTGAACGACTTCGGCCGCTACGTGGTGGCTGACGGCAACCCCTACGGCCAATGGGTGCAGTCGAGCGAGATCGTCGCGCTCGACGTGACGAACCCGGCCGCCATCTCGGAGTTCGCGCACTACGACGTGCCCGGCAGCATCGCCGACTCTCGCGCCGTCGGCGACGCGCTCTACCTCGTGACCTACGAGAACGGCTACTGCTGGAGCTGCAGCACGAAGCCCTCCACGGTCGTCACGTCGTTCAACATCGCCGGGGCCGGCATCGGCCGCGTCGATCAGCTCGCCTTCAGCTCGCCGAACGCCAACTACTCGAGCTGGAAGCGCAGCGTCACCGCCACGAACCAGCGCCTCTACATTGCAGGCCCGGAGTGGAACTGGACGCAGGGCTCTGCCAACGGCCAGTCGGTCATCCAGGTGGTCGACATCACCGATCCGGGCGGTCACCTCGTGAAGGGCGCCGACGTGCCTGTGGCCGGTCAGATCAACAGCCGCTGGCAGATGGACGAGTTCAACGGCGTGCTTCGCGTCGTGAGCCAGTTCGGCAACGGCTGGTGGGGCCCCAACAACTCCGTCAATCCGCTCGTGCAGACCTTCACGGTCAACAGTGCGAGCTCGATTACGCCCCTCGGCCGAACCGAGCTTCATCTTCCCAAGCCCGAGTCGCTCCGCAGCGTTCGTTTCGACGGCACGCGCGGCTACGCCATCACGGCCGAGCAGAAAGACCCGCTCTTCACCATCGATCTCGCCGATCCCGCGCATCCCGTCCAGGCCGGAGAGCTCGTGATGCCGGGGTGGGTCCTCCACATGGAGCCCCGTGGCGATCGCCTCATCGGCTTCGGCTACGACGACACGGCGGCGAGCCAGGCGAACCTCGCCGTATCGCTCTTCGACGTCACGGATCTGACGAAGCCCACGATGCTCGAGCGCGTGTCGTTCGGCGCCGGTTGGGGAAGCTTCGCGGAAGACCAGGACCGCATCCACAAGTCCGTCAGCGTGCTCGACGGCGACGGCCTCATCCTCGTTCCGTTCGCGAGCTACGGCCGCTGGGATGGAAACAATTGCGCGCAGCCGGCGAGCGGGATCCAGCTCATCGACTATTCGCACGATCACCTGACGAAGCGCGGGCTCGCTCCGCAGTACGGGCTTCCGCGTCGCGCATTTCTCGCGAACGGCCGCATGCTCGCCGTCTCCGACCGCAACGTCACGAGCTTCGACATCACGGCGCGCGACAACCCCGTGAAGAAGAACGAGCTCGACATGTCGAACCCCGCCTACCGTACGGTGGAAGTGGGCAACAGCATCGCGAGCATCTCGAGCGATTGGTGGTCGGGCGAGGTGATGCTCTCGCTCACGCCGAAGGCGAATGCCGATGACTCCGATACGTCGGGCAAGGTATCGCTCGCCTCGCTTGCCACGCCCGGCTCGTGGATGTGCAACGGCAGTGGCTGGACGTCCTGGTATCAGGCGCGGCTCTTCGCGAATGGCAATACCGTTTATCTCAGTGTTCCGGTTTATACCTACGAAGGGAACACGCGAGGCGGTAAGATCGTCATCGCCGCCATCGACGTCTCGAATCCCGCCCAGCCGGTCATCGTGGGCAAGTCCGAGATGGTGTTGACGTCCCACGACACGTCGGGCGGCTACTACGGCTGGTACGGCGAGGGATTCTGGGACGACTACGCGTTCTATTCGTACTACGGCGGCATGTCGGGCTCGCTCGTCGGTACCGGCGAGGCGATCGTCCAGCTCGGTTCGAAGCTCGCCTTCATCGAAGTCGACAACGAATGGATTCCGTCTCCGGGCCCGAAGGGCACCACCTACTCGGTGAAGGTTCATCGCAAGCTCCACGTCGCCGATTTCGCGAACATGACGGCGCCCGTCGTCCACGCGCCGATCGAGCTCGCCGACAGCCTCGGTTCGTCGCCGCTCCACGTCATCGACGGCGTGGTGATGACGTCGCGCTGGAATCAGTCGTCGAAGAACCCCGACAAGGTTCGCTTCTTCGTCGACCGCATCGACCTCAACGGTAGTGCGCCCGTCCAGCTTTCGTCGATCAACACGCCGGGCTCTCTGGTGCTCACCGACCAGCCTTCGCATCGCATGGTGACCACCGACTACAAGGCGACGCGCACGAAGACGCCGGACTGGCAGTCGTGCCAGACCGTTCTCGGGTGGCGCGCCTACTTCGATTACAGCACGAACGACTGCATCCTCGTCGACCGCTCGCTCAAGCTGTCGGACATCCAGAACACGAAGGTCACGCTGCGCCAGACCTTCAATCCGCCGTCGCAGAACTTCGGTGGCGTTCGAATCGCCGATGACCGCATCTACGTGACGCGCTACGCACGCTACGACTACTCGAAGTCGTACGCCTCGAGCGACGGCACGTACTTGCCTCCGCCGATCCTCGAAGACGGTGGCTTGTGGGCGATCGGTGGCATTCGCGCCGGCCAGCTCAGCATCGTCAGCCAGATGACCGGCGATGCGCAGTGGCCCCTCGCGGCGAACGGCACCAAGATCGCCCTCTACACGCAGGGAGGCCTCGCCATCTACGACACGGCGACGCCGGTGCCGACGAAGCTCTCGGAGCAGAACCTTCGCGGCTGGGGCTACACCTCGTACGTTCTTCTCGGACAGGACCGCGCGATCTGCTCGCTCGGTGAGTGGGGCCTGCAGACCGTCCACTTCTGAGCCCAGTTCCAGCCACGCATGACGCTCGGCGCTCTTCGGAGCTCCGGGCGTTTTGCTTTTCTCGGGGAACCTTCGAGCGGCGCTCGCGCTGATCGTCAGCGGGCGTGGACCAGGTTCGTCTTCGCGCGGTGGCGTTCGATGGCGAGATCGACGAGGCGGCTCACGAGCTCCGTGCGCTCGATGCCGGCGACCTCCCAGAGCTTGGGATACATCGAAATGCGGGTGAAGCCGGGGAGCGTGTTGATCTCGTTCACGAGCAGCGTGCCGTCTTTGCGAAGGAAGAAGTCGACGCGCGCGAGGCCCGCGCATTCGAGGACCTGGAAGACGCGAACGGCGGTGTCGCGAACATTGGCGAGCACCAGGGCGGACAGTTCGGCGGGAATCACCAGGCGCGCTCCCGCCTCGTCGACGTATTTCGCGTCGTACGAGTAGAAGCCAGCGGGATGCTCCACGACGATCTCGCCCACGCCCGACGCAATCGGCTCGTCGTTGCCCAGAACGGAGCACTCGATCTCGCGGCCCACCACCGCTTCCTCGACGATCACCTTCGTGTCGAAATCGAACGCGTAGGCCAGAGCTTCATGAAGCTCGGCCCGCGAGGCTACACGACGAACGCCCACCGACGAACCGAGGTTGGCCGGCTTCGTGAAACACGGGAACCCGAGCGAAGCGGCCTTCTCGGCGGCGGTCCCGGGATCGCGCTCGAAGTCGAACTTGCGAAGGACCACGAAGCGCGCCACCGGGATGCCCGCATCGCGGAGCAGGCGCTTCGTCACGTCCTTGTCCATGCCGATGGCCGAGCCGAGGAGGCCCGCGCCCACGTAAGGGAGGTCGGCCAGATCGAGCAGACCCTGCACCGTGCCGTCTTCGCCACCGGGGCCGTGGAGCACCGGGAAGACCACGTCGATCGAACCGAAGAGCGATGCGTGCGCGGGCTCGCGCGCGACGAGCTTTCCGCCGCGGGGATGCGGTTCGAGCGTCACCACCGGTGCCGACGTGTCGAGATGAACGTGACGCGGGTCCGCCAGCAGACCTTCGAGACGCTTCTCGCTCTCGATCCTCCACGTACCGTCGCGGTCGATGCCGATCGGAACAGGCACGAAGCGCGTTCGGTCGAGCGCGGCAATGACGTTGCGGGCCGACAAAATCGAGATCTCGTGCTCGGCAGACCGCCCTCCGAAGAGGACTCCCACGCGGAGAAGACCGTCGAGGCCGTCGACGCTTTTGGAGCCATGAGCCGGGGCAGACATCGGGGAAACCCTAACCGCAGAGCCAGGGAGGTGGAATCGCGGAATCTTCGAATGGCCCGGCCGCCGTCGTTTTCCGCGACGTTTTGCTCGGAGTTGGCATGGCAAACCCCGGCGGCTAGAGTCCCGCGGCAATGATCCGCTCACGATCCGTTCTGTCCGTCGGGGGACTTCGCCAATGTCTCGGGCACAGTCTAGGGCTCGCTGCCACCGTCACGCTCGGCGCGACCCTCGCGTTCCTGAGTGGCTGTGAACAGAAGAAGGAGACGCCGCCTGCGCCCGTCTCCTCGGCGCAGTCCGCGACGCCCAAGGAAGCGACGCCTGCACCGAAGCCTGCGGCCACCGTCGATCGCTCGCTCCTCGCCGCGTTCTCCGTGCTCCCGGCCC
The DNA here is from genome assembly GCF_001263205.1 of Labilithrix luteola. Taxonomy (GTDB): domain Bacteria; phylum Myxococcota_A; class Polyangia; order Polyangiales; family Polyangiaceae; genus Labilithrix; species Labilithrix luteola. The sequence continues at coordinate 5,012,930 of NZ_CP012333.1, forward strand.
GCATGGTCTCGCCCACGGCGCCCATCACGGACGACCAGATCGCGCTCGGCAAGCAGCTCTATTTCGAGAACCGCATCTCGAAGGGCCAGGCCATCAGCTGCAATACCTGCCACGGCCTCGACACGTACGGCGTGGACAACAAGCCCACGAGCCCGGGCCACAAGGGCCAGCTTGGCGCGCGTAACTCGCCGACGGTCTACAACGCAGCGCTCCACGTCGCTCAGTTCTGGGACGGCCGCGCGAAGGACGTCGAGGCGCAAGCCCTCGGCCCGATCCTCAACCCGGTCGAGATGAGCATGGCGAGCGACAAGGCCGTCCTCGAGGTGCTCAAGTCGATGCCGGAATACGACGCCGCCTTCAAGAAGGCGTTCCCGGCGGACAAGGACCCGATCACGTACACGAACGTCGGCAAGGCGATCGGCGCTTTCGAGCGCACGCTCGTCACGCCCTCGCGCTGGGACAAGTACCTCGGTGGCGACGACAGCGCCCTCACGGACGAAGAGAAGGCGGGTCTCGCGAAGTTCCTCGACGTCGGATGCAACACCTGCCACGCAGGTGCGGCGGTCGGTGGTCGCGACTTCAAGAAGCTCGGTCAGGCCAAGGCGTGGCCGACGGAGCTGAAGGACAACGGCCGCTTCGACGCGTCCAAGGACGAGGCGGATCGCTTCTTCTTCAAGGTTCCGTCGCTCCGCAACGTCGAGAAGACGGCGCCTTACTTCCACGATGGCTCGGTCAAGACGCTCGACGAGGCCGTCACCCTCATGGCGCGGCATCAGCTCGGCAAAGAGCTCTCGGCGGACGACGTGAAGAACATCGTCGCCTTCCTCAAGAGCCTCACCGGCGAGCTCCCGAAGATCGAGAAGCCCACGCTTCCGAAGAGCACCGCGAAGACGCCGAAGGCCGACCCCAACTGAGTCGTCGGCTCTAGACGTCGACAAAGCGAAGAGGCCTCGACGCCTGCACGGCATCGAGGCCTTTTCTCATTTCGTGTTCGTGTTCGTGTTCGTGTTCGTGTGCGCGATTAGTTCACGCCGCCACCGCAGACGTTGGCGAGACCGCCACCGCCGCAGGTTTGCGGAGAGAGGCAGGTTCCGCAGTTGAGGATGTCTCCGCAACCGTCGGCGACCTGACCGCAGTTCGCGCCCGCCTGGGCGCACGTGCGAGGCGTACACGAGGGCGTTCCGCACTTGCCGTTGATGCACTGCAGGCCTGCCGGGCAAGCGCAGGCGGGGGTGATAAGGCCACCACAGCCGTCGGCCACGGGGCCGCAGACCGAGCCCGCGGCGGGCGTCGGGCAGACGCCGGGCGTGCACGCGCCCGCTCCGCACTTGTTGGGCGTTCCTCCACCACCGCACGTGCCGGTATTGCACGTACCGCAATCGAGGGTGCCTCCGCATCCGTCGCCCATCTTTCCGCACTGGCCAGCGGCGCACGTCTTCTTCGTGCAGGCAGGCGAACCGCACTTGCTCGGCATACCGCCGCCACCGCAGGTCATGCCCCCGGTGCAGTCCGGGCAGGTGATGACGTTGCCACAACCGTCACCAGCCTGGCCGCATTCGACGCCCTGCTCGGCGCACGTCTTCGCCTTGCAAGTCGTCGGGGGAGCGCCCGTCGACACGCACGAGGCGAGGTCGAAGAGCATGAAGGCGAGAACCTTCTCCTGCGTGGTGAGCGGGTTGTTGTCACACTCGGCCGGGAAGACGACGTTGTTGGTGTTCGAGCCCGTCGTCACGTGGAAGTCGCTGAAGAGCACGCGACCACATTGCTGGTCCGCGGGCTTCGTCCAGTCGGTGTTGAACGTGTAGTGCTGGACGCTCGAGACGTTCGGCGAGCTCGCCGTCGTCGTGTAGAGCCAGCGCTGGGCGGGCGACGTGATGGGACTGTCCACGTCGTGTCGCGCTTCGTTGATGGTGATCTGAGGAGCGGGGGTCCACGGCGGCGCACCCGCCGGCAGCGGCGAGAGCAATCCGCCGACGATGTTGAGCCACTGCGCGAAGGCTTGGCCCTTGCCGAACGACGTGTCGAGGGTTGCGGTCGCCGCCGGCCACGAAGCCTGATCGGCGCCCCACGACGCTGTCGAGTTCCAGGGAGCAGCGCCCGTGTTGTAGAGCCAGACGTAGCTGAAGTGCGTGGCGTAGACGCGTCCGCCCTTGTTCGCGTACTCGCGCACGTTCTGCTGTTGCGTGACCGACTTGTCCTGACGGCCTCCGACGCACTCGAAGAGCGTCATGTCGTACTTCGCGAGCTCGTTCGGATCGTTGTAGAGGGTGTTCGCGGCGGGAGTGCCTGCCTGTTGGTTGCACGTACCCGCGCTCGTGCAGGTTCCGCCGGCGACGCACGCGTCGACACCGCACGTGCCGTTGCCGCTGTCACACGATGCTCCCGGGGCCTGGCTTGCGTTGCAGCGATTCCCGTTGCTGCTGCATCGGAGCTCCGCCACGCAGGTGCCGGCGCCGTCGCAGGTTCCACCGATGTTGGAGCAGCGGTTGTCGGTGGTCGTGCATCGGCCCGGGCTGCCACAGGTGCCTTTGCCGCTATCGCAGCTCGCTCCGAACGTCGTGCAGCTGGTGCCGTTGCTGCTGCATCGGTTCCCGCAGGTCGTACCGGGCGCCGTGCAGGTGGTGCCCGACATGCTGCAGGTGGTCGCGCAAGTCGAGCCCGCGCTCTTGCAGCTGGTGCCGTTGCCACTGCAGCGGTTCCCGCAGCTCCCTCCATAGTTGCTGCACGATTCGCCGGAGCCGCTGCACAAGCCCGAGGACTTCGTGATGACGGCGCCGTTGTCCTGATAGAGCCTGATTCGGCCGTTGCCGGACGGATTCGTGAACTCGGAGTCCTCGATGCCGATCTTGCGGAAGACACATTCGAGGCCGTCGACGTTGCCGGTCGAGATGGCGGTGAGCGGAATGTCGCCCTCCGTCTTGTTCTTCGGCAGCCGGGTCTTCAACGCATCGACCGGCGTGTTCGTACAGGCGCTCGTGACGACGGTGAACTGCTTGCGCCAGCGTCCGAGCTGGATGACGACGGGAATCTCGTTGGTCTTGCCGGGTGCCGTGCTGCTGACCGGTACGTTCGGCAAGAGGAACTTGCCGTCCGGCCCGGTGGTGGTCGTCACGAGCGCCACGCCCGCCGTCGCCGCCCCACACTGCTCACACGTGACGCCGGTGGTGAATGGCTTCACGGGGGCATTGGGCACGTAGACGGTCGCGCCGTAGATCGGCAGGACGCCGTTCGGGGACGTGACCGTTCCGCTGATGCTCGTGGTTCCGCCGCCAGCGCAGGTGGTTTGCTGCGGACAGAGCCCCGTGCACGTGGTGTTCGTTCCGCAAACGTTCGCGGTGCCGCCGCCGCCACACGTGTCGGCACCTGCACAGGCGCCTCCGCAGCTGATGATGCCTCCGCAGCCGTCGGCGATGGGCCCGCAGTTCAAACCCGCGGGGCATGCCGTGAGAGGCTTGCAGGCTTTCCCGCAGACGCTGGGTACGCCGGCGCCACCGCAGGTTTCACCCTTCGTCGCGTCGCACGTCCCGCAGTTGATGAGGCCGCCGCAACCGTCGGAGACAGGACCGCAGTTTGCGCCGACGTCGGTGCACGTCTTCGGTGTGCAGACGACACCGCCGTCGTCGCCCGCGTCGCCGCCACCGCCGCCCAACCCACACTTGCTCGCGCCGCCGCCTCCGCAGATTTCCCCCTTCGTCGCGTCGCACGTTCCGCACGAGGGAATCACGCCTCCGCAACCGTCGCCTGCGGCACCGCAATTGGCACCGAGGTCGGCGCACGTCAGCTTCGTGCAAGGAGGCTTCCCGCAGACGCTCGGCGTTCCGCCACCACCGCACGTCTCGTCGGCGCCGCTACACGCTCCGCATTGAACGACGTTTCCGCATCCGTCACCGATCGGGCCGCAGTTTGCGCCCAGGTCGGCACACGTCTTCGGCTTGCACGTGCCTGTCGGATCCGTCGATGCGTCATCGCCGATGAGCGGGCCCGGTCCGGGCTGTTGCGTATTCGTGCCGGCTTCGTCGCCGGTTTGCGACCCATTTCCAAACGTGCTGTCGTCCCCGCTCGATCCGCAGGCGAAGATCAACCCGCCTGACACGACGACGGACACCGCCAACATGCGGCCTGTGAAACGCATTGGTTTCCTCCCTCCGGGCGCCAACCCGCGACCCATTCGGACTCACGACACTTGGCGACTCGCGCGTTTCAAATTCGGACGAAAGCAACAATGCGCGCAGAGTAGCTAGTATCGAGAGTATTCGATCCCGCTCCCATGTCCACTTCATGGAGGGCCTTCGCGAGCGATTCTTCCTGGCGTTTGCTTTCCGCAGCGCGCTTGTCGTCTGCAGCGTCCGCGACAACTCGCTCTGGTGACGGTCGCGTGGTCCCGCGGTCGCGCGGTCGCCACACCCACGTGGCTCGATGGAAAGACACTGACGTCCATGGGAGAAGCGGCTGCCTGAGGACCGCTCTCGGCAGGCGTGTCGTTTTGCAACTCGCTTGCATCTGTCTTGGCATCTCGCCTTGGCATCTGTCTTGGCATCTCGCCTTGGCATCTGGCTTGGCAACTCGCCTTGGCACCTCGCTCGTCTGACGCCTGCTCCTCACCCTCTTTTCTCCTTCGCGTCTCGCTCTCCTCGCCTCGATTGGGCGTTCGCTGGGCGGCGTGCGAATCCGGACGCGCATTCGCAGGTTCGCGATAAGACGAGCTCGCCGCACACGCTTTGCGGTTCCTACGGCGGGTTCCGCCACCGCTCCTCGTTCGCGGCGCCGGCCCCGGCACCGGCGCCCGCGCGTGAGCTCGCATCCGCTTACTGATGTAGGCGTCGTTCGGTCAGCTGGGCACGAGAGCATGTGAGCATGTGGGCTGGCGCCTTCATCGGATCCATTCGACCCTCGGCTCGGCGCCCGAGCCCGAGCCCGACCGGACAGCAGGCACGACTGGGTCATCGCGCCAATGGGGGCCGCTCGCGCGCGCCGCGCCCATGCCCCCGTCGCGTTCGTCCTGAGTGAGGACGGGGCAGAGAGCCCGCCCCGCGCGCTCTAGACCGCGCATCGGCGCTTCTCCGCCTCGCTCTCGCTCTCGCGTTCGCGTTGCTCGAGCGCACCGAAGCGCGAGCGATGAACGCGCCCGCCGAGGACCGCCCATGCATGTGCTCTGCACGGATGTCGACTTCGCCAGGCCCTCACCGACGAGCTCGTCCATGCGAAGCCCCCGACTTTCTCGGGCCTCAGCCGTCGCTCACTTTTTCTTCGCGTCGCATGATCGATTCTCGCGCGTCACGCACACTGGATGCCGCTTGCCCGTCCCGCACGGTGCGGGGCGCCTTGGAGAGTGCCTTCCAGGAGCCTGTGATGTCGTCGAAGCTGTCGGTCGCCGTAGCTTGGGGAGCCTTTGCGTTCTCGTCCGTTCTCGTGGGCGCAGCGTGCGCCACGAACGGCGACGAGCTCCTCGGTACGATCGATACGCCGGCCTCGCCCGAGGCCGGAATCATCGACCCGGGGTTCTGTCCTGCGGTCTGCAGTGACGACAAGCGCTCGGTCCTCAGCAGCTGCCGCCCCGAGAACGCGACGGCGTGCGGTCCGGCCGAAGAGTGTGTCGATGCCAAGTGTGTGAACGCCTGCGAGCGTGCCGAGGTGGGGCAGGCGTCGGTCGGTTGCGACTACTACGCGGTGATGATGGACATCGCCGCGCCGGAGGGCATCGGCGCTTGTTTCGCCGCGTTCGTGACGAACACCTTCAGCGCGCCGGCGCATCTTCAAGCGAGCCTGCTCGGCAAAGACATCGACCTCGCTCGGTACGCCAAGCTGCCGTCGGGCCACGGCCGGTCGCTCGAGTACCTGCCGTACGATCCCGCGCGGGGTCTTCTCCCGGGTGAGGTCGCGATCCTCTTCCTCGCGAACTTCGGCGACGTGAAGTGCCCGGTGCCGGCGCCTCTGTCGACGGGCGCGTGGGTCAAGGGGACGGGCCTCGGCAACGCGTTCCATGTCCAGAGCGACGTACCCGTCGTGGCGTTCCAGATGCTTCCTTATGGAGGCGGCAACGCCGCGATGACGGGCGCCTCCCTGCTCTTGCCGACGAGCGTGTGGGGCACGAACTACGTTGCCGTCAACGCGTACAAGGACAGCGGCAGGTTGCCCTCGATGGACATCGTGGCCGTCGAGGACAAGACCACGATTCAGATCCTGCCGCGCGTCGACATCAAGGGCCTCGAGGGCATCATTCCTTCGGGCACGGCCGGCAAGCCGGTCTCGTACGTCTTGAACAAAGGCGAAGTGCTGCAATTCAGCCAATCGGCGGAGCTGACCGGAAGCCCGATTTCGTCGGACAAGAAGATCGGCGTCTTCGGCGGCCATCAATGCATGGACGTGCCCGAGGGCGTTGGCTATTGCGATCACGCCGAGCAGCAGATTCCGCCCGTGCGCGCGCTTGGTAACGAATACGTTGCCGTTCCCCATCGCCCGCGCAAAACGGACAAGCCCGAGACGTATCTCTGGCGCGTCGTGGGCGCGGCCAACGGAACGCAGCTAACCTACGACCCGCCGACCGTGGCGGGGCCGCCGAAGCTCGACATCGGCGGATTCGCCGAGTTCAACGCCGACGGCCCGTTCGTGGTGAAGAGCCAGGACAAGAACCATCCGTTCATGCTCTTCGGCTACATGACCGGCGGACAGAATTACGACGAATACGGCGATCCCGATTTCGTTCGTGTCATCTCACCAGCGCAATACCTCGATTCATACGTCTTCTTCACCGACCCTACGTACCCCGAGACCAACCTCACCGTCGTTCGGCAAAAGCACGGAGAGGTGTTCGAAGACGTCTCGCTGGATTGCTATGGCGTGCTGAAGGACTGGACGCCGCTCGGCGCCGACTACCAGGTCACTCGTGTCGACCTCGTGCGCCACGACTTCGAGGCGCAGGGCGAATGTGACAACGGCGTTCATTCGATGTCGTCGAAAGGCAAGTTCGGATTGTCCGTTTGGGGGTGGGGAACCCCCGAGACCTCGGGCGGCGTCTGCAACGAAGACACGCCGAAACAGGATTACACGTGTGACGTCAGCTACGCGTACCCGGCGGGAGAACGCGTGACGCCCATCAACGACGTCGTCGTCGGCCCGCCCGTCAATTAGTTCTGCGCGATTCGGCTTCGTCTCGCGCCCCGCTCTTCGTCTCGCGTCTCGTCTCAGGAGGGTTCACGTCCATGCGCCGCTTCCTCGTCCTTGCCGTTGCTTCCGCTGCGATGCTCTCCCTTGCTGCGCTGCCTGCCGGTTGCAGCAATTCGGAGTCGAACGGATTCGATCCGGATTCGCCCGACGCCCAATCGCCGGATTCGGGCCGCCCGCAGGAAGGAGATGCCTCGGTGCCCGACGCTGCGTCGGACGCGCCGTACGAAGCAGGCCCGCACGAGCAGGGCTGGGATCCGTCGTTCTCGCTACCTGGTGTGGCGGGGCGCATTCACCCGACGGTGACATCGATCGCACGCGTGGCGAATCGCCAGATCGCACTTGCCGGCACCTTCGAGCAGGCCGGTTCGGTGCCGGTGAAGTTCGTGGCGTTTTGGAATGGCAATCAGTGGCTCTCGATCGGTAACGGTCTGCCGGACAGCGTCGACGTCATGGCTGCTCTGCCGACCGGTGAGCTGATCGCAACGGTGCCCGTCTTCGAAAACGACGCCACGGTCTACAAACTCTTCAAGTGGAACAAGACCACCTGGAGTGAGGTGGCGTCGTTCGACGGTTGGGTCAAGTCGCTCGACGTTGCACCAGACGGGACGATCTACGCCGCCGGATGGTTCTCGAAGGTCGGCGCTACCGACGCTCCCTACGTGGCCAAGTTCGACGGCACGACCTGGAGTGCATTCCCGGGCGTGACAAGCAACGTCGGCGTGATTCGGCTCGTGGGCGGGAAGCCTTGCGTCGGCGGGTTAATTGGCGGCGACGGCGTCGGTCTGCAGTGCCTGGAAGGTGGCTCGTGGGTCCCAAAGGCATTTGGCCCTCAGGCGAACGGCGAGATCATGGACATCGTCGAGCAGAACGGTGACCTCGTCGCCGCCGGTCGATTCAACCTCGACTGGGAGAGTTCAGCGGGAAGCCTTGCGCGATGGAATGGAGCGACGTGGCAGCTCATCGGCGGAGGCGTCGAAGGTGTCGGCGCAGGCGAGATCCGCGATGTGGAGGTCGACGGGGACAAGATTTACATCGCTGGTGAAGTCCGATTCGTGGCTGGCCAGAAGGCCAGTGGCGTTGCCATGTTCGATACGACCCAGAATCGCTGGTCGTCGCTCAACGACGGCGTCTTTGGGTCGTCGGGCGGTTTTGACCCAGGAATCTCGGTGCCGGCGTCGGTCCTGGCGAAAGATCAAGGCGGTGAGATCTACGTGGGCGGAGGCTTCTCGCTCATCGGTGGCCGTATTGCCGTTGGCGTCGCGCGTTGGGACGGCAATCAGTGGAATCCCGTCGACGACCCGAAGGCCAAGCGTCTCGGCGTCAACGCCAGTGTGCACGGGATGGCCGAGGCGACGGACGGTTCGCTCTACGTCGTCGGTGAGTTCGAGTTTGCCGGCGGAGACGTGGCTACCTCGCACGTCGGTCGGCTCCAGAACGATGCGTGGAAACCGCTTGGGTTCGGTCTCGATGGGCCGGCGTACGCCGTCGCCGCCGCGGGCAATACGGTCTACGTTGGCGGGGCGTTCACTTACAGCGGCACGGTCGTGTTGCCGTACATCGCGCAGTGGAACGGAGCGACGTGGTCGGGGGTCGGCTCGGGCTTCGACTCGGACGTTACCGCACTCGTTGTTGGGCCGGATGGAGCGCTCTACGCCGGTGGCAGCTTCTCCAAAGCAGGCGCGACGGTCGTCAATCACGTTGCCAAATGGGATGGCCACCAGTGGTCGCCGCTCGGTGATGGTTTCGACAATGACGTCCAAGCTCTCGCCTTCGGAAGCGACGGCAAGCTCTATGCGGGAGGCGGGTTTACTCACTCGGGAGCGACCGAGTTGCTGCACGTTGCCGTCTGGGAAGGCACCAAGTGGAGCGCTCTCGGACCGGGCGTCGACGACAGCGTACACGCGATGACCTCGTATGATGGCAAACTAACGATCGGTGGCTCCTTCATCACGTCCGGCAGCGAGCCCGTCGAAGGCCTTGCATCATGGGACGGAACGAGGTGGACGGCGATCGGGGGCGGCGTTCATTCCAAGGGCGGCTTCCCCGGCTACGTCCAAGCGTTGACGGTGCACGAAAGCGACCTCTACGTCGGCGGCGTGTTCGATCTCGTCGGCACGTCGCCGGACGGGGGAGCGGGGACAACCGTTGCGAGCGTCGCGAAATGGAGCGGGACGACGTGGTCCGACCTGAGCGGCGGAGCGGCCGATGCAGTCAACGTGCTCGTCTCGGCCAAGGACAACCTGTGGGTTGGCGGCAGCTTCACGTTTACGGCGAACCGAGGCTCGGCCTATATCGGTCGATATTGGTTCACCAACTGATGCCTGATTGAGAATTATCTTCCCTCGTTCTACCCATCGAGCCATGCAGCACCTTCTTCGGCTCTCCGCAATTCCTCTCGTCTCTGCCGCTCTCCTCGCGGCGTGTGCGCTTGGTGGCAGTGACGCGGTCACGCAAACGCCCGATGCGGCGGCGCCTGGGTTCGGCGACGATCTCGACGCCGATCCGACGACGTGTCGGCTCCAGAACGGTATCGACGACGACGGTGACGGATATTCCGAAGCCGAAGGCGACTGCGACGATTGCCGCAAAGCCTTCAACCCGGGCGCGTACGACTACGACGGAAACGGGATCGACGAGGACTGCTCCGGCGTGCCGGACGACGAGCCGAAAGGTTGCGACGTCGGTGCGGCGCTCGACGATCCCGATGCCGCCGCGGCGGTACGGGCGCTGGGCCTGTGCAGATGGGCGTCGCTCGACGCGAACGGCAAACCGAAGACGTGGGGAGTGATCTCTGCGAAGTACGTCAAGCCGGACGGAACGCCCGAAACGGATCCGCTCTCGCACGGCATCATGACAGCGTTCGGCGCGAACACGCCGCTCGACGGCAAGACGCTCCTCGCGCTGTCGAGCGGCTCGGCGCGTACGCCCGACATGCCGGGCTATCACGACTTGCTCGGCTATCGAAAAGGCTACAAGAGCGGTGTCCCCGAGGGCTATCCGAAGGAATCTCCGGCGTGCCCGGGCACCGTTTCGGGACAGGCGAACGATGGCGCGGGCCTCGAGCTCGAGATCCGCGTTCCCACGAACGTGAAGTCGTTCCACGTCGATCAGAACTTCTTCACGCTCGAGTTCCCGGGCTACGTGTGCAGCAAGTACAACGACTTCTACGTGCTCGACATGAGCCCGAAAGTGCCGGAGTACCCCGATGGCAACGTGGCGTTCGACGCGGTCGGCAATCCCATCAGCGTGAACAACGCGCTCTTGCAGGTCTGCGAGCCGCGCACAATCGATGGGCGCAACTACCCTTGTCCTCTCGGCGTCGCTTCGCTGAAAGGCACGGGCTTCGACACCGTGTCCGACGACTACTCGCCAGCGCCTCATGCGGCCACGGGATGGCTGACCACCTGGGCTCCCGTCCAGGGCGGTACGACCATCCGTCTTCGCTTCACGATCTGGGATTCGTCCGACGGCAATCTCGACTCGACGGTGCTGGTCGACCGGTTTGCCTGGGCGGACGTCGACCGCCGTGGCACGGCCCCGTCCGAGATCCGCTGAACGGTCTTCTCGCCGGCCTCCGATCGTGCGACGACAGGGGCCCAATGAAGCTCCTCGTCGTCGCCGCGTTCGAACCCGAGCTCACCGAATTTCGTTCGCTCGCGCGCGACGCGAACGTCGCGAATCTCGAGGTCGCCGCGATAGGCGTCGGCCTCGTCGAGGCGGCGATCGGCATGACGCGCGCGATTCACCAGCATCGGCCCACGCATGCACTTCTCCTCGGCACGTGCGGGGCCTTCGCCGGCGGAGTGGCAATCAACGATGTCGTGACGGGCGCTCGCGCGATTCTGCTCGACGGCCCGTCCGTCGAGTCTCGCGCGGCGCTTCCTCCTCCGCTGCCCCAAGAATGCGGCCTCGCGCTCGCCCCGCCGATCGTCGCGGCGGGAGCAACGTCCGTGGAGATCGCCAACACGCTCGGAATCACCACCGACGACGCGCTCGCGACGAACCTTTCGGCGGCCGCGAGCAAACACCCGAATCCGAACGGTGCGGTCGAACACCTCGAGGCGTTCGCGTTCGCGCGCGCGTGCGCAGCGGCCGGTGTCGTGGCGGGCGTCGTTCTCGGCGTGGCGAACGTGGTCGGTTCACGAGGGCGAGAGCAGTGGCGAGCGAATCACGTCGGCGCGTCGGCCAAGGCCGCGCAGGTGGCCATCCGCGCCGTCGTGGGAATGAACGCAGCCTGACTTCAGATGGGCCCGCGTACCTTGGATTCGCGGGCCCACACGCGTCCGGCCTTGGCCGCATCGACGAACGCGGCAATCCCTTTGGGGCCCTCGAGGCGAATGACGCCGCCGTCTTTCTCGACGCGTGCTTGTTCGATCAACGCTTCGCCGCCGTCGAAGACGCCGATGACCTTGAGGTGCCCATAGGCGTCGCGCACGAAGTCGACCGCTCCGGCGTCTTTGGATAGTGCTGTCGCTCCGGCCCTGGATGGCGCGAGCACCACGGCATCGAAGAAGATCGACGGTGCAGCGGCGAGGGCGTGATCGGGCGTGAGCCCTTTGCCATTGCGCGGTTTGATGCCTCCGATCTTCGGCGCCACGACGGCGAGTCTGCCGCCGGCCTTCGCCACGGCTTGACGAATCTTCTCGACCATCGACGCGTCGGAGCCGTCGGTCACGATGACCGCCACCTTGCGGCCCTTCAGCGTCAGCTTCGCCTTCTTGACGATGCTCAGCGCGGGCGACGGTTTCATGTCGATGGGCGCCTTGGCCGGCTCGATGTCTTCGGCCTGACCTTCCATTCCGAGTGCGAGCTCGACGCGTCGATGCAGCTTGCCATCGATGTTGGCGAGGTGCCCGAGCATGCGCCGGCGCACGGCGACGGTCTCCACCTTGCCGAGCTCGAAGGTGAAGGCGGCCACGATGTGCCGTTGCTCCGGCTCCGACATCGAGCGCCAGAAGAGGCGCGCCTGGCTGTAGTGGTCGGCGAAGCTCGGCGAGCGTGTTCGCGTCTTCGGGCCCGAGACGTTGGCGGGATAGCTGGCGTAGCCGGCCGCGGGGCTCTCGCGCGGTACGCCCGTCTCGAGGCTGTTCGGCTCGTAGGCGACGCGGCCCTTCGGCACCATCATCTGCATGAAGCCGTCGCGCTGGAAATTCCGCATCGGGCACTTCGGCGCGTTGATGGGAATCTGGTGGAAGTTTGGGCCGCCGAGGCGGATGAGCTGCGTGTCCTGATAGGAGAAGAGTCTTCCCTGTAGGAGGGGATCGTCCGTGACGTCGATTCCCGGGACGAGGTTGCCCGGGTGATAGGCCACTTGCTCGGTCTCCGCGAAGAAGTTCTCCGCGTTCTTGTCGAGCACCATCTTTCCGATGGGCTGGAGTGGCACGACTTCTTCGGGAATGATCTTCGTCGCGTCGAGAATGTCGAAGGGGAACTTGGCGGCGGTCTTTTCGTCGAAGGTCTGAATGCAGAATTCGAATTCCGGATAATCGCCCGCTTCGATTGCTTCGAAGAGATCCCGCCGGTGGAAGTCCGGATCGGCGCCGCTGATCTTCATGGCCTCGTCCCACAGCACCGATTGCGAGCCGATGGTCGGTCGCCAATGGAACTTTACGAACGTCGAGGCGCCCTTGGAATCGACGAAGCGGAAGGTGTGGACGCCGAAGCCCTCCATCATCCGGAACGAGCGCGGGATCGCGCGGTCCGACATGGCCCACATGAGCATGTGCATGCTCTCGGGCATCAGCGAGGCGAAGTCCCAGAACGTGTCGTGCGCGGATCCTGCCTGCGGATAACCCCGGTCGGGTTCCATCTTCACCGAGTGGATGAGATCGGGAAACTTGATGGCGTCCTGGATGAAGAACACCGGAATGTTGTTTCCGACGAGGTCGAAGTTCCCTTCCTCGGTGTAGAACTTGACCGCGAAGCCGCGAACGTCGCGCGGGAGATCGACCGAGCCCGCACCGCCGGCGACCGTCGAGAATCGGACGAACACGGGCGTGCGCTTGTTGGGATTCTGGAGAAATGCCGCGCGCGTGAGTTTGGAGAGCGATTTGTAGGGCTGGAAGTAGCCGTGCGCGCCCGACCCGCGTGCGTGCACGATGCGTTCGGGAATTCGCTCGTGATCGAAGTGCGTAATCTTCTCGCGAAGGACGAAGTCCTCGAGGAGCGAAGGCCCTCGCGGGCCGACGCGCAGGGAGTTCTGGTCGTCGGAAACGACGATGCCCTGATTCGTCGTGAGAAGAACGCCGCGCGACGACGCCGTTTGATGGAGCTCACCTCCGCTCCCGGCGAGCGTGTCCGACGATCCACTTCGACCTGCCTTGGCTGCACGCTTCTTCGAGCCCATCGCGTTTCCCGCCTCCTCCATCTCGCGCGAAGCCACGTCTTCGGCAAGGGTCGACCAGTTCACACCTCGACGCGCGATGGACGCAATGCGTCGCTCCGTCGCCGCGCTTCGCAGTCGCGTGATTACTGCGGAAGGAGATCGGCGATGAGCCCCAGCGCGATGCCGGGCCGGAGCGCGTAAGGCGCGAGGAGGTTGCGTGCCCTGTCGCCTTCTTGAACGAAGTAGGAGCGATTGCCGGGGTCGTAATCGAGAACTCCGGCAATCTCGATGGACGCACCGCGGGTGATGCGAACGTCGAGGCCGACGGATGTTCGGAGGATGGGCGCGATGCGCGATCGTCGCGCTTCGACCGTGACGGCAGGCTCGCCGTTTGGTCCGGCTTGGACGGTCGCCCCGCGCGGATCGATACCGAGCGCGTCGAAGCCGAGTCCTACGCCGAAGTGTAGGGTGAGCCGGCTGTCCGTCTCGCGCCCGAGATCGAGCATCGGACGGAATGCGATGTCGTCGAGGCGAAGACCGATTGGCGATTGGTCGATCGATATCGGCAGCCGCCATTGGCCCGTGAGCACGAGACCGAACTGCCACGGACCGCGGACCAGCGAACCACGGAGAGAAATCCACGGGCCATGCGCCACGTGATCGGCGGAGAAGGCGAGCACCTCGTAGCCGGCACCGAGCCGAGCTGCGAAGTGGGAGTGGTTGTCCTCACCGACGATCGCCGGCGGCGTGGCGGGCAAATTCTTCGGAGGAGTGACTTTCGCTGGCGGCGACGGCGATGGCGAAGGCTTGGTGAGCTCCTGCCGCGCGACGCCGATCGATCCGCCGGCCAGCAACGTCTCCACGGCCGAGCCGACGATGTGCGCGACCTGCTCGCGAGCGACGTCGTCGAAGCCCGAGCTCAGCGCGACGCGGCGCACGTAGATGCGCTCCCAGGACGTGTCGGCGATGGAGACGACGCACACGTCACCACGCACGTCGAGCCAGATACGGGCAAAGGCAGGGGCGGGCTGCGCAGGCGGATTCGTGATGGCTCGCGCGTCGATCTCGGACGTTGTCTCGAACGTGGTCTCCACGCGCTTCGAGGGCTCGGCGTTCAGGTGTTCGAGCAGGTCGCGGAGCGTTGCTTCCGTCGCGCTGGCGTTTGGATCGCTCCCGATGACCACGCGGACGAGGCGCGAGTCCGGCGCATCGGGCGCTGCCGGCGCATGCGGCTCGGCATGGGCACGCGTGCCAGTGAGCGTGACGGTGAGGAAGGGAAGGACGCTCAGCGCGCCGATGGCCGCGAGCCAACGCACGCCAAGAGCGTACCTTCAGTCGCCGAGGACCACGAGACGTTGCCGCGCGCGATCGGCGTGAACGGAGGTCGGGTGGTGTTCGAGCAGGTCTCTCCACGCCGCCCGCTCGGCCGTAGCGTCGCCCAAGCGCATGCATGCGAGGGCTCGCCCGACCCGCGCTTCTTCGGCCAGCGAGCCCGAGGGCTCACTCGCCAAGTACGCTTCGAAGAGCGGACGAGCTTGCTCGGCCTTCCCTTCGCGATCGAGCAGGAGCCGCCCGAGGGCGACGCGCGACGTCGACGCCTCGCGGCTGCTCGCGAACTTCGATTGGAGCTCACGATAGAGGCCCACGGCGCGAGACGTCTCGTTTGCCCGTCGAGCTTCGTTCGCCTTCGCGAAGAGCTCGGCAGCCGAGAGCTCGACCTCGGCGGATGGAGGAGGTGGGGGCGCTTGGATCGCGCGGATCGCTTGCCGGCGAGGCTCCTCCACCCGTGCCTCCGGCAGAGCATTGGCACTGATCGCGGGTGGAGTCTCGACCGCCGTCGTCTCCGCGATGCGCGGTTCGTTCGTGTTCGCATTCGCGCCGAGCGGAGACGCGGGCCGATCGACGGCGGCCGGCGAAACGGCGGGGGGCGTGGCGGCGACCGGCTGCCCGGAGCGGTACTCCGCTGCGTAAGCAAGAGCACCCACCGCGAGCGTTGCGGCTGCCAGGTACGTGACCCACGGCGTTCGTCGAGGCGCGAGCACCGGTCGATTGCCGACCGACGCCAGCGTTCGACCGATGGCGTTTTCGATGCTCGCCGCGTCGGTCGATTGGGGGGCGAGCTCGGGCGCATGCTCGAACGCGCGCGCCACCGTCCGCTCGAGCTGCGTGGCGTCCGAATCGCGTGCCTTCATGACGCCACCTCTTCGACCTCGAGCAGCTGCTTGAGCGCTGGATCGGCTTCGATGCGCGCACGAAGCGCCTCGCGCGCGAGCCGAACCCGGCTCCGCACCGTGTTGATGGGCACGCCGCTCACCTGCGCGATCTCGTCGAGCGAGTACTCGAAGACCACGCGGAGGGCGAGGGCCTCGGCCTGCGGCTCGGGCAGGGCATCGAGGAGTATCCGGAACGCTTCGCGTTGACGGAGGGCGGTCCACTCTTCGGGCGGCGTGGTCGGAGGAGCGTTGAGCGGCTCGCTCGTTCGCACGTGGTCATCGAACAAACCGCTGCGTGCGCGATCACGACGGCGAGCCGCAAGCGCAGTCCGAATCCCGATGCGCAGGGCATACCTTCGCAGGTTCGTCTCTCCGCGGTACGCATCGAGCGCGTCGACGAAGGCGAGCAAGGACTCCTGCAGGGCGTCATCGGTGTCGGTGGTTCCGAGCATGGATCGCAGGCCACGAAGAACCGTCGGAGACACCTGACGAAGCAGCTCTCCCAGAGCCGTGCGATCGCCCGAACGCGCGCGTTCGAGGACGGGCAAGAGCGGATCCTTCCGAGGATCCGGCGTCACCGCGTCGTCCGTCGCGACGAAGAGCGGTCCTCTCGCAGCCGTCATCGTCATGGTTGATAGCGCTCCGCCGCGAATGTCCGCAAACGGAGGTGGTGTTTGCTCCGCAATTCGCGCTCTGGTGTGCGCGAGCCGCGAGAATCGATCACCGCGCTGGGTCGATTTTCGCGGTGCCGTTTCGGCTCAATCGCTGACGACCGACTCGAAGCTGGCGGCCTGCGCGGCCTTCCAAGCCCGAGCGTAGGAGGCCGGAAGATCGACGCCGAGGAGGGCGCCGCTCTTCAAGTACTCGTACATCTCTCCGTAATGCTTGGATTCCGTGGGGCTCACGCGCCGGTGGACGTGCCACGGTCGGAGCTCGCCCGGCGTGGAGAGGCCAGCCGCGCCGAGGATCTCGGTGAAGGCCTTCACGGTGTTCTTCTGGAAGCTGGCGACACGTGAGGCCTTGTCGTCCACGACCAGGCCGCGGACGAGCTCGGGATCCTGCGTGGCGATTCCCGTGGGGCACGTGTTGGTGTTGCACTTCTGCGCCTGGATGCAGCCGAGCGCGAACATCATGGCGCGCGCCGAATTGCAGAGATCCGCACCGATCGCGAGCTTGTGGGCGATGTCGAAGCCCGTCACCACGCGACCGCTCGCGATGACGCGGATGCGATCGCGCAGGCCGACGCCCAAGAGCGAGTTGTGCACGAAGACGAGGCCCTCGGTGAGGGGCGTACCGACCACGTTCGAGAACTCGAGAGGCGCCGCGCCCGTTCCGCCTTCGCCTCCGTCGACCGTGATGAAGTCCGGCGTGATGCCGGTCTCGAGCATGGCCTTGCAGATGGCCAAGAACTCGCGGCGCTTGCCGATACACAGCTTGAAGCCGATGGGCTTACCGCCCGAGAGCTCGCGCAGCTTCGCGATGAAGGTGCACATCTCGAGGGGCGTCTTGAAGGCGCCGTGCGCAGGCGGCGAGATGACGTCTTCGCCCATCGGCACGCCGCGGATGCGCGAGATTTCTTCGGTCACCTTACGCGCCGGGAGAATGCCGCCGTGCCCGGGCTTGGCGCCCTGACTCAGCTTGATCTCGATCATCTTCACGTTGGGGTGGGCAGCCTTCTCGGCGAAGCTCGAAGGCTCGAAATTTCCCTGCCGATCGCGGCATCCGAAGTAGCCGGTGCCGAGCTGCCAGACGATGTCGCCGCCCTCTTCGAGGTGATACGGCGAGAGACCGCCTTCGCCCGTGTTGTGGGCGAACTTGCCGATCTTCGCGCCGCGATTCAGCGCTCGCACCGCGTTCGTGCTGAGCGAGCCGTAGCTCATCGCCGACACGTTCAAGAGCGCCGCGTCGTAGGGCTGCTTGCAGTCGGGCCCACCGATGCGCACGCGCGGAGCTTCGTGAGGCGCGTGCTTGGCCATGAGCGAGTGGTTGATCCACTCGTAGCCCACCTCGTAGACGTCCTTCTCGGTGCCGAACGGAACCGTGTCAGTCACGTTCTTCGCGCGCTGGTAGACGAGCGAGCGGAGGTCACGGCTGAAGGGGCGCCCCGAGGCATTCGACTCGACGAAGTACTGCTGCAGCTCCGGCCGGATCGACTCGAAGAGGTAGCGGAGTCGCCCGATGATCGGGAAGTTGCGGCGGACGGCGTGCTTCGTCTGCAGGAGGTCGTAGACGCCGAGCAGGAACAGCGCGGTCGTGGGAACCGATACGGCGATCCCGGCGATCGGCGACGCCCAAACGAGCAGGGAGACGAGTGCGAAGACCCCGATCGAGGCGAGGAAGAAGAGATGGCGGGGGGACATGCTGGACTCCGCCGCGAACGTGCGGCGCCACATCATACGCACCTATCCCGATGGGAAAGGGCCGGGAGGCGTTGCCCAGAAAGATGCTGAAATAGAATGATTTCATAGTCCCATGAGGTGTTGCAAAAGAACACAGTGGCCTACGCGGGGGCGGGATGTCAGGAAGGAGCCCGCCGAAGGTGGTCGCGGCGCTCTCCTGGCGTCGACACTTCGGGGAGGGCTTCGCCATGTCGCTTCCGAAGATTGTTTCGCTTCTCGCGCTCACCTTCGTCGCCGCCGGATCGGTGGCAGCGTGCGCGGCCGATACCTCGTCCGCGGACGAGGGTGACGTGGTCAGCGGGGAAGATGCGCTCAGCGCGAGCACGTTCGCGTGCCAGGACGACTCGGACTGCGTGGCCGTCGACAAGGGCGGCTGTTGTCCGGACGGGACCGAGGTCGCGGTCAACAAGTCCAAGACCAAGAGCTACGCGAAGTCCGCCGTCTGCAAGAGCAAGAGCCACATCTGTCCTCAGCACCGTGTGCTCGAGACGCGCGTCGCGCAGTGCAACTTCGCCACCAAAAAATGCGAGATGGTGCAGCCCGCGGACATCTCCTGCGGAGGCTTCATCAAGCACGCCCACAACTGCCCGGATGGCTATCTCTGCCTCCACGACGGCAACCCCGATCGAGGGGGGCACTGCGAAGCGCAGTGAGCAGTGAACCGTGAGCGCGTGGCGCTATTCGGTGCGCATGATGACGTGGAAGCCGTAGTCGGTCTCCACCACGTGACTCACTTCTCCGGGCTTCAGCTCGAACGCGGCGTCGGCGAATTGGGGAACCACGTCGGAGCGCTGAATCGTACCCACGGAGCCCTCGCGTGACTTTGCGCCGGGCTCCTCGCTGTACTCGCTGACGACGTCCGCGAACGACGCGCCTTGTTCGAGCTTCGAGCGGGCCTCTTGCGCGCGAAGGCACCCTTCCTCGCGCGTTCGCGTGACGCTCTCGGGCGCCTTCTTCGCCCCCGCGTACTTCACGAGAATATGCTTCGCGGTGATCTTCGCGGGCTCGTCGGGATGGCGCTGGCGCTTCGCGTCCGCCACGGCCAGGCATTTGTCGGCGGGCGAATCGAAGGTCGGCTGCGCCGTTTTGGACTCGGGCAGCGTCGACCTCGTACCGCCGCACGCTCCCACCGAGGACGCGAGGCCCAAAGCGAGACCGAAAGCGAGAGCCAAAACGTATGCCTTGGGAGCGACAGCGAGTCCGAAGCGAGCGTTTTCGAGCATGTCCGTTTGAAGAACGGTATCACGGGCGTGGATTGCCGATGACCGCCGATCGGCCCTATGACTGAGGAATGCGTTTGCCGCTCGCGATGCGCGCTCGGGCTCTCGTGGAGCAAAAGGGAGCTCGCGCCGTCCTCGACTCGCCGCGCCTCCGCGCGCGCTTCGCCCGCAAGCGCTCACTCCCCGTCGACGGGCAGCGCCTCGATCCGCAGCTCGCAGCGCTCCTGGGCATCGACGACCTGCTCGGTGTCTCGGACCTCTCGCGGCTCGTACCCTCGAAAGCACGCGCACGCATGATGGGCCAGGTGCTCGCGTGTGAAGCGGCGCCTCCTGGTGGGGTCGACACGCGCGCGCTGTCCATTCCGTGTCCGGCGGGCGATCGGCCGGCACGCCTCTACGTTCCGCGCGCGCTCACCGCTCCGTCGCCGGCCATCCTCTACTTGCACGGCGGGGGCTTCGTGACGTGCGACCTCGACACGCACGACGTGCTCTGTCGAAGGCTCGCGCTCGGTGCACGGGCGCGCGTCGTCTCGCTCGACTATCGCCTCGCCCCCGAGCATCCCTATCCGGCGCCGGTCGAAGATGCGGTGGCGGCGTTTCGGTGGTTGGCCACGAAAGCGGCCTCGTTCGGGATCGACGCGGCGCGCCTGGCCGTCGCGGGCGACAGCGCGGGCGGGAACCTCTCGGCGAACGTTGCTCGCCACACCCGTGACGACGCCCGAAGGCCCGCGCTCCAGGTCTTGATCTATCCCGCGGTCGATGCGCGTCGACTCCAGCGCTCGCACGCGCTCTTCGGTGAAGGCTACTTCCTCACGAAGACGATGCTCGACTGGTACTACGACCACTACGGTCTCGTCTCGCGGCGCCTCGAGCCCGACTTCTCGCCGCTCCTCGCCGAAGACGTCTCGCGCGTCGCCCCTGCGCTGGTCTACACCGCCGGCTTCGATCCGCTTCGCGACGAAGGCGCGGAGTACCACGAGCGACTCGTCAGCTCGGGCGTATCGAGCCGTCTCGTCTGCTTCGACTCGCTGCTCCACGGATTTGCGTGCATCACGGGCGTATCGAAGGCGTGCCTCGAGGCCACCGAGCGCATGGCCCACGAGACCGGCCTGGCGTTACGCGAGGGCGTGCGCGACTCGCGCATTGTCGAGGTGGGGCAGGGCCGGTAGCCTCGAGCGCGGGGGCATCCACGTGCGTCTCGCTGCCATCGACTGGCTGATCATCGCGCTCTCGCTCGTCGTCTGCTTCGTTCCCGCGCTGTTCTTCGGAAAGCGCGCCTCGAAGAACACCTCCGAGTTCTTCGTCTCGGGGCGCTCCGTTCCGTGGTGGCTCGCCGGCCTCTCCATGGTCGCCACGACCTTCAGCAGCGACACGCCGAACCTCGTCACCGACATCGTTCGTCGTCAGGGCGTCGCTGGAAATTGGGCGTGGTGGTCGTTCGTGCTCACGGGCATCGCCACCGTGTTCTTCTATGCGCGGCTGTGGCGGCGCTTGGGCGTGATGACCGATCTCGAGTTCTACGAGCTTCGGTATTCGGGAAAGGCTGCGCGCGTCGTGCGTGGCTTTCGCGCGCTCTATCTGGGGTTTTTCTACAACTGCATCATCATGGCCACGGTGAACCTCGCGGCCTGCAAGATCGCCGCGGTCTTGTTCGGGCTCGATCGCTGGCAGACGCTCCTCGTCGTCGGCGCGCTCAACGTGGCCTTCGCGATGCACGCCGGGCTGTGGGGCGCGCTCGTCATCGACATGATCCAGTTCTTCGTGAAGATGACCGCCGTCATCGCCGCGGCCTACTTCGCGGTGTCGCTTCCTCAGGTTGGCGGCGTTTCGGGGCTGATGAGCAAGCTCTCGTCGCTTCGCGGTCCGGGAGGTGTGCACTATCTCGATATCCTCCCCAGTTTCCAAGACGACCGCGATCTCGCGCTCGCCGTCTTCGTCATGCCACTCGCGGTGGCGTGGTGGGCCGTCTGGTATCCCGGCTCCGAGCCCGGCGGCGGAAGCTACATCGCGCAGCGCATGCTGGCATCGAAGTCGGAGAAAGACGCGCTGGGCGCGGTGCTCTTCTTCAACGTCGCGCACTACGTGCTTCGCCCGTGGCCCTGGATCCTCGTGGGGCTCGCCTCGATCGTGGTCTATCCCGAGCTCGCCGACATCCAGAGAGCGTTCCCGCACGTCGATCCGAAGCTCGTCGGACACGACATCGGCTACCCGGCGATGCTCAAGTTCCTGCCCGCCGGGTTTCTCGGCCTCATGGTGGGCGGTCTCGTCGCGGCGAACTCGTCGACGATTCTCACGCACCTCAATTGGGGGCCTCGTATTGCGTGAATGACTTTTATCGGCGATTCGTGAAGTCGGACGCGCACGAGCGTCACTACGTGCTGGCGGGGCGTCTGGCCACGGTGCTCCTCTTCGCGTTCTCGTGCGCGGTGGTGTTCCTCCTCGACTCGGCCAAGGGTGCCTTCGATCTCGTGCTGCAGATCGGGGCTGGAACCGGGCCGCTCTATCTCGTGCGCTGGTTCTGGTGGCGCGTGAACGCGTGGTGCGAGGTCGTGGCGATGGCGAGCTCGTTCGTCGTCTCGGCGGTGTTCCTCGTGTTGTCGCATCGAGGCACCGTCTTCAGCACGCACGTGGCGCTCGTCATCACGGTGTTCGTCACCACGTCGGCATGGATGGCAGCGGCCTTCCTCGCGCCACAGACGAGCGATGAAGTGCTCGTGCGCTTCTACGAGCGCGTTCGCCCCTTCGGCCCGGGCTGGGCGCGCGTGCGCAAGCTCGCGGGCATTCCCGCCGACGATCCGCGCGCGAGAGGCAACATTCCTCTCGCTCTTTGCGGATGGGTGAGCGGCTGCGTGCTCGTCTGGTCGAGCCTCTTCTCCGTGGGCAACTGGCTCTACGGGCGCACCTTCTATGCCACGATCATGACCGCGTGCGCGCTGGCGAGCGGCCTCGTCCTGATCACCGTGGTTCGACGCCTTTGGGCCGAAACGTCACACGACGAGGGCGCTGCCGCCGAACCCTGACTACGGCGACGCGAGGAGTGCCTCACGCGCACCGTTCTCGGCGAGCGTGGCGAAGGCGGTCTTCGCGCCGAGCTTGACCAGCTCCTCCGGTGCGAAACCGCCGGTACCGACACCGATGCAGACGGCGTCGATCGCGAGTGCCGCGGCGACGTCTTTGGGCGTGTCGCCGATGATGACCACGCGACACTCCTCGATGCGCACGCCGAGTGCCGCGGCGCCGCGATGTGCACCGGCGCGCAAGAGCTCGGCGCGGTCTTCGGCATCGCAACCGAAGCCGCCGAAGGCGAAGTGCACGTCGAGCGAACCGCGAGCGAGCTTGGTCATCGCTCCGCGCCGCACGTTGCCCGTGCCGAGGCCGATCGCGAGGCCTGGTTCGCCTCGCAAGGATTGGAGCAAGACCTCCACACCGGGGAGCACGCGATAGCTCCCGGCGCGCGCGACCTCGTCGGCGAGGCGCTTCAAATACGCTTCGAGCACGGCGTCGATGCCAGCTTCGTCGGGCGTTCCGCCCCCGTTGGCGGCATGGATCACGCGGAGGCCTTCACGCACGATGGCGCGGTCGGTCATGCCGGCGAAAGAGAAATGCGAGCATGCCTCACCATTGCGATGCACGTCGGCGAACGCCGCCGTCATGGCCCGTCGACCCGCTCCGCCGGTCAGGATGAGGGTGCCGTCGATGTCGAAGAGCAGGACGGTGGGGGTCGTGGAGCTCGCGGAACGCATGAAGTTCGACCTCGTGAGAGACGCCTGGGACGGGTCGAACATATTACTGCGGCGACAACTTGCACGGGCCTTGGATTTCGGGGCCCAATTCAATCAGCGCAACCGAGTTGCGCTGTAGCATCATCGTCGTCATGCCCTACCTGTTCGAGACGGACGAGCACACGCAGCTTCGTGAGACGGCTCGCCGCTTTTCGCAGAAGCACATCGCGCCTCATGCGCATGCGTGGGAGGAGGCCAACGAGTTTCCGCGCGAGCTCTACCGCGAGGCCGCCGAGGCCGGGCTTCTCGGGGTTTCGTATCCCGAAGACTACGGCGGAGCCGGCGGAGACATCACGCACGCGCTCGTGGCATCGGAAGAGATGGTGCTCGCGGGCCGCTCTGTCGGCACGTGCGTGGGGCTCGGCAGTCACGGCATCGCGCTGCCTCCGATCGTGCGACTCGGCAGCGACGAGCAGAAGGCGCGCTTCGTCACACCGGTGCTGCGTGGCGAGAAGATCAGCGCGCTCGCCATCACCGAGCCCTGGGCAGGGAGCGACGTGGCCAGGATCCGGACGAAGGCCGTGCGCGACGGCTCACATTACGTGGTCGACGGCAGCAAGACATTCATCACGTCGGGATGCCGCGCGGACCTCGTGACCGTTGCTGTGCGCACGGGGGGAGAAGGGCACGGCGGCATTTCACTTCTCGTCGTCGAGCGCGGGACGGAGGGCTTCTCCGTGAGCAAGAAGCTCGCGAAGACCGGGTGGTGGGCGAGCGACACCGCGGAGCTCTCGTTCGAGGGCTGCCGCGTACCGGTCGAGAATCTGATTGGCGAGGAGAACTCCGGCTTTCTGGCGATCATGCTGAACTTCGCCACCGAGCGCCTGTTCCTCGCCGGGCAGTGCGTGGCGATCGCCGAGCTCGCTTATCGCGAATCGGTGTCCTACGCGCGCGACCGTCACGCCTTCGGTCGCTCGATCATGGGCCACCAGGTGATCCGTCACAAGCTCGCCGACATGGTCACGAAGCTTGCGGCGGCGCGTGCGCTCGTCTCGGAGTGTGCCGTTCGCCACGTGCGCGGCGAGCAGGTGCCCGGTCTTGCGGCGATGACCAAG
Organism: Labilithrix luteola; assembly: GCF_001263205.1. Taxonomy (GTDB): domain Bacteria; phylum Myxococcota_A; class Polyangia; order Polyangiales; family Polyangiaceae; genus Labilithrix; species Labilithrix luteola. The sequence goes on from NZ_CP012333.1 coordinate 5,037,088, forward strand.
AACGCGGCCACGGACATGTGCTCGTTCGTCGTCGATCAGGCCGTGCAGATCCACGGCGGCAGCGGCTACATGCGCGAAGTGCTCGTCGAGCGCCTCTATCGCGATGCGCGTCTCTATCCGATCGGCGGCGGGACGCGCGAGATCATGAACGAGATCATCGCGAAGACCGAGGGCTACTGAGCTACCACTTCTCCGTGTAGATCCCGGCCGTCGACGTTCCGTTCGCCTTCGTCTTCGAGGCGGGCTTCGACGTCGGCGCAGCGGCGGCGGCAGCGACGTTCGGTTTCGCCGGCGGTGGAGTCGTCGCGAGGGCAGGGGGAACCGAGGCCGAGATCGTCGGTGGCGGCGTCACCTCGCTTGACGCGGTCGTCGGCGGAGATGTCGACAGCGGCGTGGTCGGAGGCGTTGGTGCGAGACCGAAGCCTTGCGTTGGTGCGCTCTCCGTGGGCTTGCTCCGATGCAGGCCGGTGAGCCCGATGGCGAGCAACGCCACCAGCGCAATCAGGCCTCCGACGGTGGCGACGACGAGCTTGTGGTTCTTCTCGACCGGAGCGATGCGCGCCGGAGCAGGAATCGAAGCGGCCGGCGGAACTCGCGACGTGCGCGGCGCTCCTACGTTGCGGAGGGCTTCGGCGAGCTCCCGCATGCTGGCGAAGCGTTCGCTGCGGTGCTTGCGGAGGCATCGAAGGACGATCGCGTCGAGCTCGGGCGAGAGATCGGGGCGCACCGTGAGCATCGAAGGTGCCTCCATGAGCGCCACCTTCTTCGCCATCTCGGTGAGCGCGCCGGCGGCGATGGGCAAGCGGCCGGTCAGCATCTCGAACATCACGACGCCGAGCGAGTAGATGTCGCTTGCGGGACCGACCTGCACGCCGTCCCACTGCTCGGGACTCATGTAGAGCGGAGTTCCGAACATCGCGCCGGAGCGGGTGAGCAGCGTTGTGCGCTCCGCGGAGACGCCGGCGATACCGAAGTCGACCACCTTGACGACCTCGGTTCCGAGCGCACGCGTGAGGAAGACGTTTCCCGGCTTGAGATCGCGATGGACGATGCCGGCTTCGTGCGCGGCGCCGAGCGCATCGGCGATCTGCATGGCCAAGGCGATGACGCGTCGTTCCTCGAGCGGGCCTTGCGAAGCGAGCACGCGATCGAGTGGGTGCCCGGTCAGCCGCTCCATGATGATGTAGCTGCCGAACTCCGGATCCCTCGCGAAGTCGATCACCTTGACGACGTGATCGTGATTGAGCTGGGCGCTGACACGAGCCTCGCGCAGGAAGCGCTCTGGTGCGTCGCCGTCGAGGAGGCGCGCATCGAGAAGCTTGATGGCGACGACTCCGCCGAGCTCCTCGTGCACGGCACTCCACACCGTGGCCATGCCGCCTTGTCCGATGAGCTCACGAACGACGTACTTCCCGAGCTTGCGACCGACGAGATCGAGGATGACTTCGCTGCGAGGTCCGACCGTGGGCGTCACGGTTGGCGCGACCGCGAGAACCGAATCGAGCAGGTGCCCATCCACGGGACAGCGCCCCGATCGAGGATCGACGGGGTGCCCGCACTGAGGACACGGAGGACTCGGAGGACTCGGTGGACGCGGTACGGCGTTCATGAGGAGAGGCGCTGCGAGCGACGGTGATCCGAATGAGCCGGACGGCTTGGCGCCGTTTTTACGCCGGCCCACGAGTTCCTAGCACTTCTATGCGACTCGGCCCGTGTGGTCGCGTCAATCCCGTGTTCCGCCCTTCGAGGGCCGTCACGAGGAGTCTCTCATGCGTGCCACCATCCCTAGTTCCCTTGCTAGTTCGGGGCGTTTCCTCCGGGCCCTTGCGCTCTTTATGATGGGATTTCTTCAGCTTTTCAGCGGCGTCTCGTGGGCTGCCGAAAGCAAGGCGGCCGAAGGCAAGAAGGCGCCGGAAGCCAAACAGGCGGCCGAAGAACCCGCACTCGGTCCTCGGACCGTGAAGATTGCGGTCGTCCTCGACAAGCTGACGAAGTTCGAGATTGGCCCCGGAACCTTCAATTCCGAGTTCTTCGTCTTTACCGGGTGTGACACCGAGCCGTGCGTAACGGATCCGGACGTGTCCAACGGTAAGGTCGTGAGCAAGGAGAAGGTGGCCGACCTTCCGACCCTCAAGATCTTCCGCGTCAAGGCGGAGCTCGAGGCGAACGTCGATCTCTCCGAATTCCCTTTCGACAAGCACACGCTTCCGATCACGCTGACCGACAAGGACGACGACGTCACCTACGTCAGCGACCCTGCGCTCCTCACGCAGTTCAAGATGCCGTCGGTGAACCCAGAAATACGACTTGCAGGGTGGAACGTCGACACGGTCCTCATGCCGCGTGTCGTGACGCACAAGCTCGAAGGCGGCCTCGAGTTCAAAGAAGCTTCGTTCGATCTTCCGATCGCGCGGCCGGTCCTCGCGTCGTTCTTCAAGACGCTCGTGCCCGTCTTCTTCATGATCTTCGTGGCGGGCTTCACGCTTCTCCTCAAGGCGAAGAGCGCGGCCGGGCGCCTCACGGCAGCCACCGGCGGACTCATGACGGTGGTCATGTTCCACCTCTCGGCCACGTCGTCGCTTCCGCCGCTCGGCTATCTCACGCGCATGGACAAGTTCATGCTCGCGACGTACTTCGTCTACCTCGTGAACATCTTCTTCGCCGTCGCGATCGTGCGCTTCGACGAGAAGAAGAACGAGAAGTTCGCCGAGCTCGCTTACCTGATCGCCGGTGGCGCGGTCCCTGGTCTCGCGCTCGTGGCGTGGCTCAGCGTGTTCCTCAAGGTCGTTTGACCTCGCGCGCGCTCGTCTTCTTGGCGGACTTCTTGGCGGACTTCTTGGCGCCCGTCTTGGTGAAAGGGACCCGGCGCGTCTTCGTCGACTCGGACTTGGCGGTTCGGGTCGACGTCGACATTTCTTCGGCTTCTTCGGCTGTCAGCAGTCGTTGGATGGAGAGATCCAGATGACTGCGTACGAACCGCATGATGCTCTGCAGCTCCACGGTGCCGACTCGCAGCTTGCCGCGAAGGATCTCGCGCGTCTTCTCCTGCACCTCGCTTCGTGCTCGCTGGAGCATGCGCGCGGCGGTGGCTCGATGAACGCCGAAGATGGTTCCGATCTCGTCGATCGAGAGCCCGTCGACCAGGCTCATGCGGAGAATGTTGCGCTCCTCGACCGTGATGCCGGCGAGCGCTTTCTCGAAGGCCCACTTGAAGTCGTGGGAATACCGCGCGCGCAGGTGATCGAGCTCGGGGTCGATGGCGCCGGGAACGAGCGCGAGAACTTCGCGGGTAACCGGCTGCATGGCGGCGACGTCTCCGCGGCGCGTCGAGCTGATGGCCAGGCGCACGGCGGCGATGCGAATCCATCCGAGGAGCGGGCCACGACCCGAGTACTCGAGGATCTTCGGCGCCTCGCCGTTACGACTCACGAGGAGCTTCTCGCGAAGGAGCTGCGCGATGTCTTCGCGCGAGACCTTCTCCTTCATGCGCGCGAGGGCCTCGGTCACCAGCGGGACGAGTTGCTCGTCGAGCTTCGCGAGAGCCTTCTTCTTGCCGAGGCCGCAGGCGAGGGCGAGCCACAGATCGGAGGCGTGGAGCTCGTCGAGAGCGATCGCGACGTCTTCGGCGTCGTCGACGCGATCGGTGACGTGTTCGACGAATGCTTCGTCACGAAGATCGATGTCCGGCCATGCCTTGCGCGCGCGAGCCACGAGGTTCGTCGCGAGCGAGTCCAGCTCCGCGATCGAAGACAGCGCGGTCTTCGAGTTCTTTGCGCGGCCGACCATGACTTTCGCAAGCACGCGACTACATTACACGAGCCATGAGCGGCTGCCTGGACGACAACACGGTTCTCGCATACTTCGAGCGCCGTCTTTCGGTGGCCGCCAATGCGGCTGTCCAAGGCCATGTCGACCGCTGCTCGGCCTGCCGGATGCTGGTGGGGGAGGTCGCCCGCACGGTTTCCCGTCGACCCGCGCCGCCCGTTCAAGAGCGCGTGGTCGTTCGCGCGGCGCCCAAGGCAAAAGCGTCCGTGCGAACCGGCGCGCGCCTGCCTGCTCCAGGTGACGTCCTCGGTGGACGATACAGACTCGAGAAGATCGTCGGCGAGGGAGGTTCCTCCGTTGTCTGGGAGGCGTGTCACGTCGTCATGCGCAGGCCCGTCGCGCTCAAACTGTTACGGTCGGACGACCCCAACACGGCGCGTCGTTTCTTCCGTGAGGCGCGCGTCACGGCGGCCCTCAGGCACGCGAACATCGTCGAGGTCTACGACGTGTTCGAGATCGCCGCGTCCAACACGACCGCGATGGTGATGGAGCTGCTCGTCGGCGCTCCGCTCTCGCGTTGGCTGAGCGATGATCATGAGTGGCGTCATGGGTGGCCGGTGCGTGAGACGGCACGCGTGCTCCTGCAGGTGGTGGCCGCCACGGTGGCTGCGCACTCGTTCGGTGTCGTTCACCGCGATCTCAAGCCGGACAACGTCTTTCTGCTCGGCAACCCGGCGTCGATCGATCTGCTTTCCCCGCGCATCAAGGTCGTCGACTTCGGCTTGGCGAAGCTCACCGCGAGCGAAGGGGCAACCGCCGCGAGCGGCAAGCTTACGCGCCAAGGCATGGTGCTCGGAACACCTCACTACATGTCACCCGAACAGGTCGCTGGTGACCTGGAGGTCGATTCGGCAACCGACGTATGGGCGCTCGGCGTCATCGCCTACGAATGCCTGGCGGGCGCGCGTCCCATCGACGCACGCAGCCTCACGCAGATGCTTCGGGCCATCGCCAACCCGAGCATCGAACCGCTTTCGTCACGCGCCCCGCATGTGCCGCGGGCGGTGTCGAACCTCGTCGGCGCCATGCTCTCCAAGGAGCGCGGCGACCGTCCGACACTTCGACAGGTCTTCGACGTCCTGATGCATGCAGCGCGGTGAGCCGCTCCCGATAAAGAAGCGACCGCCTCCTCCAGCCCTTCTCCCGAAGGAGAAGGGGAGGAAGGGAGGGCGTCAGACCGACAGGGTCGACTTCAGCTTGGCGAGGTAGGCCTTCTCGTCGTCGCTGATCTTCTCGCCAAAGCCGAGGAAGCCGGAGCCTGAGGCGCCCGCCACCTGCTCGCTGATGCCGAAGAGAAATGTCTTGAAGCCGCGGGCTTCGTCCGCGCCTGCCTTCGCGTCGACGATCGCCACGACATGGCCAAGGTCCGCGAGGATGCCGTCCGACGTCTTCTTCTCGGGAGCCGCAGGCGGCGTGTCCGTGGACTTGCTCTCGAAGTCCGCGATGATGGCGTGCACGAGCGCGTTGCCCGCGTAGCTCTCCTTGGCCGAGACGACGGCTTTGATCATGGCGTGGAGCTCCTTCGCGAAGGAGACGACGCCCATGTCGAGAAGCGAGATGCCCATGCCCGCGAGGAGCGGGGCTTCCGTGAGCTTCGTCCACTCTTCGTTCGAGAAATCCGCCTTGGTAGCCATTGCATCACCTCATCGGAGGCGCTGTCGGCCCGACCTGTTCGAGCCTTGGATCAGCACCACCGTTCGTCGAGCTGACGCCGCGACCGCGTGCGAGTCGCAAAGTTCGCGCGCCGCAGAGCGCGATTGGCGCTCAGAAGTGACCGGCGGCTGCGAAGCCCGCGCCGTTCTGTCCGATGCTCGGCGCCAGCATGAAGGCCTGCTTCTCCGTCTTGGCGCGATTGTGGAAGAAGAGGTACGCGCCGACGCCGAGACCGAGCGCGCCGACGCCGAACGCGATCGGCGAGACCACCGACCACGTTTTACCGCTCGAGGCTGCGTCGACGTCGGATTGACTGTTGCACGTCTTCACGCCGTTGACGTTGGCGCATCCGGAGTCGACCGTGCTCTTCGCGCTCAGCACCTGGAGGCCGCCGATCGTGCCGACGATGACGCCCGCTGCACCGACGCCGAGCGCGGCGTACGCGAGCGTGCGCGAGCCGTTGCTCGACGAGCTGTCGGACGCCGTCGTGCCGACCGGTTCGATGCGCGCCGTCTTGTTGCCCGCCGGAGCAGCAGCAGCAGGGACAGCGGCGACCGCGTTGTTGTTTTCCGGCCACTTCAGCTCGACGCGCGCCGTCTTGCCTTCTTCGGCCGTGACCGTGGCGACGAAGGCGGACTTGCCGGGCGCGCTCGCTTCGTACGTGTGTGACGTCCCCGGATCAGCGAGTTCCGGCGTGTTCCACGACGACGGAGGTAGGACCGCACCGTCCTTCTTCACCTCGAGGCCTTGCGCGGAGACGCTCTTGGGAACGACGAAGCTGACGCGAGGAAGGCGACCTTCGAGACGCGATGCACGCTCGCGAGCGTGGCGCTCCGCGTCCGGTCGGTTGGCCTGCACGGCGCGCGCGGCAGCTTCGAGGAAGCTCGAATACGCGCTCGCCACCATGCCGCGACGTTCGTAGCAGTCACCGAGGTTCAGCACCGCGCGGCCCGACGGGGCGAGGCGATCGCTCTCCGCGAGCTTGGTGCAGGCCTCGAGGAGGTTGCCCTTCTCGAGCGCGGTCCGCCCTTCCTGGAACGCCGCGTCTGCCGCGCGTTCGTTGGGGCCTTGGGCTGCCGCGAAATTCGGCGTGGCGAGGACGAGGACGGAGGCAACGGCGGCGAGGCAGAATCGAGTGCGCATCGGATTCACCACTTCGTGTCGGTATAGAGAGAGCCGGAGCTGGAGTTCGTGCCCGCACGCGCGGGGGCTCGGCCGGGGGATGCCTTGGGGGCCGTCGCGTGCGGAGGTGTAGCTGGCGGATCGGGAGTGAGCAACGTCGGAGGCGTCAAGACCGCGGACGGCTGCGAGGTCGGCGTAAGCGCTTGAACTTTCGGCATCGGCTCCGTGATCAGGGTCGGCGCCGGCGGCGGGGTGACGAGGCCGTGACCGCTGACCGCTTGTGCCGTGGCAACGGGGGCCGCCGTGCGGCTCGCGCCGAGCGAAAACGCGACGAGCCCGACGAGAACCACGAGCAGAGCCGCCGTGCCGCCGAGGGTGGCAAGCAAGAGTGCGCGGCCGTGACGATCGCTTGCTGGAGACGTCGGAGTGAGCGTCGGGACGTGGGCCATCGGTGCCGCCGGGGCCTCTCCCGAGCCGCGCGGGACGAGCTCGTGACGTTCGAACGCCGTTCGTCCGCCCGTCGAAAGCATCTTGTGTCGCGCAAACGTGAAGCTCGCCGGCGACGGCCGCGCGTCTTGCGAAGGGCGGTTCGCAGGGGGGAGAACCGGCGCGGCATCGACCTTCGAAAGAAGCGTGGCAGCGTCGATCGGACGGGCGTAGTGCTCGAGCACCGAGGCCACTTCACCGGCGTCGGCGAAGCGCTCCGCGGGGTCGACCGCCAGGCAGCGAATGACGATCTTGGCGACGGCGAGCGGTACGCCCTCGGGAAACGCGCTGACCGGCACCGCCTCGGTGAACTGCCGGAAAATCAGGTCGCCGGGCGAATCCGCGTCCCACGGGAGGTTCCCGGTGAGCGCCTCGTAGAGCATGACGCCGACGGAGAACACGTCGCTACGTTCGTCGGTCGCACGCGCCGAGCGAAGCTGCTCGGGGACATGTACGAAGGCGTTCCGATGACGGCCTCGGTCATCGTGAGTCGCTTCGTGAGCTCGTTCGCCGCGCCGAACGCGATGCCGAAGTCGACGAGCTTGACGAGCACGGTGCCGTCGGACTTCGTCGTGAGCATCACGTTCTGCGGCTTGACGTCACGATGCACGATGCCGATCCGATGGGCTTCGGCGAGGCCCGAGCAGACCTGGCGCACGATCTCGGTGGCGACGCAGACCTCGAGACGCGGGTGGCGATCGAGCACGCGCCCGAGGGGCTCGCCGTCGAGGAATTCCATCACCAGGTAGGGCGCGCAGTCCGCTGGCGCATCGACATCGAGCAGGCGCACGACGTTGTCGGATTTGATTTTGAAGAGGCTCTTCGCCTCACGGAGGAAGCGCTCGACGTTCTCCGGTGTGGCCGAGCACTCGGGCCTCAGGAACTTGAGGGCGACGCGCTCGCCGAGCGCCATGTGTTCGGCTTCGTGCACGAAGCCCATGCCGCCTGCCCCGAGAATCCGACCGAGTCGGTACTTGTTGCCGATGATGGGAGGTGGCGCGTTGGGGACGACGACGGTGTTCACGGGATCCCGCGCGTCGCGAGGACCACGAACATTTCGAGAACCGCCACGGCGGCGAAAGCACCGAAGATGCCGACTGGCAGGACGATGCGGAGCTTCGAATCGACGGCGGGAGCCTTCGGCGTAGTCGCGTCGGCCTTGGCCGCGGGCGCCGGCGCGGGACCCGACGTGGGGAGGGGGGGCGGCGCAGGAATGCTTGGCTTCGGCGAGATCTCGGTGTCCTGCCTCATCTTGGCTTCGGCCAGAGCGAGATTCGGCGGCAGCTGGACCGTGCTCTTCAGGTGCGGGCCGAGATAGACGGTGCTGGCTGTCCGGGCGAGCTCTTCGGCCGCCATGTTTCCCGCGACCGACACCGCCGCGATGACCTCGGGCACGCTCATGATCGGCCGCCACTCGGCGTTGGGGGAACCGAGCGCAACCTGGGCATGGGGAGAGACGTTGCCTGCGAGCAAGGCCCGAACGACGACGTCTATCGAAACCGGACCGAGCGGCCCGCCCTTTTCCACCGACACGAACCAGCTGTTCACGGTGCCTCCGAGGCCTGAACCGAGGACATCGAGGACATCGCACTGCGCGATGCCGTCGTTCGGTTGACGCGTCGGTCCAAAAGAAGTCGCACGACGACCGTGCGATTCCCTCGATACCCCTGGAATTTCAGCGTGTCGCGTCGTGCAGGCGGATCCACAGCCAGACGAGACCGGCGAGAATACCGGCGACGTTGATTGCCGGAACGAGCCACGTGCGGACCACGGCAAAACGGTTCCGGGCAAGCATGACGAGTGGAACGACGAGGGCGAGGATGGCGATCTGACCGGCCTCGACCCCGAGATTGAAACCCAAGAGTGCGGCCGGGATGCGTGGTGCCGGGAGGTTCCGCTCGGCGAGCGCTCCGGCGAATCCGAACCCGTGGACGAAGCCGAAGGGCAGGGTGATGCGCCAGCGCTTGTCGGTATCGCGAACGAAGAAATTCTCGACGCCGACGTACGCAATCGATAGCGCGATCGCCGGTTCGACGAAACGTGGAGCCGGCGTCCAGATCCCGAGGACCGCCAGGGCCAAGCTCGCCGAGTGCGCGAGCGTGAAGGCGGTGATCGCCTTGAAGAGGCCACGCGCGCGTCCGCCCACGACGACGAGGGCCGCAAGGAAGGCGAGATGATCGTAGCCGGTCAGGATGTGCTCGATGCCCATCCCGAAGAACGAGGGCATGCGGCTCGCGACGATCGGATGTCCCGTGTCGACGAGGATCGTCGGCGACGTCCGCATCGCCACGGTTTCCTGGTCGACGTTGCCGGCGCGAACGTGCACGAGGTGCCGGTGGCCGGAAGGAAACGGCTCGAGGAATCCGAAGCCGAACGTGAGGTCGTGGCCGCCCGCCGGGCACGTCGCGCGAGCACGCACGATCGCGTCTTCTCCGTCGATGGCGAGACTCGTGAGCGCGACCTGACACGCCCCCCCGGAAGCTCCGATGGAGAACGGTCGAACGATGCCGGCATCGACGATGGAAGCGCCGTCGTCGAGCTCACGCGCCGAGAGCTTTCCGTCGCCGTCGCGATCGAGCGCAGGGAGGGCCGCGGCGAGGTCCCGGTGGGCGAACACGATTTCGGCCTCGACGCGATCGTCTTCGAGCACGTAGTTGCCGCGCGAAAGCCCGACTTGATGTGCCTCCGCGCGCACGCCGAAACAGAAGGCGATCGATCCGAGCAGCAGCGCGAGCGCGATGCGCATGCTCATGGCCCTGCGGTGCGGTCGACGCATCGCTTCGCGGCCTCGCGTGCCGCCGCTCGAAACGACGCGGCCGCGTGGGGAAGGGCGAGCAGTCGGTGCGACGCCTCGCAGATCTCGCTCGGGTTGCGCGCAGCTTCTGCCGCCTCGAGCCAGAGCCCGAATGTCTCGTCGTTGGACCGGACGGAGGAGGCGCTCTTGGCGAGCACGAGGGCGCGCGCCGTGTCGCCGCCGGCGCCGAGCCAGAATCGCGCGGCGTGATCGACGTAGGCCTCGCGGTGCGAAGCGAGCAGGTGATCGTAGCGCGCGCGGGCCCTCTCGAGCATGGCCTTGCCCTCGGCGGTCCGGCCGGCTCTCCGAAGTGCATCGCCGAGCTCGGCGAAGACCTCCGGATCGTCGCTTCGTGCGACGACGGGCGTGAGGAGCGCGATGGCCTTCTGCGGAGCTTCGAGCGCGGCGAGATGAGCCGCTGCGCGCGCGTACAGAGGCAGCAAACGAACGGCGCGCGTGTAATGCGCACGCGCCTTGTCTCGCTCTCCTGCCTTCTCGTAAAGCGTCGCCTGCATCGCGTCCATCCACGCGAGTGGAAAGGGCGACACGTCTCGATACCGTGCGCGCGCCGCGTTCAGGCCGCGTCCAGCGTCGTCGAGCATGCCGAGCTCGCCATCGAGCAGCGCACGCGAGGCGAGGGCCATCGCATCTCCCTGCGCATCCCCGGTGTCCGGAGTGACCTTCATCGCCTCGTCGAGGTGACCGGTGGCGGCGAGAATCGTCGCCTCGAGCCCGGCCAGACTGCGCGCCGGAGCCCCTGCTTTTTCGGCCTCGCGTAGGTCTTCGAGCGCCTCGGGAAAGCGATGCCAGGTGGCGCGTGTGCTCGCGCGCGCCCGCCAGGCGAGGGGAGCAGCCGGCGCTTCGGCCACCAACGTTTCGGCGAGCGCCGAGGCCCGTTCGTAGTCGGCGACCACGCCGAGAAACTGCCCGCGCGTGAGCAGCAATTCGACGAGCCCGGCGCGCAGCCCAACGTCTCCGGGCGCGGCTTGAATGCGTCGCTCTTGCCCTCCGATCATGGCGTCCAGGTTGTCGACGGCGATGGCCCCGTCGGTCGTGGGACGCAGCGCAGGAAGTGACGCTTCGGGGGACGCGCCTCCGGTTCGCTCGGCGTGTTTGCCTTTGCACCCGGTGGCAAGCGCCAGGAGCGCGAGGCCCGCCACGATGGATCGAAGAGCCATGGAATCTCCCGTTCGAAATCGAAAACGAGTCCCCCGCCCTTGCGGACGAGGGGACTCTTCGTGGTTTCGTGCGCCTCGACGTTCAGGGAGGCGGCGCGAGGAACGGGAACGTGGCGACCTGCGTCTTCGCCGGATTCTGCGTGGTGCCGTCGGTGACCGTGATGCCGACCTGGCCCGTCGCGAGCAGCGTGTAGGTCAACTTGGCGACCTCGTACGAGGGCTTTCGGCCTCCGCAGTCGGTGTTGGTGATGATCTTCGTCGCGTTCGCCTCGACCGCGAGGTACGTCGTGCACGCAGCGGCCGCGGCGTTGACCCAGATGCGGTCGTCCGACAGGACGGTGGCGAGCGTCTGATACCGACTGGCGTCGGTCTTCGTCGTGTCGGCGAAGATCTGGTTGCCGCAGATCGTGTCGAGTGCGTCGTAGATGGCGAGGTTCGCCTCGAACTCCGGCACGTACTTGGGCCAGGTCGTCATGTCGGCGTTGAAGTTGTACTCGTCCTTCGCCGCGCCCTTGGTCGCATCATTGGTATCGAAGGTGTGGTTCAGCGCGGTGTTGACCAGGGGCCGACCCATGCGATCGATCTCGGCTCCGAGGGCGGGCGGGGCGGGGAAGTTACCACTGCCCGTCGAGCTGCTGCTGCTGCAGGCCGCCATCAACATGGAGGCCACGGTTGCGAGAGAGAGGATTGTTTTTCGCATGATGTCCTCCTCCTCAGGTTCCGTTGGTGCTCGCCCAGACGGCGACGATGTTGCCGCCCTTGGTCACGAGCGTCTTGTCGACGGAGACGACGATCGCCAGCGTGGCGGCCGTCGCGAAGTCGTCCGGCGACGACCGCGTCGGGTTGGTCGGGCTCGCCGTCTCCTTCAAGATGCCCTGGAGGGCGGTCGACGTCGCTTGATCGATCGTCGGACAGCCCGCCGTCAGGTTCGACAGCGTCGGCTTCGCGGCGTCGACCGCAGCGACCGCGTCGTTGAACCCGGTCAGGTTGAAGAAGAACGGATCGGAGCGCAGCCCGGCGAAGACCTTCGTCTTGCCGCTCGCGCTGGTGATGCCCGCTTGGACGTTGGCATTGCCGGTCACGAAGTCGTCGGTGCCGACCCAGCACGAGATGTTCTGCGCCGCGTCGAACGTGCAGATGACATCTTCGTTCGCGGTCGTGTTGCCGAAGGCAGGGCCGCTCGCCGTGTGGAACACGTACTGGACGGTGTTCGAGAACTTCGCGTTCGCGTCGGCGAACGGGAAGACGGTCATCACCATCTGGTAGTTTGTGCCGTCGACCCACGTGTAGACGTCGTTGATGTCTGCCGCAGGCTCGGCCTTCGTCTTCGGCGCGTCACGATGGTCGGCCGAGAGTGCCGGCCTCGAAAGACCGACCGCGGCTGCCGTCGCGACTGCCGCGAGCGCGAGCAGCCACGTTCTCTTGTTCGTCAGGACATTCATTCACGGCCTCCTCACCCCAGCGCGTGATTGCGGTGGAGGTCTCCTTTCGGAGAGCCTCGTTGCCAAAACCTACGTTCGGAAAGCGACGGCGGCCGAGTCTATTTCGATGCGATTTCCAAGAGGGTCTCGGGCGTCACGCACATGCGGCCGAGGGCATCGAATCCATGGTCGAACGGCGCTCGACATCGCATCGCGAGGCGCGCTCGTCGCAGACCTCGCGGTCGAGGTCGATGGCCGGTCTGCTCGGGCTCTTCCGCCGGCGATGGATCGGCCTGAAAAGCGCTGTGGCGGGACGCGTCGAACCTGCGACCGAAGGGCTCCGGTTCGGGTAGACTGACGGAAGCAATGCACCGCACGACCGTTCTGGAGGCGTGTGCATTTTCGGGCCGGTTTCTAGACGCTCTCACCGTTCTCGTTTGTTCGTTTCTTCGCTTGTTCGTGATTGGGCTCGTGATTTGGCAGGTCTCTCTGGAGTTCCGCGAGTGACGCGTGCGAGCCGCCGAAGCCGACGGTGGGCGAAGGCAAACCTCGCGCTCCTCGTGCTCGTCCCGCTCGCGACGTGGCTCGTCTCGACGAGCGCACGAGCGGGCGAGACGGTCGAAACGTCGCCGAGGTTCCATCTCGCGTACACCGCGCCCGCGCAGGGCTGCCCGGACCGCACGGCCTTCATCGACGCCGTTCACTCGCGCACGCCCCGTTCGCAGCTCGCGACCGAAGACGAGACCGCAGTCGCCTTCACGGTGACGATCAAGACGAACGACGGTCCGAAGGGCGCGACGATGGGACAGCTCGAGGTGCAGGAGCCGGACGGCACGCATCAGACGAGGCACGTCTCGAGTCGAACGTGCGCGGAGGTCGCGAAGGCTCTCGCGCTCGTCGTTGCGCTCATCGTCGATCCCGAGTCGATGACCGCACCGGACGTGGAGCCCGCGCCGGCGCCGGTGCCGCCGGTCGAGCCCATCCCCGAGGCGCAGCCCGAGCCGGCACCTCCACCTCCACCTCCACCTCCACCTTCACCGCCACCGCCGAAGCGGCGACGCACGCCGGTCGTCGCTCCGCCGCCTCCGCCTCCGGTGATCTTGGCAGCAGGGCTCGAGCTCGGCGCGACGAGCGCGATCGGTCCGGCGATGGCTCCTTCGGCAGGCTTGCTGCTCGACGCCGAATGGCGGTCGGGAGCCACGCCGCTCCGCTCACGCCTCGTGACGCCGGCTCTGCGGGCGTCGTTCGACATGGCCACGACGTCGAGCGACCTCCCGATAGGCAAGCAGACTTACCGCTGGTTCGCAGGCACCGTTCGCTTCTGTCCGATCCACCTGCCGTTCGCAGGGGCCTTCCGGGTCGCTCCCTGCGGGGCGTTCCAGGTCGGCTACCACCACGGGAACACCCGGGGGGCCCCCAACCCTGCGACCCACGGGGATTTGTGGCTCGCGCCGGTCGCCGAAGCCAACCTCGACTGGAAGTTGAGCCGAGCCATGACGCTGGAGCTCGAGGGGGGAGCCCTCTTCCCTCTGCGGCAAACCCGCTTCTTTTTGGCCCCCAACACCACGATTTTCACGGTCCCGAATGCAGGCGGCTTGGTCCGTTTGTCCCTTCGCGTACGATTTCGGTGATCAGAACTTCGAGGTGACGAGATTAGGCCAGGGTCATGGCGGCTTCCCCCTCGCTCTACGAGGAACTACATGACCTCCACGTGACGCGAGGTTCCGCGGGGCGTGGAGTGGATGATCGTGACCGGGCGCGCTCTCAGAGCGAGCTCGTACGCACGCATTTGCCTGTCGTCTGGCGATTCTTACGGCGTCTCGGCCTCTCCCCGGAGGACGCAGACGACGTCGCCCAGGAGGTCTTCCTCGTTGCGGTCCGGAAGATGGACCAGATCGGGGAGGGCCGCGAGCGCCGCTACCTGTTCGGCGTCGCACTCCGTATCACGTCTCGGTACCGCCGGTCGCAGCGCGTCCGTGCGGACAAGGCCGCCGGCGACGACGTGGAGACCTGCAAGTCGCCCGACCTCGATACCGACGAGCTTCTCGCGCGCAAACAAGCCCGCGTGCTCCTCGACAAAGCCCTCTCCGAGATGAGCGCCGATCTCCGGACCGCGTTCGTCCTCTACGAGCTCGAAGAGATGACGATGTTGGAAATTTCGACAATCACGGAAGCGCCGATGGGTACCGTGGCGTCGCGTCTTCGTCGCGCCCGTGAACAGTTCCAAGACGCGGTCAAGCAGATGCAGAGGACGCCATGAAGGGACCTCCCCGTCTGTTCGAGGAGGGCTCGTCGTTCGAGCGATCCCTCCTCCGCTCGGGACTCGACGAAGGGCCTTCGGCGGATCTCGAGAGCCGTATCCTCGCGGCCGTGGCGGCGGCGCCTGCTGCGGCGAGTATCTCCGATGCCGGTGCAAGTGGAGCGCGACCTGCGGTCTCCGGCTTTTTTCGGCCGCGCTTCTTCATCCTCGCCGCTGCGGCGGTCGGTGTGGGAGCGGTCCTCGTCACCTCGATTGTCGAGCGCCACGCGTCCGTCGTCGATCGAACGGCCGCGCCGGTCGTGTCGGCGAATCCGGTGGTCGCTGTGGCGCCTGCCGCCCCCGCGCCCGCTGCGCCGGAAGTCGTGCTCACGCCCGATTCGCTTCCGACGGCGCCCACTTTCTCTCCTCCGTCTTCGGTTCCGCCTTCGGTTCCGTCCTCGGTTCGATCTTCTGCCGCGACCGCGCTCTCGGCGTCGGCGAAGCCCTCGGCGCTGAACGACGATGGGCCCTCGCTCGAGCGTGAGATCGAGCTGCTCGACGCCGTGAAGAAGAAGCTCGGCGCGGGCGCCACCGTCGACGCGTCGCGCGCTCTCGACGCGTACGACGCCGAGTTCCCGCACGGAGCACTTCGCCCGGAGGCGACGGTGCTTCGCGTTCGCACGCTCCTGCTCCAAGGCAATCGAGCCGCTGCCACCAAGCTCGCCGATGACTTCCTCGCGAAGCATCCGAGCAGCGTGCACGGCAAGCGCATCCGCGCCCTTCTCGCGGAGTAATTCCCGCAGCTCTCTCTCCTCTTCAAGGGAGTCTCATTTGTTTATCCGATCGTTGCGGACCTTGCCGGTCCCCTTGCTCTTCGTCTGGGCATTGTCCTGGGGCTGCGCGACCAGCGAAGCGCGTCTCGGCGATACCGAGGACGCCTCGACGTCGCCGGTCTTCCAAAACCCGTCGGACGGTGACGCGGCCGTCGACAGCGACCTCGGGCGCACCCCGCTGATGTGCAAGGGCACCGAGTGCCCGTCGCCGTTTGCCACCTGCGCGGCGGAGAGCGGGCCGGCCTACAAATGCGGGACGGACCTCTCGAGCGATTCGAACAACTGCGGAGCGTGCGGGAACAAGTGCCTCACGTACGAGCCGCTCCGCATGAACTCGCGATGCGTGGACGGCGCTTGCGAGGTCGAGTGTAGAAACTCGCTCACGGTTCAGACCGACTATCGCAACTGCAACGGCAAGATCGACGACGGCTGCGAGGTCGACGCGTACACCGACCACGACAACTGCGGTGCGTGCGGTCACAAGTGTGGAGACAAAGAGACCTGCATCAACGGCCAGTGTGGCTGTCCGGCGGGCCTCATCGCCTGCCCGGATTCATCCGAGCCCTCCGGCGTGCGGTGTCTCGACCCCAAGACGGACGACGACAACTGTGGTGCGTGCGGTCACGCGTGTTGGGAAGAAGCGCCCCCCGCAGGCTCGTGTGATCCGAGCCCTCCAGGCATGAACTACGGCTGCGTGGCCGGCACGTGTGGGCACCTCAAGTGCGGGCAAGACCTGCGAGACTGCAACAACGACGTTGGCCCTGGGAAGTGCGACTCGGACGGCTGCGAGGTCGACGTCACGCGCGATCCCAACAACTGCGGCGGCTGCGGAATCAAGTGCGTCGGTGCCGAGGAGTGCATCGACGAGGGCAACGGTTGGGAGTGCGCGGTGCCCTGTGTGCGCTCCGGCAAATCGATGTGCCCGAACGGCTGCGCGGACCTCCTCGGCGATCCCAGCAATTGTGGCGGTTGCGATAACAACTGCGGCACGGCAGGCCCCAACGAAGTGCGCTCCTGCAAGAAGGGCCGCTGCAGCGTCGAGTGCGCGACCGGCTTCGCCGACTGCAATGGCGATCCGAGCGACGGTTGCGAGGCCAACCTGCTCGTCAACCCCGGCAACTGCGGGACGTGCGGCAACCAGTGTGACGTCGGAGCGGGGCAGCCCTGCATCGAGGGGAAGTGTCTGATGACGGAATGCACTGGGGAGACCCGATGAATCGCGCGCGTATCGAACGCCTCCTCCTCGCCACGACGGCCACGTCGCTCGTCGTGCTGGTGCCCTGGTTCGTGAGCTGCGCCGCCTCGGACAGCTCGCCAGGATCGTCGCCGGATGGTTCGGACACCACGATCGGTGAAACGGGTGCGGATGCAGACGCTGGCGCCGCCAACGACGCGGCGTCAGAGGCCGGCTGTGATGCTTCGGACGATGCGTGCGTCTCGACCGTTATCTCGTGCTCCAACGCCGATTGGTGCCCCGAGGACACCGGCGTCAGCACGAACGTTGCGCTCACGAGCGTTTGGGGCTCGGGTCCCAAAGACGTCTGGGCGAGCGGCTCCGCGGGCACGCTCGCGCACTACGATGGAACGGCGTGGGTCATCACGCCGACCAAGCCTGCCGTCCAGAACACCTTCCAAGCCGTCTGGGGCTCGGGTCCGAACGACGTGTGGGCAGTGAGCATGACCGACGTCATCTTTCACAGCACCGGCTTTGCGAACGGGACCGCCAAATGGGAGATGGTCACGGCGGCCACCCCCTCCGGTCGTGACTTCACGCGCGTCGCGACTGCGCTCTGGGGCACCGGGCCTGACGACGTTCGGATCGGCGCCCGCGCGTACGCCCAACAGGATCCGGAGACCACCGAGTACGTGCTCTACAACCAGTTCACGAAGACGACCGCCGAGGACGGCGGGCTCGCTTGGACCGAAGAGCGAGGTGACGGAACCGTGCACGCGTTCTGGGGAAGCTCGGCGAACGACTTCTGGTACGTCGCCGACAACAGCCCGAAGAACGGGTGGCAGCGAGGTTTGACGATGCACGCGACCCGAGGCGCCAAGGGCCTGCAGTGGCAGAACGTCGACAGCCAGTCGTCGTTCACGCTCGAAGGCATCTGGGGCAGCAGTGCGAACGATGTCTGGGCGGTCGGCGACAAGGGCACGCTCCGTCATTTCACCGGCGGAGCGCGCTGGGACATCGTCGAGTCCGTGACGAACATGCCGCTCCACGCCGTGTGGGGAACGGCCGCGAACGACATCTGGGCGGTTGGCGAAGCAGGTACGATCCTGCACTTCGACGGCACGGAGTGGAAACCTTCGACGGCCGCGTTCAAGCTCGGAAACAAGCCGAACCTGCTCTCCGTATGGGGAAGCAGCGCGAACGACGTATGGATCGTCGGTGATTCGGTCGCGCTCCACTACACCGGACCGAAAGGCGATGCTACCAAATGAATCGGTTCGTCATGGGAACCGGGCTCGGGCTCGGACTCGCGTTCGTGCTCACGTTCGTGGGCTGCGCCGACTCGAACGAAACGCCGCCCGCCTCTTCTCCGCCCGAGCAAGAAGCCGGTGTGCTGCCTGGCGTCGACGCCAGTGCGGTTGACAGCGGAGCTGACGCCAATGCCGATGCACGCACGGACGCCGAGGCAGGTTCTCCGCGCGAGTGTTCGGACGACGGCTTCTGCCATACGACCGTTCCGCCGAAGCAGACGATTCGCTCGATCTGGGGCGACCGTCAGGGCGTGGCTTGGGCCGTGACCGACGAGGGCGCCATCTTGCGGTGGGACGGCGCTGCGTGGAGCGTGCACCAGACGTTCAGCGAAGCGCTGCTCACCGTCTGGGGCAGCGGCCCGACGGACATCTGGGTTGGCAGCGGCACCTCGCTCTATCACGGTGAGGGCACGACCTCGGCCGGTCTCACCTTCGCGCAGGTCGACCTGCCGGGCGACACGACCCAGATCAAGTCGATCTGGGGCACCGGCCCCAACGACATCTGGGCCATCGGCCCGGTCAACGACTTCACGTGGCAAGGACGCGTGCTGCACTACACCGGGCCCGGGACGGGCAAGGGTGGCGGCTGGACGCTCGACCCTGTCTCGACCCAACGCGTCTTCTGGAACAAGGTCGTGGGTACGCCGAACAGCGGTGTGTGGCTCGCAGGCGTTCGCAGCGCCCTTTCGGGCAACGAGTTCGTTGTCCTTCGCAAAGAGGTTGGTGCCGACGCGTTCACGCAGGTGACGGTCCCCGGCGATCCGAAGGTGCCGAACCCGGCCGGAAATTTCTGGCGCTTCTGGGGCGCCTCGGCGAGCTCCGACGACACCATCTGGTTCTTCGGCAAGACAGGCTCGGGAACCCTGGGCTTCATCCGGGGGACCTCGGCAGACAGTGGAGCCACCTTCACGTGGACCTTCTTTAACGACGGCCGAGCGCCTGCACCGCAGATGCAGGCCATCTGGGGAACCACCGCGAACGACGCCTGGTTCGTCGGCGACTACGGCCGCGTTCGGCACTGGGACGGCACCTCGTTCACGCAGTCGGCAATCACGATCACGAAGGTCCCGGTCATCGACCCGTTCTACGCGGTGTGGGCGAACGGAGCGGACGACGTCTGGGTGGCCGGCAAAGGCGTGGCCTTCCACAAGGACCCTTCGAAGAAGCCTTGAGGGGATGCGCATGAAACCTCGCTTTGGAATTCTCTCTCTCGTTGCCACCACCTCGCTGGTCTCCTCGGCGATGGTGGTGGCGTGCGGCGACGACTCGTCGGACTCGCACACCTTCGACTTTCCCGACGCCGCGCCCGACGTCGTCGACAACGCGCCCGACGGCGGCTCGGACGCATCCGAGGCCGGCGATTCCGCCGTTCGGCGCGATCCGTTCGACCCGACGGACGAGCCCGTCGTCTGCGACGTTGACGGCGGCCCCTGCGCGACACAGCTCGTCGCCGGGTTGAATCATTTCTGTGCACTCCTCTCCGACAAGACCGTTCGGTGTTGGGGCGACAACACCTACGGCTCGCTCGGGAACGGCGGAGGCCGCGACCCGGGGCCGAAGCTCGTCGTGGAGGTCGGCAAGCTCACCGGCGTCACGCAGCTCAGCGCGGGTAACCGCACGACTTGCGCGGTCGTCGACGACGGCAGCGTCCGCTGCTGGGGCTACAACGGCAGCGGTCAGCTCGGCATTTCTGCCGATCCGCCGACCCAGGACGAAGGCGATCATGCCGTTCCGACGCCGGTCGCGCTAAGCGGAGCGGCCAAGCATGTCGACGTCGGAGACGAGAACGCTTGCGCGCTCCTCACCTCGGGCGAGCTCCACTGCTGGGGCAACGACGATTCGTTCCAGCTCGCGAACCCGAAGACTGCCCACGTGCGCGGGCCCGGTCCGGCCTCGCTCGGATCGGTCACCGTGTCGAAGGTCGCGCTCGGCACGAACACCACGCTCGGCCTCACGAGCACGGGCGACGTCATGAGCTGGGGTGAGCTCGCCGGTCCGACGGGGCCGCTCGGCGGCCGCATGACTTCGATCAGCCCGGATCCCCATCCAAACCCCATCCTGCAGCTCCACTCGGTGACGAGCCTCGCGGCATCGCTGACGTTCCGCACGGACGTGAGCGGCCCTCTGAACCCCGGCACGCAGGACATCGGTCCGGGCCCCCGCGTGCTGCGCCGCGCCCACGCCTGCGCGATCGCCGGTGGCGAGGTCTATTGCTGGGGCCGCAGTGACTATGGTGCGTTGTGCACGGGATTGCCCGACGCCGAGCTCCTGCCGGCGCGTGCGCCGCTCGACAGTCGTGCGTGGCCGCAGCAGGTGGCCGTGGCCGACGAGATCACCTGCGTTCGCATGACCGACGGCACGGTTCGATGTTGCGGTGGTGACTCGCGAGGGCGTCTCGGCAACGGAAGCGTCGACGTGTTCACGGCCTTCTTCGTTCCGGTCGCCTCACTGACCGGTCATGCCGTCCAGATCGCCACGAGCAATCGTTCGGTCTGCGCCCTGCTGAAGGATGGAAGCGTGCAGTGTTGGGGGAGCAACGAGCACGGCGAGCTGGGTACGGATGCCTCGGACGAGGATCCGCACCCGACGCCGATGAAAATCGCCTTCTAGGCGTGTGACGAGATGAAAGGTCGATGTCGATGCTGACCGACGCGCGCAAGATTAGTTTCGCTTCCGTCGTCGTGTGCACGGGCCTTGCGGCCGTGACGTTTGCAGCGTGCTCGAGTGATCCTACCAAGTTCGATGACGGGCCTGGCTCCCTCACGTCGGACGGGGAGGCGCCCGACGCCCAGTCGTGCGGTTATCACTGCTCGGCCGATCTGAAGAAGGTCATCAAGGGGTGCCCGGGGTCAGAAGAAGTCACGAGCTGCGGGCCCGACGAGGGCTGCGGCGTCGATCGCTGCGTGGATGCCTGCCAGAGCGCGGCGCTGTCGAAGGGCTCGATCGGCTGCTCCTTCTGGACCTTGCCTCCGGACGATCCGACGGAGGGCCCGGGCTCCTGCTTCACCGCACTCATCGCGAACACGTGGGATCGCCCGGTCACCCTCGGTGCCGAATACGGGAGCGAGGCACTCGACATTTCGAACTCGATCTACACCGTGACGCGGACCGCTGACGGCGCCACATACACGCGTCTCGATGGGCCGATTCCGCCTGGGCAGGTCGCGGTCGTCTTCCTCTCGCAGGCCGAGGCGGTCAGCGGCTACGCGGGGACGCGTTGCCCGGAGGGCGTCACGCCCGCATTCAAGGGCGATCCGATCCGTCACGGCACCGCGAAGACCAGCGCGTTCCATCTCACGGCCGACGCGCCCATCTCAGCGTATTCGATGTACCCGTACGGCGGCGCCGACAGCTACATCCCGACGGCCACGCTGCTTCTTCCCATCTCGTCGTGGGACACGAATTACATCGCTGTCTCCACGGGCAAGTACGGTGATCAGAACCGCTCGGCGCTCGACCGTCGCACGATCCAGATCGTCGCCAACGAGGACGACACACGCGTGTCGATGCGGCCGACGAAGGCGATTGGCGCCGGCAACGAGGTGGACGCTGCCGGCAAGAACGAAACGCACACGTGGACGCTCTCGCGTGGTCAGGTCCTTCAGATCACTCAGAGCGGCGAGGTGACCGGGAGCCCGATCTCGTCGAACAAGCCCGTGGGCCTTTTCGGCGGGTCGCCTTGCGACTTCCTCCCGAGCGGTGTCATGTCGTGCGACGTGACCCAGCAGCAGATCCCGCCGTTCTCGCAGTGGGGGAACGAGTATGCGCTCGTGCCCTATGCCTCTCGCATCATAAGCGTCACGGGCAGTGCCCGCGAAAAGGTCCTGTGGATGTTCGTCGGCGCGGTGGACGGCACGGTGCTCTCCTACGAGCCGAGCAAGCCGCCGGGCGCCCCCGATACCCTCTCCGCGGGTCAGCCCGTCTACTTCATGACGGATGCGCTCGTGACGGTGAAGAGTCAGGACAAGAAGCATCCGTTCCACGCCGCCGTGCACATGTCGAGTGCAACGTTCGGTGGCGGTGCGCCGGGTGGCGGCATGACCTCGGGCGATCCCGATTTCGTCAACGTCGTCCCCTCCGACCAGTTCCTCGATCGCTACGTGTTCTTTGCCGACTACACCTTCTCGGACACGGTCCTCACCGTCGTGCGCCGCAAGACGGACAAGGGCTTCATGCCCGTCGACCTCGACTGCGCGGGCGAGCTCCAGGACTTCCAGCCGCTTGGCTCGAGCGGCGAGTACGAGTACGCGTGGGTCTATCTCACGAAGGCCTTCCTTGCGCAGAAGTTCGCGAAGGGCGAGTGCAGCTACGGCGGCCACGAAGCGCACAGTGACGGAACGTTCTCCGTCACCGTCTGGGGCATCGGTCGCGACGCGAGCTACGGCTACGCAGGCGGCATGGGAAGTCGTCCGATCAACGACGCCCCGGCGCCCATCGTGAACTGATCGCCGAGCGCGCGAAGATCGATTGGAGCGAATCCAAGTTCGATATCGAACCATCGCTTCGCGCGCTTGCACGCGATTTCGCCTCTGACGCCAAGACGCGTTTTTGCGTTCACGACACCGCGGGTTCGACGAGAGACGTGTTCTCGTTGCCTGCGGTGGATGATTATACTGCGTACGAGGCAGGTGCCCCGTGCGTCGATTCCTCCTTTTCCTAGGCATTGCGCTCGTCGTTGGCGCCTGTACGACCATCACGGGAGCCGACAAGTTCACGATCGGTGATGCCATCGACGACGGCACGCCGGGAACGAGCTCCAATCGCGATGCTCGCGCGGGACAGGGCGGTTCGGACTTCGACGGCAGCACGGTGAACGACTCCGGCCGGCCCCGTGGCGACAGCAGCACGGTCGATGGGCACCTCGAGGACTCGGGCGTCGACGCGTCGGACGGGGCGCTGCCTCCACCGGCGTCCGATCCGAATGCGGTCGGTCCTTGCGGTCCTCCGGATGGTCCGCGTTGTGACGAGGGCTACGCTTGCTGCGCGACGTATCCGGTCACCGCGCCGAGCTGCATCCTGCGCGTGTACGCCTGCAACGCGGGCGCGGGCGACACGCGCGTCGCGCATCTCTTGTGCGACGAGAAGGCCGACTGTAGCGGTGGTCAATCGTGCTGCTTCGCGAGCAGCGGTGGCGGCTCGTTCAGCGCGAAGTGTCTTGCGAGCTGCACGGTGAAGATGTGCCGGACCGACGCCGAGTGCGGCGGCGACAAGTGCATCCTTTGGCCGTGCGCCAAGGGGCCTGTCGTCGCCACCTGCAACGGCGATGGTTTCGACTCTTCGCTTTGCTACTGACTCCGGGCTAGGGAACGAGCACGGCGCGGAAACGAACCTTGTTCTCCATCATTTTCGTGTAGGCCTCTTCGGCCCTGTCGAGCCCGAAGACCTCGATGCGCGGCGCAACCTTGGTGCGTGCGCTGAAGCGAAGCGTGTCTTCGGAGTCGATCGACGTTCCGCTCGGCCAACCGGCGATGGTCTTGCCGCTCAGCAGGGGAAGGGCGCTGGTGGTCATCGGCTCGAACGGGGCCGCGACGATGAGCAGCTTCGCGCGAGGCTTCAGTCCTTCGATGGTGCTCGTGATGGCATCGGTGTTCGGCGCGGTGGCGAGGACCAGATCGGCGCCGCCCAACGCGTTCAGTCCTTCGGCGGCGGTGACCTTCTTCGTGTCGACGTACTCGTGGGCGCCGAGCTCGCGCGCGAGGGACTCCTTGTCGGCACCTCGCGACAGGGCGACAACGCGGAAACCCATCTTCGCGGCGTACTGGATGCCGAGGTGGCCGAGGCCGCCCACACCGACCACCGCCACGGTGTCGCCGCTCCGCGCGCCGCTGTTTCGTAGTGCGTTGAACGTGGTGACGCCCGCGCAGAGAAGCGGAGCCGCATCGTTGGCTGCGAGATCGTCGGGCATGCGGGCCACCGCTTCGTGGGGCACGACGACGTATTCGGCGTAGCCGCCGTCGAAGGTCACGCCCGTGATCTTGGCGTTCACGCAGTTCAGGAACTGCCCCCTGCGGCATGGGTCGCAGACGAAGCACTGCCCGCCGTGCCAGCCCACGCCGACGCGCTGTCCGGGCTTCCACTCGGTGACGTTCGCGCCGACGGCATCGATTCGTCCGGCGATTTCGTGTCCTGGAATACGAGGCAACGTGAGGCCCGGATAGGCGCCGAACTTCACGATCGCGTCGCTGTGACATACGCCGCACGCTTCGACCTTGATTCGTACTTCATTGGCCTTGGGTTGCGGCACGTCGCGCTCGACCAGTTCGAGCTTGCCTTGCGGTTTCGACACCTGAACGGCTCGCATCTTCGCCATGCGTCGTCTCCCCCTTCGCTCTTGCGAGCGTGCGGCCCAGCATGACCAAGTCGGCCACGGCGTGCAAGCCTGCCCGAGCGCAGTTCGGCATCGCCGTTGTGGTGCGACGTGATACGCAGGAGGCGTGAGAACGACCGTCTTCTTTTCTCGCTTGTGGATGGGCACGCTTGCCATGCTCGGTGCGTCCGGATGCGGATTCCGCACGCAGGATCGCACCATCAGCGCCGCCGACGTCTCCGAGGACCGCACGAAGCTCACGAACTTCATGAGCTCGCCGGCACGTCCCGGACAACCTACCGAAAAGACGCCTTCGGCGATCTCGCGCGAAGCCCTCGTCGACGAGGCTCGCATCGTTCGTTACGGAACCGACGGTGTCTGCGTGGCGCTCCACACGCGTACGCACACGTCTCTGGACGTGCCGATGTCTCAATACCGAATCGAGCTGAACGGCCAGCGCGTGAACATCGACCGCGAAGAGATGGGCGTCTCCGATTGGCAATACACCGGTGAGCGCGAGAAGGCCGTCGTCGAGTTCGTATCCAAAGATGCCGCCGGGAGCTTCCGCTCGACCGAGACCGAACAGAAGACGTTCCGCGTCATCGAACGGCGCACGCAGTTTTGCGGCGTTCCTGCCAAGCAGGGAAAGATCACGCTCGAAGTCAGCATTCCTCAGGACGACGGCCGCGGCCCGTGGGGAGCGAACTTCGTCTGGACGATGGATATCCCAAGCCGCCGCGTGCAGCTCGTGACGGCACCGAACACAATGCCCACGTCGCCGCCGGCGACGCCGGAGCAGAAGGCCGCGCCTGCCGAGCTCGTGCCGGCCGACAACGCGGGGGCTCCGACTCTCTCGCTCTGATCGAGCGCTTCAGGCCCCGCCGCCCTGAGACCAGCGCGTGGCTCTCCCACGACCACGTCGTGCGACGAGCCCGCGCTGCGCGAGCGCCGAGAGTTGCGCGCGAACGGCCGTCCGGCTCGCACCGACGAGGACTCCGACGTTGCTCGTCGACAGCTCGCCGTCGGCGGGCAGCGTCTCGAGGACGCGCGCTTCGAGCACGTCTTCCCTCGGCTGCGCTCGGTGTAACGGCGTGAGGCATTTGTCGGTCTGGAACGACAACACGCGCACGTCCGCGGCCTCGTCGATCGTGACGACGCCGCCCTTGAGCACGACGAGGGCTCCGGCTTCGGGTGACCGCTCGTCGAGCCACTGACGCAAGCGGTGGAGCGTCACGTGGAGTTTGTTCTCGTGGCGAAGCGGATGGTAACTGCCGCCCCACACGCGCTCGAAGAGCGCTTCGATCGTGGTGGCCGAACCATGGGAGCACGCGAGCACTTCGAGCACGCGCTCGACCACCGGGTGCTCGCCGAGCTTGAAGGGCCCGCGGCCGCGAATCGAGACCTCGCGCTGCACCGTGTCGACGTAGACGTCGGCGCTGCGCGTCTCGAGGGCGGGGGAGAAGAGGCGAATCGCGGGAACGGCGAGAACTTCGTCGCGTGCGCGGAGCTCGAGACTGCGGCTGCTTGCGGGGCGCCGCACGATGGCCTCGAGCACGCGCAGATGACGCATGCAGTGCGCCATGCGTGAGCGATAGACCGCGCGACGGTATTTCTCGAGAGCCTCGCGTGCGCCTCGGCCACCGAGGTCCGCGAGGCAGGCGCTGCGAAGTGCGTCGGAGGCGAGGATGATGTTGCCCGAGGCTTCGAAGTAGAGGTGCGCACGCGTAGCGGCGTCGCGTGCGCTCTTCGTCTCGCCCCGCTGGAGATCGAGCTCCGCGCGCGCCAGATCGCGATAGGCCTCGATGAGGCCGGGAGCGCGCTCACGACCGACGACCGGCTCCGGCGTGAAGGTCGTGACGAAGGTTTCGGCGAGCATGTCGTCGCCTGCACGAAGTGCCGCGAAGGCGAGCTCGACCTCCACGAACGATCGCTCGACGAGAAGCGACTCTTCCTCGCAGATCGCCATCGCCTGCTCGACGAGTGCGCGCTCGTTCGCGTGATCGCCGATGATCGAGGCGAGCCAAGCCCGTGCGCGCAGGATGAACTGCTGCGCGCGAGGATGAGAGCCGCGATTGCGTGCGTGCCACGAGGCGAGCACCGCGTTGCCCTCGTCGACACGACCGAGGAGGCCGAGAGCCCACGCTCCGTAAGCACAACCGTAAACCGCCGGGACGTCGTCGCCCTCGAGGAAGAAGTCGCGGCGCTTGGCGATGGCCACCGCGCGTGCGAGATCGCCGCGCATGAAGGCGGCGAGCGTTCGGAATGCGTCGGCGTCGATCGAGGTACCGACCGCACGGAGGCGCAGCTCGACGCTCGGCGGCGCCGCGACGAGAGCGCAACGTGCCGCCATGCGTGCGAGAGCGGGCTCTTTCAAGCCCTTGGAAATCCAGGCTCGGGCGATCTCCAGCGCGCGTCCGTCGAGGCCGAGTGCCGCCCACAGCTCCGCGTTGTCGGTAAGGAGAAGGGCATCGCGCGGCTCGAACGAGGGCCGTTCGGCCAGGCACTCGAGCAGCGCGGTGGCGTGGGCCGTTGCGTGTCGGTCGAGAGGGCCGCGCCGAAGATCCTCGAACCTTTCCGCCAGAGCGTCGTTGTCCACTGTGCCGTTCACCCTAGACGCGCGCTGTTTCAATCAGGTTTCGATTGTCCGGACGACAGTGTGACGATCATGCGGTGGATCGCCGAGATCTGCGGCCCGAGCTGCGTGGCGTAGAACGGACCGGTGTATCCCCACCAATCCCAGCACCCGTTTGGATTGAGGACGCTCGTCGTCGCCTGTGGAAAGAGAACGACGATCCGATTCGTGTCTGCCCATCGCGCGTACCCCGACTGCCGCACGAAGCGCTCTCCCACGGGGCCGGTCGCGTATTGCTTGCAACCGTGAAAGGCGACGTGGATGCGGCACGTCTCGCCTTGCGAGCAGGACGCCGGAACGTAGGCATATCCGTTGTCGGCCATGCCGGAAGCGAACGACGCGTACGGGGCTTGCGAGAAGCGGAGGAGCCGACCCTTCGGCGTCGTCGATGGGGCTTCGAGTTTGCCGTAAAGGTGCTCGAGCGCCGCGCCCGCTCCATCGAAACCGCATTTGCCGAGATACGTGGTTCCGCCTGCGTCGCAGCTGTCTCCCGAATCGACGGTCGGAAGAACATGACCGGTGCCCGGGACGTGCAGATGCGTGGATAGCCCTCCGTCGCCCGCGAGGGAGGCATAGAAGTCACGCACGCTGTCCATGACGACGGGAGCGACGGTTTTGTCGTCCGCGCCGCCGTAGAGAAAGACGCGGCTCCCAGCAAGGGCGCTGGGTGAATCGACGAGGCCCGCCAGCGCAAGCGACTGGGCACGTGCCACGGCGATTCTCGCCGACGGCGCATCGTTCGGCGCCGGAGCCATGCACGTGGTGGTTGCGGTGTACGAGTTCCCGCCCGCGCATAGGAACGGTCCACCCGCGAAGACGGCCGCGCCATGCACCTCGCGTGCGTAGGCCACGTGCATCTGCACGGCCATGAAGGCGCCCGACGAGAGACCGGATACGGTCGTCCCGTTCGGATCGATCACGAGACGGGGCAGCTCCTTTCTCTGGAGTGCCGATTCGGACGACGAGGCAACGTCTTCGTTGTCCGCTTCTTCCGCGGACGGCGCGCACGCAGACGTGGTGCACGCAAGGGCGATGACGAGCGCAGTGACAGATCCCCATGACGAAGGACCCATGCAGAAACTCCTCTCGGAACCCCCCTGGTTCGAGAATCGTTCCTATTCGGCATCCGCGGCACGCGCCGCTTACTCGCCCTCTACACGACCTTACGCGGTCGTGCGCAAACACCCCGGCCCGTCGAAGCAGCGGCCTGGCATTCGGATCAGCATGTCGGCGATCCGACAGGTCGGCTTTGCGGGCTGCGCGCCGAAGTGAACGTGTATTTGCCTGCGCACCGAGAACGAAGGGCTACACCCGGGTTGTCGGAACCCCTACACACCTGGTGAAACGGCCTGCGGGAGGCCGAGGCCTCCGCCATGGTCGAGGCAACGCCGCCGACCCGAATTTTCCGCAGGGATCGGCGAGCCTTGCCAACAGGTATCGAACCTCGAGCGTGGGCACCTGCCGATTGCCACGGAGCGTCACGGACTCGGCACAGGCTTCGCTAGTACGCCCTGCGAACACGACCATGAGACCGACCTCGCCCTTCACCGCTTTCGCCGCTCTCGCCCTCGTCGTTCTCCCCGTCGTCGCCCAGGCAGATGCCGAGGCGCCGAAGGCCCCGGCCCGCGATCCCCAAGTCGCGCGGCTCCTCGACGCAAAGCAGACGCTCAAGTGGAACTATTCGCCCGCCGGGCATAGCGAGCGGTACGGACACGCCGAGGCACTCGTCGACGCTCCCGCCGAAAAAGTCGCGAAGTACACCGTCGATTTTGCGCACTACAAAGAGATCCATCGCAAGTTCGCGACGGCGCGCGTGATCGCCAAGGAAGGCGACAACACCGACGTATACATGCGCTACCCGGTCTACATCGGTGCGCTCAAGGTCGAATTCCACGAGGTCATGCGGTTCGGACTGCCGCGCGTCAACAACGGCATGCACGTCCTCGAGGGCGCTGCGGTCCGCGGTGACATGAAGCAGGCGCACGCAATCATCTCGGTGAAGCCCGTCGACGAGAAACACTCACTGCTCCAGGTCGACATCCTTCTCGTGCCGAGGATCCCCGCGCCCCAGTATCTGATCGACGAAGAGCTACGCGACGGCGCCCAGGACTTCGTGAACGGCCTGAAGGACCGCGCGCAGGGGTGGGTCGGCCCCGTCACGTCTCTCTGACGCGCGTGCGTTCAGACGAAGAGCGGTGCGGTCACTAGCGAGACCGTGCCCAGCAGCTTGATGAGGACGTGGAGCGATGGTCCTGCGGTGTCCTTGAGGGGATCGCCGACGGCGTCGCCCACGACCGCCGCCTTGTGCGCATCACTGCCTTTGCCGCCGAGCACGCCGCTCTCGATGAACTTCTTGGTGTTGTCCCATGCGCCGCCTCCGGTGTTCATCAACGAGCCGAGCAGCACACCTGCGATGGTGCCCACCAGGAGCTCTGCGCCTACCGCTTCGGCCCCGAGGAACGTGTGAGGCGCGATGGCATCGAAGAGCAGGCCGACGACGACCGGGGCGGCCACGCCGAGAATTCCAGGCGCGATCATCCCGTGCAGCGCACTGGCGGTGACGATGTCGACGCAACGCGCGTAGTCCGGCCGCGACGCATGATGCATGAGCTCCGGGTTCTCGTGGAACTGCCGGCGTACCTCGCGGATGACGGCGTGCGAGCCATGAACGACCGCGCGAATCGCGAGCCCGCTGAACACGAACACGACGGTGGCGCCAGCGAGGGCGGCGAGGAAGACGGGTACCTTGGCGATGTCGATGTGCGCGAAGTGGAAGCTCGCGGCGTGGATGTCGCCGGCGGCCGTCAGCTTGGCGCGGGCGAGCAGTGTGACCTCGTCGAGGTAGGCGGAGAAGAGCAGGAAGGCTGCGAGCGTCGCCGAACCGATCGCATAACCTTTGGTGGTGGCCTTGGTGACGTTGCCAGCGGCGTCGAGCCGATCGGTGCGTGTTCGAGCTTCGTCCGACGCGCCGGACATCTCGACGATGCCGCCGGCGTTGTCGGTGATGGGGCCGAACATGTCCATCGAGAGCACGTACCCCACCGTCGAGAGCATGCCGATCGTCGCCACGGCCGTGCCGTAGAGGCCTGCGCCAGGCACGTTGGGCAATCCGTGGAGCCCGCATTCGTAAGCGGAGAGCAGCGCGACCGCGATGGTCACGACGGGCAGCGCCGTGGACTCGAGGGCGACGGAGAACCCGCTCGTGATGTTCGTCGCCGGTCCCGAGAGCGAGCTCTCTGCGATCCAACTCACGGGGCGATGACCGATGCCGGTATACAGGCGCGTGATGGCCGCGAAGACGAAGCTTGCGAGCACGCCGATGAGGCCCGCCACGAGAAGCCATGCATTGCCGCCGAGCAGGTATTGGACTGCCACGTAAAGACCCACGCTCGTGAACAAGAGCGTGACGAGGTGTCCGCGCGTCATGGCCGACATCGGATCATCGCTCTCGTTCTTCATGCGGGACGCCAGAATTCCCACGATGGACGCCAGCAGCCCGAAGCCTCCGGCGACGAGTGGAAAGAGCACGCCGGCGGAGCCGAAGACGGGATACAGGGTGACCCCGAGGATCATCGCTCCGATCGTCTCCGCGGAGGCCGATTCGAAGATGTCCGCGCCGCGACCGGCGCAATCACCGACGTTGTCGCCTACTAGATCGGCCACCACGGCGGGGTTCCGAGGGTCGTCTTCGGGAATTCCTTTTTCGACTTTGCCGACGAGGTCGGCGCCGATGTCTGCCGACTTCGTATAAATGCCTCCGCCGAGCTGCGCAAAGAGTGCCACGAAGCTCGCGCCGAAGGCGAATCCGACGATCTGATAGGGAACGGCCCGCGGCGCGCCGAGTCCACCGAACGCCATGAACAGTCCCGCGACCCCGAGAAGGGAGCCGGCAATGACCGGAAGGGCCGCCGCGGCGCCTCCGCGAAGAGCGAGGGTGAGTGCGCGGTCGACGCTGACGCGTGATGCGCTCGCCACGCGGACGTTCGCGTGGAGCGACGTGATCATTCCCCAATAGCCGGCGCCGGCCGAGCACACGGCGCCGATGACGAATGCCACGATCGTGCGCCACGCAACCTCGTTGCCGCGTGTCATTCGCTCGACGGGGAAGAGAATGCCCATGACCACGACGGCGAGAATGGCGACCGTCCGATACTGCCTTCTCAAGAACGCGTGAGCTCCTTCGCGGATGGCGCGCGCGATGTCTTGCATGGCTTCTGTGCCTTTGTCGGCGCCGAGGACGCTTCGCGCGAACAGGGCCGTGGCCACGAGCGAGACCACGCCCGCCACGAGGACGAATCCCATCCACACATTTTCGCTCGTCGACGTCATCGATCACCGGCCGCGCTACTGCCGATGCATCGCGCGTGCGCGCGGGTGACCGCGTGTGAGCATCATGAGGGGTACGCGACGAGGGGTACGCGCGTTGCACCACGCTCGGACATGGCTGCCCTCCACACGATCCTCGTACCGTTCGACGGCTCTGAACCTTCGATTGCTGCGCTCGATCACGCCGTTGCGCTCGCCGAGGACTTCGACGCGACGGTCGACGTCGTCCACGTCGAGGCGCCGGACGAGTTCGAGATTGGATCGATGACTCCGCTCTCGAGCGGCGCTCGGGAGGAGCTCGAGGAGGCCATGAATACGGCCGCGTCACGAGTCGAAGCGCGAATCGGAAATCGCCTCTCGCGACGGATCGTTTCGGGCGATCCGCTCCGTAAGATCGTGGAGATCGCCAACGACGGTGACTATGACCTCATCGTCATGGGAACCCACGGACGGGTGGGGCGATTGCGCTCGATGTTGGGAAGCGTGGCCGAGGGAGTCGTACGCAATGCGCCCTGCCCCGTTCTCACCGTGAGGCAGCCGGGAGGGGACTACCAATCCTTCGCGGAGCGCCGGCATGGTGAGCTGTCGCTCGCCGAGCAGGCGCAGCGCCACCATTCGTGATCTGCCTCGTGACGCCAAATGCAACGGCGGGCGGATTGCGCCACGTGAAGGTGGGATAGCCGAGGTCTCGTCCAAGAGGTTCGAAATGACGCCCGGCGAGATGTTCCTGACCGACCTCTACGAGCTCACGATGGTGCGTGGGTATCTGGAGGCCGGCATGCACGAGACCGCCGTGTTCGAGCTGTTCGTGCGCGCCCTTCCACGGTCGCGCGGCTTCCTGATTGCGGCCGGTCTCGAGCAAGCGATCACGTTCCTCGAGGGCCTCCGGTTTTCACCCGCGGAGCTCGATGAGCTGGCCGGGAGCGGAGCGCTGGCGGCCGGTCTCGTCGACAGCCTTCGCAATCTTCGATTCACCGGGGACGTCGACGCGATTCCCGAGGGCACGGTCGTGTTCGAGAACGAACCTCTACTGAGAGTCGCGGCGCCGATTGCAGAAGCCCAGTTCGTCGAAACGCGATTGATGAATCTGATTCACTTCCAAACCGTCATTGCCTCTGCTGCTGCACGTATCGTTCTGGCGGCGCCGGACCACCTGCTCGTCGACTTCGGCGTGCGGCGCGCGCATGGCTGGGAAGCAGGCCTCTATGCTGCTCGCGCGTCGTATCTCGCGGGCTTCCACGGAACGTCGACGGTGCTCGCCGGAATACGATTCGGTATTCCGCTCTATGGGACGATGGCGCACTCGTACGTC
Organism: Labilithrix luteola; assembly: GCF_001263205.1. GTDB lineage: Bacteria > Myxococcota_A > Polyangia > Polyangiales > Polyangiaceae > Labilithrix > Labilithrix luteola. Next base: position 5,069,700 of record NZ_CP012333.1, read on the forward strand.
GAAGCGCACGACGACGAGGTGGATGCCTTTCGCAGCTTTGCGCGCGCGAATCCCGACAACGTCGTCTTCTTGATCGACACCTACGACGTCGAGCTCGCGGCGCACCGCGTGGTGGCCCTCGCGAAGGAGGGAATCGTGGCTCGCGCCGTTCGCATCGACAGCGGCGACCTTGCCCAACACGCCCGACGCGTTCGGCGCATCCTGGATGCCGGTGGGCTCTCGGCGTGCTCGATCTTCGTGAGCGGTGGTCTCGACGATCACTCCCTGCGCATGCTGGTGAGCAGCGGCGCTCCCATCGACGGATTCGGAATCGGCACCCGGCTCGACACCTCCGCCGATGCTCCGTATCTCGATTGCGCGTACAAGCTCGTCGAGTATGCGGGGCGCGCGCGTCGCAAGCTGTCCGAAGGAAAGAAAAGCTGGCCTGGCCGCAAGCAGATCTATCGGTTGTCCGACGAAGAGGGCCGAATGTACGCGGATACGGTCACGATCGAGGGGGATGTGCTGCCCGGCACTCCACTGCTGGTGCCGATCATGCGCGGCGGGCGTCGAGTGGCCGGGCGCGAGTCGCTCGATAGGATTCGAAGCCGATCACGAGAGCAGATGGCGCGGCTTCCCGAGCATCTCCGCTTGTTGACCGTCGACCCCGCGTTTCCCGTTCGCAAGTCGCCCGCGCTGCTGCAGCTCTCGGCTCGGCTCGACTCGGCCGCCTAGGGCGCCAGGCGAAACGTGGCTTCAGCCCGCGGAGGCCTGCTCGCGCGTGGCGCTGCCGTAGGCCCGCAGCTCGCTCTCCGGCTGGGCGATCATGGCGTCGAACTCGCGCCACGTGATGCCAGCCATACGGCGCAGATCGCCGACCTCGTCGGCCTCGAGCCACTCCCGTGACGGCACCACGACCGCCCTCGTTCCACGCTCGAGGATCGTGCCTTCCGGACCCTTGTGGTAGATGACGAACCCGGTGCGGCAGAGGGCCGCGACGAACGCATCGGATGACATGCTCATGGGGCGCCGCACGGGAGCAAGAGGCGCGCCCGCGCGAGTCGTGTGCAAGCACGCGAGAGCACGTGCGTCTCGATGCACGTTCGCCACACGTTTGCCTCCCTGCGGAGCGACTTGCTACGGAGTAGCTTCATCAGCGGGCAACGGAGAGGTCGTCGACGCGCAGCAGCACGTTGCGCGTGCACGTCGAGTCGAGGCCGTCGGGCGTTCCAGTCCAGGGCATCGTTTGAGGGACCGCATGAAACCGCACGATCGTGATTCTTGCGTAGGCGTAAAGAATCGCGCAGGGTCGCCGCGTGGACCTTCTGGCGCAGATGGCGAACTTCATCCGTATCGTGGAAGGGCAGAGTCTCTCGTCGGCGGCGCGCGCTCAGCGCATTTCGCTGCCCGCCGTCAGCCGCCAGCTCCAGGCGTTGGAGGCTGAGCTCGGAACTACGCTCGTCGTGCGGTCGACACGCAAGCTCCGCATTACGGACGCCGGGCAGACTTGGTACGAGCACTGCGTCCGCGTTCTGCGCGACGTCGAGGAAGCGAAAGAATCGGTTCGCAATGCGAAAGAGCTGACGGGGCGCCTCGTCGTCAGCGCCTCGGTGACGTTCGGCGCGATCATCCTCGTTCCGGTGGTCACCAAGCTGACCGAGAAGCATCCACGATTCGCTGTCGATCTCCGGCTGGAAGATCACCTGGTGAATCTCGTGAGCGAAGGCGTCGATGTCGCCATCCGCGCGGGCTCGCCACCGCCGGACAGTACGTCCTTCGTCGCGCAGCCGGTGTTCGACATGTACCGCATCGTCGTGGCCGCGCCGAAATGGCTTCGCAAACACGGAACGCCGCGGACGCCCGAGCAGCTCGCGGAGCACGTGTGTCTCGTGCAGGTCACCCCCGCCGGTGCGCCGATCCGCTGGCACCTCGTGCGGTCCGGCGAGGAGCGGACCCTCGAGCCTCGTGGTCAATTGCGGACGAATGCGCCGAGTGCGCTCCGCGACATGGCGCTTGCCGGCCTGGGACCTGCGTATCTGCCGTCGTGGCTCGTCGACGCAGACATCGAAGCAGGCCGGCTGCGGCGCGTCTTGCCCGAATGGTCGTCGCCATCGATCATGGCCTCGGCGATCTATCGCGCGGAGCTGCGAGGCTCTCCGCGCATTCGTGCGTTTCTCGAAGCGCTGCCTTCCGAGCTGCCGATTCGTTGAGACGCAAATCGTGATTCACGACAGCGAGAACGACCGCGTCCCATCGAGCAGGTGGCGGAGCCGGTTGGCGAAGTCTTCGGGCGATCGGTACGTCGGCTGACCCCGGTAGATCTCGAGCGAACGCCGTACCTTTCGAATGTCGCCGAGGGTCTCGAGGACCTCGTCACCGGCTGCTCGCGACGAGACCGGCAAAGGCGGATAGCGAAGCTTGGAGGGATTGATGCGTCCTTTTTCGACGTTGAGATTCACCTGATTCACGCAGCGGCAGGCGTTCTCGGGATTGGCGACGCCACAGTGCTGTTCGAGGAAAGCGTCGAGCGCAGCGCGAGCACGCGAAAGGCGTTTTCGGAAGGTGACTTCGGTGATGTCCAAGACCCACGCCGCCTCGCTCGAATCGAGATCGCACAGCGCACCGAGCACGAAGGCGATGCGCTGCGATTTGTCGAGCGATTGGAGCATGGCCTGCGTGCAGCCGATGAAGACCTCCTCCTCGAGCACTTGCTCGTCGGCGAGTGCGCGCGTATCGGCCGCGATCTCGTTTTCGGATTGGCCGAGATCGCCGGCCAACGTCTCGAAGTTCCATTTGCGACCACGCTGATGACGCGCGCGCAGAAGATGATTCGTGGCCACACGATACGCCCACGTTTCGACCGAGCTCTCGCCTCGAAACGTGGAGAGCTGCGTGACCACGAGTATCAAGATCTCTTGCGTGGCGTCGCGCGCGGGCTCAGGGTGACCGAGCATGCGCAGCGAGAGGCGATAGAGTCTGTCTTGCAGAGCGCGCACGACGCCCTCGAGCGCGTCCCGATCGCCTGCCTGCGCTCGTTCGACGAGCGGGGCCAAATCATTCGCTGCCTTCATGACGTCGTTGCGCATCATCGTAACCCTCAGGTGAAGCTGCGAGCCCAGGCTTCGATGGCCTCCGCGATCGCGGGGGAGGAGTCCTCTTGCAAGAAGTGGCGTCCGGGCACGGTGAGCTCGCGCTGGTTGAGCCACCTCCGGCACGTCTCTCGAAGGCGGCCCGTGAGAATGCGTCCCGGTTCGGCGTTCACGAAGAGCTTGGGAAACGTCGTCGTGGGCATCCACTGCGCGTACTTCTCGACCTCCGCGCTGACCTCCGGAGGGCTCCCGTCGATCGGAAGCTGCCGCGGAAACGAGAGCGTCGGCCGGCGTGACTCCCCGGGCGTGAGGAAGGGCCGGCGATATTCGGCGAGCGTTCGTTCGTCGAGTGTCCGGAGTACGTTGCCGGGCAAGACCCTCTCGACGAAGACGTTGTCTTCGAGAACGAGCTTTTCTCCCTCGGGGGAACGAAATCGCTGGAAGAGCGCCCGCTCCGCTTCGGCCCACTCGCTCCAAGACATCACGCCCACGATCGCTTCCATGTACGCGATGGCGCGGACGCGTTCGGGATGGCGCCTTGCCCAGTCGAAACCGAGGGCCGAGCCCCAATCGTGGATCACGAGGATGATCTTCTGATCCGGTACGACCGCTTCGAGGAACGCGTCGACGAACTCGCGATGGCGAAAGAACGAGTACGCGTCTGGACCCGTCTCGGCGAGCTTGTCCGAGTCGCCCATGCCGATGAGATCGGGCGCAATGCAGCGGTAATGTGTCGAGAGCGGACCGAGGATGTCTCGCCAGAGGTACGACGACGTCGGGTTTCCGTGCAGGAACACCATCGGTGCTCCAGCTCCGCGCTCGACGTAGGCCATCCGTTGGCCAAGCACCTGGATGCGCTTCTTCTCGATGCCGCCGCTCACTGCGGAGCCGGAGGTGGTCGTTTGGGTCGCGTTCATGGCGTCCTCCCGTCTTGGGCTTTATGCCGCCCGGAAGCGATTTCCGGGCTTCTGGACGGTTGGAGACGACGGGCCCCAAATTCGTGACCGAATTCGTGACCGACCCTCGGACGATTCTTACTGCGGCGCTAACGAAGCGTTCCGAGACCGGTCAGAATGACGAAGAAGAGAACGCCGTCGGTGCCATAGAAGCGCTTTCTGACGTTCTCCGTGTCGACGTAGGAGAAGTCGTACTTGCGAAACGGAAGCGCGAGTCCGAGGTCGAGCCTCGATGCCGCGCGCCCACGACGGAGCTCGAGGCCCAGTCCGCCGAGCGGACCGGCGACCACGCGCCAGCTGTCGTTGCCGAGTCCAACCCCGCTCGTGTCGGGAATGACGGCGCTCCAGAGGAATCCACCGCAGGCATCCAACTGGCCGCTCGTCCACCGCACGTAGGCGAAACAAGCGCGCAGCTCTTGGCCGAGCATGGCGAAGGTTCCTCGAACGCCTCGGTCGTGGAGTGTTTGAGGAAGCGCATATTCGCCCCGCCAATCGAAGCTCAGGCGTGAGTGTGCAGGAACGAGGCGCGCGACGGCAGACAGCGTGACCGCCGGCGACGGCAAGAAGCCGAAGGCTGCTCCGGCGCCCGCCCCGAGTGAGAGCTGGAACGAGGGACTGACGGACTGCTGCTTGGATCTCGGCCGATGCCGGCGGCGCGTCGTCGGCGGGGGAGGAGGGGCAACGGGCGCTTCGGCAGGTGGCTCTTCGTTCGGCGGCTCGGCGACCGGTTCGGGCTCGCTCGTTTGGTGACCGGTCGGATCGATGATGAGCGCAACGACGAGCGCCGCTCCGCGAAGCAAGCTCTCGCAGCTCTGGGGCTCGAGCTCGCGCGCACCGAGCGCTGCGCCTCCGTGATCACGCTGGACCACGCGTGCGCGATAGAGCCCTCTGCCGGCCGGAGTCTCCTCGCCCTCGATGAGGATGTCGGCGCGCGCGGGTTCGACGAACGGACGTCGCCCGAGTCGCTGCTCGACCGCGTCGCGAAGTGCCACGTCGGTCAAACAGGTCGGTGGCTTCTGCCCTTTGCCGTGCCAAGCCAGCGCGAACGATTGCTCGGCGCGGGCGGAGCGGCCGAACGTGGTCACCGCGAGGCTCGCGAGCACGCCGGCGACGAGTGATCCTACCCCACGGCAGAGCCACTTTTCTCGACGACCAGGACGCGCGCGCAACGCCTGCCACGGTACCGCAGGCCAGCCCCTCTGTCGCCGTGTGGGTTGACAAGTTCGGCTTGACGAATCACTTTTGCGGCCGACTTAACAGTGACTGAATCGACAACTCTTATCTCACACAAACTCAATCCTTCTCTCTTTCCCCTCGTCGACATCGCCGGCAACCTCACGAACAAAGCGTTTCGTGGCGACTTGCCAGCCGTCCTGGCCCGCGCCGCCGAGGCCGGCATCCGAGGAATCGTCATCGCTGGTGTGAGCGCGCCGAGCTCCCAGCAGGCGATTGGGCTCGCGAACGCGAACGAGCACGCCGAGCACAAGCGCCCACGCCTCGTGACGACGGCGGGCATCCATCCCCATCACGCGAGCACGGCGTCTCCCGACGTCTTGCGGACCATCGCGGATCTCGTTCCGAATCCACGTGTGTCCGCGGTCGGCGAATGCGGGCTCGACTACAATCGCAACTTCTCTCCACGAGACGCGCAGCGTCACGCGTTCGAGGCGCAACTCGAGATCGCCGCCGGTGCGGGCAAGCCCGTGTACCTCCACGAGCGTGACGCCCACGACGAGTTTCTCGAGATCATGAAGCGATGGCGCCCCAAGCTGAAGGCGGGCGTGGTCCATTGCTTCACGGGCTCACGCGCCACGCTGCAGGCCTATCTCGACCTCGATCTCCACATCGGTATCACCGGCTGGATTTGCGACGAGCGCCGAGGCACGCACCTGCGCGATCTCGTCAGGCTGATTCCCGCCGATCGTTTGATGGTGGAGACGGACTGCCCGTACATCTTGCCGCGTGACCTTCCCGGTCACCCCAAGAGTGGACGCAACGAGCCGGCGTTCGTCGCGCACGTCGCGAGCACGGTCGCTGCCTGCCGTGAGGAGTCGTTCGCCGACCTGGCTGCCTCGACCACGCGAACGGCCGCGCAGCTTTTCTCGCTCGCGCTCTGACCGGAGGCCAAGCGCACCCCTACGAACCGGAGTATGGTGCGCGCCGTGTTCGGACTCCTGCTCGGTGCGCTTCAGCTCTTCGCCCTCGTCAACGCCTCGGTGCGCAGCATCGCCGGCAAATGGATGGTTGGCACCGTCGGCGCCGTTGTTCGCATCTTCCTGCTCTTCGCAGTGACGATGGCCAACGCCCGCATTCGTGGAGCGGGAGCGGAGCCGTCGCAGGGCTATTTCGTGGCGCTCTACCTGAGCCCCGCTCTCTCCTTCGTGATCGGCGTGCTCTCGCTCCTGAGGCAACGCAAGGAGACGGCCGGGACGGAGGCCGCGTCGGCAGCGCGGCAGACTACGGTGGCGTGGTTCGTCGTCACCGCCGTCGACATCGTGTTCGTGGTGACGGGGCTCATCGCTCATCGCTGAGCCTGAGTCCGCTCAATCGCAGTAGTCGAGCTTCGGCTTGTCCGCGCACGTCGCGTAGGTGCAATACGCCGACTCGCAAGACGGCGGAACCATCGCGCACGAGCCCGGATCGAGCGACAGCGCGAAGCACTTCGTGAACGTCACGTAGGACGAGGCGCACGCTCCCTTCGCGCTGGTGAGGCAATCCGATTCGCACGCGACCTGATCGGCGCCTCCGCAGTGACCATTCCGTGCGCAGACGATTCTGCATGCTTCGCTCATCGAAATGTCGGACGACGGCGGCGGCGATGGAGGAGTGGGTTGTGTCGTGGTCGTCGCCTTTGGTGGTCGCGAACCTCCGCTCGTCATTCCGCTCGTTTCGCTCGTTTCGCCCCCCGGTGCGTTGGCGGCTCCACCGTCGGGGTCCTCGAGGATCTTGCCCCCACATGCAACGGCCCCGACGACGAGCAATGCTATGGCCCCGTGCGAATGCATCGTCTCAGCCGGATGGCCGCCGATCGTCGGGTCCGTCACGACCGTCGATTTTTCTTCGTTGGCGCCCGAGGCCCACGATGTGGGCCACGGCCAGGTCGCCTAGCAACGTCGCAGACGATAACCGCCTGGTCGGTCCTCCATCGTCCAGCCGGCTTCGCGCAACTTCGTACGAAGCGCATCCGCCTGCGCGTAGTCTCCCCGACTGCGTGCGTGTAGCCGCTCGTCGGCGAGCGCGCGTATCGGCGGCGGCACCGTCTCCTCGATGCAGCTGACCGGCGACGACAAATCGAAGCCGAGCACGTCGTCGAAGCGCGCCAAGGTGGCTCGCTTGACGGCGGATGGTAACGATCCGCGCAAGACGTCCCATGCGACGGCAAGGGCCCGCGGCATGTTGAGGTCGGCATTGATGGCGCTCTCGAAGCCGTCCATCGACGAAGCGTCGGGCGGCGTCGCCCGATCGTGTTCGAGGCTCGCGAAACCCGATTGCAGGCGTACGAAGGCCGCCTTCGCCGCATCGAGTGCCTGCCACGAGAAAGACAGCTGTGTTCGGTAGTGTCCCGTGAAGCAGAAATACCGATAAGCATGAAGGTCGTAGCCCCGCTCGACGAGCAGCGCGACGCGCAGGAAGTCCTCCGTGGATTTGGACATCTTGCGAGTCTCGTCGTGCGGGTCCTCGGGGGCGTGCACGAGGAAATAGCCGTGCAGCCAGAAGTTCGCGAGCCGCGTACCGACCCGCGCTTCGGTCTGCGCGATCTCGTTCGTGTGATGAACGGGAATGTGATCTTCCCCTCCGCAGTGGATGTCGAAGAAGTCACCGAGATACTTCTGCGCCATTGCCGAGCACTCGATATGCCACCCGGGAAATCCGATTCCCCACGGTGACTCCCACTCCATCTCTCGCCGTGCACCCGCCTCCGGCGAGAACTTCCAAAGGGCGAAGTCCGTCGCCGCGTGCTTGTCACCCATGGCCACGCGACGTCCAGCGTCGAGCCCGGCGGTGTCGAGCCGAGCGAGCTCGCCGTACGAGGGCAGCTTCGACGTGTCGAAATAGATGCCGTCCGAGGTTCGATAGGTGAACCCACGCGCTTCGAGAGCGACAATGAAGGCGATCTGCTCGGCGATGTGGTCGGTGGCGCGGCAGAGGATGTCGGCCTTTTCGATGCGCAGGAGCTCCAGGTCGCGGACGAAGGCGCGCGTGAAGTGGTCGGCAATTTCCCAGGCCGAACGTCCTGCGCGTCGCGCGCCTTTGACCAGCTTGTCCTCGCCGTCGTCCCCATCGCCGACGAGGTGTCCCACGTCGGTGACGTTCATCACGTGCTTCACGCGATGGCCGTTCCATCGCAGGACGCGCTTGAGGATGTCTTCGAACAGGAACGTCCGATAGTTGCCGATGTGTTGATCGTCGTAGACGGTTGGCCCGCAGGTGTAGAGGCCCACTTCGCCATCCGGCCGGAGAGGCTCGAACGGTCGGAGCGAACGCGTGAAGTTGTCATAGAGAACGAGCGAACGGGTCATCGAAGTCTCCTGATTGGAGAGCCAACGCGCCCTGACGTCCGCTGGACCACCCACGCCCGAGCTCGCCGCTCGCATGCCGCTTGGACCAGCGGCGCGCAGGCTCGAAAGCTCAAAAGGGTCGAGCTACGCCATCACACCGCGAAGAAATCGCGACGAGCAACCACGACAACGACAGCGACAACAGCTGGTCGATCGCGAAGCGGCGTGCATGGAAGGGAGCATAGCCGATCGCGAACGTGTGTGCACGTCGCCGGAAAGCCGAACTCTGCTGGGGATGTCACCGTCTTGTCGCTGGCCGAGCGTCGAGACGTGCAAAGTCGCAACTAGGTTGCGCCACCACGGATCGAACCGCGCGGAAGAGCCGCGCGTGGCGAAGGTGCCGACGGCTCGGCATGACGGTCCCGGGCGGGGGCGCGCTCTTCGGGGGGATCTTTGTTCCTCGTTTGCAGAAGCCACCGACAAGGACCGAATCATGAAGACCCACCATCACGCTGCCTTCGGCAAGCGTCGCTATCGATACCTCACCCCATTGTTCGCTGGCATCGTCGCTGCTCTCGCAGCGTGTAGCAGCGACGGAGACGATGCCGCGTCGACGACCCCGAGCGACCCGCCGGCCTCGACGACGCCTCCCACCGGGACCACGCCTCCGTCCACCACGGATCCGCCCGCGAAGGACGCGGGGCACGACTCGGGAAACGACGCTTCGACCGACGCTGGTACCGATGCGCCCGCGCCGGCGAAGATGGATGTCACGCTGGCCGGATGGCCCGGACTCGACGGACTGACGATCAAGTCCAACGGTACGGTGGTGAAGGCGACGGGCGGCAAGCTCTCCATCGATACGACGAGCACGCTCACCTTCGAGGCCGCGGGAATCGAGCTCGCCTCGCTCGCGCCGAAGAGCACCGTCACGGTGTTCGATCTCTTGCCGGTGCGCGATTGTCAGAGCACGCCGGAGCTCGGCAAGCTCCTCAGCCTCTTGCTCACGCTCGATTCCGACCAGGACGCGTCGAACGGCATCACGATTCCGGACGCGATCAAGGCGCCGGCGGGCACGAAGCTCAGCGCGCTGAACGAGAACGACCTCGTGACCCTCGAAAACCAGCTCGTGGGCCGATCGATGTCGATCACGAAGGCGCTCTACGCGGCCAACGACGCGCTCGACCAGGAGGCGTGGGCCGAGAACACCGCGAAGCGCACGACGTTCACCAACGACATGAACGTGCTGCAGCGCTATCTCGATCGCGTGCTGGCCGAGCTCGCGCTGAACCCGGCGAAGCTCACGGGATTTGCCTATCTGACCGACGACCAGGCGCTCTCCATTCCTGCCACGCTCAAGAGCCAGGGAATCGCCTTCGACGGAGAGACTCCGGTCTTCTCCTGGCGCTACGGCCTCCAGCGTACGGATTCGACCTACGTTCCCACGCTCAATCGCCCGCTCGCATTCCCGGCCGAGATCCAGGCCGAATACGGTGCGAGTGCCGATGGCCCGCATATCGGTCATATCGGCGATATCGACATTGCCGACGGCAAGCTCTATGCGCCGATCGAAGACGAAGACGACTCGTCGCAGCAGTCGTACATCGCGATCTACGACGCGAAGACGCTCCAGTATACGGGTGAGAAGCACGCGCTGCCGCGAGCCGAGCATGCCGACGGCGTGCCTTGGGTTGCCGTCGATGCCGCGCGCAAGCAGTTCTACACGGTGACGTGGAGCACGGCGGCGGCGAGCAAACTCAACGTCTTCGATCTGACGACGTTCGCCCTGATTCGCTCCGTGCCGCTGCAGGTCTCCTTCGACGGCAAACGCGTGCAGGGCGCGAAGATCTACAAGGGAATGCTGTACGCCTCGAGCGATACCAAAGACAGCGTCCCCGGCACCGCTCTGAAGCGGAAGCGCCTCTACAAGGTCGACCCCGTGAGCGGTCACGTGATCGAGCTCCTGACCTACGACGAGCCGAATCGCACGGAGGCCGAGGGCATTGCCTTCGCGCCCGACGGCACGATGAACCTGATGGTCATCGCGCCCTACACCACGCCGCTCTACGCCGAGACTACGACCGGCAAGCCGTTCGACGAGAGCTACAGCATCGACGGCGACGACTGGAACCCGTCCGCCACGCTGCGTCACTTCTCGCGCAACGCCATCACGTTGCGCGAGAAGATCTGCGGGATGTGAGAACGCGCACGCCGTCTCGCGCGTAACGACACGCGCGAGACGGCGGCTCCCGAGGCATGGGAGTTCGAGGTCGGGGCTGATGGCACGGTCACTGCATTACGGCCGGCCCCGAGTGGCGATTCTTCGGTGATTCCCGGTTCGAGTCCGGCTCCGAACGATTCGCACCATGACGTTCGAGTCATGGCCTCGCTCCCACCTCCAAGGAGCACCAGCATGCGTTTGTCTTCTTCCTTGATCATCGCTTCGGCGATGGCGATGGGTCTTGTCGGTTTCGGCATTCGTGACGCGCATGCGTGCGGCGGGTGCTTTCACCCCAAAGCGGAAGCCGGTTCGAGCGTCATCACCGACCACCGCATGGTCTTCAAGATCTCGACGCGGGAGACCATCCTCTGGGATCAAGTTCGCTACTCCGGCGACCCCAAGGAGTTCGCCTGGGTCCTGCCCGTCAACGCCGGCGCGCGTGTCGAGCTCTCCCACGACGAGTGGATCGCCGCACTCGACGCGACGACGCGCACGACCGTGACGGGCCCCGAGCGATTCTGCGGCGGAGGAGGCGGTGGCGGGGGACGCGGCGGTGGTGGTGGATGCATGGGCTCCTCGAGCTCCACGTCCTTCGAGGCCGACATGGGCTCCTCGCATGACCTCGATGCGGGGTTTGCCGGCAATGGCGACGTCTCCGTCGTTTCGCAGAGCGTCATCGGCCCGTATCAAGCGGTCACCCTGCACGCGAATGCAGGCGATGGAATCAGTGAGTGGTTGGTTGCCAATGGCTTCGCCATTCCCGACGCTGTCAGACCCATCGTCGACGCGTACACGTCGGCGCGGTTCGACTTCATCGCGCTGCGCTTGAGGCCTGGTCAGGGCGTACGAGCCATGCAACCCGTTCGCGTCGTGACTCCCGGCGCGGACACCACGCTTCCGCTGCGCATGGTGGCGGCGGGCGTCGGCTCCAAGGTCGGACTGACGCTGTGGGTGATTGGGGAAGGTCGCTATCGAACGCAGAACTTCCCCAACGCGGTGGTCGACGATTCGCTCCTCACCTGGGACGGCAAGGCGTCACGCTCGAACCTCACCCAGCTCCAGAGCCAGATCTTCGCGTCGAACGACGGTCGCACATGGCTGACCGAGACTGCCGGTCACGCCGTGCTGTCGGGGGTGATGGGCATCGGAGCGGATCCCTCGTCGAGCTTGTACACCGCGTACATGCAGAGTTGCTTCGCGAAGCCGGCGCGTGAAGTCCCGTGCACGGACGGTGAGCTGCCGCCGCCGGATGGAACTCCGCTCGACGAATCTGCCGACGCCGGCACGAGCGACGCGAGCGACGCGGGCGATGACGGCGATGCCGGTGACGCGGAGACCGACGCGGGCGTCGACGGTGGCGAGGAGACGCCGGTACCTCCGAATCGATGCACGAAGTGGGTCGCGGGGTGCGCAGGCTACGACGACCTCGACGTGGCGACGCGCGGCCTCGTCGGCGACATTTGGGTCACCCGCTTGCGCGCCGACCTGCCCGTTCAGGCGCTCGGCACGGACCTTCGCCTCGAGGCTGCCGATCAAACGACCGTCAGCGGTGGACATCACACCGAGAAGTTCAGCGACGAGAACTTCGACCCTTGCGCCGGGGTCACGAACTCGGCGACCGTCGGCTCGAGCAGTGACGGATGCGCGTGCCGGACGTCGCGCCCGCTCGGCTCCTCTGTCGGATCATGGCTCGTCGCGGTGGTGACGGCCGCCTTGGCGTCGTCCATCGCCCGCCGCGCCCGCCGCAAGTAAGCGGAGATCGGCTCGCTCGCGTTGATAGGACTTCGTCCGGCGATATGGCATCGTGGCGGCTCTCATGGCGCTCACGGAAGAAGCATTCACGGCACTCGTCGACGGTGGCTGTCTCGCCTGTCAGGGCAAAAAGCTCCGTGTCGAGGCGGTCGTCGCACAGACACTTCCGCTGCTCGGTGGTGAGCTCTACGGTGCCCCGTCTTGGGCCTACAAGGGCGAGCATCTGGTGCGCGGCACCTATCGAATCTCCTGCGAAGGCTGCAAGCAGGAGCTCTTCACGACGGGCGACTGTCCATGCTGCGACGCGCCCGGCGGGCTCGAGCGGGGGCTCGCGTCGACGACCTCGGTCGCCCTCCCATCCTCGTGCGACGGATGTGGATGCGAGCTCGTCACGGCAACGGCGTACGTTCCCGTGGACGTCGTTTACGAGGGCAAACGAGCCAACAAGGCGCGCACCCAGACCACGGCGGACGACGAGGGGTTCCACGCCTTCCGACTCGAGTGCAAGGAGTGTCATGCCACCTCCGAGCGACGGCAGCCCTGTCCGTTCTGCTCGACGTGAAGGCTCGCCGAGGGCGTTCAAGCCCTCGTGATGCCGTTCGGGCGGATTCGAAGACCGGCGAAGTCTTGCTGCTGATCAAGTAGCTTCGCCGGCGTTCGCCATCACGTCGGGGCGCTCACTGCGGAAAGAGACAGTACTTCCCGTTCGAGGTCTCGGTGCACTTCTGGCCGATGGTACCGACGGCGAAGGTGCAATCGCTCTCCTGCTCGCAGGGCTGCGCGCAGATTCCGCGAAGGCCGTCAGGCTGGCCAGTGAAGTACGTCGAGCCCTTGCCGTCGCTCGTCGGCAAGCCGGCCGTGCACGTCCACGCCTTGCCGTTCGTCGTCGTCGTTCCGCAGAACGTATCGCCTTCGGCGCCCGTGGTGCAGACGGCGCGGCAAATGCCCTTGTCCTTGTTCGCGCTCGAGCCACCGAGCGTGTCGCAGTTGCACGCGTCGCCCGCCGTGCACGCGTCGCCAGGCTGCTTCTGCAGCGGAATGAAATTCTTCTGCGCGACGCACGTGCCCGTCGTGAGTTGGCATTTCTGGCCGGGTGTGCCGTTGCAGTCCGCATCTTTCATGCAGCCGCCAAAACAGAAACCAAAGCCGGTGATGACGCCGTCGTTCGAATAGGCGTTTGCGAGCACGCAGTGGTTGTTGCCCTGGCACGTCGACTTCATCGACGTCGAGTCGAACGAGCAGAAGGGCAGACAAGTGCCGCTTCCGCCGCCCGTGTAGCAGTAGCCTGCGGTGCCGTCGCACTGGTAGCCGGCCAAGGTGTTGGCGGTCACCGTGCAGCCCGCTTGGATGCACACCGGCGTGTTGAAGGTGTCGTCTTCGGGGTAGCTGCTGGTCGAGCAGGAGTTGTCGCCGACCGAGCCCGCGACTTCGCAGTCCGAGTCTGCCGAGCAGACCTTGCCGACCGTGCCTTCTTCCTGACCCGTCGGCGTCGGATCGACGCGGTTCGGCTTGGTGTCGGGCGTAGCGTCCTTGCTGCCGCCATCGCCACCGGCGTCGCCGTTCGTGCCGGTCGTGTCGGTCGTCGCATCGTCGCTGCTCGAGCAGCCTGCGACCGCGCCGAAGGCCAGCGCGCCCGGAATGACCACCACGCTCGCAAGTACAAAGAAGTTCTTCATGCCAGCTCCTCGTTCTCGGGAGTGGCTATGTCCGGCCGTTGCGAGACCTATCCGTGGATTCGTCGTGAAGTGAAACGCACGGCCCATCGAATAAGCGCGACCGTCTATGCGGTCGAGCTCGAGGGCGCCGTGCGTTCACGTCATGTAGATGCCGCCATTGACCTGAATCGTCTGACCCGTCACGTAAGGATTGCTCGCGACCGCGATGACCATGCTGGCGACCTCGTCGGGGGTGCCGAGTCGCCCAACGGGAATTCGATCGGCGCGAATCGCCATATTGCCCGCGAGCATCTCGGTCTCGATGAGGGCAGGCGCGATCGCGTTCGCGGTGATGCCTTCCTTGGCGAGGATGGAGGCATAGCTGTGGACGAGCCCTTCGAGACCCGCTTTCGATGCAGCATAGTGAGGCCCGACGACACCGCCGACGCGCGCGGCGGTCGACGAGATGTAGAGGAGCCGGCCCCACTGGCGCGCGCGCATGTCGGGCAACACGGCGGACGTGACGATGAACGGCCCTCGGAGGTTCACGGCGAACGTCGCGTCCCAGGTCGCGAGATGAACCGACTCGAGCGGAAGGGGGCGAGCGATCCCGGCATTGCTCACGAGGATGTCGATCGGGCCGAGCTGCCGGCGCACCGTCGCCACCATCTCGCTCACGTCGTCGGGCACGGCCACGTCGCCACGAACGGCAATCGCGTCGGAGCCGAGCGCGGAGATGGCGTCGACGACGGCATCGGCATCGGTCCTGTCGGCACGGTGATTCACCGCCACGCGTACTCCAGCGGCGCCGAGTGCCAGCGCGATGCTCCGTCCGATGCCGCGACTCGAGCCCGTCACGAGCGCGACTTTCCCCTGAAGCGACTGACTCAACGACAGAACCTCCGCGCGACGACTCTACCGTGCGGAAGAGAGCACGCCCAGAGTATCCCGTCAGGCAATCGAGGCACTCACCGAGAGCTGCCGGCGGCGCTCGCCGCGGTTGCGGCTGTAGGCTTCGTTGCATTCAAAGCGTTCACCGTGATCTCCGAGGAGCGAGCCGACGCCGTCTCGCGGTGCGCGAGTCCGAAGTAGATGCCGAGCGCCACCATCGCGAAGCCGACGACCACCGAGCTCGCGATCAGGTAGTCGCGGCTCACGACGAGGGACCCGGCGAGGCGAGCGCGCGACCCGGTACAGGGACTGTCTTCGTTCGTGTGGATGTCGAATTCTGCATTTTCGGACAAAGCCCCAATCATGAAGCTTCGCCCGAGCACGGATGCTTCGTCAACGTTCATATCGCGACAGGGGCTCGTTGGGTGCTTGCTGGCTTGCTGGCGTGGCGCACGGAGTGCGACAGACGCCGGTTGTGACGGGAGTTCTGCGCGCCCATCACCCTGACGTAACAGGCAAGAGGTCACGCGCCGCCTCGGTGCGTTCTGTGCGTTCTGTGCGTTCTGTGCGTTCGGCGCCTTCGAAGCGTCACCAGTCGAAGAAGTACGCGAGGGCCGAGCCCACGCCGAACTTGAAGGTTTGAAGCTCGGCATCGTTCGAGAGCGCGCGTTGATACCAGGCCGAGATCGAGACGCTTCGCTTGTGATCGAGGTAGAGCCCGGCGATGCCTTTCACGATCGGCACGAACGACTCGTTCTCGATGTCCCATCCGAGCTTCGTGTCCACCGCGAGGAACGCGCGGCCCGGGAGACTGACGACGACGATCGGATCGAAGAGGACGATGTTCAGCTTCGGATAGCCTTCGCTGGCGAAGGAGCGTGTCCAGGCGACCTGTCCCGTGAGCGAAAGCCACTTCAGGAGGCCCACGGAGATCGCGTAGCCAGGGATGACGGCCCAGGCCCCGCCCACGGGCGGTTTGACCGGCGAGATCCATTGGAGCCCGAACGCCGCGTACTGCCGGACGCGTGCGCTACTTGCGAAGGCCCACGCGAGCGATGTGGTGACGGCGCCCAAACCGCTGCTCGCGGGCCGCTCCGCGGCATACGGATAGACGGCGAAGATCGGGGCTTTGAGCTGAACCGCGAACTGTCGCTGATTGCCGAATGCGACTTGGGGATTGAACAGGAGTCGACTGCCATTCGCGTTCTTCGTGATGCCTTGATAGCTGTCGAGCTGGAAGAGAACCTGGCTGCGCGAGAAGGCGATGGTCTCGATTCCTTGGAGGATCTGCTGGGCTTCCTGGGATCGCTCCTGCGTCGACAGGGAGTCGATGGCGTCGGTGAGTTCGGCGGCCGCGGCCGCCACACGGGGGTCGATGGATTTGCACGCCGGCGAGAGATTCTCGCGATTCGTCTGGAGGCATTCGACCAGCGGTCCTGCCTGGGGAGGGACGCCCGAACAGAGTCGGTTGACCTCCGCGCCACACGCCTTGCGCAGAGTGTCCATCGTCTCCGCGGCGGATTGCACGCGATCGGTGAGTTCGTGACAGCCTCTCGAGAGATCGTCTTGCTGGCGGATGAGGCATGCGACCACGCGCCCGTGCCCTGGCTTGACCTCGCTGCAAAGACGCGCGACGTCGCGATGGCACTCCGACGAGTACTCTTCGACGAGCACGCGAAACCTCTCCTCGGTTGCCGCGCGCTTGGCTCGACACGCCGGCGACAGCTTGGCCTCGTTGCGGTGCAGGCACGCATCGATCTGGCCGGTCGTGGCGGGCACGTCGGCGCAGAACTGCTTCACGTCCTCGAGGCAGGGATTGTCGGCGCGCGCGCCCCGGGGTGCGAAGAGTGCTGCGCCCACGACCATCGCGACGACCCACGACCGCATGTCGCCAAATCCCTCCGCGCCGGACCGCTCGGGCTCAAGCAAGCGGCGAGCCCGAAAAGACGCGCCTTTCGACGCTGTCGCGCGGGCCGCACCGGCCGCACCGGCCGCGGCCGTGATGCATAACGAGGAAATAATCACCTCGTAACGCGCCGCCGGGCTGCACGGGACAAGGTCTGGTTCGCACACCCTCGTGCACTTCCCGAATCGATGTCGATGAACAGGCCTCTCCACCCGCATCCAATGCTTCGACACTTCTACTTCCTTGCCTTGCTTCCCTGCCTCGCAGGCTGCAACCACAAGGCAAGCGCGCACACGCCCCCTTCGGAGCACCAGAGCGAGATCCTCCTCACGAAGACGCAGATCGCACGACTCAAGATCGCGACGGCGCCGTCGACCTGCACGACGTCGACGACGCGATCCTCACGAGCGGCAAGGTCGCCTATGACGACCAGAAGCTCATCCACGTCTTCTCGCCGGTCGCCGGAAAGGCGGTGAAGGTCGTCGCCCAGCTCGGCAATCACGTGAAGAAGGGTGATCCGTTGGTGGTCATCGAATCACCGGACACCGGCGTCGCCACGTCGGACCTCGGTAAAGCGAAGGCAGATCTGGTGGCGGCCGAGCACGACCACCAGCGCCAAAAGGAGCTCCTCGACGCGCATGCGACCTCGCAAAAGGACTACGAAGTCGCCTCCGACAATTTCCGAAAAGCGAAAGCCGAAATGGAGCGCGCCCAGCAGAAGGCGAGGCTCTTTCGCCAAGGCGACGTGACGGGGCAGACCTTCACCCTTCGCTCGGACATCGACGGCGAAGTCTTCATGAAAGCCGTCTCGCCGGGCATGGAGATCTCCGGTCAATACGGCGGCAGTTCGCCCGAGCTATTCACGATTGGTGAGGCCGACAGGTCGCGACGCCCAGCAACGTCATGGTGCCGCTCGGGCAGGTCGCGAAGATCGAGCTCATCGAGGGACCGTCCAACATCTTTCGGGAAGACGGGCAGCGCTACACGCCGGTGAAATTCTCGGTGCGTGGTCGCGATCTCGAGAGCACCATCAAAGAAGCGCAGGAGAAGGTGCGCGCCAAGATCCCCGACGGCTACGGCAAGCGTCTCGAGTGGTCCGGTGAGATCAACGAGCTCCGCGAAGCCCAGCACCGGCTGGCGTTCATCGTGCCGCTGACGCTCTTGCTCATCTCGCTTCTCGTGTATGCGGCGGTGAAACTCTGGATCGATCTGCTGGTCGTCCTCATCGATATTCCGCTTGCATGCACGGGCGCCATCGGGGCGCTCCTTCTCACACGGACGAACTTCTCGGTGTCCGCGGCGATGGGGTTCCTGTCGATCTTCGGTATTGCCATTCAAGACGCGATTCTGGTCGTCACGTACTTTCAAAAGATGCGCTACCGGGACGGCCTGAGCGTTCGTGAGGCGGCACGCGGCGCAGAGGAGAAGCGGTTCCGGCCCGTTCTCATGACGACGCTCGTGGCCATGCTCGGCTTGATGCCGGCGGCCCTTTCGCACGGCATTGGCTCGCAGACGCAGAAGCCGCTCGCCATCGCGGTCATTGGCGGTTCGTTGATTCTTGCTCTCGTGATGCGAATCATCCGTCCACCGCTCGTCGTTGCGGTCCACGAGTGGTGGGAGGCCTGGCGCCTTCGACGAGGCCGCAGCGCGAATCCCTTCGTTCCGGACCACGATGAAGACGAAGATCTTTCGCTCGGCGACGCCGACCACGTCCCGCACGCGGCGGAATGAGAGGCGTTTCGCCCCGTCGCCTTGTTTCGGGCTATCGTTCGAGAGGCGTGGCGAAACGCTCCTCTTCGACCAAGCTCGTGTCCTTGGGCGATGCGCTCGAGCGTCTTCTGGCTTCACCCGAACGAGCCGGCGCTCGGGACGACGTCGAGATTCGCATCGGTTCGTCCACCGGCCTGCGCCTCGACCGGCTCGCGCTGTTTCTCGGCCCGCGGGGACCCTCGAAGGACTACGACGACAAGCTCCGCTCGGCCGAGCAATACGCGACGGTGGGGGGGCGCGTGGCTCCTCTGCTCGGTGCGCTCGGCCCGCGCGCGGACGTCGCGATTCCTCGCCTCCTCGAGGCGTTGCGTGAACCTCTCGTGGGAAGCTGCCGCCCCGAGTGTTGTTCTGCGTCGCTCGTTCGGCGCGAGCAGATTCGCATGCGGCTGGCCGTGCTCCAGGCGCTACGTCGTATTCGGGTCGACGTTGGTGTCCTCATGGACGCCGGCCTCGTCGGAGCTCTCCTCGACCGGTCGTCGAGCAAGATCGCCCTCGGCGCGATGGATCTCCTCGCGCAGTCGGCGAGCGGCGTTCGCTTGCACCGTGAGGCGATCGTCGGAGCGCTCGAGCATCCGCGCCCTCTCGTGGTCGAGGGGCGCTGCGCGCGCTCTGTCGCGTCGATTCGCACGACGTGCCCCATGCACTCGCGCCCGTCACGAAGTCGTTGGCGCACGAGCAGGTGCGTTTGCGGCGAACGGCGGTCCGCGCCGTGATGGCCTTGCGCGTCGGGGCAAAGCAGAGAGACCGCGATCGCGCCGACGAACGCCTCTCACGGCTTGCCGAGCGCGATCCGCAGCTTACCGTGCGAGCCCTCGCGTGTCGTGCGCTCGGGCGCCCAACGCGCCCGTTGTTCGACGGTCGTGCCAGTCACATCGGGCGCCAATAGCCGCCCACCCAGAACCAACCTCGTCCCCGGCGGACCCAATGGCCCGGCCGCCACACGCGCCGAGGCCCCGGTGAAACGGTGATCACGTCGACGCGAGGCGGTGGAGGCGCGGGCGCGCCGTAGACGACGACCGGAGGCGGCGGAGCTGGCGCGGCCACCATGACGGGCACGGGAGGAGGATAAGGCGGTGGCGGAGGTACGGCGCGAACCACCACGGGCGGAGGCGGCTGACGAACCACCACGTAACCTCCACCACAACCAGCCGCCGAGAGCCCGAGAACGAGGGAGACGACGAGCAAACTTCGCACGCCGGACATGCCCTATGGACACTCCAAAGCCCCGGAGCGTTCCGCACTTTACGGTGGTTTACGATTCGGGAGCGAAGCGCTGCCGGGCAGGGAAGGTTGACGTTCGAGCCACCGTAGCAAGCCCTCGAGGTCCATCCCGAGGTGTCCATGCGTCGCGTTTCTTTCGTGTTCTTCTCGCTTCTGTTTGCGGCTTCCACGGCCTGCAGCTCCAGTTCTTCCGACGGCCAGAATGGCAAGGACGGGACGAACGGGATCGACGGCACGAAGGAAGGAACCGACCCGAATGGCCCCGGGGACGGCACCGGGCCCGACGGCGCGGATGGTAGCGGTCCGGGAGACAAGAAGGACGGCGGCGGCCCCGGCGCCGATGACAGCGGCGGTGGAGACGATGGTGGCGCCGACGGCGACGACGGTGGCGGCGGAAAGGATCCCAGCGGACCCTGCACGGCCGGTGCGCAGCGCTGCAACGGCGCGGCGGTCGAGATCTGCAACAGCTCGGGGACGGCATGGCTCTATGCCTCGACCTGTTCGAGCGGGTGCAGCGGTGCCGGGCTATGCACCGGCAGTTGTATGCCGGGCACTACGCGATGCAACGGCAAGAGCGTCGAGACGTGCGCGGCGGGCGGCGCATCGTGGTCGACCACCGAAACGTGCGGGGCGACGTTCTGCTACTCCGGCCAATGCGCGGCGGCAGGACTCGAAGTCGGACTGCCCACGAATCGTGATGGCCTGGTCGTCGTCGACGGCACCTTGGTCATTCGCCAAGGCGCTTCGCTGAATTCGCCGAGCGGCAATCTCACGATTCGAGCGACGAACATCGTCGTCGAGAGCGGCGCGTCGATTACCGTCTCCCCCGTGGGGACCGGGAATCCTCCGACCTATGCCGACTATGGCGGTGGCGGCGGTTACGGAGAGCCAGGCACGCCCTCGCCTGCCTACAACTCACCGAGCGCGGCAGGTCCGGCCTTCGGCTCGGCCACCGATTCCGACGTCAGCGTCGGCGGAGCGGGCGCCAAAGGATACGGCGGGGGGGGCGGTGTTCGAGGTCTGGGCGGCGGAGTGGTCCGTTTGATTGCGACGGATTCGATATCGATTGCCGGCACGGTGAGTGCCATTGGCCAGAATGGTGGCACGACCACTGCTGGTTATGGCGGAGGTGGCGGCGGTTCCGGTGGCGGCATCCTCTTGGCCGCCGACAAGATCACCATCACCGGGTCCGTCTCGGCGGCGCCAGGAAGTGGCGGCGGCGGCGGCAGCTACGTCGGCGGTGCCGGAGGTAGAGGTCGCATCAAGATCCTGGCAGGTAGCACGCGCAGCGGAAGCGGCACGCTGACGGGCATCGTGACCGACGCCTTGCTTCCTCCGCTCTCCGTGGCGTCCTCGACGCACCCCGACACGGCGCTCGTCTACAACGACGGGTTCACCGAAGCGCGCTTTGCCTGGGATCGTTCGTTCCCCGCGCGGCAGGGATACTACTGGCGCGCCACGGCTGCCGCCCCCGCCGTTCCCGCGCCCGGCAGCGGAAGCTTCCTCGACGCCGAGACCATCGCGATTCCCCGTGACCAATTCGTGGAAGGCGCGAACTTCTTCAACATCGCGTCGGTCGACGCGTCCTCGGCGGTCGGCAAGGTCGAGACGAAGTTCGTCGTGAACGTGAACACGAAGACGCCGACGATCACCTCGTCGAGCCATCCGAGCAGCACCACGTGGAACGCCGTGAAGGACGCCTTCTTCCAGTGGACGCTGCCGGTCGCCGACACGAATACGAAGGGCGTGTACTACGTGCTCGATCACTATGGCGACACCGTGCCCACGACGGCCGATGCGTTCGCCACCATCACCAAGAAGCAGCAGTTGATGAGTGGTCTGGCTCCCGGCGTCTGGGTGTTCCACGTCGTCGCCCAGGACCAACAGGGATATCTCACCAAAGCCGCCGCGCACTATCGCGTGCTGATCGGTGCGGACCCTGGTAACGGCGGCGTTCTCGGTCGCGTGACCGACGCCGCGTCGAAGAACGTCGCTGGGGCGACGGTGACGGTGAATCGTGGACTCTACACGCAGACGACGGATGCCAACGGCAGTTACAACTTGAGCGGCGTGCCTGCCGGCACCTGGGAACTCCGTGCCACGAAGGTTCCGCTCGCGCCGGTCACCAAGACCGTGACGGTGACGAGCGGCGCATCCACCACGCAGGACTTCACGCTGAACTGACGCTCCTCACGACGCGCGTTGCTCGAGGGCTGGCGAAGTCGTCTTCGCGGCCCTCGCGCCATTTCCGGTCGTGACATGCCCGTCGAGCCAACCGTAGTCCGGAAGCTTGAAATCGGCGGCTTTGTTGAATTGGCCCGCGAGGAGATTGCGAAGCGGCCAGCGGCCCATCCATCGCATCGACATGGCACGCATGGAGATGGAGAGCGCGGTGTCCGGTGCGAAGCCTTTGACGCCGCCCGGCGGCAGCTCCTGATTGCGTTTCACGTAGGGGCGCATCAGCGCCTCGTAGCGAGGAAACGCGACGCGGTAATCGCCGTGCGCGGCGGCAAGCTCGCCGGCGAGCACATAAGCCCCAACGACCGCGAGGCTCGTGCCGAGCCCCGTGAGAGGGCTCGGGCACCATGCCGAATCGCCGAGGAGGACGACTCTTCCTCGCGACCATGAATCGAGTCGAACTTGCCCGAGCTCGGCGAGCACGAAATCCGACGCCCCTCGCATCGCCTCGACGAGCTTCGGTGCCTTCCAGCCGACGTCGGCGAAGGTCTTCGCGACGATGTCTTTCTGGCGAGCGAGGTCGCGTCGGTCGACGTCGAGTCGCTTCGAACGGAACGCGAAGCCCGCTTTGCTTTCATTGGGCAGTCGGCCTGGGCGGATCGACGTCACGAGTCCGCCGGGCGCGTTGTGCATCAGATACCAGCCATCGAGCTCGTCGTCGCCCGGCGCGGTGAACCAGGCGAGTTGGCAGTCGAGCGATTGAACGCACGCCTCTTCGGGACCGAAGGCGAGGTTGCGCACGGTCGAGTGCAAGCCGTCGGCGCCGACCACGAAGGCGAACCTCCGCTCGGGCGCGCGCTCGAAGCGGACGGTCACGCCATCGCGGTCTTGCTCGATGGCGGTGACGGTATCGTCGAAGAGATACTCGGTATGCGGCGTCGAGGCTTCGTAGAACACGCGCGAGAGATCGCCTCGGAGCACTTCGATCTCCGAGATGATGCCCTCACCGCCGAAGAGCTCCGTCGGCATACGCGCGAGGATGCGGCCGTCGTCGTCGACGAGCGCGAAGCCGCGTTGGTCGAGGCTCACCTCGCGCACGCGATCCATGCAGCCCATGCGCTCGACGACCGTGCGCGCGACGCCGCGAAGATCCACGGTCTGTCCGCCCGGCCTCAGCGCCGGCGCGCGCTCGACGACCACAGGCCGGAAGCCTTGCCTGTGTAGACAGTACGCCAGTGCCGGGCCCGCGATTCCACCGCCGCAAACGAGAACGTCCGTGTTCGTCATGAGTCCTAGCGTACGTAGTACACTCAAGCGCGCAAGGTATGAAACGTTGGCAAATCACGACAAAAATGGGTGTGTGCACTAGTGCTGGTTGCCTCGAAACACGGACCAGCAGGCGGAGGTGCACTGGTTTTCGAGGACAAGGTGCACTAGTGCAGTGGAGGGCATCGTGAAGCACCCGACCAAGATCACGTCTGGCGTCATCATCGAGGAGCTGAGAGCCCGCATCGAGCGCGGAGAGCTCGCGGCAGGCGACCGTGTCCCGTCGACACGCGAGATCATGCGTCGTTGGGGCGTCGCGATGGCAACGGCCACCAAGGTCCTCACGGCGCTCGCACACGAAGGACTCGTGCAGGCAGTGCCGGGCATCGGCACGGTGGTGGCCGTGCAGCGACGGAAGGCGATGGCGGCAGCGGCGCCCTCGTTGTCCACCGCACGGAGACGACCTGCATCGGCAGAGCCGCTCGACGTCGAGCGCGTCGTCACCACCGCGATCGAGATCGCCGACGCCGAGGGCCTCGCCAACCTCTCGATGCGTCGCATCGCGACCGAGCTCGGCGTCGCGACCATGTCGCTCTATCGACACGTCTCCGACAAGGACGATTTGCTGCTCAAGATGATGGACGTGGTGTTCCGAGAGGCGCCGCTCCCGAAAGAGCCGATCGGCAGCTATCGCGATCGGCTCGAGGTCGTCGGGCGCACGATGTGGACTGTCTTCCGCCGTCACCCTTGGCTCGCTCCCGCAATGTCAGTGACGCGCCCGCAGCTCGTCTCGAGCGGTATGGCCTACACGGAATGGGTTCTCGGCGCGCTCCTCGCACAAGGGATCGATCCCGCCACGGCATTCACGACCCACATCACGCTCTTCACGTACGTCCGAGGAACGGCGGTGAACCTCGAATTCGAAGCCGAAGCCGAAGCGGCGACCGGTCTCACGGGCGAGCAGTGGATGAATGCCCAGGAACACCAGCTCCGTTCGGTGATTACCAACGATCGCTTTCCCACACTCGCGCGCATGCTCGAAATCCAGTACGACTTCGACCTCGACAAGATCTTCGAATTTGGCCTCCAGCGCCTCCTCGACGGCCTCGTCGTCCACTTCGAAGCACGCGTGCCTGGGCTTCGCTGAGCCCGAGCGACGGCTCAGGTGCCCGAGCGGAGGATCTTCGCGACCTGCGTTTGACCGAGCGGGGCGCCGGTGCGGCCGCGGACGCCGCGGGCAGCGAGGTCGGCGACGATGGCGCGCTGCGAGCGGCCTTCGGTGGAGAGGGCGCGGACCGTGGAGATGACGGCTTGCTCGTTCTCGTCCGGCTCGGTGTGGACGCCGTCTGCGGCGAGCTTGAAGCCGTAGGGGAGATTGCCGATGCGCTGACCGCGTGCCTTCTTCTCGGCGAGCGAGGCGCGGATACGGGCGCGCACGGTGACTCGCTCGTAGGCGCGAGCGAGGTCGAGGGCTCCGCGCGAGAATGCTTGGAGCTCGCCGGCGGGCTCGGCGCGCACCAGGGGCTGCTCGGGGGTGCGTGCGGGGCCGCGCGAGCCGTCGGCCGTCTGGACGATGGCGCCTTGGGTGAGGGCCGCGCGCTCGATCAGCCAACAGACGAGCTCGTCGTGGCCGAAGCGATCCGCGTTGGCGGCGACGAGGATGCCGGCCTTGTTGTCGCGAATGGCCTGATAGGCGGCGAGCAGGCCCGGGCGCTCGGCGATGGGGGTCTCGCCGCTGACGCCGACGTCGATCTGCCACGACGTGATCTCGACCGCTTCGCGCTTGGCCCAGGTCTCGATGGCAAGGCGCTGCGCGCGGGGAGCCTCGGGCGACTCTTCGACGAGGGCGAGCCCGTTCTCCGCCATTCTGCCTACCGATAGGCGAATGTAAGCGACCGCTCGTCGTGCGCCTTCCGCACCGCTCATCGAGCCCCGTTTATCACGGTAGAGATCTGTGCAGTCAACAACAATTCGCGGGCTTGGCACGCTCGGCTGCACCCGGCCGGAAAGTCGAGCCCAAACCCAGGCTGGGAGGCCCCGCGAACCTCAGTTCATCGACCAGTTCAGGGACAGCACCGTGCGGGGGTCACCCTTCCACGAGCGCTCGACGAACCGGCCGGAAATGGCCCTTGCACCCGCCTGCTCGAGGAGCCGCTCGAAGAAGCCCATCGTTTGGTAGGAGGCGGCCTCCTCGGCCATGTCACCCATGAAGTAGTGGATGATCACGTGGGCGTGGTCGTCGGTGAGGGTCGGGAGCTCGAGGGCCTCGAAGTCGAAGAACGTGGCTCGCTGAACGCGGAAGCGCATCATCGTCTCGACGGGGTCACCTTCGGCCACGAGATAGGGAGTGGTGGCGATCAGTTGATCGACCGACATTCGCCCCCACATCCGAACGGACTCGAGATCCCCGCCGCCCACCTCGGCGAGGATGGCGTTGCCGAGTCGCTCGAACGTTTCCATCGGATACCACTCGAGCGGTTCGATGGGCGTCCGCAGGTAGAACATGTCCTCGCGAGGGAGTCGCGCCGCCCAGTCGATGTGCTTGTGACTGCGGATCATGCGCACGTAATCCGAGAACAGCATCCCCTTCACGTTGCGCGTAGTCATGGCAGTGGAGCACGGCATGCTAGCCGAGAACGCCGCCATGGAGGGGTTCTCGGAGCCGCTCTTCCGCCGCCTACGGCCCGGCTAGGCACGGCGCTTGCGGGCCTACGTCGCCGTGTGAAAGCGCTTGGGATCAAAGCGAAATGCTCGCCGGTAGGTCTCGATCCGCTCTCGGTCCGCGCTCGGTCGGGGCTTCGCCTCGAGCGACGCGTACGGACACCTGGCCCATCGCATGCGGCTCACGAACGCGTCGTGAACGGGCCGACCGCCCGAATCCGGATCGTCGAGCTCGGCTCGTCCGATCACGCGCGACGTCTCGGCGACTCGTTTTGCGCTCACGTTCACGAGCACGTTTGCGTTCGCGCGTAGCTCCGAATTGCAAAACGCAGCAGGCGGCAATCGCGGGCAATCGCAGCAAGATGCGACGCGCGTAAGCGTTCTCGCCGGGTGCCGCTTCGTCTATGCCTTCGGGCATGGAAACCATGAAGCTTTACCGAGGTCGCCTCATCGATCACATCCAGCTCGTCGTTCGCGATCTCGGCGCGAGCAAGCGGTTCTACTCGGCGATCTTCGACGTCATCGGTATTCCCATCGGCGGTGAGGCCGAGGACTACTTCTGGGCCGACGAGCTCTTCGTCTCGAGCATCGAGTCGAAGGCGGCCGCCGGCTCACCGACGGGGCGCACGCACCTCGCCTTCCAGACGAAGGACCGCGCCATGGTCGATCGCGCGTACGCCGCGGCGATCGCAGCGGGGGGCAAGGACAACGGCGCGCCAGGCGAACGTCCCTATCACCCGGGCTACTACGCCGGGTTCCTTCTCGACCCCGACGGCAACAACATCGAAGTGGTGTTCCACGGCGCCGCGAACAAGTCTTCGGAAGCCATCGAAATCACGTTCTGATTTCGGCGATTCGATTCGGCATATCGTGAGTTCGACGGCCAGCGAAATTGGAATTTCGTCTGGCCGACTTACACCCCACTCGAGCCGAGCGCCGCGTTGACGGCGCCGGACGGCCTCACGCCACGGGACGTCGCCAGATGATCACGTCACCGTCTTCCTCCGTCGTCCTCTCGCCCGTTCGGACGAAGCCGTTGCGCTCGAGAACGCGCTGCGAGGGAACGTTGTTCACCGATGTCTCGGCAATGACGACGGAGACGCGCCCGTCGCCCTTCGCCCAGATCACGAGCTCTTCGACGGCGCGTGACGTGATTCCTTTGCCCTCGCGACTCGGAGCGATGCCGTAGCCGATGCAGATCTCGCTACCTTCTGGCTTCCGAACGAGCGAACAGAGACCCACGATCTCGTCGTGCTCGACGATCATCCACGCAGCAGGAGCGAACGTCGGGCGAATCTCGTCGGCCAGGTTGCTCAGCATCCGAAGCACCTCGGGCGGTGCCAGCAGACTGTCCGAAACGAGAGCGAGCCCTCGGGGTCCAACGCCGCGCAGCAGAGATTCGAAATCGGACGACGTCGCTTCGATCAGCATTCCCATGCCACCTTAGGCCGGTCCCGATGCTGCGTCTCCGCTTTCGATCGTCAGCGCGTCGAGCTCGGGGTCATGCGCTGGACGATGCGCTGGGCGTTGGAGGCGAGCCTCACGGGAGTTTCGCCGACGATGCGCGACGCCATGCGTTCGTGGGCTTCGCGAAGAAGAGGAATGCGAGCGGCGAGGGGAGCAGAGCGCCAAACGAGGTTGCTGATCATCCACGAGGGCAACTCGCGTGGGCTGCGATTCGGGAGGCCCGCGAGTCGACGGAGTTCGCGCGGTACGAGCGCGGCGGCCATCGAGCCGAACACGCGGCCTACCACGCGGAGATCGGCCGGAACGTCGCTCGAGAGCTTTGGGCGAACCACGAAGTCGATGGTCTCGGCCGCTTCCGCCGAGAGGCAGAGCTGCGGCCTTACTCTCGCGAAGTAGCGTCGATACTCCGCCGTCGAACGAGGAATCATGTCGGAAGGAATTCCGATGAGCTCGGCGGCGACCGCCTGCTCGGCGAGGTAGCGATCCCGTTGTTCGAGCGTGAGGTGGCCGGCATACGCGCGGTAGGCGGCGAGGAACGAGTGGATTTCGACGCAGTGGACCCAGAGCATCGTCTCCGGATCGTTGGCCGAGAACGGCTTGCGCGTCACCGGATCGACGCCACGCACGCGTTCGTGCAGAGCCTTCACGCGCGCCACGGCGGCGAGCGCCGCGTTGCGATCACCGAAGACGAGAGCCGCGACGTAAGCGGACGTCCCGCGCAGGCGTTTCATCGGATTGCGTCGGAAGTCGGAATACTGGGCAACACCCGCCATGGCGAGCGGGTGGAGGGCCTGGACGATGAGCGCGCGCATTCCGCCGACGAGCGCGACCGGATGCCCGACGACCTTCCATGAAACGCTGTCGGGCGCGAAGAAACCGTCTCGCGAGGCGCGGTTGTTGGCAGCCGAGCAGTCGTCGCGAGCGGCCATGACTGGATCGTATCGCCATCTGCTGGACTGGCCAGTGCGTCGTGCGGGGTCTCAAAACGTCACGCGAACCGGGATTCCGCTGCGATCGTTGATCTTCGGGTCGATGCCGAGCTGGTGCGTTGCCTAGCGGTTCGGGCGACGGCCCCAGGCGACGAAGGCGGAGAGGGCGACGAGGAACACGTTGAAGGGCGTGTTGGCTGCCTCGCCGCGAGAGACGTGAAAGGCAACCGCGCAGAGCTGCAAGGCCGCGCAGCCGATCGCCGCGAGCGTGGTGAGACCCGGCTTGATGCGTGTGAGCGACGGCAACAGCACGCCGAGCCCGCCGCATAGATCGATCACCGCCGTGAAGTAGAGGAACGCTGGGGCGACCTGGCCGGCCCACGGGATCATCGATGCGAGTTTTGGAATCGGGGTGAGGAACTTCCAAAACGCCGTTCCGACGAACGTGAGCGCCAAAAGCGCCTGCACGATCCACAGGCCGACGTTCAGAGCCTTCGACGGCTTTTCGCCGCTGGCCGTGTGAGCTGTCGTGAGAGTCATGCGCTCCTTGGTTCGTTCGAGTGTCGCGCGAGTAGTCCCAGTAGTTGCGAAACGTGACCAGGGCTATCTTGCGTACTGCGCGTCGCGCCACAAGGAGGCACATTGAAGTTACTAGGTGACGGAAAGATGACCACGCGCTTCGACAGCGATTGCGTGGCAACGCGCGAGATCCTGAGCCTCGTCGGCGACAAGTGGAGCGTGCTGGTGATCGTCAATCTCGGCCAAGGCACGTTGCGCTTCAGTGACATGAAGCGCGCCATCGAGGGGATCTCGCAGCGGATGCTGACGCTCACCCTCCGTGGTCTCGAGCGCGACGGGCTCGTGAAACGCACGGTCTATCCGACCGTTCCTGCCCGCGTCGAATACGAGCTTACCGCCATGGGGCGAACGCTGCTCGAGCCAGTGACCGCGCTCGCCGTATGGGCACAGCGTCACCGCGCTCAGATTCAACGCGCGCGAGAGTCGTTCGCGCGCACGCAAAAGGCGTCGGCGGAGTAGGCGTCACTCGACGGAGAGGCGCACGTTGTCGAACCATACTTCGGTATTCGACGGGCACACGCCGATGAGAGGCCCGATGGCCAGCGTTGCGCCCTGAGCCGTCAGCTCTTTGACGACCGCCGAGTCGCGCGAAGCAACGGGGACGTCATCGAACGAGACGTCGAAATGGGGCGGGGAAATGGTCATATCGATCGCCACCTTCGTCCACCTCCCGGTCAGGAGATAGCGGGAAAAAGGAGGGCCTTGGCCAAGCCCGACCTGCTGGCCCACCGGCGGATTCCAGATCTCCGAGTAGTCGGACACCGAATCGGCGTGGGACAAACCAACTTGCCAGGAACCGCCCGTATCCGACGCCGAGTTCGCGGTCAGATGAACGTACGAGAAGCGGGAACTGACCAGGTCGACCTTGGTCATGAATTCGGCGTGCACCTTGTTGATGGGCCTCGATGCGGAGATCGTCTTCGAGAGCTCGGCTCGACCGAGACAATCGTTGGTCGCGCTCGGTTCCACGGTGGCGCGAAGTGCGCCCGGTGCAGATGGCGTCCCCGGGGCGTTCGCAATGACTTCGAGGCCCGCCTTCCCGTTGATGTCGGGGGGCCCATTCCAGTCGAACGAAGCTGGATTGCCCTCGTCGAAGCTGGCGCAGAACGCGGTCGCGACAGGAGGACCCGAGCAAAACGGCCCGCTCGTCGTTCCGTCCGCCGCGTCCCCGCCGCCATCGGCGGGGCTTGCGACGTCCGATGAGTCCGCCGAAGCGTCGGAGCCGCTACTCTCCGGAACGTTCGATTCACTCGTGCCGAAGCTCGAACACGCGACCACGATCGCTCCGGAGGTCACGACGGCAAGAACGGTGCGCATCTCCACATTCTACGCCGAAAAGCCCAGCCGTGCGGCTCCGCTTTTTCCTGGCGCCACGCCGCATGCCGCGATGGCGACGGATGCGAGGTCGGACTACGTAGGGCAACGCCATGACGATTCTCGTGACGGGCAGCGCTGGGCATCTCGGAGAGGCCATCATGCGGAGCCTCCGTGCGTCTGCGCGGAGCTGCGTCGGTATCGACATCAAAGCGTCGGCATTCACCGACCACGTCGGCTCGATCACCGATCGGGACTTCGTTCGAGAGCAGCTGCGTGGGGTTCGCACGGTTCTCCATACGGCCACCCTGCACAAGCCTCACGTCGCAACGCACTCTCGGCAGGCGTTCGTCGACACCAACGTCACCGGAACGCTCAACCTTCTCGAAGAGGCGACTTCGGCGGGCGTCGACTCGTTCGTCTTCACGAGCACGACGAGCGCGTTCGGCTCGGCGCTCACTCCGGCCGCGGGTGAGCCTGCAGCGTGGGTGACGGAGGACGTCACTCCCATTCCGAAGAACATCTACGGCGTGACCAAGGTGTCGGCCGAGAGCCTCTGCGAGCTGTTTCATCGCAAAGAGAGACTGCCCATTCTCGTTCTTCGGACTTCGCGATTCTTCCCCGAGGCCGACGACGATGCAGCCGTTCGCGACCGCTACGAGCTCGCCAACGCGCAGGCAAACGAGCTGCTCTATCGACGTGTGGATATCGAAGACGTCGTCAGTGCGCACCTGCTCGCCATCGAGAAGGCGAAGGCCATCGGCTTTCGTCGCTACATCATCTCTGCCACGACGCCCTTCACGCGCGACGATGTCGCCGAGCTTCGACGCGATGCCGTGTCGGTCGTTCATCGCCTGTTTCCCGAGAGCGCGTCACTCTATGCGTCGCGCGGTTGGAAGCTCCTTCCCGAGCTCGATCGCGTCTATGTGAATGCGCTCGCCCGCAACGAGCTCGGTTGGCGCCCCAAGGCCGACTTCCAGCACGTGCTCGATTCCCTCCGAGCGGAAAAAGACTTCCGAAGCGCGCTCGCGCGTGACGTGGGCAGCAAGGGCTACCACGCGACGACCTTCGACGACGGCCCCTATCCCGTGGCCTAACTCGAACGCCGTTCGGATAGGCAGAATTTCACAGGAAGGTCGGAAGATCGGAAGGTTTTGTTATCGCCCCGCGCAAAGCGCCGAACTGCGATTGCTGGGAATTGAATGCCCCGATGCCCGACGCGGCGTCTCACGATTTGCCCGCTCTCCGCCTCAAAAACTTCCGCCCTTCCGCCCTTCCTGTGAAGAATTTCGGGGCGAATCCATCGGTGTTTTGACGGATGTCCGTTTATCCGAACGGCATTGGGCCTGGCTAGCTAGAGCTCGTTCCTCTTCCCGAGCCGTGTCGGCTCCGGCACTCTTCCGCACGCACGGTTCGACGTCTCTCCGGTTGAGGTTTTCCCAGAAGCGGTCGCCGGTGAGGGGCACGCGGACGGGAGAGGATTCGCGGCGTCCTCTTTTCTTCTGGAGCTGCGAATCCTTTTCCGTTTTCCCGGCTCTTACCGGGCCTCATGCGAATCGGTCGTTCTCTCCGAGGTAGGCGATGATCGCGCTTGCCGTTGGGCTCTCCCTCGTCGTCGGGCTCGTGCTCGGGCTGCTCGGCGGTGGGGGCTCGATCCTCATGTTGCCGATCCTCGTCTACGCGGCTGAGCTTCCGCCGGCACAGGCGATCACCCTCTCGCTGCTCGTGGTCGGGGCAACCAGCCTGGCGGCGCTCGTTCCGCATGCGCGCATGGGACGCGTGCGCCTTCGACCAGGGCTGCTCTTCGGCATGGCAGGGATGGTGGGCGCCTATGGAGGCAGTCGTCTCGGAGCGCACGTTCCTGCGGGCGTGCTTCTCGCGTCGTTCGGCGCTCTCTCCCTGGCAACCGCCGTCGCCATGCTCCGCCGCAAGTCGACTGCGCCCGAGGTCCCTGCCAAGGCGCTGAACGCGCCTCGAGCCGTTCTTCAGGGGCTCGCCGTCGGGGCAGTCTCCGGATTGGTCGGTGCGGGCGGGGGCTTCCTCGTCGTGCCCGCGCTCGTTCTCTTCGGCGGGCTCGGCATGGGAGAAGCGATTGGTACGTCCTTGCTCGTCATCGCGATGCAGTCCGGAGCGGGATTTCTCACGCATCTGGCGAGCGTGGAATTGGACTGGGGGCTCGCGTTGGCAACGACGGCGTCGGCGGTGACGGGCAGCGTCGCGGGCGCGAAGGCCTCGGCAAAGGTGCCTCACGATGCACTTCGACGCGCGTTCGCCTGGCTCGTCTTGGTCCTCGGCCTTTTCATGGTCGCCAAGCAAGTTCCGGCGAGCATGTGGCACTTCTTCATGCGTCCCGTGATCCGTCCGCTGACCGGTGGCGTGACGATCGGGGCAGCGGCAGCGCTCTTGTGGCTCGCGCAAGGGCGAGTGGCAGGGATCAGCGGTATTGCAGGCGGCCTCGTGCGGGCCAAACCGGGAACGCGCGTCTGGCGCATCGCGTTCTTGCTCGGACTGCTCGCCGGCGGCGCCCTCGCGTACCGTCTCTTGCCGGAGATGTTCGGCGCGTCGCCGCGGACGCTCGGGATGACCTTGGTGGCCGGATTGCTCGTCGGCGTGGGGACCACGCTGGCGAACGGTTGCACGAGTGGTCATGGAGTCTGCGGGAACGCGCGACTCTCGAAGCGCTCGCTCGTCGCCACGGCGTCGTTCATGGCCGCTGGTGCCATTGTCGTCTATGTGGCGCG
Organism: Labilithrix luteola; assembly: GCF_001263205.1. GTDB lineage: Bacteria > Myxococcota_A > Polyangia > Polyangiales > Polyangiaceae > Labilithrix > Labilithrix luteola. The sequence goes on from NZ_CP012333.1 coordinate 5,102,774, forward strand.
ACACGTCGTCGGAGGTGGCTCGTGATCGCTCTTCTCGTGCCGTTCCTTTCGGGGGCGCTGTTCGCGGTGGGGCTCGCGCTCGCGGGGATGACGTCGCCGCATCGCGTGATTGGCTTCCTCGACGTAGCGGGGCATTGGGATCCATCGCTTGCGTTCGTCATGATCGGCGCGATCGGTGTTTACGCCACGGCGTTCTGGCTCGGTCGGCGTCGCATGACGAAGCCGGCGCTTGCCGAAGGCTTCCCGACGTTGCCGCAAGGCGCCATCGACGTGCGGCTCGTCGCCGGCTCGTTGATCTTCGGCGCGGGGTGGGGAATGGCTGGATATTGCCCGGGCCCCGCTATCGTCTCTGCGGCTTCGGGAGCGGGTCAGGCGATTGCATTCTGCGCGGCAATGGCTACGGGTTTCGTGATCGTGAGAGTTCTCGATTCACGAAAGGCCGAATGAGCGAGTCCAGGCATTCCAGCGCGGAGCTGCTCGAGAGCGCGAGGGCGGGCGACAAGCAGGCTCTGGAGGAGCTTCTCGCGCGTCATCAATCCCAGATCTATCGCTTCGGCATGAAGATGTGTCGAGACCCGGAGGACGCGAAAGACGTCCTCCAAGACACACTCGTGGCCATGGCGCGTGGCCTTCGGGACTTCCAGGGAGCCTCGTCGCTTTCGACGTGGCTCTATTCCGTGGCGCGGAGCTTCTGCCTCAAGAAGCGTCGCAAGAGCAAGCATGCCCCCTCGTCGTCGCCGCGATCGCTCGAGTCCGATTCCTCACCGGCGGCGAGCGTGGTCGACGAGGGCAAGCTGCCCGACGAGGTCCTGGCGAGCAAGCAGGTGGAACAGGCGCTCGAGGAGGCCATCGCAGAGCTCGAGCCGTCGTATCGAGAAGTGCTCGTCCTGCGCGACGTCGAAGGGCTTCGCGCCGCGGAGGTGGCGGAGATCTTGGGGATCGGCATTCCGGCCGTGAAGAGCCGCCTGCATCGTGCTCGGCTCGCGCTGCGCGCGCGTGTGGCTCCGAGCCTTGGAATCTCTCCGCAAGCAACGAGCCCCACACCGGCGTGCCCGGACGTGCTCGAGCTCTTTTCGCATCATCTGGAGGGCGAGATCAGCGCCGACGTTTGTGCGCGGATGGAACGGCACGTCGAGGCTTGCGAACGATGTCGAACGGCCTGCGACTCCCTCAAACGCACGCTCTCGCTTTGTCGCTCGTCGGCCACGACCAACGTTCCGCGCCACGTGCAGGAGTCCGTTCGGCGAGCCCTCGACGAAGTCCTCGCAGGACAGGCCACGCCTCGCTGACATTGCCCGCCGTACAGTCGAGGTGACGTCGTCTCTCTCGAGCGGAGCTCGAGCATACTGGCGCAGTCGATACCCGACGACTCCGCGCCCGTGAAACTTCCAATCCGCCGGTGATCCCGAGGCCACGTCGGCTCGACGTCTTGTTGGCGAACGTCTGCGCGAAGTCGCCTGGTATTGGCGATTCGAAGCGGGCCGCAGATGCATCGAATAGCTGCTCGCTGCGGGCTTCCAGGTGATTCCATCGCGTGCGGGAAGACCGTGCGTCGCCGCATTCGAACCGGTCATGTGCGCGCGTGGACGTGTGAATGCCCCAATTCTTCGTGCTCGCGCTTTGAGCGACGCAGGGGGCACCCGTACTGTTGCTCGCACGTTGACCGTCTCGTGACGTAACGCCGCCGAGTACGATGACTCGGCGCGCTCGCCAGTGGCCAAGTCGGGTCGCGCGCAGGCAGTGCGTTCATCGTCCGTCCACCCGTGCGGTCAGGTCAGGAACAAGGATGCAGTTTGTCCGCCCCGATCGTCTCGCCAAGGTGACGTGTCTCGCCCTTACGATCACCTCATGGCTCGCCGCGTGCTCGAACGATTCCCCGAGCAACGAGGTCACCACCGAAAGCGCCACGATCCCCGAGCCTGCGAGCGATTCGCCTCGCGCGCCGTCGGACCCCGCGCCGGTGCCGGCGGAATCGACGGACTCATCCAGCAGCGCAGCGCCCTCCGCTCCGGCCGATTCTTCGGACGCGTCGGCCGATCCTGCGGACACGCCCGTCGATAGCACTGCCGCTCCAGGCGATTCTTCGGACACGCCTACTCCTCCCAGTACGCCTACTCCTCCCAGCACGCCTACTCCTCCTCCGGTGTCGCCCGCTCGGATCCGTGGCACCAACCTGGTCGGCATGGAAGGCGGCTATGGGTTCAACACGCAGAGCGGCCCTGTACCGGACAGCGATTACGCGGTTCATTCGACCAAGGCCATCGACTATCTGGCCACGAAGAACGTCAACGTCATTCGCTTCCTCTTTTCGTGGGAGCGCATGCAGTCGACGCTCGGTGGCCCCGTTCCGGCGGCCTCGACGGGAAACTACAAAGCCTATTTCGACGACTACAAGCGCATCGTCGACTATGCGACGAGCAAAGCCATCACGGTTGTCGTAGAGCCGTGGCAGGCGGGAGGCTCGGGCGCCGGTGGTGCGCGATGGCGTGGCAACCTCGTTGGTGGCGGAACGGTCACGAGCGCACACTTCGCCGACTTCTGGTCGAAGATGGCGGCGCTCTTTGCCAATAATCCGCGCGTCGCGATTGGTCTCGTCAACGAGCCGAACGGGATGAGCACGATGTCGTGGTTCGGAATCGCGCAGGACGCCGTCACGGCAATTCGAACCGCGGGATTCAACGGCGACATCTATGTTCCCGGCAACGGCTGGACCGCCGCTGGCTCGTGGAACGACAGCTCGTACGATACGGCCTCGCCGAAGCGCTCGAACGCCTACGGCTGGCTCAACGCACGCGGACCTGGGCTGCCACTTCTCGATCCCCTCGGCAAGAGCATCGTCGAAGTGCACAGCTACGCGGACAGCGATGCCTCGGGCAGCTCGACGCAGGTGACGTCGAGCAACGTCACGCGCTCGCGTCTCACAGGGGTCGTCGATTGGGCGAAAACCCACGGCCTCAAAGTCTGGCTCGGCGAGGTCGGCATGTACGCGAGTGCCTCGAACGCGAGCTCCAACTGGACCGACTTCGTCTCGTACGCCAAGTCGAGCTCCGACACCTTGCTCGGCTTCGCCTGGTGGGCATGCGGAAAGCCGGGCTGGTGGAACGACATCGCCGCGAACGGCGGCGGCCACTTCTCGATCACGCCAACGAACGACTACACGACGGACACGGTCAACATGGACATGATCGAGGGCTCATTCGCCGAATAGCGGTTGAGTCGCGAGCCAGGGACCTTCGACTCTGACGATGGCCCGGCCTTCGGGGGGGCCGGCAACGCGGGCGGATGTCCCGTCCCGCCCCGAGCGAACGCCTAAAATCTCGCTCTGCCGAATCTATGCCGGTGGCCGATCGTCGTGGCGTGCGAGGCCGTGACCGGCAACATCCCGCGTTCTGAAGCCGCCGGCGCTTCGCAGGGCCCCCTAAATTTCCGCTCTGCCGAATGCACCTCGGTGAGGGCGCTCATTGGCGCACAGGACGAGATCGGCGGTGTGACGTCTTGCAGCATCCCTCGTTCCGAAGAGGACGGAGAAGCCCACTGCGGCCACTTCCGATTCGGCAGAGCGGAATTTCGAAGCCACTCGCGCCGCGGTAGGTCGCGTGACGGTGACTCGTGCTCCGTCGCGCCTCGCGACGCGTCGCAAGGACCGCGGCTCTCTAGCTGCGCGCGCCCCGGGCTTTGGCAAGCGCCCGTCGACGCGGCTTGGGTCGCGCCCGCTGTCGAGCAATCACGTGGAACTCGCTCTGCCGAATCGGAACAACGGCCCTCGGCTTCTCTGTCGTCACGAGGCGTCACGCGGCGTCACGAGGCAGGCGAGGCAGGCACGTCGCTAGCTCCCACGAAGCGCGCGACATCATTGCTCACCGAGATCCATTCGGCATAGCGGAATTCAAGCGCTTCTCGCGCGATGCAGGTCACGCCAGTGTGCTCGCCGGTTGGCCGCGGAGCCATCCAGCTTCCCAGGGGCCGCGCCCTAGTGCTCGTGGAGGGGCGGCGAGTCGCGCGGAGGCAATGGTGGCCAGCCCATCGCGAAGCGAGTGCGGCGTACCGCTCCAATTGGGGGACGTCGCCACTCGCGACCTCGCATGTCACGGGGGCTTGCTCGGGGAGGCATTCGGCAGAGCGGAAATTTGGAGGTTCTGGCGCGATGCGCTCGCCGGTGGCGGGGCGCCTCCCGGCCAGTCGTCGACACTTCGAAGAGAGAAGCTCGCGGTGATCGTCGCCCTGGACGGCGCTAGGTCGCGATCGGTCCGTCCGGCTGCGACCCAGCAGAATCGTTGCATCGCGTCGTAGTCCGAGCTCGACAAATGCCCAATACGAGCTACGCCGAATACATGGGGGCGGGGGAAGAGCAGCAATCCTTTGCGTTCGCGTCGCGGGCCGAGGCGAAGGCGAAGGCGACGCGCAATGCCGCGAAACGACGACGACGACGACGAGCCAACGACACGCAGGCTTCGGCGGTTCGCGGTCGCGTCGTCTCGAGCCGCCCGCGCCGTTCGAAGGCCGGGCGCAAAGCGGCCGAGCATCGAACGGGATTCGAGCAGCACGGCACGCGGCCGGAGCTCGACAAGAATCATCCTGTCCACATCGTCTTGCGCGCGAAGTCTGGAATTCCAGGGTTTCGCCAACAGCGTATCTTCGAGGCCATTCGAAAACGAATCGAGAAAGCAACCCGCGACGGCTTCCAGGTGATCCACTTCAGCGTGCAGGAAAACCATGTTCACCTCATCGTGGAGGCCATGGACCGCAAGCTGCTTTGGCGCGGCGTCCAGCATCTCGCTTCGCGTCTTGCGTGGGCGGTGAACAAAATTCTCCGACGTCATGGCTCGCTATGGCGCGACCGCTACACGCGTCGAGATCTCACGAATCTTCGACAAGTCAGGAACGCGCTCGTTTACGTTCTCATGAACGTTCGCAAGCACACTGCCGGTGAAAAGAATCGATTCCTCGCATCGATCGAGCTCGATAGGTATTCCTCGGCAGCGTGGTTCGAAGGTTGGGACCCTCGTGCTGGTCCAATGCTGATGGAGCTCTGGGAGATGCTCATTCGGCGCGATCAGTTCGAGCGCCCTGTCGCCCGTCCCCGAACGTGGTTTGCGCGCACGGGATGGAAACGCCACGGCCTCGTATTGCCGTCGGAGCACCCCGCATCGAGTGGGTGACCATGCTCACTCTTCACCCGCGTCCAGCGAGTGTGGACGAAGCTGTCGGATGAATCGTCACGCAGCGGTCGGGGGTGATTCAGATTCCCTGTTCTGGGGTCAGCGTAACGTGCAGTTGAGGACGGGGCTCCTGGAGCGATCTGACAGGGGCGAATCGACGGAGGCGCTGGCCACCGACGCGACTCGAACGAACGCACTGGCAAAGTGAGTCGGTTTGACGACGGACACCCGAGCGATCGTGAAGGGGCGCCAGGGACGAGAGATGCCGGGACAGCGTGCCTCCCAGCGCATCGTTCGGATCGCTTCGGCGCCCGCCGATGAGGAACCTACGTAGCCTCGGAATCGATGTTCTATCGAATGCCCCGACGCGAGAAGTTCCTCGCTCACTACGGACGCCCGAGCGCTCCTTCACTTCGTCGCCCTGCCTCGCACAAGAAGCTACCGCGCCTGGGCGTGTTGGGAGGTGGAGTCGCACGAGCGTCGGACGCCGGGGCGACGGTACCTATCTCGTTATTCACGCCGACCAGGGCGGCCCGTCCGCGTGAGAAAGAAGTGTCCCGAACGCTGCGCGTCGCGTCGTGCGTAAACTGTGCGGCATTGGTTCACCATTCACGAAGCTGCGCCGTTGGCCTATCGTCCTATACGTGACTCGCGCTGGAGCGTCTGGGCAACTCATCCTCCTCGCCGTCGATCACCACGTGGCAAGGTGGGGTCGTGAGGGCATGAAGAGCCTCGGGCGCGGTGACGTCGTGAAGTCTTTCCTCGACGATCTCACGGTGGGACCGCTCGACGACGTGGACCGTGGCGCCGCGACCAGTACGTAATGTCTGCGAACACGCGAGACGGTGGAACGAGCTTCGTGCCAAGCGGAACGGACGGATTTCGAGTGCTACGTCGCGAGCGACTCGTGGAGCTGCCAATCACGGTCTACGACGATGCATTGGTGATCGAATGTAGCGGTGATTGCTCGTCGCTCGTCATCGCGCGGCTCATTGCGCCAACACCAGCGAACGCGGCGGTGGGCTCGTGGCGAATTGGCGAACTTCTACGTACCGGGACACTGGAAGGGCGCGGACGACGCATGGGCTGGAATTTGCCGAACGAAATTCGCGTGCCAATGCGCGCGTAGCGCGGGCGGCTTTTAGCGAGGCGCGTGATCTTCGGCTGGCGATTCCCGGTAATCGCGGAGTGCAATCGGGCGGTGGAGGAGTCCGCCGTGTTTCAGGCGGTAGAGACGCTGGGCGGGGTAGATGCTGCGGTGGCCGGTGAGGAGGTAAGCGAGGGCGACGACGAGGACGACGTGGGGGAGAATCGCGATGCCCAGAAGTTCGACGGCCATGATCGACAGCGCGACGGGGGTATTGGCGGCGGCGCCGAAGACGGCGGCGAGGCCCACGCCGGCGCCGAGTTCGAGCGGTAGGCCGAGGGCGCGTGCGAGGATGCTGCCGAGCGTTGCACCGACGAAGAAGAGCGGAGTGACTTCGCCGCCGAGGAATCCCGCACTGAGCGTGACTGCGGTGAAGACGAGTTTGGCGGCAAACGCGAACCACGGGAGGTGCGGGTCCGTGAAGGAGCGGACGATCATCGGGACGCCCAGTCCCAGGTAGTCGCTCGTTCCGAGGAGCTTCCACATGGCGACGAGGCCAAGGCCTCCGAAGAACATTCGCACGGGCAGGCGCGCGATCTTCGTCTCGAGCGTGCGCTTCAGGCCGTGTGTGAGCTCGACGAAGGCTGCCGTTGCCAGCGCCATGGCGACGCCCATGATGCATAGCTTGCCGAAGACGAGCGGCGTGAGAGGCGTCTCGGCGATGTGCGGATACGACGTGTGCACGACGCCGAGAGCGCGGGTCACGACGTCGCCCACGAGCGCGGCGACGAGGCATGGAAGGAGGGCGTCGTATTCGATGCGTCCGACGGATACGACCTCCATGCCGAACAGCATTCCGGCGATCGGAGTGCCGAAGACCGAGCCGAAGCCGCCGGCGATTCCGGCCGCCAGAAGGCGTCGACGCATGTCGCTCTTCACGCGAAGTCGATGCGCAATTTCGTCGGCGAGGCTCGCGCCCATTTGCACGGCGGTTCCCTCACGACCGGCGCTGCCGCCGAAGACGTGCGTGAGAACGGTTCCGACGAGGACCATCGGCGCCATTCGAAAGGGAATCTGCGGGGAGTTCTCGTGGATCGTATCGAGCACGAGATTGTTGCCGCCCTTGATGGGCTTGCCCCATCGCTCGTAGATCGCGCCGAGGACGAGCCCCGCGATCGGCAGCGTGTAGACGACGTACTCGTGGCTCTCGCGGAACTTCGTCGCTTGCTCGAGGAGCAGCAGGAAGATGGCGGACGCGACGCCACATGCCACGCCCACGGTCGCGCCAAGGCCCATCCACTGCGCGATGCGCGCCAGTGCGTTCGCCCGCGACTTCATGTTCGAGCTCGCTTACGTGTGAAGCTCGACCCGGACGGCGCGCATGTGACCCTGGAAAACACCATTGCAACCTCCGTTCTTCGAGCGCTCTGCGCGCGAGCACCGCAGGAGGTTGATGTCCTACGGCGCCATTGCGAATGCGAAATGGCCGTGCCGTAGGAGTCATTGGCTCGCTGCCATCCAGGGCTAGCGAACGGATGTAGGCGGACTCCACCGCCTGAACCCCAAGGTTACAGGTCGGAGGCTCGTCGTCAATGCGCAATCGAGGCGAATCGAGTGATGCGCACACGAGCTTCCGACGGTCGGTGAAAGCACGATAGCCTCGCGGTCGACATGACTGCCGACGAGCTCATCGAGCAAGGTGTCCAGCACTCCGAGAATGGCCAGTTCGCCGCCGCAGTGGAGGTCTACCTTCGTGCGTTCGAGCTCTCCCCCAAGGACGAACGGCTTCCGTGGGAAGCGGCGCGGCTGTACCTCTACATGCTCTCGGATCCCGAGAAGGCGGTGCGCTGGTTCGAGGCGTCGCTACCTCTCATCCAGAATCCCTTCAAAGCGTGCGACACGCGCTATCACTTGGGACTGGCGCACACGTTCCTGAAGGACGACACGAAGGCGGCCGCGCGGTTCGAAGAAGTGCTCGCCCACACGCCCACCCACGTGCTCGCGTGCATCGAGCTGGGGAAGCTCATGACGAGGAAGGGTGATTTCGAGCGCGCCAAGGACCTTCTCCAGCAGGCGGTCTTGCACAACAACATGCGCTCGACGCTTCCCGAGATGTTTCCTGACGGCCAACGAGGCAGTGCACATGCCGCGGCGTTGGCGTGGATGAATTTGGGGCGCCTCGGTTACGTCGCGAGTGACGACGAGGCTCTCGGTAACACCGCCGCCGAGCGCCTGATCGAGGACCTTGGCGATGACCAACGCGTGCTGATGCTCGCGAAGGAAGCGCACGAAGCCGGCAAGCCCTACAGCGCCTTGGCGGTTCTCGACGTGTTCCTGTCGTACCACCCGGATCACGAAGAAGCCGTCCAGCAGTGGGTCAGGATTTCGCTCGACGAGCTTGGCCAGTTCGACGACGTCGTCGATCTCGTTCTGCAGCTCGGCGAAAACGACACCAAATGGGCCGAACGGTTGATCGACGAAGTCCTGCGCCGCAAGCCCGATCACGCCGGTGCACTCGAGTACCGGCGGGTCAAAACGAAGCACTGACCGGTCCTTGTCGGCGTCGTTCTCGCCCGGCGGCGAGGTGCCATGAGCTTCAACGGCTCGTACCGGCGGGTGATGGAAGGAGCGAGCACGAGCCACGTGTGGATCCACCTCCATCGGCTCGTCGAAGCGTACGCGCGGACGACGGGCACTCCCTTCCCGGAGGTCTTCGACGATCTCGAGCGGCGCTTCGACTTCCTCCGAGGCGAGCGCGCCCGCTGGCCCGATCTCGCGACGATGCGTCGTGCAGCCGGCTGGCTTCGGACGTCGCGCTCGCGCATTCTCGACGAGCGGCAGTCGCTGGTACGAGAGCGACGCGACGCGAAGCGGCGAGGCGATCGAGGTCGCGTCCCCGTACGCTTGCGCGAACACGAAGGTCGAACGCGCATGTACGTCGAGCGCGTTCCGCGCGTCGGCTACTGGGGCTGGCGCGCCCGCCGTCACGGCCCACAGTAGGGCAACACTTCACGGCGTGTTCGCGATCGATCGGCGCCAACGCTGCGACGACCGCGACGACCGCGACGACCGCGACGACCGCGTCCTCCGCGATGGAGTTCCGCCAGCGACAATGGCGCCCGCCGTATCGACGCCGAGCAGTGTCGAGCTCGCGTCGGGAATGAAGCTGCGAGTTGCACGTTGGTAATGCAACTCAGCCAGCATTCGGGACTCGAGGCGCAAACTCAACCGCGTCGTTCTCGTCGTCATTGTTCCGCATTTTCGGCGGTGAATGGCGCTTCGCGCTCGTGGTGCTCGTGCTGTTTGGGCGGGCGGGTCGTGTGACGAGGGCGGAAAACATGCATCGTCAGGGCACGTACGTGATGCACGCCGAAGTGGGCGGGCGCTTCACAACCCTTGGTGCTAAATGGCCGGGCGTGGTAGCGAGATGACCCGCATGACCAGGGGCCCTTCCAGCGCGTCGCACGAGCGCCCCTCAGGCGGACGCCACGCGACGCCCGAAGACGGAGCGAGTTCGCGCTCTGATCGGGCCCGTCATGGGAGTGCGCCGAGTGCGCCGAGTGCGCAAGCCGCGCGTCACGTGATCGCCCGCGGGTCTGGGCGGTCGGCGCTCCGGTTGCTGTATCTTCTCGCCGTTGCGGTCATCACCGTCGTTTGCGCGGGCATCACGACGCCGGGGCGCGGCATCGCCGGGTACCCGACGGTCGCCGAGCTCGCAGGGCATGGCGTCCACGCCGCGCGCTCCGCGATGGGGTCGCAGCTCGGGCAGCGCTCGCGGCAATGGCGTGATGGCGTCGAGCGCCCCGTCATGTTCCGCGAGGCCGTCGAGGCCGACGTCGACGACGACGACGCTCACACTCGCTGCTGGGGTATTGCCGGCGCGGCTCCCGTGGCTCTCCGAGGTGTTGCGACGCCTCGGATGCCCGGTCGAGCGCTGCGTGGCGAGGCTCAGAGCGATACCTCGCGCTTTGCGGTTCGCAGAGGCTTTCCTCGAGGTCCGCCGGCCTAGTTACGCCTGCAACGTTCCGAACGTTGCTGCGTAATCGGCCGATACTCTGCTTCTCGCGCGGTCTCTCGCGCGTGCGGGTTGGAGTTCGGGACCGTCGACCGACGACGAGGATCGATGCGTGCGTGATGCACGTAACGTGACGCGACGTATGGGGTGAGCTCCGTCTCGCGCACGTAAAGGCCTCGCTGCCTTTTGCATCCGCGACGCGCGTCCCCTGCCTTCGTGGCGGCATCGGTCGTTGCGCGACGCATCAATCAAATCGACCAACTCGTCGTCGGGCTGACCACGCTGGTCGGAAAAGGTCCAGCGACTCGACGCGAGCCGGCGATGGTCCGCCCGCTCTCACGACTTCAATTCTCAAGGGCGATTGGCTGTCTGGAAAAGAACCGCCCACAACGCCGCGCCAGCGCTCAGACGAAGAACAGGAACGATGTACCGAATCCCGATGCCTCTGGTCTTGGTTGCAGCTCTCGCGACAACGGGCTGCCACCGCGAAAATCACGTAACCGAGGAGGAAGGTAAGTTCCTCGCCACCCGTCCTGTTCGCAAGGACACCGAGCTCACGAAGGAATACGTGGCTCAGATTCGCGCAATTCAGCACATCGAGTTGCGTGCACTCGAGAAGGGCTACCTGCAGAAGGTCTTCGTCGACGAAGGACAGCACATCGCCGCGGGCACGAAGATGTTCCAGATCATGCCCTTGATCTACCAGGCAGAGGTCCAGAAGGCGCAGGCGGAAGCCGACCTCTCCGAAATCGAACTCAAAAATACGAAGCTTCTTGCCGACAAGAACGTCGTGTCGCCCAACGAGCTGTCGCTCTCGAACGCGAAGTTCAACAAGGCGAAAGCCGAAGTCGCGCTCGCGTCGACGCACAAGTCGCTGACCGAAATTCGCGCACCGTTCGACGGCATCATGGGCCGCTTCAACGTGCGACTGGGCAGCCTCGTCGCGGAGGGCGATCTGCTGACGACGCTCTCCGACAATCGAAACATCTGGGTGTACTTCAACGTCAGCGAGGCGGAGTACCTCAAATACAAGCAGCAGCAGAACCAGGGCAGTGAGCCCACGCCGGTGAAGCTGATCATGGCGAACGGCGAGGTCTTCGACCAACCCGGCAAGGTGGAGACGATCGAAGCCGACTTCAACAACGGCACCGGCAACCTCGCCTTCCGAGCGACGTTCCCGAATCCGAAAGGCCTGCTCCGCCACGGCGAGACCGGCAAGGTCGTGATGACCACGCCCGTCAAGAATGCGCTCGTCATTCCGCAGAAGGCGACCTTCGACGTCCTCGACAAGAAGTTCGTTTACGTGATCGACGAGAAGAACGTGGTCCGCCAGCGCCCGATCACCGTGGTCGCCGAGCTCCCGCACGTCTTCCTGGTCGACAGCGGCCTCGACGAGAAGGACAAGGTCCTCGTCGACGGCCTTCGCAAGGTCCACGACGGTTCTCCCGTTGCCATCGACTTCAAGGAGCCCGCCGAAGTGCTCGGGCACCTCGACGTCGCGGCGGAATAGGGGACGGCACGATGTTCGAGAAGTTCATTCATCGCCCAGTTCTGGCGATCATCATGTCGCTCATGCTGTGTTTCCTGGGCGTGCTCGCCATGCGCACGCGCCCGGTCTCGCAGTTCCCCGAGATCTCGCCGCCTCGAGTCATGGTGTCGCTCACCTTCCCGGGAGCGAGCGCCGACGTCTTGGTTCAGTCCTCGCTCATCAACTTGGAACGCTCCATCAACGGCGTTCCGGGCATGAGCTACATGGTCTCCGACGCCACGAGCGCCGGTGAGGCCACCATCCAGGTCGTCTTCGACCTCGACGCTGACCCGAATCAGGCCGTCGTCAACGTCAAGAACCGCATCGACCAGGTTCTCAACCGTCTCCCGCAGCTCGTGCAGCTCGAAGGCGTCATCGTCAATCGCGTGCAGCCCAGCATGCTGATGTACGTCAACCTGTACAGCACGGAGAAATCGACCGATCAGAAGTTCCTCTACAACTTCGCGAATGCGAATCTCCTGCCCGAGCTGAGTCGCGTCGACGGTATCGCGCAGACACGCATCCTCGGTTCGCGTCAGTACGCCATGCGCGTCTGGCTCAATCCCGACAAGATGCGCGCGTACAGCGTCTCGACCGACGACGTGATGAAGGCCATCAGCGAGCAGAGCGTCGTCGGCGCTCCTGGTCGACTCGGCCAAGCTACCGGCAAGCAGGCGCAGGCGCTCGAGTACGTTCTCATCTACGAAGGCCGATTCAACAAGCCCGAGCAGTACGAGAACATCATTATCCGCGCGAACGAGGACGGCGAAAAGCTTCGCCTGAAGGACATCGCCCAGGTCGAGCTCGGCAGCGAGTTCTTCGACATCTACTCGAACCTGGACGGCCACCCGTCGGCCGCCATCATGCTCAAGCAGACGTACGGCAGCAACGCGAGTGACGTCATCGCGAACGTCAAAGCCAAGCTGCAGGAGCTGAAGAAGAGCTCGTTCCCGGCGGGCATGGACTACGAGGTCAACTACGACGTTTCGAGCTTCCTCGACGCCTCGATCGAGAAGGTCCTCCACACGCTCGGCGAGGCCTTCGTTCTCGTCGCGCTCGTCGTCTTCATCTTCCTCGGTGACTGGCGCTCGACCCTCATTCCGGTCCTCGCCGTCCCCGTGTCGCTCATCGGCACGTTCCTCTTCATGCAGGTGTTCGGGCTCACCATCAACCTGATCACCCTGTTCGCGCTCGTCCTCTCGATCGGTATCGTCGTCGACAACGCGATCGTCGTCGTCGAGGCCGTCCACGTGAAGATGGCCGAAGAGCACTTGTCTCCCTACAACGCGAGCAAGAAGGTGCTCGGCGAGATCAGCGGCGCCGTCATCGCCATCACCCTGATGATGACCGCCGTCTTCGTGCCCGTTGCCTTCATGGGCGGGCCGGTCGGTATCTTCTACCGGCAGTTCTCGATCACGATGGCTGCGTCGATCGTGCTCTCGGGCGTGGTCGCGCTCACGCTCACGCCGGTTCTCTGCGCGATGATCCTCAAGCCTCATCAGCCGCATCAGAAGCGGAAGACGCCGATCGGCCTCTTCATCGACGGGTTCAATCGCTGGTTCGAGAAGGGAACGGGCGTCTACACGGGGCTTCTCAAGAAGATCGTCAATCGACGCCTCGTCACGTTCGTCATGCTCGTTGCGTTCGGCTTCGGCGTCATGGGACTGAGCAAGGTCGTTCCCTCGGGCTTCGTTCCCAACGAAGACCAGGGCCAGATCTACGCCATCATCCAGACGCCGCCGGGCACCACGCTCGAGCGCACCAACGACGTCTCGCGCGAGCTCCAAGACATCGCCAAAAAGGTCGAAGGCGTCGACTCGGTCTCCTCGCTCGCCGGCTACGAGATCCTCACCGAAGGTCGCGGCTCGAACGCCGGTACCTGTCTCATCAATCTGAAGCCGTGGGGCGAACGTCCGCGCACGGCCAAGCAGATCATCGACGAGCTCGAGGAGAAGGCGAAGGACATCGGCGCCGTCGTCGAGTTCTTCGAACCGCCGGCCGTTCCTGGCTACGGCGCCGCCGACGGCTTCTCGCTTCGTCTCTTGGACAAGAACAACGAGACGAACTACCAGGACTTCGACAAGGTCAACAAAGACTTCATGGAGGCTCTGCGCAAGCGCAAGGAGCTGACGGGGCTCTTCACCTTCTTCGCGGCCGACTATCCGCAATACGAAGTCGTCATCGACAACGATCTCGCCATGCAGAAAGGCGTCTCCATCAAGACCGCGATGGAGAACCTCGACATCCTCATCGGAAGTACCTACGAGCAGGGCTTCATTCGATTCGGCAACTTCTTCAAGGTCTATACGCAGGCGGCGCCGGAGTTCCGGCGATTCCCCTCGGACGTCTTGAACCTTTACGTCAAGAACGACCGTGGCGACATGGTGCCGTATTCGGCATTCATGAGCCTGAAGAAGACGCAGGGGCCGAACGAAGTCACGCGTTACAACATGTACAACTCGTCGGCCATCCGTGGTGGTCCGGCGAAGGGCTACACCAGCGGCGACGCCATCAACGCGGTTCGTGAAGTCGCTGCGAAGACGCTACCGCGCGGTTACGACATCGCGTGGGAAGGTCTCTCGTTCGACGAAGCCAAGCGCGGAAACGAGGCTGTCTGGATCTTCCTCGTCGTTCTCGCCTTCGTGTACATGGTCTTGGCCGCGCAGTACGAGAGCTTCTTGCTCCCGCTCGCCGTCGTCTTGTCGCTGCCAACCGGCGTGTTCGGCTCGTTCCTCATGCTGAAGGTCCTCGGCCTGGCGAACGACATCTACGCGCAGGTCAGCCTCGTCATGCTCGTCGGCCTCTTGGGCAAGAACGCCGTCCTCATCGTCGAGTTCGCCGTTCAGAAACATCAGCAAGGCGCCACCATCATGGAGGCCGCCATCGAAGGTGCGAAAGCACGTTTCCGTCCGATCTTGATGACGTCGTTCGCATTCATCGCCGGCCTCGTTCCGTTGGTCATGGCCACGGGACCGGGCGCCGTCGGCAACCGCACCATCGGCGCGTCGGCACTCGGCGGAATGCTCTTCGGCACCATCTTCGGCGTCCTCGTCGTGCCGGGGCTCTACTTCATCTTCGGAACCCTCTCCGAAGGGAAGAGCCTCATCGGCGACGAGCACGACGTCCCCTTGACCGAGAACGTAGGACATCATGGTAAGGCTTAGGTCGTTGTCGTCCGTCATCGCGCTGGCGTTTCTCTGCGCCGGCGCGGTGGGGTGTGTTCCTTCGCTCGAAGGAAATGAACCCCGCGAGCCGAACAAGAAGGCGCTCCCGGGAAGCTACGGTGATTCGAGTGGCAATCCGGAAGCTGCCAGCGCTGCGCAGAAGAAGTGGGGGGAATTCTTCGCCAGCGCAGAGCTGAAAGGCCTCATCGACACGGCGATCAAGAACAACCAGGAGCTGAACATCCAGCTCCAGGAGATCATCATCGCCCAGAACGAAGCTGCGGCGCGGAAGGGTGAATATCTCCCGAAGGTGAACGCCGGCGTCGGCGCTGGTCTCGAAAAGACCGGCAAATGGACCAGCCAAGGCAAGAGCGACGAAGCCAACGGCGTGCCCGAGAACCTAGGCAACTTCCAATTCGGACTCACCGGTACGTGGGAGGTCGATATCTGGAAGAAACTGCGTAATGCGCAAAAGGCCGCGATGCTCCGGTACCTCGCCACCATCGAGGGCCGGAACTTCATGGTCACGCAGATCGTCGCGGAGCTCGCGCGCTCGTACTACGAGCTCATCGCGCTCGACGCCGAGCTCGACATCCTCAACCGCAACATCGAGATCCAGACGAACGCCCTCGAGGTCGTCAAACTCGAGAAGCAGGCGGCGAAGGTGACCGAGCTCGCCGTCCAGCGATTCGAAGCAGAGGTGCTCAAGAACCGGAGTCGCCTCTACGACGTGCAGCAGGAGAAGGTGCAGGCCGAGAACAGGATCAACTTCCTCGTCGGTCGCTTCCCGCAGCCGGTCGCTCGGAATGCGGAGGAGTTCAAGGCACCACTTCCCGCGGGTGTCGGCTCCGGACTTCCTTCCCAGCTGCTCGAGAACCGTCCTGACGTGAGACAAGCGGAGCTCCAGCTGGAAGCCTCGAAGCTCGACGTGAAGGCGGCGAAGGCGGGCTTCTACCCGTCGCTGAGCATCGACGCCGGTGTCGGCTATCGCTCCTTCAACCTCGCACACATCGTGACCACGCCCGAGTCGCTGATCTACAGCGTGGCCGGCAACCTGACCGCACCGCTGCTCAACCGAGCGGCGATCACGGCGCAGTACCGCTCGGCAAACGCGATGCAGATCCAGGCGGTCTTGAACTACGAGAAGACCGTTCTGCAGGCCTTCACCGACGTGGCCAACCAGATGTCGATGGTCGGCAATCTGCAGAAGGCGTACGACCTGCAGCAAAAGCAGGTCGACACCCTCTCCAAGTCCATCGAAATCTCGAACGTGCTCTTTCAATCGGCACGTGCGGACTACATGGAAGTTCTCATGACCCGACGCGACTCACTCGATGCCGAGCTCGAGCTCGTCGAAACGAAGAAGCGCCAGTTCCTGGCGATGGTGAACATCTACCAAGCCCTCGGCGGCGGCTGGCGCTCCGGCAGCTGATCTCCCACGTGGCGGGACGACGCGGCGCTGATCGAGACGAAGCTCTCGATCGGCGCCGTTCGTTTTGGATGGTCCGCGAGGCCCGCGACGAGAGGGGCGAGGTCGAAGTGGAATGTCTTGGTCACCGGCTCGTCTCTGCGGCGAGGAAGCGGGCCAGCACGGCGCCGAGTGCGTCGGGCACTTCGAGCGGGAAGTAGTGTCCGCAATTCGAGAGTCGTTCGATGACGAGCTGTGGACACATCCGTTGGAGTTCCTCCTCGTTGGCATAGGGGACATCCGTTCCGACGTAGAGGAAGGGACTTTGGATTCGCGCCGCAGCCGCGCGGCTCTCGTAGGCCAGCATGCCTTCGAACGCGCCGACGAGAACGTGCTGTGGGCATGCCGCCAGGATCGCGAGCATTCGCGCTCGCTCTTCGGGATCGATGCGAGGACCGAGCAAATGCGCCAGGACGCGCGCCGCGAAGTCGCGATAGTTGTCTCCGCGTAGACCCGCGATGATCGCGCGCAGACCGTCGAGCGCCCGCTCCGACGGAGCGATGAAGGCCTCGAGAACGGCCGTCGCCGTCACTCGCTCGGGGTAGCGCGCGGCAAAGTCCAGCGCGACGAGCCCACCCATGCTGTGACCGATCACGACGACCTTCGGACAGCCGAGTCGTTCGGTGAGGAAGGCGAGATCGTCGGCGTAGCCTTCGATGGAGTAGGCCTGTGCTGGAGACGAGCTCTCTCCGAAGCCGCGCAGGTCCACCGCCACGACGCGGTACTTCGCGCGTAGGGCCTCGAATTGCGGCCTCAGCGAGCTCCGGTCGGTTCCCCAGCCGTGGACGAGCAGCAGGGCCGTTTCGCCGGTTCCGGCCTCGTCGTACGCGAGGCGAACGCCATCTCGTTCGATCATCATGACGCTCGATCTTGTCGAAAGCGGGTGAAGTTGATAGCTATCGATTTACTTGGCCGGTTGCTGCGATCCGCGGCCTGTCCACCTGCCCACATGTCCACGTGTCCACGCGCGCTCGTGAGTTTCCGAGCGCCGCCTTAGGACCACTCGTAGGACTTCGAGCTCGGCGTGCACCGCAGCCTTGAGGTTGCGGGTCTTGGCTTTGCTTGCTGCCTGCCGTCAACCAACGACGGAGGCGACGATGAGCACGCAAATGCCCGGTCAACGCGAGCAGCCTGGACGCGCGAGCAAGACGCCGAGCGCGACGATGATCGAGACGAAGCTCGAGGTGGTCGTGCTTCCGGTATCCGACGTCGATCGCGCCAGGGACTTCTACGTGCGGTTGGGGTGGCGGCTCGATGCCGACTTCGCGACCGGAGAGGATTTTCGCGTGGTGCAGCTGACGCCTCCGGGCTCACTGTGCTCGATCATCTTCGGCAAGGGCGTCACGTCGGGAGTCCCGGGCTCGGTCCAGGACCTGATGCTGATCGTCGAAGACATCGAAGCCGTGCGCGCCGAGCTCATCGGGCATGGAGTGAACGTGAGCGAGGCCTTCCACGACGAGGGCGGTGTCTTCCACCACGCCGGCACGAAGGGCCGCGTGTCCGGCCCCGATCCGAAGGGGCGCTCCTACTGCACCTGGGCGTCGTTCAGCGATCCCGACGGAAACGGCTGGATGCTGCAGGAAATCAAAACGCGGCTCCCCGGTCGTGTGACCGACAAGGGACTCACGACGGACGTGGCGGCTCTCAGCGAGCTACTCCGCGAGACCGAGGAGCACCACGGCGCGTACGAAGCCAGCGCTCCCAAACACCCATGGTCGGCGTGGTATGCCGCGTACATCGTCGCGCGCGAAAACGGCAAGAGCCCCGAGGAGGCCGCGAAGGATGCGGCGCTCCACGTCGAACGAGTTCGGGGTGCGGGCTGACGCACCCGGTGGAGTCAGACAGTCGCGCGCGTGAGACGGCACCAGCGAGCCGACCAAGGTCGCTGCTCGCCTTTGCTCGGCTCCACCTTGCCGAGTGAGACGACGTAGCGACCCGGCTCGACGCGAAGCACGGCGCCAATTCCTTTGTCGAGAGCGACGCCGAGTTTCGTCGATTCGGTGGCGGCCGCCGCGGCACCGGCATCGAAGCCATCGAGCTCTTCGGGCGCAATCGGCGCCCAAATCGCGACGAGACGTGATGTCGACAAAGTGAGCTCGGCGACAGGCTCGCCGGGGCTCGCCGCCTCCACGTACGCGCGGGCAGCTGCGTTGTCCTCGGCTGCCGTCTCGGAGCTCGCCACTGTGTGCTTCAGGAGGATGAGCTCGCTTCTGGCTTTGCTCTGTCCGATGTGCACGAGGTCGTCTCCGACGAACCAGAACAGCGCGCGTGCGCCGTCGCCGAAGGCGTGAATCCACGCGTCGGCGTCGTAGTTGCGTTGCCAGGAGGCATCGTATTCCGATTGCGGCTCGAGCTCGGCGCGGAGCTCTCCGCCACTCGCGGGATCGCGGAAATGCGTGAGGCCCTTTTCTTCCGTGATGACGACGTCCGGGCAGTTCTTCTTGGCCATGACGCGGAGGCCATCGAGTTTCGCGCGGGCTTCTTCCTCGCTGTCACATTCCACGAACCGCTCGCCGGCACCGCCGAGATTGCCCCAGAAGTGGAGCACGGTTTGCCGACCGGTGAAGCGAGCCGCGTCGGCGTCGCTTCGCTCGCGGAGCACGCGGAAGGGAATGGCGCCGGTCCACTGCGGGAAATCCTGCAAGTCGGCGAGCATGATCGGACCGCCGGTGCAGCCTACCTTCACGTTCCAATCGAATGCGCTATCACCCATCGATTCGATACGTATCAGGGCCTGACACTCACGTGAAGGACCTCTCCTTCGCGCGCGCTGCCGACGAGGGCGAGCTCGATCGTTGGCGGCGCGTATCCTTGATACGACAGCGACTCCGCGTAGATCGCCAGCAGGTTCGTATATCCGTCGGGTAGAGCAATCGCCGTGTCGCCCGTGGCATTCCAATCGATGGGCTGTCCCTTGGTGCGTGAAGCAGGCGAGATGCGCATCGCGAGACCCTTGCCGTCGTCCGAATGGATCAAAACGAGTCGGCCGCCTTCGAGCTGGACGAAGCGAGCGCGATACGCCTTCGGTATCGTGGCGAGGACTCCCGACCAAACGCCGCCGTCCGGTTTGAAGAAGTAGGCGGCCGCGCCGGAGGTCGTCCGGGCGAGGAGATGGGTGTCGTTCGTCGCTGCGTCGACCACGACGTCATTCGTAGAAACGATGGCATCGTTGGCATTCGAAAGGAGCGAAAAGCCGATGGCATTCGACGAAGCGACGTCGACCGTTCCGACCGCACCGAAGAAGCTCCACGCCGGAGCGAGCCCCGAGACGAGCTGCGCATGCATGACGAGCTCGGTCTTGCGACTGCCGCCGTAGAAGGCTGCATTGATATAGGAGGCGTCGTTGTAGCCGCCGACTCCGCCGGTTCGAGGTCCGTTCCAGCCGCCGCCGTAATCGACCATCCAGTGGAAGGAGCCGCCTCCGCCATCGGCCACCGTGGTTGCCCACGCGACTTTCCACCCATCCGGCGAGACGGCGGCGCCGACGTAATTCGTCGATGGCGGAAGCGGAATTGGAATGGCGGAGCATGAACCCGACGTCTCCGTGGGGAGCAGGGAACAGCGCACGATCCGCTGCGCGCTCGTGTCGACACCGTACGATTCGAACGAGTCACCGGCGACGAGCGTTGCCGTGTTTTGCTGGATGCCACTTGGAAGGGCCGTCGTCGCGCGTTTCTCCCATCCGGCGGCGCCGAGCCGAAACGCATCGACGCGCCGATTCACGTTTACGTCGCACGTATCGGCGCCCGAGCCCTCGCAAGCGTCGTCGACGAACCAGAGCTCTCCGCCCGGACGACGCACGAGGTGACCGAGATGCGGACCCCACCCTCCGAACATCTTTCCTGGGATCGCGCGATGCGTCGTAGTGATGATGCGCGTCGTGACGGTCATCGACGGTGGCGTCGTCGTGCCGGCTTCGCCATCGACCTCTCCCGGTGGAGGCGTGTTCGCATCGATCGGAACGGAGGACGTGCCGCCGTCGTCTTCCGTGGACGGGGAAGGGGGCGAGGAAGCGCCGTCCGTCTCGCCGTCCGAATGGCACCCTCCAAGCATCGCTAGTAGACCAGCGACGCCTACGATGGCGGCGAGGAGCCCCGACGCCCTGCGCCTCGACACTCGGGCCATGCGGATCTCCTGGGTCGTGCTCGAATCTTTCATCGCTGCGTACGAGTCGTGAGGGAGGCGACGAGCCTCTGGGTGGGCTCATCCGCCGGGAAGTAAGTCTCGATCCGTAGGTCGTCGGCGGTCGCGTCAATCGGCGTTCCGATCGTGGCGATGGTCGTGAAGAGGCGGGCTTCGAGATCGCCTCGTCGGAGATGCACGGTGAGAAAGGGCCCGTCCGCCACGCCGGAAATGGGGGAGGGGAGTGGGAGGTCGGGGATCTCGGCGAGCTCGTCGCGTAGGCGGAGGAGCGCCGGATCGTCGGCGAAGCGGGTCGTCTCGCGACGCACGCGATCGAGCAGCAACGTTGCCACCGCCTCGAAATTCACGATCGAGCTCCGGAGGCCGGCGGGGTGAAGCGTGGCGACGAGTGCATTCCGCATGACCACGGGCGGCGCGTTCTCGACGTCCGTGAAGAGCGCGAACAACCGAGACGCCGCGGCGTTCATGCGGAGGATGTTCCACGCGCGATCACACGCGACGGCGCCGTTCGGCTCGATCCCCTCGAGCATGAGATCGATGGCCCGACGGAGCGACGCGGCCTCCGGCGCCTCGAGGGGCACGTCACGAAACGCCGCGACGAAGCCGGCCGCCTGAAGCAGGCCATTGCGATCGCGTAGCGGCAGATCGAGCGCCGCGCCCAGCAAAAGGACCATCGGTTGACTCGGCGCCGCTCGTCCTGTCTCGAGACAGCTCAGATGACGGCTCGAGATTTCGGCGTCCAGCGCGAGCCGCTCCTGGCTGAGCCCACGCGCCACGCGAAATCGGCGGAGGAGAGGTCCAAAGAGCGAAGGCTGGCTCGCCACGCCTCGAGCCTACCGGTTCACCGCCTGCCCGTCATGACCACGGAGGTCATGGTCATCCCGACGTCCTCGGCCCACAGTCCCGCGCATGGACAAACGCGTCGTCCCGTGGGTTCTCGTCCCTTTCTTCGGTTACAGCTCGTGGGTGATCGTCCATCACGGCTATTTCGGCTTCCTCACCCTCGCCTATCGTGAGCCGTGGGCGATGCAGATGCTGCTCGATCTGGTGATTGCCCTCACGCTCGTGGCCAGCTGGATGCGCCGCGACGCCCGTGAACGCGCGATCCGCGTCACCCCGTACATCGTTCTCCTCCCCTTCGTCGGCTCGATCAGCGCCCTCGCGTATCTCGTCCACCGCTCACTGGTCGACGCAAGAGCGACGAACGAAGGCTAAATTTGGCTCGAGCACTTACGGAGCCGGCATCGCGAATATGGCGTGACCGATGGCGTCGTATGGATATTCTTTGAGCAAGCGCGGAAGGCGTAGGAGCATCAGCCCTTCGACGCGCGCGACAGACTGTCCGCAGTGTTCGGTGAACACCGGAGGCGGAATTCGTCGCTTCGCGTGGCCGGTGATGGCGTAGATCTGGTCGAGGCCGAAGGCGTAGACGGTGTTGCCGCTCGTGACGAGCTTCGAGAACGGTAGTGTGTCGATTTTGACGTGCGACCGGCGGTCGTTCAAGTCAGCCATTCCCTTTTCTTCGAGCACGACCGCGGAATTGTTGGGACACACGCGTGCAATGAAACCGTCGCCACTGTTCGCGTGAAGCAAGCCGTTGCTGGCGATGACGCAACTTCGGTCGAGCGGGTCGACGATGACATCTGTCATTGAACCATCGAAGACCTGCTTCTGGAATGTCGGACGCCCCGCTGTTCCAACGCGGATCCATTCCAGGCGGCCACCGAACTCACCGGCATCGCGAGCGATATACATCGAGCCGTCGTTCGTGCTCGCGAGATGCGTTTTTCCACCGGCCTCGCGGACCCATCGATAGTGGCCTTCGAGTGGATACTTCCAGAAGTGGACCAGACCGGCTGCGTCGAACCAGTAGGTTTCACCGTCGCGCGTCGCGAGGACCGGACGGCCTTCGCGTTCGCCTATCGAGTCTTGAGTCCAGAAGCGCTCCGGGAAATCCGCGAGATGTTGCCATCCTTTTGCGTCGTAGCGAAGGACCCGCCAGCGATTCTCTTCGTTCACTACGGCCCACAGCGAGCCATCGTCGGCACGCCGAACGAGGTCGACCACCTTCTTCGTGAGGTGGGCTTTTCGGTGTTCGAGTGCTGCGTCGAAGGAGACGAGATGGCTCTCGGAGTCGAGAACCCAGACCCTCCCGGACGCCGTCGTGGCGGCTCGGATGTGCTGAATTGGGACCTCGCCGCAGGGACGCTCATCATCGTCGTCCAGATCGCCGATCGGGATGGGCGGCAGCGGTCGATGAATCGTCTCCACCGGTTGCATCTCGTCCGTTGGCATTGTCGGTTGGGCCACGGTCGATGGCGGAGGCGACGAGCGCTGGCATCCCCCGGCGAGGGCCAGCAGGAGGCCGAGGAACAACGTCCGCGAAGGTCGAGCACGCAATGAGTTTTCTAACCGGCTGCCGAACGGTTCGTGACCCATGAGCGTAATCGAGTCAGAGTGCTGGCATCGCGAACAGGTTTTGGCCGAGGCGCTCGTAGGGGAGGTCACGTCTGCCCAACGCGGGAATGCGCATCAGCATCAGTCCTTCGACGCGCGCGACGGTTTGACCGCATCGTTCGGTGTAGGTCGGAGCGGGGAGTCGGTGTGTCGTGCTGCCGGTGATGGCGTAGTTCTCGGTGTCGCCAAGGGCGTAGACCGTGGAGCCGTTGGCAACGAGTTTGAAGAACGGCTCTGACGCTTCGACCGTCCATCTCGTCCGCTGTTTGGGGACCTGCATCTCTTTGAGAACGACCGAGACTCGGTCAGGGCAGGCTCTGACGACGAGACCATTGCCGTTGCCGTGAATGGTGCCGTTGCTACTAACCACACATCTTCGATCGGTGGGATCGACGACGATGTCCGTCATCGGGCCATCGAACGCCTGTGTCTGCACGGTGCGACGATTCGCGGTGCCGACGTCGATCCGGGCGAGGCCACCGCCGAACTCACCGTCCTCGCGCCCGACGTAGAGGGCACCGTCGTTCGTACTCGCGAGTGTCCTTCGTCCCCTGTTCCATCGGCGGCGCGGAGCGTCTTCGGGGGCTGGGATCGTCCAGACATGGACGAGGCCCGAGGCATCGAACCAGTAGGTCTCTCCTTCCTGCGTCGTCAGTGCGGGACGCCCTTGTCGCTCTCCGACAGCGTCTTCCGCTCGACCCATCGCGGGTAGATCGCCGAGGTGCTGCCACCCCGTCCGGTCGCGACGCAAGAAGCGCCAGCGATTCTCCTCGTTCACGACCGCCCACAGCGAGCCGTCGTCGGCGCGTCGGATGAGATCGACCTTCTGCTTCGTGAGATGAGCCTGCCGGTGCTCGAACGCCGCATCGAAGGAGAAAAGACGACTGCTCTGATCGTCGAGGACCCAATACCTTCCCTGCGCCGTCGCCGTGGCTCGCACGTATTGGATGGGGGGCTCTCCGCAGGGGTGCTCCTCGTAATCGGCGAGATCGCCGAGAGCCCTTGGCGCGTACGCTCGATAGACCATCTCCTTGGGCTGCGGCTCGTTCTCGTCTTCTGACGCTGCAAGGCCGCCCGACTGCGCTGGCCGGCATCCGAACGCACATGCGAGAACGAGTCCGACGAAGAGCGTTCCAATGGTCCGAGCGCAGAGGTGCCGTGGTGTCGCCACGCGACGAGTTTAGAACGAGAGCCGGAACATCCTGAACCGGTACGATTAAGATCGGTTCACGACTGCATGAATGGGGGCGGGGGGACGTCGGACGGGTATGCGCTTCGGTCTCGTCGTGGCCTTGCTCTTCGTGCTGGCTGGGTGCGCCTCGCAACGTCCTGTGGAGGTTCGCCACGTCGTGTGGGGGCCCGGGCCGGCGCCGGTGCCTGCTCCGGTCGCGCGTCCTCGCGTCAGGCCCGTCATCCACATCGGGCGACTAAGGCTCCCCAGGTCGTCCGCACCGGTGAGTGTGGATCGGCTCGCGCAGCACAACCTCGACCGCATCAATGCGTACCGGCGTGCGGCAGGCGCTCCGCCCTTGGTCCTCGACGCGCGACTCTCCGGCTTCGCTCTCGACGGGACGCGCGAGCTCGTTCGTACCCGCACGTTCCACGGTCACATCGGGCATGCGAGCAGGGCCGATCTCACGCGCGCCGGATTCGGTGATGCTTGGGCCGAGAACCAGGGCGGTGAGACGCGCGCGCTCCCGACGCCCATCGCGAACGAGGAGAGGCAGATCGACGACATCCTCGACGGGATGATGCGAGAGGGCCCGGGCGGCGGGCACCACGACAACGTCCTCGCGCCGAAGATGAAGCGGCTCGGCGTGGGCATTGTGGTGCATGACGACGGTGCGCTCGACCTGACCAACGACTTCTCGACGTGACGTTCTCGTGGCCCGGCCTTCCACCCAACCTCGCTCGCCGCCCGGCGCGCGGTGGACGCTCGTATGTTCAGTTGCGAGCCGGACGCAGGGGACTTTCCTCTCCCAGCGTCCGGGCTGGTGTCGCTGGGTGCTCGCGAGTTTTCCTCGCAAGGTCCTGCTCGCGAGGCGGTGGGGACTCAAGCTCGAGGTAGCTCGCGAGCCGCGGGGCGGCAGGCCCCGGCCCGGGGTCTCTTCCCACCACGACGGATCGTACGCCCCCCTGCGCTTCCCCCTTAACTCGCGGCGCGTCCGCAGTAGAGTGCGCCGCTGAAAGATGACCACGAACGGAAGCACGGAACAGGAAACCTGGACGGTCGACGATACGCGCGACCTCTACATGATCGACCGCTGGGGCGGCGGCTACTTCGACGTCTCGGCGGATGGGAAAATGACGGTCGCTCCGCTGCAGGGGCGAGGCCGCAAGGTCGTCATCAGTGAAGTCCTCGAGCAGGCGAAGCAAGAAGAAGGGCTGACCACGCCGCTGGTCATCCGTTTTCAGGACATCCTCCACCACCGCGTCCGCACGCTGAACGAAGCCTTCATCAAGGCGATCGCCGAGAACAAGTATCGCGGCGCCTACCGAGGCGTGTTCCCGATCAAGGTCAACCAGCTGCGCGAGGTCGTCGACGAGATCCTCGAGGCCGGCCGCCCGTTCCACTACGGCATCGAGGTCGGCTCCAAGGCCGAGATGTTCGCCGGGCTCGCCGTCCACTCGGACAACGAGTCGCTCATCGTTTGCAACGGCTACAAGGACGACACCTTCATCCGCACGGCTCTCATCGGCCGCAAGCTCGGGAAGAAGGTCATTCTGATCGCCGAGAAGCTCTCCGAGGTTCGCGCCATCGTTCGCATTGCGAAGGAGATGGGCGTCGATCCGGAGATCGGCGTGCGCGTTCGCCTCGTCACCAAGGGCGCTGGCAAGTGGGCCGAGTCGTCGGGCGAGAAGGCGAAGTTCGGCCTCTCGACCTCGGAGATCCTCGAGGCCGGTGAGATCCTTCGTCAGGCGGGCATGCCCCAGGCCTTCAAGCTGGTGCACTTCCACGTCGGCTCGCAGGTTCCGGACATCCTCATCATCAAGCGCGCGGTTCGCGAGGCGGCTCGCTACTACGCGAAGCTCCGTCGCCTCGGCCACCCCATCGAGTACATCGACGTGGGCGGCGGTCTCGCCATCGACTACGACGGTTCGCGCACCCCGACCGACGCCTCGATGAACTACTCCGTCGAGGAGTACGCGCGCGACATCGTCTCGAACATCGCCGACGTCTGCGAGGAGGAGCGCGTTCCCCATCCGAACATCGTCTCGGAGTCGGGCCGCGCCATCGTCGCCCAGCACTGCGTGCTCGTCGTCGAGGCCTTCGGCGCGATCGAGAACACCGCGCAGCCTGCGCTTCCCCTGGCGGCGCCGAGCCACAAGCTCATCGCCAACCTCCACGAGATCAGCGAGAAGCTGAACGACACGAACCTCCTCGAGTCGTGGCACGACCTCCTCGAGGTCCGCGAAGAGGCACAGAAGACGTTCGAGCTCGGCTTCCTCGAGCTCGACGTGAAGGCCGCGATCGAGACCACGTTCTGGCAGGTCGCCCAGCGCATCCGCGAGCTGTCGAAGTCGCACGACCCTGCCGAGCTCCCCGACGAGCTCGCGGCGCTCGACGCGAAGTTCGGCACCCAGCAGATCTGCAACTTCTCGGTGTTCCAGTCGTTGCTCGATCACTGGGCGTTCGGCGCGCTCTTCCCGGTCGTTCCGCTGCACCGCCTCGAGGAGAAGCCCAGCGTCCTCAGCACCCTGGTCGACATCACGTGCGACTCGGACGGCAAGGTCGGCAAGTTCATCGACCGCAACGAGGCCTCGCGCGACATGCTCCCGCTGCACTCGCGCGACGGGAAGCCGTATCACATCGGCGTGTTCCTGACCGGCGCGTACCAGGACATCATGGGCGACATCCACAACCTCTTCGGGCGCGTGAACGAAGTTCACGTCTTCCTCGATGAGGACGAGGATTGCGGCTACTACCTCGAAGAGACCATCGAAGGTAACAGCATCGCCGACGTCCTTCGCCTGACCCAGTACCACACGCACGATCTCGCACAGCGCGTGAAGACCCAGGTCGACGCGGCCATCAAGCAGGATCGCCTCAAGCCCACCGAGGGCATGCGCCTGCTCAACGAATTCGAGCGCGGTCTGAAGGATCAGACGTATCTGAAGTGGTGACGCGGCGGGCCTCGCGCCTGCGCTGATTCCACATTCCACGTCGCCAAAGAGCCTCGGTTGGCCTCGGCCAATCGGGGCTTCTTCGTGCCTACGACTCGCCCGATTCGCCGGACTCCTCGGCGGAGGACGTCTGGTTCTCTTCGCTCGCCTGCTCGAGGCGTTTGCCTTCGAGCAAGCGCTCGGCACGCTGGCGATCGGCGAGCTCGCGGTCCTTCTGCGCCTGCGTGCGGCCGTGGCGAACGCGGTTGATCTCGGCCTGTTTGGCCTTGTCTTCGCGCTGCTTCTTCTTCCTGAATCGGTTCAGGTTGACGACATTGCCCACGTCTCGACCTTGCCACGGTCAGGCGACCTTGTCCCGTTCGGCGTTACGAGGTCGATGGGCCCGGATGGCGACGATATCTTGCCGCGTCCCGCGGAACGCATGGTCGAAGAGGTCGTCGTGATGGCGGAGCGCGAAGACCTGAAGGTCCCCGCCAGCTACATCACCTTCATGAACGACGTTTCTCTGCACGCGCGGGTTCCGTCGTGCACAGCATGCTATCTCGATGTTCCCACGAGCCTCCTTGCGATGCCCAACGGGCAGCCAGGGCGACTCCTTCGCTTTCTCGACGACCAACAGTGCGTCGCGCTTTGGTATCTCTACCCCACGCCCGACGGTGCCAGCTCCGTCGTATTCGCCTCGCCTGAGTTCGACAGCGAAGGTGACGATGACACCGCCAGCTTGGACGACATCACGAGGCTGGACGAAGTCGCAACCTGCGCCGCGAGCTTCGAAGAGTTTATCCATCGCTTCTGGATGGAGAACACGCTGTGGTTTGCGCTCAACCCCGACGCGCCCGAATATCTGCCGCTCTCGGCGGAGCAACAAGTGCTGGCGCGCGGGAAGCGGCCGTCAGGGGCGGCGAAGTCGAGCGCAAGCCAGCAACGTCTCATGAGTCATGTGAGGATGCGGAGGGCTTCACGAACGAGCGCCTCGATCGGCCGCCGCCACGGCTCGTCGCACTCCTGTCGGTCGATCACGAGGAGGGCGCGGTCGGCTTCGGCGACACGGAAGCCAAGCGAGAGCAGCGCGGTGCGTACGTGTTTCCGCGCATCGCCGTCTTGCGCCTGCTCAGGCGCGACGTGGCTCGCCTCGCGCGCAAGGCCACCGATGGCCGAAGGCAAGGCCGTGGTGGTGGTCGTCCTCGTTGCTTCGAACTTTCGCTGGGAGAAGTCGGCCGGTGCGGCGGGCGGTGCGTTGCGATCCAGCCTTCGCGACGAGTGCTTTCGGATGCTCCGGATCCGCGCTTCGACGTGCGCGCGACCGAACACTCGCTCGGCAGCATCGCGGTTGTGAGCTCGGCATAGGACGCGGAGGTTCTCGGCCTCGCCGCTGCCGCCCAGTGCCCGGGGCGTCACGTGGTCGACTTCGAGAAACGAGCGCGCTGGACACCGCTGCCCGTTCTTGCCGACGAACGAGCATTGCCAGCCATCACGCTCGAAGGCTTCCCGCCGAGCCGCACGCGTCACATACCCGTGCTGAGCCGATGGCTTGCGAAGGCGCGCTCGCGAGGTCGTTCCAAGCTTCTCCTTCGAGAGTTTCTCGATGAGCAGGTCGACGGCTTGCTCGATGATCACCGCGAGGTCGCCGCTCGGATTTCGATGGCTCATCAGAGCTCGTGCGAGCTCCAGCTTGTCGCGAAGAACCTCGTCGGCCGTGAGTTGTACTTTGTAGCGCCGCTCCGCGATGGCCTGCAGTTGCGGCGGTGGAACGCGGCTCGGCGCGTGCGAAGTCGTCGTCATCACTTTTCGCGACGAAGCGGCCGAGGAAGACGACCGACGCTCCGGCAGCTTCCGAATCGACGCTTGAACGTCGGGCTTCGGCGCCATTCGCGCCACGAGCTCCTCGACCTCGCGTTTCGTCTTACCGCCGGCGGTGGCGACGATCTCGTCGACATTCGCCTCCGTGAGAAGGTCACGCAGAAGCACGAGATTCGAGAGATGGATTTGGCCCGAGGCAATCGCATCCAGCAGCACTGGCAAACGCCGAACGAGACGCTCCGCCGTGAGCCTTCGAAACGCTTCTCCCTCGCTGAAGCCGAGCCTGCGCGTGCAAAAGTCGAACATCGACGAACATCCGAGCTCGAGATGAAGTCGACGCTCCTCGATCTCGACGAGATAGACGACCACCCTCGCGAGCGACCGCCTCTCCGCGCCGACGAACGACTTCAGATCGACGAGAATCTCTTCATTCGACACCCCCGCGAGAGGTCTAGGCACCGTGTCCGCATGGACGCAGCCTCTCGCCAGCTCACCTCCGCCGCGAACGTTTCCGCACAGCCACTCGCTCACGGTTCCACGCCACGCCTGCCACGACAGCCCGGGGAGCAGCTCGCCCTCGGCCCGATCTCGTTCGCTCATATGCCCCTCCCTGGTCGCCCCCACACCTGCGAGTTCGAGGTTTGGAAACCTAATCATGGAATATCTATTCGCAAGTCGATTGATGGACTTGTTTTGAGAACTGTATTGCAAGTGCCGCAGGATGCGGTGGTCGTTCCGTCCCTCCCGAACTCGAACGGTTCATCCTGCCTCCGCGCCGCTCGAAACGACGATTCGCTCGCGCCGTGAAGACCAAGATGAGCAACGATGACCGATAGCGCCCAACCGCGGTCAAAGAGGTGCCCCGTAAGTGAACGGCATTGGCGCCACGGCAGGCATTCGACGCAACCATGGCGATCTGCGAGCTGCCGAATCTTGCGGCTACACGCGGTTCATGCAGCTCCACGATGTCTCCAACGAAGAGCTCCTCGCGGTCTTGAAGGCGTTCGTCAGTTCGATTTCTGCACGCGGCGCCTCGCTTCAGCGAGGGAGGGGCGCTTCGCCATCTCACGGCGGCGCGTCTCGTTCGACGTTGGCCCGCGCTTCTCGCCGCAATCGCCTCGGCACGAATCTACCTCTCGAGCCTCGTGCTCCTGCGCGTCGTTCTTACCGACGCCATTGTCGAAAGTTCGAGACGAGTGGGACCGCTGCAGCAGCGACGGGGGCGAATTGCATTGCTCGACGCGGCTCGTGACCCGCTCTACGCTGCGCGCTCATGCGTACGCTTGCAGAGCTCGTCGACACGCGAGAGCCCGGATGGCCGCTCGTCGAGCAGATGATCGAGGCCGCGACGAATCGAGTCGAAGTGCTCCCTGCGGAACCGGAGGATGGCGCACGAGCGCTCGTGGGCATTCAGGTGACGACGCGATCTCCGATGGGGGCCATGGCCTATCGAACGGGCGGGCTCCTCGTGGATCACGGGTGGATGCGAATCCTCGGAGCCGGGAGCGCTCGCCTTCCGCGCGACCTCGCGCGATGGAACTTCCCCAGCGGCTTGCCACATGCTCCGCGTCTTCCTGGCGCGTTCCTTGTCGCCGATGACGTGCTCGGCGGATTCTTCGCGATGAACGGCGGCGCGTTCGAGGGGCCGATGGGCAACGTCTTCTATTTCGCTCCCGATACGCTCGTCTGGGAAGATCTCGGGAGAGGCTACACGGACTTCCTCGAGTTCGTTTTCCTCGGCGACCTTGCCAAGTTCTACGAGGGTTCCCGCTGGGCCGGCTGGGAAGAGGAGGTTCATCGCCTCTCTGGCGATCACGCCTTCAGCTTCCACCCCTTCTTGTTCGCGGCGAGTGAGGGCGGTATCGAGGGGCGGAGTCGCAGAGCCGTTGCCATCGAGGAACTCTGGAATCTCCATGCCAACGACCACCGCGCCCAGCGCTGATCCCCTCTACTCCCTCTCGCGCGGCGTGCGTCTCTCGCATTCGAAGGGGGCCCATCTCGTCGGACTCGGGAATATCGACGAACGTCGCCGCTTCCTCGCTGCCGTCCGAGAGCGCGTCTAGCGCGTTCGACACGCCACGCCTTCGAGGGCCCAGCGTCGGGCTGTGTTTCGGTGCCGACCGGCTCATGGCCGTCTGAACTTGAAGCTAGCATGCTAGCAAGCTAGGTTGAGGGCATGGCAGACGACGTGAAACAGTTCAACGTGTATCTGCCGACCGAGCTGATTCGCGAGGTCAAGCATCACGCCGTCGAGACCGAGCAGTCGCTGTCGGCAATCGTGGCCGCGGCGTTGCGCGCGTATCTCGACGAGCCACGGCGCAAGCGGAGGACGACGCATGGCGACTGAAGGCATCCAAGGTCTGCTCTTCGAAACGCACAATTGGGGGAAGACGGTCGCGTTCTGGAAGGCGCTCGGCTACGTGCTCGAGTTCGAGACTGACCATCACTCCGGCCAACTTCGTCACCCGAGCGGTGGGCCGTTTCTGTTCATCGCCGAAAGGCCGGCCGAGCAACCGATCAAGGTCGTGCCCATGGTGTCGGTGAAGGACGCCGCCCAGTTCTCGCCGCCGAGCAGCGCCACCGTCGTGCGGCCTTTCGAGGAACAGCACTGGCCTGCCCTCGAGATGCTGGTCACGGATCCCGACGGTCGCGAGCTCAGCGTGCAGGCGCCGCTACCGACGGAGAAGGCCCATGGCTGACAAGTCGACCGTAGAGCCGGAGAACACGGCGGCCCGCGTGGCCTTGTGGCGTGCGTTACACGTCCAGTCCGACGCGCAACCTCACGTGCTCGAAGACGAAGTCGGACTGAAGCTCTTGGCTCCGGAGGGCGATTGGAAGAGCCGGCCGGACATGAGTCCGTTCACGAAGCCCTTCCGTGCCTCCATCTTGGGGCGCGCGCGCTTCATCGAAGATCTCGTCGAGGAGCGTGCCGGTCGAGGCGTCGGCCAATACGTGATTCTCGGCGCCGGGCTCGACACCTTCGCGCAGCGTCGGCCGGAGCTTGCGTCGCGTCTCGTCGTGTTCGAGGTCGATCAGCCCGCGCCCCAAGCGTGGAAGCGTCAGCGCCTCGTCGAGCTCGGCTTCGGCATTCCGGATTCCCTGCGGCTCGTGCCGGTCGATTTCGAAGCCGGCGACGCCTGGTGGGAGCGGCTTGCCGCGGCCGGCTTCGATCGCGCGAGGCCGTCGGTGGTGGTGTCCACGGGCGTCAGCATGTACCTCACGAAGGACGCCATCATGGCCACCTTGCGTGACGTCGCGGCGCTCGCGCCGGGATCCACGTTCGTCATGTCGTTCTTGCTCCCATTCGAGCTTCTCGATCCCGAGATCCGTCCAGGAATGCAGCGCGCGGCGGATGGGGCGCGGGCCAGCGGGACGCCCTTCATCAGCTTCTTTACGCCCGCGGAGATGCTCGACATGGCCCGTGGAGCGGGCTTTCGAAACGTCGAGCACGTGTCTTCGGCCGCCCTTGCCGATCGTTACTTCGCGGGGCGAACGGACGGCCTTCGTCCACCGAACAACTCGGAAGAATTGCTGGTCGCGACGACCTAGCGAATCAAACGCCTTCCGGCCGCGGCGGTGAGCGGGGCTGTCTGCCTGCGCAAGCTGGCTCGTTGTGACGAACGTGGCGGCCTTGTGCGAGCAGACACGATCGCCCACGTCCGTGCTCGACGCCGGCAAGACCGAGTGTTTGCAGCGAGGATCTACGCGTCGCTTACTCCATTCGCGTGAATTGCTTCTGAATCGAGCTTCCACCGCGACCTCGCAGCCGCGCAGCGGAGCAGCGTTCGGTACGCGCGATGCAGTCGTGCCGGCCATTCAGGCGACCACCCGGTCCCTGTACGGACGTTTGGAGGCAACTATGATGCGATCCATCTCGACCCTGGGGCTCGTGGCGGCGCTCGCCGTCGGTTGCTCGGCCACACCCGTGCCTCCGGCTCGGATGGCGTCGGCCGACGCGGCGGTACAGTCGGCGCGCGAAGCGGGGGCAGAGCGTTCCCCCGAAGCAAGCAGGCATTTGACTCTCGCCGAAGACGAGCTGGGCAAAGCCAAAATGCTGAACAGCGAGGGCAAGACCGACGAGGCCGAGGCGGCGCTCACGCGAGCGCAGTCCGATGCGGCTCTCGCGGCCGCGCTCGCTCGTGAAGCCGATCAACGGGCGAAGTCAGTAACACCCATTCAACCCGTCCCCGCGACGCAGCCCGCGCCCGGACCTTGACCGCTGAGGAGGATGTCATGAAACGCATGGTCTCGGTTCTCACTCCCCCGGCGCTCGCCGCGCTCGCATTTGGCGTGCTCGCGGGGTGCGCTGGAAATCAACCCCCGCCGACGGAGCTCCGGAACGCGCGCGCGGCCTACCATCGCGCAGCGTCGGATCCGGTTGCGCAATACAACGAATCCGGCCTCATCGAATCCCGACAGGCCCTCGACGTCGCGGAGCGACAGTACGAGGATTCGCCGAAATCCCAAGAGACGAAGACGGCTGGATACGTCGCCGAGCGTCAGGCGCAGGTTGCCGAGGCGAACGCTCGCACGTCAGCGGCTACGCAGGAACAGCTGCAGAAGGAGCAGCGCCTCGCAGGAAAGTCGGAGCGCCGCGCCGATATCGCGCTCGAGCGACTCGGCCTCGCCGCAAAGGACGAGCCGCGTGGAACGGTGATCACGCTGCCCGAAGCGAACATGTTCGACACGAACAAAGCGGTGATCCGTCCGGAGGCGAAAGCGCGGCTCACCGAGGTTGCCAAAGCCGTGAAGAGCGTGGCTGAAGAAGGCCAGCCTCAAGACCAGGGACGGACGATGACGCTCATCGGGTATACCGACAGCACCGGCAGTGACGAGCGGAACGCCACGCTTTCGAAGGAGCGTTCCGACGCCGTACGTACGTTCTTCGGCGAACACGGTTTGAACGAAGCCAAGATCCAGACCGAAGGGCGCGGCGAGGCCGATCCGGTCGCCGACAATGGAACAAAGGAAGGCCGCGCGCAGAACCGTCGAGTGGAAATCGTCATCTCTCCACCGACGCACGGCGGCACAATGAAGTAGTGGTTCGGAGGGGAGTCGAAACCCTCGCGACCGAGCCACCGAGCCCGCTAGCGCGCCGTTCGTCGTCGATCGCGACGGGCGGCGCGTACGTCTATCGGGAAACCACGATGCGGGGCGATACCGGCGCGATGACCAGGCCGGAATGGTTTCGATGATTCGACACTCCGCTGCCGTTTGCTCGTACGATGACGGCGAGTGTTGGCATCATCGACTCGCAGGCAAGGGATCGCGCTTCTTACGGTCGTTGCGGGCTGCGCCGGCGGGTTGATTGCGGCCTGCCAGGTCGTCGCCGGCATCGAGCGTGTGGACAAAGGCAGCGAAGTGCCCTCTTCGCCTTCGGCAGAGACGGATGCGGGAGACGCCGCATCGAACCCGCCAGGCGACCCGTGCGTACATGCGGGGCTTCCGGGGCTGCCGGAGGTCGACAACGACCCGACGCGTGAGCTGCCCACCATCGTCATGGCGGTGGACACATCCACCATCAATCCAAACGGCGTCTCCGCCGAAGGCGTCGATCTCGACGGCGTTTGTACGTGCGATACGCGACTGGACACGGCGCACGGCGGCGCAAGCTCGTGTGTCCGCGCGGGCGAGCCCATCTGCGACGGGGATGGCGGCGTCGACAGCCACTTCGCGGCGGCTGTCGCGGCCTTCACGACGGCCTTCGACCGCGACGACTTCACGCGGGTCAACGAAACCATCCGGCTCGGCCGCACCAGCCTGCTGCTGTTCCTTCGCAAGTACAACGGCCTCGCCAACGACCGTGACGTCGAGCTTGGCATCGTCGCGAGCAACGGCCTTCGCGACTCGCACTGCCCCGATTCGGTCGAAGGACCTCTGGGCTTTTACTCGCCGGGTTGGTGTGGCGATGACGAGTGGACCGTCTTCCCCGATACCATCGTCAACGGATTCCCCATCGCCTACACCGCCGGCCACGTGAGCGATTACCGCCTTGTCGTCGAACTGGATTACGGCATCCCGATTCCGTTCGGCAACGTGCAGGTCGTCGCAGGATCACCGATAACCTTCGGTCGGCTCGTTCCGCTCGGTGACGACCTGAAGCCGCGCGACCCGGCACGCCCGCCCGCCACCGCGAACGAGCAGCGCTTCTATCGCATCGAAGACGGTTTGATCTCGGGGCGCGTCGCGGCGACGGACATGCTCGCGGGGCTTGGTTCTTCACTTCTGCCCGACTCGGTTGGCGGTGGGCGCCTCTGCCAGAATCCAACCCTGTACTCGCTCGTCCACGACCGCATCTGTGGTGCCCTCGACATCGCGAAATCGAAGAAGCTCGACTTCGCCGATGGCTACGCTTGCGACGCGGTATCGACGTCGATCTATTTCACCGCCGCCCCCGCGCGGTTCGGCAAAACCGATACCTCACCGCAAGAAGAGAACGGCTGCGCCGCCGTCGACGGCGGCCCTATCGATTCGGGCAGCTCGGTGACGACGTATAGCTGCAAGTAGCTTGTCGTGTGTGTGACGGAATCGCGTTACTTGGCAGTTCGGTTGACGGCGTAGCGCAGGAAAACCGTGTTGTCGAAGTTTCGTGTCTCGCGCAAGTCGAGTGACACGAAGTGACGAAGTGGGAATGCGGGTGTTCCTCCGCCCACGGCGACAGGCACCATGAAGAGCTGAACCTCATCCACGAGTCCCGCGCGGAAGGCCTCATGGGCCGCCGTTGGGCGTTGCTGCTGCGGGCAAGACCACACGGAGGACGGTGCCGCGACCAGCACCACTCTCGGCCGTGAGCTTCCCGTCCATGCCGCTGACGATGCCGTGACAGATCGACAGGCCGAGGCCGGTTCCCACCCCGATGGGCTTCGTGGTGAAGAAGGGATCGAAGATTCGCGGCATGGCAGTCTCGGGGATGCCCTCGCCGGTGTCGTGGATTTCGATGACGGCCTGCCCGGCCTCGTTCGTGAACGTCACGATGCGAATCTCGTTGTTCTCGGTGTTGCCCTCCGGAATCGCCTGGGCTGCGTTGACGAGGAGGTTGACGAAGACCTGCACCAGACGCGACTCGTCCGCGTCGACACGCGGAATCGGGAGGTAGTCTTTCACGAGCCGCGCACGATGACGGATCTCGTTCATCGCCATGTTGATCGACTGCTCGATCACGGGGCGCACCTCGATCACCGAGCGCCGCTCCTCTTCCGCCCGGCAGAACGTCTTCAGGCTCCGCACGATCTTGCGGATTCGTTCGCCTCCCTCGAGCGCTTCGCGCGCCATCTGGACGCGATCGGCATCACCGCTCTCGATCTGTCCGACCAGGAGCTCGAGGTTGGCGAGCACGTACGCGAGCGGGTTGTTGATCTCGTGCGCGATGCCGGCGGCGAGCGTGCCAAGCGAAGCCAGACGATCGGCAAGAATCAGCTGGCGCTGCATACGCTCTTGCGCCTCTCGGGCCTGCTTCTCGGCGGTCATATCGCGGAAGACCAGCACCGCGCCGCTCACGTTTCCCTCCGCGGTCTTCAGCGGGGAGCGGCTGAATGCGATGGGGAGCTTGGTTCCGTCGCGCGCGACGAGGTGCGGGTGCGAGCCCTCTTCGAGGAGGCGGAA
Source organism: Labilithrix luteola (assembly GCF_001263205.1). GTDB lineage: Bacteria > Myxococcota_A > Polyangia > Polyangiales > Polyangiaceae > Labilithrix > Labilithrix luteola. The sequence goes on from NZ_CP012333.1 coordinate 5,139,322, forward strand.
TATCTCGTCGAGGGGCTTGCCAACGGCCTCCGCCGAGGTCCAGCCGGTGAGGCGCTCGGCGATGGGATTCATCCGGGCGACGGTGCTGTCGGCGCGCGTCGAGATGACACCCTCGGCAATGCTGTTCAGCGTTGCTTCGAGGCTCTCGGTGAGCTCCTGGCGTACGCGCTCGGCCTCCTTGTCGGCCGTGATGTCGCGTGCAATCGCGTAAACGAGCTGGCGCTCGACATTGGACACCGAGCGCCACTCGAACCAGCGATAGCTACCGTCTTTGCAGCGGTACCGGTTTCTGGGCGGCGCAATGGGAAGGCCTACGAAGAGCAGCGATCGCGCATCGAGCACCGCCGCGCGATCGTCGGGATGGCAGAACTCGATGAGCGGCCTGGACATGAGCTCCTCGATCGTCCAACCGAGGGTTCTGGTCCACGACGGATTGAGCCGCTTCCAATAGCCGTCGAAGCCCGCCACGCACAGGTGGTCGAGCGACATCTCGAAGAACTCGGCGTCGCCAAAGTCACGGTCGCCAGGAGCGCCGTCGCTGTCGCGTGAGCTCTGTTCCACCACCGTTTGGAAACGCTACCACGGAGAGCTCCGACGACGACGCCATCCGCGGGGGCGAGACACAAACTCTCGCTCGTCTGGAGCTCTTCGGTGGCACCTGGTCGCGAGGTCGCGAGATCGTAGCTGCCGACCAGGAGATCCGGTGCCGTCGTGGTCGATCAGGAGAGCGCACGGGTCCGCTTAGAGCTTCACCGCCCAAGCACGAAGACATCCCCGTCACTGGCCCACTCGCCGAAACTCAACGGGGCCCCGGCCTCACGGGCGCGGATCGAGCTCTTGCCGATATGCGCGAAGACGAGCCGCCGTACGCCGCTGCGCTCTGCCTCGCGAGCAACGTCGATCACGGCCATATGGCCGCCGACGCCTCCCGTCAAACGCACCGGCTGGGCGAAGCTCGACGCCTCGGCGAACATCAGGTCGACGGCGCTGACCCACCGGGGGAAACGAAAGAACTCGGGCGCCCAAGCGCAACGGAGCATGCGACCACGGGAGGTCACCTCGATGAGGTAGCCGAAGGCGGCGTGCGACGTGTGCACCACCGGACGCGGTCGGATGACGAGACCGTCGGCCTTCCAGGTCGCGACCTTGGGCTCGAGGCCCCGCCCGCGTGCGAGCCTGCGAATTGCAGCGATGAGCTCGCAATGCTCGTCGGTGACGAGCCACGCATCAAGTCGTCCGGGAGGAGGAGCTGCGCCCGGGCCTCCGTCGATCACGACGCGATGAGCGCCAAAACGAACGAGTAGACCTGCTGGAGCGTAGCGCGGCGAGCGCATGGCGCCGACGCCGAGGAGCTCGAGGCCGAGTCTCTTCATCGCTGTCGTCCGTTGGGCAGAGCAGAAGGCATTCGGCATCGAAGTTGTATGAAGCCGACTCATGAGGCCGCGTAGACTCTTCCGCGATCGGACGGATGCCGGCCAGATCCTCGCCCGTCACCTGCAAAGATACCGCGATGCATATCCCATTATCTTGGGGCTCCCGCGAGGTGGGGTGCCGGTCGCCTACGAGATTGCCCGCGCGCTCGAAGCGCCGCTCGACGTGTGCGTCGTCCGCAAGATCGGCGCGCCGATCCAACCCGAGCTCGGCATTGGCGCGGTGTCGGAAGAGGGCGCGCTGCACGTCGATCGCGGGACCATGCGCCAGGTCGGCGTCTCGGAGGAAGAGCTCGCGGACCTGATCGCGGAGAAACGCGCCGAGGTTGACGAGCGCGTTCAAACGTTCCGACGAGGCGCGCCGCCGCTCGATGTAACGGGCAGAACCGTCATCGTCGTCGACGATGGGGTTGCGACGGGCGGCACCGCTCGCGCGGCGTTGCAAGCCCTGCGTGCCCGCGGTGCCGGCAGAGTCGTCCTCGCCGTGCCCGTCGGCGCATCCGATTCGCTCGACGAGCTTGCGTCGGTCGCGGACGAGATCGTGTGTCCTCATCCCGAGGCGTTCTTCATGGCGGTTGGCCTGTGGTACGAGGACTTCACGACCACGACGGACGATGACGTCGTCGAGCTTCTCGATCACGCGAGAGCCGAACGAGAAAGGACCGGAGCCCCGCGCATGAAATCGGAGCGCGTTCGGGTGCCCGTCGACCGCGACGTTCGAATACCTCTCGGCAAAGAGGTGCTCGAGGGGCGACTCACGATTCCGGGCGACGCGCGCGGTCTCGTCCTCTTCGCACATGGCAGCGGGAGCTCCCGGCATAGCCCGCGCAACCAGCGCGTCGCGGCGGAGCTCCGGCGTTCGGGCCTGGGCACGCTCCTGCTCGATCTCCTGACGCTGGAAGAGGAGCGCATCGACGCCGAAACCATGCACCTTCGTTTCGACATCGGGCTTCTCGCGGCGCGCCTCGTCGTCGCTACGGATTGGGTACGCGAGCAGAGTGAGACAGAGGAGCGTCGGCTCGGCTATTTCGGCGCGAGCACGGGGGCAGCAGCGGCTCTCGTGGCGGCGGCCGAGCGCCCCGGGATCGTGCATGCGGTCGTATCGAGGGGCGGGCGTCCGGATCTTGCGGAGGCGTCGCTTGCTTCCGTCAGGGCACCGACGCTGCTGCTCGTGGGAGGCTTCGACGTCCAAGTGCTCCAGCTGAATCGCGAAGCGTTCGAGCAGCTCGCGTGCGTGAAGGAGCTCGAAATTGTTCCGGGCGCAACGCACCTGTTCGAAGAGCCGGGCGCGCTCGAGCACGTCGCGCAATCGGCTGCGCGCTGGTTCGTGCGCCACATGGGCGCCAGCGCGCTCGAGGCGGCTGGCTAAGGACGCCGGGCTCGAGCCGGCGTCACGAGGCTCCCATCCTCGAGAAGCGCAATCTTCGTGTCGAACCGCTGACACGCTCGAACGAGCGGCTCCGATTCTGCCCGCGTAGCGCGCTCGAGGCGCATCTTGCGCAAGCGGAAGGGCACGATCCGAAGCGCGACGAAGCTCGAACCTCGATCGGTGACTTCGAAGGTCGTGAAGTACATCGGGCTCAGGGCGGGACGGAAGGCTTCATACCCGTGGATTCCCTCGTAGTCGGTCATGAAGTCGCCACAGCCGTAGAAGATCGGTTTGCCCCTGTAGACCTCGATAGCGCGTGGGTGGTGTGACGAGTGACCGTGGACGACGTCGATGCCGCCATCGACGAGCGCGTGCGCGAAACGGACATGCTCGTCGGGTATTTCGTATCCCCAGTTCGTTCCCCAGTGAATCGATACGACAACGACATCTCCGAGCTGCCTCGCGAGGGCGGCGCGTTCGACGATCGTGTCAGCCTCGTTAGGCCCGAGATCGTGAAGGACAGCAATTCCGGGCACGTCATGCTTTGCTGCCCAGGACGAGGGGATGCCGCTCGAGACGTGTCCCACGGCGAAGACTACGACACGGCCGCCGCTGCCCGTCGCGACGATCGCGGGAGCTTCTGCCTCGAGGGCCGTTCGCCCGGCACCGACCGTCCTCATTCCTGCTCCGCACAGGCAGTCGAGGGTTTCGACGAGGCCGCCGTACCCCCAGTCGAGCACGTGATTGTTGGCGAGAACGCAAACGTCGATTCCGAGCGCGGTGAGGCACTCCACATTGGCCGGATGCATCCGGTAGTTGATGTCCTTGTCAGGCCATGCATCCTCGCTCGTCGTCACGGCCGTTTCGAGGTTCACGATCCGCGCGTCGGGTCGGACGCGCCCGAGCTCAGCGAGCGCATCCCCCCAGATGTACGCAAAGTCGACAGGGCGCGCGATGCGACCGCTCGCACGCTCGGCGAGCTCGACGTATTCGCGCGCGTCTCGCAACCACGGCTCATAGAGCTGCGGTTTTGACGGCGTTGGAAGGATCTGATCGATACCCCGCCCCGTCATGACATCGCCGCAGAGGAAGAGCTCGCACCGAGCCATGACGTAATCCGCTGCTGCATTGCGCATACCCGCACGAGGCCTGCCACTGCGAGTGGGAAAGTCACCCGCGCAGACGACCGTCGATGACGTGCTCGAGATAGCGGCGACAATCGCCAACGCGTTCCCGCTCCTCGTCGGTCACGCTGCCGGTTGGCAGCGTCTCGATTGTTCTCAGCGCTCTGAGCAGTTCACCCAAGCACTCCGTCAGGGAGCTGCACGGGTAGAGGGGCCAAACGGGCAGGACCCAGCCAAGCGGTTCGAGACATCGCCGCTCGCACCATCCGTCGATAAGCTTGTCGAGCACTCGCGCGAGCGCCTTCTCCGTCCGGATGGTGCCGAAGAGCTCCGAGGATCTCACCCTGGCATCGTACACCGCGGACACAGGGCCCTGGCACTTTCGCTGGGAAAAAGTGACGCGGCTCGACGAGCGGCTTTCCGTAGGCACCTGGGACAACGACTCGTTTCGACCGCGCCGAATGCGCGCCTCGACGTTCGTCTAAGGCGAACCGTAGATACAGGACTTGCGTTGATAGACTGCCGGCAGATGACTTCCCGGGATGCGAACAGGTCGACCACGATGAACCCCCAGCTCTCACCCGAAGAATGTGCCGCCTGTTTGGAGATCCTCTACCGAGGTCTCGTTCAAATTCGGAATTTGAGCGCCGCGGGGGACTCGGCTCGGGCGGAGGCCATCGCCGATGCGTTGCACAATCTCCCTCATCTGCTGAGGACCGGACCTCAGCGCGGCTGGGACGTCGCGACGTTCCGCAACCTGTTTCTCGAGCCGCTCATCGAGCGATATCCCGATCTCGCGTGGCTCACGCAGCCGTTGGACGAGCTGACATGACGCCATGTCGGTGATGAGGGCATCGAGGACACCGCGATGGCGCTTGATTCATCCCAAGCCAACGGCACGACGTCGAACGGCGAGGTACCCTTCGCACTGACCATGCGGTGGTCGGAGGTTGGGCGGTGAAGCGTCGGCAGTTCTGGATCATGGTAACTAGCGTCGCACCAGCAGCTCCGGTGCTTGGCGTTGTCTTCTTGTTGGTTCCGAGCGTCTTCATCCTGCTGCAAGTCTTGCCGCCTCGGGTCCTGCCGTTGGTGGTCGTCCCACTCTTCCTCGTTGTGGCGATTGGCTGTCAATTCACGGCAAGATTGGACGTCGGCGAGGACGGCTTTTCGATGTCTTGGTTTGGGCGGTTCGAGAGGTTCGTTCCGTATTCCGAGGTCTCCGCCGTCTCCACAGAGTTTCGATGGACACAACCCAACTGTCGAGTTGTGGTCAAATGTCGAAATTGGTCCACCTTCTACATTCCGGTCGCTACCTGGCAAGGGGCGGAGAAGATCAAGGAAGCTCTTCGCGAAGCCGTCGAAGCGTCGCGTCCTCCCGCGAAGCCATTGGAGGTCGGACCCGTGCCGGAGATGGCCGTGCTTCACCGTGGTGACCGAAGCGCCAAAGGATGGGTCGCTCACCTTCGACGAATCGGTGACGGCGGGATGCCACGCGGGGGAAGTCCTCCACGCGAAGCACTGTGGACCATGGTTCAACATCCTGACGCGCCTCCTCGCGTCCGCATCGCAGCCACCGTTGCGCTCACGGGGGCATCCGCAACCGAAGCTGATCGCGTTCGGCTCGCCGAGCTCGCGAGCGACTTGGCGGATTCGCCGATTGGTTACGAGATGCAGTTGGTTCTCGATGACGATGCGGAGCTGGCCGAGGTGCTCGTCGCGCTCCCCGACCGTCTTTGAGCGAGCGGTCGACGCGGAG